>NZ_JBCNKR010000006.1:1770000-3164631 GCF_039595935.1 Flavobacterium sp. | reverse complement strand
CTGATATCCTTTTGCTTGTAATAAAATCAAATAATGAAATAACAAATCAGCGCTTTCGCTAAGGAATAAATCGTCGTTATCATCTTTTGCTTCAATAACTACTTCTACCGCTTCTTCACCAACTTTTTGTGCAATTTTATTGATTCCTTTTTCGAATAAAGAAGCAACGTAACTTTTCTCAGAATCAGCATTTTCTCTACGTGTTTTAATCGTATTTTCTAAATGAGAAATAAAACCATAATTCGCCTCATTTGGTTCCTGCCAGCATGTATCTGCACCTGTATGACAAGTTGGCCCAACAGGTTCTGCCTGAATTAAAAGCGTATCGCCGTCGCAGTCATTTTTTATACTTACTAACTTTAAAAAGTTTCCACTCTCCTCGCCTTTCGTCCAAAGTCTTTGTTTTGAACGGCTAAAGAAAGTTACTTTTTGAGTTTCTATTGTTTTTTGAAGCGATTCTTCGTTCATATAACCCAACATCAAAACGTTTTTAGTTTCTGAGTCTTGAATTATCGCCGGAATCAATCCGTGTGCGCTTTTGATATCGATATCCATTTTAATTTTAGATTTTAGAGTTCAGATTTTAGATTCTCTGAATTCTTGTTATTTTAGATTAAATCTTCTCTTTCTTCTTGTCTCTTTCTTCTTTTACAATCTCACTTCAATTCCATTCCCTCTCAATTCCTGCTTCAAAGCTTTTATCTCAATTTCTTTAAAGTGAAAAACACTCGCTGCCAATGCCGCATCTGCTTTTCCTTTTTGAAACGAATCTACGAAATGCTGTATATTTCCTGCACCGCCCGAAGCAATAATTGGAATATTTACTAATTCTGAAAGTTTTGCCAAAGCTTCATTTGCAAATCCGTTTTTAGTTCCGTCGTTATCCATTGAAGTGAAAAGAATTTCTCCTGCACCGCGTTCCGCAACTTCAACGGCCCAATCAAATAAGTTTAATTCAGTTGGTACTTTTCCACCAACTAAATGCACAATCCATTGTCCGTCAATTTGTTTGGCGTCGATTGCAACTACAACGCATTGACTTCCAAATTTCTGCGCCAAATCGTTTATCAATTGCGGATTTTTTACTGCTGATGAATTGATAGAAACTTTATCTGCTCCGTTATTCAGCAGAATATCAACATCTTCCACGGATGAAATTCCGCCGCCAACTGTAAACGGAATATTGATTTTTTCCGCCACACTTCGCACCATATTTACAAGTGTTTTGCGTCTTTCTTCGGTTGCCGAAATATCCAAGAAAACCAATTCATCTGCACCTTCAGCCGAATAGATTTCTGCCAATTCTACAGGATCACCGGCATCGCGCAAGTCAACGAAATTAACGCCTTTTACCGTTCTTCCGTTTTTTATATCTAAACAAGGTATTATTCTTTTTGCAAGCATTTTTATTTGTTGTTTCACAGAGATTCGCAAAGATTCTCAGAGCTACGCAAAATTTTGTGAATCTTTGCGTTTTGCTTTGTGCAACTTTGCGGAATATCTATTTATTTAAAATATAGTTTTCAAGTTGCTTTAATGTAATTCTTCCTTCGTAAATTGCTTTTCCGATAATAGTTCCTTCACAGCCTAATTCTGCTAATTTTGGTAATTCGTCAAAAGTTGAAATTCCGCCGGAAGCGATTAGTTTTACGCCTTTTGCTTTTGCTAAAATTTTACTGTACAAGTCAAAACTTGGCCCTTGCAACATTCCGTCTTTTGCAATATCTGTACAAATAACATACTGCATTCCTTTCGATTGATAATCCTGAATAAACGGAACTAAATCTTCATTTGACTCTTCTAGCCAACCCGAAACCGCTATTTTTTCATCTTTTGCATCAGCGCCTAAAATGATTTTTTCTGAACCATATTCTGAAATCCATTTTTCGAAAATGGTTCTGTTTTTTACAGCAATACTTCCGCCGGTAATTTGGTTGGCACCGCTTTCAAAAGCAATTCTCAAATCATCATCTGATTTTAATCCGCCACCGAAATCAATTTTCAGACTTGTTTGCGTTGCAATTTGTTCCAAAATCTTATAGTTGACAATTTTGCTTGATTTTGCACCGTCTAAATCTACTAAATGCAGATATTCAATTCCGTGCGCTTCAAATGATTTCGCCACTTCAAGCGGGTTTTCATTGTAAATTATCTTGGTATCATAATCACCTTTGGACAAACGAACGCATTTTCCTTCAATGATATCTATGGCTGGTATTATTCGCATTTAATTTTAGATTTTAGATAAACGATTTTAGATTTTTGATTCTCCAAAATCGATTAATATTTTTATTGAATTTTTGAATTTTGATATTTAAAATTGGACTTTGGAATTTAAATTTTGGAATTTAATTTAAGAAAGTTCCTCAGAATCTTTTCCCCAACATCCCCGCTTTTTTCTGGATGAAATTGTGTTCCGTAGAAATTGTTTTTTTGCAATGCAGATGCGTATTCAACATCATAATTGGTTTTTGCTACAGCAAATTCGCAATTTGGTGCGTAAAAACTATGAACTAAATACATAAATTCATTTTCAGAAACATCTTTAAATAAATCGGTTTTCAAATCATAAATCTGATTCCATCCCATTTGAGGCACTTTTACGTTGTTGGAAAATTTCAAAACATCAACGTCAAAAATTCCTAAACCTTTGGTATTTCCTTCTTCGGTTTTATTACACATTAACTGCATTCCAAGACAAATTCCTAAAACAGGCTGTTTCAAATTCGGAATTAGGTTATCCAAACCGCTTTCACGAAGTTTTGTCATTGCCGAACTCGCCTCACCAACGCCAGGAAAAATAACTTTATCAGCCGATTTAATTTCTTCACGGTCATTACTTAAAATGGCTTTAAACCCCAGCCTTTCAATAGCAAACATAATGCTTTGAATATTTCCTGCTCCGTAATTTATAATTACTATTTTCATTCTATTTAGTTGTTGGTTGATGGTTATTGGTTGATGGCTAACAACTATCAACCAACAACCATAAACTTTAAAGCATTCCTTTCGTCGAAGGCAAAATCATTTTTTCGGTATCTCTTTTTACGGCTACTTTTATGGCTTTCGCGAAAGCTTTGAAGATCGCTTCAATTTTGTGATGCTCGTTAATTCCTTCTGCTTTGATATTTAAGTTGGCTTTTGCTCCGTCTGTAAATGATTTAAAGAAATGATAAAACATTTCAGTTGGCATTTTCCCAACCATTTCACGCTTGAATTCCGTTTCCCAAATCAGCCAGTTTCTTCCTCCAAAATCAATTGCAGCTTGCGCTAAACAATCATCCATTGGCAAGCAGAATCCGTAACGCTCAATTCCTAATTTATTTCCTAACGCTTTTGCAAAAACTTCACCTAAAGCAATTGCAGTATCTTCGATTGTGTGGTGTTCATCGACTTCTAAATCGCCTTTTACAGTGATTTCTAAGTCCATTTGACCATGACGTGAGATTTGGTCTAACATGTGGTCAAAAAAAGCAATTCCAGTGTCTATTTTGCTTTTTCCAGTTCCGTCAAGATTTAGATTGATGTAAATATCCGTTTCATTCGTTTTTCTTGTAATTGAGGCTGAACGCGCTTCTAATTTTAAAAACTCATAGATTTTCTTCCAATCCATTGTTTGTAAAACGATTGTCTCGTTTAATTCTTCACGTTTTGATGAAATTTCATTGCTTCCAATTCCATCCGTATTGTTCATAAAAATAGCTTTTGCACCCAAATTTTTAGCCAGTTCTACATCTGTCAAACGATCTCCTAAAACAAAAGAATTTGCTAAATCATATTCTGGATTATTCAAGTATTTAGTCAGCATTCCAGTTCTCGGTTTTCGTGTTGGCGCGTTTTCTTCCGGAAAAGTTCTATCGACGAAGATTTCATCAAAAACAACTCCTTCGTTTTCAAATGCTTTTAGAATAAAATTTTGGGTTGGCCAAAAGGTATCTTCTGGAAAACTATCTGTTCCTAATCCGTCCTGATTGGTTACCATTGCCAGTTCATAATCTAATTCATTAGCAATTTTAGCCAGATATTGAAAAGCTTTCGGATAAAATTCCAGTTTATCCAAACTGTCCAATTGGTAGTTTTCAGGTTCTAAAACAATCGTTCCGTCACGATCGATAAAAAGTACTTTTTTCATATTTTTTTGTTTTGCCGCAGATTTCATAGATTAATATGATTTTTTTTAGCCACAAATTCACGAATTCCTCTAATTTAATTCGTGGCTAAAAATCACGCACAGAAAGAAATCATTTTAATCTTTCTAATCTGTGGCTAATAATTTCTAGTTCAATAATTTCAATTCTCTAATTACAACCGTATTTTCTTCTTTTGTTCCAATTGTAAAACGAAGGCAATTTTCACATAAAGGCTGTGTTGTTCTGTTGCGAATAACGATTCCCTTTTCGATTAATTGATCGTATCTTTTATTCGCATCATCTACTTTTGCCAAGATAAAATTAGCTTCTGTGGGATATACTTTCTCAACAAAATCTACTTCAAGTAACACTTTAAGCAATTCTTCTCTTTGCTCAATAATAGAAGCTATTTCTTGTTTTATTTTATCTGAATCTTTTAAACGCTCCTTAGCTTTTTGCTGCGTTAATTCGTTTACGTTATAAGGCGGTTTAATTTTATTTAAAACCGAAATTACTTCTTCAGATGCATAGCAAATTCCTAAACGAATTCCAGCTAAACCGTAGGCTTTTGAAAGTGTCTGCGTAATTACTAAATTCGGATATTCATCAATTTCTGTCAGCCAGCTTTCTTTATCCGAAAAATCAATATAGGCTTCATCAATTACAACTAAACCTTTAAAGTTTTGAAGCAGCTTCACCACACTTTCATCTGAAAAAGAATTTCCTGTTGGGTTATTTGGCGAACATAAAAAAATGATTTTTGTATTCTCGTCAACTGTTTCTAAAATCCTTTCAACTTGTGGCTGAAAATCATTTGTCAGCAAAACTTCTCTGTTTTCAACAGCGTTGATGTTTGCCAAAACACCATACATTCCGTATGTTGGCGGAAGCGAAATAATATTGTCTTTTTTAGGTTCGCAGAAAGCCCTGAAAAGTAAATCTAAAACTTCATCACTTCCGTTTCCTAACAAAATCTGGCTTTGTTTCGTATTATTGTTTTTGGCTAAAATAGCTTTAACTGAATTCTGCTGCGGATCCGGATAACGATTCACACCATTTTGATATGGATTTTCGTTGGCATCCAGAAAAATCATATCGGCTGTGTCAAAATCCTCAAACTCATCTCTCGCAGAAGAATACGGTTTTAAAGATTTTACGTTTTCACGTGTTATTGTATTTATATCGAATTTCATTTTTTTATTTTTTAAGAAGAAAGAAACAAGATTCAAGAAGAAAGACTTTATTAAAATCTTGGTTCTTGCCTCTTTCATCTTTCTTTGTCTTTTATTTTAAACTCTTCAATCTTAAGGTTACTGCATTTTTATGCGCTCGTAATCCTTCGGCTTCAGCCATCAATTCTATAGCTTTTCCAATATTTTGAATTCCTTCTTTAGAAATTTTCTGAAACGTCATTGATTTCATGAAACTATCTAAGTTTACACCGCTGTAATTCTTCGCATAACCATTTGTTGGCAGAGTATGATTGGTTCCTGAGGCATAATCTCCCGCACTTTCTGGAGTATAATTTCCGATAAAAACTGAACCCGCATTTACAATTCCATTGCAGTAGAAATCATCGTATTCTGAACAGATTATAAAGTGTTCAGGACCATATTCATTGATTAAATCTAAAGCAATCTGATCATTTTCAACATAAATTAATTTCGAATTTTCGATTGCTTTTTCAGCGATTGCTTTTCTTGGCAGTACTTCTAACTGTGATTGGATTTCTTTCTCAACATCATCAATTAGTTTTTTTGAAGTAGAAACTAAAATTACCTGACTATCTGTTCCGTGTTCTGCCTGCGATAATAAATCCGAAGCTACAAAAGCCGGAACTGCAGTATCATCAGCCACAATTAATAATTCTGATGGGCCGGCCGGCATATCGATTGCCACTCCAAATTGCGTTGCCAATTGTTTTGCCACCGTCACAAATTGATTTCCTGGTCCGAAAATCTTATATACTTTTGGAATTGACTGCGTTCCAAATGTCATTCCGGCAATGGCCTGAATCCCTCCAACTTTTAAGATTTTTGTTACTCCGCATAAATTTGCTGCGTATAAAATCGCTGGATTTATTTTTCCTTTTTTATCTGGCGGAGAACACAATACAATTTCTTTACAGCCCGCAATTTCTGCAGGAACCGCCAGCATTAAAACGGTTGAAAATAAAGGCGCTGTTCCGCCCGGAATATACAATCCAATTTTTTGAATTGGTCTTTTTTCCTGCCAGCAGTTTACACCATCGATCGTTTCAACTTCAATTTTGTTAGTTTTCTGAGCGCTGTGAAATTTATAAATATTATTTTTTGCTAACTGAATTGATTCTTTTAATTCATTCGGAATCAAACTAATTGCTTCTTTTATTTCTTCTTCGGTTACCTGATAATTTTCTAACGAAATTCCATCAAAAATTGAAGTATATTTTGCCACAGCTTCATCTCCTTTTTTCTGAACTTCTTTGAAGATTTCTTTTACTGTAACTTCAATATCATCAATAGTTTGGGTTGGTCTTTTTAATATTTCAGACCATGTATCTGGTTTTGGATTGTTTATTTTATTCATATTTTTATGCTTTTTTTTGCTTTAGGCTATAAGCTGTAGGCATTAGGCTTTATTATCGTTGTGTTTTTTTAACGCAAAGTTCGCAAGGCTTTTTTCTCTTCTTTATATTGAAAAATATTAAGTTCGCAAAGCTGTTGTCTTCAATTGAAATTTGATGT
Organism: Flavobacterium sp.; assembly: GCF_039595935.1. Classification (NCBI taxonomy): domain Bacteria; kingdom Pseudomonadati; phylum Bacteroidota; class Flavobacteriia; order Flavobacteriales; family Flavobacteriaceae; genus Flavobacterium; species Flavobacterium sp. The sequence goes on along the minus strand of NZ_JBCNKR010000006.1, from coordinate 3,157,775 downwards.
TCTTCATGCTTAAAGCTTAAAGCCTATTGCTTACTGCCTAAAGCGTGCGAAGCACTTTAAAGAACCATTTTCTCAATTGGGCAAACTAAAATTCCTTCTGCTCCTACTTCTTTTAATTGGTCGATTACATCCCAAAAAGTGTCTTTGTCAATTACAGAGTGCACACTGCTCCAGCCTTCCTGAGCTAATGGCAGAACGGTTAAGCTTCTTAAAACTGGAAGGATTTTTCCAACTGCGTCGATTTTCTCATTTGGAATATTCATTAAAATATACTTTGAATTTCTTGCTCTTAAAACAGACTGAATTCTGAATTTTAACGTGTCAATGTGTTTTTGAATTTCAGGAGAAACTTTAGGAGAAACTGCCAAAACTGCCTCACTTTTCAGAATAACTTCAACTTCTTTCAGGTTATTTTTGAATAAAGTACTTCCGCTTGACACGATATCAACTATAGCATCTGCAAGACCTATATTTGGTGCAATTTCTACAGAACCTGAAATTTGGTGAATATCAACTGTAAGTCCGAAAGAGCTGAAATATTCGGTTACCGTGTTTGGGTAAGAAGTTGCGATTCGCAGATTTGCCAAATCTTGTATTGAATTGTATTCAAATGTTTTAGGAACCGCTACTGAAACTTTACATTTAGAGAATCCTAATCGCTGTACGACTTCGATATTTTTTCCTTTTTCTACCAAAAGGTTGTCGCCAACAATAGCTAAATCTACTACTCCGTCGATTAAGTATTGCGGAATATCTGAATTTCTAAGGTATAGAACTTCAAGAGGAAAATTTGAAGCTTCGGCTTTTAACTGATCGATTCCGTTGTTAATTGAAATACCACAATCTTTCAGGATTTGAATACTGTCTTCGTTTAAACGACCAGATTTTTGAATTGCAATTTTTAAAGTACTCATTTTTTAGTTGTTGTTTGATTAATAGTTTGAGTACAAAGAATTGGTATAAAAAAACCCGTTTGATGTACTCAAACGGGTTTTAAAATATGATGATTTACACGCATACCATTAACACATCGCTTGAGAGCAATAATGTAAATGATGATGATGTAATTGATTTGAAATCATTGTTTGGTTTGTTTTATAATTCTTTGATTCGGATGCAAATATACTAGTTAATTTCATAAAAAAGCAATTTTTAATATAACTTAACGATAGTTTATTGTTAAAAAAAATATGAAGCCGCTTTTCTATTGAAAATTTTCAATTTACGATAACGTTTTCAAATCCTCATTAAATCCTAAAGTTACGGTTGTTCCCTGTCCTATTTCGCTTTCGATTTTAAACTTAATATGAAGCAGTTCAGTAATTCTTTTTACAATAGACAATCCTAAACCAACGCCTTTAATTTCAGGATGATTCGTATGATTTGCTCTAAAAAACGGATTGAAAATCATTTCTAAATCAGCTTTTGCAATACCAATTCCTTTGTCTGAAATTTTACAAATTATACTGGCACCTTCTTTAAAAAGAAGAATTGATATTTCTTCACCCGCATTTGTATATTTAACAGCATTTGAAATAATATTTCTAAATATGGTTATTACTAAAAAATTATCAGATTGAATGTAAAAATTAGTTCCGGCATCAAATTTTACGTTTAGGTTTTTGGCTTTAATTTTCTCTGAATTTAAAGTCAGAACGTCTAAAATTACCGAATTTAAATACACCGTTTCTTCGTTAACCTGCTGTTTTTGATTCTCAAATCTTGCCATTGTCAATAGCTGATCTACGAGCATATTCAAATGATCTACTTCATTAATACAATAGTTAATTTTATCTTCGTATTCCTTATTATCTCTGGGTTTACGAATAAGCACTTCAAGTGTTCCTTTAATGACTGTTAGAGGCGTTCTTAACTCATGCGAAGCGTCAGATGTAAACTGTTTTTCACGTTCTATAGCGTCTTCAATTCTGTTTAATAAATTATTTATGGTATCAGAAAGTGTATACAATTCGTCACGTGTTCTGGGCAGAGGAATCCTGGCTTTTAAATTGTCTTTTGTAATAACTTCTGAAGTGTTTATTATTGCATTTATCGGTTTAATACTTCTGCCGGCAAAAAAACGGGCAATAAAAAACAATAAGATTAAAATACCCAGAAAAGATAAACTCATAATATCAAAAAGGTTATTTAAAACCATTTTTGAATCAGCTAATGACATTGCTATGATTATATATCCAAATTTCTTGTTTTGCACATTTAGTTCAACCTGAATCTGACGAATGGCATGATCTCCCATTTTGGTATCAAAAAGCTGATTATTCATAACCGAATCATGAAATTCGAGCGTTTGGGTTTTTAAATTAGGCGCTTTTTCAATAATTTTTTTATTTAAATCCAAAAACTCAACAAATACCGGGTTTACATCTACTGTATTGTGTTCACGTTCATCCCATTCTTCTTCATCAATAAGAATCACTTTTCCGTTTTCGACTTTGATTTCGTCTAAATGATTTTGAATTTCTACTTTGATTTTTTCATCGATATGACTGTAAACGGTATGTTTTACAATAGAATATATAACCGAAAACACAATCAGAATAAGAAGTCCGGTCGTTATGATATAATTTAAGGCAATTCTGTTTTTAAAGGAAAGTGGATTCATTTATAATTCGTTAGCAATATAACCTACGCTTCTTATGGTTTTTATATAATCTTCTTCAATTTTCAGGTTGAGTTTTTTACGAATAGCATTCATAAAAACATCAATAACACCGGTATCGTATTCAAAATTAATTTCCCAAACATCTTTTAAAATTTGGTTTCGGGTGCATACTTTTCCTTTATTTCTAATTAAATACGTCAGTAATTCAAATTCTCTTTGCGTTAGAGCAATTTCTTCGTCATTTTTTAAAACAATATGTTTAGAAAGATCAATTGTTATGGTACCTAAAGTAAGCTTTTCTGTTCCTCCTTTATGACGAAAATGCACTTTAATTCTTTCAACCAGTTCTTCAAAACTAAATGGCTTTTTGATATAATCATTGGCCCCGGCTTTGAGTCCTTCGATAGTTTCCTGAACTGTATCTTTTGCGGTTAAAAAAATAATTGGGGTTTTGCTGTCTTTAATTCTAATTGCTTTGCATAAATCAAGTCCGTTAATTTTAGGCAGCATCCAATCAAGTAAAATCAAATCAAATTTATGATTTTGAACTAATTCAAAACCTTTTGAACCATCATTTGCCGTTGTAACCAAATAGCCTTCTTCGCGAAGTCCTTGTTCTAAAAACTGAACAATTCCCAGTTCGTCTTCAACAATTAAAATATGCATATCGTTTATTTTTACTCCAAGATTTGTATCTCTTTTATTCTTCAAAGATAGAAATTTAAAGCTCAGAAATGACTTAAAATCACATCAATAGATCAAATCACTACTTCTTAAGCAAAGATTAAGTTTAAGCTAAGCAAGGTAAAAGCCTAACTTAATCTGGCATTCATAATTCGAAATTAATTTTGTAAAAAATAAACACCATGACTTTTTACAAAAAACTTTCGCCTTTTTATAATCTTGCAATATTCTATTTTTCAATAAGTTTGATGCTTAGAATTGTATTATTATTCCATCCTATAACGCAGAGTTCTTTTAGTTTCCTCGAAAGCTTAAAGATTTTTGGTTTAGGACTGATCTCAGATTTTTTTGTTTTTGTAATTGCCTCGGCTTTTCTTTGGCTGTACCTTATTTTCTTATCAAATTCAAAATACAATAAACCGTCTGGTTATATTATTTTGGGATTTTTAATCGCTGCTTTTTTATATGTTTTATCAGGAAAAAGCATTTTTGATGAATATGGAGGCGCTTTACCCCGAATTGTTTTAATATTTATCGGTTTAAAAACTGCCCTTTTTACCCTTTTTCTTTTTCTGCCAGAATGGCGAACAAAGTTTAGATTCTGGCTTTTTTCTTTTGTGATATTTTTATACGTTTTGCTGATTCTCCAAAACGGTTTAAGCGAATATTTTTTCTGGAATGAATTTGGTGTAAAATATAATTTTATTGCTGTAAATTATCTTATTTATACCAATGAAGTTATTGGTAATATTATGCAGTCTTATCCGGTAATTCCAATATTTTCAGCACTGTTTCTTGTGAGTGGTATTGCTTCGTATTTCATTATAAAAAGATCTAAGAATTATATTGATCAAATTCCTTCTTTTAATGAAAAAATCCAGATATCTGTTTTTTACAGTCTTTTATTTATAGTATCACTTTTTGCTATTCCTAGTTTAGCCAAAACAGAAAATTCAAAAAATGTGTTTGTAAATGAACTGCAGTCTAATGGTTTGTACAAATTTTTTCTGGCTTTTGAAAACAGTAAATTAGACTATTTTAAATTTTATAAAACCATGCCAAATCAGGAAGCTTTTGCTATTTTACAGAAACAGTTTCCTGCTATTTCGGGAGAAAATACAATGCAGAAAATCTCTAATGATTCTGTAGAAAACCATAAAAATGTTGTTTTAATTACCATAGAAAGTTTAAGTGCCGATTTCATGAAAACGTATGGAAATGAAAATAACATAACGCCGTTTTTAGACAGTTTATCTCAAAAAAGTCTTCAGTTTACGAATTTGTACGCAGCCGGAAACCGTACGGTGCGCGGACTTGAAGCTGTAACTTTATGTATTCCGCCAACTGCGGGAGAAAGTGTGGTAAAAAGAGATGATAATAAAAACAAATTTTCTACAGGAGCCGTTTTTAAAGACAAAGGTTATAATGTGAAATTTATGTACGGCGGAGATGCTTTTTTTGATAATATGCAGGATTTTTATACTGGCAACGGTTACGAAATTGTCGACAAATCGAGTTTTTCTCCAGAAGAAATTACTTTTTCTAATGTTTGGGGCGTTTGTGATGAAGACATGTACAATAAAGCGATCAAGATAATGAATGGCGAAGCCAAACAGAAGAAACCATTCTTTAATCATATTATGACGGTAAGTAATCACAGACCGTTTACGTATCCGAATAATAAAATTGATATTCCGGGCGATATTAAATCCCGTGACGGCGGCGTAAAATATACTGATTATGCTCTTAGAAAGTTTTTTGATATGGCTCGCAAACAGCCTTGGTTTAATAACACGGTTTTTGTAATTGTTGCTGATCACTGCGCTTCAAGTGCTGGAAAAACGGAACTTCCGCTGGATAAATACAGAATTCCGGCTTTTATTTATATGCCTAATGAAAAACCTGAAAAGTTTAATAAATTAATGTCGCAAATTGATCTTATGCCTACGCTTTTCGGTTTACTGCATTTTGATTACAACAGCAAATTTTATGGTCAGGATGTTTTTAAACCTTCTTATAAATCAAGAGCTTTTATCGCTACTTATCAGGATTTAGGTTTAATAAAAGATAATGTTTTGACAATTTTATCTCCAAAGCAACAAATAAAACAGTTTCAATTAAAATTAAAACCTGAAGCAGGTATTTCTCCTGAATATCAAATACATTATGATGAAATTCCGCTGAAAACAGTAAACAAAGATTTAGTAAACGAAACTATATCCTACTATCAGTCAGCTTCGTATGTATTAAAAGAAAAAGAATATCAATTCAAAGACTTAAAAAAAGATAAGCTTTATGCCAAAATAAAATAAGCATATTAAAAAAGCCTCAAATTCTGTGAACTTGAGGCTTTTGTTTATTAAAGTGAAATGAAAATTAATCGTTTTGATTTTTCATTCCGAATAAATTTCCATTTTTGTATAAGATCAAATCGTCTCTTAAAGCCTGATTGTTTCTTTGTGTAACGGCAGAAGAATCTAAATCACTTAAATCTGGTTTTCCTGCATTTACCCACGCAGTGTACCAAAAACTTGCTGTAGCTTCAATAGCTTTTCTCATTTGGCTTTCAACCATTCCGTTCAATTGTTCGTGTAGTTTTTTAGCATAATCATCAGAGAAAACAGCCGTATTGTATTTTGTTTTCGTTACGTTACCATTTGCATCAAGTACAAAAACCTGATTTTGAGGTGTTGCTGTTCTTAACTTTTTGTCAATATCCAATAATGGCTGAGCTAAACTGTGTGTATCATTAATCATATCCCAAATGGCTTTATGAACATCTTCATAATAATGCGCCTGAGGAACATTTAATTTATAGTTTTTAACAAATAATTCAGGAAGTCTGCTTTCCCAAAGAGAATGAATTCCTTTTTGATCAGTCAATTGTCCGTCGTGATTAGCAGAAGTATGCAAAGGCATGTGTGCATCACCAATATAATGACCTAAATCTGCAGCAAGAAATAAAATTTCTGCTCTGTTTTTATTTTTAAAAGCGTTAGTTAACTTTGCCATCATATCTTCAATATACCATGGCAAAATTCCGTTATCGCTTAAAAATTTAGCATCGTATTTTTGCTTTGCTTCTTCTAATGTCTGCGGATAAGTATCAGCTGCACCGAAGTTTTCCATGTCAAAATAATGTCTCGGACCTTCTTCTTTATAATTTAAAGCATATTTACGAATGTCCGGAACAGAAGCTTCTTGTGTAATAAAATCAATGTGATTGTAAAAAAATACCTGAAGTTGTTGTGGTAATGCCATTACGGCTGCTTTGTTGATTCTTTCATGGCCAACAATTCCCCATGACAGGGTAAAAAAACCAATGATTAATACGAAGAATGTAATTAACCTTGGTCTCATTTTGAAGTTTTTCATTTGTATTTGTATTTGGAAGGCAAAGTTACCTTATTTAAAGATAATTTAAAAGACATGCCTTTAAGATTATTTTAATTTAATTATTATAATTTTTTAAAGCATATATTAGATATAAGCTTAAGTTCGATTTTTTTCTTCGTATGTTTGTTAAGACATTAAATCTTACAAATATGCGCCTTAAATTTTTGATTAAAATTTCTATTTTTTCCCTGCTTTTCGTATCAATATCTTATGGACAAGTTGAAGATATTCAGTTAAAAAACGTAAGCGATACTATTTTAAACCCGAAAAGAGTTCTTAAAATTTCCGATCCGTTTGATGGAGTAAAAACAATGCAGAAATTGTTTCCAGGAAAAATTTATAATCTTTCTGACCATAATACTTTTATAAGCTGGAATTGCAAATCTTGCAAACCTTCTTCTTTTACTGATGTGAACGAAGTCGAAGGCGATCAGTTATTTCCTTACGGAAGCGGCGTTGCAACCAGACTTCTGGCTAATATTGATTATTCTGATTCTAAAGAAAACCAGTTTAAATTATTATTTTTTAATCATTCTTATTATGATGCGGATGGTTTACAAACCGGACGTTTTTCCGGCGGTCTAATAGGCGTAGCAAAATTTGCCAAAAACGGAAATATCTGGGAAATGAGATCTTTTCAGCCCGCAGTTGCAGCATTTGGCGCTTTCTCACAGGCACCAAAACCCAAACTTGTGGAAATTGGCGAAGATCAGTTTGCTTTTACTTTATTGCATGTTAACGGAGGCGCTGGCGGACCTTTTGAAGGATATCTTTATCTTGTAGCCGGATTTGAAGGCAAATATCAATCAATATTAGAAGTTCCTCAATATCAACTTACAAATGTCGCAAGCATAAATATTTCAGGATTTTACACGGTTGTTAACGATAACACTAAAAAGCATTTTAGAGATATAATCATCAAAACAAAGGGCTCTTTTGATAAAGCAGCACAAGCAAATGATGAATTTGAAGCGCCAATCCCAGATGAAATTGCAGCAATGGCAAAAACAAAAAAGTCCTTCAATTTTGAAATTGAAAGACGTTTTTCGTTTAAAGGAAAATCATATAAAATGATTGATAAACCAATCGTAAAATTCACAAACGTAAAATAATCTAAGCCAGATAAATAATAGCAGACAAGCTTAATCCTGCGATAAATATCCAAAGAAAAACACCTTGCAGTAAAGGCTTTACTCCTACTGATTTTAAAGTATTTACATTTAAAGTCGCACCAATTAAAAACAGTGTTATAGTTAATCCTATTTTAGCTAGGTTTACAATATGCGGCGTAAAAACACCAACTTGCGGAACATAAGAATTTATAAGCATGGCTAAAACAAACAAACCAATAAAATACGGAATTTTGATTTTGGAGTTTTTATTTTTGAAAACAACTGCTGTTAAAAGCGAAATTGGAATTATCCATAAAGCTCTTGCTAGTTTTACGGTTGTGGCAATCTGCAAAGCTTCTGCGCCGTATTTATTGGCCGCGCCAACAACAGAACTTGTATCGTGAATGGCAATTGCACACCATAATCCGAAATCTTTTTGAGATAAACCCAGCTGATGGCCAATAAAAGGAAAGACAAAAAGTGCAATTGAGTTGAGAATAAAAATAACGCCTAAAGCAATTGATGTCTGGTTTTCATTTGATTTTATTACAGGAGAAATTGCTGCGATCGCACTTCCGCCGCAAATTGCAGTTCCGCATGAGATTAAGTGCGATGTTTTTCTCTCGGTTTTTAACCATTTTCCTAAAAGAAAACCGAAAGTTATTGTACTGAAAATTGAAAAAACAGTTAGAGCGAAACCTTCTTTTCCGGCAGAAAACGCGTTTGAAGCATTCATTCCGAAACCTAAACCTACTACTGAAAACTGTAATAAAAATGTAACGGCTTTATGGTTGAATTCTAAAAATGGATTCCCAAAAACATTTACCATTATAACGCCAAGTAATAAGGCTGCTGGCGGCGAAATTATCGAAAATAAACACAATATTATTATGACTGCGAAAATGAATTGCTGCAGAAAATGATTAATTTCAAATAATTGTGAAGTGGTTTGTTGTTTTGTTTTCAAAATAGAGTAATTGATATTTACTCTGCAAAGTTGCAACGATTAAATGGAAATCGCCAATCGCAAAATACAATCGGCTATAACTTCAAGTTATAATGATTGGCAATGTTTTGAATAAACAATTCTGATAAAGGGTCTGATTTTCCTAATAAAGTAATAATATAAAAGTATCTTTCTACAGATAATTTTTCGACATCTAAAACAATCAATTCTTTGTTTTTCAATTCTTTACTTACAGCATGAATCGACATAAACGCAAAACAATCCGAATTCAAAAGATAGGATTTTATACTTTCCGTGCTTCCTAACTGCATTTCGATTTGTAAATCTGAAAATTTTAAACCTGCGTTTTTCAATGCAAATTCTATAACTTCAAGTGTTCCGGAACCACGTTCACGTGTTATAAATTTCATTGATTTTAAATCGTTTAACGAAATCTCATTTTGCTTTACAAACGGATTTTTACTGTTACAGACTAAAACCAATTCGTCTTTTAAAAACGGAATATATTTTATGGATTGATTTTTTGACTGTCCTTCGACAATGCCAATTTCGATTTCTTTATTGATCAAAGCATTTTCAATTTGTTCTGTATTTCCATTTAACAAATTGACTTTTATGTCTTTTTGCTTTTGATGAAAACGTGCCAAAACGGGAGAAATGATATATTGGGAAATTGTCGTACTTGCTCCTAACCGCAGTAAACCTTGACGTTCGCTGATAAAAGAGCTCATTTCAAAATCGATTTCTCGGTAAATTTCGAAGATTTCTTTAGTATGTTTTAGCAGAATTTCTCCGGCCGGAGTTAAGGCAATTTTAGAACCGTTTCGTTCAAAGAGTTTGGTTTTATAGGTTTCTTCGAGTTCCTGAATGTGTTTTGAAACTGCCGGCTGTGTAATATACAATTCACTTGCAGCCTTAGTAAAATTAAGACGGAGCGCAACGGTATAAAATACTTTTAGCCTGAAATCCATATTATTATTTAATGTGAAACACTGATTTCACGAATTTACACGAAATTAAATTTAGTATAGTTAGTCCCCTACGGGACAAATTTATTTGGTGGTCATATTTTTTTCTACCGATATGAAACTCCTAACGGAGTTTTTTTTATGTAGAATTCTTGATAGAATTTTATTTCATGAAATAGCAAAAACATGTAATGAAAAAATTAGCAAACCATATAACGAAAAAAATCTCGTAGAGATTAAATATCGGTAGCAAAATCAATATTTTATGCTCATTTTGTCCCTTAGGGACTTTATAGATTAACATTACAAAAGCCCATTATATTTTCTAACAAACCATTCTGTTGTCAATAAAGCCGCAATTAAGATCAATAACCAAACCCAATCAATTATTGGCGTTTTTGTAGAAACGTTTTTCTCTATTGATTTGTATTCTTTGTTTTCTAAAAGTGTATTAATCAAATCATCTGCCTGATTTTCAAAATAGGCTTTTCCGTTGGTTTGTAACGCTAATTGCTTCAATTTCAAAACATCCGGATTTACGAATTGTTTTTCGATATCAAAATCTAAAATTTCAAAATGGCTTGAATATGATGTATTTGAATTTAATTCTTTTACTGTAAAATTATATTTTCCGGCTGTTAATCCTTCTAAATTTACTGAGAATGAATTGTTTCCTTTTAATAAATCGTAATTTTTAACCTGCTTGGTTTCAGCATTTGTAACTGTGATTGTTAATCTTGCTTTTTCGTCGAACTCATAATTCTTGTTGAAATACTGTGCGTTGATCACAATTTCTTCTCCAGAATTATAAAAACTTTCATGTGAAACTACCAAAGATTTTTTTGAAGCCGATGTTGCTAAATACTGAATTATTTTGTCTACAAAAACATCATATTTTTCAAATGACTGATTATCAATATGACTTTGCAAACGCCATTTCCAGCTGTTTTCTCCTAAAAGAAAAGCAGTTCGTTTGCCTTGGTTTTCGGCGAATGCCAATAAAGGCGCATTTGTAGAAACATTTCTGATTTTTGAAGAAAGTAAAACCGATACATTTCCGTTTGTAGAAATGGTTCCGAATGCATTTTGTAATGGCGGGAAATTTTCAAAACCAATATTATCAATAGCAAACAGATTAAACTGCGGTTGAAATTCTGATAAATAATCTTCGATCTGTCCGCTCATTTTGAAAATCAGATTGTTTTGCTGCTGATTTAAAAAATTAAAATCGGTACTGTTTCCTGTTATGATTAAGGTGTTTCTTCCTGCAATTTTGTTGTTGTCAAAAATGGGTTTGAAAGCAAATGTCGGCTGATACAAAACCAGAACAGAAGCTTCTTGTAATTGATTGATATCATTTGGTTTAACCAAAATCACTTTACGCTGTGCATTAATTTCAATTGAGCGTTTTAAAGCTGCAATATCAGGATGATTTATCGCAGAAACTATTGCTATTATTGATTTTTGATCGATGATTTCGACTGCAAAATTTTTGATGTTATTGTAGCTGTTTTTTTCTTTTGATCCAGATGAAATATTGGCTCTAAAAATCTGCAGTCCTACTTTATCAGCTGGTAAAAGTAAATTTAAAGAAGCTGTTTTTTTGGATGGTGAAAATGAAACTTTTTCTTTTGCTACAATAGAATTTCCTTGTGAGATTGTAAAATCAGCAGTTGTAGGTTTGTCTCCGGCATATTGCAGAAAAACTTCTACCGGAAATTTATTTTTATGAAAGGCGTATTTGTTTACGTTTAGCTGATTTATTTTTAAATCAAAAAACGTGGTTGTATCTCCTACAACCAAAGGATAAACTTTATTAGCAGGATCGAATCTGTAAACGTAGTCGTTTCCTGTAGTTTGATTTCCATCGGTAATAATTACGGTTGGGAAAGTCAGGTTTTTGTTGATGCTTTTTAAATTCCTGGCAACTTCATCCAGATTAGTTTGTTTTCCTTTGAAATCAAATTTATCTGAAGTTTTGAATTCGTCGTCGAACTGATAAGACTGAATTTCGAATTTTTCTTTTAATGCCGGATTTGAAATCAGTTTTTGATATAACTCAACTACTTTTTTATCTGATTTTAAAGCTGTTATCGAACTTGAATTATCTACCGCAATTGCTAATGGCGTTTTGGTAATTTCAAGAGAACTTTTAGATATTATCGGATTTATCAATAAAACCAATAACCCAAAGATGGCAAGAAAACGTAAAAAAGCCAAAAACCAAATCAGATTTGATTTGTTTTTGGCTTTGTAAAAATATTGAAAGTACGACAAACCACCTGCTATTACTAAAGAAAGTAATAATAATAAAATTGTGTTTGTAGTCATATTTATTTTTAGTTTTTGGTTGTTAGTTTATGGTTTATGGTTGTTAACTATAAACTAAAAACCATCAACAATCAACTTATTAGGTAAGCATTCCTCCACAAACATTTAGAACTTGTCCTGTAACGTATGCACTCATGTCTGAAGCTAAGAAAAGACAAGCGTTTGCTACATCTTCCGGGCTTCCGCCGCGTTTCAACGGAATACCTTCTCTCCATCCTTTTACTACATCTTCTGATAATTTTGCCGTCATTTCAGTTTCGATGAAACCTGGTGCGATTGCGTTGCAGCGAATGTTACGAGACCCTAATTCAAGAGCTACAGATTTTGTAAAACCAATTGCTCCTGCTTTTGAAGCTGCGTAATTTGTCTGACCTGCATTTCCAGAAACCCCAACTACTGAACTAATATTGATAATAGAACCTGCACGTTGTTTTAAGAAAGTTTTTTGGATTGCTTTTGTCATATTGAAAACAGATTTCAAGTTAACATCAATAACCTGGTCAAAATCAGCTTCAGACATACGCATTAATAAGTTGTCTTTTGTGATTCCGGCATTGTTAATCAAAATATCAACTGTTCCAAAATCAGCTAAAACAGCGTCAACAAAAGTCTGCGCTTCATTAAAATCAGCTGCGTTAGATTGGTAACCTTTTGCTTTTACTCCTAAAGCATTTAATTCTGCTTCAAGTGCTTCTGCAGATGCAGCAGATGAACTATATGTAAATGCTACGTTTGCTCCGTGTTTAGCAAAAACTTCTGCAATTCCTTTACCAATTCCGCGGCTGGCGCCAGTAATGATTGCTACTTTTCCTTCTAGTAATTTCATATTAAGGTATTCGTTTTTATTTTTTGAATTACAAATATAGAGTATTTGGGCATTTAATAAAATTTGAATTGTAAAAAACGTAAGTAATTTTCTTTTATCAGAAATAAAAAAAAACAGCTCAATAAAAAAATTGAACTGCTTTCCTCAAAATAAATAAAACTAAATTTTTATACGTGATTTTGCTTTGTAATATAAAATATCATGATAAGAACTGCCGACATAAATAGCATTCTATAAATTGCTTCTTTAAATAATGTTGTGCCGTTGATTTTATCTTCTCTTCTCATTTTTATCATTTTAATAATTGCTAATGGAATCATTATTGAAATAGAGAGAATTAAATAACCTGTAACATATTCTGGAAAAAACCATGATAATACCAGAAGGACTAAACCCCATAAAAGGAAAACAATGTTTGTCGATGTTATATATTTTTTCATGAATAATTCTATTTTAGAAACCACTTTAAGTCTTAATAGAAAAAAACAGCTCAAATGAATGAGCTGCTTCCTCCAAAATAAAAATTAAAACTAAAAATTACTATAATTGATATGTTGTGATTCTAAAGTTACTTGCAGCGCTTGTAAGCGTGTAAACGGTGTTAGAATAGGTAATTTTAAATGATTCTTTCTTAATGTAAAGACCAGCAGCGTTGAAAAACTGATCGTCAAGATTTTTCAGGAATGCCGGAGCCGGAATATACGCCGCACCATTATCCCATGAATCATGAGTAAACAAAATGGTTTTATTTGTATCATCAGCGCTTGTGGTAAAGTTGTGGTACAAACTTGGTTTTCCGCCAGAAAAACGATATTCAATGTAATTACCGTAAGGAGAGTTGAAATAAATTTGAACTCTGCTTATTTTTTGGTTTGCAGGTAATGTTGCATTTACTTCATCTAACAATGATTTAGCTAATGTTGAAGTAGTTGGCGCTGTATACAGGTTGGCAGCAATATATCCTAAAACCATTTGAGGTTTAGCATCTAAGAAATTCTTGTAATCGTCTGTTAGAATTAATGGTTTACTAGAATATTTAATTGTTGCTTTAACTCCGCCTGTTCCGGTTGCAGTAAAACTTCCGTCAGCATCATTGTATACAAATGTTGTCAGCTTCTGTCCTCCTACTTCTACAGCCGGGCTTACTACAATTCCGGTTGGAGAATATCCTACTCCTAAATTATAGCTTACCGAATAACCGCTTTCGATAGAATTTGACTCTGCAAAACGAGTTACTTCACTAAAAGAAAAATCAAATTGATGTGTAGTTGTTCCGTCAGTTGTCTCTAATAATCTGAAAAGTGGTCTTTCTTCGCTTCCAATAACGTTTTGTTCCATTACCAGATTTTGAGACAAATTTGTCCAGTCATCTGCAGTTGCTTTTACAAAACGAATTTCAGTTCCGTTTCTGTTTGCTTTAAAAATGATTTCGCCATTTTCTTGTCCGTAGTATAAAAACTGAAAATCTCCTAAATATCCTTTTGCTCTTAATGCCGGAATTGGATAATTATCAGATTCTGATAAAAGGTGAATTCTGTTTTTTGTTGTAAATGTCAAACTTACAGTACTTCCTAACTGAATCGCATATTCACTTTCGTAAACGTTAGTATCAGCATCAAAATCTGAAGCCATTTCTACAGTTCCGTCCTGAGCAAACTTAAATAAGTGTGTATATCCTCCTAAAACTGTATTATCTGTAAAATAAACTGCTTTCCATCCAAATTGAGAAGAAAGTAAAGCTTCGCTTAGTTCAGATTTCTGAGCGTTTAAACGTTCAGTTGGCGTTTCATTAAATAATTGTTCAGCATCTGTATTATCATTACAGGCGCTTAAATGCAGTATCAGAATAGCTGCAAATAAATACTTAAATATGTTTTTTATTTTCATGATACTTCTTTTAGTTGTTTATTACACTTGTTGTGTTTTTCTCAGCTTCGTCTCTTAAAGCATAAAAATCCATATTGAATGCTTCTTTGAAATATTTCACTACAAGAGCTTCTTTTGTTTTCAATGCCTGATAAGCAAAAGGGCTTTGAATTCCGTCTAAAAATTCCTCATATTGTGCTTTTGTATAAATTAAAATCATTGAAGCTGTTTCAGCAAAATCCTCATTAATATTTGATCTGGCGTAACTTGTAATAAATCCGATTTCGTTAGATTCCGGAATATCATAGTTATACCAGTCTGCAGTATATCCTACAGGAGTTACTGCTGCCCACGATTTCTCATCAAAAGGTTTATTTTGATTTAAGATATGGATGTACTCGTGCTGAATGGTATGGATAAATTCAGAAACATTATCACGATCAGATTTATCAATATAATCTGTTTCAAACAATGTTACTCTTTGTCCGCCTTCGGCAAGACCTAAAGTTCTTGTTCCTACGCTGTTTAAGTTTACTCCTCCAACTAAAACAATTTCTCTTGGCGCAATTTTTTTAACAAAATCTGCTCCTCCAATTGTTGAGTAGCTTTTCAGCCAGATTTCTTCAACGATTTCTAGTGCCGGTTTTACTTTATCTACTGTTGGCGGAAACAAATAACGGCTGTTATCGACTGTATTTTGGTTCCATTTGTATTGTACATTGATATTGTAAGGATTCAAATAAGTAGTTGTAATCCAGTTATCAAGAGCAGTTTTTGTTGGCTGTGTAAAATCTAATTGACTTTCTCCCGGCTGATCATCGCTTGCACACGAAATTAGAGCTGCAGAAACCATAGCCATAAAAGCAAATTTATTGTATTTGAATAGTTTCATAAGTTTTTAATTTTTAAGATTATCTAGGATTTAATTCAACTCCAGTGTTTGATGCATGCAACGGAATTTGTAATGCTCTTCTGTTGTCGTCTTTTACTAAAGTATTTACTGGTTTGTTTGCTGTTTCGTGGTTGACAACTATGTTGAAACGTTTTACATCAAACCATCTCATTCCTTCGTGTACAAAATCTCTTCTTCTTGTTTCTGCAATTGCTTTAATGTAAGATGTCTGCACTGGTGTTAACGTATAAAATGGTGTGAATTCATCTGCAATTACAGGATATTTTGCTACAACTTTTGCTTCTGTTAATTTATCAGCAGCAACATACCCAACAGTTCTTGTTGATAAGAAATAATCTAATTCATCATTTGCAAGTGCGATATCTCCTTTCATAACGTGAGCTTCGATTCTGTTTAAGAAAAACTCGTCGTTACTTAATAAAACTTCTGCAACATATGGATCCCCAATTCCTGCTGTTACATTCGAATATTTGAAATATTCATAAAATTTAGGCATAAATACCGTTATACTGCTGTTTGATGAATAGAAATTATAATACCAAGGTTTTAGGTATGGGCTTGTTGCTGTACCAAAAATCTCTGGGTATCTTGCTCCTGAAAGATAAAAACGGTTTGAATAGTAAGATCTGCTCACGATTGAATTTGCTGAAACGATTAATAAGTTTGTTTCGGCATTACTATCTGCATAAGCTAATCTCTGATCTACAGCACTTAATAAATCATAAGATGGAAAGTCTCTTAATTTTCCTACTGGTTTAGAACCTAAATCTGCTGATAACTCTATAACTCTGTCCCAATCTCCTTTTACTAAATAAAAACGGCTGGCAAAAGCTTTTGATGCGTTTACATTGAAGTGGAATTTTGGTTGTTTGTAGTTATTAGTAACTAATTTTAAACCGTCTTCAATATCTTTTTCAATAAAATCAAAAACTTCTCTTACTGTGTTTCTTTTGTATTTTGTGATCAATTCTGTTTCCGGTTTTGTAACGTACGGAACTCCTAAATCTGTAGAAGCTGTAGCCGGATTATAACGTTTTGACCAAAATGAAACCAGCATAAAATGAGAATATGCTCTTGCCATTAATGCTTCTCCTTTTTGTGGATTTAAACTTGCAGGGCTTCCTAAGTCTTCGATTGCTTCTAATGCTTTATTAGCGTGAGCAATAGCTCTGTAACATGCATCCCAATAGTAAGCCTGAGTATCTATATCTGTAGTTTCTGTCTGCATTTCCCAGTTATAGTTCTGCTCATTTTTTATAAGAGTCTGAACCATTCCACTGTCAAAAACATTATCCGACATTGTTTCAGCAATATCAAAATAACTCATTTGCGGATAGGCTTCAACTAACAATTCTGAAATTTTTTCAGGCGTGTCAATTTCTGTTCTGTTATCTGGTTTTTCCGAAAGGAAATCATCACAGCTAGTAATACTTATTAGTATTAATAGGGATAAAGCTATTTTTAAGTTTTTCATGTTTTTGACTATTATAATGAAAGGTTTAAAGTAAAAGTGTATTGAGATGTAACAGGTAAAGCAACTCCTCCTGAATTACGGAACTCAGGATCCTGACCGTTTAATCTCTTATCTGAATAAATTAACCATGGGTTAACTGCAGAACCTTTTAATGTAAAAGTACTTAGTCCCAGTTTTTTCTTGAAATCTTTTGGGAATTCCCAGCTTAATGAAATGTTTTTCAAACGAATGAAATCTCCATCTGCAATACGAGCATCTGAATAGTTGTATGTATTGTATGCTCTTGCTAATGTACGCTCTCCTCCATAGTTTGCATTTAAACGTCTGTCTGCAATAACCGGAACGTTTGTAAAGTTTTCATCTCCAGGGTTAATCCAACGATTTGTGAAATCTTTTGTAAATACAGTTAAATCATCATAAGTACTGTCATACACAGGGTTTAAACGTACTTTGTTTCCTCCAGAACCTACGAAAAACACGTATAATGACCAGTTTTTGTATGTAAATGTATTGGCTAAACCAATAGATTTGTTTGGTTCGATTGATCCTTCGTATTTCAAGTATTTAGTAACATCTAAATTGTCCTGAAAGTTGGCATCTGTAATGTTATTTTCTGCACCCGGCTGTAAAATAAAAGTTGGTAAACCTTGATTATTTAAACCTGTAAACTGGTAAGAATAAATTGAATTTCTTGGATGTCCTACTGTATTTCCTCCGTTAGAATCTACTAAATCAAATGCTGTTGGTGTGTTTTCTAACTTAGTAATTTCCTGGTGGTAAACAGAAAAGTTAAGAGATGTTGACCATTTAAAATCTTTACCGTCAAAGTTTTTAGTTGTAATTCCAACCTCTAAACCTTTAGTTTCCATATCGGCATTGTTACCTTGTCTAACTCTTTGTCCTCCAATACCTGAAGTAATTACGTAATCAACCAGGTCAAATGCTTTACGACGGTAAACATCTGTTGTTAATTGTACTCTGTTGTTGAACATTCCAAGATCCATCCCGATGTTCGTTTCGAATTGTTTCTCCCAAGTTAAATCACCGTTTTGTAATTCATCAATTCTGATAGAAGTTTCTCTGTCATCAAGATTAAAACGATCTGTAACATAACTTTTGTAAATCGCTAAAGAGTTTGTAGCCGGTCCAGCTGTAGCTGTTAAACCGTAAGAAGCTCTAAATGCTAATGTATTGATAGATTCAACGTCTTTCATGAATTTTTCTTCAGCAACATTCCATTTTCCACTGAAAGTATAGGTTGGTAACCATCTAGATGAATCGCTGTTTCCTTGTCTGTTAGATCCGTCATAACGTCCTGTAACAGAAGCTGTATAACGACGATCGTATGTATAACCTACTTTTCCGAAGAAACCTACTGTTCTTTCTTTTTCTTCATTAAATCCATAGTAAGAATCTCCTCCGTTGATGATTTTTTCGATAATTCTAGGATCTGTAAATGCTGTTAAACCTCTGTCGTATTGTAAACCTGCTGCTGTAAACTGATCGCTTGTTCTGTCTACAACTCTCATCTCTGTACCAAATAAACCTTCTACTTCGTGTTTATCTGCAAAAATATTTCTGTAATTAACACTATTTCTTAAGTTATAAGATGTCATGTCGTTTGTGAATTTTCTTAAGAAACCTCCATTTGGTAAAACAGAAACTTTTGGTGCTGTTAAATCATTTGGATCTTGGTATAAGAAAATATTTTCATCTCTTACTAAAGTATTTACACCATCTTCTCCATCAGGAGTTCCAGCTTTATACGCTCCAACTACGTTTGAGTTTTCTAAGATTTTGTGCTCACGGCTTGTGTTTGCATAACGAGCAGAACCTGTTAAGTTATACGTTAAATGCGGCGTAATTTTGTAATCTAAATCTAATTGGAAACGAATATCTTTTACTTCAATTTCCATAAAGTTGTTTGCCAATTCGTTGATGATGTTCATCTTAGCCCAGTTGTTTCTGTAATACTCTAAGTTTCCGTTATCATCATAAGGTCTTAAAGTTCTGCTTGTATTTAATACATAGTTGAATGGGTTGATGTCGAAATCACGAGTTACTTTACCAAAAACAACGTCTTTTTCACTTTCGTAACTTCCAGGAGCTCCCTGATCACGAACAGATGCCAATGTAGATAAGGTAATATTCAATTTATCATTTACATAAAATGTTCCTTTGATGTTACTTGAAATTTGTTTTACATCATCAGCAATAGTCCATCCCGGATCTGTATAATATCCTAAAGACGCATAGAATGTGTTGTTTTTTCCACCACCAGAAAAACTTAAAGAGTGGTTTTGTGTAATAGATGGCCTAAACAAAACATTAAACCAATCTGTATTGGCTAACTCGTATTTTTTCAAGAAATTATTACGGCTAACAGGATCATTATTAACTAAATATCCTCCAGTTTCAGGTACATAAGTATTGATTGCTCTTCCTAAAATGTTATATGCTCCACCATATCTTCCATTTACTGTTGAAGGCAAATCTAAATACCCTTTTTGTTCCATTTCTTTTAAGATACTCATAGATTCCTGAGAATTTAAAATATCATATTGGCCATAGTTTGGAACTGTTCTTACTGTCTGTTCTAAACCATACGTGATTTTTAAAGGAGCATCTCTACGTCCTTGTTTTGTTGTCACAACCACTACTCCATTTAATGATCTTGAACCATAGATGGAAGTAGCCGATGCATCTTTAAGGATTTCAATACTTTGAATATCGTTTGCATTTAAACCTGCTACTGATGAACTTAATAATGTTTCTGAGTTTCCAGATGCTAAATCTGCAAATGACATGTTGATGATATCTTCCTGAACAACACCATCAATTACCCATAAAGGTTTTGTATCTCCAAAAATTGAAGATGATCCACGAACTGTAATTTTTGGAGCTGTACCAAAAGTTCCTGTTACGTTTTGTACCGTAACCCCTGCCGCTTTACCTTCGATCATTCTGCTCACATCAACAACCCCGTCAACTTTTAATTCTGCTCCGGAAATTTTGCTGATTGCTCCTGTAAAAGTTCTTTTGGATGTTTTTTCGTAACCTGTAGTTACCACAACCTCTTTTAGGTTTTGCCCTACTTCACTAAGAACAATAGTTGGTGTTACATTTTCAATACCAATTTCTTTCGTATCCATACCTACGTAAGAAATAACAAGTCCTGTTGAGTTTGCCGGCATTTCGATAACGAAATTACCATCAAAGTCTGTTAACACAGCCACTTTAGTGCCTTTTGCCATAACTGTTGCACCCGGAAGTGGACTTCCTGACTGATCTGTTACTTTTCCTTTGATGATTGGACCTGCAGTTAATACTTCAAAAAGTGATTCATGATTGTCACCACTTGCAAAAGGATCAGTTGTTGTTTTCTGCAAAATAATTTGATTACTAACTTCAGAAAAAGTGATATTAAAAGGCACTAAAATTCTGCTCAGAATACTTGAAAGTGTTTCCTGATTTGCCTCAATACTTACTTTTTTACTCAACTGAGGAAGTCTTGAATTATACGAAAATTTTACATGCGCAGACTTTTCAATTTTAGACAAAGCATTATCAAGAGTCAAATTTTCAACTGTAATTGTAACTTTGGTATCTAATTTTTTTGCCCATTTACATTATTTGCCATTGCAAAGCTTGAAAACACAAGTGCCAAGACAAACTGAAATAGTGTTATTTTCATGATTCTATGGAGTAATCGTTGTTTAACAACTGGTTTTTTCATAATTTTGATTTGTTTTGATTAATACTGATTCGAGTGTATTTTAAGAAACAATTGAATTGCTCTTTACAGAGAGAAATTCAACTTTATAAGTGTCGATAATGTTACAGCATTTCGGCACTTTTTTTTATGGTATTCATTTTTACATAGGCATTTTGGTTGTTTTTGGTTGAGTTTAGTTTTTGTTTATTTTGGCGAATTATTAAAAGAAATAAATTACATTTTTCCTGAAAAATGAAAGGTATTACTTGAAAAATTTATGTATTAAAAACAAGAATCTTTTCCGTGCAATTACAGTTACACCAAAAGAAATTAATTACAACCGTCTGAGGTAATAATTATCTGGTTTCCATTCATCTCAAAACTGGTGTTGTTACCAATACTTTTACAAACAATTTTTAATTTTTCTGTTAAAGGCTGGTCACTCAGTGATGTTGTTAAATGGCAGTCTGTCAACTTGTTTTTTGGATAATCGATATTTACTAAATAAGCCTGCTCGATAGTTTCAAAAATTTGAGATACCGGAATATCATTAAATTCAAAACTCAACTGCTCTATATTCCCTACACTTTGAACCAAAACGGCATCTTGTGTAATGTTTGTAATTTTATTGAATTTCAAATCACTTCTCTGAAAACGCAATGCCTGATTAGGAAGCAGTACTATTTCTTCATTCTCGGATTTTGAAACAAGGTCATTTGATTTAACCTTAACTTTACCGGTGCGAACAAGAATTTCAACATCAGGTCTGTCTGAATAAGCCTTAACTCTAAAACTAGTTCCGACTACTTTTGTTACAATTTCGTTTGCATAAACGAAAAAAGGCTTCTGGGGGTTTTTACTAATTTCAAAGAATCCTTCTCCTGATAAGTATACCTTTCTTTCGTTTCCGGTAAAGATCTTAGGATAACTTAATTTACTTTCGGGCTGTAATAAAACAGAACTCCCGTCTGATAATGTGATAATTTGCGGTTTATTTGAATTATTGGTCTGTTCAACCAAACCTTCGTTATTTTCTTCAATAAGTTCTTTATAAGTAACTATCTGAGTATCTGCTTTAAAGTAATTGGTATAAAACCAGGCAGACATTAAGCCGATAAGCAATGCTGCAGCAACTCCAGAAAGGAATTGTCTTCTTATTGATCTAACTTTAAGATTTTGTAAAGTTTCCTGATTTTCTTTTTCGCGAATTTTATTCCAGGTTTCCTGCAACGCTCTGTGAATATCAGAATTCGAAAGTTCGCTTTCCTGAACTTTCATCGCCAAAAGCATTAATCGTGCATCTTCAACTAATTTGGCACGCTGGCGGCTTTCTAAAGTCCATTCTTCCCAACCATCTTCATCGATTTTAAATAAAACCCACGATTGAAATGATTCGTCAGATAAAAAATCTTCTATTTCGGTATATTTATTACGTTTTTGCATCTAAAAATAAGGTTACAAAAACATAGAGGACAGTTTTCTTATTATATACTCACCAAATTAAGATTTTTTTTAAGTTTTCTTAACTTTTTCTAAAGAGTGCTTGAAAATAGTAGTATTATTAAGGCTAAATTACCTTTCCATTCTTTACGAAGTGTAAGCAAACCACGATATAAAAGGTTACTTGCCGACTGATAATTAACATCAAGCATTTCGGCAATCTGCTCGACAGATAAACCTTGATGGTAGCGTAAATAAAGTGCTTCTTTTTGTCTTGGAGGTAATTCGTTAAGTAATTTGTTAAGATAAATTACTTTTTCTTTAGTTGCATAATCGTCGTCTAATAGTTCATTTTCTACCGAAAATTCTAAAAGAAACGCTATAGCATCTGTACTTGCTGTTTTTCTAAAAATATGATCTCGTTCGAACAAACGGGCTATTCTTTTACGAACGCTTGATAATAAATAAGCTTTTACCACAACAGATTCCTGTAAGGAACTGCGGTAAACCCAGATATCTGTAAAAACATCCTGTACGCAATCCTGAACCTTTTCAGCATACGGAGAAAGTGAATTTCCATAACTAACAAGATCACTGTAATATCTTTCAAATAAAAGTGAAAATGACTTCTCATCTCCAATTCTTAAATTATTCCAAAGTGTAATATCATCTATTGAACTGACTGGCAAGATTCGGGTTTTCATAATCGCGGGGGGCTTATAAATGGATAAAAAAGACAATATCTCTTAATGCATAGAATACATTATTTTAACATTATCATTTTATTTTGTGCGATAAATATATAAAAGCAAATATTTAAAAACAATTATTTTACACAAAAGAGGCAGTTTCTTAATACAAGAAACTGTCTCTTTTAATTGCTATTACTGGGTTCTTAAGGAAATGTTAAAATTACAATCTGTATAAAAACCACATCATAATTAATAGGATTATACTCTATTAAACATATCAAGTTTAAGTATTAAAATTATTTAATGATGCATAAAACACAAAAAAAGCCCTGCTTAAATTCAAGCAGGGCTTACTGTATTTCAACATAAAAATTTATTCTTAAAATGCCACATTCCATCTAGGTAATTTTGCATTTTCATTTAAGAAATTTTGCAAAACCTGTCCTTCAACTGCCGTTGGAATTGCTTTTACATCTGCATTAAAAGTTTCGTACCAAACTACTTCAAGAACAGATATATTTTCTAATTTCATTTGTGCCGGCCAAGAATATTTTCTTCCTGTTTTAGCAAACTGATGTCCGTTTACTATCTTATCATATAAGCCGCCGTTTTTTGTTTTTAAAGTTCCGTCATTTTGAACAGTTCCTGTAGAACCCACCATGATTAATTCTTTTGAATCACCATCAATTTCATAAACTACAAAAATTCCAGCGCTTCCTTCCGGAGCATTGCAAACTTCTTCTAAACTATCATTTACAGTAAAAGTAAAACTATTACTTGATTTAAACTTTTCTAATTCTTTATACATATTTCTTTTTTAAAGCTTCTAAGATACTGAGGTTCTGAGATGCTAAGTTTTTTTCATTTTCGCCTCAGTCTTTAAAATGTAAAAAAGTCTCAACAAAATATTGAGACTTTTTTGGAATTTATTATTTTGAGACTTGAAGATTATCCAAGTACTTCTTTTACTTTTTTACCAATTTCAGCTGGTGAATCAACAACGTGAATTCCGTTGTCTCTCATAATTTGTTTTTTAGCAGCAGCTGTATCATCAGAACCACCAACAATAGCACCTGCGTGACCCATTGTTCTACCTGCAGGAGCAGTTTCTCCAGCGATAAAACCAATAACTGGTTTACGGTTACCATCAGCTTTTACCCATCTTGCAGCATCAGCTTCAAGCTGACCTCCAATTTCACCAATCATGATGATAGCTTCAGTTTCAGGGTCGTTCATTAATAATTCAACAGCTTCTTTAGTTGTAGTTCCAATGATTGGATCTCCACCAATACCAATAGCTGTAGTGATTCCTAAACCTTGTTTTACAACCTGGTCAGCAGCTTCGTAAGTTAAAGTTCCTGATTTAGAAACGATACCAACATTTCCTTTTTTGAAAACGAAACCTGGCATAATTCCAACCTTAGCTTCTCCCGGAGTAATAACACCTGGACAGTTTGGTCCAATTAATCTAGAATTTCTTTCTTTAACATAATTATTTGCTTTAATCATATCTGCTACAGGAATTCCTTCTGTAATAGCAATAATTACTTTAATTCCGGCATCAGCAGCTTCCATAATTGCATCAGCAGCAAAAGCTGGCGGAACAAAAATGATAGAAGTATCTGCTCCAGCTTGGTCAACAGCATCTTTTACTGTATTAAAAACCGGACGGTCTAAGTGGCTTGTTCCACCTTTTCCCGGAGTTACACCTCCAACAACATTAGTACCGTACTCAATCATTTGAGAAGCGTGGAAAGTTCCTTCACTTCCTGTAAATCCCTGAACAATTATTTTGGAATCTTTATTAACTAAAACACTCATGATATATATTTTATGTAGTTTTTAAAATTGTGTTGCAAAAATAAGGTTTTGTAATGTATTTTGTCTCTTTTATTATCAAAAAAATATTAAGAAAATTGACTCATCTGATAACCTCTGTAAAGTTTGTCGTCTTTTATCTGCCAGATAGTAGAAAAATGTGCCAGTAACATCTCTTCGCGAGGATTCTCGATTGTTTTTACATAATGAGAATAACGTACTGAAACCAAGTCATTTTCGGCTATAATATGACTGATTCTAACTTTAGAACGTACATATGCCCTGCTTAGTTCGTTCGCCATTTCAACTATCGAATCATAATTCATTTCGATAAATCCTTTACTACTATTCCATTCAATGATAACATCAGGATGCAAATAGGTTTTTAGAACTTCGCTATCAATTAAGGCATCCGACTTATAAAATTTTTGAACAAACTCTTTTATAGACATATTACTTCAATTTATTTAGAATTTCAGGAATTTTCTTAATATTGGCTAATTGTTTCAACTGTTCTCTTGATTCTATTGCCGGAGTTCCAAAATAGGTTTTTCCGCCTTCAATTGATTTTGTTACGCCGCTTTGTGCCAAAACAACAGCTTTAGTTCCGATAGTTATACCGCTTGTGCTTCCAACTTGTCCCCAAATCGTAACTTCGTCTTCTATAACAACACATCCGGCAATACCTGTTTGAGATGCAATTAAACATTTTCTTCCTACTACAGTATCGTGGCCTATATGTACTTGGTTATCAAGTTTTGCACCTTCTTTAATAGTCGTATCACCGGTAACTCCTTTGTCTATTGTACAAAGAGCACCAATTCCTACGTTGTCTTCTATCACTACTCTGCCGCCAGAAATTAACTGGTCGAAACCTTCCGGACGTTTTTTGTAATAAAAAGCATCAGCTCCTAAAATAGTTCCCGAATGTATAATTACGTTATCACCAATAACAGTATGATCGTAAATAGAAACGTTTGCATGAATCAAACAGTTTTTACCAATCTTAACATTATTTCCAACAAAGGTATTAGGCTGAATTATAGTTCCTTCCCCAATTTGAGCAGATTTAGAAATCGCTGCATTAGAAGATTGAAAAGGTCTGAAATGTTTAGTAAGAGTATTAAAATCCCTGAACGGATCATCAGAAATTAAAAGGGCTTTACCCTCTGGACAGTCAACTTTTTTATTAATTAAAACAATAGTTGCTGCAGACTGCAAAGCTTTGTCATAGTATTTTGGGTGGTCAACAAAAACAATATCACCTGGTTCTACCACATGAATTTCGTTCATGCCTAAAACCTCAAAGTTTTTATCACCAATAAATTCGCAGTTAAGCAAATTTGCAATTTCTTGTAAAGAATGACTCTTTGGAAATTTCATATATTATAATTAGAAAATTTGTCAATTAGAAAATGAGTCAATTAGAATATGAATATACAAATTTTTGTCGATTCACAAATTTTCTAATTGACTCATTGTCAAATTATCTTAATTAAAAATTATTCTTTTACACGCTCCATGTAAGAACCTGTAGCCGTGTCAATTTTAATTTTGTCTCCTTCATTAATAAACAAAGGAACGTTAATATTAGCGCCTGTTTCTACTGTAGCATTTTTAGTAGCATTTGTAGCAGTGTTTCCTTTTACACCTGGCTCAGCATAAGTAACTTCAAGAATTACAGAAGTTGGCATATCTACTGATAATGGCAAATCTGTTTCAGTATTAATCTGAACCATTACGTTTGTTCCTTCTTTCAATAATTCCGGAGCATCCAAAATATTTTTGTTTAAAGAAATCTGCTCAAACGTCTCAGCATTCATAAAGTGAAATTCATCACCTTCTGGATATAAAAACTGGAATGTATGTGTTTCAACACGAATAACGTCAATTTTGTGACCTGCAGAAAAAGTATTATCTAATACTTTTCCAGAAGTTAAACTTTTCAACTTTGTTCTTACGAAAGCTGGTCCTTTTCCAGGTTTTACGTGAAGAAATTCAATAATTTTATAGATATCGTGATTAAATTTAATACACAATCCGTTTCTAATATCTGATGTAGATGCCATTTGTTTTTATTTTAGATTTTTGAATGTAGATTTTAGATTTAAAAACTGATCTACATTGTATTTTATAATATGATTAAAATTTTATTTTACAGCTTAGAAATCTAAAATCAGAAATCTAAACTCTAAAATTAATAATTACCTGAATAACCTTTCATAATTCCTCGTGATGAGTTTCTGATAAAATCAAGAATTTCATCTCTCTCAGGAGTAGCTTCCATTTCTGCTTCAATAATACTTAAAGCTTGTGTTGTATTGTAATTCTTTTGATATAAAATTCTGTAAATTTCCTGAATTTCTCTAATTTTTTCAGTACTAAATCCTCTTCTTCTTAAACCAACTGAATTGATACCTACATATGATAATGGTTCTTTAGCTGCTTTTGTGTAAGGCGGAACATCTTTTCTAACCAAAGATCCTCCAGAAATCATAGCGTGATCTCCAATATGAATAAATTGGTGAATTGCTGCCAAACCTCCAATTACGGCGTGATTACCCACAACTACGTGACCTGCCAAAGCAACTCCGTTTACAATAATGGCATTGTTTCCAATTTCACAATCGTGTGCAATGTGGGCATAAGCCATAACTAAACAATTGTTACCCAGAATAGTCTGTCCGGAAGCAATTGTACCTCTGTTTATAGTAACACATTCTCTAATTGTACAATTGTCTCCAATAATTGCCAAAGAATCTTCTCCACCAAATTTTAAATCCTGTGGTACAGCAGAAATTACAGCTCCCGGAAAAATATTGCAATTTTTACCAATTCGAGCTCCTTCCATAATGGTCACGTTTGAACCAATCCAAGTACCATCACCAATAACAACATTATTGTGAATTGTTGTAAATGGTTCGATTACAACATTTTTAGCGATTTTCGCGCCAGGATGAACATATGCTAATGGTTGATTCATCTATGTTTTATATTTTAAAATTAAAATAATCTAATTTGAAGGCAACAAACCTAAACAATAAATTTGATTATTTATTATTGTTTTCTTGCAATTTGTGCCATTAATTCTGCTTCGGTAACTAATTTTCCGTTTGCGTAAGCATTTGCCTGCATGTGGCAGATTCCTCTTCTGATAGGAGAAATCAATTCGCATTTGAAAATTAACGTGTCACCTGGCAATACTTTATGTTTGAACTTAACATTATCGATTTTCATGAAATATGTTAAGTAATTTTCAGGATCCGGAACTGTACTTAAAACTAAAATCCCTCCAGTTTGTGCCATCGCTTCAACGATTAAAACTCCCGGCATTACCGGCGCTTCAGGGAAATGCCCTACGAAGAAATTCTCATTCATAGTAACATTTTTCAAACCTACAACGTGACGATCAGACATTTCTATAATTCTGTCAATCAACAAGAATGGAGGTCTGTGAGGAAGCATTGACATGATTTTGTGAATATCCATCAATGGCTCCTGATTTAAATCATAAACAGGAACATGGTTTCTTTGTTCGATTTTAATGATTTTTGCCAGTTTTTTAGCAAACTGTGTATTTACGAAATGACCTGGTTTGTTTGCAATGATTTTTCCTTGAATACGAACTCCAATTAGAGATAAATCTCCAATAACATCAAGTAATTTGTGTCTTGCAGCTTCGTTTGGATAATGCAAAGTAAGGTTATCTAAAACTCCGTTTGGTTTTACAGAGATTTCTTCTTTACCAAAAGCTTTCTTTAAACTAGCCATTGTAGACTCTGAGATTTCTTTATCTACATAAACAATAGCATTATTTAAGTCTCCGCCTTTAATTAAACCGTGCTCTAATAATGATTCTAATTCGTGTAAGAAACTGAAAGTTCTTGAACTTGCAATTTCTTCTTTAAAATCAGAAAGGCTTTTAAGTGTAGCATTTTGAGTTCCTAAAACTTTTGTACCAAAATCTACCATTGTAGTAACCTGATATTCATCGCTAGGCATAACAAGAATTTCACTTCCTGTTGCTTCATCAGTAAATGAAATAACTTCTTTTACAACATAAACATTACGCTGTGCGTCTTGCTCTTCAATCCCTGCTTTTTCAATCGCTTCAACAAAATATTTTGATGAACCATCCATAATAGGTAGTTCAGAGGCATTCAATTCAATAATAATATTATCCAAATCGCAGCCAACTACAGCAGCTAAAACGTGTTCTGGAGTTTGTATTTTAACACCTAATTTTTCTAAATTAGTTCCTCTTTGCGTATTAACAACATAATTAGCGTCAGCCTCAATGACTGGCTGGCCTTGCAAATCTACTCTTACAAAAGTGAAACCATTATTAATTGGAGCTGGTTTAAAAGTCATTGTAACTTCTTTACCAGTGTGTAATCCAACTCCTGTTAGTGAAATTTCATTTTTGATGGTTTTCTGTTTAACCATTATTTCCATTTTTTGGGTTTATTATTTGTTTTTTTAATTCTTCAACTTCAGCTACTATCTTAGGAAAGTTTTTAAAGTGAACATACGATTTATTAAAATCACTATATCCAAGAGATGGTGAACCTTGTAAAACTTCATCATCTTTAATGTTTCTTGCAACTCCTGACTGTGCCTGAAGTCTCACATTATTTCCTATAAGTAAGTGGCCTGCGATACCAACTTGTCCGCCAATCATACAATTTTCGCCGATTTTAGTAGAACCTGCAACCCCGCTTTGAGCAGCAATTACAGTATTTTTACCAATTTCAACATTATGAGCAATTTGTATCTGATTGTCTAATTTAACTCCTTGTCTGATAATCGTAGAACCCAGAGTTGCTCTGTCTATTGTTGTATTAGCACCAATATCAACGTTATCTTCGATAATAACATTTCCAATTTGAGGTACTTTACTATATACACCTTCCTCGTTTGGAACAAATCCAAAACCATCTGCGCCTATAATTGTTCCTGAATGAATTGTGCAATTATTTCCAATTACAGTTTCTGAATAAATTTTTGCGCCGGCAAAAATAAACACATTATCACCAATAACAACATTATCGCCAATAAAACTGTTTGGATATATTTTTACATTATTTCCTAAAACTACATTGTTTCCTACGTAACTAAAACTTCCTAAATATAGATTTTCTCCATGTTTAGTTCCTTCAGACATATAGGATTGCGGTTCTATTCCGCTTTTATTCAGTTTTACCTGATTGTAAAAATGCAATAGTTTAGAGAAAGACGCATAAGCATCTTCAACCTTTATTAATGTAGTAGAGATTTCCTGTTCAGGGATAAAGCTGTCGTTAACAATTGTAACAGTTGCTTTTGTTGTATATATAAAATTGATATACTTGGGGTTAGCCAAAAAAGTAAGAGATCCTTCTTCCCCTTCTTCTATCTTAGAAAGCTTAGAAACTTCTGCGTTGGGATTTCCAACAACTTCTCCTTCTAAAATTCCTGCTATTTGTTCTGCTGTAAATTTCATCGCGACAAAAATATAAAAAATAGATTTTAAATGTTAATTTTAGATAAGTTGTTTTGGAAAACAGATGTAATATTTTGTCACCAATTTAGATAACGATTTCAAATTCAACTGATCAGAAGCTTCAACAACGTCTTCAATTGTTTTATCTTTTTTCAAAATTCGTATTGGTTCAGCAGCTTTACTATAGGCCTGATTCTTAATTTTCCCTCTAAAAATAAAATAACCCGCATCTAATGCTGAAATATTGTGTGCTTCTGCAAATTCTTCTTTTAAAGACTGCGATTCTTCCATCGGAATTTTGTCTGCACTTAATTTAATTTTCAGCAAATCTCTGTTAATAATCATTTTACTTAAAGTAGAAAGAATGAAATCACTATTTCTTTGCCATGCTTTTAAAGCACTTATAATATCAAAGTCATCTAGTTGAGAGAACAAATCCAGTTTTTCAGCATCAAAATCTTCAAGTGTAATTTTGTTTTGCATAAAATACATAAGCGGTTCGCTGCAAGGCAGTTTAACACCTTTTAGAGTTAGTTCTTTAGCTCTTTTTAGTACTTTCATTAAAATTAATTCGGCTACCAGACTCGTTTTATGCAAATAAGCCTGCCAGTACATTAATCTCCTCGAAAGCAGAAATTTTTCTACAGAATAGATTCCTTTTTCTTCGATAACCAAAACATCATCTACTACATTCATCATCTGAATCAAACGTTCAGAATTCACATTTCCTTCTGCAACTCCGGTATAAAAACTATCTCGTTTAAGATAATCCATTCTATCCATATCTAATTGACTTGAAATCAATTGCAACATGAATTTTCGATGATATTCTCCTCTAAAAACCTGAATTGCTAAACTTAATCTTCCTCCAAATTCATCATTCAGCCTATTCATAAACAATAATGAAATAGCTTCATGATTTACATCTTCAACAATGCTTTTTTCCATAGCATGCGAAAATGGCCCGTGCCCAATATCATGCAGTAAAATCGCAATCAACAGAGCACATTCTTCATCATTTGAAATCGCAACACCTTTAAAACGAAGGCTTTCAACAGCCTTTTGCATTAAATGCATACAGCCCAGCGCATGATGAAAACGTGTATGATTTGCACCCGGGTAAACCAAATACGACAACCCCATTTGCGAAATACGTCGCAAACGCTGAAAATAAGGGTGCTGGATTAAGTCGTAGATTAGTTCGTTCGGTATTGTTATAAACCCGTAAATTGGGTCATTAAATATTTTTAATTTGTTAATTTGAGTCACTCGTTGGTTATTTTTTGGTCAACAAATATAAGTAAATAAGTATAAATTCATTTCAGTTTTTAACTTAAAAAGTTGATATTTACTATAAGTATTTTCTTAAACATTAAAAAAGAGCAAAAAATGAATTTAAAACTTTTTTAAAATGATCATTCTTAATTTTATACTATTTTTAATACTTTTTAAGTTCTATACTTTTAAATTGCATTAAAATTAAAATTGCTTATGGATAAGATAAAAATACTTTGGGTTGATGATGAAATCGATCTTTTAAAGCCTCATATATTATTTCTCGAAAAAAAGAATTACGCTGTTACTACATGTAATAATGGCCTTGACGCTATTGCATTGTTTGAAGAAGAAAATTTCGACATTGTTTTTTTAGATGAAAATATGCCCGGAATGAGCGGTTTGGAAACGCTTTCTGAAATGAAAGAAAAAAATCAGCTATTCCGATGATTATGATTACTAAAAGCGAAGAAGAATATATAATGGAAGAAGCCATTGGTTCTAAAATTGCTGATTATTTGATAAAACCTGTAAATCCGAATCAGATTTTATTGAGTTTAAAGAAAAACCTTGACGATTCGAGATTAATTACCGAAAAAACAACATTAGATTACCAGAAAGAATTTCGTAAAATTTCTATGGAATTAGCGATGGTTAATTCGTATGAAGACTGGGTTGAATTGTATAAAAAACTGCTTTTTTGGGAATTAAAACTGGAAGACATCAACGATCAGGCGATGATTGAAATTCTTGAATCTCAAAAAGTTGAAGCCAATTCTCAGTTCGGAAAATATATCGAAAGAAATTATGAAGACTGGTTTGCTCCAAAAGCTGATAAACCTATTCAGTCTAACACTCTTTTTAAGGAATTAGTTGTTCCTGAAATCAAGAAGAAAGACAAACCAATTTTGTTTGTTGTAATTGATAATCTACGTTACGACCAGTGGAAATCTTTTGAAACTGTGATTTCAAACTATTATAAACTTGAAAAAGAAGTTCCTTACTATTCTATTCTTCCAACAGCAACGCAATACGCCAGAAACGCTATTTTCTCTGGCTTAATGCCTTTGGAAATGGAAAAACAATTTCCGCAATACTGGAAAAATGATGTAGAAGATGGTGGAAAAAACCTTTATGAAGCTGAATTTCTTTCGGCACAAATTAAACGTTTGGGATTAAACATTAAAGAAGATTATTTCAAAATTACTAACTATTCCGGTGGAAAAAAACTGGCCGAAAACTTCAAAGCTTTAAAAGGCAATGATTTAGTAACGGTTGTTTACAATTTCGTCGATATGCTTTCGCACGCTAAAACCGAAATGGAGGTCGTAAAAGAACTGGCTTCTGATGATAAAGCGTATCGTTCTTTGACTTTGAGCTGGTTTAAAAATTCGCCTTTATTAGAAATTATTCAGCAGGCACAGCTTTTAGGCTTTAAATTGATTTTAACCACAGATCACGGAACAATTAATGTAAAAAATCCGTCGAAAGTTGTGGGAGATAAAAATACAAGTCTAAATTTGCGTTACAAAACCGGACGTAGTTTAACATACGAACAAAAAGATGTTTATGTGGTTAAAGAACCTAAAACAATAGGTTTACCGGCTATAAATATGAGCAGTTCGTTTATTTTTGCCAAAAATGATTTTTTTCTGGCTTATGTAAACAACTATAATCATTATGTAAGTTATTATAAAAACACATATCAGCACGGCGGAATTTCGTTAGAAGAAATGATTATTCCGTTTTTGGTATTTAACCCTAAATAAAGTTTTCAGTCTCGGTTTTCAGTTTACAGTGAGTACTTGAAATTGATTTAAAAATAGATTTTGCCACAGATTAAAAAGATTAACACAGATTAAAAAATTCTTTAAAATCCTTTAATCTGTGGCAAAAAAATAATTTCGCTTTCGCGGAAGACAATTGAATAAACAAAAAGTTTTCAGTCGCAGTTTTCAGTCTCAGTCTGGAAACTGAAAACCGCGACTGAGACTTATAGATAAATAAAAACACAATGAACATCGTTTTTTCATTAGATCAAATAAAGGAAGTTGCCCAGCAAATTTTAGATTCAAATCCTAAAAAAATCATTCTTTTTAACGGCGAAATGGGTGTTGGAAAAACCACTCTCATTAAACAATTATGCAAAAATTTAGGAGTTGAAGACGCAACCAGCAGTCCAACTTTTTCATTGGTAAATGAATATTATACTTCTAATAATCAAACTGTTTATCATTTTGATTTCTATAGATTAAATAAAGAAACAGAAGCGCTTGATATGGGTGTGGATGATTATTTATATTCCGGAAACTGGTGTTTTATTGAATGGTCTGAAAAAATTGCAAGTTTACTTCCGGAAGATACTTCAACTATTACAATTGAATTATTGGCGGATGGAAAAAGAGAATTAAAATTAGCTTAAAAAAACTCTGTGAACCTCTGTGATTTTTTTGTGAATCTTTGTGGTAAAAATTTACACCAAGAGAAACGAAAAATAACTTAACATTAGAGCTTTAGTATTAGCAGAATTTTTGCATTAATTTTAAAACTTTTTACGTAATTTGTACCCTTAATTTTTTGCACAGTCCATGTCAATTACCTTAACTCCATTTACAAAACAACAATTAATACCACAAGAAGAAAAACTTGAGGTTGGTCGTTTTAAAAGAGAACTTTTCATAGGAATTCCTAAAGAAACAAGTTATCAGGAACGTCGTATCTGTTTAACGCCAGATGCCGTAAATTCTCTGACATACGAAGGTCATCGCGTGATGATCGAATCTGGAGCTGGAGAAAGTTCGAGTTATACCGATAAGGAATATGCAGATGCCGGTGCAGAAATTACAAAAGACACCAAAAGAGTTTTTGGATGTCCATTTTTATTAAAAGTTGAGCCGCCTACATTGGCCGAAATTGAAATGATAAATCCTGAAACGGTTATTATTTCTGCTATTCAATTAAAAACAAAAAAAGAGAATACTTCGAAGCTTTAGCACAAAAAAAGATCACAGCTTTGGCTTTTGAATATATTAAAGACGAAGACGGATCTTATCCTGCTGTAAAATCCCTTAGTGAAATTGCCGGAACTGCTTCTATCCTTATTGCTGCAGAATTAATGATTACTGACGAATTTGGAAAAGGACTTTTATTTGGAAACATTACCGGAGTTCCTCCTACCGAAGTTGTAATTTTGGGTGCCGGAACTGTTGGCGAATTTGCTGCAAAAACCGCAATTGGTCTGGGAGCAAACGTGAAAGTATTCGACAATTCGATTACAAAACTTCGTCGTTTACAAAACAATTTAAACCAACGAATTTTCACATCAACCATACAGCAAAAAGCTTTATTAAAAGCTTTAAGACGTTGTGATGTTGCGATTGGTGCAATGCGAGGAAAAGAACGCTGTCCAATTGTGGTTACTGAAACCATGGTTGAACACATGAAAAAAGGCGCCGTAATTGTAGATGTAAGTATCGATACCGGCGGATGTTTTGAAAGTTCTGAAGTTACAACTCACGAAAAACCGACATTCATAAAAAATAATGTTTTGCACTATTGTGTGCCAAATATTCCTTCACGTTATTCTAAAACAGCCTCATTATCAATAAGTAACATCTTAACACCTTACCTGCATCAGATAGCCGAAGATGGTGGTTTAGAAAGCGCTATCAGATGTAATAAAGGGCTTAAAAACGGAATTTATCTGTATCATGGAATTCTAACAAACAAGGCTATTGGCGACTGGTTTGACCTGCCAGACAACGATATTAATTTACTTGTATTTTAAAGGAACTTTAATGTACCTTTGCAAAAATTTTATTTCATGAAGTTCGTACATCGTTTTGCATATTATTTGATTGGTCTCGTAATGGGATGTTTTATTGTTTCTGGATTTTTTATTGGTAAAGATACCCGCTGCAATTATTTTCCGAATGCCCGAGTTTTAAACAATCTAAGAACTAAACCTTTTCAATATTCTGACAAAGCTGTTCAGACCTTAAATGAAAAATGGGTTGATACGGCTGATGTAAAAAATACTTTAACATACGGTGATGTTGATTTTGACCAAAGCAATATTCCGTACAAAAAAGGGAAATTGTACACAATTGAAGGAAAAACAGTTAAAAACCAAGAAATTACACTTAAAGTAGTGAATTACGAAGACAAAGCTGTTTTAGAAGAAATCATTAAAAAATAATTCCTAATTTATTTTTTGGCTCATGAGCAAAACCAATAGAATCTTCTTTTATGATAATCCATACCCGCTGGGTCATACTTTAGAAGAATTTGTTTGGAGTGCAAGAGTCGATCCTGAAAGAGGATTATTATTTGATTTTCACCTGATAACCGATTCTTATTATGCCGAAGATGATTCTGATGATGATGAAGATGTTGAGTCAGATTGGAAAGCAAAAATAGTTTGGGGAAATTATCACAATTGTATTTTATCCTCAACCGAATGGCATTCAGGCGGAATCGTGATGGGAACTCCGGAGAATAAATTTGATTTTTCTAAATTTAATCATGGAATTCTAACTGCTGATAAATTTCCTTTAGAAGATAATTTCGATTTTCAGGATTTAGCTTTTTATATCTATTTATTAGGACATGACAGCTGCTGCGACCATAAAATAGTTTTAGACAGAAATGCTGATAATACTTTCGAAATTTCCTGGACTGGCAAAATTGCCCGAACGTATTATGGCGATTATGAATTCAAACATTCGTTTGAAGCCAATATCAGCAAAGTAAAATTTGACGGAATATATTTTAAGTACGGTCTTAGTTTAGAAGAAAATCTAAAAATCCTTCAGGATTGCACAGTAGATCCAAGTATTTTTAAAATTGGAGATAACAAATTTGAGGTTCTAAATTATTAGAATAAAATAGAACCTGATTTTGTATTACCACTCAATTTCTTTAAGTCCTTTTGATTTCAGGAAAGCATTTGTTTGGCTAAAATGCTTATTTCCAAACCAAAAACCTCTATTCGCACTTAAAGGAGAAGGATGACCTGATTTTAAAATATGATGTTTTGAAGAATCGATCAATGCCGCTTTCTTTTGAGCAAAACCGCCCCAAAGCAAGAAAACAACATTTTCTTTTTCGGCAGAAATTTGTTTGATAACAGCATCGGTGAATTTTTCCCAGCCTTTTCCCTGATGACTTCCAGCTTCAGATTGTCTAACCGTTAAAGCAGCATTTAAAAGAAAAACACCCTGATCTGCCCAGCGTTCTAAATTTCCGGTTGGCGGAAGCGGCTTACCAAGATCGGTTTCTATTTCTTTGAAAATATTATATAACGAAGGCGGGAACGGAATCCCATCATTAACTGAAAAACATAAACCATTGGCCTGATTTGGACCATGATACGGATCCTGACCAATGATAACCACTTTAACCTGATCAAAATGACAATGATCAAAAGCTGAAAAAATCTGGCTTCCTTTAGGATAACAAACCTTAGAAGCATATTCTGATTTTACAAAATTAATTAACTCGTCGAAATAAGGCTTTTCAAATTCTTCTTTCAAAACTGGCTTCCATGAAGAATGCATTTTTACGTCCATGTCTTTTTTTTTGCGAATTTCAGAAAATTTTAAGTAAAATCATACTTTAACAAACAATAAAATTAGATTAAAACTTTACAGTGTTCAATTATACATTTTCGTATTTTTGCCTGTACTTTCTTAAAGAAATTAAATGATTAGTATTACCGATAAAACATTACAAGACTTACAATTTCCAACTGTTCTTGAAACCATCTCTGATGGCTGCAACACCGATATTGGAAAAGAAAAAGCTTTACAAATAAAACCATTTAGAGACAAAGAAGAACTAATGTCGGCTTTAATGCAGACATCTGAATATGTGTCTTCTTTCCAAAATAACAACGCAATTCCAAATCATGGTTTTGATGCTATTTCGCATGAAATTAAGTTTTTAGCAATTGAAGACAGTTTTCTTGAAGTAGGAAGTTTTAGAAAAATTTCTACACTTTCTTCTACTACAAATGTACTTTTGACTTTCCTTAAAAAGTTTGACGATTATTATCCAAATCTAAATGCAAGAGCGTCGAGAGTAGAATATACAAAAGAAATTGTCACTTTAATTGATGCGATTGTAGATAAATATGGTGAAATTAAAGACAACGCCTCGCCTGCTCTTTTGAGCATTCGCCAAAACATGAATTTGGTTCGCGGAAAAGTAAACCAAAGTTTTGGAGTTGCTCTTACACAATATAATAGCTTAGGATATCTTGACGATATTAAAGAAAGTTTTGTTCAAAACCGAAGAGTTTTGGCCGTTTTAGCCATGTACCGCAGAAAAGTAAAAGGTTCCATTTTAGGAAGTTCAAAAACAGGAAGCATTGCTTACATTGAGCCCGAAGCTACTTTAAAATATTCTCGCGAACTGGCAAATCTTGAATATGAAGAAAAGGAAGAAATTACAAGAATTTTAAAACAGCTTTCAAATGCTGTTCGACCATTTTTACCTTTACTTATTGAATATCAGGATTTTTTAAGTGACATTGATGTCGTTGCCGGAAAAGCTAAATATGCAAATCGCATAAACGGAATTTTGCCGACAATTACAGAAGAACGCCGATTATTTTTTAGAGAAGCGTATCACCCAATTTTGTATTTGAACAATAAACAAAAACAAGAAGTTACGCATCCGCAGACTATTGAACTAAAACAAGAAAACAGAATTATTGTAATTTCCGGACCGAATGCCGGAGGAAAAACCATTTCGTTAAAAACAGTTGGTTTATTACAATTAATGCTGCAAGCCGGAATTTTAATTCCTGTTCATGAGCGAAGTGAAACTTTCTTGTTTGACAGAATTTTAACTGACATTGGAGACAATCAATCTATTGAAAATCATTTAAGTACATATTCATATCGTTTAAAAAACATGAATTATTTCTTGAAAAAATGCAACAAGAAAACCATGTTTTTAATTGACGAGTTTGGTACAGGTTCAGATCCTGAACTAGGTGGAGCTTTGGCAGAAATATTCCTTGAAGAATTTTACTATCGTGAAGCTTTCGGAATTATTACAACGCATTATGCCAACCTAAAAATTCTGGCAAACGAGTTACCTCATGCAACAAATGCGAATATGATGTTTGACGAAAAATCTTTAGAACCAATGTACAAATTGGCTCTTGGTCAGGCGGGTAGTTCGTTTACATTTGAAGTGGCACAAAAAAATGGTATTCCGTTTGGATTGATTAATCGTGCGAAAAAGAAAATCGAAGTTGGAAAAGTTCGTTTTGATAAAACTATTGCCAATCTTCAAAAAGAAAGATCGAAGCTTGAAAAAACTTCTCTTAATTTAAAAGAAGAAGAAACTCGTGCGCGCGAGGAAAGCAAAAAGATGGAAAACATCAATACCAGAATTCAGCAGAAACTGGAAAGTTATCAGGAATTGTATGACAGCAATCAGAAAATCATTTACATAGGTCAAAAAATCGATGATATTGCTGAGAAATATTTTAACAACAAAAACAAAAAAGAACTTATTGGTGAATTTTTGAAAATTGTTGAAATTGAAAATTCTAAGCGTAAAAAAGCAACTCCTAAAGAAGTTAAAGCCAAAGTTGAAAAACAAAAAGAAGTTCTAGCAGAAGTAAAAGTAAAAGTTGAAGAAATACGTCAGGAGAAAAAAGAGAAAAAACTTAAACCTGTTGTAGAAAAACCGAAACCAATATTAAAAGTTGGTGACAGAGTTAGAATGCTCGACGGAAGATCTGTTGGTAGTATTGATTTAATTGAAAAAAATAAAGCAACTGTTAATTACGGAATTTTTACTTCGAAAGTAAGTTTGGACGAATTGGAATTGGTAGAAGCAGTTAAGAAATAAGTTTTCAGTCTCAGTAACAGTTTTCAGTCTTAAAAAACAGTGTTTTTTAGCTAAAATTAAAATAAAGCGATTTAAGGGGTGATTTTTAAAATTACAACTGCAAAGATGTAAAAAAATCAAAAATCGTTTAAAAATAATTTATTGAAGCCGATTTTGATTCATAAAAACTATACTTCTTTTAAAATTTATAACAAAAATAAATAGTAGTAAAAATATTACAATTTAAGTTTTTTGTTTTTTAGTTTTGTCATTGCGAGGAACGAAGCAACCACACTAAGCATTGATAAACAAAAAGTTTATCAAATTAAGTTATTGTTTCTTCCTCTAATGTCTTAACAATTAAAATATGAAACCTGGATTTGTTTATATAATTACAAATAAATATCAAACTGTTGTATATACTGGTGTAACCTCAAATCTGCCTAAAAGAATTTTAGAGCACAAAAACAAAAAATATCCAAAATCATTTTCAGCTCGTTATGATGTAAATATTTTAGTTTATTATGAACAGTTCCAATGGATTGAAGATGCTATTACAAGAGAAAAACAAATTAAAGCAGGATCTAGGAAGGCAAAAAATAATTTAATTCGATCAATGAATCCAACTTGGAAAGATTTATTTGAAGAAATTGAAGATGTAATGATTATATAAAAATCAAATTGAAAAACATCGTGAGATTGCTTCGTTCCTCGCAAAGACACACACGCAAGGTCATTGCGAGGAACGAAGCAACCTCACTAACATGAACAACTATAACATATGAAAACTCAAAATCAGATTGCTTCGTTCCTCGCAATGACTGCCGAAAACAAAAAAATAATTCTCTTTGATGGTGTCTGCAATTTATGCAACGGAGCGGTTCAATTTATCATCAAACATGATAAAAAAGATATTTTCCGTTTTGTAGCATTACAATCTGATTTGGGAAAAGCAATCTGTGATTATATTGGTGTTGACCAAACAAAAATCGACAGCATTATTCTATATAATCCGGGAGTCGCTTATTATTACAAATCTTCGGCTGTATTAGAAATTGGTAAAGATTTAGGTGGAGTTTATAGCTTTTTTTCAGCTTTTAAAATTTTACCCGAAAATCTTCGAAATTACATTTACGACTATATTGCAAAAAATCGTTACAAATGGTACGGCAAAAAAGAAAGCTGTATGATTCCTACTCCGGAATTAAAAGCAAAATTTCTTTAAATTCCTATTTTTAGACAATATTGTCATTTCGACGAAGGAGAAATCTCCGCAAGTAACTCCGTAACGAAAACCCAATCTTTGTCGAGCTTCTCACGAGATTTATCCTTCCTCGAAATGACAAATAAAAAATCCCAAATTCGCAAAATCGGAATTTGGGATTTTTTTATTGAAAATTATCAGATCTTATTATCTAATTAATTTTCTATACTTAATACGTTTTGGAGTTAAATCACCACCAAGACGTTTCTTTTTATTTTCTTCATAATCAGAGAAACTTCCTTCGAAGAAATAAACTTCAGAGTCTCCTTCAAAAGCTAAGATGTGCGTACAAATTCTGTCTAAGAACCATCTGTCGTGCGAAATAATTACGGCACAACCAGCAAAATTCTCCAAACCTTCTTCAAGTGCACGAAGTGTATTAACATCCAGGTCGTTCGTAGGCTCATCCAGTAAAAGTACGTTTCCTTCTTCTTTCAATGTCATTGCTAAGTGTAAACGGTTGCGTTCTCCACCAGAAAGCATCGAAACTTTTTTGTTTTGCTCTCCACCACCAAAATTGAAACGAGATAAATAAGCTCTTGAATTAACTTGCTTACCTCCCATCATAATTAATTCCTGACCGTCAGCAAAGTTTTCCCAAATAGATTTATTCGGATCAATATTAGAATGTGACTGATCTACGTAAGCAATTTTTACAGTTTCTCCAACCGTAAATTCACCGCTGTCTGTAGCCTGCTCGCCCATAATCATTTTGAAAATTGTAGATTTACCAGCACCGTTTGGCCCGATAATTCCAACAATTCCGGCTTGTGGCAAAGTAAAGTTTAAGTTATCGTACAATAATTTGTCTCCAAAAGCTTTGGCAACATTTTTTGCTTCGATAACATTTGTTCCTAAACGAGGACCATTCGGGATATAAATTTCCAGATTTTCATCTAGTTGTTTTTGGTCTTCATTTAATAATTTGTCGTAATTCTGTAAACGAGCTTTTTGTTTTGTCTGACGACCTTTTGCTCCCTGACGAACCCATTCTAACTCGCGTTCTAAAGTTTTTCTACGTTTAGAAGCTACTTTTTCTTCCTGAGCCATACGGTTTGATTTTTGATCTAACCAAGAAGAATAGTTTCCTTTCCATGGAATACCTTCTCCTCTATCCAACTCAAGAATCCAGCCAGCCACATTATCAAGGAAATAACGGTCGTGCGTTACAGCAATAACTGTTCCTGCATATTGTGCTAAGTGCTGCTCTAACCAAAGAACTGACTCAGCATCAAGGTGGTTGGTAGGCTCATCCAGAAGTAATACATCTGGCTGTTGTAATAATAAACGACATAAAGCTACACGACGACGCTCTCCTCCTGAAAGGTTTTTGATAGGAGTATCTCCATCCGGAGTACGAAGCGCATCCATTGCGATTTCTAATTTGGTATCGATTTCCCAAGCTCCAAGTGCATCAATTTTATCTTGTAATGCCGCCTGACGATCCATCAATTTATCCATTTTATCCTGATCTTCGTAATATTCCGGAAGACCGAATAAGTCATTGATTTGGTTGTATTCCTCTAAAACTGCCATAGTTTCTGCAGCTCCTTCACGAACTACTTCGATTACAGTTTTAGAATCATCAAGAATTGGCTCCTGCTCTAAATATCCTACAGTGTAACCCGGCTGAAAAACAACATCACCCTGATAGTTTTTATCTACACCTGCAATGATTTTTAAAAGAGAAGATTTTCCAGAACCGTTAAGTCCTAAAATACCAATTTTTGCTCCGTAAAAGAAACTTAAATAAATGTTTTTAAGTACCGGTTTGTCTGCTCCCTGATAGGTTTTACTCAATTTTTGCATTGAGAAAATTACTTTCTTATCGTCTGACATATTATGTTTATTGTTTTTAGTTTATTGTTTTTATTAATTTTTGAATATTGCAATTGATTTTTACAATTGACATTGAATAGAATTAAACTCTGCCTTTTAAAGCATTAAAAACCCAGGCATTAGCAAGAAAACCAACACCTGTAGCAGCAAATCCCCAGCCAGATACTTCACTGTATCTAAAAGCCCCAAGACCTATAAGCAACAATCCCATAAGTACCATTATAAAAGTAGCCCATCCTAAAACGGTATTTTTATTCATTCCCATAATTGTGTAATTAATTTTTTAAAGCAGTAATTTTTTTAGAAACGCAAATATCGTGAATTTTAATGGCTTAATTAAATATTTTATAAAGCATTTCTTTAAGTAAATCAGATTGTGGTAACGCATTGGCTCCTACTCCTTTACTTTTAACATCAATATCACGTAAAGCGCCAACAATCTGACTCACTTTTCGCATTGGGTAATTTTTTATAGCTAAATCATATTCTTTTAGAAAAAAAGGATTTACACCTAAGGCACTCGCTACATTTTTAGGATTTTTATCTTTTAATCCATGGTATTTTAAAAGCTGAACAAAAAATCCAAAAACCAATCCGGTAGTCATTACAAGCGGATATTCTTTAGGATTATGAGCAAAATTCTCCGCTATTTTGTAGGCTTTTAGCTGATTACGTTCTCCAATTGCTTTTCGAAGTTCAAATACATTATAGTCTTTACTGAAACCAATATTTTCTTCAATATGCTGAGGCGTAATCATGGTTCCCTGCGGTAAAATGATTTGCAGTTTTTCTAATTCGTTATTGATTTTACTTAAGTCTGTCCCTAAAAACTCCACCAGCATAGCGTTTGCTTTTGGATCGATTGTGTATTTTTTTCCGGCCA
This sequence comes from Flavobacterium sp., assembly GCF_039595935.1. Lineage (NCBI taxonomy): Bacteria > Pseudomonadati > Bacteroidota > Flavobacteriia > Flavobacteriales > Flavobacteriaceae > Flavobacterium > Flavobacterium sp. Next base: position 3,114,359 of record NZ_JBCNKR010000006.1, on the reverse strand, counting down.
GAACGCGTTTAATCCAGTCTCCTACCTGATTCTCATATAACTTTTTACTCTCATAAACAATTCCTTTTTGCGCTATAAGTTTAGTAACTTTTTTACGTTTATCAAGGGTTTTATATTTGTAACAAAAAACTAAAACTGTTGTATCCAGCGGATTCTCAACATACGATTCTATTTTATCAATTGTTCTTGACAAATCCTGAGCTTCTTTTACAATAACAACCTGACGATCAGCCATCATTGGGTAACGTTTTGCTGTCGAAACTATTTCATCAATGGTTACATCTCTTCCGTAAAGAACCGTTTGATTGAAACCTTTTTCTTCTTCAGCCAATACATTCTGTTCAATATACTCAGACAGCTTATCTATATAATAAGGTTCTTCACCCATAAAAAAATAAATAGGTTTTATATCTCCTGCCTTAATATCATTAACAATTTTTACAACTTCGTCCATTCAAATATTTTTGTTTCAAGTTCAAGGTTTCAGGTTACAATTCCAAAACTTGAAACTTTAAACCTGAAACCTCAAACTATTTTATATTTTTGCTTTATGCTAAAACTAAATTTCCCTACTTATACTTTCCGATTCAAAAATAGCGAAAATAAAGTGTCTATTTTTGATGAAATCAGGAAAAAATTTATCATTCTTACTCCCGAAGAATGGGTTCGTCAGCATGTAGTTCATTATTTAATTAATGAAAAAAAATACCCAAAATCGCTTATCAATGTTGAGAAAGTTTTAACTATCAACGGATTAAGAAAAAGATACGATGTTGTAGTTTTTAACCCGGATGGTTCTATACATATATTAGTTGAGTGTAAAGCACCTGAAGTAAAGATATCACAAGCCGTTTTTGACCAGATTGCCCGCTATAACATGACTATGCAGGCACGGTTTTTGAACGTTACAAACGGACTGAATCATTATTATTGCCAAATGGACTTTGAAAATGAAAAATATCAGTTTTTACCAAGCTTACCAGATTACCATAATATTAAATAATTAAAAGAATACTTTTGGATAAAATAGCAGTTGTCATTTTAAATTGGAACGGAGTTAAATTGTTGGAGCAATTTTTACCTTCGGTTCTGCAATACTCTAAAGAAGCCACTATATATGTTGCTGATAATGCATCTACAGATACTTCTGTAAATTTCGTTAAAGAAAATTATCCTTCAGTAAAAATCATTCAAAATAATGGAAATCATGGTTTTGCTAAGGGCTATAATGATGCTCTTCAAAATGTAGATGCCAAAATTTATGCTTTGGTTAATTCTGATATTGAAGTTACAGAAAACTGGTTAAAACCTATTATTGAAACTTTTGACAGAGAAAAACAAACAGCCATTATCCAGCCAAAAATTCTCGATTTTAAAAATAAGGAATATTTTGAATACGCGGGAGGTGCCGGTGGTTTTATTGATAAGTATGGTTTTCCATATTGCAGAGGCCGAATTTTTGATACTTTAGAAAAAGATAACGGACAGTATAATGATAATTGTGAATTATTCTGGGCATCGGGAGCTTGTTTTTTTATCAGAAGAGAGGTTTATCATCAATTAAAAGGTTTTGATGAAGGCTTTTTTGCTCATCAGGAAGAAATTGATTTATGCTGGCGTGCTTTGAATGAAGGACATATTATAAAATACAATTCAGAATCAGTAGTTTATCATGTTGGAGGAGCAACTTTACAACAAGGAAATCCGAGAAAAACGTTTCTAAACTTTAGAAATTCTTTATTAATGCTCGTTAAAAACCTGCCTAAAAAAGGAATGTTTTCTGTGATTTTCTTCCGAATGGTTTTAGACGGAATTGCAGGTATCCGTTTTCTTACACAAGGTAAATTTGGGCATACTTTTGCTATTTTGAAGGCACATTTTTCTTTTTATTCGCTATCTTTAAAATATCTTAAAAAACGTAAAAATTCTCAAATAGACCAATACTATAGTGTAAAAAGTATCGTTTACTTGTATTACGTGAAGAAAATAAAGGTTTTTAAAGAAATCTTTAACAGTAATCAAAATATTAAAAACTAAATTTGTAATCAACGTTTAATTAAATATAATACCTATGAGAAAAATAGTTATCGCACTATCAGTATTAATGGCCTTAACTTCGTGTGTATCGAAAAAGGAATATGCGGCACTAGAAGCTAAGCAAAAAGAGACACAAGATTTATTAAACTCTTGCACAGTTAAATTAAACTCTTGTCTTGAAGAAAAAGCAGGATTAGCAGCAACAGCTGAAAGCTATAAACAACACAATCAAGATTTAATTAACAGCTCTAAAGACCTAACTGTTTTAACTACTAAAGGTGCTGAAAATCTTGAAAAATCTCTAGAAAGTTTAAAAGAAAAAGATTTAAAAATCTCTAGACTTCAGGATGCACTTACTAAAAAAGACAGTGTAACTTTAGCATTAGTTACAAGTTTAAAAGGTGCAGTTGGAATCAACGATCCGGATATCGAAGTAAATGTTGAAAAAGGAGTTGTATTTATTTCTATCGCTGATAAATTATTATTTAAAAGCGGAAGCTACGAGGTTAGCGACAAAGCAAAATCTGTTTTGGCTAAAGTAGCAAAAGTAGTAAACGACAAACCTGATTTCGAATGTATGGTTGAAGGTCATACTGATGATGTTCCTTACAAAAGCAACGGAGTATTGTTAGACAACTGGGATTTAAGTGTTAAACGTTCTACTTCTATCGTTCGTGTCTTAACAAATGACTTAAATGTTAACCCTGCAAAATTAATTGCTGCTGGTAGAAGTTCTTATGTACCATTAGTAGCTAATGATTCAGCAGAAAACAAAGCTCGTAACAGAAGAACTCGTATCGTTGTTATGCCGAAAATTGATCAGTTCTATGACATGATCGAAAAAGAAATGAAAAAACAAGCTAAATAATAGCAGCTTTCTCATAAAGAAAAAGCAGGTCGATTGACCTGCTTTTTTTATGTATTCGTAATTTTTTTCTAATATCCAATTAGACACAAATTAAGAATAACATTATTTTTATTAACTAACTAAATTTTAACTATACTAAAGTTAGTCATAATTTTTCAACTTTTATATGATTTCAGTATTTTTTTACAGAATATCTATATCGCCTTTTCCTTCTCTCACAATAACTGGTTCATATTCTGATAAATCAATAATTGTTGAACCTACATTATCCCCGTAACCTCCGTCAATTACAACATCTACTAAATTTTGCCATTTTTCAAAAATCAACTCAGGATCTGTAGTATATTCAATTACATCATCTTCATCCCTTATAGAAGTAGAAACAACCGGATTTCCTAACTGACGTACTATTTCCAGAATAATATTGTTATCAGGAACACGAATACCAACTGTGGTTTTCTTTTTAAATTCTTTAGGAAGATTATTATTTCCGGGTAAAATGAAAGTATAAGGTCCTGGTAAAGCCCTTTTTAAAATTTTAAAAGTCGAAGTATCGATTTGACGAACATAATCTGATAAATTGCTCAAATCATGACAAATGAATGAGAAATTTGCTTTCTCTAATTTTACTCCTTTGATTTTTGCAATTTTTTCTAACGCTCTCGAATTGGTAATATCACAGCCTAAACCATAAACAGTATCAGTTGGATAAATTACCAAACCACCATTCTGAAGCACTTTTACAACTTTTGCAATTGCAGCTTCACTAGGTTTATCCGGGTATATTTTTATGAATTCAGCCATTTTATTTTTGTTTCAAGTTTTGTTTGTTTCAAGTTTCAAGTTCTATGCTATCAGTCTGAGCGAAGTCGAAGCCCACGTCCTATTGGAGCGCCCTTCGACTATGCTCAGGGTGACAATCTTTTTCAAAACCTAAAACTTTTATTTATCCTACGACATCTAATTTAGCAAATCTTAAGAGAAGTTTTTTAATTCCTCCTACTTCAAATTTAATTTCAGCTTTTTTATCGGCACCAACACCTTCCAGATTAATAACTTCACCTTTTCCAAAACGTTCGTGCATTACGACATTTCCAACTGTAAGCTTGTTATCAAATAAATTAGCATTGCTATTTGTTGGAGCATTTCCAGAAACTGGTTTTAGTTTTCTAATATTTAAGTCCGGTTTCGGATTATTATCTGTAACATGTTTTGGCGGGGTTCCGCTTACTGGTTTAGCCAATCGCAATTTTGATTTATCTACATCACCAAAAATATCACCATCGATAGGCGATTTGTATCTGTAATTACTTTCAGCAGGCGTTAAATATTCTAAATACTGTCCGTCAATTTCCTCAATAAAACGAGAAGGTTCACTATCAGTCAATTTACCCCAACGGTAACGAGATTGTGCATACGTCAAATAAGCTTGGTGTTCGGCACGAGTTAAGGCTACATAAAACAAACGACGTTCTTCTTCAAGTTCGCTTCGTGTGCTCATACTCATCGCACTCGGAAACAAATCTTCTTCCATACCTACAACAAATACATGCGGAAACTCAAGTCCTTTTGCTAAGTGAATCGTCATCAGCGCCACACGATCTTCGTCGGTTGTATCCTTATCTAAATCAGTGGCAAGCGCTACGTCTTCCATAAATTCAGACAAAGCACCTCTTGCACCATCAATTTCTCTTTGGCCTTCGGTAAAATCCTTAATACCGTTTAAAAGTTCTTCGATATTCTGAATTTTAGCCATTCCTTCCGGCGTGGCATCTTTCTTTAATTCCTGAACCAAACCTGTTTTTTTGGCAACGTGATCAGTTACATAAAATGCATCCTGATTTTGGTCGATAACCTGAAAACTCTGAATCATCGTTACAAAATCTTTCAGTTTGTTTTTAGTTCCGGCATTCAGTTTTAAATCAATTTTATCAATATTAACCATCACTTCCCAAATCGAACGTTTGTAATGATTGGCAGCAATCGTTAATTTCTCTACAGTTGTATCTCCAATTCCACGCGCCGGATAATTGATAACACGTATTAAAGCTTCTTCATCTTTTGGATTGATTACCAAACGCAAATAACACAAAACATCTTTTATTTCTTTACGCTGATAAAAAGACAAGCCTCCATAAATTCTATACGGAATATCTCTTTTTCTCAACGCATCCTCCATTGCACGCGATTGTGCATTGGTGCGGTATAAAATTGCAAAAGCTCCATTATGAAGCTGATTTTGCATTTTCTGTTCAAAAATTGTACTGGCAACAAAACGACCTTCTTCTGCATCGGTCAAACTTCTGTGGACTTTAATCTTTGGACCAAATTCATTAGCTGTCCAAACAACTTTGTCTAATTTGGTTTTGTTATGATCCATAACCGTATTAGCCGCTTCAACAATATTTCGTGTCGAACGGTAATTTTGTTCTAATCGATACATTACAACACCTTCGTAATCCTTCTGGAAATTCAGGATATTATTGATATTTGCTCCACGAAACGCATAAATACTCTGTGCATCATCACCAACCACACAAATATTCTGAAACCTGTCTGATAAAGCCCTAACGATCAAATACTGAGAGTGATTCGTATCCTGGTACTCATCAACCAAAATATAACGAAAACGATCCTGATATTTTGCTAAAACTTCTGGAAAACGAGTTAATAATTCATTGGTTTTCAACAACAAATCATCAAAATCCATTGCTCCGGCTTTAAAGCAGCGCTCTACATACTGCTGATAGATTTCTCCCAAACGAGGCCTTTTTGCCATTGCATCGGCCTCTATTAATTCCGGATTATTGAAATAAGCTTTTACTGTGATTAAACTATTTTTATAACTTGATATACGACCTAAAATTTGCTTAGGCTTATAAATATCTCGATCCAGCTGCATTTCTTTAATAATAGCAGAAATCAATCTCGCCGAATCCTGAGAATCATAAATTGTAAAATTGGATGGATAACCTAAATGATCCGCTTCCGAACGAAGAATACGGGCAAAAATAGAGTGAAATGTTCCCATCCAAAGATTTTTAGCTTCAGAAGCTCCCACGATATCAGAGATCCTGTGTTTCATTTCACGAGCCGCCTTATTGGTAAAAGTCAGCGATAAAATATTGAAGGCGTCAATTCCCTGAGCCATCAAATAAGCAATTCTAATTGTTAAAACACGGGTTTTTCCCGAACCTGCACCAGCAATAATAATCATTGGCCCGTCTTTCTGTAAAACGGGTGCTCGTTGCGCTTCGTTGAGCTGGTCAATATATTTCTGCATGTAAATTTTCTCCTTTTATGCAAAAATAAGAATTATAGATTTAATAAGCTACTATCCCGATAACTATCGGGACTGAGGTTCTAAGGTTCTAAGTTTTTTTCATTTTTTGAAGCCAAACAAAAGGCCTTTTTTCTGGCATGGGTTCCCGCTTTCGGCTTTATCTCTCTGGTTCTCTACGAGGATATCCTCAATCGGGGCTAGGCTCAAGCAATTGGATTTTTAATATAAATTGCGAGAAAATTCTTTAAAAATAATATATTTGCTGAATATTTTGATAGCAATGAAAATAGTACTAACAGAAAATGCTGAAAAAACTTATTTTGAAATCGTAAATAAATTTTCAAAAACTAAAGCTGTTTTATTTTCACAAAAGACTATTTCAATTCTTGATATAATTAAAGACAACAATCATATTGGTTCAAAATATAAAAAAACTTCTTATAGAAAAATAAAAGAAATCCTTTGAATTTAGATATTATACTTAGCTCTTAATTTTTCTTTAAAATCAGAAAGATCAACTATCCTTCCGGCTTTTATATCATCTTCACTTTTCTGTAATTCCTGCATTAAAATTTCTTCAGGAAATAATATCGTAGTAATAAGTTTAACTTCTTGATGTGTAAAGCTTTTTGATCTAAGTTTTCTGTAATATGTAGCATGTTTTAAACCTAATTTTTGCATAAAAAATTCAGCTTTATAGTAAGATTTACCTATTAATTCAGGTAAACTATTAATGTAATTCTCGTAATTTTCAACTATTTCTATCATAAAATGATACTTTTAGTATTATTATTTCACAAATATACTCTAACAAAATGATAATTGAAACAGAAATTAAGTTAAAAATAATTCCTCATTTTAGAATCTTATTTAAATATATTCTTGCATATAATTATATAAAAGAAGAATCAAAAATATGCCGTTAGGCATTAAATATCGGTAGAAATTATTAATACGAATAGATTAAGCGTGCCGTAGGTACGCAATATTATTGTTATTGCGTACCTACGGCACGTCAATGAAATTAAATTCTATTTAGCTACCGATATTTAGTGCCTAACGGCACAAATTTTACATCTTTATTTTATAAGTTATTTATAAAAAACATCATAAGCAAATCTAATAAGCGTTCCCACAACCACAACCAAAAAGAAAATTCTAATAAAACCGTTTCCTTTATTGATTGCCACTTTTGCTCCAAGCCAGCCGCCCAATCCGTTACTTACTGCCATTGGAATTGCGATTGCCCAAATGATTTTTCCTTTTATCATAAACAGGCAAATCGAACCAAAATTCGTTGCCAGATTTACCATTTTAGCATTTGCAGAAGCGTTTAAAAAATCGAAACCTAAAAGCGCAATAAAACCTACAACTAAAAAACTGCCTGTTCCGGGTCCTATAAAACCATCATAAAAACCAATTATTATACTCATCAAAACAGCATAGATTATTTGCTTTGTTTGCGAATGATCTTTAGCAGCATGCTGTCCGAAGTTTTTCTTTGCATAAGTATAAATAAACAGTAATGATAAAACCACAAGCAGAAGCGGTTTCATAAAATCATTACTCACAAGTGTTAATATCGCTGAACCCAAAAATGCCGACGGAAATGCCAAACACATCATCAATAAAAGCAATTTCCTTTCTATGGCTACTTTTTTTAAGTATTGAAAAGCCGCAAATGCAGTACCGCTGAAGGCTGGAATTTTTAAACTTCCAATAACGGTAGAAACCGGAAGATTTGGCAATAAAATTAATCCCATTGGAGTTTGGATTAATCCGCCGCCGCCTACAATTGCATCAATAAATCCAGCGGCAAAAGCTGCTAAACAAAGAAAAAATATTATATATGAGTCCATTAAAACAATATTACATTCATTAAAAAGCAAAGTGCAAAAGTAAGTTTTAGTATTTGTTTATTCGGATAAATTTAAAGTGGATTTCTCACCAAAAAGTATATTTTTGCTAAAAAATTTTACCCAAATGGATTTTACCAGAATTATCGAATTAGCAAGTTATACATTGCCGGCAATTGTTACCGGATTTGTAGCCTACAGTTTTTTTGAACTGCATATTAAAAACAATGATAAAAAACGTGCTTTTTTATTAAACAAACAAGCTCATAAAGAGTCATTACCAATACGTTTACAGGCTTACGAGCGTATGACATTGTTTTTAGAACGTATCAATCTAACGAAATTATTGATTAGAGTTTCTCCAATTTCTCAGAATAAACATGACTACGAAAATTTCGTAATCGATCAAATCGAACAGGAATTTGAGCATAATTTAACTCAGCAAATTTATATGTCTGAAGAATGCTGGACTATTATTACGACAGCAAAAAACACAACGATTCAAATGATTCGTAAAGCTGCTATGAGCGATCGTGTTGAAAATGCTGATAAACTTCGAGAAGTTATCTTGAATGATTTACTGGAAAAACAATCTCCAAGCAACGCCGCTTTAAGTTTTATTAAAAATGAAGTTGCAGAACTTTGGTAGAATCAAATTTTAGAGTTCAGATTTTAGATTATTGAGGGTATATTTCCATCCCAAGAACAATCTAAAATCTAAATTCTGAAATCTAAAATCTTAAATCAATATCTTATTATCACTCATAACCTCAGATTTATTCTGAGCATATTCATAACCTTGTTTCCACCACTCTTTCATTATTTCTTTATTAAAAATCAAAGCGTTATCAGTTAATTTTGTAGGCGTGTAATATAAATTAAGTTTTACATCTTTACTATTTGCCATAAGTTTTCCTATAGCAATATCATGTTTTTCGACCTGATCTAAGGCAATTCTAAACAAATCAATCATCAGTGAAAATGGATTTTTTCCAATCACCATTTTACTGGTATTGACTTCTGTTTCCAAAATAATTACATCAATTTCAGTTGCACCGCGATTGATAGCTTCACGAATTGGAACTAAACTTGAGAAACCTCCGTCACCATATTCATAATTGTTTTTGGTAGCCAGACTCATAAACGGAATATAATTACTCGATATCCAGGACCATTCACAAAATTCTTCGTAAGTACAATCTTTAACGGATTTATATTCAGCTTCGTTTTTTGTTAAATTGGTTACGGTAATTACAACATCACAATGAAGCTTTTTCAGCTTATTAAAATCGGTTAGAGAAAAGTTATTTGTAATGTATTTTTTCAATCCTTTACTTTCTCCAAAGGTTCTTTTTCCTCTAAAAAACTGACGCAAAACGTTAAAGTGATTAATAGTCACAATATCAATTCCGTCCTTTACTTTTACAACAAAAGGGCAGATATTGAAAATCTTACTCATGCTTACGTTTGTATATACGGAATGTATTTTCTTGATGTGACCGAGAGCTAAATGCGGAATTAAAAGACTTCCTGTAGAGGTTCCGATGAATAAATCGTATTCATGTCGTTTTTCTTCTATTAAATACTGTGCAACTCCTCCGGCAAATGCGCCTTTACTTCCGCCGCCAGAAATAACTAATGCTCTCATAAATTTTATAGTAGGTTTTGTTTTTGGATTTTTTTTAAGAGGAAAGATAATAGAAACAAGAGACAAGATTTAAATTCAGTCTTTATCTTGCTTCTTTATTCTACCTCGCTCTACTCTTTCAACAAACGATTCAATTGAAATTGTTCATCGGGGTTCAAATTAGGCAAAATTCTATTAAATGAAGCACGCATTTCTGAATTTTTCAATAAAACTCTGATCGAGTCTCTTCCAAATTTTGAAAACTGCCACATATGGTGCGTTGTAGCGTTTACTAAATTGGTTAAAACTTCATCATTTATAAACTTAAAAGCAATGAGTTTTTCTAAAGCATTCTGGCGTGTTGTGGCTTCGTATTTTGTGGTCGAAAATGCTACTAATTCATTCACAAGTTCTTCAGGATTATCGCTGTAATTCATTGTTGATAAAGCAAGCGACAACCATAATGTTCTCAGATTATAATCGTTAAAACCAATCCAGTTTTTCGATTTATCCAGATATTCTGTTCTATGACTTGGAAAGTTTTTCCATAAATAAAACAATGTAATTTCCTGTGTTTCATATGATTTATCATCCAGAAGCGTTTCATATTCTGTTCTAAAATCTTCGGGAATTGTCGATAAAGTTTCTGCCAGAGTCTGTCGCAATTGCAGGCTGTTTTGGTGAAGTGCTTTTAGTAATAATTCTTTTTTATTTTCATATTTTTCGTTTTGAATCTGAGAAATAACTGCTTCTTTTACAGAATAATGAATATCTGAATCTAAAGTTTCTTTGAAAAAATTTATCTTTTCATTTAAAGGCGTTTTCTTCAATTTATCCACTTCTAAACGCACTTGAATAGCTTTGTTTTTACTTAGTAAGGCATTTGCCGTTGAGGTATCAAAAGCAGTTGATTCCAGCCATGTTTTTTGAAACTGAACTAAATCAAAATCAGAAACTTTTTTTACTTCATCAAAGAAATTTTGTGTATTGACATTCTTAAAGGCGTATTTTTTTAAATAATTTTTTACTGCTTTTTTAAAAGCTTTATCACCAATTGATTCATGCAAAACAAAAAGCGCCCAAGCTCCTTTTTCATAAAAAGTAAGCGAACTTGCTTTGGCATTCAAAACCGGAATTGTATCGGTTCTTGATGCAAATTTTATCTGCTGTGCTGTATCATATAATTTGGCGTAGAAATAATCATCTCCAAAAATTGATCTTTCTGCCAGCAAAGCATAATAAGTCGCAAAACCTTCCTGAAGCCAATGATGTGTACTGCTTTCGGCTGTAATTAAATCACCAAACCAATGATGTGCTAATTCATGAGCGTCGACATTTGTATAATTTCTGTCTAAAAATGCGATATCATCAACCACGTAGCGGGTTGTAAAAAGTGTAGTCGTTGTGTTTTCCATTCCGGCATATAAAAAATCACGAACCGGAATTTGTCTGAATACTTTCCACGGATATTTTACGCCAATTTCTTTCTCCAGAAAATCAAAAATACGCTTAGAATAACGATAAGTTGATTCAAAACGCGCTGTATCTTTATTCTCTAAATAATATTCTAAAGGGATTTTTGATTTAGACTTAAATTCTTTTTTATCATATTTTCCAATGGATAGAACCAATAAATAAGAACTCATTGGATTTTCCATTTCGTATTGCCAGTGCACAAGATTATCTTTCTCGGTTTTACTTTTTAAAACTCCGTTTGATACAACCTGATAGTCTTTCTTATAAGTAATTCCGAGATTGAAGATTACTTTTTCGTTTACATCATCAAAACTCGGAAACCAGTTACTGGTATATCTTCCCTGCCCTTGCGTCCAGATTTGAATATCATCATTTTCTATGTTTACAAAATACAACGCTTGTTTTGGTTTTGCATTGTAGCTGAATGTCAAATGATTATTCCCTTTTTGAAAGTGATTTATTATTTGAAGTTCTTTTCCTGTATTCACAAAAACTGCCTCTTTTCCGTCTATTTTAACGTTTGAAAACTGCATGTTTTTTGCGTCAATTTTTATGGTATCAATAGGTTGTAGAACTTCAAAATTATAATCAACCTCTCCGAAAATTATTTTTTGGGTCTCAACTATCTTTAATTGGCCTGAAACAGATTTAAAATCAACATATTGGGTTTGTTGGGCGAAAACAAAGGTGGTTATTAAAAGAAAAATATATTTCATTGAAAAAAAATTAGTGGCAAAATTCAAAGTTACAAAGGTTTCATAAACAAATCGAATGAAATTTGTAAGTTTACCATACAAAAATAAACAAACGTGTCTACACCTAAAAAAGCTTTATTTAACTGGAGCAGCGGAAAAGATTCTGCTCTGACTTTATATAAAATTCTTCAAAATCCGGAATACAAAATTGAATATTTATTGACGAGCGTCAATCAGCAATACCTCCGAATTTCGATGCATGGTGTTCGTGTTGAATTATTGCAGGCACAAGCAGAAAGCATTGTGATTCCATTAAAAATCATGCAGATTCCTGAAATGCCAACCATGGAAGTTTATGAACAAGTGATGATGGATACATTAACCCAATTAAAAAATGAAGGAATTACACATTCTGTCTTTGGGGATATTTTTCTGGAAGATTTAAGAAAATATCGTGAAGAACAGCTTGCCAGAATTGGTTTTACGGGTGTTTTTCCTATCTGGAAAATTCCTTCTCACGATTTAATTCAGGAATTTATTTCGCTTGGTTTTAAAACCATAGTGGTTTGTGTAAACGAACGTTATTTAGATAAAAGTTTTGTGGGTCGAATTATTGATCAGAGTTTTATTGATGATTTGCCTGAAAATGTAGATGTCTGCGGTGAAAATGGAGAATTTCATACTTTTACTTTTGATGGTCCGATTTTCTCAAAACCTATCGATTTTGAAATTGGAGAAATCGTATATCGTAAATACGAAAAACCTAAAAATACAAATTCATCAGATACAGCCTGTGATACAAGTGCTCCTGACGCTTTTGATTATGGATTTTGGTATTGTGACCTTGTTTAATTTACCGATTATAAAATAAAAACATGTCATTAAAAGAAACTACAGATGTAAAACTAGTTCTTCGCTTTTTAGATGAAATAGGTATTACAGTTATTGAAAAGGATTTGGGCGACACTTTTTTACCCGGATTAGACTTGGGTTCTAATTGTATTTATATCGATTATGATAAATTACTTTATCCTGGAGATATTTTGCATGAAGCCGGACATTTGGCCGTTACCACATCTGCAGAAAGAAAACTTGTGGGCACAAATGAAATCTCAACCGACTGGCCAACGCAGGGAGAAGAAATCGCAGCTATTTTATGGTCATTTGCCGCTGCAAATCATTTAGAACTGCCTCTAGAATTTGTATTTCACCCTAATGGTTATAAAAATGATTCTGAATGGCTGATTTCTAATTTTAGCAATAAAAATTATTTGGGTTTACCCCTTTTAGAATGGATGGGTTTATGTCTGGGAAATGAGCGTGCGGAAAAAGAAAATAAAAAAGCTTTCCCGGCCATGCAGAAATGGCTTCGGGATTAGCTTTTATTCTTCATACATTTTCAGCAGGTTTGTAACCGTATTTAAGTTTCGCATTGTTCCTATTATATTGAGTTTTTTCTCAATATATTTGAGTTCCAATCTGGTTTTTCCGGCTCCAATATTATATTTAATAAAAATTCGGTTTTCGTCAATGCTGGCTTCGTCCGGTTTAAACTGACTGATTTTTAAATCGTGTATATTTTCTTTTTTTAAGACAATAGAAGAAAAAACAACATACAGTTTTTTCTCGTCAATTTCTTTTTCTTTCAAATACGGATTGTTTGTAAAACACAATTCAAGATCTTTTTTTGAAATTACAACAACAGGAACTTCATGCCCAAAAACCTTAAAAATTTCCTGTTTAATCATAAAACCCACTTTTGGCGCATCTTCGTCACTATCTACAAAAACATTTCCTGATTGCAGATAAGTTCGAACATTTTTAAAACCAAGATTTTCCAGCATTGATTTCAAAGCTTCCATTTTAATCATGTTGTGTCCGGAAACGTTAATTCCGCGTAAAAGTGCTAAATGTGTTGCCATTTTTTAATTTTTATTCAAAGATAAATAATGCAAAGTATATAGTTTTAAAAACTATTCATCATCTTCACCAATTTCAATATCAAATTTGGTTAAGAAATCATTCAGACGTTTTTTGTATTTTGCTTTGGCTTCAACTACAATTACGTCAGTTTCTTCATTTGTTTCGATTGGGTCTAGATTAAACTCATTTTTAACCCATTCCTGAAATACTTCTTTGTTTTCACTTTCTTCGTAATATCCTTCATCCTGATAGAAATAAGCCTTATCAAAATCAACTGAAATTTCAGTATCTAAAGTCAAAAGATGAATTAGTTTTCGGGTATTTTCTGCTACGACATGAATTCCGCCTTCGTCTCCAAAAACAACTATCGGACAGTTATTCAAATCTTTATCAATAAGCCAGTAAGCATACGAACTTCCTGAACCATTTGCGCCGGCAAATTCAATAAAACTATTATAAAACTCTTCTTTTTCAGACCAGGATTTTATACCTGTTTTATCATTCCACACCAATAATCCAAAACATTCAGAATAAGTATCTGATCCGTATTTTTGATCAAATTCATATAATTTCACCAAATCTTCCGGTAAAGCATAACCGCCAAACTGAACCGAATATTCTTCTAAAGTAAAAGTGTTGCTATACTCCTGATACTCTCTTTCATCTTCTTCTTCGTCTTCAACAACTTCTGCAGTAAGCATTTCAAAGGCATTTACTGCTGTACATTTTACGCAGAACATCTCAATTCCGGGTGCAGTTTCATTATTTGCCCACTGAAATTTTGGATTTCCGTCATCATAAAGGTATTCCAGAACAAGCGTGATTTCTTCATCATCATGGCACCATAAAGCACGCATTCTGATATTGAAACCATTTCCTATTTCTTCTGAAATCTGACTGTATTTTTTGCCTTCATATTCAAAAGGAAGAAATTGATATAACGTATTTCCAATATTTCTGATGATTTTTCCTTCGCTCAAAAATTCCTCATTTTCAGACAATTCCTCAATCATATTTATAAACTGATTTCGAAAATCAGCATACATATATTTATCTTTTTTATCGTGATCAAGAATAGAAAGCCCTTTTTTGAAGGCATCCAGATAATCATTTCCTAGTATTTCAGTGCCATACTTTGTATATTCAATAAACGAATCATCAACAATATCAGATAAATTATTGGTTGAAGGAAAGTAGTTTTCGAAAGTTAAAAGATTTCCGTCAGCATCACTAACGTTACTGCAAATCATCACATCTGGTCTGTTTACATTAATGATCGCCTGAATATCGGTAAAACGTTCAAAATGCATTGGCATATCATCGCTGTAAATTAATCTGGAAACAACATCGCCTTTTACGAAAAGTTCTCCGTGATTGTATTCACCAACAATAGTATCGCATTTTAAACCGCCGCCTAAATAATGTACGCTTCCAAACAAATGTATGTTTACTGCGGATGTTTCTCCCAAAACAATTAAAGCAGGAGAATTATCTGTATCGTAAGAACTTATTAGTTTTTTTACCTGAAGATTTCCTTTAAAAATAAATCCAAGAATGAAAATATCCTGATGTTCTTCTGTACTGAAATCCATCTCAAATAAATCCATTTCAACATCTTCTTCTGCTAAAAGAAATATTGGATTTTCTTCATAATCCGGAAAACGCCAGGTATCTTCAAAAACATTGTAGATTTTTTGATTGTCAAAATTGGTAAGTTCACCAATTATTTCGTGAGCTGCGTGACGATTTATAACTTTAAAGGTAATACCTGAAAACTCAAGGGTTTCAAAAGGAACTTTTTCTATTTTACTCATTTTTTTAGTGGCATATATTTCAACAAATCTAATAATTATCTTTATTTATTAAAATAATTCTGACTTCAAATAATAAAAAAACTCTGCCGAAAATGCAGCAGAGTTTTTCAAGTATTTATAGTTTAGCAAATTCAAAAAATTATTTCGTTTTTTCATAAACCAAGTCCGGACCGTCACAATTTCGCCATGTGCTGGTTAGATCACCGGCGTCGTTGATAAATAATTCTTCACTTAAATTTCCGGTACAGCTGCCAATAATAGTACTTGTACTGGCATACGTTAACTGAAAATGAGGTTTGTTCTGAATTTCTACAATCGAAAAAGTTCCTGATGCTGTAGTCGTTACACCATTTTGCGTTCTGGTTTTTACAAAAGTATTATCTCTTTTAAAGTCATAAAACTCTTGATATTGCGGTTCGCCAATGATATAAATAGCCTGAATAAAAGAACCAGTCATACTCGTTAATTTCCATTTTCCGTAATAAGCAGAAGAATTTCTGGAATCGGCATCATCGTTTGAACAGGAAAGAATACTAAACATTAATATAAAAACTGCGGTAATTTTTTTCATTTTGCTTTATTTTAAGGTTTATCTAATTAAATAGATAAGTTTTTTCTTAAAAGGTTGCTTATCTGAGTAATAAATTTTCAAGACTATCTCGCTTTCAAATTTCCCAATTAAAATTTATCTTCGCTTTTTTAAATAGAGAAAAGAGTAAAGAATAAAGAAAATAGAGATAATCTAGTCTATTTTCTTTATTCTTTACTCTATATTATCTAAAAATCTAAAATCAACAATCTAAAATCTAAAATCCCAACTCCCTTCATGTCTAATAATCTTCTTGAAACTCCTATCGAATACTTAAAAGGTGTTGGCCCGAGTCGTGGTCAATTGCTTCGTAAGGAATTAGGAATTCATAAATATGGAGATTTAGTCAATTTTTACCCAAATCGATATATTGACAGGACACGGTATTATAAGATCAATGAGTTACAGAATACTGGAACTGAGGTTCAGATTATTGGGAAAATCATCAACATCAAAACAGTTGAATTTGCTAAGAACAAAAAGCGTTTAGTTGCCAGTTTTGTTGATGAAACCGGAATGATTGAACTGAACTGGTTTCAGGGTCATAAATGGATTCGGGAGAGTTTAAAGCTTAATGAACAGTTGGTTATTTTTGGAAAATGTTCTCTGTATGGAAGCCAGTTTAGTATGGCGCACCCCGAAATTGAATTATTGAGCGAGCACGAGAAAAGTCTTCGTTCGGCGATGCAGCCTGTTTATCCTTCTACAGAAACGTTGACAAACCGCGGAATTTCAAACAGAACCATCAACAAAATGATGGAACAATTGTTTATAGAAACTCAGGCTTTGTTTACAGAAACTTTTCCGCCTTATTTAATTGAAGAATTAAAACTGATTTCTAAAAGAGCCGCTTTATTCAACATACATTTTCCTAAAAGTGCCGATGCTTTGGCAAAAGCCCAATTTAGATTAAAATTTGAAGAATTATTTTTCATTCAGCTTCAGTTAATTACCAAAAATCTAATTCGGAAACACAAAATAAAAGGCCATCCTTTTACAAAAGTGGGAACGCTTTTTAATGAATTTTATCAAAATCACCTGCCATTTGATTTAACCAATGCCCAAAAAAGAGTGTTGAAAGAAATCCGCTCAGATATGGGCAGCAACGCTCAAATGAATCGTTTACTGCAGGGTGATGTGGGTTCAGGGAAAACAATTGTGGGTTTTATGAGCATGCTTTTGGCTATCGATAATGGATTTCAGGCTTGTTTAATGGCGCCTACAGAGATTTTGGCTAATCAGCATTTTCTTGGTTTGTCTGAATTTGCGAATACTTTAAATATCAATATTAAAATCTTAACCGGATCGACTAAAACTTCTGAAAGAAAAATTATTCACGAAGAACTCGAAAATGGAAGTCTGCAGATTTTAATTGGAACTCATGCATTACTTGAAGATAAAGTGCAATTTCAGAATTTAGGTCTGGCAATTATTGATGAGCAGCATCGTTTTGGTGTTGAGCAAAGATCGAAATTATGGAAGAAAAATGATATTCCGCCGCATGTTTTAGTAATGACGGCAACGCCAAT
This sequence comes from Flavobacterium sp., assembly GCF_039595935.1. Lineage (NCBI taxonomy): Bacteria > Pseudomonadati > Bacteroidota > Flavobacteriia > Flavobacteriales > Flavobacteriaceae > Flavobacterium > Flavobacterium sp. The sequence continues at coordinate 3,096,662 of NZ_JBCNKR010000006.1, read as the reverse complement.
TCCGCGAACTCTGGCGATGAGTTTGTATGGCGATTTGGATGTTTCGGTTATTGATGAATTACCACCTGGACGAAAACCAATCCAAACCGTGCATCGTTTTGACACTAATCGTTTAAAAGTCTGGAAATTCCTGCGTGATGAAATCGCAAAAGGAAGACAGATTTATATTGTTTATCCGTTAATTCAGGAATCTGAAAAAATGGATTATAAGGATTTGATGGACGGTTATGAAAGTATTTCGAGAGATTTTCCGCTTCCGCAGTATTCCATTTCAATTGTGCACGGAAAAATGAAACCGGCTGACAAAGACGCCGAAATGAAACGTTTTTCTGAAGGAAAAACCAATATTATGGTGGCTACAACGGTTATTGAAGTGGGTGTAAATGTATCCAATGCCAGCGTTATGATTATCGAAAGTGCTGAACGCTTTGGTTTATCACAGCTGCATCAGTTACGCGGCCGTGTAGGTCGTGGCGCAGAACAGAGTTACTGTATTTTAATGACCGGACATAAATTAAGTACCGACAGTAAAACCCGAATGGAAACGATGGTGCAAACCAACGATGGTTTTGAAATTGCAGAAGTCGATCTTAAACTTCGCGGTCCCGGAGATTTAATGGGAACGCAGCAAAGTGGTGTTTTAAACCTTCAAATCGCAGATATTGTTCGCGATCGTGATATTTTGTCTTTGGCACGAAACTATGCCATGAAAGTCCTTAAAGAAGACGCTCCTCTTCAAAAACCTGAACACGCTATTCTTAAAGCTGTTTTTATCGAATTGACCAAAAAGAAAAATATTTGGAATTATATTTCTTAAAGAGGCTAAGGTTCTGAGGTTCTAAGATGCTAAGTTTTTTTAGATTCAAAGTTACAAAGGCTCAAAGTAGAAAAGTTCATTCAAACTATTGTCATTCTGAGCGAAGCGAAGGTTCACAGAGCATAAAATCTTAGCATCTTAGAACCTCAGAACCTTAGAATCTTAAAAAAAAATATACTCCACTGCATCTAACTCTTAAAAAGTTATGAATATTCAGGTGACTAGATTTGTTGGGGGGCAAATGTTTTTATCGAATATAGTGATGCAATGAAGTACATATTTTTTTTCTTAATTATTTTTTTGGAGGACTTTTATCAAATAAACCACTGAATAATCCTTTGCTGACTTTATTTTTATCGTCTTTTCCGGTTGCAATTAAATGATCTACATATTCCATGTATGATTTTTTTCGCTCTTCTAAAAATCCGACTAAATATTCTTCAGAAGCAATTATGCCGCTGGTTTCTTCTATCTGCAAAAGTTTTCTGTATAACGGCTCTATAAATTTTGTAATAATAGGCTCAGGAACCGATTTTCTGGTTCCGAAATACCCCACAATATCGCCATTTTCATCGGCAACAATTTTAAAATCAGTAACTACCCAGTAATATCGGCCGGTTTTGGCCATATTTTTTATAATTACATGAATATTTTCACTTGATTTAATACTGTCCCATAAAAATTTGAAAATAACTTTTGGCATATCAGGATGTCTCACAATATTGTGAGGTTGTCCAACAAGTTCAAATTCATCATATCCTGAGACATCTATAAAATCTTCATTGGCATACAGAATTGTTCCGTTTTTATCTGTTTTACTAAGTAATACTTTATTTTTATTCCAGTCGACTTCGCGGTCTGAAGGAGTTGGCCGGTTAAATCTGGTATCCATAAATTTTCAATTAACAATTAATAATAATGGTGATTCTGCGTGTATTTTTGGAAGTTGGTTCTGAGAGAGTTTAATGCCTTGTATTAGTTGATTTTACATGAATATCATTCACTAAATCATCAATTTTTTTAGCACTGTCTCTCATCATGTCTAAATAAGTCAGCAGTTTGTCATTATCTGTATGACCTTTAGAAACATCAATTAACTTAAGAACAGAATTAACCGGAAGTTTTAAATCTAAAGTCGTTCTGTGCACAAAATCATTATATTCTTTAGTTGCAGTCATCGAACTAAATTTAGCCGAAGCCAGCTTCATGTTTTCTAACTCATATTCATCAGAAATTTTAGAAATATGATTATGGCTGTGTTCTTTAAAATAATAAGCCCAATATCCGTTCATAAAAAACACAACAGCCGCCAAAACGGTATGGATAATCAGCGTTTCGAGATCAAAATTTACCTGAGAAAAATACACCTGAAATCCGTTTGCATCATTGTAAATAAAGTTTTGGAGATAAGCCAAGCCCGCGTGATGCAGTACAACCAAAAGCGTAAGCGGAATCTGCAGTTTCCAGTTTTGATAAATAATCAGGATTGTACTGGCAATGAAAACCGTAAAATGCATTTCGAATAAACCATGCATCTGGTAAATATACTGCGCCATAAATATAGCCAGTATCACAGATAAAACGTATTGATAAAATTTCGAATTTTTAATAAAAAACTTGGCAGAATAATAGGCCAAAAGATTTAGAGTTCCTACTCCTACTCCAATTTCGAAAGTATCATATTTAAAAGATAATCCAATCCCGAGAAGGAAATAAACTGCAAGAACATAATTAATGATTGAATCTGATTTTTGTGTCATTGTAGACATAAAACTATGCAGATAATCTTGCTCATTTAAACTGGCTTTTGTTTTCATAGGTTTAATTTTTTAGTTAGTGGATAGATTTATTTAGTGCAATTTGGTAACGAACATCCGTAAGCTCTTAGAGCTAAAGCATTAAATGAGGGCGAATTTTTTTGTTTCAACAGCATGTCAATTGCCATTTGCGCATAATTACTGTTTGCATCTGTGCAATATCTTGTTTTATTGTAATTTCCACGGTAATATAAATTATGATCTGAATCCAGCAGCACTGCCTGCGGGGTCGAGATCACGCCGCATTTTTTGGCAATTCCTTCATCAAAATATACCGGAATCTGAGCTCCGAATTTTTGCTGAATTTCTTCTATGGAAAAATTTTTCTTTTTGTTTAAGACTACGATTTTAAAATTGACTTTGTCTCCATATTGTTTAATCAAATCGCTTACATGAGGAACATTGAACCTTGAACATGGACAATCCGGATTAAAAAAGTGAAAAAAAACAGGTTTACTGTCATAAGCGCAGCATTGCGATAAATCAATTTTTGAGCCCATCGCTATGGCATGATAATTTTTAGGAACTGGAGTTGGCAGGCTGTATTTAAATTCGTTTTGCCAAAAAAGAAACCCTATCGAAAAGAGTAATAATGTAAACCACAAAGCTAAGAGTATTTTTTTCTTCATATAATTTTTGTTTAGTAATTAAGAGCAAAAAATATAAACACTTGTTAATACAATTATTGATTAATTTCTGTGAAAACCTAAAAAAACAACACCTAATTCACTTTTTTAACAATAAAACTTACAACATATTCTAATAAACTATAGAGGAATTGACATTTTGTTTAACATAGTAATGTTACAAATAAATTCGATAAAGTGCAAAAAAAATCGGACAAAAGAGAAAAAAAAGTTACCATCTGAGGTATTCATTGGGGATAACAACTTATAAATAAAAAAACTTAAAATTATTTTCCAAAATCTAAAAACAACACAACAAGTTAATTATCAATTAAATAAATTAAAAACTTGAAATTATTTCAAAAAAATCAATTTTCATTTTAAACCTTTTTCTGAGAAGAATATCTAAATGCAAACTTTTGCATTTACAGCGAATAAAAATGACTTTGAAATTATTGTAATCCAAGTGTTAAATAAAAGCTAACGCCTTTTGGTTTCGGTACAAAAAGTTAAATTTGCTAGTTGCAAAAAACATAAATCAAAAACACATTCACCTAAATTTTATGAAATTAAAACATCTAATCTACGCCTTAATAATCATTGTTTTAGGAGGATTTATTACCTACAGAATAATATCCAACAAAGGCAAAAACGACGAATCGAAAAAGTTTGGCGATAAAGACAAACCAACAACCGTAACGGGACTTGTTGTTAAAACTTCGACTTTTGACAATAATTTATCTTTATCAGGCTCTATCGAAGCAAACGAACAAATCGAAATTCACAGTGAGGTTTCAGGAATTGTAGAAGGTATTTATTTCAGTGAAGGTACTTATGTAAATAAAGGACAAGTACTTTTTAAAGTGAATGACATCGAATTAAAAGCACAGTTAAGACAAGCTGTAACTAAAGAAAACTTAGCTGCCGAAAACGAAAGAAGAGCAAAACTATTACTTCAAAAAGAAGCCATAAGCCAGGAAGAAGCTGATGTCGCAAAAGCAGATTATGCTTCGGCACAAGCTCAAAGTCAATTAATTAGAGCACAAATATCTAAAACATCTGTAAAAGCACCATTTTCCGGAAAAGTGGGTTTACGTTCTATTTCACCGGGAACATATATTACACCAACAGTTGTAGTCGCAAAATTAGTTAATACAGGAAAACTGAAAATCACATTCTCAATTCCTGAAAAATATGCAGCAGAAGTAAAAAACGGATCTATAATTGATTTTACCGTTTCTGGTTCTGATAAAACCTACAATGCAAAAATCTATGCTATAGAACCTGAAATAGCTGTAGCAACACGTACGTTACAAATTCGTGCCATTGCTGATAATACCGACGGAAAACTTTTTCCGGGAACTTTTGCCGATGTAAAATTACCTTTAAACATTATTAAAGATGCAATCGTTGTACCTTCTCAAGCCATTGTTCCGGTACAGGATGGTAAAAAAGTATACATTGCCAATATAGGAAAAGCCAAAGAAGTTATGGTTGATGCAACAACAAGAACTGATGCTTCTATTTTAATTTTATCAGGATTAAAAGCCGGAGATACTTTAATAACAAGTGGTGTTATGTCATTAAAAAACGAAGCACCTATAAAAGTTAAAGTAAAATAGTCATAAAGCCGAAAGTCATAAAGTCACAAAGACTTGAATATAGATTTAAAGATGGCAGTAAGATTTAGCAATAAATCTGAAATCAACAATCTAAGATCTAAAATGACTTTAATATAGATTTAAAGATGGCGGTAAGATTTAGCAATAAATCTGAAATCTAAAATCAACAATCTAAAATCTAAAATCACAAATGAGTTTATCAACCACAAGTATCAGAAGACCTGTTTTAACCATTGTACTGAATTTATTAATCATATTATTCGGTTTTATTGGTTATACCTTTTTAGGTGTTCGAGAATTTCCCTCTATCGACCCGGCTCAGGTTTCTATCAGAACCAGTTATACCGGAGCCAATGCAGATATTATTGAATCGCAAATTACAGAACCTCTTGAAAAAGCAGTAAATGCAATTGACGGAATCCGAAATATAACTTCTTCCAGTAATCAGGGAAGCAGTAACATTACCATTGAGTTTAATCTTGATAAAGATTTAGAAGAAGCCGCAAACGACGTTCGTGACAAAGTTTCGCAGGCTATTAGAAGTTTACCGCAGGATATTGATGCCGCTCCGGTTGTATCAAAAGCAGATGCGGATAGTGATGCTATTATTTCGATGACAGTTCAGAGTGACACACGTAACTCTTTAGAATTAAGTGATTACGCTGAAAATGTTATTTCACAGAGACTGGAAACAATTCCGGGCGTAAGTACCGTTCAAATTTGGGGACAAAAACGTTACGCAATGCGTTTATGGATTGACCCTGTAAAACTTACCGCTTACGGCTGTACGGTTGCCGAGGTTCGTGATGCATTAAACGCACAAAACGTAGAATTACCTTCGGGAAAACTAACTGGAAATAATACCGAATTAACCGTAAAAACAATTGGTAACTTATCAAAAGCAGAAGAATTCAACAATATTATTATTCGTACCGATGGAGATAAAATCGTTCGTTTAAGTGATGTTGGAGGAGCTGAATTAGGCCCTGAAAATTTGGAAACAAAATTAAGCCAGTCAGGGCTTCCGTTGATTGGTTTGGCGATTGTGCCAATGCCAGGAGCCAATTATCTGGATATTTCAAAAGAGTTTTACAAAAAATACGAAGCGCTTAAAAAGGATCTTCCAAAAGATATCAAACTGAATATAGCACTTGATAATACTATTTTCGTAAAGAAATCAGTTCTTGAAGTTGCCGAAACCTTAGGAATTTCGATTATTCTCGTAATCATTATTATCTATTTATTCTTTAGAGACTGGGCAATTGCTTTCAGACCTTTGATTGATATTCCGGTTTCGTTAATTGCTACTTTCTTTATAATGTGGCTTTTCGGATTCTCAATTAATGTATTAACATTATTAGCCATTGTTTTAGCAACCGGATTGGTTGTGGATGACGGAATTGTGGTTACGGAAAATATCTTTAAAAAAGTCGAAGAAGGAATGTCACCTATCGAGGCTGCAATTAAAGGTTCGAATGAAATTTTCTATGCCGTAATTTCGATTTCGGTAACATTGGCAGCGGTATTTTTACCGGTAATTTTCTTAGAAGGTTTTGTAGGCCGACTCTTTAGAGAATTTGGAGTTGTAATTGGGGCCGCCGTTTTAATTTCTGCTTTTGTATCGTTGACTTTAACGCCAATGTTAAACGCTTATTTAATGAAAGGCGGAGAACAGAAAAAATCTAAATTCTACATTAAAACCGAACCGTTTTTCGAAAAAATGAACAGCGGTTATGCCGAAGCTTTAACGAAATTTATGGACAGAAAATGGATAAGTTTTCCAATTTTAATTGTATGTTTTGGATTGATTTATTTATTCTTTACAATCCTGCCAAAAGAAACTGCTCCTTATGATGACAGAAGTGCTGTAACCATGCGTATGACAACTCCAGAAGGATCTTCATACGAATATACAGATCGTTTTATGCAGGAAATCTCAAAATTAATTGATGATTCGATTCCGGAGAAAAAAGTAAGTTTGGTTATTACCTCGCCGGGATTCAGCTCAAACTCTGTAAACAGCGGATTGGTAAGACTTACATTAAAAGAAGTCGATGAAAGAGAAAAATCTCAAAAAGATATTGCTGATGAATTAACAAAATGGACCAAACAATATCCGAATGCTAAAACATCTGTAACACAACAACCTACAATTGCCGTAAACAGACGTGGTGGTTTACCAATTCAGTATATTATTCAGGCTCCGAATTTTGAAAAATTAAAAGAAAAAATTCCGGTGTTTATGGATGAAGTGGGTAAAAGCGATGTTTTCTCTACTACCGATGTGAATTTGAAATTCAATAAACCTGAAATCAACGTAAGCATCGACCGAGCAAAAGCAGAAAGTTTAGGAATTTCTATTATTGATATTGCGCAGACTTTACAGCTTTCGTTAAGCGGACAGCGTTTTGGATATTTCATCAAAAACGGAAAACAATATCAGGTTATTGGTCAGTTTGATCAAAAAGACAGATCAAAACCACTTGATTTAACTTCGATGTTTGTAAAAAACAAAAAAGGTGAATTAATTCAAATGGACAACGTGGTAAATGTTGTTGAGCAAAGTAATCCACCGCAATTATACCACAATAACCGTTACATGTCTGCAACCGTTTCTGCAGGTTTGGCACCGGGAAAAAGTATCAGCGACGGTATTCAGGAAATGGACAGAATTAAAGCAAAAGTGCTAAACGATACTTTTACAACTGATTTAAGTGGAGAATCAAGAGATTTCGTTGAAAGTAGTTCAAATACTTCATTTGCATTTGGATTGGCATTATTGTTAATCTTCCTGATTCTTGCCGCACAATTTGAAAGTTTTATTGATCCGTTTATTATCATATTAACAGTACCAATGGCGGTTGCCGGAGCTTTATTCTCGCTTTGGTTGTTCAATCAAACCTGGAATATTTTCAGTCAGATTGGTACTGTAATGTTGATTGGTCTGGTTACCAAAAATGGTATCTTAATTGTGGAATTTGCCAATCAGTTACGCGAACAGGGCAAACCAAAAATGGAAGCCATTCTGGAAGCATCAGAAGCACGTCTGCGTCCGATTTTAATGACGAGTTTAGCCATTGCATTAGGAGCTTTACCAATTGCAATGTCGCTTGGAGCAGCTTCTACAAGTAGAATTGGTATGGGAGTTGTAATTGTTGGAGGAACTATTTTCTCTCTTGCGTTAACTCTTTTCGTTATTCCGGCTATTTATTTTATGTGGTCAAAAGCAAGAAAACACTATCCGGAGTTTGACCGTATCGACGAATACGAAAGAGAAAGTAAATAAGAATGTATTAGTCCCGAGTTCAGAAATTAATTCAATAAAATTTCTGAACTCGGGACAAAAGAAAAACAATATGAATATTAAAAATTTATACTGCACTCTAATAGTTTTATTCTTCTGCATTGCAAAAACAAATGCACAAGATGTTTTGACTATTGAAGAAGCAATGAAAATCGCTTTAGAAAACAATTTTGAGATAAAAATTGCCAAAAATAATTCTACCATAAGCGAAACCAATGTTACAATTGGAAATGCAGGAATGCTGCCAACAGCAACAGCTTCTATCACTGATAATAACAGTGTTACAAATTCAACTCAGGTGCGTCAGGATGGAACTTCTACTACATTAAATAATGCCAAAAACAACAGTTTAAATTATGGTGTGAGTTTAGGCTGGACTGTCTTTGACGGAATGAAAATGTTTGCCAGATTAGATCAGTTAAAAGAACTTCAAAAATTAGGAGACGCAGAACTAAAAAGAACCATTTTGGTAAAAATAGGTCAGGTAAATTCTGCTTATTATGATTTGGTTCAGCAGCAGCATCAATTGGCTGCTTTAGACACTACAATTGTAATTTCTAAACAAAGAGTAGAATTGGCACAAAACCGTTTCAGTATTGGAAAAGCTTCAAAATTAGAAGTTTTAAATGCGCAGGTAGATTTAAATACAGATCAGGTTACTTTATTAAGACAAAAAGAATCGTATGCAAATGCTAAAATATTATTGAACCAATATTTAGCGCGTGATCCAAAAATCAATTTTACAGTTACAGATGTAGTAACGGTTGATAATAAATTAGTTCTGGCCGATTTATTAGATTTAGCTCAAAAACAAAACCCTGCTTTAGAATCGCAGATAATCAACAAACGAATTGCAGAACTCCAGCTTAAACAGGTAAAAGCTGACCGCTACCCTACTTTAAGATTAACATCGGGTTATAATTTTGCCGAAAGCCAGTCGAGTTTAGGTTTTACGAGTGAAACATCTTCCAGAGGTTTAAGTTATGGTTTTACAGCCAGCATGAACATTTTTGACGGGTTTAACCAGCATCGAAACGAAAAAGTAGCCAAACTTCAAATCGAAAATTCTCAAATTGCGATTGAACAGCAAAATATGATTTTAAACACGCAGTTAAGCACTGCTTTTCAAACGTATTTGACCAATTTAGAATTAATTGATTTAGAAGAAGATAATGAAGCTATTGCCAAACAAAATTTGCAGATTACTTTAGATAAATTCAGAATTGGAACTATCACAACACTTGATTTTAGAACAGCTCAACTCAACTATGTAAATGCCAAAGTGCGCTACAGCAACGCACAGTATGAAGCAAAATTATCTGAAATTGCTTTAAAAGAATTAGCAGGAAATATGAATTTTTAATTTTTTACCTAATAATTAAAAGAACTAGAAGCACTTACATCTAAAACACAACGCATTAGTTGCAACTCATCTTCATCTACTAAATCTCCTGAATCTGCGGGAAAAAAATCAGCTCGCAGATTCAGCAGATTTTTTTTCATTTTACAACAAATTAGGACGATTTTTAATTTAAATTTGTTTCCAAACAAATTTTAGATGATCTCATACAATACCAAAGAATGGTTTACATTTATATTCCATTTTCACAAATCAGACACAGTTAGAAAACTATTACCAATCATGCTTGCGATTGGTGTTTATGCTGCAACAGTTGGTTATCTGGAAGTTGAATATTTTAAAATTACCAAAAACGATTACATCCATAACATTCCTATTATGCACGGAATGCTGGGTTTCGTAATTTCGTTATTACTGGTTTTTAGAACCAATACCGCTTACGACCGCTGGTGGGAAGGCCGCAAACTTTGGGGCGGACTTGTAAACAGCAGCCGTAATCTGGCGATAAAACTTTCGGCTATTTTAAAAGACGAAAATGACAGAAGTTTTTTTAGAAAATTTATTCCACTCTATGCTGATATTCTGCACAAACATTTAAAAGATGCGGATACAAGTAAACAGCTTTTTGAAGATGTTGATTTAGAAATCGATCATCATAAACACAAACCCAATCAGTTAAAAAGAATAATGTATCATAAAATCAATGATTTATATGATGCAAAAAAAATATCGGGCGAACAGCTGATTACTTTAAATGACGAACTAACCGCTTTTACAGATATCTGCGGCGCTTGCGAACGCATCAAAAACACACCTATTCCCTACTCTTACAGCGCTTTTATCAAAAAGTTCATTTTCTTTTATACCATGACACTTCCGTTTGGGTATTCAGTAAGTTTAGGGTATCTGGTGGCTCCCGTAGTGGTTTTTATTTTTTACGTTCTGGCGAGTTTGGAGCTTATCGCAGAAGAAATCGAAGATCCGTTTGGAGATGACGAAAATGACCTGCCAACAAGAAAGATTTCAGAAAACATTAAAAAACATATTGAAGAGCTGATTTAGAGCAAAAAAGTAAATTCAAATTACTCAAAAAATAACGAAAAACAGTTGTAAAAAACGTCTATTTAAACAAAGCGGCAAGAAAAAACCAAATAATTTCTTTCTTACTACAACTGGCAATTCTTATATTTGTACCTCATAAAAGAATAAAACTAACATGAAAATATCTTACAACTGGTTAAAACAATTTATTAAAACTGACTGGACATCTGAACAAACTTCTGAGCTATTGACAGATTTGGGTCTTGAAGTTGAAGTTGTTGAAAAATACCAGTCTATTAAGGGCGGATTAGAAGGTGTTGTGGTAGGTCATGTACTTACTTGCGAAAAACACCCAGATGCTGACAGATTAAAAGTTACTACCGTAAATATTGGTTTAGAAGCTCCTGTGCAAATTGTATGCGGCGCTTCGAATGTTGCTGCCGGACAAAAAGTACCGGTTGCTACTATTGGAACCGTTTTATATGATAAAGAAGGCGTTGAATTTACTATTAAAAAAGGTAAAATTCGCGGACAGGAAAGCCACGGAATGATTTGTGCCGAAGATGAATTAGGTCTTGGATCTGGTCATGACGGAATTATGGTTCTGGATGAAAATCTGGTTCCGGGAACTAAAGCTTCTGAAGTTTTTCAGATTGCTGATGATGAAGTTTTCGAAATTGGATTAACGCCAAACCGTGCTGATGCGATGAGCCACTTTGGTACAGCGCGTGATTTAAGAGCCGGAATGCTTCAAAGAGGTGTAAATATCGAATTGATTACACCATCTGTAAGTAATTTTAGAGTGGATATGCGTACGCTTAAAATTGATGTGAATGTTGAAGAACCAACTTTAGCACCAAGATATTGCGGACTTACCATTTCTGGAATTACGGTTCATGAATCACCAAAATGGCTGCAAGACCGTTTAAAATCTATTGGCTTAACTCCAAAGAACAATATTGTCGACGTTACTAATTATGTTTTACACGAATTAGGTCAGCCTCTTCATGCTTTTGATGCTGCGAAAATCAGCGGAAAAGTAATTGTAAAAACATTACCGGAAGGAACAAAATTCGTGACTTTAGACGATGTTGAAAGAACATTACATGCTGAGGATTTGATGATTTGCGACGAAAAAGGACCTCTATGTATTGCAGGTGTTTTTGGAGGAAAAAAATCCGGAGTTTCAGATACAACAACCAGCATTTTCTTAGAAAGTGCCTATTTTGATGCCGTAAGTGTTCGTAAAACAGCAAAAAGACATCAATTAAATACAGATGCTTCTTTTAGATTTGAAAGAGGAATTGACCCAACAATTACAGAATATGCTTTAAAACGTGCTGCTATTTTAATTCAGGAAGTTGCGGGTGGAAAAATTACTTCTGACGTTGTAGAGGTTTATCCTAAAAAAGTAGAAGATTTTTCAGTTTTATTGAATTTCAGCCACGTTTCTAAAATAATCGGACAGGAAATTCCAAAAGATACTATCAAAAAAATACTGGTTTCTTTAGATATTAAAGTAAACAGCGTTTCAGATACAGGTTTAGGATTAACCATTCCGGCTTACCGTGTAGATGTACAAAGAGAAATTGACGTTATCGAAGAAATTCTAAGAGTTTATGGTTACAACAATATTGAGTTTTCTAAAAAATTCAATGCAACGGTAGCTAATTCTCCAAGAACGGAAGATTATAAAGTTCAAAACGTTATTGCTTCACAATTGAATTCTCAGGGATTTCATGAAATGATGGCCAATTCATTGACAACTGCTGCTTATGCAAAATTATCAAACGTTTTAAAAGAAGAACATAACGTTACGATGCTGAATCCTTTAAGCAGTGATTTATCAACAATGCGTCAATCTTTATTATTTTCTGCTTTAGAGGCTATTTCGTATAACATCAACAGAAAAAATTCAGATTTAAAATTATTCGAATTCGGAAAATCATATCATAAATACCTTAACGGTTACGAGGAGCACAAACATTTAACTTTGTCAATTTCCGGAAACAGAAACAAAGAAAGCTGGACAACGCCGCAAAAAGGAACTGATTTCTTCTTGTTAAAAGGATATGCAAAAGGTGTTCTGGCACGTTTAGGAATTGAAAAAATCTCAAACGCTCCTGTGCAGTCTGATGTTTTCTCTGAAGGAACTTCTATTTGCTACAACAATGATACATTAGTTGAAATGGGAGTTGTAAAAAAATCAATTTTAAAGCATTTCGGAATTAAACAAGATGTGTATTATGCTGATTTCAACTGGGATTTAATTTTAAAAATTATTACCGGAAAAATTAAATACACTGAGATTCCTAAATATCCGGAAGTTCGTAGAGATTTAGCCTTATTAATTGATGAAAAAACAACTTACGAAAGCATCTTTAATTTGGCAAGACAAACAGAAAAAGCGCTTTTAAAAGATGTTAACTTATTTGATGTTTATCAGGGAGATAAATTACCTCAGGGGAAAAAATCGTATGCTTTGAGTTTTACAATTCAGGATAACACCAAAACCCTTACTGACTCTCAGATTGATAAAATCATGTCGAAATTACAACAGACTTTTGAAACTGAACTTGGAGCAACTTTGAGATAAATCTTAAAAGTTCTAAATATAAAACCCGACAAGCTTTAAAACTTGTCGGGTTTATTTTTGGTTTTAGTTTTTTTTGCCTTCAGATCAATCAATTAAAGTTTAATGTTTTCCCGTAAAACTCGCAAAGAATTTCACAAAGATTTTGAAAGTTTTGTGACCCACATCTTAAAACATTTCTTTCTTTACGTAATCCTTTGCGGACTTTGCGGTTAATTATAACTTTTCAATAAAAACTGACGCAAAACCCTAACTAATTAAATATCTGTTCCAAATATGATCTCCTAGTTTTTGAATTCCGGTTCCCAAATTTTCTGTTTCCAGTTTTTGTCTTGAACCATCATCAAAAATAACCTCGAGATATATTTTTCCGTTTTCTTCGCACACATCCCAATTTCCGTTATCTCTTTGCGAAGACTGACTCGGCAGCGACAATCCTCCTCCGGAAACACTTCTGAATGATTCTTTTACATAAAGGGCACTAAAATCTGAATACAGATAAATAGCGTACTTTATTTCTTCATACCACCCTCCACCAGAATAATCTCTATCACTGTTTGCACGCTCCAAACGAAGCACTTTATTGGATAAAGTATTTATCATTTGATTGACTAAATAACTCATAATCTCATTATTAATGTTAATTATTGATTATCAATCATTATTTATAATGTAAGTTTAAGCTTAAACTGTTTGTTTTTGGACTTTAAACCAACACTGTAAAATTATTTAAATACAAAATGATTTGAAACGGTACTTTAACCCATTTTTTTGGATAAATTTACCTATAAAAAAAGGGTATATTTCCCCTTGACACCGTTTTGGCATTCAAATAATTTTGTCTGCTGTAACAATCAAAAAAAACTGTAAACTAAACCATTAACCAATTAAATTTTAAACAATCATGAAAAATCCACCAAAGCCAACTCAATTAATTACAAAAGAGTTTGCAAAACAATTGAATGCTAATTACAACAAAAAAAAAGGTACCACATTAACAACTGCTAAGGGAGTTAAAAAAGAAGATGCAAATGCAGTTTGGTACTCATTAGAAGCATTAGAGAGCTATATTCATTATATAAAAACGAATGGTGCACAAGAAGGATATAACGTAGACGGAATACGCTTTTATTTTGGCGTGTACCCAGACGACGAAAAGCATGGCGAAAAAGCCGGATTAACAACCTTATTCTTGGTTCCTACAGGGAAAAAGATCGAAGATAATACCGCAAAAGTTCAGAGTTTTGCTTTAGTTGCTGAACCAGCATCTGTTGACATTCAAAGCCTTGACCCTATGAATTACGGTAACATCGGCAGACCGCCAAGTTTAGTATATTAATAAAAAATATGTTTGAATTTTTAAGATCTTATATCATTTATTTAGCTTTATTATCAGGAAGCATCGGATTAATTTCAATGCATAAATTACCTGGTAAGAAAGCTAAATTTTTAGTAATTTTAATCTGGTTTTCTGCATTAATAGAACTAGTTGGATATTATTTTACTTATTGGACAGGCTTATTGAATTATTATGTTTATAATTTCTATATGTTTGTCAGTTTTACCGCCTATATACTCCTCATTCGAAGTCTTCTGCAAAAATTAAATTACAGAGCGACGGCGATTTTCTTTTTGGTACTATTTATTGTTTCCTTCTTTTTAAATATTATTTATTTTAAAGAAGATACCAATCGATCTTTTACATACAGTTTTGCTATAGGCGTAATGCTGGTTTTAATTTTATCCTGCTTATATTTGGTAGAGATTTTTAATTCAGACAAAATTTTAAATTTCAAACGATCTGTATTTTTTTGGTACGTTTTAGGAATATTGGTTTTCCATGTTCCTTTTACGCCATTTATGCTGGCTATAAATTGGTTCCTTATTAAACAAGACGAATCAGTATTCAGCCTGGTTTTGTTTATCTTAAATTTTTTGGCACATAGCTGCTATATTATTGGGTTTTTATGGAGCGAAAAGAAATACAATTATTAGTTATTTCATTAGGTATTGTTTTTTTTACTTTACTGGTAGTTGTACTTGTTCTTTTCTTTTATTTTTTAAAGAAAAAGAATAATTATCTGGTCGAAAAAATGGAAGCCGGAATGTATTTTCAATCAGAATTGGTAAAAACCCGTATCGAAATTAAAGATCAGACACTCTCTGAAATAAGTAAAGAACTTCATGACAATATCGGTCAAATTATTTCGGTAGGAATTATGCAGCTTAATATGTCTATAAGCAGCAAAAGTATCGAAGTAAAAGAATTAAAAGACCTTAAAGAGGTTCTGGCAAAAGCATTAGACGAACTCCGAATTTTATCACGCATCATAAACAAAGACAATTTACTGCAGAGCAATTTCTTAGAAGCCATAAAACAAGATCTGGAGCGTGTAAAAAAACTTAAAAAAATTCAATATCGTTATACCTTAACAGGTGAAATTCCGAAAATTGATCAGGAACACGATTTGTTTATTTACAGAATTTTTCAGGAAGCCCTGCATAATAGTTTAAAACATTCACGCAGTGATTTATACGAAGTAAATATTACAACAACCGAAACTCTTTTTCAGTTAAAATTTAAAGATTTCGGAATTGGCTACGATCCCAGCGAAGCAAATTCGGGATTAGGATTGTCCAACATGAAATTGAGAGCCAAACTAATTGGAGCTCAATTAATCATGGAATCAGATTCATCAGGAACTACCGTAACTTTAGACTACCCATTAACCAAAACCAATGAAACCGAAGACTAAAAGTAAAATTATTATTGTTGATGATCATCAGCTTTTTTCTCAATCGCTTGAGCTATTAATAAAAAGTTTTGGAGATCACGAAGTTATAGAACGTTTTGAAAACGGAAAGTTATTTATATCTTATTTAGAAGAAAACCCGGAAACACATATTGATTTAGTATTACTTGATGTAAACATGCCGGTTATGGATGGCTTAAGCGCTATGAAATGGGTTAAAGAAAACCGTCCGGATTTAAAAGTAATTGCACTTTCTGTAAATGACGACGAAGAAATTATCATCAAAATGATTACAAACGGAGCAAAAGGATATCTCTTGAAAGACACTTCACCGGAAATCTTTAAAGAAGCCATAGAATCTGTTATTGAAAAAGGTTTTTACTTTACGGAACTCGTTTCGGGAATGCTGGTTAACAAGGTTAACAAAGACGATAAAAAAATCAGTTTAAAAGAAAAAGAAATTGTTTTTATAAAACACGCCTGTACCGAAATGACTTATAAAGAAATAGCTTCAGAAATGTGCTTAAGTCCAAAAACCATCGATGGTTACAGAGAATCTTTATTTGATAAATTAGAGATAAAAACGAGAATTGGGTTGGTTTTGTATGCGGTAAAAAACAAAATTGTTTTTGTTTAATTAATACGTCAGGGCTGCAAAAACCGGGTATTTTTTTATTTTTTCTCTACCGTTAAGAAAAGCCAGTTCCATTAAAAAATTACATTGTACAATTTCACCGCCCAATTTTTCAACCAGTTCACAAACCGCTTTTGCAGTTCCGCCTGTAGCGAGAACATCGTCATGAATTAAAACGCGATCACCTTTTTTGATGGCATCTGTATGCATTTCCAAACTATCTGTTCCGTATTCAAGTTCGTATGAAGCCGAAATAGTTTCAAAAGGTAATTTTTTAGGCTTTCGAACCGGAACAAATCCTGCATTTAATTCCTGAGCCAACAACATACCGAAGAAAAAACCACGGCTTTCTGCTCCCACTACCTTATCAATTTTTTGATTTTTTAAAGAATTTACCAAAAGAGATAGGCATTCTTTTCTCGCTTCGACGTTATTTAAGAGTGGTGTGATATCTTTAAATAAAATTCCTTCTTTAGGAAACCCTTGAATATCACGTATATAATTTTCAATCTTCATTTTTTTTTATTTTTCTGTGTTTTTTTGCTTGTTTATCTCGTATTTATCTCTATATTTGCACCCGCAATAAGCAATCAACAAAGCTACGAAAAATTAGCTTAATGATAACAAAAAGGCCTCGTGGCGCAACTGAATAGCGCATCTGATTACGGCTCAGAAGGTTACAGGTTTGAATCCTGTCGAGGTCACTTCTCGGGACAAAAGATAAAAATCATCTTTTGTCCCGTTTTTTTTGCTTTTAACTGTTTGTTAATGAGATAAATAGACTCCACTATTTTGTTCACTCTAGCGGTTTGTACTTTATTTTCGTGAATTGTGAAATTTTCGGGGTAAACTAAACCAATTAGGCTTCTTGCATCAGATAAATCCCTTTTCAAATATGAATCACTAAGCTTGATAAGGTTGTCAACCCCCTTTATCAGTAGCTCTTCAATACTATGCTTATCTTTAGTAACTGTTGATAGCTCACGTTCAAGGTTTGCAATTCGTGCACCATAGTCATCTTTCATTAGCTTATAATCATCAGCTTCAATTTTTGATGTAAGGAGAAGATCTCTTGCATTGCTTAATCTGAGTTCAAAATCTTTTATCTGTTCTACAAGTCTTCTTTTCTGTTCGCCGGCATTATTTGCGATATCACGATGTGTTTCATATAAAATCGAACTGTATAATTTCTTAACTTCAGCTATAGGCTGATACTTATTAAGATCTTCAATAAAAAGTTCATTGGCGATTTCTGAGTTAATTCTAAACTTACATTGCGCTTCACAGTGGTAATAATGATAGTATTTGTGTCTTCCTTTACATTTACTTCCTTGCAGCTTCTTTTGGCACTTTGGACAGATAAAAAAGCCTCTTAACGGGAAATCAACGACAGTTTTAATTTTAGGTCTGTAAAGGCGTGATTTGCCATCTAAGATATCCTGTACATTATAAAAAAGGCCTTCAGAAATAAGTGGCTCATGCTGCCCTGTAACAAATCTGCTTTCTTCATCTTTATATTTCGGTATAAATATTTTACCGCAATAAACAGGATTTCTTATTAGGCCCCACATGTTATTTTTAGTTCTTTTAAATCCTCTTCTGCAAGCCATATGATATATCTGCTCTGTATTGAATATTCCTTTAGCTAATTCTTCAAATATCCAGCGCATAACAGAAGCGGCAGGTTCTACAAGTGCAATATATTTACTTCCGTCTTCTTTGGATTTATTAGCATATCCAAACGGTGCAATACCCATATATCTACCTTCTTTTTTCGCCCTTCTCATTCCATGAAAGGTATTTAAAGCCCTACGATCGTTTTCAACTTCAGGAGCCGCTAAGTAAAAAGCCAGCATCATTTTATTTTCTGGAATTGCCAAATCAAGAGGTTGCTCAATCGCTTGAGGTTCTACACCTAACTTTCTTAATAAACTTATCATCTGATAGGCATCTCCGGCGTTTCTGCTAAAACGATCCCATTTGGTAAACAAGACCAGATCAGTTGTGTTTTTCTGTTTTTTCAGATTCAGTAAAAGCTTATTCCATTGTGGCCTATTAAATGTCTTAGCGGAATGATCCTCATAAATAACGTTACGCACTTCAATATAATTTATTGAGCAATATTTCCTTAAAACTTCTTCCTGATTTCTTTGCGAATAACCTTTTTCTGCTTGTTCGTCCGTGCTTACACGTATGTATAAATCTGCTATAATACTCATGACTCCAAAAATTTAGATACGGCTACATGTGCCATTTTTCGTAAAAATAGCAAAATTTCAGTTGCTTCTTCGATTGTAACATTCATACCCTCAGAGTTTAACATATTCATAGCTTTCTCTGGGGTTATTTTCCCTCTTGTGTTTTCCTCTTCATCTTCCATCTCTAAAAATATTTTATATAAAAAAAGCCCTTATTAAGGGCTTTAGTTTTTTATTATTACATTACTCAAAAAAATAAATCTTACTCCCTTGTGTTTTCTTGAACGACCGCTCGTACTTTATATAACCATAAGTACTCAATTCCTGAATACATTTATGATAAGTGTAAGCTGAAGATATTTTTGCCAAAGGAGTTATTTCATGTCTATAGACCTGTATAGGATTCACGAAACCTTTTTCAACTCTATACTTTAGCAGTGCGGCATAAATTGCAATATGAGTGGAACTAATTCGAAAATCATTTTCAATTGCAGAAAAGAAGTCCAGTAAGCTTTTCAGATTTTCCATAGCCTTTATTTTATATTTTTCTGCATTTACTTTTGACTTTGATATCTTGACTTTTTAAACTTGATTGTAATTTGAAAGAGACTTCCCTTTTAACTCTAAACAAACTTTCAATTGTCACCTTCCTTAGGTTTTCATTGTAGATATTCAGACACTTATTTTGAGGATTAGCTTCGATATAGACCTTACATTCCTTTCCTTCTTTGGTTAAAGTCACTGCTTCTCTTCTCCCCTCTTTAAGAGAATCTAATAAAGAATTGATTTCCGATTGACCCGAAGTCTTCAGAAATAATTCAGATACACTTTTTTCAATGTTGAAGCCATATGATTCATGAAATTCTTTTAATTGATAATTATTATCAACTCCTTTTTGATTAAAGTCTAATTGTTTCCAAGTCCCTGCTGTTAAAACTGCTCTACCTGATAGTAATTCGTAAGCCTGCTCTGAATTAAAAGCTTTTACCTCATCAACATCAAAATAATATTGCCTAGTCTCATTATTACCATTCTGATGATGGAGATTAGAATTAAAACCTTTAAAATCATAATGTCCCTGGTCATTTTTTATAAAATGAAGAGAATGATTCATCTGGTCATGCTCATTAAGATAATAAGATATCGGAACAGTAAATTTATCCTGCCCCAGCCTCATATACCTATCAACTTTATTGTATGCATCTTTAAAGCCAGTACGTTCTAGATTATCTCTAAGCAACTGATTGCTTTTTAGCTCCTCTCTGCTTTCTTTTTGAGCATTGATTCTTTCTACAACAAGTTTAGTAATTAGTTTATAAAAATACTGCCGAAGCCTGTCCGGATAAATTTTCTTAATTAAAGTATTTCGTTCGTTTTTTATAATCTGCAATGCAGTACGTTCATCTAATTGATTTGTATTCTTATACTTCAATAAAATACTTTCATAGAATCTGAGTTTCTCTTTTAAAAGAGAATTTTCTAACGATGAACTTGATTTAAAAAGTTTCTTCAGTCGGTCTTCTTTAGAATTCCAACCAGCAATCTCTGACTCCAATCTATTCGCATGAAACTCATTATTCATAATTTCAAACTTTAGGGTTTAAGAATTTCTAAACAGATTTACCGGCCTTTCTTTTATGGGCGGCAGTTTTCTTTTCCCTTTGAACAGGTTCATCATCACTATCTTGATTCTGAGATTTATCTTTCGAAACTGACTTTTCTTTTGACTCCGTCTGTTTTTGATCCTTGCTCTCGCGATGATTAATCCTTTGTAAATTACCGTCGTAAACATTTACAGTTTTAAATTGTGGGTTTGCCTCTACATACTGTTTACTTTCAACTCCACTAACAACAAAAGTTACGGACTGAAGATTACCTTTTTTAAGTGAATTTAAAAGATCTTCTTTGTACTTAGGTGTTTCAAGTTCTTTTATAGAGTGCTTTGCCAAACTTGCTTCCAAATCGTATCCATAATTTTGATGGTAATGATTTATTTTAAAGTTTCCATTATTATCGGATTCCTTAAAGTCAATTTTGAGCCATGAATTATACACTTCACCTTCCTTAGTTTTAAGATCTTTATTTACAGAACGTCCTTCCATTAAATTATAGGCTTCTTTAAGAGTAATATTACTGCTGTTGTTATTAATATAAAAAGTCTGTTCTAATCCTTCTTTCGATTCTTCTTTTTTAAGGTTTACATGATAAGAATTAAAAAAGTACAGATCACTTTGGTCGGATTTTTTAAAATTCAATTCGGCAGTCATTGCATCTTTTCCATAAACACCTTCTTTTATAATCTTAAACTCTGTCTCTCCTTTTAGCATCTTTTCTTTCAGATCCTGATCGAACGTTTCTCCAAATCCAGTATATTTCAACTGATCTTTTAGGAATTCTAAATTTTTCTGATTCATGATAAATTATTTTAATGTTATTATTCTTTTAAAAGCTGTTAAGAACATCAAGATCAATTAGATCATTATTCTTGATGTCTATTTCTAATTGTCTGCCTCCATTCTTTTCAATAAGTTGAATCGTGAGGTATTTTTTCTCAGGGATAGTAAACTTTGATAAAGCATAGACTAAGTTCACTTCAGATTTATCTGGAATCAGCATGGAGTTGGAAGTTGAAAAAAGCGGAAGTATTTCTATTTCCTGTGAAGCAGTACGTTTAGATTTTCTCTGATCCCGAATAAAAAAACGAAGCTGGTCTATGTCGTAATTTATCTTTGAAGTATTACCTAAAACAAGTCTGAAGTAAAGAACATCCTGATGAATAAATATGCCGTTCACACTAAGATTAATATCAAATCTGGAGCTCTTTAAACCGCCTATTTTTTTCTTTTTAAACAAAGCAAGCTTTGAATACTGCTCAATTTTCTTTTGATTTTCATTATCGAGTGAAAACAAAATATCATTATTTACAATTGCACTATTGTCAGCTTTAATGTTTAAATCCGGGCATACCTCATCATAATTCAAAACAAAGACATACAACCTGCTGTCGGCTGTAACTACAGTAATATTGGTCTGTATAAAATTCTCTTTTGCAGCTTTAAGCAGTAAAATATTTTCTACTCCTTTCGCTTTTTGCATTAAGATATCCGGACTGCCCTTATCAATACTTTTTATCGCATAAGGAAACACTATGCTTGTGGTTTTAGAATAAGCAATCTGCACGTTTTTAAACTGATCATGATTGAAATCAACATCTCTGTTTATTAATTGTGCATAGCCTGAAAATACAATTAAAAGCAGGCAGACCAAATTCATCCAATTATTATTTTTCATTTTTTCAAGATTTAATTATTTCAAATTCTTTTGTTTTTCATCGTAGAGTAAAACCTGATATCCAGCCTTTACGACAACTTTTATAAGTTTTATCTTTTTGCTCATCAGGCTTTTTGCAGCTTCAATTCCCATCTCTGCAGCCTGTACCCCCCAAGAGTCAGTAACACCATTTAGTCCTAAAGTCTGAAGAGAGCGGTCTGCAGAGGTCTTAGCTACGTCTCTGCTTATTGCTCCTGGAATATAGATGCCGTCAATTCCATCCAAGTCGTAAACAGAGAGTTCAACAGGGAAAATTGAATTTCGATATTGGATATTATTGATTTTAACCTCCAGCCTTTCTCCTTTTAAAGATGCAATACCATACAAAAAAGTGTTCTTAGGAATAAGGATGCCCTGGAGAAATACGTCAGTTTTTAATCTTAATTTTATAATTGACCCGTTTATGATAGTTTGTGTCTCATGAATTATTGCTTCGATTGAATTCTGCTGCTGTTCCGAATCTAAATTTTCATCAACTGAATAAAACGAGTTTGATTTTAAAAGATTTGGAGATGGTGTATTTTGCTGTAGTGAAGTGGTATTATCTACATCTTTTTTACGATTAACAGTGAAAACTTTTCCTTTGTTTATCTCTGAAGCTTGCTTTAACTTTTCTTGTACACGTGATGGATGCTGAATATCCAGAATGTTTTCCAGCATACCACCAAGTTGTTTTAGTTCAGGATCAGGTTCCTGTGAAGTGCCCATTTGTGACATCATCTGCTCTAAGTTTTTTATCGCATCTGATTCACCTTTTGATGATCCATAATTTTCAAACTCCCTCATATCCTGACCATAATTTTCAGGGACAGCAGGCTGGCTGATCACTTTTTGAAGTACTTTAAGTTTTTCAAAAACTTTCTTTTCGTTTGCATCTTGATAAGAGGATGTATTAAATGAACTGTGTCTTCTACCGAAATCGCTATCCGTAACATCTATTGATCCTTCTAATGTTTTTTGATTTGAGTAATTAGGGTCTTTTTTTATTTGTTCCAGCAATTTGATGGAATCTACTGCCGCCTGGTCGTAGTAACTCATTTTATCGAGTGACGAATCTTCTTTAAATTTCGGAATGGGAAGATTAAAGTTAAATCCCTTTTTTACTTCCCTTTTTGCGGTTTCTGCTTCCATCCTTCCACCACCTAAAATGTAAAATAATATGGTTATAAAAGGAAGTGTTATAAGAGGCAGAACTAAAAGCATTTTTCTTCTTTTAGATTCTTTGAGTGATATTATTTTTTGCTCCATGACTTTACTTTTTAAAATTGATTTTTTTAATTTTTGAAATGGTTGCCCGGTTTTTATTTATTTCAGAATTTTTCTTTGAGAACGCTGCGTAAATGTTATAGAGAAAATACCCTCCCTCCAAAACAGTAAACAGAACCAGCAGATAAATGATGGCTCTTTTAGAAAGTCTGCCCGTCAAAAATTTCATTTTTTGCACCCACTTATCTTGTGCAGATAAATAATACTTATTGTAAATAAATGGCTCTTCTCGCTTTTTAATTAGTGGTTTCATAGCTGTCTATTTTCTATTTTCAACAGTCAAATCTTTGTTTTCGATGGTATTCCATCTCTCGATTAAGAAACCATGTGGATTGTTGTCGCTTCTAGATACATTACGAATGCTTCCTTGGGTTATAAGGCTTCTTTTCAAGATACTGGTAGTTCTTATTATGCTTTGTTTGGCATAGCATTGAAAGCGGTACGGGTATTCTTTGATATCTATAGTTATGCTGTCAATCTGGATTGTCTGGCTTATATTTCCTGAAATGATTCCAGAGTAGAAACCATTCTCTTTTAGATCATCATAAATTCGTTTTGCACTGTCATCAGCCAGATAAAGAGCTTTTGTAACATTGGTTTTAATTACTTTATCATCAGGATCAAGGGTAAAGAAAAATTTATGAAATGTTTTTACATGATCTCTTGCTTCCACAGGTACATTATCCCTTCTATCTGATGCATATGCTTCCATAGCTTTCCCATTGGCAAGAATATAAACCTTATCCTGCATCAGGGCAACAGACTCAAAGCTTTTATAAAGTGTGTAACAACAGATGATAATACATCCTGCAATTATCAGCATTGTAAATCCTCTAACATATCGGAATGCAGTATCTATATTTTTCATTTTAGTAAACATCTTTTATCTTTTTAGGTTACTATGAATTTCCTTTTAGCTTATCATTCATGTAATTTCCTCTCTCTTTGAAATACGGAGTATTACCAGCTGATGAGGACATGCTTTGTGACATTTGGCCTGCAGCATTTCCCATTGAGTCCATTACCATACCAGCGCCTTGAGAAGTTTTTGTAATAACTGAATTAGTAGTACTGCTAAACATACCAGTAACTTTCTGCCCTAAGGCTCCGCCTCCACCTGCGTGAACGATGTAATTAGCTACTGATGGGACAGTAAAATATCCGATGATCCCAATAATCATAAAAATGAGATATGACATATCAGTCCTGCTAAAGAAAGTATCACCAGTAGCTTCGACCTGTGATAAATCCAGCTTGAGCATTAGTTCCTGGATTTTACCGATGATGCTTCCAAAGATATTTGCAACAGGAAGCCATAAATAAATATTGATATATCTTGCCAGCCAAACAGTAAGTGTATGCTGAAATCCATCAAAGACCGCTATCCCAAATACAAGGGGTCCAAGTATTGAGAGTACCACCAATTGAAAAGTCCTAAGCGTGTCAATACACAAGGCAGCAGCTTCAAACAAGACTCGCAGTACTTCACTCATCCGCCTGCAAAGGGGAAACCTGCGGTTATGATGAAATCCTGCTTACCCTTTTAAAGGAACAGGTGCGCTCAAGCAAAAAAAACAAAATACTTATTGTGCTTCATACCAGTACCAGCCATGGCCCTAATTACTCCAAGAAATACCCCTCCCAGTTTGAAAATTTCAAACCGGTCTGCAGCAGCGTCGAACTTGGTAACTGCACACAGAATGAATTACTAAATGCTTACGATAACACAGTTGTCTATACTGACTTTATACTCAATTCCGTTATTAAGGAGCTGGAGCAGCTCAAAGAATACAACAGCACAATGATTTTTGTCTCTGACCATGGTGAATCACTTGGAGAAAAAAATCTTTATATGCATGGTCTTCCCCTGAGCATTGCCCCGAAGGAGCAGTATGAAATTCCTTTTATTGTGTGGGTTTCCCAAGGTTCTAAAAAACTTAAATCCAACCAGAACTTGACACAAGGCCATGTATTTCACAGCGTCTTGAATTTTTTGAATATCTCAAGTCCGGTTTATGATCAAAGTAGGAGCATTTACAAATAGTGACCGTAATGTTTACAACAAACAAAAAGTTGAATAAGCCTAAAAATGCGACAACATGTCATAATTCCAGCTGGCCGGAAACAGGAAAATAAAAATAATCTGCAATTGAAATTGATATGGATATAAAAGCTAAAATAAATAAACTAAGCCATGGCATAAGATTTATTATATCTGCGGCAGCGGCAGGAATTACAGCACTGGTTTTCGCCGGAGTTGACAAAACGCCGGTACATTGGATGGCAGTATGGCTTGCATTTTCCTTTACCCACTTATTTTTTGCATGGTTTACAATACTCACCTGTCACGTCCAGGAACTTAAAAAGATTGCAAAAGACCAGGATTCAAACAGGACAGTCCTTTCTCTGTTCATACTTTTGACAACAGCAGTCAGCCTGCTTGGCATCTTATTTCTATACATCTCAGCTGATGAAAAAACAGGCATTACCTTGCTTGCTCATATATTGATGACCCTCACATCTGTCGGCACGGCATGGGCGATTGTCCATACTACTTTCGCCTTTAAGTATGCACATTTGCATTATTGCCACAGTGGTCTTGATTTCCCAGGAGACCAGGAGCCGGATTATCTTGATTTTGTATATTTTTCTTTTGTTATCGGTACTACTTTTCAGGTCTCAGACGTAGCAATTCTGGAAAAAAAAATAAGGCGTACTGCCTTGGTCCATGGTGTACTTTCCTTTATTTTCAATACAACAATTCTGGCCCTGACAATCAATATCGTCTCCAGTATTGCCCAAAAATAAAACCTTTGCATTCGGGCTGAAGGTCAATACTTTCACTTAAAAAAAAATATAAGAACAACGCATTTTTTATAACTATTACTGAATCAAAAACATTTTACCTTTAACTGCCATGACTAGAGTCCTCCTAGCTGAAGATGACCACCGAATAGCTTCACTGATTAAAAGAGGCTTGGAGGAACATCTCTTTGAGGTAAAACATGTCGCGGAAGGTTTTCAAGCAATAAAGGAGGCAGTCGAAAATACTTACGACATTCTTATATTGGACATCATACTTCCCGATATAGACGGCTTTAGGGTTTCCGAGGTTCTGAGAAATCAAAAAATACTTATACCTATCCTTATCGTGAGTGCCTTGAGTTCGCCCCAGGAAAAAGTAAAGGGGCTTAAAGCCGGAGCCGACGACTATCTTTCCAAACCATTTTCATTTGACGAACTTCTGGCACGTATTGATGCACAGCTGCGCCGTGTCGAATTCTCGCGCGGCATAGTAGATTTTCAGATATATGCAGGAATAGAATTAAACATGAAAGAGCAGTGCGCCTCAAGGGATGGAAAACAGCTTAATCTTTCATCAAGGGAATTAAAACTTTTGATTTTCCTGATGAAAAACCGCGAAAAAGCATTATCACGGACCGCTATTGCGCAGGCTGTTTGGAATATGGAACTTAATATGGCTACAAATACCGTTGATGTTTACATCAATTACTTGAGAAACAAGCTGGATAAACCCTTCCCCGTTCCGTTAATCCATACCATAAAAGGTACCGGATATATGCTTAAGCATAAACTGTGAAACTCAAAATAAAATGAAATACTGATCTATCGTAAGAAACATAGCCTTTTTCTTTTAATTCTAAAATTTCAAAATAATTTCAAAAATTAACACTCTAAATTAAGCAAAATTCAGGATTAATTCAAAATTGAATTGTAAACTTAGTGGTTTTGGAAAATCCGATCCGTAGTTTCTAAATTAAGATCTCAATAGGGGCAGCTGTCTCTTTTAAATTTCTTAAATTTATTAAGTATATATCTGTTTTTCAATTGTAATTTAATTTTTTATATGAAAGTTCTAATTATAGAAGACGAGCAGGAAATAGCTCAGATAATCAAAAGTTATTTTAAGGACAACGGTATCCAATGCGAAACCGTGCATAGTTATGTGCAGGCCGTTCATAAAATCGATAATTACGATTATGACTGCATACTTTTAGATCTGGCCCTGCCGGATGGCAATGGCTTTGATATTTTAAAGGAACTCAGAAACAAGGATAAGACCGATGGGGTTATTATAATTTCAGCCAAGGAAACCCTCGAATCCAGAATTGAGGGGTTCAGCCTGGGAGCGGACGACTATCTCACTAAGCCTTTCCACCTTGCGGAACTTCTGGTGAGGATGCAGGCGCTCGTGAGAAGAAGGAACTTTAAAGGGATCAACTCAATTGTCTTTAAGGAAATCCGCATTGAGATTTTCACTAAGACCGTGCTTGTAAATGAAGAAAAAGTGGATTTGACAAGAAAAGAGCTCAACCTGCTACTTTTCCTCGTCGGAAATAATGACAAGGTACTCTCCAAGGCGGCGATTGCAGAACATATTTCAGGAGATATGGCCGATATGCTGGACAGCCACGATTTTATATACGCGCACATCAAGAATCTAAAAAAGAAATTGGCTAAAGCCGGATCTGGAGACTACATCAAAACAGTCTACGGTGAAGGATATAAATGGGGAAAATGAATAAAAATAAATTACTGCATAAAACAACACGGGATTTCCTTGCCCTGGCAGCCGTTACACTTTTTGTCTGTGCGCCTATATTCTATTTCGTAAGCCAGTGGCTGTATATTTATGAAACCGAAGAAGTGCTCCAGCAGCATAAAAATGCCTTTGTTAACCAGAGCAGTAAGAACTTTACAACTGACGATATCAAAACGTGGAACAGGTTCAATCTGCACTTTACAATTCTGCCCGACATGGGAATTACCAGAGACTCAATCGTAGGGACAACGATGGAAGACTCAATAGCGGAAGAGAAAGAACCATTCCGCATCATTTACGCACCTGTAGAAATTGCAGGCAGGAAATATACCTATACAGAGAAAATACATCTCTTGGAAATGGAGCGCCTTGTATACAGTATTGCCGGAATGTTTACTTTTATAATCGTAATACTTTTTATAGGCATTGTCTGGCTATCAAAAAAAACCGCTTCCAAACGCTGGAAGCCGTTCTATAATACGCTGGATCAGATTCATGAATTTGAGATCGATAAAAGCAAACCCCCTCATTTCGTCGAAACCGACATCGATGAATTTGAACGCCTCAATAAAAGCCTTGAAACACTCATAGAGAAGAATACTGCCATTTATAAGAGCCAGCGAGAATTTGTCGAGAATGCTGCGCATGAACTCCAGACGCCCCTTGCTCTGTTCCAAAACAAAATCGATGTATTATTTCAGATGCAGCTCAACAAGGAACAGACAAAGGTTTTGGGATCGTTAAGCAGGGATGTGGTCAAGTTAAACCGATTGAACAAAAACCTGCTTCTTCTTTCCAAAATTGAACACGAGATTTATCTTGAAAAAAATACAATTTCGATTAACGAGCAAATTGAAAAACACCTTGATTTTTTTACTGAACAGGCAAATCTTAAAAATATAGAAATAAATGTGCAGACTTCCGAAAAACTGCTGATAAGCGGAAATCCCACCCTTACGGAGATTTTAATTAACAACCTCGTACTTAATGCCATAAGACATAACCGCACTAACGGCACCATCATCATAAGGATAATGAAAAACGAACTGCTTGTATTAAATACAGGAGATGACAAATCGCTTCCAATAGACAAACTTTTTAATCGTTTCTTTAACAGCGGATCTTCTTCCAAAGGAAATGGACTTGGGCTATCCATAATAAAAAAGATTACTGAACTTAGCGGCTGGAAGATCAATTATTCATTTTACAATGGTTTTCATTCCTTCAGCATTCATTTCTGAAGATCGTTTTCATATCCTGAACATATCAAAAAATACGAATTTTACTACGATAAACTACAAGATTTCTTAATAAAAACCAAAATTCAGGATTAATACAAAATTGGGTTGTAAACTTTGTTGTGTTATTAATAGTTTATGAGTAAATTGTCTTTTAGAACCGGCAGGTACGCACTGCTGGTTCATTTTATGATCTGGTTTTTAATCGTTTCACAAATCCTAAGAATTGTTTTTTTTATCTGGCAGTATGATGAAGTTTCATGGAATATTGCAGATGTGCTGAGAACACTTTTAACAGGTTTGTTTTTTGACACCGGCACCATTATTTTCATTTCACTGCCCGGAATACTTTTTTATACTTTTATGCCTGATAAATGGGCCGGTTCTATTGCTGATCGAATAATAATCACTTTTTTCACTTCCTTAAATGTATTCATACTGGTATTTACATTTTTTGCCGAGCTGACATTCTGGGATGAGTTTAAGACGCGTTTTAATTTTATTGCTGTCGACTATCTTATATATACCCATGAGGTGGTTGCCAACATTCAGCAGTCCTACCCTCTGCCTGTACTGATTTCTGGAGTGCTCTTTCTCTCTGTGATGGTATTGTATATATTTTTTAGAAGCGGTGCTTTCAAACAGACATTTTCATCGTCGTCTGATATAAGACTTAGGCTGGCAGTGCTGGGCATATCTGCTGCAACTGCGGTGTTCTTTGCTTCGTTTATTTCCAATAGCCACGCAGAATGGTCTTCTAACAGATATAATTCGGAAATATCCAAATCAGGCATCTACTCCTTTTTTGCCGCATTTCGAAACAATCAGATGAAATATCCCGATTTTTATACCACAATTGACAATGACACTGCCTTTGAAATTGTCAAAAATAAACTAAAAGACTCAACAACCACTTTTGCCACAACCGGTTACTCAATCCATAGAAGCATTAAAGACAGCAAGTCAGCGTTGCAGCGTAAAAATGTGGTCTTTGTGCTGATGGAGAGCTTCAGCGCAAGCTTTTTGAAAGAATTTGGAAATAAAGAAAACATTACTCCCTTTTTGGACAGTCTGGCTCAGGAAAGCATCTTCTTTAACGATTTATATGCCACCGGAACCAGAACGGTTAGAGGAATGGAAGCGGTTACCCTGTGCATACCCCCGACACCTGGACAGTCAATTGTAAAAAGGCCAGATAATCAAAACTTGTATACAGTCAGCAATGTGTTTAACTCAAAGTCTTATGACTGTAATTTTTTCTATGGCGGGGACGGATATTTTGATAATATGAATTCATATTTCGGGGGTAATGGTTTTACGATATATGATAGGGGCCGGGGAAGCGTTCTGAGCGACAAAATTAAAACAGTCCGTCACAATATTTCTGATAAGGAAGTGACCTTTGAAAACGCATGGGGAATCTGCGATGAGGACATTTTCAATAAAATGCTGACCGTTGCTGACAAACAGTATAAGGATGGAAAACCTTTCTTTAATTTTGTCATGACCACATCCAATCACAGGCCTTTTACGTATCCTTCGGGTAAAATCGACATCCCCTCAGGAACCAGCCGCGAAGGAGCCGTAAAATATACCGATTATGCACTTAGACAGCTATTTGCCAAGGCACGCACTAAGCCTTGGTATAAAAACACCGTTTTCATAGTTATTGCCGACCATTGCGCCAGCAGCGCCGGAAAAGATGAAATCGATGTTGCCAACTATCATATTCCAGCCTTTATTGTTAATATGCCTGAAGGATATAATCAAAAAATCCAGAAACAATGTTCACAGATCGACCTCTGGCCAACGGTATTTTCATTGTTTAAGTGGCATTACGAATCTGATTTCTTTGGAAAAGATGTACTTGCGCCCGAATTTGAGCAACGGGCCTTTCTGGGTACATACCGCAAGCTGGTGCTGATGAAAAAAGAAAAAGTAATGATTCTTTCAGACCAGAAAAGACAGGCTTTCTATAACTGGAACAAATCCGACAATAGCCTTGTCAAGATTCCTATCGATAAATCTTTCCTTGAGGAGACCATTGCATGGTATCAGTCAGCAGATTATCTATTTACAAACAAACTCTTAAACTAATAATGACCTATATACATTTCATAATCAATCCCGTCTCCGGCGGAGCAAGGCACAATCTCTCAGAGTTTTTCATCAAGGAGTTCTTTCCGCCGGAAAAATATAAAATAAAGACAGATTACACCCTGAATAAAAAACATGCAATTGAACTTACCCAAAAAGCCGTATCAAAACATCCGGATATAGTTGTGGCCTGCGGGGGCGATGGAACTATTAATGAAGTAGCATCGTGTCTGTTGGGAACTAATATCAAACTGGGCATTATACCCGTTGGTTCTGGCAATGGCCTCGCTTCGCACCTGAATATACCCCGCGATGTTAAAAAGTCTCTTGAAGTAATTAAAAGTGGCAATAAAATATTGATTGATGCTGGAAAAATCAATCAGCACTATTTTTTCAGCAATACCGGAATCGGCATTGATGCAATGATCATAAAAAAATACGAACATTCTGCAAGTCGAAAACTCTATTCTTACATTAAGGCAGCTATTCTTTCGAGTTTTGAATACAGGACACAGCCGGCCGTAATTTCATTTGATGACAAAATCTTGAACTTAAAGCCATTTATGGTTTTTATTTCCAATTCAAATGAAATGGGATATGGCATGACCCTTACGCCCAATGCCATGCTGACTGATGGATTACTGGATCTTATTCTTATTCCTGATTTATCATTTGCAGAGAAACTTACTTTGGGATTTCATGTCCTGCGGGGAACTGTGGGTAAATTTGAAAAAGCCCAGCACCATCAGGTGCAGAATCTTAGAATAGCAATGCCCCTGAAAATCTATACAGACGCGCAGATAGATGGGGAACACTATAATCTTAAAACCAATTTTTGTAAAATTTCAATAATTCCAGGAGCACTAAACGTGCTTGTATAAAGGCTTAGTTTGGTTTTTCCAGATTTTCCTTCCCCTAGGGGAAGGTTATCTGGAAAATATTTTTTTAATCAGCCCAGATTGGAAATACAATTTCCACTTTGGTCATTTTGCGATGGAGACAGTTTATAGCGGTATTGAACATTCATCGGTTTCAAAGTCTAAAACAATCATTTTCTGATCATCTAAAAATATCAGGAAATCTAAGACAATCGCCTGATTTTCCTTTTCCTCCTCCTTACCATCCATTGGAAAAATAATTTGGACCAGTTCATCAAGCTTAAAGATTTTTCCCCTGTTATCCTGAAGAACTTGAAGGATCAGACCAGATATATTAATATTTTTTTTCATATTTAATTTGTCTAAAGTCAATAAAATAAGAAGTTTTGTATAGTACACTCTAAAATAAAAATAGCCGCAGTTTCTGCAAAACTGCGGCTGGGAATTAACTATTTAACCTTCTGCTGTAATCTTATTTGCTTCCATTTCTTTTCAAATTATCCTGCAGCCGCTCTTTGGCGGGTTTTCTTTTAACAGTTTGCTCATGTGGCCTGCTCATCATGTGGTACAAAATAAAATGCCTTGCCCTGATGAAAATTCCAAGAACCATGGCAAGTCCCAGAATTACAAGAATAATAGTCTTTCCAATATTGACTACGGAGTATTTATTTTTCTTTTTTACAGGCTTTCCCTTTTGCTTTCTTCCTGTTTTCTGCACATTTGGATAATATTTTTTATTCCTTTTTTTCATTTCCACTAAAATTCAAATGTGAGTTTTAAATCTTGTAAAATCAGCTTTCATGTGCCATAAACACTGACAAACCTGACTGATTGATAGTTCGCATTTTGCATCTGCAGATCGCATTGTAGAAGACAAAATCTATTGGAATTAGGCAAGAGTAATCCATGCTGTCCTGACCACCTGAAAATCCGGTTTAAAGATTTTATCTCGTCAGCAGCAAAAAATAGAATTTATAGGATATGAATTTAGAAACCCTTCCCCTTTTTTGTTAGAATTTCATTTTCTGAATGCGTACCGCATTTAAGATCGCGATAAGTGATACGCCAACATCAGCAAATACCGCTTCCCACATTGTAGCAAGTCCGCCGGCTCCCAGAATAAGAACTACTCCTTTGACAACAAATGCAAGTGTAATATTCTGCCACACGATTTTCTTTGTCTGCCTTCCAATGTTTATAGCCATTGGTATTTTCGATGGTTTGTCATCCTGTATAACTACGTCAGCAGTTTCAATAGTAGCATCACTTCCAAGTCCTCCCATTGCAATTCCCGCATCGCTCAAAGCAACCACAGGAGCATCGTTTACTCCGTCCCCTACGAAGGCAACTGTTCCATACTGCGCTTTGATTTCCTTAACCTTGTTTACCTTGTCTTCAGGCAGAAGATCTCCGTAAGCATTGTCGATTCCTAATTTATCAGCAACAAATTTTACAACACTGCTTTTGTCCCCGCTCAGCATTGTAGCTTTAATGTTCAGCTTGTGAAGAAGGTCAATTGTCTGCTGTGAATCTTCCTTGATACTGTCGGCAATTGTAATATAGCCTACATATTTTTTGTCGTAGCTCACTGCAATGGTTGTGTAAACTATAGTTGCTGGATCAACATCATAACTGATGGAGAACTTATCCATTAGCTTGAAATTACCTGCAAGAAGTTCTTTTCCGTTTATGACGGCCTTCAGTCCGTGACCCGCAATTTCTTCGGTGCTTTCCAATTTGATAGAACTGTCAACTTCACCAACAAATTCATGAATTGCTGTGGCAACAGGATGCGAGCTCTGGCTTTCCACGGCATTAACCATTTTTAAAATCTCATCCTTATCAAACTCCGGTTTGAAAACAGTTTCCTGAACCTTAAAGACACCCTCGGTCATCGTCCCTGTCTTATCCATAACAACGTTCTGGATTGAAGCCATAACATCCAGGAAATTACTTCCTTTGAATAGGATGCCGTTTCGGCTCGCTGCACCGATTCCGCCAAAATAACCAAGGGGTATTGAAATCACAAGTGCGCAGGGACAAGAAATTACAAGAAATACAAGTGCTCTGTAAAGCCAGCTGTTAAAGTCATAATTGTCTACAAAGAAATAAGGCACTAAGCATATTGCTATTGCCAGAAAAACTACAATTGGCGTATAAATTTTCGCAAATCGTCTTATAAAAAGTTCTGTCGGTGCCTTTTGGGCCGTCGCATTTTGAACAAGTTCCAGTATTCGGCTGAGTTTGCTTTCTGTATAAGCTGCAGTGACTTTTACCTGCGCCGCCACATTTAAATTAATCATTCCCGCCAGAACTGTCTCGCCTTTAGATTTGGTATCAGGCTTGCTTTCTCCGGTAAGCGCCGCAGTATTAAAAGAAGCGCCGTCAGTCAGCAATTCGCCGTCAAGTCCTAATTTCTCACCTGGCTTTAACTGGATAATATCACCAATTCCAGCTTCTTCTGCTTTTACCGTTTTAGGCTTTCCATCTACAAGTATGGTTACTTCATCCGGCCTCTGGTCCAAAAGGCTTTTAATGTTTCTCTGTGCTCTTGAAACTGCAAGTGTCTGGAATACCTCACCTACGGCATAAAAAAGCATTACGGCAACACCTTCGGGATATTCTTTGATTATGAATGCTCCGACTGTAGCTATGCTCATAAGCAGGAATTCTGAGAATACTTCGCCTTTTGTAATGCTTTTAAAGGCATCCTTAATTACTGGAAAACCAACAATAAGGTAGGCAATTAGATACCATACAAACCTTACCGCACCCGAAAACCAGGGAAGTTTTATCCAGTTGTCAAAAGTAATTGCAAGAAGCAGCATAACCAACGAAATAATGGAAGGAAGGAACATTTTAAAAGGTCCGCCTTCCACATTGCCGTGATCATGTCCATCATCATCGCTATGACCATGGTTGTGTCCGTCGTTTTTACTATGTGCATGATTATGGCCATCATTTGCACTGTGCCCTTTTACTAATTCCTTGGCGCCCGCCTTAACATACACTTTCTCTGTCTGTGTACAGCAGATTTGCTTTCCGTCTTTATCATATTTATGTTTATGTTCCATGTTATTTAATTTATAAGGTTAAAAAATACAGTATCGCCATCCATAAGATTTGTAATACCGATAAAAGGAAATCCATTGGTCTAGTTAGTCCTTTTTTTACTCTTAATTAATTTGTCTACTAGTTTTCTGTACCATGGAAACTGATTTATGGTGAAAATTAGCAGTATTATAAGCGTCGACGCCACCGCAATAACAAACATGTTTAGTGCAATAGCCATTCCAACTGCCGATGTCGTCCAAAGACCTGAAGCAGTAGTCAGCCCTTTAGGAAGATTTTTATCATCTCTGAAAATTAGTCCTGCCCCTATGAATCCAAGTCCAGTCGCAATTGCAGCCAGCATTCTGGCAATTGCTGACTTATCGGCGGTCAAATGGGCTGAAATCGAAACAAAAAGACACGAAGCGACACATATGCACGCAAATGTCCGTACTCCTGAATTTTGCTGTTCACGTTCCCTTTCAAGGCCTATTATCCCGCCAAGAAAAACAGCAAGCAGTAATTTGGCGGAAAGCAGCAGTTCAAACTCGATATCCATAGCAGACTAATTTTAGGTTTATAATAATTTACATTTCGTAATACTCATTATTTTTAGGCTTTACGGGTATATCCTGTGCACCTGTCATCTCAAGGAGGTTGATTTCAATGGTCTGCGCAAGTGAGGTCATTGGTGTATCAACAGGGGTATTTTCAAATGGATCCTGCATGATAATTGCAGTTTTTTCAATTGAGATAAACAGAAGCGGAATCATTATTGTCATAAGGACTTCTACGGCAAGCTGGGAATCTTCCAGCCCGAAAGGAAGTATGGCCGCAAAAACATATATTAGGGTATGCACCAGAAGACTGTAGGATTTAGGGAAAACAGTGTTTTTAATTCGCTCACATTTACCCATACTGTCACATAATCTGGCAAGCGTCTCATTTAACTGCACCTGCTTAAAATCTGAAATAATTCCTTTCTGTTCCAGAAGGGCAATATCATGGGAATGTTTGTCAAGAAGCGCATTTGGAATATTGGCTCCGCTGATCTTGTGAAAGTTAAGATAGGCCTGAACTTTTGGAGAAAAAGGCTGCCTGCGAAGCGCTTCGCCTAAGGCATAAACCCAGATGATCTGTCTTTCCGTGAACTGATCTGCAATTTGTTTATTATCTTTTGAAGTGAACTGCGTTACCTGTCTTATAAAAGTACGGGAATCGTTCACTATTGCACCCCATACCGTTCTCGCTTCCCACCATCTCTCATAGGATTGGGCTGTCCTGAAGGCAAGAAGAAGTGAAACGGCGGTACCCACTAAAGCAGGAATACTAAGCGGGAGGGCTATCTCCTTGAATATCGGCAGATTATCCAGCAGGCCTATTGCCGCTGCAAATACTACAATGAGAATTATCTGAGACTTAATCTGTTTGACAAAGTAAATTACCGATATTTTTTTATCTAACAACATTTCATTTAATAATTAAAATTCAACAATCTCTTTTAAAATTCTCTGCTTCTGCTACTTTTTTATGCTAAAACGATTTTAGGCATTTTTCACAGATTCCTTTTGCCAAGATCTGCACCTCATCAATTTGAAGACTTTCTTCCAAGCTTTTGGGCAGAATAATTTCGTCCCGGCAGGTTGTCTCATTGCACTTTTTGCAGTAAAAATGCAGATGTCTGTCATTGTGGTCATCTTCAACGCAGGATTCCGCGCAGAGTTTGTACTTAACAACATTTTCGTCAAGGATCTTATGGACAAGTCCTTTCTCCTGAAATGTCTGAAGAGTCCTGTAGATTGTTACCTTATCCGCTTTATGAAAAAATTTCTCAATTTCCGCCAGGGACAGTGCAGCGGTAACGGTTTCTAAATATTCATAAATCAGGATACGCATCGTCGTGAGGCGTATATTTTTACTTTCAAAGACGGCTTCTGTTGCTTTTTTCATATAAATTTTCACTTTAAAAAGTAAACCGGAAATAGATGCATTCGGCAGCTACTCTAGTAAATTTACGAAGCTTATTTTTAACTTCAGCTTAATTGGTTTAATTTTTAACAATCAAATCCGTACACATTGATAATATGAAGAGCAATTTAAATTAATACAGGTCCTGGATCGAGAACTAGGAATTAAAGAAGTAAGGGGGCAAATCTTTACATCCATAGTTTATCAATGGCAAACATTACTCTCAAACAGGAACCTGCATTAAACTCTTGGGATTTCTTAGTGCTCGTGCCCTCCTGAATTGCTCAGTTTAGCATTGACGAAAAAAGTGCCCTTGGTCACAATCTGTGTTCCTGAAGGTATGTCCTTAACAGGAGTTACAGCCGTGTATCCAAGCTCTGAAACTCCCTTATTAACCTCGACTTTTTCAAAGTTCATGCTTGTTGCTGCAATCTTCTTTTCCTCTTCCGGGCTGTGTTTTTCTCCAGCTTCAGCACCTTCGCCTCCTTCCGCTTCTTCATGCTCTTCGGGTTTTTTGTCAGTTTTTACAAAAATGTAGAACTTGCCGTCTGCCTCTGCTATGGCGTCATTTGGAACTGCAGCTGTAAGAGCTGTGCCGACACTAACCATGGCTGTAATATTCATTCCGTCGATAAGTCCTGTTTTATTACCTGTAACGGTACAGTGCACCGCCACAGTCTTGCTTTCATTTTCAAAAGAAGAACCAATATTGAACACCTTTGCTGTATAAGAAGCTGTCGGATTATTTGTCAGGGTAAAATTTACGTTCTGTCCCACCTTCACCATAGGAAGATCTTTCTCAAATACCTGAAGGTCTAAATGGATCAATTGATTGTCCACGATCTCCACAACAGGAGACGAAACATCAACATAACTTCCAATTTTGGCAAACTCGGCACTTACCGTACCGGTCACTGGACTTGTAACTGTTAATGCCGCTCTTAAATTCGACGCAGATACTGATGCTGGATTAATCCCCATAAGCTGGATCTGCTTTTGAAGCGATGCCTTACGCGCACGAAGTGCATTTACTTCCGCCGTTGCATTCTGCAGATTTTTTAATGCACCTGCATTTCCTGCCTGAAGATCTCTCTGACGCTGCAGTTCCTGCTCTGCGTTTGTAATTCTGCTGTTGATCGTAATGTACTCTTCCTGCTGCTGGATAAACTGCGGATTTTCGATAGTCGCAATAACCTGTCCTTTTCGAACATGATCTCCCAGCTGTACCTTTAAGGTTTTAATAACCCCTCCATAGAGTGAAGTTGCATTTGCTTTATTATTGTTAGGAACCCTTAAAGCTCCGTTGGCTTTTATTGCAGCAGTCAGATTTTTGCTCTCAATAGTTCCCAGTGTTATACCAACAGATTTAATCTGATCCTGGGTTAATACGGCAATTGTCGCAGCTTCTTCCTCACCATGTCCCTCTTCTTTTGCTCCTTCAGCCTGTTCAGTTTTGGCTCCTGTTTCGCTTTCATTGCTTTTTTGCCCGCAGCTTACAAGTGAGAAGACCGCCGCAGCCGCGATTAATAATTGAATTTTGACTTTCATTTATGCTCTATTTTAAAATTACCCTGTGAGATTGTGTTTCTCTCACAGGTTTTACATTATTTATTTATTATTGAAGTAATCAAACTGTACCGCAGAAAGGTTAAATTGATTTAAAACATCAAGATAATTCTGGCGGATCCCTACAGCCTGGCTTAAAAATTGTCCAAGTTCAGCAAAACTGATTTCACCCGAGCGGTAACTTAGTGTCGATGCTTTAATAATATCTTCAGCTTGTTTGAGACCTGAAGTCTCATAAAAATTAAGAAGCGAAAGGTTCTTTTCAATCTCAGCTGCAGAAGAATTCTTCTGGGTCTGAAGAAGCTGGGTCTGATAGGCAAGATTTTTTTCCTGTACTTCTTTTTCCGCTTTTGCCACCTTTACCTTGTTATGCGCCGATACGGCCCCGAAAAGCGGGAAGGATGCAGTGGCTGAAAACCCTGTGTAAGGATCATCCAAACCGTATAGCCTCTGACTGAAAACCCTGCCTGAAAGCTCTGGCATATTGCTGTTTTTCATAACTGAAACGTTGGAAGATGCTATCTTTACATTTTGCTCCTGTAATATTAAAAGCGGATGCAGTCCGTTGCTTTCGGAAAAATTGACTTCGGCCTTGCCAAGCGGCGCTTCCACAGGAAGCAGCCATTCATTAAGGTTTAAAAGCATCATAAGCTGCTGTTGCTGCACAGTCATGTCTTTCCTGTTCTGATCCGAAAAGGCTTTTAATTCCAGAAGTTTTGCATCCGCCGCAATCTTATCCAGCTGCGCCACATCTCCAGCTTTTAAACGCACTTCTGCAGTTTTTGACAGCAGTGTATAAATACTGTCCAGACGCTGGTACAAAAGCTGTTTGTCCTGCAGGTACCAAAGCTTGTAATATGCAGTTCGCACATCTCTTTTTATCGTTGCATTTAATAGTGCCGTATTAAGCTGGGTATATTTAAGCTGATCTTTGAAATAGCTTTTTCTTGCAGCATAAAGACCGGGCCATGCAAAACTCTGAGAGATACCTATTTTTAAAATTCCTGTCTTATCAGAAGGTCTTAAATCCTCGTTCTCCGCGAAGACACCCGTTTTAGGGATGTCAACGGCAGTTTTTACATTCAGCCCGGCAGCTTGGATTTCAGTTTTATTAATATCCAGCTGCTGATTGCTCTGCAGGGCAGTTTCAACAGCTTTGTCAATTGGAATCCTCTGCTGCGCATTTGCAGATCCTACACCTGCAAGTAACAAGATAAGTACAACTGTTGCATTTCTCATTTTAAATCGGCCTTTAAAGTCAAATTTAGTATTAAAGATTATATACAGTAATGGGAGAACAAACAATGTTAGGAATGTAGCTGTTACAAGACCTCCAATTACGACTGTTGCAAGCGGTTTTTGAACCTCTGCACCCGCGCTGCTGCTGATTGCCATCGGTAAGAATCCTAATGATGCTACCATTGCCGTCATAAGTACAGGACGAAGCCTTGTAATTGTTCCCTCTTTAACTCTTTCAAAAATGTCATTCATACCCTCCTTTTCAAGCTGGTTGAACGTTCCAATCAGTACGATACCATTAAGTACCGCAACTCCAAATAATGCAATAAATCCAATGCCGGCACTGATACTAAACGGCATGCCTCTAAGCATAAGGGCAAAAATCCCTCCTATGGCACTCATAGGTATTGCAGTAAAGATCAGCATAGCCTGTTTGAAAGAACGGAATGTGAAATAAAGCAATCCAAAAATCAAAAGAAGCGAAACCGGCACTGCAATCATAAGCCTTGCGCTTGCTGCCTGCAGGTTCTCGAACTGTCCACCATAAGTGAAATAATATCCTGGCGGAAGTTTCACCTTTTCAGCCAGCTTTTTCTGGATGTCCTGCACCACGCTCTGCACATCTCGGCCCGCCACATTAAATCCTATTACAATTCTTCTTTTACCAGCTTCCCTGCTGATCTGTGCCGGACCCAGTTTATAGTCAATTTTAGCTACCTGAGATAAAGGCACCTGAATTCCTGTATTGGTAGGAATCATAAGATTGCTTACATCGTCAATACTGCTTCTATGAACACTGTCAAGACGCACAACAAGGTCGAAACGTCGTTCGTTTTCATATACCTGACCGGTACTTTTACCCGCAAATGCAGTGCTGACAACATCATTTACATCTTCAATAGTAAGTCCGTAGTTGGCAATTCTGGTCCTGTCATATTCGATGTTGATCTGCGGAAGACCGCTCACTCTTTCAATCTGCGGCGAAGTTGCTCCGGGAACACTCTGGATCACCGCGCCCACTTCCTTGGCGTACTGTGAAAGCGTATCTAAATTTTCACCAAATATTTTTACCGCAACGTCCTGTCTAATACCGGTCATAAGCTCGTTGAAACGCATCTGGATCGGCTGGTTCTTTTCAAAGAATACTCCAGGAATAACTTCCAGTTTTTCCATTATGGCATCTGCAAGTTCGGCGTAGTTCCTGCCTGACTTCCATTCTTTCTGCGGTTTAAGCACCACCATCAAATCTGTGGCTTCAGGAGGCATCGGATCTGTTGGCACTTCGGCCGCTCCTGTTTTACCAACCACCATCTTAACCTCATCAAACTGCTTGATTATTCTTGAAGCCTGCATTGAGGTTTCAATACTCTGATTCAAAGAACTTCCCTGCGGCAGTATACAGTGAAACGCGTAATCGCCTTCCTGAAGCTGTGGAATAAATTCGCCTCCCATTCTTGTAAAACAGAATATAGCAGTCAAAAATATAACTCCCGTAACACCAACCACAACATATTTAATGTCGATTACCTTTTTAAGCAGCGGCTGATAAATACTCTGAATTTTGTTCATCATTTTATCACTGAAAGTCTCTTTATGCTGTGGTTTCTTAGATAAGAACAGCGCACACATCATCGGGATATACGTCAGTGACAAAATTAAAGCTCCAAATATTGCAAATCCTACAGTCTGCGCCATCGGGCGGAACATTTTTCCTTCAACGCCAACAAGGGTAAGGATCGGGATGTATACAATTAAGATTATGATTTCTCCAAAGGCCGCACTGGTACGAATCTTAGATGCAGACTCAAAAACTTCTTCATCCATTTCATCCTGAGTAAGATTTTTGAGTGACTTTCGCAGTGCCAGATGATGAAGCGTGGCTTCTACCACAATTACCGCACCATCAACGATTAAACCAAAATCAATCGCTCCTAGGGACATTAAATTGGCGCTCACTCCAAATACATTCATAAGCCCAAGGGCAAAAAGCATTGCAAGAGGAATAGCAGAAGCAACGATTAAACCTGCACGGAAATTTCCTAAAAATAATACCAGTACAAATATTACGATTAAAGCTCCTTCAACAAGATTTTTTTCAACCGTGCTGATAGCACGCCCTACAAGGTCTGTACGGTCAAGATAAGGCTCAATGACAACATCATCCGGTAGAGATTTCTGAATGGTTGGAAGTTTTTCCTTAATACGCTTAACCACTTCGTTACTATTTTCACCTTTCAGCATCATTACAACACCACCAACAGCGTCAACTTCACCATTATAAGTTAAGGCTCCGTATCGTACAGCTTTTCCAAATCTTACCTCAGCAACGTCACTTACATAGATAGGTGCTGCGCCCGTATTTTTAACGACAATCTTTTTAACGTCATCTAATGAAGTTACTAAACCGATTCCTCTAATGAAATATGCGTTAGGTTTTTTATCAATATAAGCACCTCCTGTATTCTGATTATTTTTCTGAAGTGCAGTAAAAATATCAGGAATACTGACCCCCATAGCTCTAAGTCTGTCTGGATTTACAGCAACTTCATACTGCTTTAATTCACCACCAAAACTGTTTACTTCGGCAATCCCTGGCGTTCCATACAATTGTCTTGCTACAATCCAATCCTGCATTGTTCGCAGATCTTTGGCGTTATATTTATTTTTACTTCCTTTTTTAGGGTGGATAATATATTGGTATACCTCACCAAGTCCGGTACTTACAGGAGCCATTTCAGGTGTTCCTGCGCCTTGCGGAATCTTATCAGCAGCTTCTTTCAATCTTTCATTGATAAGCTGTCGGGCAAAGTATATATCTGTTTCATCATCAAATACAACTGTAATAACAGAAAGCCCGAATCTTGAAATACTTCTGATTTCTTGAATTTTTGGAACAGTTGCTATACTCTGCTCTATTGGAAATGTTACGAGCTGTTCTACTTCCTGCCCGGCAAGTGTTGGGCAGCTTGTAAAAATCTGAACCTGATTGTTTGTGATGTCAGGTACGGCATCTATGGGCAGTTTTGTTGCGCTCCATGCGCCCCATATTATAAGAACCAAAGTCATTAAACCAATAATGATTTTGTTTTTGATACTGAATTTAATTATACTATCTAACACAATGTAATTAATTTTAACGTTTAGAAAATAATGTGATCACCAGTTGCTACCGGAGAAAAATTAGAATGTGCGTGAAGCATCCCTGAAATGAGTCAGAGATCAAACATATAGCGCCTACCAGGTAATTACTGCATACCAGCGATTACCAAGCATCAAACGCACAATTCAAAAAACTTAAACGAAAAATTTGGGTGGCTGCCAAATACTTCCAGTATAACTGGAAATTACCTGACAGTTTTTAATAACAGTATTTTTAACACTGATTAGCTGCGGAGGAGTATGTAATTCCGGCATCTTAAAACTAAATTTTACAGCCGAAACACTGCAGCACGAACATTGGCAGAAAGGACTGCAATGATCGTCCTTATCTTCACTGTGGCTATGCGCTATTTCTTTCTGCTGAGATCTCACTTCAAGACAGGTATTATATACATCACTGCATGGAACTGCAAGCAGCCCCAGAATGTATATTAATAATATCGTTGTTTTCCATCTCATACAGGACAAATTTATAAAATAGTTTGTGCAATCGGATTGCAAAGTCGCTTTTATCAAATTAATTTATTAGCAGACAATAACATAGTCTTTAATAAAGTTATAAATTATTTTTAAAAAGCCAAAACTAATTTAAGATTTAATTCGCCTTATGGAATTAAACATATCTATTTACTTTAAAAAAATACTGCTTTAACTAGTTGTATTTTTTTTATATCAACTAATAGCGCAAAGTTAAGA
Source organism: Flavobacterium sp. (assembly GCF_039595935.1). Lineage (NCBI taxonomy): Bacteria > Pseudomonadati > Bacteroidota > Flavobacteriia > Flavobacteriales > Flavobacteriaceae > Flavobacterium > Flavobacterium sp. The sequence continues at coordinate 3,052,845 of NZ_JBCNKR010000006.1, read as the reverse complement.
TACAATTTTGTAGTAATTCTGTATTTTTGCTTGTAAGCTTATATAATTTGGTATTTTTCTCATTTAGGGCCTAATTACCTAAAAAAACCTCATCGTTCAAAGTTTTCATGAACACAATAAGGTCAGCCTTTTCTGCGTCGGTAAGAGGAATTCTTCTACCATTGGTTTTAATTGTTGGATCAAGATTACCAGAATCAAGAACACCATTATCAAAATAATCCAAAACAGATTTCAGGTCAGCAAACTGACCGAAACTGCCATAAGGGGCCGTAAACTCGATATTTCTTAAAGTAGGCACACGAAAGCTCATATAATCAGTCGCAAGACCCGTAACCCGCGCGCGACCTGCTTCATTAGTATTGGTGTTTATTGGAAAGCCTACATTTCTGAAACTCTGATCCGTAAACAATTCCCCACTATGACAACTTGCACATTTATCCTTAAAAATTTGATATCCTTTCATTTCATCATCTGTAAAGGAAGCTTCATTTCGTTTTACTCTGTCATATTTGCTATTGGCAGAAATTAGCGTATATTCAAATTGTGCAATACTTTTATAAATTCTATCTGGTGTGACATTCCCATCTCCAAAAGCTTTTTTGAATAAATCTTTATAAGTAGGATCCTCTTTAATTTTACCGATAACTTCCAGAATCGAAGAATCCATTTCTTCATGCGTTATAATAGGAACCAAAGGCTGATTCTCCAAGTGCAGTTTGCTTCCGTCCCAATTGTAAAACTTCAAAAAAGCCAAATTTTGAAGCGACGGCGTATTTCTCAGACCGACTCTGCCTTCAATACCGATCGCTTGTGGATTATGATCAGCAAAAGAATTTGCCTGAATATGACATGTAGAACACGAAATGGTATTGTCTGCACTAAATCTCTTTTCAGAAAACAATTTTTCGCCCAATTCTACACCATATTTTGTCGGTTTGTTTTGGCTTACAAAAGCATTTAATTCCGGAAATCCAGACGGAATAATTAAAGTAACTTCGGAATTTTCAATAGAGATCATATCCGTACCATCGCTGCTACAAGAGGTAAAAAACAAAAAAAGCAATATGAAGCCAATTATTTTTTTCATTTGAATGAACTTAAAAACAGAACCGTTTTTAATCAAACGGTTCTGAAATATGAATTTAATTTTCTACACTAGATACACTGAACATTCCTGTAATGTCGTTAGATCCGTTTCCACCCAAATTATCAACGAATTTTACCATTTGGGCAGCTGTATGAACATTTGGAGTCGCATTATCGTTCATTCCAGTTCCTGTTGAAAGTGTGATGGTATTTACTTTTCCGCTTAGTAATTTATCAAAATCTGCTTTGATTTTAATTCTCGGAGCTGTATTTCCAACAATTGCATTTTTAGAAAGGTTTAAAGTAATATCCCTGTAAGCATTAACACCTTGCGTGTAGTTTGGAGCAGTTCCCTCAACCGTACTTCCGGTATGGATAGACATCGTCTTATTATCGGCATCATAAAAACCTTCGACTTTTGTAAAACGGTATCCGCTTCCCCATTCCCACATCATTGCAGTATCATTTGCTCCGGCCGACGCGTAAAAATTAGGAAACCTTACCTGATCTAAAGTATTTTGTTCTGGTTTAATCCCCAATCCAAACTTAATTTGCTTGTAAGTCGCAGAGGGCACATTGCTTAGAACATAACTTAACGAAGTCAACTTGGCCTGATCGATTACTGTCGCACCTTTATCTAAATCATTTATGTTGTAAGGAACTTCATCTCCATTATCTTTTACAAGACGAATATTACTGATAACATATTTCAATTCCGAAAAATGATGTACTTGTCCTGCCGCTGAAGTATTTGTTGTGGTTGTTGTTGAAGCTGCATTTCCTAAAACTATTGTAGTGTTTTTGAAAGTGTTATTGAATTCCAATGTTAAATTGTTTGCAACCGGGTTGTCATCGTCACTTGAACATGATACGAATGCCAAAGAGGCAATTGATAATAAAAGGTATTTTTTTAAATTTTGCATTTCTTTTAATTTTTGTATTTCTATTTAATATTAAATCGATGTAATAAATTATAAATTGGTGGCGGTACAAAAATTTCTAAACAAAGTTCTAACAATCCAAATTCTTTATGAATCACTATTTTACTTGATTTCATAGCTTTTATAATCTGAATTATAAATTGAAAATCTGAAATCAAAACCATATCGATCCTTTTTCCAATGCTGGTCAATTCTAAATCGTCATTATCTGATTTTTCCAGTTCTTTTTTCAAATGACATTTACCATGACATTGCAGTTCTGGTTTGGCTTTATTGATACAAAATTCCTGTTCTATACTTTGCTGATTCAGTTTAAAGTGTACAATAATCAATGCCTGCTGGAAAGAAACCAGCAGAAAAATCAATGTCATTGTAATACTAAAAACTTTTCTCATTTTTATTAGAAATTGAATTCTAAAGAAGTAAAAATATTACGCCCCATTCTCGGAATATTCCCCCAATCGGCGTAGGTGCTGTAATATTCATTTAATAAATTTTCTGCTCCCATCTGAACTACGGTTTTTACTTTATTGATATTAAAAGAATAATTGGCTGAAATATTCCAGATGGTGTAAGGGGAAGTCAAATCTTCTCCGTATTCGGGACTATAATTAATCTGCTCAAAATCGCCATTTACAGAAGTCTGGATTCCGAAATTTTTATACATGTAATGAAGCGAAGTCTGATAACTCAACGGACGAATAAAAGGCAGATTTCCTTCTTTATTATCCGTTCCGCGTGCATAAGTTAGCGTTCCTTTCCAATGAAGATGCGCCAGAATATCATAACTTACATTCATAGATATATTCAAAAGTGTCGCATAATCTAATGAAGTATAACCTTTTACTCCAACCGACTGATAATTCATCGGACTTCCCATACTTAAAATTCTTCCAATGATATAATTCTCAATATAGAAGTAATTAATTTTTCCCTGAATACTTAATTTTTCGCTTTTAAATCCTGCGCTTGCATTTCCTTCATACGAAATTTCATTTTTCAAATTAGGATTTCCAATATAATCATAACGGTCAAAACTGTTGTAAATGTAATACCCGTATCCTTCAGAAACAGAAGGCGCTCTGTGTCCGTAACCCGTTCCTACAGAAAAATTAAAATGATCGATATCTAAATTATAACCAGCATGAAGACTTGGCAAAAACCTTGTTTTTTCCCGCGGAGCTCCAGGATGAAAAATCCAGTTGAATTCTACATATTTGGAATAGTTGTAATTTACTCCCAAAGAGCCGCCAACATTTACCTGACTTTTTTCAGAAAGACCCCAGGAATTATTCATAGAAAGTCCCGCATAACGTGTTGTTACCCAAGGCCAGCTGTAAGCAAACATCGTTCTTTTGCTTCTGTCCTGCGGATACATTCTCATTTCTGCAATTGAAAGGTTATCATAAGCATTCAATTGTATTTCAGACGAATAACTATTCTCTTTCAAATTGGCTCTTGAAACCAAACCATACGTTGTACTCCAGCCCGGCATATCCATATGAACCAGATTTTCAGGACGAGTTGTATCATCCATATAATGTTCGATGGCGTTGAAATAGATTTTAGAATCAATTAATTTTACCAATCCATCTTCAAATAATTGTTTATAAGAAGCCGATGTAATTAAGGCACGAGAAAGCGATAAATCCATTGGCAAAGCCGGATAACCTACATCTTTTGCCATATCAAAAATCGCGTCTAATCTTACCGATGATAAATCGCTTGTTTTATAAGCAAAACCCAATGAAATATTGAACTTTTTGTATTGCGAATGTTTTACTTCATTATCATTTCCATCATAATAATCATCTGCTTTTCGATATGAAATACTTCCTTCGGCAACAAATTTTTCTCCTGAATAAGCCACATTTCCAAGATTGAAAAACTGTCTGTTGTTAAATTCAAATCCGCTTTGGTACGCACCATTCCATTTTTTGGCAAGACCAAACGGAGTGCTTTTTCTTTTCAAATCGATACTTCCGGCAACAGTTGCGCCGTGAAGACTTCCTTCCTGTCCTGATTTTATATCAATTGTCGCAAGATTATTGCTTTCTACATACGACGTTATTGGGTCCATTTTATCAGTACAAGCGCCAAAAACATGCATTCCGTCAATCGTAACTGTCGAACGTTCTGTACTCATGTTGTTTAACAAAGGTTCCCATGCATAAGCGCCACGTTTTATAAAGCTGATATTATCAGAAGAAGACAGAAATTCATCTACTGAAACTGCCATTTTCATTTCGGTTTCGATTTTCTTTTTTGTTGCGTTTTTTACTGTTACTTCTTCTAAGTTTTTGATGCTGTCGTGTTGCGCGTGCGTATTTTGCGCTGTTGCAGACATTCCTAAAAAAGTAACATTAGTATATATTTCATGTTTTTAGAATAAAGTATCAATATAAAGTTCACTTTTAACGCCTTCAACTCCCGGCGTAAAATCTGTTGGAACAACAGTTCCTTTTATGATCAACCCATTTTGATTCATCATGATTAAATTCAAGGTCCAGTTTCCTGTCATTGTGTAGTTTACAACTCCGTGATACAAACCGTCATTTTCTTGTGTTAAATCCTTATTATTTGGCGAAGAATGATTTCCCATTGAAGGTTCGGGCATTCTTGGGTCTAATTTTAAAGTATAACCGCTTACTTCTGAATACGAAAACTGAGCTGGATCTGGAAAAGTTCCCGCAGAAAGGGTTGGTTTATTGTATTTATAAATACCAGCAGTCAATTTATTCTCGGAAACGGTTGGTTTTTGAGGCGAAACCAATGCAATAACATATTGTTCGTCATCTTTTCCTGTAAAGGTTGTCATATTCAGGTTTTTATTACTTTGCTTTTCAACCAAAACATCTTTACTAATATCAAACTTCTGATTATCAGCCGTAAAACTTACATATAATTTCCAGCTGTCTGCTGTAGTACTTTCATTTGTAAATACAGAATATCCGGCGAAATATTTATTTGCTGCATCATATTCTGGATTATATTCGTGCGGACAAGAAGTTTTGCTGCCGCTTGTATTACTTAGAATTGGTAAAAAAGTAATATCTGACGTACTTATATTCTGATTAGTCTGCGTATTTAAAACTTTCAAATGAAGTTCATTATATCCTTTATAAAAGGTTCCGTTTAAGGCTTCTACGCTTATTTTATAGTTACCGCTGTTAAACGAAACGGCTTCTTTAAACTCATAATATTCAGGAACTTCAGCGTCAATTTCGGCTTCGTAATCTGTTTTGTCGATTGTACAGGAAGTAATCACACAAAAAAGTGCGATCACTAAAATTTTAAAAGATTTCATTTGTAATGAATGTATAAAAACGGTTTAAAATGCAGCACATAGCCATCAGATTTTGAAAGCCAAAATGCCGTGAAATTTTAATGGATTTTTAAACTGAAAACTCCTTTCTAAAATGCATTTTCAATTATAAAAGAAAGATCAGTGCTTTTCGTAGTAAAGAATTATATGCGTCCAAAAACAGAAATCAATTGTATTAACTGAGTTTCTGAAATAAATTCAAATCATTGCTGACAGGAAAATACAACACATATTTATTGCATCATTGTATAATGATGTAACACTATTTTTAAAACAAAAAAATTGATCTGTAGAATTACACCAGCGGCGGGTGAAAAGTAAGGTTTGAAGCTCCAACAGGTTTCTTTTCGAATAAGAAAGAAGTATTTTCTTTTGATTCTATTGGAGATATGATATCTAAATTGATTTCAGCACTATTTTGAACATATACAAGCTCTAATTTGTCTTTTAGGCTGTCTTGCATTTTGCGTTCGTTATCAGAATATTTTTTGATGCTTTTTTGAAGCTCGCATCGCCCATTACAAGTGTTATACGTCAGTTTACGCTGTACACAAATAGTTTAAGAAATTTCTTTCTGATTTAATTTAAATGCAGTGTACACAAACAGGCTGCCAAAAGAAGGCGATAAAATTAAAATGGAAAGTACTATGACGATTGACCTTTTCAATTGGTTCTTGCTTATTTTGTCCGCAAAAATACGCACATTTTTGCATTTATCTCTGAATTTGTGAAATTTAAAATGTTTTTTTTACATAAACGTCCCCATAATTTATTTTTCGTACTGATTATCATTACAATCCAAATCCAAAAGTCCTTGCCCGCTATTTTCAAAGTGATTTGCAGTAGATTTTTTTAAGGCTTATATGATTTATCAAAAAATATTTTTAGTTTTGTCTAAAAATAAAATAATGTGCAATTTAAATATATTTTTAAAGAAGGCTTTTATATTACTAATCTTAATTATGGGACATGCTTCCTGCGAGTCCAGCTTTGTGGATGTGCCGGAAGATGATAAGCTTTTGGATGGACCTATCGATGGATTGTCATCTTCTGAATCTGTTCAATTTTTGAAAGGTGATCAGGCGGTAAATGAAGTTTTTAATAGAGGTTCCGGCCTTGGCACCACCTTTGTTAGCAACAGCTGTATAAGCTGCCATGCAGGAGACGGAAAAGGTCATCCTTTTACCAGTTTGGTTCGCTTTGGACAGATTGATGAAACAGGTAATAAATTCCTTAACATGGGAGGACCGCAGCTTCAAAACCGTGCTTTACCTGGTTTTATGCCTGAAGTGATTCCATCAGGCGCCACCTTCTCTACATTTATGCCTCCTGCCATTACAGGTCTGGGGCTTTTGCAATATGTTTCAGACGCAGATCTAATTGCTATGACAGATCCACAAGATGCGGATGGTGATGGAATTTCCGGGAATGTAAACTGGATTACAATACCAAATTACTCCCTTGCCTCACCAAATGTAATATCTAAAGAAGGCAAATATATTGGGAGGTACGGCAAGAAGGCTTCTGCATTTGATTTACTTCACCAGACTGTTAATGCCTACAATCAGGATATGGGAATTACATCTGTATTTAATCCTATAGATCATTATACTAATTTAGAAATTGATCCTGAAGTTTCCACTCCTAAAGTCAATGATGTTGTATTTTACCTAAAAACATTAAAACCTCCCATTCAAAGAAATCAAAATGATCCGGTTGTCATTCGAGGTAAAGATATTTTTAAACAAATAAGCTGCACAAGCTGCCATAAATCAGAATTAAAAACCAGTTACTCTCCCATAAACTCACTTTCCAATAAAACTTTTGCTCCATACACGGATCTGCTCCTGCATGATATGGGCGCTGGACTGGATGATGGCTATACGGAAGGAAGTGCAAAAACCTCTGAGTGGAGAACCCCGCCCCTCTGGGGCATAGGCCTTTCTGAGAATTCGCAGGGAGGTAATTTATTTTTAATGCACGATGGTCGTGCACAAACAATTGAACAAGCCATAGTAATGCATGGCGGCGAGGGACAAAAAAGCAAAAATGCATTTGAAAAGCTTTCCAAAGAAGACAAGCAGGCTTTGCTGAAATTTATAAAATCATTATAATATGGACAGAAAACAATTTTTAAAAGCGTGCGGTTTCGGTTGTCTTGCGGCAATATCTGGAACAACAATACTGAATGGCTGCTCATCTTCTCAAATTTCAAGAGAAATAAAGGAATCAGATCTTTTAGTCCCAATTTCTGATTTTATAGTTCAAAAAGGAGCAAAGACGCAATTCAAGAAATATATTGTCATACAAAATGATATACTTAAAGCTCCAATATGTGTCTTTAGATTTAGTGAAAATGATTATTCTGCCATATTTATGCTGTGTACGCATCAGGGAGCAGAATTACAGGTGTTTGGAGATAAACTTCAATGTCCTGCTCATGGAAGTGAATTCAACAGCCGCGGAGACCTTGAAAGCGGCCCTGCAAGTTCAGCCTTAAGAAAATTCCCTGTATCAATAGAAAATAATATCTTAAAAATATCTTTGAAATGAGATTTGAAATAAAAGTAATTATAGTACTGTTCACTGTACTCTTCTCTACATATTGCTCCGCACAGATCGACCCCAGCTTATTGAAAAGGATTCCAAAAGATACAGTAAAAAACATCTTAAACATGGATGCTCTTTACAACAGACCAGCCTTAAGTATAAATAAAACACCCATATCCATTGGAGGTTATCTCGAAATGAACTGGCAGAAAATGACTATCGATGGCATCTCTAAAGGTCATCAATTCCAAGCAAGAAGGCTATCTATTTTTATGTCTTCTGCAATAAGCAAAAGAGTTAAATTTTTGAGCGAGATTGAGTTTGAAGATGGCGGTAAAGAAATTTCAATCGAATTTGCTTCCGTAGATGTAGAATTTGACCCACTGATAAATCTTCGAGCAGGAATCATTCTAAATCCGATCGGGTCTTTCAATCAAAATCATGACGGCCCAAAATGGGATTTTACAGACAGACCAATATCAGCTACTCAGATGCTTTCTGCAACTTTCAGTAATGCGGGAGTTGGTCTTTTTGGAAAAGAATATTCCAAGAATTGGATGTTTGGGTATGAAGCATATCTGTCAGGAAATTTCGATAACTCTATAATTGAAAATACGGAAAATAAAACTTTCTTGCCAGCAGCAAAAGAAAACCCTGAAAGATTTGAAGAAATCAATAGTGGAGAACCCTTGTTTACGGGAAAAATTGCTCTGCGGAATTCTAAAGTCGGAGAACTTGGAATTTCTTATATGGACGGTATCTATAATAAATTTGAGGACGATGGCATTACAATAGATAAGAAGAGACGTGTATCTATTTTTGCTTTAGATTTTAATACAACGCTTCCAAGAATAAAAACTTTTATCACTTCTGAATTTGCATGGGTTTATGTTGATGTGCCTGACACCTATTCGCAGCAATTTGGCAAAAAACAAAAAGGAGGATTTATAGATATTGTTCAGCCTATATTGACAAAAACGATTTTAGGCTGGCAGAAAGCTGCGATAACTGTTGCATGTAGACTGGAATATGTAGATTGGAATGTTGGAAACTTTAAAGAAACGGACGGTAATATTGGGGAAGATTTGTGGAGCATAATGCCTGCTGTTAGTTTTAGGCCAACGTCCCAAACAGTAATCCGCCTTAATTACCGATATTTGAAACAACGGGATATTTTTTCCAACCCACCTACTATTACTGACGGGTTTAACTTAGGAATTTCAACTTACTTTTAAATATTTTGACAGAGAAATTAATCAATTTTTAACTTCAGTGGAACAACATCTAATAAGTAAAGGAAATATTTTTATACGAAAAATCAGAAAAATATAATCATCGCATTTTGACTAGAATAATCTTAAATATTTTATTTAATTTTGCTAAAAATACTGATCTAAATTCTTCATTTAAAGACCTGGTTGAATATTTAGATTTGATTTTTAATTTATAAATCGAGATCACTTTTTTTTTAACGATTTTAACATTTAACCCTCACGATACATACAAACCGTTTACTAATAAAAACTTAAAATAATTATCTTATAAATTAACTTGAAAGTAAGCCAATTTCTTCAAATCATCCAAAAAAAATGTTGAAATTTGTCCCGTCGGGGTCACAAAGCCAAATGGCGCCAATTGTCTTCAATTGGCGCCATTTTTTTTCATATATCCTCTAAATATAAGTTTTACTCGTTTTTACTAATTTGTTTTTTAAAACGTCAATGAAGACCTTAAAGGAAAATTTTACCAATAAAGGCGAAAACAATGCTTAAAAAAGAAATGCTAAATGTTAGATTTGAGCAAGCAAACTAAACCAAATTTTCCAATCCAAAAGCAGCTATTTGATCTATAATTGGTAAAGTCTTCAAACCCAGTTCTGTTAATGTATATTCTACTCTTGGAGGGATTTCAGGATAGGCCTTTTTACTGACCAGTTTGTTTTCTACAAGTGCATTCAATTCCTGAATCAGCATTTTTTCACTAATACCCACTACAGCTCTTTTAAGTTCACCATATCTAATGGTTCTGGAGTTAATCTGAAACAAAATCATCATTGTCCATTTTCCTCCCAATAAGCCTAATGATTTTTTTACGGGGCAATTTTCATCACAAGCATTAATAATTTTTGGATTTTTTATCATTGATTCTCAATATTTCTAACTATTTGGTAAGTACCCAACTAAAACGTAAGTACTTGTACAAAAGTAAGTTATTAATTAGTTTTACCAAAAAAATTAAAACAATTAAATAAAAAAATAAAATGAAAGTATTAGTATTTGGAGCCACAGGTTCACAGCAATTTCATGTAATTGGAGAAGCAAAAAATAAAGGCGCAATTGTTTATGCTGCTACAAGTTCAGAAAAAAACTTTTCAAAACTAGAAGACGCTGGTGCAATCCCTGTATTAGGCGATATGTCTGATGCATTAAAAATGAAAGAAATCACTAAGGAAATTGATGCTGTTGCTTTGCTGATTCCTGTTTCCTTGCCTAATCCGGCAGATGGATTTCAACTTGCAAAAAATGTAATTGATGCAGCTAAGGAAAATGGCGTAAAAATGATAGTTTGGAATACCAGCGGATTTCTGGCACCGCAAAAATTAGGAATTCCTATGGAAGATGTAAAGCTGGATACCAAGGAATATCTTCAAAATTGCGGAGTACCCTATGTAATTATTGAGCCATCTATTTATGCTGAAAATTTACTGGCTCCTTATACAACCGATTATGTAAAAAGTGAAAGAAAAGTAGCTTACCCAACTCCGGAAGATATGCCTATTGGTTATATTGCATCAAGAGATGTCAGCGCTTTTGTGGCAGAAGCTTTATACAAACCAGAACTATCTGGACAATCCTTTCTTGTGAGCGGTTTGGATAACCTGAAAGGAAATGGTCTTGCCGAAAAATTCTCTCTTGGTTTGGGCGAAAAAATTGATTTCTACGCAATGCCTCCGCAAGAATTCGGGGATAAATTAAGTATTCTTGTAGGAGAAGAAAGCGCCAGAGGTGTGCAAGGATATTATGAAATGTTGGCAAGTCTGCCAGTATATCCCACAAAATTTAATCCTAAATTGCAGGAGGTTTTAGAAAAACTGCCTGTAAGAATGACTCCAATAGAAGAATGGGTTAAAATTCATAAACATTTTTTTATTAACTAAATTGTAAAAAAAAAGCAGCAAGAATAGACTCTTTTTGCTGCTTTTTTATGCCTTAAATTCTAAAAGGACTTTGTACTTTAATGATAGAATTTATAAATTATTTTTCCAAAACTTTATTTATTACATATCGAAATCTTAAATACAGTAAGGCAGATGATGTTAACAACCCCAAAGTCAAACCGTACCAGATTCCCTTTACTCCTGCATTGAAATAAATGCCTAAAATGTAGGCCACAGGCAGGCCAATAAGCCAATAAGCAACAAAGGTTATCAAAGTAGGAACGTTTACATCTCCCATTCCTCTTAGTGTTCCCAGTCCAACAACCTGAGTACCATCAAAGAGTTGGAATAGCGCGGCAATTATCAATAATTGTGCAGCCAGCGCTACAACACTTGTATCATTTGTTATCAAATAAGGTAAATATTGATTTAAGAGTGTAAAAATTAGAGCAAAGAACATCATAAAAATGATAACTAGATGATAAGACGCATAAGCAAATTTCTGAAGTCTTTTGTAGTTCTGATTTCCAAAACTAATTCCAACTTTAATAGTTGCCGCCGATGCAATTCCCCCTGCCATCATGTAGGTCATTGCCGCAAGGGTTATTGCTGTCTGATGAGCAGCTTGCTCCGTTGCGCCTATATTGCCAGCCATTAAAGCCGCAACTGCAAATACTCCAATTTCAAAAACATACTGCATCGCTACAGGTAATCCTATTTTTACCACTTTTATAATTTTTGAAAAATCAACAAACTTAACAACGAAATGCTTTATGTAAACCCTGAAATTCTCTGATCGAAGTACATACCACATCATAACCAGCATCATTAAAACCCGATCTATCAATGTTGCAATTCCTACCCCTCGAACGCCCATTGGCTCAATTCCAAAAATTCCCTTTACCAAAATCACTGCTATAATTACATTGAGCACATTTCCCCATATTGTGATCGACATTGCTTGTTTTGTAAAACCCAGCCCTTCTGCAAACTGTTTAAAGGTTTGAAATACCATTAAAGGCAAAATAGATAAACTCAAAATAAGTAAGTAAGGTTTTGCCGTTGCAACCACCTGAGGATCCTGATCCGCATGCTGCATGGCAAACATAGAACCATAGTACACTACTAAAAAAAGAAATACTGCAGCTGCGACATTTAGCCATAAGCTGTTTGACAGAAGCTCAGCGCATTCCTTAAAATTTGATTTTCCATTTTCTTGCGCAATCAATGGTGTTAATCCGTACGCCACACCTAATCCTATGACTAAAACGACCATAAAAACAGAATGAACCAGTGAGACTGCCGCCAAAGAAATAGTTCCTGCATAGTGTCCTATGATGATGGTATCAAAAGTCTGTACCAGTGTATGTCCCAACTGAGAAATTACCACAGGTCCTGCAAGTGTTATTGTGCTTTGGTAATATATCTTATTGGATTTATATTTTTTGAGCATATTAAAAAATTAACTGCCTCAAGGCAGATTGAATGTATTGAAATTAGTATACTGTAAATTTTTATTTTTAAAGTATAACAATTCTTTTGTTGCAAATTTATCTCATTCTATAAAAAATCAACTAAAATGCTATGAAAATATACCATTTTGATAATCTGACAGGAACTGCGTGCTGGTAATTCCTGTTTGGGTTTTAAAAAACCGCATCATATGTCCGGGTTCTGAAAAATGAAGATTATAGGCAATCTCAGCGACATTCTTTCCTGAATGTATCAGATCATTTTTTATTTCGAAGAGCAGTCTTTGTTTTAAGAGTTCTGTAGCGGTAACATTAAACTGTTTTTTTACACACGTATTAATTGAAATCCTGCTCACATTTAATAAAGCTGCATAATCGTCAATTCTCTGCTTATCCCTGATATGCGTTTCGAGTAACTGTTTAAATTGGTATGCATAATTATTTTCAGCCCTTTCAATTGAGAGATTATTTTTCTGGGCATATATCCTGTTGAACTTCAAAAGCAGGTAATAAGTAAGAGAGCGGATGATATGAATACTGTCTGTCCTGCTCTCTACCAGCTCTGATTTGATTTCCATAAGCTGCTCAAGTGCTTTTTGCAGTTCTTCCTTTTCAATACTAATTATTAAAGGATAATTCAACTGATAAAAATAAAGAAGGCGATATGTAAAGAATTTATCTGAGAAAAAATCGTTTAGAAAATTTTCCTGAAAAACCAGAACAGTAAAATCCAATCCTTCTTTCTCCAAAGTCCATTTTCTTTTTTGAAAAGGAGAAATAAAAACCATCGTATTATCAGTTATATTGATTTTCTGCTGATTTAAAATCAGAGTTCCCTTCGCCTTTTTAAAAAGCAAAATTTCAAAAAAATCAGTGTTAAAAGTATCTCGCTCCAAATATCTTTCGCTTAGTACATCTCCATGCAATACATTAAGAAGCATCTCAACACCACATTCTGCTTTATGAAATTTTATTGTTTTCATTCCTTTCTCATTCCTTTTTAATCTCTTAAAATCGTTTTATTACTTTCAGCCTGCTTTAGTAAATTTACAACTTCATTTGCAAATAACTGCCAAATGCAAAAATGAGCCATAATAAATTACAGCCCATTTTATAAAATTGAGTTCTAAATTTATTTAAGAAAGCAGGTATTGATCAGTTGTCTGAATTTTAGCGTAAAAGAATTCTAATGCTGCTAAAAATGCATTGTGTACATCGACAGATTTTACTTTTTGTCCGCTAATCTGAAGGTCCATCGTAGCACAGGCATCGCCAATTACAGTACATTCAAATCCAAAATCAACAGCTGCTCTTGTTCCCGCATCTATACACATATGAGTCATCATTCCTGCAATAACCAAATGCGTTATTTCCTTTGACTGTAAATATTCTAATAGATCGGTGTCTCTAAAACTATTAGGAAATTGTTTAGTGATTACTTTCTCGCCTTGTAGTGGTTTTACATTTTCATGGATTTCCACTCCTTGAGTTCCAGAAACAAAAAAGGGAATGCCTGCGCCAGATATATGCTGTACATGAACAATAGTATCATTTTCTTTTCGGAAATGTTCCAGTATTTTTTTTGCATTTTCACTTGCCGGAATTGGATTTACAAGTACTAATGCGCCATTTTCAAAATATTCTTGCTGTATATCTATTAGTAGTAATGCCTTTTTCATTTTAATTAATTTTTTAATTTTTATATATGTCAAAATTAAAAACTCCTGAACCAATATCTGCTACCAAAACACTTTCAATACATGCCATTTTGATAAGCAAGATTTTCTATCTATGCAATTCTCAATTTCATAATCCTATTTTTACTCTTAAAACTTCAGTCCTAATTATAAACAAAAAAGAAGCCCTGCGTGTGTCAGCATCAACAGGGCTCCAAACTATCAAAATTTAAAAGAAACTTCTTTTGGTGGACAACCTTGGCTAATACAGTCCCTTAATAAATTGATAATTCTTTTCTAATGGGTTTTCTTTGTTATTCAATTCTTTAGACTTAATAAGCTGCAGTGTTATTGATTTTATTCTTATCAGAAAAACAATGGCAAGAAGCACAAAAATTAAAATCATAATGGAAAAAACTTGTATCATACTATTTTATTTTTAAGTTAAAAATCGATTAAGGCTGTCAATTATATTTACTATTATTATTTTCTAAACATTGAGCGGAAACGCTATGCGATCTCTCTATTATGCTCTTTGGTCTTTTTTTTGTTATACTTTCATACTTATTTACCTTGTATAAAATGCCTGTAACACACATAAAACTATTATTGGAACCAGATAACAGAAACGAATCATAGAGAATTGTTTTTTATTTTATTTTATGTTCAAAATATATTCCGCCAGCTGATCGAGTTTCTGCTGATCCAACTGAGATTCAAAACCTGGCATCTGTGGATAGTCGGGACGTTTTTTACCTGGATTTTTTATCCATTTCTGCAAATCAGCCACGTTACCTTTATAGATTTTCGCCATTTCAAAAACTGGAGGCCCGACTAATTTTTCATCTATTTTATGGCAGGAGGCACAATACTGGCTGAATACCTTCTGCCCTTTCTCTGCTTCTGACATATCTGCCGAAGCTGCTCCGGCTTCTTCTGCTTTCATTTTGGTTGCAGCTTTCTTTTTCAGGATTTGAAATTCATCGGTTTTAATTTTTACCAGTTCTTTATGTTTTTCCAGCGAATTTGCCCTGTAGATCTGCCTTCCTGAGCCCATACACAAAACCGTAATTCCAAGCAACATTGCTATTTTATAAAAGTCTTTTTCAATGTTTTCCTTTTCGCCTGTCAATCTCTTCCAAATAAGCCACATAGCAGGAACGGCGAATGCAACTCCGGAGAAAATCACCAAAATCAGGTTCCACCCCATACCTTTAGACGGTAATGTCAGCAATACAAGAGGACCAATCATACACTGGCATAAAGAGGCAGTTAATGCCAAAGAGTAGCCTTTCTTTTGAATATCGTATCGGGTAAATTCTTGATATATCTCTTCAAAGGGGTAACTCTTGCGGCTGTTGTACCAAAATATAAACAATCCCGTAACTGCCAGTGAAGACAGGATAAAATGCAGGTATCTGGGGAAAACATTCGGCAGAAACAATGCGTCTACAAAGCCTTTTACTAAAGCCCATTTTTCAGGGAAAAGCATTAGATTAATATTGGTCAGAAAGATAAATGGGATAAAAAGAAAGATAACAGTTGCCAAGGCCAGAATCGAAATATGAACCGCCTTGTGATTCTCCAAGGTTTCCCATGTATATTTGTGCAGGTAAGTGAGCAGAAACGCCACTGTAACGAGCGGTATTACCGCAATCCACATTAAACCGGTAAGAGCATTTGCCGAATAAAAGTAAATCGTATATAATACATTAATGCTCAAAAGAGGCGCAATTCCTAATACAACGGCTATACTTTTATTTACTGTTATGGTTTTGGCTATTTCGTGTGCCAGTATATCGTATTCTTTATTTTTAAGTCCTTTTATTTGGGCAATCAAAGCCAAAATAGAACCTCCAAGCATTAGGTTTACAAAAAGGATATGCAATAGAAATGACAGTACCAGAACAACTACAAAAAACCATTCAGGCATTGGCAGCGGCAAGGGAATATCTTTTGGAACGGGAACGTTGTTTTGCAACGCAATATATAAATTGATCATTTTTAAACTTTTGTTATTTTTTATTTGCTAAAACTGCTTTTGTATCTTGGAGTCCACTTACCTCTACACCTTCTGACTGTGCCCCTTCGAGAACATCTCCTGTATCCTGAATACTGCGGATATAGGTGGCCAAGGCTTCACTTTCTTCTTGGGTGCCAGGAAAAGGAGGCATATAGGTTCTTCCATTATGCATATTGGGTATATAAGATGCCATCGAGTTAATATCCAAAGGCTTTCCAACTCCATACATACGCTCAAAAACATCAACTACACTATTAACTCCCTGAGTGGTATGACAGCGGCTGCAGGCAATTGCAAAAACATTTCTGCCGGCTTCTACTTTATTCTCTGGCGTAATCTCGGTTACTGTGGTATAGGTCGCATTTTTAAGAAGCCCGTATTGCTGGTAAACAGGATAATCTTCCTCCAGTAATAAGTTAGAATACATATAACCTCCAATTACATAAGGTTTACGGACAAATTCACGCACCCTTTCAAAAAAACCAAGATATCCAAAAGCCATAACTACGGGAAACAATACCAAATAACTTCTAATCCATCTGGTTTTAAATAAACCTAAAACTGCCATTATCAGAGAAGACGAAATTCCAAATAGTATAAAATATTTCATTAAATCGTAATACTTATTGAAATCCATCGTACCCACAGCCGTGCTCATATTGGCAGTCATGGCCTCGGGAATTGCACGATAGTAAATTACTGCTCCCAAAAGCGAAATCGGAGCCCATAGAATAATCCACTTTGAGACATATTTCACCGCTTTGAGCCTTATATCCGTACCTTTTTTAAAGAATAGAGTTACCAGCATCTTTCCAAAACTTCCTGCTACCAGCATGGCTGTAGGAGTCCTAAACAATAACTGAGGCAGATAAATTGGATTGGTAAACCCATTGAGCAGACTCTTATGTGTATTCCAGTTTCCGGGATCCATCATAAAGCTCAAAATAGAAACAATAATTGCCATAGTAATCCAGGAGAATAAACTTAAAAACCATCCAAACCGGATGTGCAATAATTTAGCCCTCAGTGAGGTATTACTGCTCTTCCATGTCAAAAAATAAATCATGATCAAAATTACCTCAGTAACAAATACCAGCCATTCAACAAACCATGCCCAGTAAAAAACACGTATTAAACTTCCAATCGATGTTGGGCTTACAAGTGCAACGGAGAACCATATCCCCACTCCTGTCATTGCACCAAGTGTTGTAGTTATGATAAAAGCAACTTTCATCATATTATAGATTCTGTTGTCCCAGTCTAAATCTGTAATTTGTTCCCTGCCGCTATTCTTAACACCTTTCTGTTCCAGCCAGGTTATAAGAGGCATAAAACCCACAGCTAAACCATGATTAATCATCACGTGAATAATGGCAATGATGGCAATAAGCATCCTATTGTTGAGCCAGTCTAAATGAAAAATTGGAAAGTCCATAAATTATTCTGTTTTTTTTACTGCAAATTTCGGTCAGTAATCCAGAAATTGCTAAAAACAAAAAAGCAGGAAATTTTAATAAACGTTACTTCCAGATTCGTTAAAATCACTATTTACATTGCATTTTATTCTACTGAATTTAGCTTTTCACTCAATTGATTTTACTAGTTACACCTCATTATCAGATTGCTGGGCTGTATATTATTTTCCGTTTTATTATTAAAAATATAAAACACTAAAAAAGAATAATTTAAAATTCAAAATTCCCTTTTTAGTCATACTTCCTCCTGTTTACCCACCTCTGCTATTTTAATTAACGCAACTTGTTTGAATTCAGGTAATTTTGTATCTCTAAACTATCCTAATACAAGGATTAAAGGGGCTGCCACTTTACACTTCAGGAAAAAAATTAAATTTACGGACAGCTTTCAGGTAGGGAAAAAACCTCTTTTACTGTTTTATATAACAGTATAAAAAATAATAAACGGACATGCTGAACACCGTTTTACAAAGTAGGCACACTTAATCTAAAACAAAGAAATGGACAATCAACTCAGATCATTAGTAATGCTTTGCACAGCAGTATTATTGGTTTCTTGCAACAATGGTACAAAAACAGAAAAATCAAATTCAACTTCTATTCCTGCAGAAGATTTAAAACCGGTAGTGTCTCATGTAATGACGAAGGAAGAGCAAACCAGACTTACACCTGATGCTATCTTAGAGGATTTTATAGCAGGAAACAAACGATTTCAAAGCGGTGTAACTACGGTTCGCGACCATAGTAAACAAGCCCGAAAATCGGCACCGGGCCAGTTCCCAAAAGCTGTTGTACTAAGTTGCGTGGACAGCCGAGTACCAGTAGAAGACGTATTTGATCAGGGCTTGGGTGATATTTTTGTGGGACGAGTAGCCGGCAATTTTGTAAATGAAGATTTACTGGGCAGTATAGAATTTGCTTGTAAGGTATCAGGCGCAAAATTGGTTTTAGTGATGGGACACCAGCATTGCGGCGCTATAAAAGGTGCTATCGATGATGTAAAATTGGGAAATATAACTGCCATGCTTTCAAAAATAAAACCAGCTGTAGCAATGAGTCAGGATTTTAATGGTGAAAAAACATCTAAAAATGATAAATTTGTAAAACACGTTTCAGAAAACAACGTGCTTTATGCTATGGATCAAATTCGTAAAAAAAGTCCAATTCTTAAAGAAATGGAAGATGAAGGACAGATAAAAATTGTAGGTGTGTTTTACAATTTGACAGACGGAACCCTTGAATTCTTAAAATAATGAACAAGAAAAATTATGTACTAAT
This sequence comes from Flavobacterium sp., assembly GCF_039595935.1. Classification (NCBI taxonomy): domain Bacteria; kingdom Pseudomonadati; phylum Bacteroidota; class Flavobacteriia; order Flavobacteriales; family Flavobacteriaceae; genus Flavobacterium; species Flavobacterium sp. Next base: position 3,033,862 of record NZ_JBCNKR010000006.1, on the reverse strand, counting down.
CCTCGTTTTTGTAATTGGCGGTATACAATACGCAATCGCGCAGAATAATCGTATTACTACCAATAACAGCATTGGATGGTATAATTTTTTTGGAACATTCAAAATCTCAGAAAAATTTGGAATACATACTGAATACCAATGGCGCAGAAATGAAACCATTACCGAATGGCAGCAAAGTTTATTAAGAGTGGGCCTAAATTATAATTTAAATTCAAGAGTGCAGTTCCGGGTTGGTTATGGCTGGATCGAAACCTATCCTTATGGAGAAATACCTCTAAATGGCATGGGCAGAGATTTTACAGAACATAGGATTTTTGAAATGGTACAGCTAAGTCACAAAGAAGGAATTGTTGATTTATCCCATAGATTTATGTTAGAACAAAGATTTGTTGGCAGGTACAGTTCCATTAATGAGACAACAGAAGACGAATTTCCGCTCTTAAACCGAATTCGATATATGATTAGAGTTCAGGTGCCTTTAAAAGGAAATGAGATAAAAGACAAAACACCCTATTTAGCTTTCTATGACGAAATTTTTGTTGGATTTGGAAAAAATGTTAATATGAACGTTTTTGATCAAAACAGAATTGGAATTTTATTAGGCTATAGGTTTAATAAAAACATTAGAATTGAAGGTGGTTATCTAAATCAAACTGTACAGTTAGGAAGGCAGATAGAGGGTCAAAATGTTTTTCAGAACAATAACGGAGTAATTTTGAATACTAATTTAAACTTTGACCTGACTAAAAACAATAAATAAAACCATAGCAAATAGTCAATAATAATTAAGAAGGCTGAAAAAATTTGATTTTTCAGCCTTTTTTTCCTAAAATTATCAAGAAAAATTACTTCTGATTTTTTGCCAGATATTCATCTGGTTTTTTCATAAAGTCATCTTTACATACCGTTGAACAAAAACCGTATAATTTCCCTTTATAAGTAACAGTATCACTAACGCCATACTTGCTGACATCCATATTACAGCTAAAGTCTATGTTGCTGACATAGGTTAATTTATTGAGCGGGTTTTTAGGATCTTTATACATTGTTTCAGATTCCATAGTATGAGGATGATCATGAGGATGTGCTTTTTCCTCTTTTTTATTACAGCTTAACACAGCAGTAATAGTGGCAATTAGAAGGATTTTTTTCATAATAGTATTAAAATTTTATTATTTTTTACTAGTTTGATAATCTGCGGAACTGCTCGGGTGTCTTGTTTGTCTGTCTTTTAAAAAAAGTAATAAAATAGGACGCATTTTCAAAACCGAGCTGATCAGCAATTTCATTTATAGAATAATTGGTAAAATGAATAAGCCGCTGTGCTTCTATTACGATACGCTTTCGTATCAAATCACCTGCTGTATAATTGGTTACTTCCTTGCATATCTTGTTCAGATAATTCGGAGTTACATTGAGCAGGTCCGCATAAGCGGCAGGCATTTTTTTAATTTTAAAATCTTTATCGATGAGTTTCTCAAATTCTTTTATTTTCTGCTGTTTAGGTGAATTGTTTACCACAAACCCTGAGGGATCATAAAGCCGTTCCAAATCGAAAAGCAGAATATTAAGATACGATCGAAGCACTTTTGCAGATTCTCTGCGATGCAGATTAAACTCTTTGAAAAATATTTCAAGCAGATATTCCCACTTGTCTGCTTCCTCTTCACTAAGCCTGACAAATAACTTAGAGGTATCATCAAGAAATGAAAACTGGTCTAAAATGTTATTGTTGTAACGCAGGGAGAAAAAATCTTCTGTGAAACAGATAATTTTTCCTTTGGCCTTTCTGTTAATGTCTATAGAACTAATGCAGCGGGGCTTTATAACGATGACCTTGGCACTATCGAGACGGATTTTCTGATTGTCAATACTAATTTCCCCTTCTGCATCATCAATAAAGAGAAGCATGAAGAAATCCTGCTTGTGAGGATATTCCAAAAAAGGAAAACGTTGCAGCAGGTTAGCCGTTTTATCCATCCAGAAATGACTCTCATCACCTGTGAATAGACTCAGGTTGCGGTCCGGTATTTCTGATATTTGCATTTTTTTGATTTTATGATTAATACTAAAACGAGAATATTAACCCCATCTGGGAGGATGGTAAATCGAAAAAATGTAATCTGAATTTTGACTTTTGCTCTGCAGTGCAGGATACTTTTTTTTAAAGACAAAGCGCACTGCTTTGAATGAAAACTGATCTGGATGCTGCAAAAACAGCTGTACTTCTTTATAGGTTACCGTTGGATATTTCTGTTCCTGTTTGTCATTTGCTTTTAATTTATATTCGAGATAGCATTTTCCGTTGCAAATGGGGATTGTATCAAATCTGTTTATGCAGACATTTTTGACAATATAATCCTGATTGATGTAAAAATCACCAATAATCCAAGTACTGCCTGCATTTTGAAATGCGAGCAGCATAAGAATAAATAAAGTGATGTATTTTTTCATCAGTAGACTGTTATTTGGCCTCACTTTCTTCTAAAAGAGTTTTTACATCAGCAATTAGTCTTTTGGTTTCCTTTGGATTTGTGCCATCATAAACCCCCCGAACGTGCCTGTCTTTATCTATAAGCAGAAATCCGCCGCTGTGCACAAAACCTCCCGGCTCATTTTTATCCGGATATGCCGTTGCAAAATAGCTTTCGGTTGCAATTTTATAGATACTTTCTCTGTTTCCCGTAACAAAATGCCAATTCTCTTTTATGTCGTGATCCACCGTATAAGCTTTAAGCCGCGGTATTGTGTCATGATCAGGATCAATGGTATGCGAGAGAAACAATACCTCGTTATTGGTTTTGTAAACATCATACACTTTTTTAAGTTGTGTGTTCATTTTCGGACAGATTGAAGGGCAGGAAAGAAAAATAAAATCGGCTATATAAATCTTGTCGTCAAAAGTATTATTGGTAATTTTCAGACTATCCTGATTCGTAAACGAAAAGTCTTTGATACGCGGATACTGCGTTTCATTTCCTTTTACTATTGGATTTCCTAATATTGGAAGTTTCTCCTGAGCTTTCTCACATGATATTACAAGTAGAGAATGCAAAAGAATCAAAGCTATTTTTTTCATTTTTTATTATTTAAATATTTAACCAAGCAGATTATTTTATAAACTGCTGACTTGTTTGCATGTATAATTTCAATGAAGATTCATCAATAAAGTCCATTGGGTTTTTCAAATAAGGATATTGCAAAGCCTATAACAAACAACGCTAAATAAAGTTGTTGTTGTAGATTGATGAGGATATGACTTCATAAAGCCAACTGACCAAAACTTTTAAATTTTCTATGTTAATCTTTTATCTTATTAAGAATAAATGAATACAGAAAAATCAATTTAGTTCATAGCAATAGCGGTATTGTCAAGTTGCAAAAGGCAATGACAAATTTTTCTTAATGAATTTGAAAAGAAATTTAGATGTATAAATTAGTGGCGGGCGGGCGAAAAGTAGCAGAGGAAATTCCAATTGGTTTGCTTCTTAAAAAAGCAAAAACATTTTTGTGATATCCTACAGGAGGTAAAAAAGTAAAGTTTACTTCAGAGTTGCAGATATAGACAATCTCTACTTTTTCTTTAAGACTGTCCTGCATTTGTTTTTCGTTATCAGAATATTTTTTAAGACTTTTTTGCAGTTCACATCGACCATTACAAGAGTTAAAAATCTGTTTGCGCTGTACACAGATTGTTTTGGCAATTTCCTGCTGATTTAGTTTAAATGAAGCATATACAAACATGCTTCCCAAAGAGGGAAGAAAAATTAGACCACAAAGTACTATGATAATATACTTTTTCAAGATTGCCAATTTGTTTATAAATGCAAAAATACACTAATTTTGTTTTTATTCTGAAGAAACTTCTTGTTTCCTTTCAACAAAAAATATTGATCAACATTATAGAAATAAACCAATTTTTAACTCCGGTCAAACAACAATCAATAAGTATGGACTTCATACTTTTTCTCTCCCAAAAAGCTTAGACGAATGTGGAAAAATTTTTGCTATTTAATTATGAAATTTTTACTACAAAATTTGAGGAAGACTTATTTAACCAAATAAATAATCATTTTGTTCAAAAAGATTTCGAAAATCAAATAAATTTATTTTAAAATCCCAGACGATAATTCATAGAGCCAATGAAAGACAATTCTGCCTTAAGTATAACAATATTTTCAAATACTTCATAATAATTGTAGAATTGTCTCCCAAATTAATACCGCAAACAAATTGAGTTTTTATATTTTTTTACACCAATCCCCAACAGGACATCTAAACCAAATTTACAAAGCCAATGAAAGACAGACAACTACATATGCATTGGAATTGCAGCTATGTTTACTCCTTTCCATCCCCACCTGCTCAGAAGGACTCCTGCTGAAAGGCTCGAAATGCTCATGATAATGTAAACAAAAAAATCATGAAAAGCCTGGACTTTTTCTTTTTCATCTTCTCGATATACCTTTGACAATAAAGTTGAGCCGCCTACAAACATAAAGTTCCAGCCTATTCCAAGAAAGATAAGACCGGACACAAAATGAAGAAAATCAGTGCCTGTCAGAACCAGATATAAATGCAAAAACAGTATGCCTACACCAGACAGAATTATTCTGCCCGTGCCAAATTTCTCAATCAAAGTGCCGGTAAAAAAAGAAGGCACAAACATTCCAAGCACATGCCACTGTATCACAACAGACGAATCATCGCCGGAATAGCCGTAGTGGTGCATTGCCAAAGGTGTTGCGGTCATAATCATTATCATCACGGAATATCCTACTGCCGAGGATAATAAAGCCAAAATGGTTTTATTCTGTCCCATAATTTCCCCCAGCGGTCTTGATTGCTTAAACTGAAAATCCTTCTGCTGCGCCGTTATACGTTTTTTCTCTTTTAGACCAAAATTAACCAGAAAAGAAATGATACTCAAAAAAGAGATGGATAAAAAGGAATAGGCAAATGAAACCGCGCCAATATTCTGGGTAGATCTGGCTAAGGCCGGTCCCGCAATTGCGGCCACAACTCCGCCTCCGATCACAAATGATATTGCTTTTCCTTTGATCTTCTGAGGAACCGAATCGGCGGCTGCAAAACGATAATATTGTGTAAAAGCCTGGCAGACTCCTATAAGGGTGTTTCCTAAAACAAATAGAACAAATGAGTTTTTTAAAATAGCGTAAAATGAAAGCATTCCCGCAAGCACGCCGATGATTGTCCCAATAAGAAATGCTTTTCTCTGGCCCATCTTTTAATAATAAGAGAAGCGAGAATCATCATAAGAACGGTTCCAACTGAAATCATAGCAATGGGCAGCGTAGCCAGACTTTTCTCTGGCGCAATCTCTAAACCGACAAGACCAGATAAAGCCATAACCAATATAGAGCCCGTCTGAAAAAGAGCTTGGGCAGATGAAAACAATAAAACTGTACTCCATCTTTTCTTTATTTTATTCCTCATACTCTTTTTAAAATTAAATGACAGTTCCGCAAAAAGCGATTCCCCGCGATCATTGTTGTACCAGTTTTGCAGAGCAGCCTTTCCAGTTTCAAAACTGGCATTCTCAGCTTTCATCTTTTCCATAGGTTGGGATATATCTGGCGAAATTGTAGAAAAAACGGAAGGTGCCGATGGTTTTGAAGTAGGCGAAGCGGTTTTTGCACTTTCACCAAATGCCCGTGGCTATGCCGAATATGTAGCGGTGAAAGTTGATTTTTTAGCTAAAAATATTAGGAGAAAGCAAAAATAAGCAAAACGGTTAAGACCGTTCATATACAGTGGTTTATAAAACGTGAGGCAAAATTTGGAAGTAGGTGTCCGACAAGTTTTGGGCTTAAAATGACAAGGTTAGGTTACTAAATCGTTCAGGCAAATCGGTTTCTTACACCAATGCCGCCCCAACAGAGTTTACCGAAAAACTAAAGCAGTTTGGCGTTCACGAATTTGCCATTTTACTAACCGCCGGTTTTGCCGAAGATCAGAAAAACCACCAGTTTGAAGAGGTAACAAACGATCTGGAAAACCTTTTGGGAAGAAAACCTTTGGCATTGAAAGAAGCATTAAAAGAAATCTATGAGTTGTAACAGCCCATACGACCTCATTAATGGTAAAATCTTACACCACCACACTCAGCATTTGCCGCGTGTGGTGGTGTATTTTAGACTGTTTTTTTTTTGTTAGTTTTGCATATATAATTCATCTGACAGATTGATTAAGAATATCCAATATTTCTTCCCAGGTCAGATGCACATAAAAACGATGCAAGATTTTGAGTACATAAAAATTGTTCCTGACAAACGGCTCTCCGGTTTTGTGGAGAGTTTCCTGCTATGCGCCAATCATACCGATGAAGATAAAGAAGTCATTATTTTTCCCGATGGAAGAGTGGACATTATGTTTAGCTGTACAGATCAGGAACCATTGGTAGCCGAATTATTTAATCTGGATAAAAAAGCAAGGCGGTATATTTTCAAAAAGCAAACAAAGCTTTTTATGGTATGTCTTACCTTGCTCGGTGCCGAATACCGGCTCGGATACAACGGGACAGATTTTGGAAAAGATGAGATTCGGCTTCCCGCAGGTTTTTGGGATATTTCTAAAGAAGACCTTACAAGCTTAGATAGCTTTGCAGAAAAGGTTTCGGAAAAACTTTTGGAAATATTCCCGAAAAAGATGGATGAAAGAAAGCAACAGCTTTTTGAGCTTATCTATTCGTCAGGTGGTAAGGCGTTATCAATTACCCTTCTTACAGCAAGAAAAAACTCAAATGGCTAAAATCGCTTTTGGAACGAATTTTTTAATGACACAACCAAAGAACACTCCGTAAAAAATCAATTTAATTTTGACGATGGACATTACAAACCTTCCCGAAGATCTATGGGAACATAACGAAACTCATACTTCGGATTTGCAAATTTTCAATTACGAAGTGTATAAGAACGGTTCTAGAAACAAGATTGGCCTGAATAAAAATGTATTCAGTTTCTTATTGGATGGTCAAAAAAACATTCACTTTTCTAATGATATCATTTCAATCAATGAAACACAATCGCTACTTATCACATCTAATAATGTTTTGGTTACCGAACTGGTAGGTGTAAGCTCATACCGTTGTTTACTCTTCTTCTTTTCTCACAAAAACATCACCGATTTTTTATTGAAACATTCCCATTCTTTCAGTCAGAATGCCTCAGATAAAAAGATAACGGATATACCTTATTTCCTCTTAGAGAAAGACAATTTTATCATCCATTATATTCATTCGCTCCAACAGATTTTTGGTTTGCAACAATCTATCTCTCAAAAGATTTTGGAACTGAAATTTGAAGAAATAATGCTTTATCTGGCTGATAAATATGGGACGGTATTTTTAGATTACTTACATTATTTACTAATCAATGAAAGAGAATTATCATTTAAAATGGTAATTGAAAAGAACCTTTATACGAACTTGAATATTGACGAAATAGCCTTTCTGTGCAATATGAGTGCCTCTACTTTTAAGAGAAAATTTATAAGTATATACCAGAAATCTCCAGGGAAATGGTTTCAGCAAAAACGGCTTAACAAGGCCAAAGAATTGTTACATAATAACCAAGTCACACCTTCCGAAATTTTTATGGACTTTGGCTATGGCAGCTTGTCAAATTTTAGTGCAGCCTTTAAAAATGAATTTGGGTATAGCCCCAACCACATCCACTCTAATTGACCTCTTTTCATAACTTATTGAACCAAACTAATAAACGAAGCAGCGCTGGTTTTTTCTAATTTTGTCTGATTAAAGAATTGTTTAACTAAAAAATAAAAACAATGAAAAAATTAGGATTGTTAGTTCGGTTGGAAGCAAAGGTCGGCCAAGAAAAAAACGTTGAAGATTTTATTACAGGAGCATTACCGCTTGCTCTTGAAGAAGCCGGTACCGTTACGTGGTATGCATTCCGTATTGATGCTTCTACCTTCGGTATTTACGATACTTTTTCAAACGAAGAAGGCAGAGAGGCACACCTTGGCGGTAAGATCGCAAAAGCATTAATGGAAAATGCACCAGACCTATTGGCAACACCTCCGTCTATTGAAAAATTGGACATTTTAGCTGCCAAATAGCCTAAGATAATACCATTATATTTAAGGGAGGATTTTGCAAAAACTCAGCAAAATCCTCTCTTAATTGTTCAAAAAAATATCTTCTCTTCCTCATTTTTTACATATCTAAAAAATCAACCCAAAAAAGCTTACGTCCTTTGTGGAAAAAGCGGTCAAATTGACCACACTTTTTCAGCATAAAGTGACCATCGATTTCGGGTCAAACTGACCACTCCTTTTCAATTTAAACTGACCACCTTGTTTCGGTTCAAATTGACCACCAAACACTACTTCTTTTCATGCTGTTAAACCATGGATCTGTATAAAAACTACAGACTATGGCAAATAACAAACTAGACATGAACAAAATCAGAAAAGTCATTAAGTTGCACTGCAACGGCAAAAGCAAGCTGTTTATAAGCCGATATTTATCTCTTTCCAGAAATACTGTGAAAAAATATATCTCTTTATTTGAAGTGCTGGGATTAAGCCTGGAAACTGTCAACAAGAAAACTGACACTGAATTGGACGAGCTGTTTTCTCAGGGTCCGACAGAAGTTGTTTCCTCAAGAATCGAAGATCTGTATGCTTATTTTCCTCAGATGGAACGGGAATTAAAAAAGGTGGGCATCACCATACAAACTATGTGGGAAAGGTATATTGAAACCCATCCCGATGGTCTTAGAGTAACGCAGTTCAGGAATCGCTTCAGAGACTGGAGCAACAAGGTAAACCCTGTGATGCATATGAATCACAAGGCTGGCGATAAAATGTATGTGGATTATGCTGGAAAGACACTCTCAATTATAGACAAAAACACGTCCGAGGTTCAGGAAGTGCAATTTTTTGTTGCCATACTCGGTGCCAGCCAGTATACTTACGCAGAAGCTTCAATGAGCCAGCAGAAGGAAGATTTTGTAGCTTCGGTGGAGAATGCAATGCGCTTTTTTCAAGGAACGCCTGCCGCAATTGTGCCCGACAACCTAAAATCTGCCGTAGTCAGAACCAGCCGCTTTGAACCTACCATTAATGAAACTCTTGCAGATTTAGCTGAACATTATGAAACTACTATTCTGCCTGCAAGAGCATACAGGCCCAGAGACAAATCTTTAGTCGAGGGCGCTGTTAAGATACTTTACAGAAGAATTTATGCAAATCTGAAAGACTCTAAATACTTCAGCATAGAAGATCTGAACCAGGAAATATGGAATCTGCTCGATGCGCATAATAACAAGAAACTTACCGGAAGACCATACTCTCGTTTTGAACTCTTCATGGAAGATGAAAGGCATGAACTGCAGCCTCTTCCTCTGGAACGCTTTGAGATTAAATACCAGTCTCTGGCAACAGTAATGCAGAACGGGCACGTCCAGTTAAGCCAGGACAAAAACTACTACAGCGTGCCTTATCAATATTTAAAGAAAAAAGTGAAGCTGCTGTACACCAGCTCTACTGTCGAAATATACTTCAAATACAACCGTATAGCCACACACATGAGAAATCCAAAGCCCTACATCTATACCACAAATCCAGAACATATGGCAAGCACACATCAGTTTGTAGCGCAGTGGAATGCCTTAAGGTTTATTGAATGGGCCAACAGCATTGATCCGGCAGTAGGAGAATATATTATGCAGATAATAGAAAGCAGGAACCACCCCGAGCAGGCCTATAAAAGCTGTCTAGGCATATTGTCTTTTGAAAAGAAAGTAGGTGCAGAAAGATTAGCAAATGCCTGCAAACGTGCTCTGGACTTTAAGATTTATAATTTTAAAACCATACAGAACATCTTAGAAAACAGTCTGGATAAGATACCTATGGAACACGAAAAGGAAGAAGATCAGGATCTTCCCGACCACGGCAATATCAGAGGAAAAAATTATTATAACTAAAATCAATTTACAATGAATGAATCTACTGTAGCAAAAATGAAACAGATGAAGCTTCATGGAATGCATAACGCCTTCATGACAGCTATCGAGAGCGGTAAAACCGATCATTATACCATTGACCAGTTTATGTCAATGATAATAGATGCCGAATGGGATGAACGCCACAACAGGCGTATTGAACGCAGTATTACCAATGCACGCTTCCATTACAAATCAAATATTGAAAGCATCAATTTTGACCAGTCCCGGAACATTGACAGAAATCTTATACTCCGGCTTGCAGAATGCAGTTTTGTAGAAAAGAATGAAAATATACTAATCACAGGAAGCACAGGTGTCGGCAAAAGTTTTTTAGGAACAGCACTTGGTTATCAGGCCTGTATTGAAGGCTATAAAGTAAGTTATTTTAATACTGCAAAATTGTTTGCAAAGCTGAAAATGGCCAAAGCAGACGGTACATACCTGAGAGAACTGATGAAAATACAAAGGCAGGATGTTATCATACTAGATGACTTTGGACTCCAGGCATTGGACAGCCAGAACAGAATCACACTTTTAGAGATCATCGAAGACAGGCACAACAATGGTTCTATTATTGTAACCTCGCAGATCCCCGTTCAGGGATGGTATGACATAATCGGCGAGAAAACCATAGCAGATGCAATCCTTGATAGATTAATACATCAGGCCCACAGGGTTGAGCTGCATGGGGAATCAATGAGAAAGAAAAAAAGCATAATCAAGGAATAATTATTTATCTATATTTGAAACAATAATTAACACACGAAAAAAAGTAGTTTTTTAGGTGCTCACTTTGCACCGAAATTAGATGGTCACTTTAAACCGAAACGAAGTGGTCACTTTAAATTGGAAAACAGTGGTCAATATCACTGAGTTTTACACACAGCCAGTGAATCAGCCAATATCTCCTTAATGTGTATTTTCTCCAGATTGAGCAGGTCATAATACTTATTTAAAAACACTAATGCCTCTTTTCCTGTAAAGCCAATAGCTGCTCCCAGAGTCTCAAGAGTCTTCTTCTCGGCTATTTCTTCCGATAATGTCTCAATGGTAAATTTGCGGCAGTCTTTCCAGAGCACTTTATTCCAATGCCGCACATCACTTTTAACCGGCACTGAAGAAGGATAAAGCTGAGAAGCCAGTTCCCATAATTTATCTATGACATTATCCGAACCTGCACTTGGAAAAAATACCTGCTTATCTCCGAAATCATCAAGAATCGAAATTCTGCCGCCATCCACAGCATCAACAAGTGATGCATACAGCAGTTTATTTCTGATCGGATGCAGCACATTTGCAGAATACCATTCCGAACTGATCCATGAATGGCTTTTCGGTGAACGTATATTGGCAAGATTATATAAATCCTTCCAGTCACCTTTAGACTCTACGTAGGATAAAAACACAATATAAAGATTCGCTGCCCGAACCATTATATCACCGTTTATTTTTGATACAGGGTTTTCTTCGCCCATCAGACTGATGCCGTCTCTGGGTTCAGTCGGTTCAAACAGACAGCTGTTAATCACAAAAGGCAGATGTAAATCTTCAGTTCCTATCAGCGGAAAATCAAGATGTATTCTTGGAACACCAGAATCTAGTTCAAGAACCGATATCACCCCATTTTTAAGAGAAACAGGTATAATGATCTGAAGCTCCTCATCCTGGACCGCAATAAAATTCTTTGTGGAAGGCTTGCCGTTAATAACAAGATTATACGAAGAAAATGGCCAGCCCTCAAATTCAAATGTTTTACCCCTGCTGATTGTATAGGTATCGGAAGATAAGTCCAAGTCAATGTTTAACGAGCTGATTTCCGGAACATTTATTAAGGTATACGCAATTCCCTTTTCCGCCTCCTCGCAGGCAATTTCAGCAAGTTCCATTTTTTCAGCACTTAACGGATACTTAAATGCAGTCCGAAAAGATTCTTTGCCCATCACAGCGCCTTGTGACCTTTTTATGCTTTCCTCTGCCTGATCAAATGCATTATTAATTCCATTGATGATATCCTTTTCGCCTTTTCCGCTTCTGTCCAGCCAGAAGCTGAATTTATTGAAATTAATATCCTCGTTTTCATTTTTATAAAAACTTTCCACCTCAACAGATTCCGAAAGCAGATGGGTAGTCATAAAACCTGTTCCGAATCGTCCTGTAGTTTTATAAATCTGTCCTGAAAGTTCAGGATCACGTTCTTTATCTCCTGACGAATATTTGCGTATAAGGCCTCTTATGTGTTCATTGGTAAAATAACCTTTGGTATGGGAAAAAATAAACTCATCACCGCTTAGCTGAATCTTAATATCAACTTTTTCCCCATCTTCATTGCACAGTGCAGCATTGTCTTTAGCATTCTGCATCAGCTCCCATACCAGTCTTCTTGCAGTAAATTCTACATTAATTGACTGTCTTATGCTCATTAATTTTTCAAGAATAGATTTTGCTGTTATTTTATTGAGCTCATCTCTTTCAAACTTTGAAAAAATACCGTCTGCCATATCAAATTATAGTATTAAGAAATTGTATTAAACAGAAATTTATTATGAATTTAATTCTGCTTAAAAATATCAAAATTATCAATAGCTGCGGAGGCATTATCAGTTGATGAATAATATTCTGCACGGCAGAAATGTAAGAAATTCAAAAGGCTTTGCTCCTAAAGCCTTAATCAATAAGCAATAGCTGAAAAAGAACTGCCCTATACACTGAAAATTATCCGTTGAAAAACCGTATAAATACGTAGGGCATTCAGCATACGATAAACAAAAACATAATAAGCAGAACCAAAAACCTGTGGCTTCTCTTCACTGAAATCTTCACTAAAATCTTCACCAAAATCTTCACCAAAATCTTCACTTAAATCTTCATATAAATCTTCATATAAATCTTCATATAAATCTTCATATAAATCTTCATATAAATCTTCATATAAATTTTCCATTTAGATTTCCAAAATTCACAGTCTGATTTTATTTTCCATTCGGCATCCCGCTGAATCCAGATCAGCAGCAATAATCATCCGAATATGAAATTGATATGTCTTTTCAGCAGGCTGCCCAAATGCCCGACGGAGACGGTATTTAGTAAAGATCATTTTCATTCGAAACGGCATAAAAAGGCAGCCAAGATAGTGCCCGCCGTATGCTGCATGCGCATAATGGCGCCGCTTTCGCTTGCCACCCTTCGGGACTTATAGCACTCCACATCCTCATAACCGGCCACTTGATTCTTGCTTTCTTTTTTCCCGTTTTTTCTTTTGAAAACAATTTTTGGGAGTGCAGGGAGAAAGAAATTTTAAATAACAGTAACGCTAAAATTTAAAATCATGGAAATCACAGGACGTATTACAAAAGATGCATTAGCCCGTAAAGTGGGAAATAAAAAACAGGTCGTTAACTTCTCCATTGCCATCAATGACAGCTACAAACCCAAAGGAAGCACCGAGTACAAACAGATTACAACTTTTATCGACTGCTCGTATTGGCTCAATGCCAAACTTGCCGAATGGCTTAAAAAAGGGGCGCTAGTTCAGCTCTTCGGGCGTGTGGGGCTGAGTACTTATATCGGTCACGACGGCTCGGCTATGGGGTCTTTAACCTTTCACATCAACAGCCTTAAGATTTTGGCTTTTGCCAAAAAAGAGGACACATCTGCGAGCGCAGTTTCTGCACCTAAAAAACAAAATTCCTCAGACGATCCCGATGACCTGCCTTTCTAAGGCAGATACTAGGATTGTATTTATAAACGCCAAAAAATCACATTATGAAAGCCTTAGACAAAAACGAGTATACGGACTACGATGTAAGCCATGTATTCAACGAAATCATTTTAAGCCATTTGGATAGCTATAACGGAAAGAAAAAACAGCAGTTGAAGTCTTTCCTCGAAGACTTACAGAAAGGGGGCTGTATCAGCGGTATGATAGGGGAATTTATCTACCACAACGACTGCAAAGCTTTTTACATCAAACACCTTGAAGATTTGGAAGGCATCAAAGAGGACTTGGAAGAAGCATTCGGAGAGCCTGTAGCCAACCGCTATAAACTGCCCCACTATACTTTTTTATGCTGGCTCTGCTTTGAGGAGTACTGCTACGGCATTTACAGAGATGTCTTTGAACAATAGCTATTAATCAAACTTTTTCCATCATGAAACCATCTGACGACTTTAAAACTGCTATAGAGAATTATCTCAATACAACTGCGCAGGGCGATTCAGCCTTTGCCCAAAGCCTTGCCAAAGAAACCAAAAACATCGAGAGCTGTTGCAGTTACATTTTTGGCGAGGTCAAAAAAACAGGATTGTGCGCCTTTGACAATCAGGAAATCTTTGATATGGCACTCAAATATTATAACGATGACAGTATTGGTGCGCCTGCACCAATCAACTGTAAAGTGGTGGTAAATCAGCCTGTAAAGGCTGATTTATTCAGCTCTGCTCCTGAAATGACTCCGCAGGTCGCAAGACCTGAAACTGTAGTGTTGCATACAGCGAAACCCGTACAGCAAACCTTAACACTTTTTGACTTATGAAACCGCATACCGCCATAGAAAAACAGATAGTCGCATTAAGCGAATCCCTTGCGCCCATTACCCCCGAAATACACTCATGGGCAGAAAAGACCATTTTTCTGAAATGGGGCGTTTTATCACGTGGAAAATTTCACTGTCTGGACTGTGGAAACGCTTGGAAACCCGAATCCGAAAAACAGTCTGCGAAATTTACGGCTTGCTTAGCCTGTAAAGGAAAACTTAAAATACACGGTTGCAATCAATTGCATTTCAAGGAAATAGAATACAGCGCAGTAGTAACTTGTCTTTCGGATTTTCAAATAGTGCGCATCATTTGTTCGACCAAACAGATGAAGAAGAACTGTCTGTCCTCCTATTCCCATACCGAAGTGATGCAGCATTGGATAAACCCAAAAGGCGAAGTGCGCACCATGTCACGCAGTACAAATGTTTTTTCGCACGCATACGATGCATGGCAGTACTATTCGCCCCTTGAAATCCGCCCAAAGGATTTTCAGAACTCTCCCAAGTACCGAATCAACCCCTACAGGTTTTATCCACGCTTGAAAGTGCTTCCCGTATTGAAACGAAATGGCTTTAAGACAAGTTTTTATGAGGTAGCACCTCAGGTGTTGCTTTCATCATTATTAAAAGACCACTGTGCTGAAACTCTGCTGAAAACTAGGCAGATTTCATGGCTCCGCTATTACCTTGAATCTCCCCATCAGCATGTCCTGCGTAACTGGCAGGCCGTAAAAATATGTCTTAAAAAGAATTATACAGTTTCCGATTTTGGAATTTGGGAGGATTATATCGAACTTTTGCGTTGGTTTAAAAAAGACATAACCTCCGCCCTGCTCGTCTGTCCTGCTGATTTACACTTGGAGCATGACAGATTGGTGGAGAAAAAACAGCAGTTGCTGAGAAAAAAATATCTTGTGAAAATGCGTGCGGAAATAGAAAAAGCGCAAGGTCTGTATGCTGAGGAGAAAAAACAGTTTTTCGGGTTATGCTTTTCAGGGGCAGGAATTACTATTTCAGTATTGGAGAATGTTTCTGAATTTATGACCGAAGGCGACAGCCTGAGACACTGTGTTTTTACCAATGAGTATTTCAAAAAGATAGATTCCCTGCTCTTCTCTGCACGCATTGACAACAAACCAATCGAAACTATAGAGGTTTCTCTTTCTAAAATGGAAATAGCACAGTGCCGTGGTTTGAGGAATCACAATTCAAAACATCATAAAGCTATTTTCAGTTTGATGAAAAAAAACCTTTATCAGATTCGCTCCCGAATGAAAAAGAAGAAAGCAGAACAATGCTAAAAGCGGAAAAACCGAAGAACTTTCGGTTTTTCCGCTTTATAACATTTCAGACACTGAAATTTTCCTTGCTGATTTATAGCAATCTTCCTCTTAGATTGTTCAAATCAAAAAAAAATAATTACTGTTCAATAGCGTACTGCCTTCAATGCAGACTATTAAACAGGGGAAGAAAAATCCATTTCTAAATAAACTATGAAAAAATAACAATTTTAACATTTCATTTATAAACAGAGATATTTTTATAATTATCTTTGTTTACGATTTTACATGTCTTATGAAAAGATTCCACATCATAGTAATTATTACCTTAGGTTTCTTCTTGATGCCAATGGCTACTTTTGCTTGTGGAAAACTTTCTGGAAAGATTTCTTATACTAAAGAAGCTTCCAAAAATCATGACAATGATTGCTGCTCGAAAGATGGCAGTCATTCCAAAAAAAATAATGATGGCTGCTGCGGTCATAAATGTGGGCACAAGTCATGCGGTTGTGTCTCAATCTGTAACGGAGGAATTACTTTCTTTAACCAACTTGACTTTAAAAACATCACTATAAGTGTTTTTTCTAAAAAACAAAAATTCCACAGTTCAGAAACCTCCATTCTCTCTGGTTTCTATACTATCTGGCTTATCCCTAAAATAAGCTAAATACCTTTTTTGACAGCCATACGTGTGTCAAAAAAGGAAGCCTAACTGCTTCATTTTTTTATTTTTCGCTTTTTGTAGAATAATTCTCTATACAGTTCTTGTATGCAATTATTTCTCAAAAGCAATATTCACTTCAAATACATTTTAAAATGAAATCAATTCAAAAAGGATTGATGGCAATCACTCTATTGCTGTCAGTCATAGTGTTTGGCGCACCTATAAAAAATGCAAAAAACATAAATGCAAAAATTTATGGTAATTGTTTAATGTGCAAAACTGCTATTGAAAAAGCAGGAAACATCAAAAATATCGCTTCGGTAAACTGGAATGAAAACACCAAAATAGCGGCTATTACCTATGATGAGAAGAAAACAAATCAGGATGAAGTCCTGAAAAGAATTGCCTTAGCAGGATATGACAGCGACCAGTTCTTAGCTCCTGGTGACGCCTATGCAAAACTTCCACAATGCTGCCAATATGAAAGAACAAATATGGCGGCTCCAATAAAAAAATCCGAAATGGATATGGGTAAAATGGATCATTCACAGCATACAGCCGCAGTTCCTGCAGATGCACAAGAAAACAGTCCTTTTAAAGCAATTTTCGACAGCTACTTTGATGTAAAAGATGCTTTGGTGAAAACAGATGCTAAAACTGCCGCATTGAAATCTAAAGAGCTCCTTACTGCAATCAATGCTATTAAAATGGAGAACCTAAAGCCAAAAGAACATACTGCATGGATGAATGCAATGAAAAGTTTAGCTTCAGATGCCACAAATATTTCTGAAAACCAAGATGTAAAAAAGCAAAGGGAATCCTTTAAAAGCCTTTCCAAAAACACGTACGATCTTATAAAAACTGCTGATCAGCCGCAGCCGGTTTATTATAATCATTGTCCAATGGTTGATGCGAATTGGCTCAGCAAAGAAAGCGGCATCAAGAATCCGTATTACGGTTCACAGATGTTAAGCTGTGGATCAACTATAGAAACAATCAAATAATCCCAAATCAAAAAATGAAAAATATAATAACCGTTAGTTCAATGCTTGGAGTTTTAATTTTAGGGACCGTTTCGCTGTTTTCTTGCAGTAAAATGGATGATATGAATATGTCCGATCCAAAACTGAATATAAACTATCCTGCCGCTTATGTGGTCAATGGTCAGGACGGCACAATTTCAGTAATCAAATTGGAAACTAATGAAGTTACAGAAACCTTAAGCCTAATGGGCAGCGGCAACGATATGATCATGTGGCCGCACCACATTTCTTTACATTCCAATCATCTGGCTATCGGTGTACCCGGAATGGACTTCTCTGCAGGCCATACCGCAGGTATGGGAGGAATGACAGGTAAACTCCTTGTAATTGACCCAGCCAGTGGGGCAACAGTAAAAAATATCAGCCTGCCAATGATGAACCACAACACAATATACAGCCCAAATGGTTCAGAAATCTGGGTGCCGCAAATGGACATCAATGGAAAAGTTCTGGTTTATGACGCCTTAACATACGCATTGAAAAGCACCATTGCAGTTGGCATGATGCCCGCTGAGCTTACCTTTTCTTCTGATGGGACTAAGGCTTATATTGCTAATGGAGATGACAATACTGTGTCAGTTATAAATACCGCAACCAAGCAGGTTACAGCCACAGTTGCTGTGGGAAAAAACCCTGTGGGTGCCTGGACAGGAACTGACGCCAGAATGTATGTTGATAATGAAGACGGGCAATCTATCTCGGTAATCAATGTGGCAACCGATGCCGTAGGCCAAACCATTGATCTAGGATTTATGCCTGGAATAGCGTCTCACAATGGAAATAAGAAAGAACTTTGGGTAAGTGATCCTGTCAATGCAAAAGTCCATTATTGGACCTGGGACCAGACTAAGATGATGTGGGTTCATGGAGGTGTATTCACTACTGGTGCCGGTGCACATGCTATAACATTTACAGCAGATGGAAATACTGCCTATGTGACCAATCAGACCGCCAATACGGTCTCTGTTGTTAATGTATCAAACCATACGGTCTCTAAAACGATTAATGTCGGTAGAAAACCCAACGGATTGGTGCTGAAAATATAAATCTGATATAAAGGCATTTAAAAGGCAAAATAGAGATTGGATTTGCAATCAAAAAAAGAATAATTCTTATAACACTCAAACAAAGGAATGTTAGACAAAAAAACATTCATTAGAGATAAAAACTAAAAAAAATGAAAAAACTAATTTTCTCAACCCTTGTAATGGCAATTGTACTTACAGCTTGTAATTCAAAAAACAAAGAAACTGCAGCTCCTGAAGCGGCTTCCGGGACAGCTCAGAATGACTCGCAATTGTATGCCTGTTCCATGCATCCTGAAATTACAGGAAAAAAAGGAGACAAATGTTCCAAATGCGGAATGGAATTAACCGAGCCAGTAAAGGAAACGGCCGGAAAAAGTGCAGAAGTAGAAACAGCCCAGACTGCTCAAGGAACATTTTCTATAAACGAAATCGTGAGTAATTATCTGTCCCTAAAAAATGCATTAACCAAAGATGATACAAAAGGAGCTGCAGATGCAGGCAAGGCATTATATGCAGTTTTTAACAGTGTAAATCCCAATTCGATAGATGCGAAATTAAAAGCAGAATATCTTGATATTGCTGATGATGCCAAAGAACACGCAGAACATATTGGAGCTAACGGCGGAAATATTGAACACCAGAGAGAGCATTTTGCCGTGTTAAGTAAAGACATGAATGATTTGATAAAATCTTTCAAATCAGAACAAAAATTGTATCAGGACTTTTGTCCTATGTATGATGGCGGAAAAGGAGCTATTTGGATAAGCGAAACCAAGGAGATCAAAAACCCATATCAAGGAAAAAAAATGTTAACCTGTGGTTCTATGAAAAAAGAACTATAGTACAGCTAAGTACTAATAAATTTATCGGGCTGTTTACATAATGACCACTCAATTTTCTCGTGACTAATGATGTTCATAATTTATTGAAATGTATCTAATTTTTTTAGACTACGCCGTGCGATACTCTTTGCTGAATATTCACTTATTTCCCATGTGTTTATTGTGTAGACAGTCCAATAGATATTTAGAAAAAAAATCAATAGCAACCTATTTTTTAAACAATTTAAAATATAATTAAAATGAAAAATACAATTCTTTCAGCCATATTAATGGTATGCGTAATGGTTTCTGGCAATGCGCAAAGCAAAAAAACAGAAGCAAAATTTTCAACTCAGCAAATTGTTGCAGATTATTTAGCGTTAAAAAATGCACTCGCAAAAGATGACAGCAACGGGGCCGCTAAAGCTGGCAAGGCACTGTATTCGGCTTTCAAAACCACAAATGTAAAATCGATAAATCCAAAATCCAAAGCTGAATATCTTGATATAGCTGACGATGCCAAAGAGCATGCAGAACATATTGGGGCCAATGGCGGTAATATTGAGCATCAAAGAGAGCATTTCGCTCTATTGAGTAAAGACATAAATGATTTGATCAAAACTTTTGGAGCTGCAAAAACACTATATCAGGATTCTTGCCCTATGTATGATGGTGGAAAAGGAGCTATCTGGATCAGTGAAACAAAAGAGATAAAAAACCCTTACTATGGTTCTAAAATGCTTACCTGCGGTTCAATGAAAAAACAATTGTAAAATGAAACGGTTCATCAGAAAGATTCTTTTTATTGGGTTAATTATTTTTCTACTGATGCAATTGTATCAGCCTGCCCGCAATTCCGATTACGGGCAGGTTTTACCAATTCACATTTCAAAAGTCTATCCCATTCCCAAAAATATACAAACGATTCTTAAGACTTCTTGTTACGATTGTCACAGCAGCAACACGCAATATCCATGGTACTCCTACATCCAGCCGGCACGTACCTTTATGGAAGGACATATCAAGGAAGGAAAAGAAAATTTGAATTTCAGCCAATGGGGAAGTTATTCGAAACGAAAACAGGAAAATAAATTAGACCGAATTGCCAAGCAGATAAAAGCCAATCAAATGCCTTTGGCTTCCTATACGCTGATCCATAAAGATGCAGTACTGAATACTGTTCAGAAAGAACAGCTACTCAATTGGATTGAAAAAGTAAGTGATAGTCTTTCAAAAATAAATTAAATCTATGGTACACAAATTAATAGAATGGTCCCTGCGCAACCGTTTCATCATATTACTATTATCAGCAGGAATATTTGTTTGGGGTATTATCTCTATTCAAAAAAATCCTATTGATGCTATTCCAGATCTATCTGAAAATCAGGTAATCGTTTTTACAGAATGGATGGGACGTGCTCCACAGCTCGTTGAAGACCAGATCACCTATCCCTTGGTTACCAACCTTCAGGGATTGCCTAAAATTAAATATGTAAGGGCTGCTTCCATGTTTGGAATGAGTTTTATCTATGTCATTTTTGAGGATGATGTTGATGTATACTGGGCAAGATCAAGAGTACTGGAAAGGCTCAGTACAATTAGCAGCACCCTGCCCAAAGGAGTTGCACCGCAATTGGGACCCGATGGAACCGGAGTTGGCCATATACTCTGGTATACTTTGGACGCTCCCGGCATTGACCTTGGCGAACAAAGGGCACTGCAGGACTGGTATGTCAAATTTGCTTTGCAAAATGTCCCCGGAGTAAGTGAAATTGCTTCTTTTGGAGGATTTCAAAAAGAATACCAGGTTACCATTGATCCAAACAAACTGCTATATTATAAGCTGTCTGTCCCTGAGGTTATAAGCGCCGTACGAGCCAATAATAACGAAAGCGGCGGAAGAAAATTCGACATGAGTGATATTGGCTATATCATTAAGACATCCGGTTATCTGAAATCCATAAAAGAAATTGAGGATATTCCACTGAAAAACCAGAATGGTATCCCTATAAAAGTCAGCGATATAGGAACAGTCCAGATGAGCGGAGAAACCCGATTGGGAATCTTTGATCATAATGGTACAGGCGAAGCTGTTGGAGGCATCGTCGTGATGCGTTACGGTGAAAACGCCGATGCCGTTATTGATAATGTGAAAGAAAAGATGAAAGAAGTCGCAAAAGGGCTTCCTAAAGGGGTAAAATTCAATATTGTATATGACCGAGGGCATCTGATCAAAGAGTCTATTGATTCGGTTAAGCGCACCTTAATTGAAGAGATGATTGTGGTTTCGCTTATCGTTATTATTTTTCTTTTCCATTGGCGCAGCGCATTAAGTATCATAATCCAGATCCCAATTACAATTGCCGCGAGTTTCATACTTCTAAATGCCTTTGGAATATCCTCCAATATCATGTCCCTTACCGGTATCGCACTTGCCATTGGGGTAATAGTTGACAACGGTATTATTATGAGTGAAAATGCCTACCAGCATCTCTCACAACGGTATGCACAATGGGAATCCGAACAAAAAACTGAAACAAACTCTGATGAAAAGAATTAAAAATATATTTCGCAAAAAAACACAGTGGATATCCGAAGAGGAAAGGCTTAAAGTAATTGAGAAAAGCAGCAAGCAGGTTTCTCGCGGGGTATTCTTTGCCACCATAATTATAATTACTTCTTTCCTGCCTGTATTTATGCTTACCGGACAGGAAGGAAAGCTATTCCATCCCTTGGCTTATACAAAAACTTTCATACTGATTGTGGATGCCTTGTTGGTACTTACATTAGCTCCGGTACTGATCTCTTTTTTTATGAAAGGGAAATTCCGTCCAACTGATGCACATCCCGTAAATCGTTTTTTGGAAAAAGGTTATGAGCCTATCATACGCTGGGTCCTAAAATGGAGAAAAACAACCCTTACGGTTAATATTTTGGCGTTATTGATTTCCATTCCATTATTGATGCGGCTGGGAACAGAGTTCATGCCCCCACTGGATGAGCAGAGCATTTTATTTATGCCTGTTACCCTGCCTGATGTATCCAATGGAGAAATCAAACGCATCTTGCAGGTACAGGATAAAATAATAAAATCAGTTCCCGAAGTAGAAAGTGTTTTAGGCAAAGCCGGACGGGCTAATACAGCTACCGATAATTCCCCAATGAGCATGATTGAGACCATTATCATGCTAAAACCAAAATCAGAATGGCGTAAAGGAATAGACAAAAAAGACATTATTAAGGAACTCGATACCAAACTGCAGATCCCGGGTGTGGTAAACGGTTGGACACAGCCTATCATCAACCGTATCAATATGCTCGCTACAGGAATTCGTACCGACGTGGGTATTAAAGTCTACGGTCAAAATCTCGATACCATTGCGCGAGTATCAGAAAGAGTAAAAATGGCTTTAGAGGGAACCCCTGGAGTGTCTGACTTATTTGTGGATCCTATTACTGGTGGCAAATACCTGGATGTTGATGTCAATCGTTCCGAACTGGCCCGTTATGGACTCACTGTAGATGACGTAAACCAAACCGTGGAATTTGCCTTAGGAGGAGCGTCCATCGGCAATACCGTTGAAGGACGAAGACGATTTTCAATAAGCGTTCGTATGGCACAGGACTATAGAAATAGCGTAGAACGCATTAAACGCATTCCCCTGCAGTCTCCAACCTTTGGAGAGGTACCCCTATCTTCTGTTGCCGATATTAAATTCGTAGATGGCCCTCCAATGATTAGTTCAGAAAATGCACTCCTTCGCGGGGCAGTCATGTTCAACATACGTGATCGTGATATGGGGGGAACCGTACAGGAAGCTATGAAAAAATTAGAAAGTGCCAAAAATATACTTCCCGAAGGGTACTTTATAGAATGGAGCGGACAATATGAGAACCTGATCAGCGGAGAAAAGACCCTTAAAATCATTGCACCGATAGTATTGCTTATTATTTTCTTCTCCCTCTATTTTGCCTTTAATTCCCTTAGAGAAGCCTTCTTAAGTCTTATAACAGTGCCTTTTGCTTTGATTGGAGGTGCCTATATAATTTTTTTCTGGGATGTCAATCTATCAGTGGCAGTAGCTGTAGGTTTTATAGCCTTGTTTGGTATTGCCGTGGAAACCGGAATTGTGATGGTTATCTATCTCAATGATGCAATGGAGCAGCTTATCAAGGCCAAAGGTAATTCAAGAGAAACCATTACTAAAGACGATCTCAGAGAATATGTGGTACACGGCGCCGCAAAGAGATTACGCCCAAAACTAATGACCGTCTGTGTCTCATTATTTGGATTAGTGCCTGTCCTTTGGTCCAATGGTGTCGGAATGGATGTAATGAAACCAATCGTATTGCCTATGATTGGCGGCGTATTTACCTCTGCCGTACATATCTTATTAGTAACCCCGCTTATTTTCCTAATGTCTAAAGAATATGAATTACGAAAATATGACAAACTTGAAGTACATGATGTCAAACATTAAAATACTGGCAGTACTATTGCTTTTACTGCCATTACAGCTATTGAGCCAGACCCAACAGGTCTTGTCTCTTGATACAATCCTTCACAGGATTGATAAAAAAAACGTGCTCCTGCAAAGCTATAGCCTAAAGGCTGAAGGGTACAAATATAGTGCTGATGCCGCAACGGCATGGATGGCACCAATGGTGGGTGTTGGGACATTTATGACACCCTATCCTTTTCAGGAAGTTATGGATGACCGCGACAAAGGATCTTTAATGTTCAGAGTTGAACAAGATATCCCCAATATAGGAAAGCTAAACAAGAAGAAAAAATTTATCCAGTCCCAAGGAAATATTGAGAACGCTACGCGGACCGTTACCCTTAACGACTATAAAGCGCAGGCCAAACAGCTCTACTACAGCTGGATGGTAGCCGAAGAGCGAATGAAAGTTTTGGATCAGAACGAAAAGATAATGTTGACCATGAAAAAGATTGAGGAAGTACGCTATCCTTACAATCAGTCGCAATTGGGTAATGTATACAAGATTGACGCAAGGATTGAAGAGAACAAAAATATGATCCGCATGCAGGAAGGTGAAATCGCAAAAGCAAGAGCATGGCTCAACAGCTTGATGAACCAGCCTGGCAATGCTGATTTTTCAATCGACACAAGTATTATTCCTGTCTTCAACCCTGCTTTGCACGACACCACAAGTCTTGCTGCTGTGCGGGGAGATATTAAAAAGATGGATGCGGGAATTGAATCGATGCAGCTCAGTATTCAGGCGATGAAAGCGGAGAAAAATCCCTCTTTTAAAATCCAGTTTGACCACATGAATTCTTTCGATAAAATGATGCCCAAAGCCTATTCGGTAATGGCAATGATGTCTATTCCTATTGCTCCATGGTCATCAAAAATGTATAAATCAGATGTTAAAGCAATGCAATATAATGTACAGGCAATGGAGAAAGAGAAATCCGCCATGCTGCAGGAAACCCAGGGTATGTTATATGGTATGCAATATGAAATACTGACCATGCAAAAAAGAATCCAGGGACTCGAAACAAAAATAATCCCTTCAATGCAAAAATCGCTGGATGTAAACTTTCTGAACTATCAGGAAAACAAACTGCAGATTCCTGTAGTAATTGACTCCTGGGAAGCTTTAAATATGCTGCAGAATAACTTATTAGATGAAAAATTAAAACTATATCAAATGATTGTCGATTATGAAAAAGAACTCTATCGCTAAGTTAGTCGGATTGTTATTCGTTTCGATATTAGTATTGACAGCCTGTAACAAGAAAACAGAGCATAACAGTAAGCCCGCACATCAGCATAGTACAAATCAGGAATATACTTGTCCAATGCATCCCGAAGTTATTCAGGATAAGCCCGGCAGCTGCCCAATATGCGGGATGGAATTGGTTGCAAGACACACTCCTGGAACGGAAACAGCTATAGACAGCAGCCTGAAACACCTTTTAAAACCAGTTAACGAACAAGTTGTTTCAAACATATCTGTCATAAAACCTGACGAGGGTACTAAAATATTCTCTATGCAGGTACAGGGAATTATTACCTACGATACCCGCGAGCAGACCAGTATCTCCAGCAGGGTAAGCGGAAGGATTGAGCGTCTGCTGATTAAGTACAATTATCAGCCCGTAAAAAAAGGACAGTTAATCATGGAAATCTATTCCCCTGATCTGGCTGCCGCGCAAAGAGAGTTGTTATTTATTTATCAATCTGACCCAAACAATCCGATGCTTCAAAAAGCAAAAGACAGACTCTCTCTGCTGGGTATGCAACAGGGGCAAATTCAACAGGTATTAAAAACAGGTAAAATCTCCTATCGCATTCCTGTTTACAGTAATGCCACCGGGTACATCTTAGACAACACGGGAGCGGCAAATGCTTCTGCAACAGCTCCTGCGGCTTCGCCTCAAAGCGCACCGTCAGATGATGGTATGGGCGCAATGGGTTCAAGTAGCAGTGCAGCATCAAATAGCAGCGCATCTGCCCCTGCTTCCTCTGCTATTATGCTAAGAGAAGGACAATATGTTGGTGCAGGACAATCTCTTTTTACAATATATACCAACAAAAACCTTATCGCTGAGTTTGCTTTTGATCCATCGGTATCATCCCAGATTAAAAAAGGACAAAAGTTGGTGTTTTATGAACCCTCAGATAAGCAAACCGTGTATACTGGTACTATCGGACTCATTCAACCCGTCTTTAAAGAGGGAAGCAACTTTACCATAGCCCGAATTTATTTGCAGGATAATAAATTTCAGACCGGAAAATTAGTAACTGCAGCCATTCCTATTGTCAGTAAAGGCTGGTGGCTTCCACAAAGCGCCGTTCTTAATTTAGGAAATAAATCCATCGTTTTCAAAAAAGAGCAGGACGTGTTTGTTCCCAGAGAAGTTAAAACGAAAAATAATGGTGATGGAATGGTGCTAATAGACCAAGACATCAATAATTGGAATATCGCCAGTAATGCGGCTTATATGATAGACAGTGAGAGTTTTATCAAGACAGCTTCAGAAAATAAATTAAAAAATTAAGCCATGAACAATAAACTAATAATTCGTACTATTTTGCTCATTGCAATGGTTTTTCCACTTCTATTTACAGCATGTGCCCAAAAAGAAGAAAAAAAAACCAGTCAGGAAAAAGCTCAAACCTATACCTGCCCCATGCATCCGCAAATTGTAAAAGATGGCCCCGGCTCATGCCCGATCTGTGGAATGGATTTAGTGCCTTTCGAAAAAAACAACGCACAGGACTTTCTAACCTTGGGACCCAGCCAGCAGGCACTAGCTAATCTGACTACAATAACTGCTGGGGAAAATGAATTTTCAAATTCTTCTCATCTTAACGGACGTTTGGTTACTGACCCTGAGCAAACTATTTACATTTCAAGTCGTGTGGCAGGAAGGATTGAAGAGTTGTATGTAAAAGAAACTGGTGTTCCCGTTCGAAAAGGCCAGCCTTTGTACAAAATATATTCAGAGCAGCTTTCAGCCCTGCAGCAGGAGTACCTTCTAGCTACGGCGCAGGCTGCAAGCTTTACTGAGGATAAACGATTTGCCCAAATAAAAAATGCTGCAAAACAAAAACTATTATTATATGGACAATCTGAAGCACAGCTTAATGAATTATTAAAAAAACAAAAAGCTTCTCCTTATGTTGTTTATTATGCCCCGGATTCAGGAATAGTTGCAGAACTTTCCATAACAGAAGGCCAATATGTAGCAGAAGGAGGCTCTATTATGAAACTGGAAGATTATACCCGTTTATGGGTCGAAGCTGATGTCTATCCCGCAGATGCTGGTAAAGTTAAAATAGGCCAAAAAGTAAAAGTTATAGTCTCGGGTTATGAAGATCAGCCCCAAACAATGACAGTAGATTTTATAAATCCTGCCCTGCAGACAAGCAAACAGCTCATACAGCTGCGAGGTGCTATTGCCAATCCAAACAAGCAATGGCAGGCAGGTCAACAGGCAATTGTTTTACTGCCTTCATCAGAACAAAAAATGAAATTAACCATACCTGTAGATGCCGTAATAAGAGACGGCAGCGGTACACATGTGTGGATTGAAATTGAAAAAGGCAAATATCAGCCTAGAATGGTGGCTATTGGTTCTGAAACCTTCGATGAAGTCGAAATTACCAGTGGCTTAACAAAAGGTGATATTGTGGTTGCAACTGGCGCCTATCTCTTGTACAGTGAATTTATATTAAAAAAAGGCAAAAACCCAATGTCAGGAATGAAAATGTAATAATTAATCAAGCAAATAATGAAAGAATTAATCAAATCAGGAATCTCCATATTATCAATCTTGTTGCTTATTGCCTGTGGTAATAATGAAAACAAAAAGAAAGAGATTCCACAGAATAAGAAAACGTCAGTCGCAATTACTAAGGAATCCGAAGTAAAGATAAATGATGATCTTTTAAACGCAATTTACAGCCAGTATACTCATTTAACAGTTGCCCTTACTCAAGGTAATATCGCAGAGGCAAAACTGGCAGCTAATGCGATTGAGGCGGGAGCGCAAAAAATCAGCGCCAACAGTAATCTTGTTACAAGTGCTGGGGCAATCGTTTCAGCTCCGGATATTGAAAAGCAGCGAATAGCTTATTCTCAACTAAGTAATGAAATGGTTGGCTTGCTGAAGAAAGCAGGAATGGCTGACGCTGAGCTGTATGTGCACTATTGTCCAATGGCTTTTGATAATAAAGGGGCAGTATGGATTAGTACTACCAAAGAAGTGCGTAACCCTTACTTTGGAGAAAAAATGCTTAAATGTGGTGAGGTGAAAGAAACAATTAAATAATCAGAATCTAAGATTGAAGACGGTTTGTAATTATTTTTTAGTGTTAAACAATTGGTTGAAACAGCTGATGAGAAACAAGCCATTTGAAACAAGTTTAAAATACATATTAGCTTCAAAAAAAAACACTAACTTTCTATATACTAAACAAATAACACATCGTATCTAAAAAAACAACCTTATGACACATACCTATACAATATCAGGAATGACTTGCGATGGATGCCGCACCAAAGTAGAAAAAACATTAAATGCAGTCGAAGGAATAAAGGCAAATGTCACATTAGATCCACCGATGGCAACCATTACGATGGAAAAACATATTGCCACCGAAGAACTTCAAGCCGCATTAACTGCCGTTGGAAAGTACACCATTGAAATGACTCATGCTACTCATTCCCACGAAAAAACAGCTGAGAAATCATGCTGTAGTACTGCTAATGATCATCAACACAACAAGGATCATAAAAAAATAGCGGTACCTCATAATCATGCCGGTGGAAAATACTATTGCCCAATGCATTGTGAAGGTGATAAAATGTATGATAAAGCCGGAGATTGTCCTGTGTGCGGAATGGATTTGATACAAGAGCCAGCAGCTATTCAAGTACAGCAATATACCTGTCCGATGCATTCGGAAGTTATTACCAATGCGCCTGGTTCATGCCCAATTTGTGGAATGGACTTAGTGCCTATGGAGCCAACGGATACAGAGGAGAACAAAGTATATAAGGAGTTGCTGCAAAAAATGAAAATAGCAATACTCTTTACGGTGCCTATCTTTTTTATTGCTATGATAGAGATGATGCATGACAATCCATTATTGAAAATAATGGACGTTCAAAAATGGAATTGGGTTCAGCTGATTTTCTCACTCCCCGTGATGTTTTATGCCGGTTGGATGTTTTTCGTTCGCGGATGGAAATCAATTGTAACTTGGAATTTAAATATGTTTACCCTTATCGCAATTGGTACTGGGGTAGCATTTTTGTTTAGTATTGTTGGAATGTTTTTTCCGGATGTATTTCCGGAGGAGTTTAAATCGGAACACGGAACAATTCATCTTTATTTTGAAGCGGCAACGGTAATTCTTACACTGGTATTACTAGGACAATTGCTTGAAGCAAGAGCGCACAGTCAAACCAGTGGTGCCATAAAAGAATTATTGAAATTAGCACCTACCGAAGCTACTTTGGTTCTTGAAGGAGTCGATAAAATAATCTCAATCCATGATATCAAAAAAGGTGATTTATTACGGGTAAAACCCGGAGACAAAATTCCTGTGGATGGGAAGATAACCGATGGTGAAAGCACAATAGACGAATCGATGATTACCGGCGAACCAATTCCTGTGGATAAAAAAATGGGAGATGCGGTATCATCAGGAACCATCAATGGAAACAGATCATTTGTTATGATTGCCGAAAAAGTAGGTTCGGAAACTTTGCTTTCGCAAATTATACAAATGGTCAATAATGCAAGCCGTTCCAGAGCACCAATACAGAAACTAGCAGATAGTATCGCCAAATATTTTGTGCCGATTGTTGTTGTTATCTCTGTTCTTACTTTTTTCATTTGGGCAAAATTTGGCCCGGAACCGGCAATGGTTTACGGATTTATCAACGCCATTGCCGTATTGATAATTGCTTGTCCATGTGCACTGGGTTTAGCAACACCGATGTCTGTAATGGTAGGGGTTGGTAAAGGAGCACAATCGGGAATTCTCATAAAAAATGCCGAAGCCTTAGAAAATATGAACAAAGTAAATGTTCTGATTACTGATAAAACGGGGACAATTACCGAAGGAAAACCTTCTGTAGAGAAAATTGTTGCTTTCGAGTATTCAGAAGAGGAACTGTTACAATTTATTGCTTCTTTAAATCAATATAGCGAACACCCTTTGGCACAGGCCGTAGTGAAATTTGCAAAAGCGAAAAATGTCTCTTTGACAAAAGTCAATGATTTTGAAAACATCGCAGGTAAAGGAGTGATTGGAACTGCTATTGGTAAGAAGACGGCATTAGGCAATAAAAAATTAATGGAGCAAGCAGGGGCAATTGTTTCTGCTGTCATAGAAGAGAAAATTATTGCCGAGCAAAAATTAGGAAAGACGGTTTCTTACATCGCTGTAGATAAAAACGTGGTGGGATTTGTAACGATAACCGATGCCATAAAAGAAACCAGTGCTGCTGCTATAAAAGAATTAATGCGTCAAGGAGTTGAAGTAATCATGCTTACGGGAGATAATATAAATACTGCCAAGGCTGTTGCCGACGAATTGCATTTGACTTCTTTTCAAGCAGGCTGTTTACCAGAGGATAAATTAAAAGTAATCGAGAAATTACAAGCTGAAGGAAAAATTGTTGCTATGGCGGGTGACGGTATAAATGATGCGCCGGCTTTGGCACAATCGGATATCGGAATTGCGATGGGAACAGGAACAGATGTTGCAATAGAAAGTGCCAAGATTACATTGGTAAAAGGAGATTTGCAAGGAATTGTAAAAGCTAAAAACCTGAGCCATGCTGTAATGAGCAATATAAAACAAAATCTCTTCTTTGCTTTTATATACAACGTATTAGGGGTTCCTGTTGCAGCTGGAGTTTTATATCCGTTTTTCGGAATATTACTTTCTCCTATGATTGCTGCCCTGGCAATGAGCTTTAGTTCTGTATCTGTTATTGTCAATGCATTGCGATTAAGAAGTTTAAAACTCTAAAGAATAAATAATTTACTATACAAACAAAGATGACCAATCTAGGACAAATTATTCTGCAGTATAAAATTGATAACGAAAGTGTCTACAATACCTGGTTTATATATAACGATCAACGATTAAAGGCATTTCGCACTATAAGACGCGGTGTTCTGCAAGTCATTGAGGATATTAAAAGCAAAACCTTTCCTAATGATTTCAAAGAAAGCAGCCTAGAATTTGTACTGAGCTGCATTGCTGAACAAAAACAAGTCTTTGCCGGAGTTTCACATCCGTTTTACTGGAAACCCAAATTACGCATTCCAGATATCTATGAAAATCAAAACAATAAATTGGCTTTTGGTCAGTTTCTTGAAAATTGTATCAATGCCAAGTCTGAAGAACAGGTTGTAAAAGAAATCATAAGACTCGATGAATTAAAAATTAAAGGCTTAGGGCCAGCGGTTGCCAGTATTCTATATTTCATACACCCAACCTGGTTCCCACCATTCAACACTGCTATTCTAAATGGTTTTAATTTTCTTTTTAAAGACAAAAAAAAATTGGGAAGCTGGACAGAATATCTTAAAATAAGAGAAGTTTTAATGGAAACTAACAGTTTGCATAAATCTCAGCTCTCAAATGATTTGGGTGCCATCGCTGGATTGTGTTTTGAAATTGGAACTCAGAAAATGCTAATAGGCAATGATGAATATTTAAGCGAAGTAGAACGTGCAAGATTCGAAAAAAACGTACACAAACGTCAGAAAGAAATACTTGACGAAAAACTAGAAGAAAATCTGCATAGTGAAATGCAGTACCATTTATTAAAAATTGGAGTTTCATTGGGTTTCGATGTTACTCCGGCAAGCAATGATAAAAGCAAATCGTTTGATGGGCAGAATTTCTCCTTTATTTCACTTGGAAAATTCCCTGAGCTGCCTACTGACAAGGACACTCAAAATACCATCAAGTTAATTGATGTGTTGTGGTTCGAAAAAGGCACAAACAAAATTATAGGAGCCTTTGAAGTAGAAAAGAGCACTAGTATCTATTCGGGCATACTACGGTTGTCTGACCTATATTTTACTATTTCAAACGGACAGGAAGTTTTTTATATTATAATTCCAAATAATCGGGAAAAGGATTTAGTCCTTCAACTCAATAGACCTGTTATAAAAAACTCTAAAATGAATATTAAGTATATCCTGTTTTCTGAACTAAGAGCCAATTGTGATGCTATATGCAAATTTGGCAGCGACCATTCGATAATGGAAAAAATATCAAAATCAATTTAAAATTAAAAACTATGAAAAAAATAATTCTGCTAAGCTTCATTATTATGCAATCGTTATCAATTTCTGCACAAGAAAAAATTCAAATTAAACTTACCCCTGCAAGTCCCTCTGCATCATTTCAACAAGAAATCGGAAGTTCTACAGTCAAAATATCCTATAGCAGACCCTTAGTAAGAGGGCGAAAAATATTTGGCGAATTAGTGCCTTTTGGTAAACTCTGGCGAACAGGCGCCAGCGATTGTACGACCATAAGTACTAATGAAGATATTGCTTTTGGAAACAATATTTTAAGAGAAGGAACTTATTCTGTATTCTCAATTCCTTCAGAAAATGAGTGGACTATAATTATCAATAGTGATATTACTTTACATGGCGAAACTGGTTATGATGAGAAAAAAGATGTTATGCGTTTTACCGTTCCCACAGAAAAAACGATTGGTTTTTATGAAACTTTTACCATTGAATTAAATGACATCAACAGTAAAGGAGAAGGCTTCCTTAAAATAGAATGGGAAAACACAATGGTTAAAATACCTATGAAAAGCAAAGCTGACAAAGAAATTTTAGCCCTAATTGACAAATATATTATTAAAGAAAAAAGTCAAAATGCTACTTTATTGTTTCAGGCAGCAAATTATTATTCAGCCACGTGCAGAGCAAACAACCAAGCAGTATCGTGGTTAGCTGAAGCTGAAAAATTAGATCCTGAAAATTTTTATTATCCGACTTTAAGACAGAAAATCTCAGTAGAACTCAAGGATTATCCCAATGCCATCGAGGCTGCAAAAAAAGCCCTTGCAATTGCAGAACAGAAAAAAATGAAAGGCACGGAAAAATTAAAAAACCAGCTTGAAGAGTTACAATTATTACTTAAAAGCAAATAAATATTAAGCTATTACAATATCACATTGAAAAATACAAGCGCAGAAAAAATCCCCGCCACTTAAGCTAATGCTGTATTATATTATAGTGCCATTAGATTTGTTTTGGAGGAAAATTTATTAATCTAAATAACTTTTAAAGGAAAAAAATCATGAAAATGGAACACACAACACAGCAGCATTCAAAAGAGAAAAACCCAAAAATGTACAAAAAATTAGCATTTATGATCGTATTGTCATTTATTGCTATGTACATCCTAATGTACTCGATGGTAGATGTTTTTGCTAATGTCATTCCCAATGTAAATCAATTTTACATGGCAGGACTAATGACTATGCCGATGCTCATAATTGAGATTATTGTAATGGGCAGTATGTATATGAATAAAAAGTGGAACATGGCATTACTTGCCATAGGCGGCCTTGCTGCAATTATTTTTTTTTCCTGCATCAGACTGCAAGCGGCTGTTGACGATAAAGAGTTCTTAAAATCAATGATTCCACACCATGCAGCGGCAATCCTCATGGCCAAAGAGGCTTCCCTTCAAGATCCAGAAATAAGTCAGCTTGCACAAGACATTATAAAAGCACAAGAAGCTGAAATTGCGCAGATGAAAGCCAAGTTGGGTGAAATGAAAAAAAAATAACAGAACAATATTCTATAAAAATAGCAATATGAAAAATATACTTACAATACTAGTTTTTATCATGCTTCCTGTCCTAATTTATGCTCAGGATATGAAAACAATGGAAATGGATAAAAAGCCTTCGAAAGAAGAGTCAAATCCCACTACGTATACTTGTCCAATGCATCCCGAAATTCATGAAGCCAAACCAGGAAACTGCCCCAAGTGCGGTATGAAACTAGTTCCGGAAAAGTCAGACAAGCAAACAAAAACAGCAGAAAATAAAGCCACCAAGCAAACTGACCAAGGTAATAAGACACTTCAGGACGGCAATAGTAGTTCTATTTCTCAGAAAAGAGCTGAAGAAAATACTTCGCCACCGCGTGTAGTCCGATATGACCTGTATATAAGAGACACAATTGTAAATTTTACAGGAAAAGCAAAAAGGGCCATTGCCGTTAACGGACAAATACCTATGCCTACTTTGACCTTTACAGAAGGAGATACTGCGGAAATCTATGTTCACAATGAGCTGGATGAAGATACTTCCTTGCATTGGCATGGCTTATTCTTACCCAATCAATATGATGGTGTGCCAAATCTAACTCAAATGCCAATTAAACCCCATACGACGCATCTGTATACTTTTCCCATTATTCAGCATGGCACACACTGGTATCATAGCCATACGGAACTTCAGGAACAGATAGGCATGTACGGTTCGTTCATTATGAATAAAAGGACAGATGATCCGACCTTTCGCAAGGGAATCGATGATTTGCCTTCCGTTCCCATAATACTAAGTGAATGGACAGATATGAAACCTGAAAATGTACATCGATTACTGCACAATGCATCAGACTGGTTTGCTATTAAAAAGGGCACTACACAAAGTTATGCAGAAGCTATAAAACAGGGGTATTTCAGCGACAAAATAAAAAATGAATGGAAGCGAATGAATGCCATGGATGTCAGTGATGTTTATTACGACAAATTTTTAATCAATGGGAAAAATGAAAATCAGCTTTCCCAATTTAAAGCAGGTGATAAGGTCCGATTACGGGTTTCCAATGGAGGTGCATCAACCTACTTTTGGTTAACCTATGCCGGTGGGAAAATTACGGTTGTGGCAAATGATGGGAATGACGTAGAACCCGTTGAGGTTGATCGACTAATTATTGCAGTTTCTGAAACCTATGACATAGTTGTTACTATTCCAGCTGATAAAACAGCTTATGAATTTTTAGCAACACCCGAAGACCGAACAAAATCTACGTCCCTTTACATCGGAAGCGGAATTAAGCAATTAGTAGCTCCTTTGCCAAAACTTAAATATTTCGAAGGAATGAAAATGATGAACGGCATGATGAAAATGAATGGCGATCTGGATGACATGGGAATGAGCATGAGCCTTAATAAGATGGATATGAATGTAGTAATGTATCCTGAGATTACAGGTGAAACAAAGCCTAAAACCAGTACAAAGATGGAAGGAATGAAAATGGATGCTGAGCAATATAATGCCAATGCACTTTCGGATATTACAACACTAAATTATGCAATGCTTAAATCACCTACAAAAACTACGCTTCCCGAAAATGCCCCTGTTAAAGAACTAAAATTTGAACTTACGGGGAATATGAATCGATATGTATGGAGTCTGGACAATAAGGTGGTTTCAGAAGCTGATAAAATATTAATTAAAAAAGGTGAAAATGTACGTATAATTTTGCATAATAATTCTATGATGCGCCATCCAATGCACTTGCATGGACATGATTTCAGGGTTCTTAATGGACAAGGAGAATATGCACCATTAAAAAATGTGATTGATATAATGCCTATGGAAACCGATACTTTGGAATTTAATGCCAATGTTGATGGAGACTGGTTTTTTCACTGCCATATTTTATATCATATGATGAGCGGAATGGGCAGGGTTTTTACTTATGAAAATCAGCCGGCCAATCCTGAAATACCAAACCCAAAACTAGCACAGCGAAAACTTTTTGCCGACGACAGAAAATTCCACTTTATGGCAGAAAATGATTTTGCCACCAATGGAAATGACGGTGAAGCAATGTATCAAAGTACACGCTGGAGCATTGGAACCGAATGGAGGTTAGGATACAATGACATGCATGGTTATGAAACAGAAACACATATTGGTCGATATATTGGAAAAATGCAATGGTTAATGCCTTTTATAGGATTTGACTGGAGATATAGAAGAATGGGAGAAGATATACAAGAAAATAATCTTTTTGGACAAACCAATACTAAGGATAAACGTGCAGTGGTAAGTCTAGGGGTTAACTACATCCTACCTATGTTAATAGTAGCACAAGCTGAAGTTTTTACCGATGGTAAAGTCAGATTACAATTTGAACGTAAAGACATTCCCGTTTCTAAACGGCTTAGAATGAATTTGATGTGGAATACAGACAAGGAATATATGGCAGGACTACGCTATATAATTACCAGATGGGGTTCTTTGTCTTCACACTATGACAGTGATATGGGCTTTGGTGCAGGATTTATTTTAAATTACTAGCTTATAAGTACAATAGTAAATTATTGTAAGACCAAATTCTAGAATTAAGATTAATCGGTTAATATTGAAGGATATCAATTTTTTTAAATTGTCTTTCATTTGAACGGTGTGGAAGTCCATTCAAATTAATGATCGAAATTGAACCAGTATGAAAATCTAATAATACCAATTTTAAATTTAAAATTGGTATTATTAATAACAAATAACTGCAAATGCTGAACATCTTTCTAATTATGGGTTGTTCAGTTTGTATTGTATTTATATAATATCAGCTAACGATAAACCATGTAATTATTGCTTTATACATTGGTTTGATAAAACTAGCATTCGGGTAACAAACAATATTATAAAACCATATGCATCGAATCTTTTTCTTAGCCGATGCCTTCATCTTCATAAAAATAAATCTTTATATTTTTTTTTATTTAAATTATTATCGTAATATTGCAATATAAATATAAAACGATGGGAGCAACAAAAACAGATCACTTTACAGAAAGCCAGAACGAGCTGGCTGTTTTAGCAAAAGCATTAGGCCATCCTGCGCGTATTGCTATTATGGAATATTTATTAAAAGTGGATGCTTGCATCTGCGGAGATATTGTAAACGAACTTCCCCTTTCACAGCCGACCGTTTCACAGCATTTGAAAGAATTGAAAAATGCGGGACTGATTAAAGGAAGCATCGAAGGAAATTCTATCTGCTACTGCATCAACGAACCTGGACTTGAAAAGATAAAAGGTTTCTTTGAGCATATATCAGATCATTTGGCAAAAAAGCGAAGTGAATGCTGCTAATCTATAAAAATATGGAAATCAGAAAACTTTCGGATAAACACTGGGATCAGGTAAAAATAATTTACCAAAAAGGGATAGATACCGGCAATGCCACTTTCCAGACCAGCGCCCCTTCATGGGAAGACTGGGACCAGTCACATCTTAAGTCATGCCGGGTTGTGATGCAGGAAGATGGCAAGGTAATTGGCTGGGCTGCCCTTACACCTGTTTCTTCACGCTGCGTTTATGCGGGGGTTGCAGAGGTGAGCGTATATGTGGATCCAGCACATTCAGGAAAAGGAGTCGGGCTTACCCTTTTAAATGAACTTGTCCGACAGAGCGAAACAGAAGGAATCTGGACGCTTCAGGCAGGAATCTTTCCTGAGAATACAGCAAGTCTCCGCATCCATGAAAAAGCAGGCTTCCGAATACTTGGAACAAGAGAAAAAATCGGAAAACAGAATGGTATCTGGAGAAATACTGCGCTTCTTGAAAGAAGAAGCTCCGTTATTAATTAATAAAAAATATAGTTTAACTAAATATAAAAAATTATGAAACTTTCAGAAATTAAAGAAGTGCTTAAAACAGTGGAAGCTGTAAATTTTGAATTGCCGGACGGCACATTTGTACCAGAATATTTTCACGTAACTGAAGTAGGCTTGGTTACCAAAAACTTCATCGACTGCGGAGGAACAGTAAGAAAAGAAACAGTTGTAAACTTCCAGCTTTGGGATGCCAACGACTACGAGCACAGGCTTAAACCTCAGAAACTGATCCACATCATTGAGCTTTCAGAAAAAGTCTTGGGAATTGAAGACAATGAAATTGAAGTGGAGTACCAGAACACTACAATCGGGAAATACGATTTGGATTTTAACGGCAAAAACTTCACTCTGCTTAATAAACAGACAGCCTGCTTAGCTCAGGAGCAGTGCGGTATTCCATCTGATAAGCCTAAAGTAAAATTATCTCAGCTAAATACTGATAATGTTTCTTCATGCACTCCGGGCGGAGGATGCTGCTAATCATTAAACAGATAATCAATAAACCTTTACAGCCAAAAAACTATGTTATATCCACAAATTGAGAATACCGTTAAATCATTTGATTTTAAGCAGATCTCTGAAGATCGCAAAGCAGTCCTGCAGCCATTAATCGACTTCATTCAGACCAAAGTGGACAGTAAGCTGGAAACCAGACTAAACCTGATCTGCACGCATAATTCCAGAAGAAGCCACTTATCGCAGGTTTGGGCGCAGACTGCCGCCGCCTATTACGGCATCAAAAACGTTTCATGCTATTCAGGAGGAACCGAGGCTACTGCCCTTTTCCCGATGGCAGCGGAGACTTTGAAGGATTCAGGATTCAACATCAAAACCCTTTCAGAGGGTTCAAACCCCGTTTATTCAATAAAATATTCAGCTGACGAACTTCCTGTTATCGGTTTTTCCAAAACCTATGATGATGATTTCAATCCTGAAAGCGGATTTGCCGCAATAATGACCTGTTCGCAGGCTGACGGTGGATGCCCGTTTATAGCAGGCGCTGAGAAAAGAATCCCGATCACTTTTGAAGATCCAAAAATTTCCGACGGAACGCCTCAGCAGAAAGAAACTTATCTGGAGCGCAGTCTGCAGATTGGAACTGAAATGTTTTACATATTCTCACAAATAAAAAAATAAAATGTCAGCAAATAACTGTGCACCAGCTGTCGGACGCAAAAAGTTAAGCTTCCTTGACCGCTTCTTGACCCTTTGGATTTTCCTTGCTATGGCTATAGGCGTGGCTATAGGATACTTTATTCCTTCCAGCGGAGATTTCATCAATTCTTTCTCCAGCGGAACAACAAACATTCCATTGGCAATAGGACTTATCCTGATGATGTACCCGCCACTGGCAAAAGTAAAATACGAACAGATGGGACAGGTTTTCAAGAACACTAAAGTCTTGGGCGCCTCTTTATTCCTGAACTGGATTGTAGGCCCTGTCTTGATGTTTTTGTTGGCGCTCCTGTTTTTAAGCGGATATCCTGAATACATGATCGGGGTGATCCTGATTGGCCTGGCACGTTGTATCGCAATGGTTGTGGTATGGAACGATCTGGCAGACGGACACCGCGAATATGCTGCAGGACTAATTGCCCTAAACAGTATTTTTCAGGTACTGCTTTATAGTGTATACGCTTACATTTTTATAACCATTCTACCTCCCTATTTTGGATATGATGGTTTTGAAGTCAATATCATCATTGCACAGATTGCCGAGAGTGTGGGTATCTATCTAGGTATTCCATTTGCTCTGGGAATCATAAG
The DNA here is from genome assembly GCF_039595935.1 of Flavobacterium sp. Classification (NCBI taxonomy): domain Bacteria; kingdom Pseudomonadati; phylum Bacteroidota; class Flavobacteriia; order Flavobacteriales; family Flavobacteriaceae; genus Flavobacterium; species Flavobacterium sp. The sequence continues at coordinate 2,994,550 of NZ_JBCNKR010000006.1, read as the reverse complement.
CCGCTATGCTTTGATAGCTTTAAAAGGCTCTGAATGGTTTGAGGATAAGTACGTGCCGTTTATCTCACCGATTACTCTTATTTCACTGCTCTTTACGATCATTGTAATGTTCAGCCTGAAAGGGGAACTTATTGTTCAAATCCCGATGGATGTCGTGCGTATTGCAATACCGCTTGTCATATACTTTACTTTAATGTTTGTCATCAGCTTTTTTACAGGAAAATATTTTGGGGCTGACTATTCAAAGGCTACATCTATTGCGTTTACAGCCACCGGCAATAATTTTGAATTGGCTATTGCCGTGGCAATTGGAGTATTCGGAATAAACAGCGGACAGGCATTTGCAGGTGTTATTGGTCCTTTGGTAGAAGTACCTGCTCTTATAGCACTGGTAAACCTTGCATTTTGGTTTAGAAAAAAGTATTTTACAAAACAACTGCCTGCAGAAACTGCTTAAAAGAAATATGAGAATTGCAATAATATCGGATATACATGCGAACTTCCCCGCATTGGAGCAGACCCTAAAAAGTATTGAAGAGCAGAATATTGATGCCGTTTACTGCTTAGGAGATTTAGTAGGCTACAATTTATGCCCCAATGCCGTGATCAATGAGATTCGTAAAAAGCATATCCCTACCCTTGCAGGAAATCACGATGTCAAAGCTGTCGAGATACATAATGACGGTTCAAATGACATTCAAAGCTACGCATATCAGATTGTGGGCAAAGAGCAGATCAAATATCTTTCTGCTCTTCCTGCCCATATTAAACTTGAATACCAGACGGCCAGCAGACTTATAAAAATTTTGATGGTCCATGGGAGTCCTTACAGCAACAGGGAATATTTGCTTGAGGATAAAAATGAGAAAGATTTTACCGACATCTTTCTTGATTCCAATACGGACATTCTTATCTGCGGACATTCTCATCTGCCGTATCATCGCATATTGGAAAATCCAAATAAAAAAGGCACTTATTTTCACGCCATTAATGCAGGGTCGGTTGGAAAACCTAAAGATAGAAATCCACACTGCTGTTATGCTGTGATAACAATTGAAAAAAGCAGCAATATTTCCAAAAAAGACGGCATTAAAGTAGAATTCATAAGAGTTCCGTATGATATTGAAAAAGCAGCCCGCGCTATTGAAGAGAGTCCTCTTCCGGACATTTACGCCTTTATGCTTAGAAAAGCATATTAATGTATTGAAATAAAACCTGCTATGGAAAGTTTTAAATTATTTTTAAAGAGCATTGTCCCTCTAAGCGATCAGGAATTTGAAAAGTACAGTCAGTATTTCAAAACAAGGACATTAGCCCGAAACAGTTATTTTGCAGAGATCGGCAAAACCTCTCATGAAGCGGCTTTTATTAAAAAAGGTTTGCTAAGGACATATTACATAAATGAAAAATCCGAAGAAGTGACTTCCTGCTTCTGTGCAGAAAATAATCTGACAGCTTCATATAAAAGCTTTATTTCGCAGCAGCATTCGGAACTTTCCATTCAGGCAGTGGAAGATACGGAACTTATAACAATCAGTTACAATGACCTGCAGAATCTCTATCAAAAGAGCCCTCTCTGGCAGAATATCGGAAGGACAATTGCCGAACGGCAGTATATGGTAATGGAACAGTATGCCAGTGTTTTGTGCAATGAAACTGCAAAGGAAAAATACATGCGCATGCTTAAGGAACAGCCTGCTGTTGTAAACAAGGCTTCAGTAAATGATATTGCAAGCTATCTTGGAATAACACGCAGGACGCTGAGCAGGATCAGAAAAGAAATTAGTCTGTAAATTCGAGGACATTTGTCCTTTTTGCTAATTATACTTTCCAATAGTTTTGCTTTTATAATCAATCAAAAATAAAATGGAAACAGCAATTATCATTTCATCCTTCTTTCTTGTCCTATTTGCGGTCTTGGCCTTATATGACGGCTTTTATCTGCATATTTTCAAATACCAGCTTCACGATCGAGAAGAAAGTAAAACCGAGCACATTACCCATACTTTGAGAGCTGTCTTCTTTCCGGCAATCCTTTATTTTCTGTTCTTGAAACAGGATAATCATACTAGTTTTGTAATAGGCTTGACCATTGTCATTCTGGATATACTGGTTCTCGGTTACGATGCTTTTATAGAAAAAGACAGCAGGCAGTTTATGGGAGGGCTTCCCCGCTGGGAATACATTGTCCATTTATTTGTAAATGGTTTTCATTTTGCGTCAATTGCAGTTTATCTCTCCATCAGGTTTACTTTTCAAAATGGGGAAATTATGATTTACAATATAAATCAATCTCCAGGATTCTTTAATCTGTTAATTGTAAATCTTTTGCCGGGAGCTATCCTAATGGCAATTCTTCATCTTTTCTTATGCATTCCAAAAACGGCCAACTTATGGAATAATTTCAGAAGTAAAATCAATTGTTGTTAATCCATCTTATTGCATAAGCAGAAGATAAATTTTATGAATTTGGAAATAAATACTATTCACAATCAGTTTTATATCATCTTGGGCAGATATATAAAGGCTCGTATAAATGATACCGACGATGCATCCGATGTTTTGCAGGAAGTTTTTATAAAGATAAACGAGAATTTAGGATCACTTACCGACGAAGGCAAACTAAAAAGCTGGATTTTCACAATCACAAGAAATTCCATTATTGATTATTACCGAAAAGATTCCAATCATAAGAAATCAGAGCTGACCGAATGTATGATGCAAAAGATTATGCATGAAACAGATTTTGATACTTCGGAAAGTCTGGACTGCTGTTTAATAAAATTCATTGAGCGGCTGCCGGAAGACTATCGGGACATTATCATGGATAGCGAAATACATGGAATTAAACAGAAAGACTTAACAGAAAAATACAGCCTTGCCTACCCTTCCATCCGTTCTAGAGTGCAAAGAGGCAGATCCAAATTAAAGGAAATGCTTCTGGATTGCTGCAGTATTGAATTAGACCGCCGTGGAAATATTATGAACGTTACCTCTAAAAAATCATGCAGCGGAGGAAAATGCTGATAACACCGAATCATTTTTGAAAACTTCATATATAGAAAATTCAGGCTGTTAAAAAAAAAAAATCAGCAAAGCCTGCATCATTTTTAGATTAGTGCGTCTTAAGTAGTATTAATCATTAAAATTAAAATTATGAAAAACAAAATGTACATTACTCTTGCAGCATTGGTATTGTCTGCTGGAAGTATCTTCGCTTATGCGAACTTATCAAAAACTGATGCAAAGAAAAACTGCACTGAAAAATGTTCTACGCATTGCTGTAGTGACGATTCGGGAACTTGTGCTCCGAAAGATTGCAAAAAGTAATATTTCGCTTTACTGTTTAAAAGACAACTCAAAAAGTTGTCTTTTTTTATGGGCAGGAATCATTCAAAATTTTAATTCAATTATTTTGTATTTTAGCATTTGCTTAAATAAGCAAAAAGTATAAATTTGCATTATGGAAGATATAATTTGTATACGACAGCAAGCAGATATTAAACAAATAATCCGCTGTAAAGACAGAGTATCAGAACTCAATACCTCATTTGACTATTTATCAAGTGGGCTTGAATTGGCTGGCAATAATGTGAGATTAAGAATTCTCTTTTTACTTTATGAAGAAAAACAGCTCTGTGTCTGTGACATAAGTGATATTCTTGAAATGAGTATTTCTGCAATTTCACAGCACTTACGGAAACTAAAAGACAGAAAACTTATTGAAACTAAACGGGAAGCGCAGACCATTTTCTATTCATTGACAAAGGAATATGAAAAAATGCTGAAACCTTTCTTCGAAATTTTAGCACAAAATGAAATTTTAGAAAAAATATGAAAACAGAGAATAAAATGATCGGAGCCGGATTTTTCACAGCATTAGCTGCTTCATTGTGCTGCATTACTCCCATATTAGCATTAGTTGCCGGAACAAGCGGGATTGCTTCTGCTTTTTCATGGCTTGAACCAATGAGGCCTTATTTCATCGGCCTGACTGTTATAATTATTGGTTTATCTTGGTATCAAAAGCTGAAAACTAAAAAGCTGATAGACTGTAACTGCGATAGAGAAGAAAATCCGAAATTCGTTAATTCAAAAATGTTTTTAGGAATAATTACAGTAATTGCAGCCCTCATGCTTTCGTTTCCTTACTACTCAAGCATTTTTTATCCAAATACAGAAAAGAAAGTCTTGGTCGTGAAAAAGACCAGCACTCAAAAAGCTGAGTTTAGAATAAGCGGAATGACTTGTGCCAGCTGTGAAAAACACGTGAATCACGAAGTGAATAAATTGATTGGAATAATAAATTCAAATGTAAATTATACTAATGGTAACGCAATTGTAGAATTTGATAATTCCAAAACTACTATTAATGAAATTGAAAAAGCAATAAATTCAACAGGCTATACAGTAACTAACAAAAAATTAAAATGAAAATCGTTCTACAATCAATAATAACCTGCCCCCTTTGCTCCCACAGTAAAGAAGAAACTATGCCAACTGATGCATGCCAATTTTTTTACGAATGTGAGAACTGCAAACAAACTCTTAAACCAAATCAAGGTGATTGCTGTGTATATTGCAGTTATGGAACTGTGCCATGTCCACCAATTCAGCAAGATAAAAAATGTTGCTAAATTGAATAATTTCTAATGGACAATAGATTATCATATACAAATTTTGATTATAAAATTTTAAGAATAATAATTTAAATTTACTGATGACATTTTTTTTCGCTCTCTTCAACTTAAATCTATAAGTTATTATGACAGAAATCACATCTATTACTGAATTAACGATTTTTAACATTTAACCCTTACGATACATACAAACCGCTTATCAACAAACTTTTAAAATAATTATCTTACAAATTCACTTGAAAATAAGCTAATTTCTTTAAATCGTTCATAAAATGATTTGTAAATTGTGAACTAAACGTCACTTCTTAAAAAAACGTTAATTCCGAGGAATTAGCGTTTTTTTTATGCTTTTAAATTGTATTTAACCAGACTTTTACCTATAAATATATATGGTTTGAATATTTTAAAAGGTGACTTGACAGAATACAAACCACTTTAATCCTTGTTATATAAGACTAGCACAATAATTTTATATTTATATTAACAAAAAAACAGAAAACTTAGCCGAAAGAAAAACAATTACATGAAATTACTAAGTAAAATATTTATAATTTTGACGCGTGAAAATATGGGTAACAATATTATCGTTCATTGTACTGTTTCTTTCGACAGTACCTTGCTCTGCGTTTGCTAAACACTCTGAGTGTAGAGTGGAAAAAAACTGCAAGGGTGAGTATCATGACTGCGGTGATGAATGCAATGGAAAATGTTCGCCATTTTATTCCTGTGGAACCTGTATTGGTTTTACAATAAACTTTAATTCTTCAATTATTACCGAAAAATTAGAATTCACAATTGAAGAAGCTTCACAGACACTATCATACTATAAATTTGTCGATTCTTCTTTCATCTGCAAAATCTGGCAGCCTCCTAAAATTTCTTAATAAAATACCGCTTTTACCTGCTTAACTTCAATTAAGCGGGCTTATCACCTTTATTAACATTAAGAAATCACAAATGTTTAAATATATTTTATTGATTGTGGCAATAGCATCTATTGGCACTGTACAGGCACAGAATAAAATCACATTCCATATAAAAAATACATCAACCAATGAACCTGTAAAAGGTGCTTCAGCTAAAATTGAAGAAACCAATGAAGTTTTGTCATCAGATAATAATGGTAACATCATTATCGAAAACCTTAAAAATGGAGACTACACATTATCGATCTCAATAGAGGGTTATGCTCCCAATAAAACACTTTTTAAAGTGCCTGCAGCTGTCAATTTTATAGAAATTGCATTGCAAAGTGAAATGGAAGAAGAAGCCGAAGAAATGAAAGAAATAGTGGTAACTTCTACAAGAGGTACAAGAACAATCAGCAATATTCCAACCAGAGTTGAGTTTATAGCAGGAGAAGAACTTGAAGAAAAAGCAAATATGAAACCGGGGGATATCCGTATGATGCTTAATGAAAGTACCGGAATCCAGACCCAGCATACTTCAGCTACTTCTGGAAATTCTTCAATCAGAATTCAGGGACTAGACGGACGATATACACAAATCTTAAAAGATGGTTTTCCTGTATACTCAGGTGCATCAAGCGGACTGGGATTGCTGCAGACTCCTCCGTTAGATTTAAAACAGGTTGAGATAATTAAAGGTTCTGCCTCTACCCTTTACGGAGGTGGTGCAATTGCAGGTTTGGTTAATCTTGTATCTAAAACCCCTACCGAAGAAAGAGAATTGCGATTTCTAATTAATGGGACTTCCGCTCTTGGTTTGAATATTAATGGTTTTTATTCCCAGCAGTTTGATAAAATTGGATTGACTGTTTTTGCATCTCATGACCGAAACGCTCCTTATGACCCTGCTGATATACAGCTTACTGCGATTCCAAAATTCGAACGCTTTAATTTTAATCCAAAACTTTTTGTCAATTTTAATGAAAACACTAAACTAAATTTTGGCATTAATACAGTTTTTGAAAATCGTATCGGCGGGAATATTGACTATATAAAAGACGAAAATAAATACCCTGACAGTTATTTCGAAAAAAATAAAACGCAGAGAATAAGCACTCAGTTCACCCTTACTCATAAATTTAATGATCAGGAATCTATTACCATTAAAAACAGTTTTAATAATTTCAGCCGCATTATAACTATTCCTGACTATATTTTTGATGGCCTGCAGAACAGTACTTTCTCAGAAATCAGCTATTCTAAAAATGGAGAAATTGCAGAATGGGTTGCTGGTGGAAATTTATATACTGACAAGTTTACTGAAAACAGCCAGACAGCTTTTCCATTAAGAAACTATAATCAGATCACTTATGGTGCTTTTGTTCAGAATACCGTCAAAGCTAAAGAATGGCTGGATATCGAGACTGGTCTTCGAGGTGATTATGTTGTTGATTACGGATTCTCATTATTACCTAGAATCTCAGCTTTATTTAAAATTAATTCCAAACTTACTTCACGACTTGGTGGCGGTTTAGGCTACAAAACACCAACTATTTTTACCGAAGAAAGCGAGCGTATTCAATATCAAAATGTACTCCCTATTAATAGTGATTTCAATAAACTTGAAAAAAGTTACGGACTTAACTTTGATGTGAATTATAAAACTAAAATTACCGAAGATATTTCATTATCATTGAATCAATTATTCTTTTATACAAATGTTGATAATCCACTGATTTTAACTTCGCTTCCTAATGACCTTTACCAATTTGTAAATATTAATGGATATTTAGATACAAAAGGAACAGAAACAAATGTGAAATTAGGCTATAAAGATTTTAAACTATTTGTTGGGTACACTTTTACTGATGCTTCGATAGACAACAATGGCATAAAATCTCAAAATCCTTTAACTGCTAAACACAGATTAAATAATGTTTTGATGTATGAAGTCGAAGATAAATGGAAAGCTGGTTTAGAAGCTTATTATTACAGTCCTCAAAAGTTAAGTGATGGTACAACTGGAAGGGAATATTGGATTTTCGGCTTCATGGTAGAAAAGCTTTGGGAAAATTTTTCAATTTTTGCCAATTTTGAAAATTTTACTGATACCAGACAGACAAAATTTGGAAGTATCTACACAGGACCAATTTCAAATCCTGTTTTCAAAGATATTTATGCACCGTTAGACGGATTTGTTGTAAATGCAGGTATTAAGATTAAAATATAGTCTTATGAAAAAAAGTATATATAATATAAGAAAAATGGATTGTCCCAGTGAGGAACAATTAATACGAATGAAGCTCGCTGGTTTAGAACAAATCAAACAGCTTGATTTTGACATTGCAAACAGAAGATTAAAGATCTATCATACGGACGACGACACTCTTATAACAAATGCAATTGATACTCTTAATCTGGACAGCACTCTGCTGGCATCAGAACATACATCAGAACATGTAGAGACAAACAGTGACTCACAGCAAAGTAAGTTATTATGGCAGGTTCTCATTGTAAACTTTTCATTCTTTCTAATAGAGATAATTACAGGTTTTATATCCAATTCGATGGGATTGGTTGCCGACAGTTTGGATATGTTCGCCGATAGCATTGTATATGGTTTAGCTCTGTTTGCTGTCGGGAGCACAGCTTCAAGAAAAGGAAGTGTAGCAAAAATAAGTGGTTATTTTCAGATTGGTCTTGCAGTTTTGGGACTTATTGAAGTTTTAAGAAGATTTGTAGACTCAGACCATATTCCTGCATACGGAACTATGATAATAGTTTCATTATTTGCACTTGTAGGTAATTCGTTATGCCTTTACCTGCTTCAAAAATCTAAAAGTAAAGAGGCACATATGGAAGCTAGTATGATTTTTACTTCGAATGATATTGTAATTAATATGGGAGTCATAATTGCTGGTATATTAGTATACTTTACTAATTCAATGGTACCCGATCTTATTATTGGTGTTTGTGTGTTTTTCATAGTCGCTAGAGGAGCATTAAAAATATTACAGTTATGATATTTGGTAATTTAAAAGTATAGAATGTTCTTCAAAATTATTTTTTTTATCGCTGCACCAATAGAGAAACCAAAAAAAATCTGTTTCACACAAATTGTGAGACAGATTTTGATCTTCTTTAACAGCGACGGGCAGTATTTTCCAGCTTAACATTGCTGCATGCATGGAGTATTGGTAATAATCATCGTTCAGGCTTTTGCATTTGTCATAGATTCTTTGGTAGAAGTGCCGGCTCTAATCGCATTACTGATTTAACAGAACAAATTATAAATGCGGATTATCAAACGTAATTATAATATTGTAAATATGAATACTATTATTACTTTTATACACTAATTCTATAGGATATTAGAAGTATGATAGTCAAAATACTTGCGAGTAAAAAAATCTTATTACTTTTTATTAATTTATGTGTATTTCAATTATACGCACAGCAAAAAAATAGCTTATCCCAACAGTTTCTAATGAATATTGAAATCAGACCAAGAGTCGAATATACTTCAAATTATTTTCTTCCTCCCAACGATTCAATTGATCCTTATTTTATTATTACCCAGAGAAACAGAATTTCTATGCAGTATGCTAGAGAAAAATGGCTTATTAAATCCGATTTACAGGAAATTCATCTTTGGGATGAAAACAGCAAAGCTTCCAAAGTTGGAAGCATTAATTTTTATCAATTGTATTTTGAGACTAAGATTAAATCTCTAAATGTACGATTGGGAAGGCAAAGTGTTTTATTAGATAATGGCAGATTATTTTCTGATGCTCCTTGGGCACAGCAAGGGAGAGCCCATGAAGGAATACGGATAATGAAATACTCAAAATATTTCTCTAATGATTTTTTCTTTTTGTTTACCAGAAACTACAGCACTGAATTTGAGTCAGCCTACTCTCCTGTTGCATCAAATAGGTATAAATACCTGTTGGTAAATAGTCTCAATTACAATAACAATCATGGATTTTCATTTAATTCATTGAATGCTGTTGATTTTTTAGAAAACTCAAGTTCAGGGAAATTGTATACTCGTGCAACAGCAGGCGGAAGAATAGAATTTAAAACGAAACAATGGTATTATACTTTAAATTCATATTGGCAGTTTGGACGTAATTCAAAAGGTCAAAAATTATTTGCTTACTATTTTCAACCTGAAGTTAAATTATCTCTATTGAAATCTACTTGGCGTTTAGGTGCAGAAATAATTAGTGGCAGCAGTCCTAATCTATCATGGAAGTTCAATGGAAATATGAATGTCTTTACCCGTTTTCCCTCCGACGTTAACGGAAAAGGTTTAGTAAATCCTTATCTATTTACCGTAATTCCCTTAAATAGTAAACTATCTCTTCGTTCTGATTTTCACCTTTTTTATACTCGATACCCGCTTTTAAATAATTTGGGTCAAAAAATGACAAAGTTTCTTGGATATGAAAATGATTTTTCTTTGAAGTACTTACCTGTCAAAGAACTGGAAATTAATTATGCCTTTTCTTTTTATAAATCAACAAACGCAATGCAATATCTGCCAAAAATACAAGATGAAAATAAACTTGCTATTTGGAGCTACTTAATGATTTCATATTCTTTTAACGCGATCAATTTAAAGCATTATAAAAATTAAATAAAATAATATCCTGTATTAAATCTTACACAATTAAAAAATCTAAAGTTTGTTTTATCTGAAAGGTTGAATTATATCATCAACAAATTTTGATATTCATTTTCTTAAATAAATATTTTATTTTTAATCACTATATTTTATCTAGATATGCAAGTATCTACCCAACAAATAATTATTACAGCTAAAAGATAAAAGCATAAAGTTATTTAACGTTTTTCAATACATACCCTAACGATACATGCAAACCGCTTCAAAACAAAAAATCAAAAAATTATCTTACAAATTCACTTGAAAATAAGCCAATTTCTTTAAATCGTTCATAAAATGGTTTGTAAATTGTTCAGTAAGGTCACTTAAGGAGACAACTATATAATAGTTGTCTCTTTTTTTATGCACAAATTTGTAGATTTTTCAAGCCTTTACGACCTAATATTTTATGGTTCGAATTTTTCACAAGGAATTCTTAGTCTGTTAGAAATAAACAGTCTAAAAGTGGCTTTATCTGAGATTTAATCGAAGCTGAATGATGGTTCGAAGTCCCGTTAAGGATATAGGATTTTTTTCTCTTTTGGTTTATCGTAATTTTTTGAAACTAAATATAGTAATTCCAAAATAATTTTGGCTTCCTTCTCATCTACCTGAATACCATTCTTGGAAAGAATAATAGCGGCTTTTTCTACTGAAACATTCTTCTCAATGAAATTCATTTTTTTTATTGTTTTTTCGGTTACTTTTTTTTGATAGTATTTTTAAAAATGCCTGATTTAGATTTAAAGAAAGTGCTCCTGTTTTAAAATCAATATCAGTCGGTGGAATAAGATTTACAAGATGCCTTTTGTCTGAGACATCAAATTCAGAAAATCTTTGAAAGATTTCGACTAACGCGTTCTCTTCTACTTAATTTTTTTTATCAATGGCTTTTAATTTAACGACAATATCACGTGCTTCCTTTTTAAGATTTTTGGTACTGACTTGATTCTCTTTTTTTAATTCATTATAGTCATCAATTTTTAATATTCCGGCAATAAATAATTTTCTGCCTCGAGAAAGGGTTACTCCCTCCTCTTTTATTTTCCTCTCTAATACTTTTTGAGCATATAAATAACTTGCTTTCTGTGTCTTTATATTTTGGTCTTCTAAAATGTTCTTAAATAATTCAACTGTATTATTTGAGAGTATTAATCGTTGAAGTTTATTTTGATAACAATCATTAAGAAAGAGTGCATCTATCCTTGTCTTACAGCCATCACGACAATGATAATATGGATATTTTTTTGATCGTCCTTTTGAAACACTTCCGCCAAGTTTTCGATCACAAACAGGACAGGTTAAAAAACCTCTAAGAAAAAATAATGATTGTAAATCATTTCTTTTGGCAGTAGTTCTTCTCTTTGTATTAATTACAGACTGAACCTGCTTAAATAAAGACTCAGATATCAATGGTTCATGTAATCCTTTCACCACTTTCTCTTCACTAGAATCAAGTTTGATCGGTATAAGCCCGCAATAAACTGGGTTGTGCAAAATCCTGAAAAAGTGTGATCTTGAACATATTAACCCTTTATCATGAGCTATTTTCATGATTTCAGTTATTTTATGATCATTCTTGGCAACTTGATAAAAAGCCCATTTTATAATTTCGGCTTCAGGTTCTTTAGGAGCAATAGCTTTTTTGCCATCCGTTGATGTCAAATTGATAAATCCTAATGGTGCCTTACTTGGATGTCTGCCCATAAGCTTTGCCCGTCGAATGCCGTTTGCTGTGTTTTGGGCTCGCCGCGTATTTTCTGCTTCCGGAACAGCTAAATATACTGCCAGCATAACTGTGCTTTCCGGCACAGAGAAATCAATTGGCTGATCAATAGCCTTTGCTGTTGTTTTATATCTCCGAAGCTTTCCAATCATTTCGTACGCATATTCAATATTACGGCTAAATCGATCCCATTTGACAAATAGTATATTTTTATCTTCTCCTGATGATTTCTTTTTAATTTCTGAAAATAATCGGTTCCATTCTGGCCTATTGAAATTCTTGGCTGAGTAATCTTCGCGATAAATTCCTTTGACTTCTATATCGTAATATTTACAATATTTCAATAGCTTGTCCTCCTGTTCTGGTAAGGAGTATCCTTTTCTCTTTTGTTCGTCCGTACTCACACGAACGTATAAATAGGCTGATTTCATATTACATAATGTATTTGATTTATTTACTACCGAATACTCTTCATCAAATGAAATACTTAATTGAAAAAATATTCCATGTGTTATCAAATACAACGTAACAAACAGTAAAAGATTTGAATACAATTGCCTTAAGTTAACATCCAATTCTTTCTTAACTTGTATTACTACTACTCCGTCCACACTTCTTTACAAGTATCATAAGATCTATTTAAATACTTAAATATCACAACATTTTTTAAACTAAGTGTTAATAAACAATAACTTATCGTAATTCAAAATAAAAACTTCAACTCAGAGTAAACAGGTATTTTTACTCGATGTATAATATTATTTAAGCGATATTTTTGAAACAAGGCTTTAAATTGTAAGAACGGACCACCTACTTCGACTGCGCCTACTGGATTAGCCCAAAGGTTGCAGACATCCTGATCAAAGACATACTTGTGGGAAGTGGATAAGAAGCTGCATCTCTCCTATGCCTATCTCCAGGGAAAAATCCGCAAGGAATATGAGACGCAAGACCTGCTGTGAGAAGCACAATGATCTGATATCCATATCGGTTATCAGCATCATGTTTCTGTTTATCGCATTCGGTATAATATGTTTCTTTAGAATCAAAAGCGAATCGCGCAGGAAGTATGAAAAACTGCTCCAAAAAATTGAACAGGCCGACAAAGCAAAAGCGGAAAAAAAACGATGACACTGATTTCGTAATCAGCAGGGATGCCGAACAGGCCGTGCTGCAGTCTCTGAAAAAATTTGAATCCGGCAGGAAATTCCTGGAAAAGGATCTTGACCTCACCAAACTTGCAGGCCATTTCAATACAAACACCAAATACCTGTCGCTTATAATTTTACGCCACAGAAACCTAAAATTCTACCAGTACATCAACTCCCTTAAGATAGACTATATAGCCAAGAGGATCAGAAATGAAAAGATCCTTCAGAACTACACGCACGAAGCTCTTGCCCTGGAAGCCGGCTACTCCACAACCCGACGTTTCGTAAACGCTTTTGTAAGCTATACGGGGATTACGCCTAAATATTTCATTGAAGAATTAAGGAAGGAAGAAAATATAGGTTAAAACTAATTAATAGTTTATTCATCCTGTAAAATTTCAACATTTTTCATCGTATCCTGGTTATAGTAAGCTCTCTTAGTGTTCTTCCTTACTTCTTCATCATTGCAGACAATTCTAATTACAGTTGCCTGATTTACATAATTTTCCACAACAACATCGTCTACGTCGCCTGCAACTTCTTCATTCCAGTATTGCAATGCAATGGCATTTCTAATTCCACCATCCGTTTCGAGTGCTAAACTTTCAACCAAAGGATAATTCCCCCGATGCAGTATATCATCTTCCGCGATTTCAACCTCGTAAAATTTTGAATCAGTATCTAGAATCCAATATTTTTTTGCAGCTGAAAACGAATCAAATAATTTAACTATCTCATTCCTGTTTGGTTTTGCTTCTGGACGGTTCATTTCCAATAAATCTTCTATTGCAGTACGTGCAGCATTAATATTATTGATGAATGCAGCATTTGCACGGATTATATCTCCAATCGCGAAATCTCGTCGGTCTATTCTATAATAACTCATATTTTTTTCTTTCTAAATTAGCTTGAGGTAACCTGCCTTTGCAGATGAGATTCTATTTTTACAAATGCTTTGGTCATCTGACTAAGAACAATTGCTTCCTCACTCGAAATTGAAGGTGCCTCCAAACTTCCATGTCCGGAAAGCGGCTCAGAATTTCTTTTTCTGTAGATTTCTAAAATATAATCCAAAATAGAACCAGGCAATAAAGATTCATTTCTATACCTATCAAAGAAACCTCCTAAAGTCTGATTCTGGATGCCATCAGTGCCTATTACTTCTTTGGCCATAGTTTCAAAAATGCTTGCGCTGGAATGCAAAACATTTGAATAATCTTCCCTCTGCAAAGAATTTTCCATTCGATCAACCAATAGACGAATATTTGGATGTTCATCGTTAAAGCTTTCTTTTTCTATATCCCCAATTGGAAATACTTCTATTCCGTAGGTCCTATCTGCATACACAAATTTAAAGGAAGCATTTTCTTCCTTTAGGGCATCATTGATAAAGCTCAAATCCAAAATTCCCTTCACAAGTAATTCGCCTGCAAATTCAATAAATTCTATTGTATTTAACCTGCGGACTGATAAAAGGAAATTACTCTCATGCCACGCATATTCAGCATCTTGATAATATCCGTCATCATCTGATTCTAAAACATAGATACTTTTTGATAATAAGGTGCTGGACAAGTTTATAATAGTATTTTTTCGTGAAATTATTGTTTCACTATACTCAGGTTCTTCTGTCCACCGCATTAAATGTCTTGTGACAAAACCATAAAATTCCTGAGAAAGGACTTCATATTCTAAATCCTTCTTTTGCTCTTTAGTAGAGTAAATTGTAAATTTCATTTCTTTTTATACATTAAAATTTTAGAAAGTCTCTAATTAAGTCAATCCCATTATCTAAAGCGGCGTATGCATGACGACTTGTGTAATGTCAATTGTGTAATATGCAAGAATGCCAAATTTGTCCAGCTTGATGTGGATTCTGTTCCCTGTTATTGCTGTAACTTCCCAAAACTCATCATGATTGGTTTGAGCTTCTGTAGAATTAAAAATTACTTCATCTCCGACTTTTATGTCACTTATATTATAAATCATTTCAATTGTTTTAAATTATTTTTCTTAATACCATTAACCAATTTAATAGCTCAGATTTCAACAATCTGCAATATTAAAATTTCGTACTTTATATACAAACAACACTTATAAGAAATAGATCTTGTAAAATATCATTCTTATATTATTTATTATCAGAAAATTTCCGAAACATCTTTTCTACATTCTCTCTGAAAATATTGATAATTTACTTCCTTTATTTCTACGACCTCCGCTTCTTCAAATGTATAATGTAACAGCTCAGGTTCGAAAACAACCAAATTTTCACCTGTACCGACAGAACTTGCAAACAGGATGCCGTCAAAATCCAGTTTTCTAATACAATCTGCGATCAATTGTGTTATGCTGTATACATGCCTTTCCGCAGGTGGAATGACCTGCTGCATCAATTCACTAAATGTATTCAGCTTTCCGAACTCTCGCAGCCTCTTATCACTTTGATAAAAATTCAAAAATTGACTGTCAGTAAGATCGAAAATTCTCAAATCCCTATTTGTAATAAATTTGCCTATGGAAACCACATCACCCGGATGAGGACGTATTTCTGATATCGCGGTGTATTTGTCAGTAGCACAATAAAGATAAGTGACCCCTGCTCTATTTAATCTCCCAATACCCGCAATTCCAGGTGGAGGAGCGCCAATCTTTGTGCCAGAAAATGGAACAAATATGTCTTGTCCTTCAAATCCCCCAGTTATCACGCTCCTTTTTTTATCTTCAACTCCTGTTCTAGCCCTGTAAAAACCGGTTTCTTTCTTTATAAGCATTTCTGCGCAGTCTGCATACTTCGACAGCATTTTGGTTATTTGATCTTCAAATTTGAAGTAATTCTCAGTTTTTAGTTTTTCTGCAATCTCGGTTATGGAATAATCTAAATTTGTCTTAATAGCCTGAAGAAGAGGATTTTGTTGACCATCGTAATGACCAGCAAATATTGAAACGCCCTTGTCAGAATCTTCGTATGCTTCAAACGAATCTATAATATCCATCAATTCATCGCAAATATCTTGATTCTTAAAATTTTCCTTATTTATAAAATTTTCTTCAATGAGCGCAATATATCCATCTCCTCCCCAATGCTCGTTGTAGTCCCACTCGGAAAAATGATAACGGATCAAGGCCTTAATCATCTGAATAAATTCGTTGCTCTCAGCACCTATGACAAATTCATTATTTTCACAGCAGGTGCACAACCCTTTTATTCCGATGTTACTAATCAGTTTTTTTAGTCGAATATCCTTTGCGCATTCGATACAGAGTTGTATCTGATCATTATCTTTTATTTCATTCATGTCTTGTTGTTTATACTTCTAAAATCTTAAACCATTTATAATATTTCATATTACATTAAAATCAAGTCCATAATCATCTTAACAATTGGGAATAAGTAACCTTTTGCAGCTATAGAAAGTCAAAATAATTTATGAACATTTAATATTTTAAACCTTTCGTTATCGTTACTTAACACTGATTACCTTTTGGTAAACATACACCCAGTTTCCGCTTTTTGGATAGAAAAATCTGTTGACCTGAGAATATCCTTTCCTTGAAAAAAGACGGATACTGCTATCATTGCTGGTTCTGATGGTGCATTGCAGAACTTTTGCACCGCCATCTTGCGCTTTGGCTTCTGCCAGTGCAAGGATTTCATTACCGTAACCTTTCCCCTCGTATTCTTCTGCAACTACGACATGTGAAATTTCCCATTGATACCATTGAACCTTCTTGCTTTCAGCTAAGGCAATAATTTTTCCGCTATCCACCAGATAAACATAATTAGCTCTCGATTTTAAAATGCATTCACCTGTATAAGTGTTGACTAATTGGTTTCTTGCATTCAGCAGATCGGCAATTTGATCGGCAATTTGTTTCGTCATAACAATTTTATCTTTATCGTTTTGTCATCGCTTTTACCCAGCTCTCTATTTCCTTATTCTCAGCAAACTGCAGGGGATATTTTCTAATGGCAACCACCTTTTTGCCTCCAGTAGCAACCCTGGAGGTCGTGGCTATAAGCCCTTTTACTGCACCTTCAAACTGGACATCCGAGTAGAATGATTTAACCGTTTCAATTTTGACATCATTCGTTTCTTTATGCCTTTTACACTGGATTATTATATAAGGCTTTATGCTATCATTTTTATCGAAAACCCTTATGTCAATACCGCCATCATTTGAACCAGGTCCAAGTTCTACTGAATAATCCTGTCTGTTAAAAAACTCAGCCGTTAGTCTTTCAAAATTTCGCCAGTGCATATATTCCAATTTCTCTGGATTGACAGCCAGATAATTAATAAATTTTTGATCAATAAATTGGGAAGCGACAAGAGGTATGTGTTCATCTTGAAACAATTTGTTTAATTCAATTCCACCGTCCCATAAAATTTCTTCAACAGGTTTTATATTGTTCGACATTTTTTGATTATGCATGATATTTTCTAACGCATTTATAACAACTTCAGCAGGAGCAATTTTTTCCTCTAAAATTTTATCAACTATGGGATTAGGATCTATTAACGTTGGATTTTCGTGATCATATGCTTCGGCCATTAATTCCATGAACCTTTCATGAACCCCAACAATATTATATCCCTTGCTATCCCATTCCAAATATTTTTCTAAATCATTTAACAATAATGGCGAATCACTCTCGTCAAGTTCTCCCAGTCTCTTCCGCACCAACCAGCAATATTCATCAAAATTCTCGGATCGCATTCTTATGGTCATTCCTTTTTTAGAATTATAATCTTTAAACATTTCCTCATCAGGATAGCCCTGTACAAGTATTCCAATAAGAAAATCTTCTGAAATCACTAATCCAGACTTGACCACGACAATATCTAACAAAGTATTTATTAAGGTCTCCAACCTCCAATTTATAGCTCCCATATTTGTAAAAAATTAAATTAAAACATCCTTAATATTTAAAGACCTTATTTGTCAGCAAGGCGTTTACTTGAAAAGTAGAATAATGAAGTATCAATACCCAGACCAAATCCAAACCAATATTTATTGCTATAAATCCATTTCTTAGAAGTGTCAGAAAATCCTATATCTGCACCGATGGGAAGAAATGCTAAATTAATTTTATCGTACACGGTTAGCATGACTCCGCTACTGAGGCTTAAATAGACCTGACTTGTGGGAGCGCTATCCAAAATCTGTCCGTTTGTATTTCCAGCCTTTAAGGTTTCAACTGATGGCCCTGCCAGTCCAACTACTCCCCATCTGAAACGGGTTTTCTTTCCTGTGTAATAATATTTGTCGCGAGTCCTGAAATATCCAAAAGTTAAAGAAACATTTTTTATGCTGGCACTTGATTCCGAAGGTATGTCACCAACTCTTCCACGCACTTTAAACGGAACGGACATAAGACCTATGCCCAATTCTTGTTCCTTTATAATCTCCGGACTATTAGGATAAGCCAATTCCGCAAAAACCATAATTCTTCCTGCACCTTCTTTTATTATTCTGGATGTTTGTACTGTTCCATTTCTTATAATCTCTGAGTTGACAATTGTACTATTATCTTTCAGTCCTCCGTCTGGCACATCTCCTTTAAAATTGAAGTAATAGACCCCATTTTTAACCTCGACCGAATGAATGTATCTGTTGGTAATTTTGTAATAGACATCTAAATCGACAATAGTGTCAAGCCGCATCATAACAGCCGTAGCTTTGGCTTTTTTTGCCGCTTCGGCCTTTGATTCCGTTTGGCGATTTGATTCTTCCTGCAAGGCCTCTTTTACCGCTGAAGTGATAATTGCCTTGTCAGATTCCTTAAGAATCTGGGAATAAGATTTCAATCCAAATAATAATAAAAAGAGTAAAACTTTTTTCATGGTTACATTTTTAAAATTAGATATTCTGTTTTTTTATCTCCCAAATCAAGACCGGGTTCATTCGAGCGTATGGTATTTACTCATAAATTTTTCTACTTCATCGACTTTGAAAAAATTGGTCTTGTAGTCTTTATTTTCAAAATAACCGCAAACAATATCACCGTCCTTATAACCTTGCATATGGCATACCTTATTAAAATTTATTGGGCTATTGCCTAATTGATCCTGTCCTACGATCCAGTTGATTGTCATCTCATCATCTGTCAAACGATGCTTCACGACATTTCCTACTTTTAGTTCACTATTTATAGCAGGTATTCTATCTGCCAGATTAGCTATCAAGCTGTTTCCTGGAATTGTGGCTTTTTTATTCTTGCCGTACTTGACTGCTATATCTCCCGTTTGATAATCGGGCCTCATCATTAAACCTCTATTTACATCGATTGGCAATCCGGCACTTTCTGTAACTCCTACTACCCATGTAATCATTAATTTTTCAGTACTTGCCTTCAAGTATACTATGTCATTTAATTTCATATTATTTTTTTAAGTTTTGTGTTATAACTGGATATTACATTTTAAATTCATGAATTTTCCAATCTCCTCTAATTCTCTAAGTTTTAATCTAAACCATTCGCCTCGAACTCTGCTTTTACTGTATTTTTTATGAAGCTCTCTTTCTAAGGCTTTGTCGCAACACCATACTGCAATTATGAAGATTTTTGGCTCCTGTGAATGAAGCGTCTTTTCACGATAATGTGGTTTTATGCTTGTACCTATTTTAATTAATGATGTTTCTTCATTTACCATCAAATAAACATATTCTTTATCTTCTTCGGATTTCAGTTCGTAATTATTGTCAAATAATTCTCGAAGGAATTCAACTTTGTCAATTAGTCTAATCACTTTGATAGGTCTTGAAGAAGCTCCAACCGCGTTTTTACACTCGAACATTTTCAGCTCAATTGTTGTTGTGGTAAAAAATCCCATTTTTTCTAGAAAAGATCTCAAGCGCGTTTGGAAAATATTAAATGCATTGATAGCATCAATTTCTTCGTAATCATCGGCAATCATTAGGCAGAATCGGAAAAGAAGAGTAAAATATTCAGGGTCATCAATTTCTAGGCAGATGATATCCCCTTTTAATTGATTCAGATTGTTTATAAAAAACATATGAACTAGAAGTGATGCTTGATCATCAAATAATTTAACCCCAAAGCAATTGCGATTAATTCCAGATATAACATTATGTATTGCGCCATTGTCTTCCTTATCTAATTCCAGAATATCTTCTCTGGATAAAGTAAAACAAATATCGGCAAATCTATCTATTAAGTTTTCCATAGTCTATATAATTCTTCTAGTGGTTCCGCTTAAAATTAATTTTTCGGAATTAATTGTTCCACTGAAAAATAATAAAATTCATCATTGATTGGATTTCTTGTTTGCTTATCCACTACTCTTACCGGAATATTATATTTGGTTCCAATATTAGCAGTAGAATCATCACCTTCAAAAAATTTGCTGACTAAATTATCCCACAAAGATTGCTCCTGATTTGGATTTTCAAGATGGAACTGCTCTACCTGAATATGCGCAGTAGCCCTACTCAAATAGAAGTTGTGATATTCATACATTCGTTCCTTAAGATCAGGATTGTTATCCAATCGATTATAGGATCTAGAAAATATAACAACCTTTCTCCTTTCAAACGCAGCTAAAAGTTCTGCAACAAAATGCTTCGCCTCGACCTCGTTTTTCACAATAAATGTTGTTGCGAAATGAATTATGGCATTGCAATTCAAATCTTCAAATCTAATTTCTAAAAAAAATTCCATTTCTTTTATTCTTTTGATTAATGTTAATATTTCAAACTTTTTTAAATTAATTTTCCATTAATAGACCGTTAAATTATTTCATCTGACATTTTTAAACTATATATGGTTGGTTATTTTGAAATTTAAATATAAGAAACAATTAAATAATTAATGTACTCTTACAATCCTAGATTCAGGAAAATCGACATCAAGGTATTTTTTTATAAGCCCGGTAATAACATCAATGCGGGTTCCTATAATTATATATCTGTTTTTTACAGGCCAATCGGTCATTATTGCAGTTAGTTTAGGTTTTATGACTCCTGAAACTAAATGTGAAGGATCTGTATACCATAGACCGCACCCGCTGATACCGTGGAGATCAGGGCCAGTTCCAAAAGTATTGTTTTTGCCGTTATAGGCAAGTTTTTTATTATAGAATGCCGCAACATTGATTGCCGGATTACGATTTAATTTTGAATATTCCTCATTTTTTGCCGGCGAAGTAAAATAAAAAAAAGTAGTAGCATCGAAAATATCGGTTTTGTACAAAACTTTTGATTTTGATGTGGGATAACCCAGAAATGTGTAGCATTCCCCATCTCTGAATGTATGATTGATAGCCAAATCCTCCGCCTGTACAAAAGTATATCTCCTTAAAATATGCGAAACACAATTGTCATCCAATTTCAAAACAGCAACATCAATTCCATCTTTATCTCTATTTGCTGGATTATTATAAAAGATAGTGCCGCCAGGCTTAATTATTTCATAGTCTTCTGATAAAAAAATAAATAAATCCCTGTACCTGTCGAAAACATGAGCTGCGGAAACAAGGAAATAGTGCTCTTGAATCTGAATAAAAACACCTGTCCCGTGAACTTTATAATTCGAGGTGTCCGTTAGCAGCATGCATGTGCAGCTCCTCATTGATCCCAGGCTCATTAATTGGAGTTCTCTATACATTTCTTCTGGTGTTTCCATATGTCAAAAGATTAACATTACTAATTCAATTTTTTATAGACTTAAATTTCAGCTGCGCCGTAACTTCTGAATTTGATGAATCCGCCAAAAACATCACTAAAACAATCATTTCCTTTGTACTATCTGTACAATTCCTGATTTCTGTAATTCATCAAAAATAACTTTGATCTTATTAATAGACTGCTTCTGCTCTCCAAATCTGCCCGTTCTTTTCTTGCTTAAGGTGAACATTACTTTTTCTTTTGCTCTTGACAGGGCGACAAAAAAAGCGCATTTATCTTCGTCAGGCTGTTGGTCGAATGACCAGAATGCGCCGTCTTCCAGACCTATAAATACAACCGTATGATATTCCAGTCCTTTGCTTTTGTGGATTGTCATAACAGGTATCGTATCTTTTCCCATCACCATATCTAATGCTTCACACATATCATTTACTGAAAGGTAATCTTTAATCAGTTCTGCTTTCAATAAGCCCAGAATCCGGTTAAATTCCACGATATTTTTATAATGTGGATAATTAGCCCTTATCCTGTCAATTCCCGCAAATTCGATTATTTCATCAATTAGGCTTTTGACCTGGACTTCCGAAAGGCCATTTTTCTTCCATTTCTCCCTCAGTCCCTTAATAAATCCTGAAAGAGCTATTTCGAGCTTTAGCAGCTGTTCATCTTCAAGTTCAGTATGCAGGTTTCTCAAAAAGTTGAAGGCATTTTCTTTGGCATTCCCTGATTTGCTCTTGAATATGACATAAAGGGTATCAATGACATAATTGCATAATTCCTGAGTTAGTACATCCTGCAGAACGTTTTCGTCTCGGGCTTTAATTCCGTTCTGATTAAAGAAATCAATAAGTTCCCCTGCATAGACGTCAAGCTGCTGCTTTACCAGTATGCATATACATCTTGGATCAATTCCATCCTCATTAATCCACTTTTGAATATCCTTAAACAGTATTTCCATTTCTGATTCAGGATTCTCGAATATCCAAACCTGACATTCTCCCTGATCTTCACGCCATTTAGGGGAAGGCAGTGCTAAATCATCTTTTCCCAGCAGATGTTTGGTAAGATGGTTCAGCAGGGCAACGAGTCTGGGGGCGCACCTGAAATTCATATTCAAAGGTATCCTTTCCGCTCCCATTTCATTTATAAAATCTTCAAATACAGTTTTCCGGGCTCCTGCCCATATCATAATTCGCTGTTTGTCGTCTCCAACTGCTGTAAAGAAACTGCTGCTTCCCAAAAAACAGCTTTTAAAAAAATCATACTGGATTTCAGTAGTATCCTGAAATTCATCCAGGAAAACGAATTGATAAGTCTGCTGCAGGTATGACCTGATTTTGGGATTGCTCACCATAATGTATTCTGCTAAGCGCATCACCATAATAAATGAAAGTTTTGACTCCCGCATCATTCTGCTCCATACTTTACCCTTCAAAACTTCTTCTGAACTGTCTTTAGAAAATGGCAGCTGCACGTTGTGCAGCTTTATGATTTTATCTTTATTGGTAGAACCGTAAAAATCAATATCTTCAGCCCTATAGTATTCTAAAACAGACTTTTCATTTAATAGGATATCGTATTCCGGAACTAATCTAAATGTATCTGGAAGCGCTGAGAGAAAACGATCCAGAATTTGCTTGGCAAATGAATCAAATGTCAAAGAATCAAATCGTTTTGACAATTCATCACCGCATCGAAGCCTCACACGCTCCTTTAGATTACTGGCCGCATCCCTTTTAAAGCTTATTGCGAGGATTTTATGAGGATAGCGGCAGGTGTTGGTCTGTAGTAAGAAGCATGCCTTCTGTGCTAAAAGTTCTGTTTTGCCAGCTCCGGGACCAGCCACCACTAGACTGTTTTTAACTTCGGTTGCGACATTGTGCGCATTCTTTTCGAGCTCAAGTCCATCTGCAGGAATCCACTCGTCAGTTTTAATGGGCTTCATCTGCTTGTTCTGTATCTAAAATTTCTTTTATGCGCATAAAAAATTCATTAAAAACGGGCGGCAGATTTTCTCTAATCTCTCTGACCCTCATTGAAGACAATACCTGAATATGAGTTGCCGGTTTTCCTCTTCCTAAAAAGTGGTAATTGTACCAGATCATCAATTTCTTTTCTTCGTGAGAATATGTATCCCCATTGGCTTTTTCAGACTTTAAGACAGCATGCACAGCCGAAATTACCTTTTTGCCAAATTTCTCTGCTTCCGCTTCCTCATTCGGAATCTGCGGTCCGCCATTTTCCGGCACTGCATTTTTATAAAAGTCAGGATAGTGTGTAAGCATTAAAAAATCAAGATCTAGTGGAGCGGAATAAAAAACATCAAAACACTTTAGTCTTTCTACCCAACTATTCAGGCTTTTAATATTTTCTTGCTTATTTAATGCCCTTGTATGCATACTCTCTAGTTTATTATCTTGCATTACCGTATCATCAGATAACAATAAAACTTCGTTTTTATCTGTGCCAGATTCTATTAATTGTTTTATTGCATATTTAATCCTTCCCCATCCGCCTCCATCTCTTCCAATATCAAGATCCAGAAGAGTCACATAAGGAATACGAAGAGCCTGAAGCAGTTTCCAAATATGATTTACAAAACGGTGTCCTAGCGGAGCAAATGTTATAATGTTATCATCGAAATCGACCTTCATTACCTCCATTAGACGGTTAAATATTACCTCCTCACTATCCCCTTCTCCAATGACAACCAGCTTTGCAAAATAAATTTCGGGATAATTATGCACGGCCTCTTTTATATATTTGTAAGCTTCGTCTTTTCTGTCAGGAAGCAAAATCCTGTTGACTTCTGTTTCGTAATTTTGATTGATTCTGAAATGCAGTATGCATTCAGGTCTTAATCTTTTCACAATCGCCGGTGTATGTGAGGAAAGCAGTACCTGTGAACTTTCATTGCGACTGATTTTCTTTAGAATTTTTATAACCCTACCCAGCAGCTGCGGCGCAATATGATTTTCAGGTTCTTCCACTGCAAGGATTGTAAGCAAAGGACGGTTTATCCCGATATTCTCTTGATCTTCCTGTTCTGAAAGTTTTTCTTCTATATCCAGCAGCGCGCACACCAGGGTAAGATAAAACAGTGAACGATAACCCTCTCCAAGTTCATCAATCTTATAGGATTTATAAGTCCCCGTAGGACTGAAAGAAATCTCTATTTTTTTTAATATAGAATCTAGATCACTACCTCCAAAACCTAGCGCAGTATCCTTATAACGTTCATCTTTATGGAACTGCTGCCATAATTCTGTTATGGATTCCTGAACTGTGCCGAACTCATTCAGCGAATTGAAAAGACCGTTTAATTCAGTCACTTTCTTATCAAATTTTCCTTTAAAAGCGTCACTCCATTTAATCTTTTTTAAGACACGAAATAAAATCGTACCCGAAGAATATCGTAATTGTTCAGTAGGTCTTCTGATAGCAGGAACATACAGCAATTGAATCAAACTTCGGAAATGACTTGGAAAAAGCCTTTTGCTGTCTTCAGTTTCCTGAACTCCTTCAGCAGTTTTTATAAAATACATTTTAGAATCGATTTCCCCTTCAGGAATAAAATTCGATTTTTTCCAATAAGCTTCTAATCGTATTCGCAGATAAGGATCCCCGTCTTCTTCGTCTACAACCATTTCAGAAAAAAAATGCGGGATCGCCTCTTTTTCTTCCTCTGAAAAATCAATTACCGCTTCAATGGAAGTTTTCTTCTCCTCAGCAAAATCAGGATTTTCATCCTTGCCAACATGAAAATCCTGACGAAAAAGCTCCCGATCGGCAGATGTCTGCCCAAACAATTTCTTTAACGCTTCAAGACAAGTGGTTTTGCCCGCACTGTTTAGCCCTATCAACCCCACCAGATCATCTTCAATTGGAATCAAAACTTCATTAGGTCCAAACGATCTGAAACCTTTAATTTTTATTGTGCTTATCTTCATATTTCATTTTTTGGTAATTCAAATATCATCTGTTTCAGCTGATTTTTTTTACGGAAAACCATATTCGTATCAAATATAAGAATGAGTAAAAAATGAACACTAAGTATTTACACGTGTTTTGGTTATCTTTTGACACTTAACATATCTAAACAATCTAAATTCAATAAATTATAATGGAAATATTCTATATTTGGTAATAAATATTGTGTGATAGGTATCACAAATATCTATCTAACTCTAGGTGGCTTTGTGTGATTTTGTCGCACATCTAAATAAGTTATATGATATCTTAAAACTACATGGACAAAATTAATTTTAACGAAGCTGAAATATTAGGAGCCCTTGGAAGGTCAGGCTATCTCTTTGAATCAGAAATTTCAAAAATGTTAAGTGAAAAAGGTTTTTTTGTTGAAACAAATACTGTTATCAAAGATCCAATTACAGGAAAGAGTAGAGAAATTGATTTGATTGCTGAATTATATGAAGCAAATGTTGATTATAAGAAAAATAAATGCTTTACTAATGTTAAATATGTTTTTGAAATAAAAAACAATTCTGCTCCTCTAGTTTTACTTACTGAATTTGAAAATAATCCAAACATTCAAGATTGGGAGGCATTTAAACAACGAATAACTATTCCTCCAGAAATGGAAGATTATTTTTCAAGTCATTATTGGGATAAAATAGTGATGGAAAACAAATTCTCAATATTTACCCAATATTGCTCCTTCCAACATAAAAAAAACAACGCAAAAGACGAATTAATGGCTCTTCATCCTGATAATATTTATGAAGGATTGTCGAAAATTTCTCAATATTGTGAGCAAAAAATTAAACCTGAAGACAATAATGAAGCTGACCAATATTTTCGCCTTTTTTTATATCTGCCAATTCTTTTAATTACTGATGATTTATATGAATTAAAATATGATGAGATAAAAAATCCCAAATTAATGAAAACGGAATGTTCTTTATTGCTTTATAATTATCATTATGAAAATAATCCAACAATGGCTTACATATTTGTTGTAACTAAAGACGGGTTGCCTAAACTACTTAACTTTATGATGGAAACTGAAAAAGAAATCTTTGAAGATTTAGTAGAACGTAGAAAAAAAGGGATGAAATAACAACTACTATAATTGATTTAGGCAATTTTCTTAATAGAATTTGAATGATTTGGCAAATCCGAAAGCAAGGACTTAATTTACTTCAAACCAACTATCTATGCAAAAAAAAATTAATGCAATTTACTGATATAGAAAAGGAATTTCACCGAAAAATGAAAACAAAATAAATCATTCTTCGTTTTAATTTGAAAGTGCACTGTTATTAATTATAAACAAGTTAAGATTGTTTCTTTCTAAATAATCATTGATAAATTTTGATGTGAATATTTTAAGAATTATAATTTAAATTTACTTGGAAACAAATGACAAACTATTTATCAAAGATTTATCCTTACGATCATCATTTTATTGAAATCATATCTTCGTTGAATTAACATTTTTTAACATTTAACCCTTACGATACATACAAACCGCTAATAAATAAAAATTCAAAATAATTATCCTACAAATTCACTTGAAAGTAAGCTAATTTCTTTAAATCATTCATAAAATGGTTTGTAAATTGTATCGTAGAGGTCCCCCATTTTAAACTCATTTTAATGAGTTACAAAAAAACTTCTTAGCCCCAGAGCAGGACATAGATTTGAACGAGTTTTAAAATCACAAAACAGATATCTTATTATTTGTATTTTTTAGATATTTCTTTTCTGCCTTTTCTTCTCCAAAGAATAAATCCAGTAATAGAAAGTACTGCAGGACTGAATCCGGCAATTACATACAGAATTTTTATCCAAACACTATCATAATCCCCCCTGTGGAGCTGTTTCATCATCCAATAAAACCGGTCGGAAAATGATTTTTCTTCAATCCGTATTGTTTTAATCCAATTTCCATTATTACTGTCATAATAAACGTCACTGCCTTTCCCAAAATACAGCGGGTTTTGGGTATCAGAAAACTCACCGCTTACTATAATATCCGTTTTTTTATCAGCAGCTATTTTTACGGCAATTGGATTAAAATTCGGAATCTCCCGTGCCTGTTTTATCACCTGGTCAATATTTGCCCTTGTCCGATAATTCTGTTCTTTCTTAGAAATTAATTCCCATTCAGAAGGTAAAAAAAGACTTTTATTCATCCAGAAACCTGTAAAAAAAAGAATAAAATTAAGCAACAGGGTCCAGACACCAATAATCCTGTGCAGCGAAGAATAAAGGGTTCTGGAAGATTTACGATTTAACTTCTCTTTAAAAACAAGTACAGCAAATATCTTTTTGCGATAAATGATCACACCTGTAATTAAGTTTAAAATTAATGCAATGGCCGCAATGGCCGTTATAAGCCTGCCTGGTTTATCAATTAAAAGGGAATAATGCGCAGCATACAGCCAGCGGAAAAAAGGCGATTGTAAAGAGCTAAAACTGCCTTCTGCTACAATTTTTCCAGAATAAGGGTCTACCATACAGCAATAGAGATAATTATCGCTGACATTATCCTGATAATTAAAAATCATAAATTCATAGGTGTCGCAGCTATTTCTGGGAAAAGTCTGCAGCATGATCTGCCGCGCCTGGGGATACCTCTCAGAGACTTTATGATACATCTGGTTTAATGAAATGGTTTTACTGCCCTTTACACAGCAATGCATTGGCGGATTATTGAAATACTCAATCTCTTTTTTAAAAACCAATAAAGCGCCCGAAATTCCAAAAAACAGATACAGTACCCCGAAAAACAATCCGAGGCAGCTGTGCAGTTTAAATGAGGTCTTTGTAATTTTTTTCAATGGAAGTTCTGAATTACAGCATTACAATTTTAATTTCAAAGATAAAATCACCTGGCGAAGGGTTCCCGGAGTAACCATACCACGGCCGCCATACCAATAATGTTCGTTGAGCAGGTTATTGGCAGAAAGTGAAAATACATAACGGGTTTTCTCAAAACTCAGCACCGAGTTGATTACCGTATAAGGATTCGTATAAAAAGAGCCATTGATATTATTGATCATCAGATCTTTACCATAATGACTGCCGCCTATACCTAATGAAAAGCCATTTAAAGCTTTTGACTGCGGAGCGTAATTCACGTACCAGGTTCCGGAAAGTTTGGGACCGGCATCTACAGGCCTTAGCCCTTGAGTAAGTGCATCGGAAACAATAAGTTTACTGTCATTATAAGCAAAACCAGCATGCAAAAACAGTCCTTTCATCGGATTTGATTCTAAATCTGCTTCAAAACCTTTACTGCGCTGCTCGCCATCCTGCAGATAGGAAGCCGTATCATTTGGATTTTGTCTTACCGCATTGGTTAGATCAATATTATAATAGCTCAAAACGGCATCCAACAGGTTCTTTTTCAGGGAAACTTTAACTCCCGATTCCCACTGGTTTCCATAAACGGGCTGGAAATTGGTCATCTGCCCGTTTACCGACTGCGGTGCCTGCGGCTGAAAACCATTCATATAATTAGCAAATAATGCTATTCTTTCAGGGATAATCTGGTAATTGATTCCCAATTTCGGAGAAACAGCCGTTTGTGTGTAATCCCCGGTAGTTGTCGCTGTTAATAAATCCTCAGTCCCTTTGTTATTGATGTAATTGATTCGGGCACTAAGCATTACACTTAAATTCTCCAAAGGGTTGATAACGTCTGAAATATATAGGGAATAATGATCCTGAATTGCCTTATAATTCTCTCCATAGGGTTTTAAGGCCAATTGACCGGAAATGTATTCATTATTAAAATTAGCATTCTCAGGATCTGTCCCAGCAGCTGAAACTTTAGTAAAATTCATAGATTTACTGGCAATCCCATAGAGATAATGATAGTATTCAACCCCCGCAATCAGCCGGTTTTTCACACTGCCAATTTTGAAATTCCCCACAAAATCCTGCTGGATCTGCTGGCTGGTAATGTTTTCCGGATACATTCTGTACACTCTTCGCGTCACATTCTGGCTGTTATCATCTAATCTTAATCGGATGTAATCGCCCGGAGTTTTATTATTGACTGAAATTAAATTGGTTTCCGATTTCCAATTCTCTGAAAGCCTGTAAATGACTTTTCCGTAAATATTTACTGCCTTATTATTGAGTGTAAGTGAGTTGTCATTGAAAGAACGGTAATAATCCAAATGGAGTTCATCTGCTGATTTAGCAGTCCCCAAAGCCACCTGGTAAAGCGGATTGTTGGTAGCGGTTTTGTTTAAAATTTCGGCATCAAGCTGAATATTTAAATCATCGCTGATTTTATAAGAAATACTTGGAGCTAAAAAAAATGTTTTTGAAAAACCCTGGTCCTGAAAAGTATCATTGTAGTTATAAGCGCCGGTTAAACGGGCAAGAACCTTTCCATCTTTGTCAAGAGGTGTATTGATATCAAGAGTTGCACGTTGCAGATTGTAAGATCCGCCCATTACAGTAATGTCAGCAAAAGTGGTCTGTTGTGGTTTTAGGGTAACCCGATTAATTAGTCCTCCAAAAGTAATCATAGTTGCGCCGCCTCCGCCAAAAATTACAGCGCTTGGTCCTTTAATTACTTCTAACTGGGCGATGTTTGCCGGATCCATATCAGAGGCCACATAACCGTTTACGCCATTTCTGAAGCTCGATCGGGTACGAAATCCCCGGATGGAATAATAAGGTGAAATTCCTGCCCAGCTGGGCGCAACACCTGTGGCATTTTTGAGCATTTCGCCTTGAGTGAAAAAATTTCTGTTTTTAATAAGCTGCGGTGAGACCGAAGCGGTCACCTGAGGATTTTCCAGGTTCTTGAGTGGCAATTTAGAAGCCAGTTCACTGGAAACATCTTTGGACTTTCTGACTCCTTCAATAATCACCTCGTCCATTAAGGTATATTTGCCCGATATGCTGTCTTTTTTTTGCGCATAGATTTGTAGTGAAGCCGTCAAAGCTGCCGCAAAAAATAGTACTTTTTTCATTTTGTAATTTTTATATAATTTTAATTTTATTAAAGTGCAAGCAATCTTTCATTGTTATACAACAATGAAAAATTATTCCAATAGGAATTGCAATGGAAATTATAATTTATATAAAAAGAGAAGGGGGACGGAAAGTCTCTGTTAAAACAGAAACAGGCTTATTGTCGAATCTAGCCGAAAAGCCAGCTTTGATTTCAATAGGTTCTAATAATTTGAAAGTCTTATTTGAAGTGTTTAAAATGTAAACCAACTCTGTTTTTTCTTTAAGGTTGTTCTGCATTTTCTTTTCGTTGTCGTCGTATTTCTTTAGACTTTTTTGAAGTTCACAGCGTCCGTTACAGGTATTAAAAACCATTTTTCGCTGTACGCAGATTGTTTTTACAATTTCTTGCTGCTCTAGTTTAAAAGATACATAAACAAAAACACTGCCAAATGATGGCACTAAAATAATGCAGCCAAGCAATACGATTAGATACTTTTTCAAAGTTATTGTTTTGTTTATGGAGCGCAAAAGTACTCTTTTTTGTTTTTATCTTAAATAAAGTTCTTGTTTTCTTTACCAAAAACACCACTTTGTCTATTTATAATACTTGGGATTAAAACGGTTCTCTCATACCTGTTTTTTTTAACATAATTCAAGGTGTTAACATTAAAAAGTTAATCTAATAAAGAACAATTGCATAACCATAATAATGCGACCGTCAAGACATAATTGAAGATCAATTGTCGTGGCAATGTCACGACAATCTTACCCAATAAATAGGTTGTTTTTTTCATTTTACATCAATCCTTAACAGGATAACTAAACCAAATTTGTAAAGCCACTGAATTTCCCGCTCTCGTTTTTTCAAATATAACTGTTGCTTCACTAAAGCAAAAAATTGGTTTGTTTCCGAATTGTCTTTTTAACTTTTTAGCCCCGATAGCAGTGGAAATCCTTTTTCGGCGGGGTTCGGCGCAAAAGATTGGAACGTATAGCGGGAAGAGCTCCTAAAAATTCTTCAGTATAACCCCACGAAAATTGGCATTTTGAAAGTGATATCCTTTATTTCTGCTTTTGGGCCAGTTACGTAAAAAATAAATTACCTTTATCCGGCATTACCACTTTCTAAGAAATCAAAATTTATTTAAGCTTTAAATCCAATCCTATGAGCCAAGAAGAATTATTGGTATTAATCCGCAAAAAAGATGAAAGGGCTTTCACCCATCTCTATGATATGTATTCAAAAAGCTTGTTTTCGGTCATAAATGTTCTGGTAAAAAACCGCGAAGAAGCCGAAGATGTCCTGCAGGAAGTCTTTGTAAAAATCTGGAAAAACATCGATAGCTACAGCGAAAGCAAGGGCCGGTTCTACACTTGGATCCTTAATATTGCAAGGAATACATCTATTGACAAGCTGCGATCCAAAAATTTCAACAACACCCAAAAAAACCTTTCTTCGGATAATTTCGTAAATCTGTTAGATGACAGTAATAAATTAGCTAATAAACTAGATGCAATTGGCATTCAGGAGTTCGTTAAAAAACTGAAACCAAAATGTATCGAGATTATTGATCTGCTATTCTTTAAGGGATATACCCAGCAGGAAGCTTCAGAAGAATTAGCTATACCTTTGGGAACTGTAAAGACACAAAACAGAAACTGTATCAACGATTTAAGAAATTATTTAAAGATATAATGGAAGATAAGCAATATATTGAATCAGGCATTTTAGAACTTTACGTTTACGGCCTGCTGACAGAAAAAGAGAACCTGGAAATTGCCGAACTGGCCAGAGAAAACCCTGAGATTGAAAGTGAAATCATTTCTATAGAAAAAGCTGTTTCAGCCTTATCATCAAGCTTCTCACCTTTCCATTCGGCTGCCAATTTCGAGAAAACAAAAGCGCGTTTAGAGCTTAAACATACTAAAGTTGTCGATATAAAACCAGCATCAAAACGTCCGCAGTACCTGGGCTGGGCGGCTGCAGTATTATTATTGTTAGGTTTTGGATATCAGACTTTAGAACTGACAAAATCCAAACAGGCAGTCTCTGAGGCTGGAGGGGAAAAAAATAAAATTGAAAGAGAATATGCTATTTTAGACCAGCAGAATAAACAGACTGAGAAAAATCTGAGCATTGTGAGAGACATTAAAAATACAAGCGTTACTCTGGGCGGACAATCAGTATCTCCGGCATCATTTGCAAAAGTGTATTGGAACAGAGAAACAAAAACGACTTATATCGACGCGGCAGGTCTGCCAAACCCTCCAAAAGGAATGGTTTACCAGGTTTGGTCTTTAAAACTAAGTCCGGTGCTTACCCCGACAAGTATTGGTCTGCTGGATAATTTTGAAGAAAACTCTCAAAAAATCTTCGCTGTAAGCCAAACCGATTCAGCTGAAGCTTTTGGCATCACGCTGGAACCTGCAGGGGGAAGCCTCACACCTACAATGGAACAGCTTTATACTTTAGGAAAAGTCTAATTCCATAAAAAGACCTAAATAAAAAGCGCATATTGATCCTGTTCAATATGCGCTTTTTGGGATTCAATACTGCACTCTGGCGGAACTTTACACAACCCCCTTAGCCATAGTAAAAAAGCTAAAATCATCTTCCAAATTCACTTTAAAAATAAGATAAACTGAAGCGCAGGCTAAGTTAAAAGCCAACAGGATTCGAACACCAAAAATGGAATAGCCCCATACTCCTTTTATTTAGATTTCTATTTAATTGAAATAATGAAAATCCATTATAAATGGTTAACTATTTATAATTTATTGAATTTTCCGCTCTCACTCTCCGATTATCAATTATTGCTCAGCTGAGACAAAAAATTAGTTTTCTCCTGAAGCGTTTGGTGCGACGGCCCGCCTCTTTTATAACATGAATCAATGATGTGAAGTAATTTATAGTAGAAAAGCTAATTATAAAATTAATTAATAATTATGTAATTATCACCAAATCAATTAGTCTAACTTTACAAAATGAGGAATTGATTACTCCCATGCAGAATTAAGTAAACATTTTTTGGAAGATTATGTTTATGGACAAGCCCGTCGCAGCGTGCAGCGCAGCTGACGGGTTCTATTTTTGCATGTCTTGTTTCAGTACTCTGGTAAGCTTTGAAACTGCAGCTGATTAAGCATTTATGACAGATTGATTTTGTATTTTTCTTCTATTGGTGAAGAAGCCTTATCCAGTGCAAGATGCCCTATCTGAAATACTTTTTCAATAAATTCAATGCTTTGATCCACTGAAGTGTTTTCATTTTTTAAATGGCTGGCAAAATGGTTTGTTAATTTTTGAATAATTCTTGAACTGATTAAATCCATCTGTGCATCATCAAAATGGGTTGTTTTCCTTTTTTGAAAAGCAAATTCTGCTGATACAATATCATTTAGCTTGGATTTTAAGGCATGAATAGTCGGAGCACATTTTCGGCCGTTCACCCAGGTATTCAGTTCTAATTTCAGATCATCAATAATGGCTTCTGCAGCAGGAATATGCTGTTTTCTCTTTTCCAGCGTGTCATCCGTAATTTGAGACAGATCATCCAGATGTATTAAAGTTACACCGGGGATTTCTTCTACATTGGCATCTACATTGCGCGGGATGGATAAATCCAGAATCAATAAGGGTTTCTGTAAAGCAAGCGATGTTTTGTCAATAGTGGGATTTTGTGCTCCTGTAGCTACAACCAGCACATCGGCCTGCTGCAGTTCCTGTTTTAAATCAGCATAATCTTTTACAATAACATTCAGCTTGCCAGCCAGTAATTCGGCTTTGTTTTTTGTTCTGTTTATAAGGGCAATATGGCTGTTTTTAGTATGTTTTACTAAGTTTTCGCACGTATTTCTTCCTATTTTCCCCGTTCCGAACAGCAAAATATTTTTGTTTCCAATATCCGCCACATTTCGGATAATATACTGCACTGATGCAAAAGAAACCGATGTTGCACCAGAAGAAATTTTCGTCTCCGTTTTAACTTTTTTGCTCGCCTGAATAACTGTATTTACCAGCCGGTCCAGAAATGTATTGACCAAACCTTCCCGTTTACTATTGTTAAAGGCGGTTTTAATCTGGCTGATGATTTCAAAATCACCCAGAATCTGACTGTCTAAACCTGTTCCTACCCGGAACATATGGCTGACAGCTTCTTCATTCTTATATATATAAGCAGCCTGCCGAAATTCTTCTACAGAGCCATTGCTGTTCTCGCAAAGCAGTTTGATGAGTTGATAAGGATGATGGGCAAAACCATAAATTTCAGTTCTATTGCAGGTAGAAGTAACTACCAATGATTCTATCCCTTCTGCCTTGGCCTGCAGCAATAAATCAGATTGTGATTTAGCATCTAGACTAAATTTTCCTCTGATAACTGCATCTGCTTTCTTGTAGCTTAACCCCAATGCATAAAAAGTGGAGGATCTGGACATATTAAAATTTTCCATATTTATGGTTTCCTTAAAAGGTTCAAAAATTATTGCCTGCAGATTTATATAACAGCGCCGGAAATGCTTTTTAGATCACTATGGAATAAATGGACCTAAACTGCGGTTTTAGATAATTTCCAGGAATTATAAAGCTAACTAACAGGTTTTGAAAAATATTTATATACTTCAAATAGTATTGAAATATAAAACGCTGCCTTTTTCAGGCAGCGTTTTGAGAAGAAATTTATTTTTGAACTATAGGAGTTCTCAATGATTCTAAAACAGCAACAATATCAGTATAAAGTTCTGTATTCGAAGCAACGCCATTCGCATTGGCCGCAGCTCCAACATATCCTTCAAATTTCGTATAATCTGCATTGCTTGATTTTGTTCCCATACGAGGATTTTTTGCGGGATCATGCGCAGCCGACATACTCAAACCAGAATATGTATTTACAGCATTGGTACCTCCGGTATTAAACGAAAAGAAATCAGTAAGGTTATCTGATAATTTAGCAATATTGGTAGACTGGGTAGTTCCAGTTTCTGCTAATAAAGGGGCAAAATGTGCCTGCAGATTACCCGACGCGTTCGATTGGATATCAGCAACAATCAATCCGATAGTTGAATTTACCACTTTGCGGAAACTCAAACGCCCCTGCTCGATCATCTGGCCGGAATTATCAGGATCAGAAACCATTTTAGTTCCGCCTAAACGCTCGTAGATAGAAGCCTTAACCGGTGCTGGGGTTTCGTCGTCATTACTGCTGCAGGAAATCATAGCTGCCGATGCAGCAATTAGTACACTAAGTGTAAGTTTTGAATAAACTTTCATAAATTTAAAGTATTAAAGGGTTAATTAAAAAAACGATTTATCTTTTGAGACAGTTTATAGCTCAAACTATTTTGATTCATTGGGCAGACTTCTTTGTCTGCTAAATTTGCCGGTAAAATATAGCGCTGCGCATCGTAACGTCCTTTAGCCATCAACTCGTTGAAAACTTTCTCCGAGTTTGTAATTTTATTATTGTGGAAATACACCACAACATTTCTTTTAACGATGATAGAGTCTGATGTCAGGCCTTTTATGCTTCTAAGGTCGGCACAAATTTTTCTGGCCTGCAGAGAATCAATATCTGATTTAAAATCGATTCTGCTTACTTGGAGATTTGGGGTGTCATAAACGGGCGGTTTGGCCGTTATAATGTGAAAAAGCAAAATCGCGGCAAACAGTACAAATATGCCGCTCAGAATTAAAAGTCCTTTTTTGATTATTTTATTAGTCTTCATAATTTTTTTATGGTTTTAAAATTATCTACGTGTACTTTAGAGCTGCGGTTTTAGAAATAATAGAAAATCGATTAATTTAGAATCATTTTAAATACAGAAATTACCTAATAATTTAATTATAAAGTAGATACTAGAAAACCCTGGCAAGATTAAATCCAAAAAATATATCTCCTTTTGTCCAGTCGCCAGTGGTTCTTCCTAGATATCCAGCCTCATCAATTGCCTGTGAACTGGTAAAATGCATCTGGAAAACATGTCCGCCCGTTTCCAGATCAAAACCAATAGACAGCGGATTTTTATAAAGTGAATTTGGCGCTCTGTTTAAATGCGCCGCATAATCCATATTTAAGGACCAGCGCTTAGCGAATTTATACCTCCCTCCAAATCCTATGGCATATTGGGAATTGCTTTGATCTACATCTTCAACAAAATTTTGATGAAAGAATGACGGCACAATTTCTAAAGACAGCTTTTCAGAAAATTTTCTTGAAATCAGCAGCTGCGCAACATAAGTCAGCCTGTCTTTAAATTGAAGTTTCGGATACAGACTTTCTTTTAATGTGTTATTAATAGATAAACTATTAAAACCGGCAATAGTAACAGGAAAGCCGTCTTTTATTTGAGGAAACAGCATATATTTTGTTGCAAAGTCATAAGCAAATTCACTTCTGGCGGCACTTACGTTGAGTCCATTTGTTAGACCGTAAATAAATTTAATCTGCGTATTGGCATTATCCAGTCCATAGAAACCTTCAAAGCCATCTTTAATAGAGCCGAATCGGTGTGCAACAACAAAATACAAATCGCCTTTTGCTGCCAATTTTGTAGATTCGAGATTAACGATTTTTAAGGCTTTGAATGCAGATGTCACTTTTTCTTTTGCAGAAGGAGTTTCTACCCCGGACAATAAATCGGTTTGGGAGAAGGTTAACAGCGGAAATAAAAAAAATAATAGGATAAAGTTTTTCATGAGGTTAGTTTTAAATTGTTATTTGTATTAGTGTACAACTGAAGATTGGTCTATTTTAAATTCCTGGAGCAGTTCGTCATATCCTAAAAAACGCCCTTTAATTTTTAGGGTTTTCCCGGATATAATATTTTGCGGCAAACGGTTTTTGAATGTCACAAATACTTTTTCGCTCATAACAATTCCATTGCCGGCTTTATCAATACTTGTTACCCGTGCAGATAGTTCAATTGTTTTGTCCTGATATTTGATGTAAGCCAGACTGTCGTTTGAAGTAAACTCTCTTTCTAGTTCATTAACGGTTACAACATAATCGGCAGTTTCTGATTCTATATTTCTATGCCCTTTGTAGATGTAGAGGTACGCTGAAATTCCGATTATTATAAAAAGGAAAATTGTAATTAGTATTTTTTTTCTCATAACTGGTTTTTAGTATTTCAAATTATCTACGTTAAAAAATACCTATTGGATTTAAATCATTAAATATGCCTCCTTCGAAATCTGGATTATTCATTTCATCGTATATGATTTTGAAATGCCTGGTAATTCTTAAAGTCATGCATTTATTTATAACTAAAAACCAATCTTATGAATCTAAAAACCCTTCTGGCCATCTCATCATTAGCTTCAATTTTTGTAAGCTGTGCCAATGACGACCCAAGCACCCTAAGCGACACTGCACCAATTAATGGTTTGGCAACATACAACCAAAATGTAAAATCTATTATTGATAATAACTGTGTTGTATGCCATGCAGCAGTTCCTAAAAATGGCGCGCCAATGTCTTTAGTTACTTATGAACAGGTGAAAAATGCAGTTTTAAACCGAGGACTCCTTACACGAATTTCTTTAGAAAATGGAGATAGTTCCTTAATGCCGCAAGGTGGACCAAGATTGCCTCAAGCTACTATCGACATTATAAAAAAATGGAATCAGGATGGATTATTAGAAAAATAATCTATAACAGCAACATGAAGAAAATCATAATAATGCCAATGCTATTGGCTTCTTTTATTGTTTTTTCACAGGAAAAAATAGTAACTAAATCTGCAACAATAACTCTGGAAGCTTCAGTACCTTCTTTTCAGCCGGTTGCAGGAACTAACAGCAAGGTAACTTTTGTTTTGAATCCCGCAACTGGAGAAGTGGCAAGTCTGGCTTTAATGAAAGGATTCCAGTTTGAAATGGCATTAATGGAAGAACATTTTAATGAAAATTACATGGAAACCGATAAATATCCAAAAGCTATTTTTAGAGGGCAAATAGAAGGATTCGACATTAAAAATCTAACTGAAGATTATAAAGATTACACGATAAAAGGAAAATTAGAAATGCATGGAAAATCCAAGGATATAAGTGCCGATGCAAAAATTACAAGATCGGGTTCCAGAGTCACCTTTATATCTGATTTTGAAGTAAATGCAAGTGATTTTAACATTCCGATTCCAGCGCTTATTAAATATAAACTGGATAATAAAGTCAAAATTCAAATTATTGCAGTTTTAAAATAAGAGCTGCACAAAATAGATAATGATCTAAAAAAAATAAAGGCGAAATAAATGAAAAAAACAATACTTATTGCAATGCTGAGTGTTTACGCTATTGGCGTATCACAAGAAAAAATGGTCAGTAAATCGGCAAAAGTCATTTTTGAAGCTTCCGTTCCTTCTTTTGAAGAAGTTAAGGCAGTAAATCGGAATGTTACTTTTGTTTTGAATCCAGCAACAGGAGAGATTGCAAGTTTAGCCCTGATGAAAGGTTTCCAGTTTAAGGCTGCCTTAATGGAAGAACACTTCAATGAAAATTATATTGAAAGTGACCAATATCCAAAAGCCGTATTTAAAGGAAAGATAGAAGGATTTGATCTTCAAAGCCTAAGCGCAGATGCTAAGGATTTTATCATTAAAGGCAAATTACAACTCCACGGTAAATCCAGGGATATAAATACTGCTGCAAAGATAAGCAGATCACCATCAGGGGTCAGCATTTCATGTAATTTCAGCGTAAATGCCAGTGATTTTAATATTGAAATCCCAAATTTGGTTAAAAGCAAGCTTTCCAATAAAATAAATATCCAGTTTGCCGCAGTTTTAGAAGCCAATAGACAATAACCAGCTGGAAACTATCTCGAAAAGTCAATAATTTTTTATATCAAAAAAATGGAGGAAGAAATACAAATTGAGGACGGCCTTACCCTTATCCGTTTCCAGAACGACAGCTCAGAATCTTTTTCTGCACAGCACGAAATAGGTGCCGGCCTGATACAGTTTCATTTCGCACTAAAAGGTAATGCATTTTTTTTGTCC
Source organism: Flavobacterium sp. (assembly GCF_039595935.1). Taxonomy (NCBI): domain Bacteria; kingdom Pseudomonadati; phylum Bacteroidota; class Flavobacteriia; order Flavobacteriales; family Flavobacteriaceae; genus Flavobacterium; species Flavobacterium sp. The sequence goes on along the minus strand of NZ_JBCNKR010000006.1, from coordinate 2,954,864 downwards.
AGTCAGGATCATTGCACATTAGAATTGAAAGAGGAAAAATCACTGATTTTGTGCAATCTGCAGCATCAGTCATTGCTTAAGTTAGAACTTTCTCCAAATTCATGGATGATTTCTGTTATTGTTTCGATTAATAAATTTCACTCGTTATTTTCCCTTCAAGCAGATTATATTTCTATTTTAAGCCCCGATAAGAAGAAAAAAAAGTATTATACCGAAGGGTACATCAGTCCTGCTATGGCTGTTGTTTTGAGCCAGCTGTTTCATTACAGCCTTCATCCTTCCCTAAAGAACCTTTATTATAAAGGAAAAGCATATGAATTATTGAGTCTGTATTTCAATAAAATGGAAGATCCAAACGCAGTGCAATGTCCATTTTTGACTGATGAAGATAACGTGCTGAAAATCAAAAAAGCCAGAGAAATACTTATCGCCAATATGGCCGAACCGCCAGGACTGCAGCAGCTGGCAGATGAAATTGGGCTGAATATGAAAAAATTAAAAACAGGCTTCAAACAAATTTATGGTGATACGGTATACGGTTTTCTGTTTGACTACAAAATGGATTTCGCCTTAAAACTATTGGACAGCGGTTCTTACAATGTAAATGAAGTCGGGCTGAAAATAGGATACAGCACCGGAAGCCACTTTATTGCGGGATTCAAGAAAAAATTTTCCACAACCCCAAAAAGATATATAATGTCCATTAATACCAATCATAAAAACAGTTTCGCTTTTATAGATTAAGGCATAAATAAAAATATATTTGATTAATTTTAAGAAGCAACAAGTAATGAGTTTGAGGAAAATTAAAATAAAAACGATAATGAAAGGCGTATTATTAGTAAATTTGGGATCTCCCGAAAGTCCCGCACCAAAAGATGTTAAACCGTATTTAGATGAATTTTTAATGGATAAATACGTGATCGATGTTCCGTATTTATTGAGAGTTTTATTGGTTCGCGGCATTATTTTAAGAAAAAGGCCAGAAGAATCTGCGCACGCTTATGCGAAAATCTGGTGGGAAGAAGGTTCTCCATTAGTTGTTCTTTCAGAAAGAATGCAGAAAAAAGTACAGACTTTAGTAAATGTACCGGTTGAACTTGCAATGCGTTACGGAAGCATGACAATCGAGAAAGGACTCCAGCAATTGCATGATAAAGGCGTTACTGAAGTACTGCTTTTTCCGCTGTATCCGCAATATGCAATGGCTTCGACTTTGACTATTTTGGTAAAGGCCGAAGAAATCCGCAAGAAGAAATTCCCGCACATTACATTTACTGATGTTCCGGCATTTTATAACAAACCGGATTACATCAAGAATTTGGCAGATTCAATTCAAAAACATTTAGTTGGTTTTGAATATGATCATTTGTTGTTTTCTTATCACGGAATTCCAGAGCGTCACATTCGCAAAACCGACGTTACAAAATCACATTGTAAAATTGACGGTTCTTGTTGCAGTGCGCCATCTCCGGCACACGATTTCTGTTATCGTCACCAATGTTACGAAACAACAAGGCAAGTTGTAAAATTATTAGGGCTTCCCGAAGATAAATACAGTCTGACATTTCAATCGCGTTTGGCGGGAGATAAATGGTTAGAGCCTTATACTGATATTGAAATTGACAAAATGCCGGCAAAAGGAATTAAAAATCTGGCTGTTGTAACACCTGCTTTCGTTTCGGATTGTTTAGAAACGCTCGAAGAAATCGCCATGCGCGCCAAAGAAGATTTTGAGAAAAATGGAGGGGAAAATTTCCTGGCTATTCCCTGTTTGAATGACGACCAGAAGTGGTGCCAGACTGTTAGCAACTGGATTAATGAGTGGGCTGAATAATGCTAAAATAACAATAGGGAATATTGGAGCTTTCATTATTAATATATCAATTCGCCTCTTGTATTCATTTTAATTTATTTTTTTACCTCTTTTAAAACCAAAAAGAATATTAAAGCGTAAATGACTTTATAACTTAAAAAAAGTAATTATGAAAACTAGAAAATTTTTAGCAGCAGCAATCCTGGCATTAGGATTTGGATTGACATCATTTGCACAAAAAACAGTAATGGTTGGTGGAGCAGCTATGTATCCTAATAAAAATATTATAGAAAATGCGGTAAACTCAAAGGATCATACCACCTTGGTAGCAGCAGTAAAAGCAGCAGGATTAGTTGAAACTTTACAAGGTAAAGGCCCATTTACTGTTTTTGCACCAACAAATGAAGCATTTAGTAAATTGCCGGCTGGAACTGTTGAAACATTATTGAAACCTGAGAATATTAAATCATTACAAACTATATTGACATATCATGTAGTGGCCGGTAAAATGAATAGTTCTGATATTGCAAAAGCAATAAAAGCTGGTAAAGGAAAAGCTTCTTTAAAAACAGTTAGCGGCGGAACTCTAACTGCCTGGATGGATGGAAAAGATTTGTACATTAGTGACGAAAGTGGCAATAAAGCTAAAGTTACAATTTCAGATGTAAATCAATCTAATGGTGTCATACATGTAGTGGACGCAGTACTGCTTCCAAAAATGTAGTTTGCTGAAAATAAATTACAATTAAGCCCTGAAATTTCAGGGCTTTTTATATAATTACTATGCGACAAAATAGTAATAGTCAATTGTATTAGAGATTTTGATTACCATTTTATTGCCAGCTCAAAACTTTAAATATAAGGAATTGATATCTTTTTTTTGCAAAAGATTAAGGCTGTCTCTTTTTATTTTTGGTAAAATAATACATAAAACTAAATATATTTTTGCTTCAATCCCCAACAGTACATCTAAACCAAAACTCTAAAGCCAATGAAAGACAAACATTACATGTAGTAAGCCAATTTCTTCAAATCATCCAAAAAAAATGTTGAAATTTGTCCCGTCGGGGTCACTCTTAAAAAAACGTTAAAACATAAGTTTTAGCGTTTTTTTTATACTTTTTTATAGAATTTAACCCGCTTTAACTTATAAAAATTAGTGGTTTGTAAATCCTGTACAGTTAAATCTAAAAGACACAAACCGTTATTAAAAGCCCGTAAACATTAAGATTAAAGAAATTTCATTATTATTATATTAACAATAATTAATTCTCGTAGAAAACTAATTTGAATTTAGGTGCAGAATCGGTGCAACATTTTAAAAACCAAATTAAAACTCTGTGAAACAAATATTTAAAGTATAAGTTCGAAACATTACTAAAACCCCACTTATTGACAGCTAAAAATAAAAAAACAGCCGAAGAAAAACATAACTAAATAATTGTCAATAAAATACCTTTACTCATTGATGTTTTCTCTCTTTTATTCCATTTATAATATAAAAAAAAAGATTTCACTTTATAGCCCAGATAGCAGTGAAATCCTTTTGTGCCGGAGTTTGGCGCAAAAGATTGAAACGAATAGCGGGAAGACCTCCTAAAAGCATTTTTAAACTCCAAAATTACACTATCGCTGGTGTCGTAAAAAAGGCGCTTCCAAAATTCACCTGCCTCTTTGAAGATAAAAAATTTAATTCCCAGAAAACCCTCACAGGGTTTTTAGACTCAACAGGCGATCCAAAAGAAATCCAGTTGCTCCAGAAAATGGAAAAAATGGCTCACCCTGTACCACAGCGAAAAAATAAGCGGCTGACTCGGCAAAGGCCTTTAGGAATCCACCTAGGATACATTCTTTTCCGAAACAAAAAACAGTTTCCTGACCGGAGCAAGTAAAGCTTTTGCCCAGTGCAGAAAGAACACTTTTTTGAGGATCAAAACAAAGCCGGCAAAAGAATTCGGCTTCTGCACATAAAGATCCGCCCCCTTCGCAAAAGCATCTTCAACATCCAAGGGATGGTCCCAGGTAGAGAGCATAACGGCCGGGATATCCTTAAGGTTTTCATCGCCCTTAATTTCTTCCAGCGCCTGCACGCCTCCTTTAACGGGCATATTGATATCAATAAAAATCATATCAGGATCTGACTGGGATTCATCTTTGAGATTATCCAATAGCTCCTGCCCGTTCTCCACCACGGTCACCTCAGAATCAACATCAGTTTCTCCAAGGGCATCAAGGAATAATTCCTGGTCCTCTTTATCATCTTCTGCTAGTATAATTTTCAGCGGCTCTTTGCCGATTTCCCCATCAGGGACGGGTTGTGAATTTTCGGAACTTATCATCTCAAAGGTTTTTATAAGCACCAAATGTAGCATATAAATAGATAAAAGACTTCGATGTGGCAAAAATATTAAAATAAGCAGCAAATCCAGTGTATTGACTTTACGGCGCACGGGGCACAAGGCAGCCTGTAAAACTAAAAAACCGAAAAAAAAGAGTGGTAAGAAATCCGTGGCAAAATGGAATTTACAAAACAAGTCTGTTAATCATTCCATTAATTAATCCCTACAGCTCCCACTGCTTATGTTAAAACCGTCCCTCGCCTACAAGGAGTCGCTCTGCTGGCGCAGGGGAAGCTGCAGGGTAAAGACAGACCCTTTGTCCTTCTGCCCGGATGCATTTATGGTTCCCCCGTGGCGCTGGACAATCTTTCTGCAGATTGAAAGACCCAGACCGCTGCCTTCAAACTGGTCTTTGGAATGAAGCCTCTCAAAAGCCGTGAAGATCCTCTCTGTGAAGGCCTCATCAAGACCTATGCCGTTGTCCTCAATGCAGATACGCACCCCCTTGGCTCCATTTTCATCAATAAGCTCAGAACTGATAGTGATCCTTGGAGGCACTTCGGCCCTTGAAAATTTCAGGGCATTGTGCACCAGATTATAGAAAAGCTGCTGGAGTAGAATACTTGAGCCCTGTATTTCAGGCAGCTCAGAGGCGATTAAAACAGCACCCTTCTCCTGGATTACCAGCTCCAGGTCGGTCTTGATATCGCGCATCACTTCATTAAGGTCCACCCATTCCACAGGCTGCGTTTTCTTATCGGCGCCTGAATAGGCGAGAATACCTTCAATGACATTATGCATCCGCTGGGCGGTATGATCCATTTTCTGTAGATACCACTGCTGCTTTTCAGAAAGCCCCCCGGAGCTTTCGCTTATAATGCGGCTGATAAAAGTCTTGATCTTCCGCAGAGGCTCCTTGAGGTCGTGGCTGACCAGATTGGCAAAATGAAGCAGCTCCTCATTGGAGCGTCGGAGCTCCTGATTGCTCTTCTGCGCTTCTTCCCTGAGCTGCTGCTCCAGGGCTTTCTGGCGTCCGATATCCTCTATTATACCAGTGATTTTAACGGCGCTGCCGTTCTGATCCTTGATTATTTTTCCGTTTATCTTAGTCCACCGCACCGGCTGGTGCTCCTCCACTATTCTTGCCTGATAGCTGATAAGACCGGTATGCTCGGCCTCTCTGTGCGCCTGCTCTCTTACAGCAATGTCATCAGGATGCAGCCTTGAGATAATTTTCTCATTTGTAATGGGCCCTTCTATATTCCATATGGCCTTAAAATTGCCAGAGGTGGCAATATTTCCGTTTATCAGATCGATCTCGTAGGTGCCCAGACCTGAAGCCTCGACAGCCATGCGGAGCTGTTCGGAGGAGCTCTGCGCCTTCTCACGTGCAAGATGAAGGTCCGTGACGTCCATTCCGGTATTCATCAACCCATAGACCTGTCCCTGAGCATCGAAAAGCGGTATGAAACAGTAATTGAAATAAAAGGTCTTCTCTGTGCCGTCATGTACCAGATCCACTCTTTTGTCCACCGCATGGAAAGCATTCCCGCTGTCATAGGCCTTCAGGGCTTCATCAAAAATACGCTGCTTTTCAATCTCGGGGACCACCTCGAAATAAGTCTTTCCTATCACCCCGCTGCCCTTTCCCCAGGTTTTTACCATCGCCTGATTGGCAATTACTATCCTTAATTCTCTTCCTGCATACACCCCGATGGGAAGCGGGGCATTATCCACTATGTCTTTTAAAAGGTGTAAAGTTCTTTCCATTACGGCATGTTTTTTAAAAGCAATTTACCCTGTTATCCGAGGGGGGATGTTACATTAATATATGGGAATGTTTCATAATTCCTACCGGGTTAAAAAAGTGTTAAACAGGCCGGCATGATGCCCTGTCTGCATAGATGGCTTCACGGCATAAAAATCCGAACCGCCTCCTGGCCTGCTCCTGTCCATGTGTGCAGCTTTCAAGGTCATTAATAAGAATTTCCTCCGGGCGCCGCTGACGGTTCTTGAGCTCCACCGCAGATTAGACATCCGCATTGTATAATAAGTTGTATATACCCCGTTTTATATAGCGCGGCACTGCTCTGCAGATACTTTAGAAATAAATTATAAACCTTATCCAGCTGCTAATGAATTGAAACTAAAACTTCTGGCTGGCCTTTCCAAACTTATCTGAAAAAATTACATAATTTCCATTCCAAAGATGGGAATTATGTAAAGTTCCCTGACACTCTTATTTTACTTTTAATTGCATTAGAGACCACATAGTATGGTTTAAAATATGGGATAGATAAATAGCAGAAGAGCGCAAAGCTGCCGATGTACCGCTTTTTTATTAAAGAAACAAAAAATGTTTAAATATGCCGCAAAAACAAGCTGAAAACTTCTATCTGTCTTATTTGGAAGGGGCCTTCCGGCCTACCGCCTTTTCTTTTTTTTCATTGTTACAAGGTATCCGTAAAGCAAAGCCGCTGCCATCAAAATCAAATCATAATCTCCCGTGACGCTGAAAGCTCCCATATTTTTGTGTTTATAAATGCGTGTCCGGAAACCCGCTAAATTATTTCTCCGGCACCTTCTTGCTGTTTTTGTAATATTACGAAGTTTCAGCATGCGAAGTCCCACGGCCTGGAAATAAAATATAACCGCAGGGGCATAATTCATGCATGGATCCACAGAGCTGCGCAGAAAAATAAAATGGGTCTCTCTGCCGACTTTCCCAAATGCGCAGCACTAAAAGAAAAACGATACCCAGCTGATGAAATTTTCCGCATCACTGAGTTCCGGCAATGCAATGAGATCCAAATTTCAGCAGCGCAGCCTCCGTAATCTCTGCAGGTCCTCTCACAAGTACAACTGCCTTGAAAAGGCAAGGCTTTAAAATAAAAAACTAAATCTGCAGACCAGAACAGAGAAATAAAGCAACCTAAAATTTTTATAAGGGACAATAGTGCTATAAATGAAGTATTCTATCCTAGCATTATATCTGCTGCAGGCTTACTTTTGCATAAAATAAAACAGAACTTTTAAAAACTATCGGTTTAGTTTTAAATCGTTTTATCCCATAAAAGATATAACAGAATAATCCAGGGCAAAACCAAGGGTGAATGATGCGCATAAATAAAGGACGCATTTATCCGTTGATAAAATTACAGGCATCAGCCGCCGCAGAAACATCCTGCATATCACTGCCGTTAAAGCCTTAATAATGTCTGAAGATAAAGAGACTTTCCAAATCTTAAAAAAGTTAAACAGGAGAACCCGGCCATTATGGAGATAAAAGGTTAGAAATTTAATAAAGATCCGGCAAACCCAAAACAATTGCTTAACAAAGTTGCAGCTTAGGAATCTGCTTATAACTATAATTAAAAAACAACATGAAGCCTGACATGGTTTACCGAACCTGACCAGGGACTTAAATTTCGCGCCCACCGGTCCTGGCCGCCCTATCCTATCCATAAAACCACATGACAGAATCAATAAAGAATAAAATTAAAAATATAAGGGAGCTGAGAAATTACACCCAGCAGTATATGGCTGATCAGCTGGGCATTACGCAAGCAGGCTACAGTAAAATTGAAAAAGGAAAAACCAGCATATCATACGCTAAATTACAACAAATCAGCATAATCCTGGAAGTCAGCACAGAAGATATAATAAATTTTAACAGCCAGACATACATTAAAAATTTAAATGCGGCGGACCATGCCGATAAGGTAAATTTTAATGAATGCAAAATTTTAAAAGGGCTGTACGAGGACAAAATAAAACTTTTAGAAAAACTTTTAGACAGGACAGAACTCGAATTGGAATATTGTAAAAAGAAACATAATCCCTGCTGCTGTTAAATCTCAAATATCTTTAACTGGCAGCCAAAATTTAGAAGTGGAACCGGCTTGATTATGCCGGAACAATCCATGCCGGATCAGAGAAAAGAGTGAATGGTTTGTTATTTTGATGCTGTTTGGAGCGGCCGCAGATATGCAGCTGAAATTAAGCCTGCTAATTTCCAAACTATTTTAAAAAATTTCGAATCGCTTTTCCGATTTCAGCTGAATTTAATGGTTGATTCTATAGAAACCTTTTGTTTTATTCTAATGTTCAGAAACGGTGCTAAAGGCAGTTTTTGAATATTTAATCCAGCTTTAAGCCGTACTGTTTTGGAAAACATACACCCACAGTAATACAGTAAATCTCCAAAGTCAAAACCCTCCGCAGAACTCCTGCAGCCCCGATAGGGGTGAAATCCTTTTGTGCCGGGTTTCGACGCAGAAGATTGGAACATATATCGGTAAGAGCTGCGAAAATAATTATAGCTACTGCCTTCGGTGCAAATCGCATTCAACAGCAGGAAATTTGTAAGGCTCCAATTCTAGATTATTAATTGATGCTCAGCTGATGCAGAAAACTGATTTAGTCCTCTACACATCTGGTTTATTTCAACGGCTCTTTATTCCTAACCCTATAATGCAGCAATATTCAGCAGCCTCACCATTAATGATCTATCCATAGTCTGGCAATTTAAAATTAAATAGTCCGTTTGAATTTCCATATCTTTGATCTGATAAACGATTCAGGAAAAACATTCCGAATTGTAAAAATGTTTAATCAAACATTCAGCAACTGCCTGCTTTTCAACAGCAAACAAACTTTAATCCCTAATCAATGCAGCTTCAAACCAGTCAGGAACCAATTCCAATTTACAGCTTAAAGCCAGATGAGAGCGGAAATAAGCAATTCAGGATGTATAGCTTTAACAGAGACTTTCCGGACCGTTCAGAAGTTCTGCTTCCTCATCGAAAAGATTACTACCTCCTTGTATTGATTCGTCAGGGCGGAGGACGGCAGTGGATCGATATGACACCTTATTCATTAAAGGACAATGCTATTTACTTTATGGGTCCCGATCAGGTAATAGTAAAAGAGCAAATGGTCCAGTTAACAAGTATAGGAATTGCTTTCACAAAAGATTTTTTGACATTTCAGGAAACATCTATAGCAACATTGCCCATTATCAAAAATCCCGGAACATTTCCGGAATTGGTCCTTGAAGAAACGAACATGATTCTGGTTGAAGATATCATTTCAAAAATTATGCTTGAATATCAACAGCCAAGCCAGTGGCAGAATAGAATGCTGGGCGCCTACTTAACTGTTTTACTAACCCACCTCAGTCGTCTATATGATGAACAGGCTTCGGACAGCGGCATCGCCGCCGATAAAACTTTGCTGAAAAGTTTTTTGGCAAAAGTCAACGAGCGCTTTGCCGAACTCCATGAAGTAAGCCATTATGCTTCGCTGCTCCATATATCTGCAGGGCATTTAAGTGAATCCGTAAAAAAACAAAGCGGCAAACCGGCCATCAAGCATATTCATGACAGGCTGGTTATGGAATCAAGGCGGCTGCTGATGCACACTAACAGTCCAATAAAAGAAATTGCATATAATCTAGGGTTTACCGATGCCTCTTACTTCAACCGTTTTTTCAAACGTGAAACAGGATTGACCCCGGTGGAATACCGTGTCGACATCCGAAGAATGTCCCATTAATGCCGCTGTATGTACAGCATTGGTATATCATTCCTTCAATAAATTTGCACTGTAATTTAAATTAAAGTCATAATGAAAACTATTGAGGAAAGAATATTGATTCTTGAAGACGAATCAGCAATCAGAAATCTTGCTGCAGAATTTGCAGATGCCGCCACCACTGCGGATTACGACAAATTAAGGCTGCTTTGGAAAGATGATGGCGTTTTCACGATCAACGAACCGGCAAATGTTACCAAAACAGGTGTGGATGATATCTGCGCCCACATAAAATTCCTTCGTGACGAAAGGGACTTTTTTGTCCAGTTTGTTCATTCAGGCGTTATCAACGTTAATGGAAACCAAGCTGCCGCCAGATGGATTATTCATGAGGTAGGACAAGGCCCTTCTGAAAAATATTACAATAATTACGGTGTATTTAACGACACGATGGAAAAAATAAACGGCAAATGGTTTTTCTGCAGCAGGATTTATGATTATATGTGGGTCGATTTCGGCAAATTTGAAGGAAAGGCAATAAATAATCTCAACGCGGCAAAAAAATAGATTAAAATCTCTTTAGAATAAAATCTGTTAATACTAATAAGAGGTTGTCTCGACTTTTGAGACGGCCTCTTATTTTTTTGGGCTTTACTTCAAATAAATAAAAAACCAGAACAAAGGGCAGCGTCATATGATTTTGGAAAAACAGCGAAGGCCTCCTGCCGCTGTTTCTGCTTTCACGGACAAGCGGTTTCTTATCTATCCTTGAAAAGCTGATATACAACCGGCCGTCTTCTGCCTTTATCCACAAAATGCTGATGCCATGCTAGAGCGCGGATAAAAACTGTGACAAATGTCAATTTCAAATTGTGTCATTTGACATCGTTGCAGCTTACTGATATTACCCAACTTTGTTCTGTCTTCTTATGGAAAGGAAATTAGAGAGAGACAAGACAATACAGTGATACAGTAAAATAGTAAGATTATGAAAAATCAAGATGAAATTTATTATCAGGATGCCACAAAGCTTGCAGAAATGATCCGCAGACGTGAGATTTCTCCCGTCGAAATAGTAAAGGCGCACCTGGACCGGATTGAGGAGCTCAATCCAAGCATCAATGCAGTTGTTTCGGTTGCCCAGGATGCCATGAAAGACGCACAGGCCGCAGAGGCAGCCGTTATGAGAGGAAATGAGTTGGGCCCTCTGCACGGCGTACCCTTTACCGTTAAGGATTCCATAGACACGGCAAATGTGCTGACCCAGCGAGGTTCGCCGATTTTCAAGGGACGAATCCCTGAAAAAGATGCCACCAGCGTAGCGCGGCTAAAAGGTGCCGGAGGCATCCTTTTGGCAAAAACCAATCTTCCGGAATTCTCGTACTGGATTGAAAGTGACAACCTGCTTAGCGGCAGGTCCAACAATCCTTGGGATCTGAGCCGCACTCCAGGCGGTTCCAGCGGCGGGGAGTCAGCTGCCATTGCAGCGGGCATGTCCCCGCTCGGACTGGGTACCGACCTGGCGATTTCTGTCCGCGGCCCGGGAGCGCAGACTGGCATTGCGTCCCTTAAAGCCACCCACGGGCGTGTACCTATGACAGGGGTCTGGCCCCGCGCTCCGCGCCGTTTCTGGCACACTGGACCTATGGCGCGCAGCATCCGTGACCTTGCCTTAAGCTTTTCGCTGCTTTCAGGCCCTGACGGCCTGGACGGCTACTCTTCAAGTACGGTGCAGTTTGACGCAGGTATCGGAAAGCTGCCCTCACGCCGGCTCAAAGTAGGCTGGATGGTCGGACCCGGTTTCGGACCTGTAGACCCTGAGGTTGCCGCTGTGGTGGAAACTGCATCAAGGGCCCTTAAGGAATTAGGCATACTAGTAGAACCTGTGCGCATACACGCGCTTGAAAAAGACTTTGCCCTTGATGTTTTCAACCGCCTGCATGTAATGGAGATGAAACCCGCTTTTCTTGAGGCCGTCGCAGGAAGAAGCGATGATGAGATTTATAAAATGGCCAAAACGATGCTTTCGCTGCCCGACACTTCAATGAAAGACTACATTGAAGCAGAACAGGCATCAGAACGCCTGAAAGACGGATTTGCGGCATACTTCCAGAAATATGACGCGCTTCTAACCCATGTGCTTCCAATACCAGCCCATAAGCATGGTGCTGGGGATTTCCTTATAAATGGGCAGAAGGTCGATGCCACCTATCTTCAGGGGGCAACCGTGCCGCTTAACATTACAGGACTGCCGGGCATCTCGATGCGCTTTGGAACGAGCACTGACGGCATGCCCATCAATATACAGCTTGTCGGAAGCTGGCAGGCCGAAACAACCATCCTGCATATTGCCTCGCTGCTGGAAAGCGTCAGCAAAGTGGGCGGCCTCCACCCCATTCTTTAATGATCCACATGCTGATTGAAAAACCTTCAAAGAAATTTTGAAGGTTTTTTCATTTACGATTTGTGAAATTTTTCCTGAGCCTGCTGACCGTTTCCCTTGATATCCCCAAATAGGAAGCCACCATATGAAGGGGCACCCGATTAAAAATAGTGGGGTATGTCTTTTGGAATTCGGTATACTTTTCTTCTGCCGAAGAGCTTATTAAAGAATATATGCGACGCTGGCTTGCTTCATAACTGCTGGCCGTCAATCGATCCTGAAATGCCTTTAATGCTGGTATTTCTCTCATCAGTGAGGTCCATTTCTCCTTTGTCCAGACAATAACGGTGCTGTTCTCCAATGCTTCGATGTTGTAAAGCGAAGGCTTCTCCATATTGTAACTCTCTGCATCTGTAACCCACCATGTTTCAACCCCGAACCTAAATGTATGTTCTCTGCCATCATCTGAAATCCTGTAAATTCTTAAAGACCCGCTGGCAATAAAACAATTGATCTTCCATATTTCTCCATCCTGGAGCAAGGGCTGCCATTTACGCAGGTTTCTCTGAACGCCTGCCGCGCAGATAACTTCCAGATCTTCATCTGAAAAGTCTGTATGGTCACGAAGGTATGTGGCAAAAACTTCAAACATCATAAGTAAAAGTAATAAAAAGCAAAAAACCAATACATCTAAACCCCATAATTTTAATAAAAAACTGCCCCCATAAACTTTATCAAATAATTATAAAAGGCTGATTGCTTTGCGCCAGTTAAATACTTTTTTTTAATTTGGAGCTGCTGTTTTGCTGGGGCATAAATTTTAAGGCTGTTTCAATAAAAAATAAATATATTAGGATTTATGAGAAATCAAGTTTACTGTGCTGAGTTTAAATCATCAGCAGTACGATTACGTTACGAGCTGGTAGACATCAAGAATTAGAAGATGAACTAGGTTTTCAGGCATAGCGCATTTATAAATGGAGGTGCCCTGAAAAAACATTTACTAATCCAAAACCACTTCTTTAGCATGCCCAAATATGTCATTTCCACTTGAATACAGCTGAGAATTAAAAATTGAAAAGCTTTATCTATTTAAATAGCAAAGCAGCAACCACGTGAATAGAAGTTTTCATATAGTAAACTTATAGCATAATAATCGATATAAATAATAAAGGCACCTGCTTAGCAGATGCCATTATAAGTTAAATGTGATAGTATGGTTATGCTACGACTACGTTTACTGCGTTTGGACCTTTACGGCCTTCCTGTATGTCGTATCGTACTTGATCATCCTGGCGGATGTTTTCTGATAGACCTGAAGCATGAACAAAAACTTCGGCTCCTCCGTTATTAGGAGTTATGAATCCAAATCCTTTTTCTTCATTGAAAAATTTTACTGTACCTTCTTGCATTTTTATGTATTTAATTGCTCAAAGATAACATTAAAAAAATGGGAAACCTGCTAATATTCAATATTTTATTTTTTTTATTAATTAAAATACGTTTTTCAGCAGCAAAATTAAAACGCGGATAACAGAATGGCTTAAAGACTCAAAAAAAGTGGTTGCAAATTATAATCTGAAACATATTCACTACTATCCATAAAACAAAAAACGCCGAACCATTGATTTATGGTCAAAAAAAGACTGCTGTAAAACTACTCACGCAGCTTTCCCCATAATGCTAAGAAATCAAATCCTAAAATTCTATCATTTTACGTATGATTTCTCTACCATAGTAATTTTTATATCATCTTCCTGCAGCGAATTTAAAAAATCGCCCGCTGTAAATGCTTCTCCCAGTGTCTTTACACCGCTTGAAGCTGCTTTTCCAGATAAAATTCCGTTTACCGCCTCTACAACCAAGGGAGCAGTCACAGCATAAATATCTTGGCCTTGAGCCGAAATTCTTCTTTCTTCATTACCTTTTACAGCAACGACTTCAAGGCTAAATTGCTGTGAAGATCTGTTTTTTTCATCTGTCGGTTTTGGCTCTGGCGTATTGTTGTTTCTAAGATCGTCTAAAGAGTTCTGACTCAAATACGTATTAACCGTATTCACGTTTAAATGGTTCGAAATCGTAATGATTTCCGAAAGAGGCAGGCTCACCACTTCTTTGCTGCCTATTGGTTTTTTAAAATTCCATTCTTTTGAAGGAGTTGGTTCTAGTTCCTTCAAGCGATTGTCTTTGAACGTTAATCTTTTGTAGTGGTTTCTATCTCCTGTCAATCTTGTCCCTTTTGTAGGATGCCAGGAATCCAGACCAATATACACGTTGATTTCATCTGTATGCTCCCACTCCTTTGTTAATTGAGTCGCCAATACATCAGCCAACCCGCCATAAAAGGCGGCTGCTGGAATGATTAAGATTTCTTTATTTTTGGCTTCTTCTGAAAATTCATCAATAATATCCAACACAGGTTTTTGTTCTGCCGATAAATCAATATAATGACTGCCAGATCTTAAAGCCGCTTTAATTATGGGCGCCGAAGTATCCAAATATGGACCAGCAGCGTTTATAATAATTTTGATGTCTTTAAAAGCTTCATCTAATGATTTTGGATCATCGATGTCTGCCGCTTTTATTTCTGAATCCGGAAAAAACGGAAGCAAAGCAGCCAGTTTTTCCAAATCTCTTTCAGAGAGAATCAAATTTCTATAGCCTTGTCTGTAAAGTTCTGCTACAATAAATTTTCCTGTATGTCCGTATGCGCCATAAATTGCAATAGTATTTTCCATAAACTATATTTTTTTAGACATCATCCTGTCAGATGAGTAATAAATATTTGAAAAGTTGTTTTTTTATTGAACAAGCAATAAAGCATTTTGTGTCGTGATTAATTGCTGCATCGATTGTTTCAGGTGGTTGTCCATTTCATTGATCAATTTTTGTTTTAATTGATAGTCTTTTTCATTTTCAAAAGATGAAATAGAAACCAAAAGATTTTTGTCCTGAAAAACTGGAAGTCTGGGAAAATCATTTTCTTGCATTTCACTGACCCAAAGTGTTGTATTTTTAATCTCTATGCTTTCTAAAAATGGCATATATTCAGTATTAAAAAGAGCAATTACTTTGTCTAGTGTACTGTTGCAGCTATAAAAATTCACCACAACAATTTTATGACTCGCGTCTAAGAAATTGGTAGAAATACTTGTGGCAAGTGGACGCAGCAAATAAATGTTGTCTGAATTGATCATCATCTCATTGGCTCCTTTTCCAAAGTCTTTCCAAGTTTTACTGTCAACATAAAAATCATTTAAGAATTTTATTCTTGTTTCCATATTATTAAAACTTCTAAACCATACAAATCTATCATTTACGCTGTCAATTTTAAATTGTCCCAAAGTAAAACCGCCAAGATTATGCATTGGAGCAACAAAATGAGCATTGAAGTACTTTTTAAACTCGTCTGTCATATTAGGCTTTAATAAATAATTGCGAAGCTCTAATACCGTAATTTCTTGATTATTTGATTCCTGGGTGTTTGTCATAATTCTTAGTATTTAAAATGATTAAAACGTAGTAAAAAACAATCTATCGCGAATGAAAATCAGAATCTTTTTAATAAAATATATTAATAATTCCTCTAACAAAGAAAACAATATAATATCTTTACCACAAGTACATACAAATAAGTACCTTACATACCAAAACCATACTAATACTGAAAATCAGCATTTTAAAAACAAAAAAAAAAAAAAATGGCAAAAAAAATAAACATAAAAGCATATTGCCCAGTTGATTACGCTTTTCAGCGAATTGGAGGAAAATATAAAGGCCGAATTTTATGGTCGCTAAAAGATGACATCTTACGCTATGGCGAACTAAAAAGGAACATTGAAGGAATCACACCAAAAATGCTCACACAGACTTTAAAAGAATTAGAAGCTGATGGATTGATTTTCAGAAAAGTATATCTCGAAGTACCGCCTCGAGTTGAATACTCGTTGTCTGAAACAGGCATTGAGTTAATTCCTTTCATCAACCAAATGAGTGCTTGGGCTGAAAAACAAATGGCTTTGATTTCGATTTAAAATGCAATAAAATAGCATTTAGAATGTGGAAGTTGCTGTGAAAAAAAAAGTCTTAATAATCAACGATTTCTATCAATCCCTAACAGTACATCTATACCAAATTCAGAAAGCCAATGGAAGACAGACACTAAATACCCCATTAATAAAAGAAGTGTTTATATAAAAAGCTAGGCAAATTTAGAATCAGCGTTTTATTAAACACTAACCAAAATAATTTCTCTATTTGGAAAATCGGATTCTTTTCTAAAAAATGCCCCAAATATTGCCTAACTTTTTGGGGCATGTTCATTTTGATATCAGGCTTAACTTCAAAAAAACAAGTATGGCAATTAATCAAATACCATGAGTCTTTTTGTAAATAACTTAAATTTTAGTTGCAGCCATTAAATTTTCAATCTTAGAATTTGGAACTTCCGGATTTGCGCCAGGCGCTTCAGCAACAAGCGCACCTACAGCGCAGGCAAAATCAATTGAATTCTGAGGATCTTTCTCGGTTAACAATGAAGTGATTAAAGCAGCCAAGAAAGAATCACCGGCACCTACCGTATCGGCAACCTCGATTGGGTAACCGCCGTTTTCATAAATTTTTCCTTTCCACAATAACAATGCTCCATGTTTTCCTTTTGTTACACACATTGCAGTCGCTTTCGTTTTTTCTTCAATGAAAGTCATGTTTTCTTCCAGACTTTCAAAAGGAGATTTCATGGCTTTTGCAATTTCGAGCAATTCTTCATCATTAAATTTTATAAAATCAGCCGATAGCATAAGCTGGTTCAGAATTTCATAGGTATAATGAGGTTTTCTTAGATTCACATCAAACACCTTATAAACATCATTGTCAAGCAGTTCTTCCAAAGCTTTTCTTGAAACATCGTCGCGACAAACCAAACTTCCATAAATCAAAACATCAGCCGCTTTTACCGTTGCTTTTGCCAATTCATTCAATTCAATTTTATCCCAGGCAGACGGATAACTGATTTCATAAGTTGCCGATCCACGCTCATTCAAGGTAACATTAACCAAACCAGTTGGAAAATCTTCAGAAACTACGATTGTATCCGTTTCAAGTCCCAGTTGTTTCACTTGCTCTTTTATTGCTCTCCCGTCTTCATCATTTCCTACACAGCTTATCATGGCCACTTCGCAACCTAACGTTTTCATGCGCAAGGCTACATTCAATGGAGCTCCGCCAATCTTTTTTTCATTGGCAAAAACATCCCAAAGTACCTCTCCGTATGCCACCGCCTTAAGGTTTTTTCCGTTATTCATTCTAAAATATTTTATTATTGTTCTTATTCAGGCTGGGTTATCTGAAGATTTGAGATTGTACTCGTTTGTCCTTCAGCAATTAAACCCCATTTGTTTTTGTCTCTTCCATAAATGCGGTTGGTGAGTGCTACTTTTCCGTCAATATAAACTACGACAACACTTCCTTCAGCAATTATTTCAATAGTGTATTTTGTATTGATTTGAAAAGCAAATGGCAAGCGTGTCATTTCCTGTGAAGCCGAATTATAACCGCTTATTTTAGCATTAGCAATATCTAAAACTACTTTATAATAGCTTCCTGTATCATTGGTATGAAAAACAAATCCGGTTGTTCCGCTAGCTTTCGCTAAAGTGACTTCGGCTTTTATTTTGACTTTCTTTCCAACGCTTTTAAAAGTAACCATTGCTTTTTCTGCCTCTCCTGATAAAGAATAAGTTCCATTATTAGCTGTTGCATTTGATGAAATTGCATCTACCTCTACAGTAGCATTCTTTTTCGAAAATAAATCCTTAACCGATTTCGGCGATTGCGCTCCCAAAGTTCCATCTGAATTTTGAATCAATTCATGAATAACCATATTTCCTGCCCAATCCTTGTTTCCTAAATCATTCTCAGGCGTTTTTCTCGCATTCCAACCAAAAACATATCTTTTATTTCCGTCAGAAGCTGTTTTTCCAGCATAAAAATATTCTCCGTCAATTCTGTCATTTTCCGGTTTTGTCCACGGACCGTTTATAGATGATGAAATTCTGTAGTGCGTTCCTTTATTGCCACTCCAATTCTCAGAAAAAATCAAATACCAATTGCTTCCCATTTTGAAAATATCCGCACATTCCATCATCAGATAATTATCTTCAGGCGTTGTGGTATAAATTGGAGCTTGAACATCCCATTTTCCTGATGCAGGATCTGCGCTTGTAAAATGCAGCAAAACAGCTTTTCTTACCGGTTCTGTCTGCGTACTTACCAGCATTGAATATTTTTTCAATTCATCATTATAAAACACATGCGGATCTCTGAAATCATAATTGTAATACCCCGCTGGCGCAGTAATCTTAAAAGACTGCACTTTTGTCCATTTTTTCAAATCGCTGCTGGTTGCACATAAAACACTTTCTCTTGCATTCGACTGGACAAAAGCCGGATTTTCATTGTGCCCTGTATAATAAAAGTAATAAACATTCCCCACTTTGAGAACCGATCCTGTACCTATTGCAAAATCTGGTTCTAGAGCTGTACCATACGGAATAGTTTGACCTTCATATGTAAAGTGCGATAAATCTGTGCTCTGGTATTCATGAATATCGTGAAATCCTTTTCCAGCAGGCTTATTCTGTGCGTCATGCAAAAAATAAATATGAAATTTTCCGTTATCGAAAAAAGGCATAATATCTCCGGTATAACCTGCACTATAATAGGGATCTGTTGTGCCCATCCATTGCGCTGGCGGAACAGGAAAAACACTTGTAATTTCCGAATTCCCTCCTGAAATAGAACCTCCAATATAATTTTCATCCTGACTGCAAGAAACAAGTGAAAAGAAAACCGAGGCGATTGTGATTATATTTCTATATTTCATTTTAATTAAATTCAAAGTGGGTTATTTTGCTGCTAAGTAATTGATACTGTTTTGTGTCAGTAGTTTGATATTTGTAATAAACTCGTTTGCCTGACTTGGCACTCCGCTACTATTCGTTTCATTGTACCAATCGTAAGCTCCCATAGAAATAACTATTACATTTTTGTTGTTGCTTGTATTTGGAAATTCCGCAATGGTAACTCTTCCGTTCAGTTCATTATCCCAAGCTTCACTTGCCAGATTGGTTCCTCCGGTCTGGTTTCTCCAACCTTCTCCATTATTGTATCCGCCCCATTCCGGTAAAAACCACCACGCTGTATGGTTTAATCTGAAAGTGCCGCTTTGCAATAAATTGGCTTTTCCCGCTTCAAAAGTGATTAAACCTTGAAATATTGGATGGCCTTCATGACCAACGAATGACATTCCCCATGAATTTCCGTCTACAAAACCGTTTGGAAGAAAATCTCCAAAAACATTATTCGGTCCTTTTCCTGACGGAACAATTCCTAAAGCATCAACATATTGAGAAGCAAAAGAAGTCAAAAGCAAGTTTCCTCCATTTGTTCTGAAATTTTTCAATGCATTAGTAACGTTAGGATTATAAGCCACAGAAGGTAAATTTGTAGCCGAATCAAAATGCCACCAAATCACATCAATATCACTTAAATCGGCACCGTTTTGAATACTTTCAAAAGAAATGTATTTCGCTCCCGGGAAATTATCAAACAACCAGTTTGAAGCCGTAACTTCATCCATATTTGTAATTCCGGATCTTGTAGCCGCAGTTCCTAAAAATGCAACCGTTAATCCTGTAACTGGAACTCCAACGTTTGCCGTATAATTAACGCTTTTCCCCTTTGATGTTATTACAAAAGTCACAGCATTAGTAAAATCAATTGTTGCTCCTGATGCTGGTGAAATCGTAACTCCATCTGTTGTTTCAATTACTGGTTTTAGCACTGTTAAATCGGTACTTTCTGGAAGCGTCATGGTAATCGTTTTGCTAATGTCGTTTACTGTTGCTGCAACGCCATTAATTGTAAAACTCTTAATCGGACTTAAAACGGTTGTCGTTACTGTATAATCTTTATATAAATTATCATTAACCACTCTAAACTTTACCGGATTTGTAAAATTCATAGCCGAATTTAATTCCGGATTTGAAGTTGCGCCATCGACAAAAACAACTTCCGGTTTTATGGCTGTTATATCAGATCCGTAAGGCATTATAACCGTAATTTTACCTGTCGCCTGATCAATGTTCCCTGAAACTCCATTTAATTTAAATGAAAGCACATTTGATGGCGAACTCACATCAAATCCGCCAGTTTCAAAACTATTTTCGCAGGCAGTAATCATAAAAATCATTGCGAATACTATAGACACTTTGATCCAATATTTATTTAAAGCTTTTTTCATATTGCTGATTCTTTAAAGATTAATAACCTGGATTTTGTTTGTACAATCCCTGACTGAAATTAATTTGCTTCAACGGAATTGGACAATATTCTTCTTTATGTGCATCAAAAAAAGCATCCTGATAATAGGTACGTTTTGTTTTTTCTTTTGCATAAAAATCATTCATGACCTGATCTGTAATTCCCCAACGAACAAGGTCAAAGAATCGGCTTCCTTCCATGGCCAATTCCAAACGACGTTCCCAACGCAAAGCTTTACGGGCAAAATCCTGTGTCCAGTTGCAATTGCTTCCGTCAACATAAGTACTAATTTTGAAGTTGCTTACATACGGAAGTCTTCCTGTACTCTGCGCCGCTCTTTTTCTGATTTCATTAATCAACGGCAAAGCTTCAGATTGTCTTCCTAACTCAATCAAAGCTTCGGCACGCATCAAAATCACATCGGCATAACGAATCTGAATTCTGTTTTTAGAATTTCCGTAAAATGGATCAATATTTACAACACAGCTGCAATTTGGGGCAACATTTTCTTTTAATGAAGCATAATAACCATACGTTCCTGGAGATCGTACCCAAGCTTCAACATATAAAAATTCTGGATCATATTTATAAGGCAAACCAGGCATTGCAACGGTATGATATAATCTTGGATCAACTGTATTTGCATCTATATTTTTATAATCAAAATCTTCGTTGTTGTATGTATCAAACTCTGGCAAACCATTTGCTCCAGTTTTAAAAGCATTCACCAAATTCTGGCTTGGTTTATGAAAATCGCAACAGCCTAAACCTTGCGGTGTAGAAAGAACGTCTGAAAAATTCAATCTTCCATATAAAGTTCCATCGTTGTCTGAAAACTGAATGGAGAAAATAGATTCCGGTCCGTTTTCATAAGTTCCCGGCAAGAAGTTATTGGCAAAATCAGGTTCTAAAGAAGCTTTTCCAATTACTTTATCCGTTGCTGCAATTACTTCCTGTAAATGCTGCTGATTGATTCCTGTAACTTTAAACGTTTCGTCCTGAGTATAGGCCTGATACAATCTTGTTTTTGCCAAATATGCATAAGCCGCCTTTTTAGTCGCGCGGCCAACTTCTGGTTGCGCATCGGGTAAATTTTCGGCTGCAGCCTGAAAATCTTCAGCGATTTTACTCCATAGCTCTTCGTTTGAAAGCGCTTTGTTTGAAATTGTTTTGTAATCTTCTACTGCAATATCCTCAGTAATATAAGGCACATTTCTAAACATGATTTTCAGCATAAAATAAAAATGCCCTCGTAAAAAACGCATCTCAGCCATTCTTGTTTTCTTCAACGGATAATCGGCTTCTGAGATTTGTTCCAAAGCTTTCAATGCTTTATTGGCTCTTGAAACACCAACATAACTGATGTACCAGAAACTATCCAATTCGCCGAAATCTGGACGGATATTATTGGATACTTCAAAAAAGTGAAAATCCTGAATATCATTAGTACCGCTTCCGCCTTTGTAGGCATCATCTGAACGGACATTTCCAAATGGCCATAAACTGTACGGAGAATCATAATGGTCATTTCCTAACTGCGCGTAAGCTGCGTTCATAAATCCTTCAACATTTTCAGGCGTAACAATATCTTTTTCCGATAGTACGCCACGGGGATCATTTTCTAAAAAATCGGAACAGGAAGCGAAGAAGCCCATCGCTGCAAATCCTGCTATATATAGTAGTTTTTTCATTTTTAAATCTTTTATTATAAAGTGAAATTAAGGCCAGCAGTAAAAGTTGTCGGCTGCGGATATCCAAAACCTGCATTTTCAGGATCTACGCCTGTGAAGCTTTTCGCATCAAGAATCAATAGGTTCTGACCGCTTATGTATAGTCTGAAGCTTTCCATGCTTAATTTTTTCAATAATTCTTTTGGTAGACTGTAGCCAAACTGTAAAACTCTAAGTTTAAGGTAACTTCCGTTTTCTACATAATAAGTCGAGAATCTTGACTCCGCATTTCTATCTACTGTTGTCAATGCCGGAATAGTTGAATTTGGATTATCCAAAGACCAAGCATTCAGCAGACGGGTTCCTTTATTTGATCCAACATCATCGACACTCCAGAAATCAGTTTGATACTTTGTGTTATTGATGACATCAACATCTGTCGCACCTTCCCAAAAGGTAGTGAAATCAAAGTTTTTATAAGACAAATTCAAATTGATGCCGTACAGCAATCCTAGGTTTGGGTTTCCAATCCATGTGCGGTCTTTGTCTGTAATTACGCCATCTCCATTTAAGTCTTTATAGCGAATTCTGCCAAGTCCTTTTCCTTCCTGAATTGGCGAATTATCAACCTGATCCTGACTTGTAAACAATCCATCAGTAACATATCCGTACATCGAATTAATTGGTCGTCCTAAAATATTATCATCCAGTCCGTTTCCTCCATAATTGTTTTTTACTTCATCCGGCAGTTTTGTGATTTTATTTTTGTTTGCTGAAATGTTTCCTGAAATATCATATTTCAATCCAAATGAAGTTTCGTCATGATACCCCAAAGAAAATTCCCAACCTTTATTTTCCATCGAAGCTCCGTTTACCCAACGATTTCCACCTTCTCCTATAACTCCTAAATACGGTGGCAATACCAAAATATCATCTGTTTTTTTGATATAATAATCTACAGAACCGCTTAGTTTTTGCTTGAATAAACCAAAGTCCAAACCAACGTTGGTCTGTGTCGTAGTTTCCCATTTTAAATCATCATTTCCTGACTGCGTTGCGATAAAACCAGACGGAAGCAATCCGTTTCCGTTTCCTGCGATATCGTAAGCCGTTCCATAAGAAGTGGCCCAGGTTGGGCTTCCGCCCGCGTAACTTGCCAGATAAAGCGAATAGACTGCTGTATTGCTGATTTCCTGATTACCGGTCTGTCCCCATCCTGCTCTTAATTTTAAATCAGAAATAGCGGTTATTTTATCTTTTATAAAACTCTCATTGCTAATTCTCCATCCTGCAGAAACCGCGGGAAATGTTCCAAACTGATTGTTTTTACCAAAACGGGAAGAACCGTCACGGCGAATAGTAGCCGAAACCAGATAACGGTTGTCAAACTCATAGTCTGCTTTTCCAAAATACGAAAGCAAAGAATATACGGTTGAAGTTCCGCTGGTGAAAGATTCTCCTGTTCCTGCATCCGGATACATATAATCCGGCGTTTCGATCAGAAAGTCATTTTTGCGCAATGTATTTGTATCATAAGTATCTTTATACATCTCCGTTCCCGCCATCAAATTAAGATTGCTTTTTCCAAAGTTTAAACTATAAATTGCTGTATTCGTCCAAGTCCATTTGTCGCTGATTGACTGATCAATTGTAACAGAAGTCTGATCATTTTGGAGATAACCCGATTTGTAACTTCTTTGCAGCGTGCGTTTTTTATAAAAACCATAATCCATTCCGAAACTCGTTTTAATGTGCAGGTTTTTAATGATTTCCAAATCGGCGTAAGCATTGCCAAAAAGACGCAGATAATCGTATTTGTTGTCTTTGTTATACTCTAAAAGACGAACCGGATTTTGTCTGTCGTTCATTCCTCCAACAGGTCCTCCCCATCCCTTTCCATCTACAGTATGCACCGGAATAATTGGAAGTGCTCGCAATGCCGGATCTAAAACGCCTGGATCTGTCACTTCGTTAGTGCGGTTTAAGCTGAAATTTTCCCCAATAACTAATTTTCCGTCAAAGTACTTGTATGAACTGTTCATTCTGGCAGAAATTCTTTCGAAATCAGTCGTTTTTACCACCCCTTCATTTCCGTAATATCCTAAAGAGAAAACATAATTCCCTTTCTCAGAAGCATTTGAAACCGATAAATCATAAGAATTGGCAACTCCGGTTTGAGAAATCGCATCGTACCAATCGGTATTTGAAGATTTTAGCGTTTGCTGAGCATCTAAATATTCCGGAACCAAAACTTTGTTCAATTGCGGTTTATTGTTGTTTACTGACCAGTCAAACTGATAACGCAAATTGTTATTATTCGGATTCAATCCGTCGTTAATATTTGCCTGCCAAAGTGCCTGTCCAAACTGGTTTGCATTTAGCACATCCAACTTTCTTGAATAATCAGAAAATGAGGCATACGTACTGAAATTGATTCTCATTTTTCCTTCTTTTCCTTTTTTGGTTGTAATGATAATTACACCGTTTGAAGCTCTAGAACCGTAAATACTTGCTGAAGAAGCATCTTTTAAAACCTGAATAGTCTCAATATCATTAGGATTCAATTCGTGCATTCCCGATTTGGTTGGCATTCCGTCGATTACATAAAGCGGATCTGTATTGTTCAAAGTTCCAACACCGCGAATCACCACTTTTGTATTTCCTCCGCTTGGCGAGCCGTCAGACGACACTTTTACTCCGGCAATTCTTCCCTGCAAAGCTTTGATTGGGTTTGGCTCCGGCTGTTTCATAACGTCTTTCATGTTTACAACGGCAACTGCCCCTGTAATATCCGTTTTCTTTTGTTTAGAATATCCTGTTACCACAACTTCATTCAGTTGATTGTTATCGACTTTCAGCGTTATGTTGATTGTTTTTTGCCCTTTAACTGAAATGGATTGCGGACTGTAACCTACAAAAGAAACTACAAGTACAGCATCTGAAGCAACGCTGGGAAAGGAAAAATTCCCGTCAAAATCGGTAACCGAACTGGTATTGGTTCCCGAAATCATTACTGTGGCACCTGGAAGCGGCATTCCGTCATCAGAGGAAATTACCGTTCCTTTTATTCCGTTTTCCTGTGCCATCATGAGCATTGGAAAAAAGAAAAATAGAAAATAAAAAATCTTATTTCTCATAAATTTTGGTTTGGTTAAGGTTATTTTAATAGTTAGTGATGTTTTACTGCCATTCCCTAGCAGTTTTTTTATTTTGCAAATAGATGCAACGAGCCTGAAAGAGATTATCCTTCTAACGGTTGTACGATTTGTTTTTGGATTGAATTAGAAAAATTCTATTCGATTTTCTTATTGCTTTTTATTAATGTCTAATACTTGAATAATCCCATTTTTTAGTTCTATTTTCTGCTTTGAAGAAATAGTAAGGGCTGAAAATGGTTTGTTCAGGAAAAAGATCTCCGTCATCACTTTCTCGCCATTGTTATAAAAAATTTCAATTGAAGTTTTATCCAGAATAATTTTAAAAGCGACATTTTTTTGGCTTCCTTTCAAAAATGCTTTGCTTACTGGTGTCGCAAACTTATCCGAGAAATCAATTCTTCCCGCTTTAGAACGATCAATGAACAAATAATTTTCTTTATTGTTTAGACCAAAACTTAAAGATTCTCCATTTGCATTTGAAAGTGTAAAAGTATAATCTTCCTGTTTCAAGTTTTTTAAGTCTAAGCTAACAACTGCCTGTGTTAAATCTGCTTTTCCGCTCTCAATTAAATTAATTTCTTTACCGTTTAAACTTTTTGTTTTAATTGTTTTAGAAACATAATTATTGATTTCTTTTACGGGTTTGCTTACCAAATTATAACAAGTTCCTTTTTTAACCAATTGCAGTTCGCGCGGAATTGTGGTGCTGCTTCTCCAAGTCGTTGTTGGAACCTGCTGTGCATATTCCCAGTTTGACATCCATCCGATAAATAATCTTCTTCCGTCTGAAGACGGAATATTATTCCATGTCACTCCTGCATAATTATCTTTTCCGTAATCTGCCCAAACTGCTTTTTCGTTTTGTACTCTTTCAGCAAAACCGGCGTCCATAGTAAATGTTTTTCCATCAAAATCGCCAACAAAATATTGAACTCCGGAACCTCCATTTGGCCCGCCGGGATTCAGATTTACTATTAAAACCCATTTGGTTTCCTTTGTTCCTTCCACTTTTATTTCGAAGAAATCAGGACATTCCCAAACGCCGCCATGAGCACCGATATTTTTTCCGAATTCAGCTGCAAATTCCCAATTTTTCAGATTTGACGATTTGTAAAACTGTATTCGATCCTGTGCGGCCAAAGCCATGATCCATTGTTTGTGTGTCTTGTCCCAGGATACTTTTGGATCTCTAAAATCTCTAATTCCAGGGTTTTTCACGACAGGATTTCCTTCCTCAAATTTCTGCCATGTAAAACCATTATCGTTAGAAAAAGCAATATCCTGCTGTTCCACATCCATTTTGCCTGCTTTTTCCTTTGTCACATCATGCAACGTATAAATGGCAACAATCGGAGCTGTTTTTCCTGTTCCTAAGCCAGATGTGTTTTCCGTATCGACAACAGCACTTCCTGAAAATATATATTTGTCCTTATCTGGGTAAAGCGCAATTGGCTGTTCTTCCCATTTAATTAAATCTTTAGAAATCGCATGTCCCCAATGCATTGGTCCCCATGTGTTTCCATCAGGATAATGTTGGTAAAACAAATGATAATATCCGTTGGCAAAGAACATTCCATTAGGATCGTTCATCCAGCCTTTTTTTGGAGTAAAATGAAAATGTGGGCGATACATTTGTTCTTCCGCTGTGTTCGATACAGTTGTGGCAACAGTTTGTGCAATTGCAAAAGATGGTTTTAATCCTATTATCGACAGTAAGGCAGCACTATAAAGAGCTAACGGCAGATGTTTCTTTGATTTCATTTTTGTGGTTGTTTTTGTTAGTTAGTGTTTCGCTTAAAGCTTCTAAAGAGAGTCCTTTTGTTTCCGGCATTAAAAACATCACAAATAATAATTGCAATACCATCATCAATGTAAAAATAAGGAATACAACTTCGGGGCCGATTTCTGAGAACAACATCGGAATTAAAGACGGAATAATAGCTGCCAAAACCCAATGTACGGAACTTCCAAACGCTTGTCCGGATGCGCGAATATGATTTGGGAATATTTCGGAAATAAAAACCCAAATTACAGCGCCCTGACCAATTGCATGTGAAGCAATAAAAAGGAAAAGAAAAATAGGAACCGATAAACCTCCCCAATTGTAATAAAAAGAAGCCGATACTAATCCGAGTGAGATAATATATCCAACAGAACCAATGTACATTAACAACTTTCTTCCTAATTTGTCGATTAATGCCACACCAATTAAGGTGAAAATAAGATTTGTAACTCCAATTCCGATACTGCTTAGCAATGCTGTATTTTGTCCTAAACCAGCTTCTTCAAAAATTCTTGGCGCATAATAAAGAAATGCATTAATTCCTGAAAACTGATTGAAAAAGGCAATTAAAAAAGCCAGAATTAAAGGGAAACGATATTTCTTCATGAAAATGTTTTCGTGTTTGGCAACACCGTTTTCACGGGAATCGTCTATTAAGTCAGTAATATTTGCAGACGGATCAATCGTATATAAAACTTTACGAGCTTCTTCGTCACGGTTTTTAGACAAAAGCCATCTTGGACTTTCGGGAATAGTCAAAATAAAAAGAATATAAATTAGAGAAGGAATTGCCTGAACGCCAATCATCCATCTCCAGGCATTTTCGCCAATATCTTTTAGAAGGTAATTAGATATAAAAGCAATTAAAATTCCTAATACAATATTAAACTGATACAAGGCTACCAATCTTCCGCGTTTGTCTGCCGGAGCAATTTCTGATACGTAAGCCGGAGCAGCAATAGTAGAAGCACCAACTCCTAAACCACCAATAAATCTAAAGGCAGCAAAAACAAACGGGTCATTAGCGAAAGCGGCACCGATTGCTGAAGCGAAATATAAAATTCCAATCCAGAACAACGTTTTTTTACGTCCTATTTTATTAGTTGGGATTCCTCCAAAGATTGCACCAACTACAGTTCCCCATAATGCCATTGCCATAACAACTGAACCATGAAAGGCATCTGACGAGTGCCACAGAAGCTGTAATTGTTTATCAGCTCCAGAAATAACTACGGTATCAAAACCGAAAAGAAAACCTGCCAGTGCAGCAGTAACAGACCAAATCAATATCTTATTCATTGTACATGTATTAAAAACTTGTTGCTAAGATATCTGCAAAAAAAACAACTTATTTTTAATGATGTTACAATTTATTTCTATAAATATTGATATTTTAGCATTTTAAACCCAAAGCCTTTATTTACAAGATTTTACGTAAATTAAAAAACTTTTACGAAAACCATGTAGTTTCAATTATGTTACATAACCTTCAAAATTGATACTTTAAATGAAACAATTTTAAAGACAAATTAGCTTGACGTTTTATATTCTTTAGGAGAAATTCCAAATTTATTCTTAAAGGCTGTAGAAAAATAGTTTGGAGAAGAGAAACCTAATGAGTACGCAATTTCAGAAATATTCATCTCATTTGCCTTCAAAAGTTCTGCGGCTTTCTCTAATTTGATATTATTAATATGATCGCTAATATTAATTCCAATAATTGCTTTCACCTTTCTATACAGCTGAACTCTCGAAACGCCCAATTTGTCCGCCAAATCTTCAACTGAAAACTTTGGATTTTCGACATTCTTTTTAATGATGTCATTCATTTTGGTAATAAATGACTGTTCCTGATTTCCAAACTTAGATTCAGGTTCAACTCTGTAAATATTATTGGTGTAATAATAACGTAGTTTTTCTCTGTTGAAAAGCAAACTCGATAGCGATTGTTTTAGAATTGAAAGACTAAAAGGTTTTGTCAAATATTGATCTACTCCACTCTGCAACCCTTTTAGAACCGATTCTTTATTGCTTTGAGCCGTTAGAATTATAATAGGAATATGTGAAGAACGGAGATCTTTCTTTAGTTCTTTGCTAATTTCGTAACCATCTTTATCTACTAAATTAATATCACAGATAATAATGTCTGGAATAATTTCTAAAGCCTTTTCAATCGCATCGCTTCCGTCCGAATTATAAACTACATATTCATTGGAAAGTTTGGCTTTCAAAAAGTTAACCAGATCTACATTGTCTTCTATAATTAATAGCGAATGTTTTTCAGCATCAGAAATTAGGTTTGAATTTTTTAAATCGGGTTCTATGTTTAAATTATCGGTTATTAAACTTGGAATACTGGTTAGATTTTCCACTTTCTGAGTAATCTCTGCTGGTTGCAAATGACTGCTTCCTTTTAATAAGGTAATCACAAATTCACTGCCTTGTTTTGATTTCAATTCAATCGTTCCCTGATGCAAAAGCACAAACTCTTTTGAGAGATGAAGCCCAATTCCTGAACTATTCTTATTGTTATTTGAAGCCCTGAAAAAGGGATCAAACACATTTGAAAGTTCATCATCAGGAATTCCAATTCCGGAATCTTTAAAATGTATTTTGACTGTATTATCCTGATTTTCGACAATTGAAATACTAATTTTACCATTGTCAGGCGTAAATTTAAAGGCATTTGACAATAAATTGAAATACACTTTATCCATTAAACCGCGATCAATAAACAGTTCCAAATTTTTGTTTTTACAAACCAATTGAAAATCAATATTTCTTCGGGCCGCTTCGCCTTTAAAGTTTGCCATGACTTCGTTTGTGAAATCGTAAATCTTTGTATTGGAAGCTCTCAGCGTGAATTTTTGCTCTTCAATTTTCCTAAAATCCAGTAATTGATTGATCAATCGAAGCAATCTGTTTGAGTTCTTGTGAATCAGTTTTACTTCATCTATCAATGCGGTACCTTTAATTTTCTCATTTTCGATTAACGATTCCACATAACTCATTATTAGTGTAATAGGCGTTTTAAATTCATGCGAAAGTCCAGTGAAGAAATTCAGTTTTGCTTCGTTGCTTTTATCTGCGATCTGAGCCATTTCCTGAATTTCATTGTTTTGGTCAATTACAGTTTGATTGATTCTTTCCAGTTGTTTTTTCTTTTTTGAAATCGAAATTGTAGAATAAATACTGTAAATCGTCAAGCTCAAAATAATTACAAGAAAAAAACTAAGCAGTCTTACCAAATTATTCTGCGAAGCATATTCTCTTTCCTGTACTTTGATTGCTCCTTGCTGCGATTCGATAACCAACTGTTGCTGATCGACTTTATCCATTTGGTTTTCGATAATTTCAGCATTGTTTTTGTCAATAACAATCGTATTTAGAATGTTGTTTCTTGGGATTGACTCATTGTTGTACATTTTCAGCGCCAGCTTCAGCGCTTCATTTCCTCCTGTCGGATATAAAATGGTTCCGTCAAGCACACCGTTTTTTACTAGCTCAATACCGCCATTTACGGAGTTCAGGGCATCCACGCCAATAAACTTGATTTTCTTTTCAAGCCCGAGGGTTTTGGCAGTTTCCCAGGCGCTTAAAGCCATTCTGTCGTTATGAGCGAAAATATATTCAATATTTGGATTTTGCAGCAGAATTGCCTTCAAAGGCGCCTTAACAGATTCTTTTTCCCAGTCGCCCTGAATGGTGTTTACAATCTTAAAACGCTTATTCTCGTTGATAATCTGATTGAAACCAAGTGTTCTTTCATAAGCTGGAGATGATCCGCTGGCACCAGTGATTTCTATAATATTACCGGAACCTTTACTGTGCGAGATAATGTAACGACCAGCGATTCGGCCAATTTCAATATTATCGGCTCCGAGATAAGCCGTATAACTTTCCCCTTCAATTTTGCGATCGACAATAAGAACAGGAATTCCCGCTTTCATCGATTTTTCTACAACTGCCGTTAATGGTTTGGACTGAATTGGCGATACAATAATAACATCCACTTTATTCGAAATAAAACGTTCGATATCTTCGATTTGTTTCGCAACGTTATTATGGGCGTCTTTGATTGTTAAATCTACTTCAGGATGCAAGGAAGCTTCAATTTTTATTGAACTATTCATTTGCTTGCGCCAATCATCGGTCGTCATCGCCTGTGAGAAACCAACTCTAATTTTGTCACCCTGTTTTTGTCTACAGGAGATTAAACTTAAAGATGCCAAAAAGAGCATCAAAATATATTTTACAAATTGATACATGAAATTTTGAGTTTTGTAAATAAAAAATAGGCATTTAAAATGCATTCTTTAATCTAGTTTGTCTAAACAATTAGGAAGGATTATTTTTTAAATGACAAACTGGAAAAGGTGTATAGTTTAAAAAGTAAAATTAAACTTTTATTTCATGTACACAAATGAGCAAACGATATATCTGATGCGATATAATAAAAATACTTATATTCATTTAATCAATTTAGAATCAAATAAATTTTCGATTGAATCCTCGACAGGGCATCTAAACCAAATTTACAAAGCCAATGGAAGACAGATCCTAAATATAGTAAGCCAATTTCTTCAAATCATCCAAAAATGATGTTGTAATTTGTCCTGTCGAGGTCACTCTTAAAAAAAAGTTAAAATGAAAGTTTTAGCTTTTTTTTTTGGCTTTTTTCTGCCTATTTAACCAGTTATACCTCTAAAAATAAATGATTTGGGTGCCCTATAGAGTTGGCCTTACTGGAATCAAATCGCTTCAAAAACACTGTAAATGTGGTACTTACAAAAATCCCTTGTCTTTATATTAACAATAATTTAGGTTTATGGAATTTGAGGAAGAAAAGGTCATACGAAAGTTACACTCTCAGAAGGTTCAAAAAAATACTTAATGATGATGAAAAGGATTTTACTCTGGAACAAGCAGCAGAAATTTTAGATTTTCTACAAAAAATAACGGAAGATAAATAAAGTATTAGGGATTAGTTGCAGAATCGGTGTATTTAGTTTAATATACAAACCAAAAACACTCAAAAAATGCGACTTATAAGTTTAAGTTCGAATCATTACGTCATCAAAAAATGTTATAGTATTCAATAGTTTTAGATTAGCGGCAGAAACGTGGCACAGCACAATTTGAAAATCTAAACCATAAGGTCAAAACTTAACAAACATAGGTTTGATTATATTAAAATACTCGAATTTCCTCTCTAGATGACAGCAGATATGAGATAAAATCATTTCATTTTCATTCTTCCCCTATGTTGCTTTCCCCACTGCTCCATTGATTCCAGTACTTCAGTTAAGGTATGACAATATGCCGTCAGCGTGTATTCAATTCGTGCTGGATAATCATCATAAACTTTTCGCGAAATCAATTCGTTTTCCTCAAGATGCCTCAATTCTTTTGACAGTACCCGATTTGTAATTTTAGGTATAGAAGAAAGAATTTCATTGAATCTCTTATTTCCATGATAGATTGAAATAATAATGGGCAGTTTCCATTTACCGCCAATTACATATTGCGTGTCTTGTACAAATTTGATTTTATCTTCGAAATTTAATTCTTCTCTAATGCCCATTTAAGTATCCTTTTGTATACAAGTATCAAATGTATACCATTTTATCGATAATTTTGATTTGTATAAGCAACAATTAAACATATAGCATTAAAAAAAAAGAAAAATGGAAACAAATAGTAAAGTCTGGTTTATAACTGGTGCTTCTAATGGCTTTGGATTAACATTGGTAAAACAATTATTGCAACGAGGCGATAAAGTTGCAGCGACTTCGAGAAATAAAGCCAGTATTGAAGAAAAAACAGGCAAAAATACCAATCTTCTTGCAATTACTTTGGACATAACTAACGACGATGAAGTGAAAACAGCAGTTGAGCAAACTGTAAAAACATTTGGCAAAATTGATGTTGCCGTTAACAATGCCGGCTACATGCTTCTTGGCGCACTAGAAGAAGTTTCTGCAAAAGAATTTCAGGATTCTGTCGGGGTAAATATAATTGCCTATCAAAACGTAATTAGAAACGTAATGCCATATTTCCGCAAACAAAAAAGTGGGCATTTTTTCAATTTTGCCTCTTCTGCGGGGTATTCAGCCGATGCTTGCGCGGGGAGTTACAACGCCGTTAAATCTGCTGTTATAGGCTTCTCAGAAGCTTTAGCCAAGGAAACCGGGCTATTTAATGTAAAAGTGACCATTGTTTCTCCCGGACTTTTTAGAACAAATTTCCTAGGTGCGTTTCCGACAGCTCAAAATACTATTGAAGTTTACGGCACGCAGCATTTAGTTGATGCGATGAATAAATTTAACGGTAATCAGCCGGGAGATCCTGAAAAACTGGTTAAGGTATTGATCGATAGTGCAGGGAAAGATAATGCTCCTCTTCATTTAATCATGGGTACAGATTCTTACGATAGAGCCCTTAAATATTACCAGTCTCAGATTGAAAACCTAAAAAAGCTAAAAGAGCTAAGCTGTTCAACAAATTTTGAGTAAATTCCTGTATATGAACACAATCCTAAGAGATTTGGATACAGCCGGCCTGTTCATATTTCACAATTTTGCATTATAATTTAGAAGGGATAATTATCAGGTAATTTGGAACATTTGATGATAATTACGGAAGAAAGAATTAATCTATAAAAAATGCGCAAAACAAATCAATTTTTTCGGAGTAGTAATTTGAAATATAATACTCTAAAAGTAATTATTGCCATGTGTGTTTCCACTGCCGGATTTTCCCAAAATAAACTAAATAGTAATTTAAAAAGCAATAAAATGAACAATCATCAAAATGTCCTGTCTGTTGATTACGGACAGCTGAAAGAAGGGAAAAACAGCTTATACTTCATGAGCCAAGGTTATAAATTGGCCGGGGACTTGTATCTGCCTAAAGATTTTAATTCAAATAAGAAATATCCAACAGTTATATATACTCGTGTTGGTACGCAGGTAAAAGAGCAGACAGGTGCAACCTACGGAAATAAGCTTGCTGCAAAAGGTTATGCATTCTTTGTCTTTGATCCCAAAAATTTTGGAGACAGCGAGGGAGAAGTCCGAAATTATGAATCCATTCACAATATGGTTCCAAACACTACAGATGCAATAAGTTTTTTGAGGACCTTAACTTTTGTGGACAGGGAAAAATTTTATGGTCTCGGAGCCTGCGCAGGAGCTCCTTACATCTGCAATGTTGCTATAGGAGATACCCGCATTAAAGCAGTAGCGACGCTGGTTGGTAATTTTGATGCCGCAGCTAGCTTGTTTGGTGCTTACCCGAAAGAAATGCTGGATAAAATGCTGCAAACTGCGGCAGAAGCAAAACAGAAATATTATGAAACGGGCGAATATGAGATGGCGCCTATTTTCGGCGGGATGCCTCTGCCTCCGCCGGACACAGCCTCTAAAGCAATGAAAGACGCTTATGGATATTATTTTCTTAGAGCAGGACAGGATAAATGCCCAAACTATACTACAAATTATCCTACGATAGGCCTTCCTGTTGACCCTTCAAGAGTATTTATGAACCAGGCAAAGTTTTTTACTACTCCTTTTTTAGTTATTGCGGGCAGTGAAGCCTTTACACATGATATGGATAGAGAAGTTTACGAAATGGCAGCAGGGAAAAAAGAATGGATGGATATCGAAGGTGCCTCACATATGGACTTATATGACAATGATAAATACCTTGATCCTGCAATGGATAAGGTTGATGATTTTTTTAAAAAATACTAAATAACCCTCATAGGATTGAGCAAAAACCAATCCTATTTTTTTAAAGCGTATTAAACGAAACAATAATCGGAATGGAAAATCAGAAAATATGGTTTGTCACAGGTGCTTCCAAAGGAATGGGACTGCTGCTTACCAAATTGTTATTAGATAAAGGACATAAAGTTGCGGCAACATCGAGAAGTTTAGATTCGTTAAAGAAAAACGTCGGTACACAAAACCATCATTTCCTTCCTATTGAATTAGATATCACTAATAGTGATGATGTCAAACAGGCAATTAATGTAACTATCAGCTACTTCGGAGGTTTAGATGTCGCTGTCAATAATGCAGGATTTTCATACATAGGAAGTCTGGAAGAACTGACAGACGCAGAATTCAGGGGAGCCCTGGATGTAAATTTATTCGGAACCGTCAACGTGATTAGGGCTTCAATGACTCATTTTAGAAAGCAGAGGTCTGGCCGCATAATTAATATTTCTTCTGCCGCCGGATACCTTGGGGGTCCAAATATAGGGAGTTATGTGGCATCAAAATTTGCAGTAGTCGGCCTTACCGAGGCACTGGCTATGGAATCTGCACATCTAAACATCAAGCCTACAGTAGTGTTACCCGGTTCTTTCAGAACCAATTTTTTAGGTGATGATTCTCTGAATTATGCTAAAGACCCAATTGATGAATATCAGAGTTCGAATACGTATAAGAGTTATGCAGAAAGAGCAGGAAAGCAGCCCGGCGATCCGATAAAGCTGACTGCAGCTTTGGTTGAGCTGGCAGATATGAAAAAACCTCCCGTTCATTTAATTTTAGGTCCTGACAGCTTTAAAATGATAATGGATAAAAGGGAACGTGATTTAAAGGAGTTTGAATCTTTTAAAGAAATATCATTATCTACAAATTTGCAGTAAGTTCCCAATATAAAAAATATTTTTATCAAATAGCATTCAAAATATGAAAACGGAAAAGCCTTATAATATAAAATCAATATCAGAATATCATGCCTTGTTAGGTATTGGAAAACCACAGCATCCTTTGATTAGTTTGATCAACCATGAAGATATTAAAAATTTAACTGACGAAAGGCTTAAAAGTAAAACCTATGAATTCTATACAATTAGCAGGAAAATACATTACGAAGGTACAATGAAATATGGACAGCATTACTATGATTTTCAGGAAGGGGCAATGGTGTTTCATGGACCTAATCAGGTAATTGTTTCTCAACTGGCCGACAATGTAAATTTACAAGGCTGGACACTGCTGATACATCCCGATTTCATAAGAACCTATCCACTATCAGTGAAAATTGCTCAGTTTGGCTTTTTTTCATATGCAATAAATGAAGCTTTACATTTATCCGAAACAGAATCAATTACTATAGAAGATGTAATGAACACTATTCGTAAAGAATACAGTTCACGCATAGACATTTACAGTCAGGATATACTTATTTCACAAATTGAAATGCTGCTGAACTACTGCAATCGATTTTATAATCGACAGTTTATAACACGTAAAGCAGCAAACAGCGACCTTCTAATAAGCTTTGAAAAGCTTTTATCAGACTATTTTCAGAGCGAAAATCTTTCCTTAAAAGGTATTCCTTCAGTTCAATACTTTTCAAGTGCATTAAATATGTCAGCTAATTATCTTGCTGATATGCTGCGAAGTCTAACAGGTCAAAGTACGCAGCAGCATATTCATGAAAAACTAATTGAAAAAGCGAAAGAGATTCTGGCCTCAACAAACATGACTGCTACTGAGATTGCCTATGAATTAGGTTTTGAATATCCCCAGTCGTTTAGCAAATTATTTAAGAAGAAGACAGGTTTTACGCCTCTGGAATATCGCCAGTCATTGAATTAGAGATTTTTTATAATAGGTATTCAAATTAGCAGAGAAAAAGTATTTCCAATTATATAATAGAATAAAATAAATTTTATAGTAATTGATAAAAATAACATTATCCATATTGTTTAATGCTGAACTATTATCAAGGCGGGTGCATACTATATTATAGATTAAGTTCTGCAAACTTCACTTCATGAATGTTACTTTACATCTCGCTTCATAATAACCATTCTTTTAAATTCATCTTTCAAAAAAGGATAAGACAAATCTGCTTCTCCAATGGTTAAGAAGTCTTGTTTTTGATAAAACTTTACTGCATCTGCAGTCTTCATTGCTTTCAGCCAGATATTTTTTTTCTTTTCGGAAGCCGCTAGCTCTAAAACCATTTCAAGAGTAGACTTTCCTAAACCTTTTCCTGCAGCCTCTTTTAAAAAATATAATCTCTCAATTTCTAAACTATCATTATTTATTGCTCCGTTAAAAGATTTACTATCATTGATTTTGAGTACACCCACTGGTAATTTCTCACTATAAATAAGAAAGAATCGAGTATTGTTATCATTCATTTCAGAGAATATTTTTTCTTTTGTGAAACTCATATTCATATAATTTTCACCATTATCAGTCCATAAATAGGTATAATGCTCCACATATGACTGTCTATATATTTTCAAAATCTGAGGAATATCATCTTCTGAACAAATTTTGTAAATAGTTTTTTGCGTCATGCTAATAAAAGTTTTTAATCTTGATTTTTATAAAAATATAATTACTTGTTTATTCTTTTACTGATCTGTTGAGTTTTTGTATTGTTCCATTTTATTTTATTCACAATGAAAGAAAAATAAATATTTACTTCAGTAAACAAGATGTAATGAGTTACATAAATATTCTCACACCAAAAATTAGCAAATATAATGATCTTATTTTGTCCTGAATAATACCATACCTTCTATTTAATTTTGCATTAACCGATCTAAATATTTTATTTTAATAACGCATTGTATAATTAGATTTAAACCTTATTTATAAATTAAAATCACATCGTTTAGCATTTTATAACGTTTAGCCCCTACGATACATACAAACCGCTTAGAAATGAAAATTCAAAATAATTATCTTACAAATCCAAAACAGCAACCAAAGAGCTGAGATTACAATTTGTTTTAGCAACAGACACTACCGCCTGAGGTTCTTGAGATTAATTATCATCATCATTACTGCATGAAATACTGAAAAAAGCAATTAATTT
The DNA here is from genome assembly GCF_039595935.1 of Flavobacterium sp. Classification (NCBI taxonomy): domain Bacteria; kingdom Pseudomonadati; phylum Bacteroidota; class Flavobacteriia; order Flavobacteriales; family Flavobacteriaceae; genus Flavobacterium; species Flavobacterium sp. The sequence continues at coordinate 2,917,004 of NZ_JBCNKR010000006.1, read as the reverse complement.
AAATTTGATCATTTTCATAATATTTTTTTTTGATTTGTCATACGAAGTCAATTATTTTTTGTTTAAAAAAGCTATAAAAAAAATTAAAAAAAATTAAACAAAATTAAAACTTTAACATTTTTAAATCACTACAGTTCAAATAGTTATAATTAATAAAACTAAATACATATTGATTTATATACTATACTTTTTAATAGATTAAAAAAAGTTTTTTTTTCGATATTTATACTTATATTTAGTTTCACTTATAAATCAGACAATGAGAAAACTGCATATGATTTTAGTTGCGCTAATGCTTTCACATTATATCTGTGCTCAAAATCAGGTTAGTGATAGTATTCAACCTGATACGGTGCAAAACATAAAATTCAGCTATAAGCAGCTCATAATTCCTGGAATTCTGATTGGATATGGTTTTTGGGGAATGGAAAGCGGCCAGATAAAAAGTTTCAATTTTCAGATTCGCGAAGAATTAACCGAAAACATCGACCGTAAAGTAACAATAGATGATTTCTCCCGATATGCGCCTGCTGTTTCTGTATATGCGCTGAATGCTTTTGGTGTTGAAGGCAAGAACAATCTCAGAGACCGTTCTGTAATTTTAGCAACTTCTACAATTTTTACGGTCGTAACCGTTTTTGGCTTAAAATCGATTACAAATGTTGAAAGACCGGACGGAACTTCAAATGATTCTTTTCCCTCGGGACATACCGCAATTGCTTTTGCTGGAGCTGAATTTTTATATCAGGAATATAAAGATAAATCTGTTTGGTATGGTATTGCCGGATATGCTGTTGCTGCAGGAACAGGAATTTTTAGAATGTACAATAACCGGCACTGGCTAACCGATGTTGCTGCAGGAGCCGGAATCGGTATACTAAGCACTAAAGCAGCGTACTGGCTAAATCCATACATAACCAGAAAACTGTTTCATAAATCTGAAAATAAAACTACTTTCTTCCTGATGCCTTCTTATGATGGTCAATATTTTAGAATTTCATTGGCAAAAAGTTTTTAAATACTGTCAGAAAAAAGGAACTTAAAGACACTTTTAAATTATTTATTTATCTTATTTCAGGTGCTGATCTGTTAATTTATTAATCATGCCGTTAAAAATAAAACCATGAAAAGGCAGCACAGCATACCAGTACAGCTTTCCCGCAATCCCTTTTGGCCTGAAGGTTGCAGCCTGATATAAAGTATCGTTAAAAATTTTAAATTCCAGCCAGGCATCACCGGGCAATATCATTTCGGCAAACAGAATTAGTTTTCCCTGCTCTTTATCAGCATAAACAACACGCCAAAAGTCAAGTACATCTCCAGCATGAATATCATGTCTGTTTGTTCTGCCTCGTCTTACTCCTACACCTCCAAAAATTTTGTCTATAAAACCCCGAAGGCTCCATAACCAGTCTGCATAATACCAGCCAGTCTCTCCGCCAATTGACCAGATTTTTGCGATAACTGCGTCCCGGTCTTTAATTTTTCTTTTTCTTCTGTCAATAAAACAATCTTTTTTAGGCACTTTTAGATAATATCCTACGCTTCCTTTAAACCGCCCGCTGATTTGCGAATCCTTCCAGCTGGAAGCTACAGCATCTTCATCAATTTTTATCAATGCGTTTTGCAGCGCCTGCTGATATCTTATAGGTCTAATATCCAATAAATCATTTATTCTATTATCCCTGCAGACCACTTCTACTTTCATACTGCTTACTAAAGCTGATGCAAGTTTAAAAGAAGTAGAGGTTATGAAATACAGCCAGTACGAAGATAATTTTGGCGTCATTACAGGTAAGGTAAAAATGAATCTTTTGAGTTTTTTAACCTCAGCCAGTTTTAAGAGCATTTCTTTATAAGAAAGTATATCCGGTCCGCCAATATCAAAACTTTGACTATATGTTTTAGGATTCAGCAAGGCTTTCATTAAAAACTCTAAAACATCAGCAATACCAATAGGCTGGCATTTGGTGTTAAGCCATTTTGGAGTAACCATAACCGGCAGTTTATTAATTAAATCCAGCATAATTTCAAAAGAGGCACTGCCAGATCCCACAATTATTCCTGCTCTGAGGGCCGTAACAGGTGTGGTTCCTTTTTTTAGAATTTCCTCGACTGCTTTTCGGGATGACAAATGCTTAGACAATGACTTTTCATTTACAATACCACTTAAATAAATAATCTGTTCTGCGCTGGTCTTGTTAATTTTTTCTCTGAAATTAACCGCCGAAATACTTTCGAGTTCATCGTAATTTGAAGCTCCTGACATGGAATGAATTAGATAATAAGCAGCATTAATATCAGCAGGAATTTTCTCTGTACTCTGCTGATCCAAAAAATCAACTTCAATGAGCTGTATATTTTGCCTGTATTTTCCTCCGTAATAAAATCTACTTTTATCCCGTACACAGCATATTACTTCGTGCCCTTGTTCAAGAAGCAAAGGCAGAAGTCTTTTGCCAATATATCCTGTTGCACCGGTTAGTAGAATTTTCATTTCTTAAAAATTATAATTTAAAACTCACCAGTCCATAATCCATTTGAAAAATCTGGCCCGAAATTGATCCGGCGGCTTTCGAAATGAGATAATCTGCCATCTGTGCTGCTTCCTGAGGTTTCAAATAGCTTTTTAGTGGATGACGCTCAGCCATATTCTCTTTCATGCGGTCATTTCTCAAAATAGAAGCAGACAACGAAGTTTCGGTAATCGTAGGCGCAATAGCATTAATACGAATTGTAGGAGCCAGCTCTGCTCCTAATGATTTAACAAGACCTTCTACCCCTCCCTTTGCAGCGGCAATACTGGCGTGAAAAGGCATTCCCAGTTTTACTGCAACAGTACTAAAAAGAACAATTGACGGATTTGTTGCTTTTTTTAAAGCGGGAAGATAATGCTGTATCACTTTTACGGCGCCAATAACGTTAATTTCAAAATCATTTCTAAAATCATCAGCATTTAAACTTAAAATAGGTTTCAGGTTTATAGATCCCGGACAATAAATAAGCGAATCTATACTTTCAATTTCGGGTAGATTATCTTTCAAAACGTCTGCCGTATAATGGATTAAATTAAGATTAGAAATTTCAGGAGCACTCCTGCTGATGTTATAAACCTGCTTATTTTCTAATTGGTGCGATACTATTGCACTGCCAATTCCTTTACTGCCTCCAATAATTAATACTTTTTCCATTTTTAAAAATTTAAATTAAAGGTTTTTACTGACAGCTTAAAGGTAATAATTGTTTAACTTTTATCAAAAAATATTAAACAAAATAAATCTAATTAATTATCTTAGGACTGGAATTTTTCATTTTTTGAAAGTCAAAACACTTATTCATAAGAATACAAAACACAATAACTTTTCTGTTATTGAACTCGATAGTATAAATAAATAGTTCTACAATCATCATCTAATTTTGATTTGAATAGTTTTATGATAATTGTTTAATTGGGTCCAGTCAAATTAGAATATTATAATTCTCATCCAAAAGCAAAAGCAAAAATCACATGGCATTGTAAATGTCATCCTGCCAATTCTTATGCTCTTTTCTGGAAAAAATAAGATACAAAGGGCATTACGGTCTAAGATAATTTCCCGAGTAAAAGAATTTTGCAACATCAAGTGCCTATTTAGATTGGGCCAATTGCGTATTTCGGGTATACATAAAAAACTATTATGTTAACTAATTTCCAATAAAAAAAACAAACAGTCATTTGCTGGCCGAAATCATAAGCTAACTTAAGGATTAAATGCCTTTGATAATAAATTCTATAAATTTAGAATCATTCTATTGTCCGAAGCGTGACAAGCTTGGACATTTTGAAGTAATTTTATTTAAAATTACAGCTAATAATGAGCAGTGAAGGAATTGAAAAAATGGATCTGAACAACGCTCTTGCAGCAATAGATAAAAAAATCAGCCGATTAAACGACCAGAAAATAACGGCGCTGTTTGAATCTCTCGGGCTCCTTGAAAGGGAGGACACGCCTAAAGATTACCTGAATTGGGAGACAATTCTCGTTGTGGTTCCCAGCCGTGGCATTTTGGAAGAAATAAAGAAATATAAATACTCCATATTGCGGATTTCTTTTGTCATAAATACCAATTCAGACCGGATTCGCATTTATGATTTCAATGAATGGAAAAACAGCACGCGCAATAAAACACAATTTCAAATAAGGGAATTGCTGAGAAGCAATTTTGGAGGCGTTCCTAAAACCGCTGAAAATCGAGACTGGGTAAAACTAATGAAAAAAAAAGATGGAGACTGAAATTCATTACATCAATAGAAGCGGATGGCTTAGGGCTGCCGTACTGGGAGCAAATGACGGAATTCTTTCCACCACAAGCCTGGTTATCGGCGTTGCAGCGGCAAGCGTGACCAGAGAGCCCATATTATTGGCGGCTGTTGCCGGAGTGGTAGCCGGTGCCCTTTCTATGGCAGCAGGCGAATATGTATCCGTAAGTTCCCAATCTGATGTTGAATCAGCTGATTTGGAAAGAGAAAAAATGGCGCTTCAAAATATGCCGAAAGAGGAACTTGAAGAATTAACAGAAATTTATATCCGAAGAGGATTAAATGAAAAATTAGCCAGGCAGGTAGCTTCTGAACTTATGGCCCATGATGCCCTTGAAGCACACGCGAGGGATGAACTGGGAATTAATGAAATCACGCAGGCCAATCCCCTTACTGCTGCCCTGGCATCGGCAGTATCCTTTATTGTTGGAGGTGTGCTTCCGCTTTTAGTGGCCATTTTCGCTCCAATAAATGAAATGATTTTCTATCAATATGGCTTTTCAATACTCTTTTTGGCTTTTTCTGGAATAATGGCCGCCAAAGCGGGCGGGTCTAATATCTGGAAAGCTGTTTTGCGCATTTGCATTTGGGGGACTTTTGCAATGGCGGCTTCGGCACTAGTCGGATATGTTTTTGGAGTTCAGACTGCTTAAAAAACAAATGATATCTGCCCTGAAAATTAATCCAATCTTAAGCGAGCAAAAAAAATAAGATCGCCAACTATTCGTTATTTCGTATATATCTAAAAACAAATCCGTCAGATGAAACTAATCACGTTGTTTCTGTTATTAGCAGCGCTTTCCATAAACTGGGAACCTGATTTTAATAATGCAAAAAAAACTGCAAAAGAAAAACACAAATTAATCCTCTTGAATTTCTCGGGTTCTGACTGGTGCGGGCCTTGTATCTTGACGAGAAGGGACTATCTGGAAAGCGCAGTTTTTACTGCTATGGCAAATGAAAATTTAGTATTGGTCAATGCTGATTTTCCCAGAAAAAAGAAAAATATTGGAACTCCGGAGCAAGTAAAGCGAAACGAGGATTTAGCCGAAATTTATAATAAGGAAGGAAGTTTTCCTCTTACGCTTCTTCTGGACGCAGATGGCAAAGTAATCAAAACCTGGCATGGAAAACCAGAAAAGACTCCTGATGAGTGGACAGCCGAAATAAAAGCGATCTGTGAGAGCCGAAAATAACATATCTGAAAATCAAAAATATTCCGAGTCCCTAAAACTCATGGGCAACAACTTTACCATTACGGTTGTCGCCCATAATGAGAAAACAGGAAATGAGAATATCAGCCTGGCCATTGAAGAAATCAAGCGGATTGAAAAACTTCTGACTACTTACAAAGAAGACAGCCAGACCAATCTGATCAATCAAAATGCTGGAATTAAGCCTGTCAAAGTAGATCTGGAAGTTTTTAATCTTATCGAAAGATCGATAGGGATTTCTAGAATTACACAAGGTGCATTTGATATTTCTTACGGAAGCATCGACAAAAGTCTTTGGAATTTTGATAAAACAATGACCAGCCTTCCTGATGCGCTTACAGCAAAAAAGATGGTGCATCTTATTGATTACAGAAACATAATTCTGGACAAAGAAAATACAACTGTATTCTTGAAAGAAAAAGGAATGCGGATTGGTTTTGGAGGTATCGGAAAAGGTTATGCCGCCGAAATGGCAAAAAAAGTACTGCTTAAAAATAATGTCCAGAGCGGGATTATTAATGCAAGCGGAGATCTTTCGGCCTGGGGACTGCAGCCAGACGGCCGGAAATGGACCATCGGCGTGGCAGATCCCGATTCGCCAAACGCAGCATTCTCCTATATGGAAATCTCCAATAAGGCAGTGGCAACCTCTGGAAATTATGAAAAGTTCGCAATAATTAACGGCAAAAAGTATTCTCATACTATTGACCCGAAAACAGGACTGCCGATAAGCGGAATAAAAAGTGTGACCATCATAGCTTCAAATGCAGAATTTGCGGATGCAATGGCAACTCCAATAGCGGTTATGGGCATTAAAGCCGGTCTGTTTTTAATAGATCAGATACCAGATCTCTACTGCATCATCATAGACGACAACAATAAAATTTACACTTCAAAAAACATTAACCTGAAATGAAAAAGCCAAAGCAAAAAAATCTCGTGCTTCTATGCAGTATTGCTTTAATGGGCATACTGTCCGCGTCCTGTACTTCGGTAAAGGAATATCAGAAAGGAAAAATCAATGATTCTGAAATGGTACTTTCTAATAGGAAAATCGAAAAGACAGAACTCAGTTTTCAATCCTACCGTGAAGGAGCTTCCGGGGCAAATTCAGGAAAAAGCGGCGGTGGCTGCGGCTGTAACTAATTTTCACACAATCAAAAAAAATGAAAAGAATATTCATTACAGGATTTGCCTTACTGGCTTTGTTTCAGACAAGAGCGCAAAATGTCCCTGCTGATTCTACGGGTTATAAAAGCAAAAAATTAAAATTGGAAGAGGTAAATCTGGTTTCCAGTTACTATAAACAGGACGGAAATAATTCGGCTGTTACCGGTGGAATTGGCTCTGAACATCTTACTGATATTGCGAATACTATAGATGTTACGCTTGTAAAATATGGTGAAACCGGAATAAAACATACCCTTGATATCGAGGCAGGTATTGACCATTATACTTCTGCATCATCAGATATGATCGATTTGAGCGCAAATTCGTCTGCTTCATCTTCAGACAACCGCTTCTACCCTTCCCTGACTTATCTGAGGGAAAATGAAGAAAAAGGAAGAACACTTGGAATCGGCATTTCATCATCTACCGAATTTGATTATCAGTCCTTTGGAGGAAACATCAGCTTTTCCCAAAAAACAAAAGACAGGAATGGTGAATTTACTGCTAAATTCCAGACATTCATCGATCAATTGAAACTGATTATGCCAGTAGAACTCAGACCGCCTGGCCAGGAAGGCTACGATAGCGCCAACCGTAATACTTTTGCAGGAACTTTGAGTTATTCTCAGGTTATAAATAAAGATCTTCAGGTCATACTTGTTGGGGATGTTATCAGCCAGAACGGCTATTTAAGTCTTCCTTTTCACAGGGTTTATTTCCAAGATGGTTCTGTCCATCAGGAAAAAATGCCCGATACACGACTTAAAATCCCACTGGGGATCAGAGCCAGTTATTTTATGGGAGACAATGTAATTATCCGTGCCTATTATAGATATTATACTGACGACTGGAGCTTAAAAGCGCATACAGCCGATCTTGAAATTCCGGTGAAATTAACTCAGGCTTTCTCCCTGAGTCCATTTTACAGGTATTACACCCAGAGCGGAACGAAATATTTCAAACCATACGGGGAACATACTGCAGCTGATGAATACTACACCAGCAACTATGATTTGTCTAAGTTTGACAGCAGTTTTTTCGGAATGGGAATGAAATTTACCCCGCTTAACGGAATTTTTGGCCTTAAGCACTGGAATACCTTGGAGATACGTTACGGGCATTATACCCGAACCACCAATATGACTTCGGATATTATCTCCATTAATATAAAATATAAATAGTCAAAGTTAAAAAACGCCAGCATCAAGTAAAATTCCTGTCCTAAACAAATTTTGATATTTATTTAGTACAAAGATTTATATAATTTTAAATATTATTTGAATCAAATTCTTGTAATAATAAATCAAATAATCTTATGGATTTTAATCTAATAAATATTCTTTAAAGATTCAATTATATTTAAATAACCTTTTTAACTTTTAACCTCTACGATACATACAAACCGCTTCTAAGTGAAAATGCAAAATAATTATCTTACAAATTCACTTTAAAATAAGCTAATTTCTTTAAATCATTCATGAAATGGTTTGTAAATTGTTCAGTAAGGTCACAAAGCCAAATGGCGCCAATTGAAGACAATTAGCGCCATTCTTATTTTATCATTTTATCATTTTATCATTTAATCCTTTTCGATAATGATATCTCCGTTTATAGTTTAAAACTATTTTGCTATTTTTATTATAGCTGGCGGAGTCCATTTTCCATTTACTACTTCCTCCTTTGGCCAATAAGTACGGAGATAAAGCGAAAAATCTCCTTTTTCAACAGCCGGGAGCCAGTTGTTTTGGGTTTTCGCATCAGTCGGAGCTGATTGAATATAAATGGTCAGCGAACCGTCCGAATTGTATACCATTGCCTTGTTCTTTGTTCCCAATGAATATCTGTTGAGCTTATTAATCTCAAAAAAGTGATGCTCATTATATAGTGTAAGCGACCAAAATCCATTAACAGGTGGCAGCTGCCCTTTAGCAAAAGTAATTTTATATTTGTTCAAGCTGTTCAATCGGATACCTGCTGAATCCAGATCCTGATAAAAATAGCGTGTTTCATTAGGTGCATTAACCAGAATATTTGATTTGGCAACCGCGGTCCGCGTGAAATAATCCGTTCCCCACGACGCGCCGTTTGTTACCCCTGACCAGTGAAATGGCAATTGGATCCCCCAGTTGCGGAATTCCATTAAAGGCTTTATTACCTGATGCTCTGTTTCAACAGCTGCATCGATCATCGCCTGTTTCAGTTTTGGGTCTTTCTTGGCGGCTTCCATTACAGCAAGTATTTGCTTGTATTTCGCCTCCTCGCCTGGCAATGGCTTTGCATCTGCCAGAACAATAGGCAGCTCTTCAAAGAATGTCTGGGGGTTTACCCATACAGCTTCTTCTTTCCCTGAGCTGCCTCCGGGAATTTTTTTAATATTGGCCCAATCAATAGTTTTCATTTTGCCGTCATAATCAGATAAGGGATACATTACCACTGATTTCAATACCTCCTGAATTGCTTTTCTGTCTTCTTTCGTGTCATCCAAGAAAACGCGGGGTCCCACCAATCCAGTGTTAGTGGACGAGCGGAAAACTTCTATTATTCCTTTCGGCACCTCGCCTTTCCAGTTTGGTCCTGCCAATAAATAAAAGCCCGGTTTATTATCGTACATCTTTCCCAATTTTGCGAAGCTTTCTGTCCGCAGATCAACTATCTGGTATACCCAGAAACGCTCGCCAAAATCAGGCACTTGTATTACCACCGGCGACTGGTCCAAGGCAAGGCATCCAATACCGTAAACCACATCTTGATTTGGACAGGCTACAGCGCGTTCCGTAGGTATCACATAATCGGTAAGCATGGTAAACTGATTGAGCGGAGCCATTAAAAGAGGCCCTGACAAGGCCAGCTCTTTTACATCCTTGAAAGCCATTCGGCGGTTGTACATGTTTACTAATGGCCATGCCCAAAAATAGGCATCTTTAGCCGCCAAAGAGGCATATTCCCGGGTGATTTTTACATTCGTGTCGGGACCCGTTGGCAGCTGACGTACTGCTTGAGCTGACGTTAGGCTGTCAATTCCATAAGAATTTGATGCTTCCGCATCACTGTTTTTATTTTGACTGCATGCCGTCAAGACAGCAATTAAGATCAGGCAAATGAGTTTGTTTTCCATTGGTTTAGCAATATTAATTATTTGACCTCTTCTATATCTCCAAGTGTACATGCCTTCTCAAAAAAAGGCTTTTCTGGGCCATAAAGCTTAAATAATACTTCAAATTTTCCTTTAGGATCCGTTGGGATCCAATTTGATTCTTTACCTGCAGGGGATTTTATAATCTCTTTCACAACAAAAAAACAAATGCCAAAGAGTACATTAGGTTATACAAAAAACAAGATAATTTCGAGTTCGGGACCCAGCCCTAAATGCCGCTTAAATGACCTGTAACTTGTAGTCCTACAGGGAAATCCTGAAGCTTTTGTCATCATTTTGACTGTAAACCATTCCATTCGGATATTTCCAATCCAGTTTTTCCCAGCTTCTTATCGTGCAATCAAAAAATGACTTGAAATTGAAAAATAGCCTGCCAATTTCCGATTAAATCTGGTCTCACTACATTATAAAAAGCTTGAGCGCCTGCAGAATAAAAAAGTTTGCTTTTTTGTCCTATTTGGAATGTTTTTCCTGGGCCTCCGCCAATGGGAACCAGCCATTTATCATTGTCTGATGCCAGCCAGTTGACTTCAACCGTAGCATTGCTTTCAATAAACCATCCTTTAGAAAAGTTATAATAAGCGATATATTGAATACTTCCTGAATTTACTTTATTTGCTTCATCACCTCCGAGCGACCAATAGTTTTGCGCTACAATTCCGCCTGAAAATTTATCTCCTGCTAGATACAATAAAGCAGTTGGCCCAATGCTCAATTGGTTGCTTCCCAAAGCTGGATTTGTTCGGGTAGGAATTTGCATTGCTGGCCCTATTCCCCAACTAAATTTTCCTTTTTTCTGAATGCTTGAAAAATAACCGTTAAACAATATATTTCCCATTCCTCCTTCATGTGTACCCCCAGGAGTTAAAGGCGGTACACTTTGAAAAGGAATAATGGTATACGTTATTAATTTTAGATTACTTCCTAATTTAAAAGGATAAACGGGTTGTATCGAGAATGAACTTGCTGTGCCATCTGCAACGGGCAATAAAACCTCCTGCAGAAAAACACTTCGCAAACCACTTACGGGATCTTGCCTTTTTTTGCTCATTTCTTCGATAGAAGTTTTTTCTGGTTCATTCTCTTGGCTGAAAACCGGAAGCCAAAAGAAACTAAATAAAAAGATTAAAATATATGATTTTAAATTCATTGCTTATCATTTTATTAGTCATGTAGGTTTAACCAAACTATTCAAATTTTTCAAAATCGCCCGGCACCCAAGAGTTATCCAGTGCTTTTTCGGTTGGGCCATATAAACGTAGAATAGCGAAATAGCCTTTGCCCGGAATTGTTTTTAGCCAATTTTTCGTTTTACCCTCTGGTGCTTTTGGACCAACATATAAATCAGTAGAACCGTCTGCATTTTGTACCGGTTTATCTTTTGAACCAAGTGAAGGGAAAGGTTGTCCATTAGCATAACCAGAAGCATTTCCGCTTCGTAAAGTGTTAGCGACCAGAAATTAGCAGCCGGAACATTTGCAGGAAGTGTTACTTTGTACGTTGTAGAAGGATTAAGGTATTTGCCTTCTTTATCGCGGAAACCTACCACATATTTAGCACCTTTACCCGGTGTTTGCGATGCCATTCCAGGACTCCAAGAATAATAATCCGTAAAGAACCATATACGTGTATCAAGATCCATATATCCTCCTTCTTTACGTTTCCAGTCTAACTCTTTCGTAAAAGGCCCAGAAATATTATCGCGAGTAGCGCCAGTCATTGGATTTACCCATTGGCGATCAGGATACATTAAAAACGAACGTCCACTAACTTTGTTGCTCATACCTACTACACGACTCATTCTATAAGCGGCTTTGGCTGCTTTATCAAGAATATCCTTAGTATGCTGATCAGGATTAAAAGGCTGTCCTTTTATTATACCCAATGAAGCCAACATTCCTAGCCAGTCTGCTGAACCAACGTTTGCAGAATCTTCTGTATCAACAAGATGTTTTAATTGTTCGAATGCTGAAAAATCACGAGCCGGAAGCATATTCGCCTTTACACCCGAAGCATCCGGAAATTTCATTGGCAATGCACTGCTTTCTTTACCCAAAGGATAAATTTTAGATTTCTCTACCAAAGAAACTGCAGGTGTCAATTCGGTAGGCAATTCATAAAAAGAACGAAGGAAAATAAATAGATTATTAGTTTGCGAACGATACACAAAATAACCTGAAGGTACGGTTCCTTTGTAATTTGGTGGCAATATCAAAAATTTACCTCCTTTACCCGCATCTGGACCAAAAAAGCCAAGATCTCCAAAATATTTGCCTCCATCTACTGGAATTGGACGTTGCCAAAAATCCAATAAAATTCCTTGCAACATGGGCGGTGCTTCAAAAACGATTGGTCCATCTTTACCCAGATCAACATAACTCATTGCATAAATAACATCTGAATTGGGTGTTGTTACTAACGTATTAGCATCCAATCGTTTTTTCCATATTGGCAAAACATTATAGCCTGCACCAAAGTTTTTTTCTGAACCTTCTTTCATACTAATTGTATTGATTAAAGGCAAAGCCCAAAGATAGGTCTGGCAAGCGCGTTGAAATAATAATTCATCTGCCAAAGTTTTTGCCTGTTCTTCTGTTGGACGGTTTTCTTCAAAAGACATATTGGCCAATTCATCAAATTTTGAACTTCCATCTGATGAAGTGGTTTGCGTTTCTGTAGTCTTATTTTCCTTGCAGCCTATAAATAGTGCAATTGATAATACTGCCAATACAATTTTCTTTTTCATAAGGTAACTTTTTAATATTTGCTAAATCATTTATTAAATTTTTGCAATAGCTGGCGGCGTCCATGTGCCTTTGGTAATTCCTTCTTTGCCCCAATACGCGCGGATATATAATGAAAATGTTCCGCTTGGCGATGGAAGCCAATTGCTTTCCTTATCAGCTCCAGGAGATGTTGAGCTTACATAAATCGTTAAAGAACCATCTGCATTCTTTTTAAGGCCTTTGTTTTTTGTGCCTAGTGAATATCGGTTTATTTTATTTTTGGAAAATAAATGGTGCTCATTGTACAAAGTCAGCGACCAAAATCCCTGTACAGGAGGTTCTTCTCCTTTTGCAAAAGTTACCGTATAATTATTCTTGCCGTCCAGCTGCGTTTTATCTGAAGCATTATCTGTGTAGAAATACTGTGTCTCATTTGGTCTGTTATCAAACATGTTTGATTTAGCAGTTGCAGCTCTGTTGTAGTAATCATAACTTCCTGAACCTTCCCAGTCTGCACTATAATACGAACGATTCCACCCGTTTCCTGCTGCTACTCCATTATTTTTCCAAAGAAAGAAACTATGAATGATACTTTCTTCTGTTTTTTGAGCTGTTTTAACAAGTGCTTCTTTTATTGCCGGATCTGATTTTGCTGCCGCCAATAATTCTTTAAGCTGTGAATATAATTCTTCTTCCCCTTTAAGCGGAGGCAAAATTTCCAGCACTTTACCTAATTCATTTTCATCAAAAAACTTTTCAGGAACAACCCATTTTGTTTCTTTACCATCAGAAGCTGGACCTTTTATAGATGGCAGATTTTTATATATAACAGTTTTCATTTTACCATCAAATTCAGCAGCAGGATAAGCAACAATCTGATTTATGGTAGCCTGAATGGCTTGTTTGTCTTCTTTTGAGTCATTTTGGAATACTCTAGGGATAATATTTGCTAATGTTGTTGGACATTTCACAACATCTGTAATTCCTTTAGGTGTTTCACCTTTCCAATTAGGTCCGGTTAACAGATAAAATCCCGGTTTGGTGCCATAAGGCTTACCCAATTGCCCAAACTGATTTGTTCTATGATCGTACATTGCATATACCCAAAAACGGTCTCCAAAATCTGGAACTTGAACGACTACAGGCTGTGAATCTAAATCAAAAAATCCAAGACCATAAACCACATCCTGATTGGGACAGGTAACAAACGTTTCATCTGGAGTAATATAATCGTTAAGCATCGCCAATTGTCCCTGAGGAGCTACTGGCAAGACGCCATTTAAATAAGCTGGCTTAGGCGCTTGGGTTATGGCTGTGCGTCTGTTTAGCATATTTATCATTGGCCATGCCCAAACGTAGGCAAACTCTCCTAGTTTTTGTGCGTATTCTACGCTCATTTTCTCCTTTTTTGGAAGTACTAGAGAAAAATCACTGCCTGCTTCTGTATTTTTTATTTCTAAAGCGGCTGCAACTGTTGCTGCTTCCTCTGTTTTAACGATTTCCTCATCGGATTTTTTTTTGCATGAAGTCGTTACTCCAACTGCTAGCAAAAATAGCAGGGCTATTTGTAATAGTTTCTTTGTCATGATATGGTTTGATTAAATTATCCTTATATGTTACAGTTTATTTGAAACATAAATTTACAACTGCGCGCTTTATAATATCAAAAAAAATGGTTGCAAATTATAATTTGAAACATCAAAATACATGCATACAAACTGAAACCGAATAAAAACACAGACTAATCATCTAACAAATTCAATTGAAAAGAAGCTAATTTCTTTAAATCATTCTTGCTTTTATTTTTTTTCTTTAAAATAATGCTTTAGTAAGTAAACTAATGTGATGATTCTAGGTAATTTGTGCAAGTGGCACTTGCACAAAATCATTTTCTGATTATGCCAGCGGACTAATTGAGAAAAAGAGATGATAATTCACTAATAATAGTTTGCAGGAGTGTCAAAAAGTACACAACGACAATTCTTCTGACTGCAAAAGTTGGTAAATCATATAATATTGTAGAATTGTATATTAGTTTACTTCCATAAACCAATTTAGTTTTTATAATTTTTACATCAATCCCCAACAGGACATCTAAACCAAATTTACAAAGCCAATAAAAGACAGACACTACATATAGTAAGCCAATTTCTTCAAATCATCCAAAAATGATGTTGTAATTTGTCCTGTCGAGGTCACAAAAAGAGACAACTAGTTAATAGTTGTCTCCTTTTTTATACACAAACATATAGATTTTACAGGCCTTTACAGTCTAATATTTGTAGTTCGATTTTTTTACAGGAAATTCTTAGTCTGTTTGAAATAAACAGTCTTAAAGTAGAAATAATAAAGATTTAATCGAAGCTGAACGATTTTAGCTTCCTTCCCACCTATATGGGCGACTCTTTTTAAACAATCAGCTTTTTCATTTTATCGGTCAGCTGATCAATAAAAGCCTGTTTATCTTTCTTAATTTCTTTTAAAAATTCAATATGTTGCTCAGAAAGGGTAAAATACTTTTCGCCCCAGATATACATCTCGATTAATACTGGAAGCAGATCAATACCCTTCTCAGAAAGTTGATACAAAAATTTTACTTTGCTTTCGGGGTGATCCTGCTTTACAATGATACCTGCGTCTTCAAGAGATGACAATCTTGCAGCAAGAATGTTAGTCGCAATTTTTTCATCCGATTTCAGAAAATCACCATAGGTGCATTTCTTATAATACATCAGATCACGTACAATTAACAGTGACCATTTATCTCCTAACAAATCAAGTGAACTGCTCACAGGACAGCCCGACCTTTTTTTAATTTCTTTCATTCTTATTTTAATCACTTGCATTTTGCAAGTAAATTTATTTATATTTGTACTTTCAATTTGCAAGTAAAATTACAAAAAATTAACCAAAACGACTACATTATGATTTTTACGACACACAAAATTACAAATGGATACTGGAAAATCAGTTTCAATAATCCTCCTATTAACATGTTTGATACCGAATTTTCTAAACAGCTAATGATTGTGATGGACGAACTGGAGTCAAATGAAAACCTGAAAGTTGTAGTCTTCGAGAGTGAAAATCCAGATTTTTTTGTTGCTCATGTTGAGCTGCTAAATGTTGGAAGCTTTCCAAAAGGAACCGGAAAAACAGGTCTGTCTATAGCCTGGCCAGATATTGCACGCAGACTGGAACTTGCCCCTTTTGTAACCATAGCTTCCATCCGTGGCCGTGCCAGAGGACTTGGAAGTGAATTTGCACAAGCATTTGATTTACGCTTCGCCAGCAGGGAGAAAGCATTCTTGGCTCAGGTAGAAATAGGGATCGGTTCATTTCCTGGTGGCGGAGGACTTGAACGCCTGCATCTTCTTACAGGACGCAGCCGAGCTCTTGAAATTATTTTAAGCGGTAATGATTATGATGCAGATACAGCCGCATTCTACGGCTGGATAAACCGCTCGATTCCAGACGCTGAACTGGATAAATATGTTGAAAAATTTGCAAAGCGCATAGATTCATTTGACAAAAAACCAATTGCTGCCATAAAGCAAATCATTAACCAAAGAGCCAAACTTCCTTCAAATGAAGAAATTTTAGACACACAGGTTAAATTCTTTGCTTCACTCGAGGAGCCTGAAGCGCGTGGCCGTATTAAAAATTTATTTGAAAAAGGACTCCAGCAAAATGGCGATCTGGAACTAAATCTTGCTGATAACATCTAAAAAATATGAAAGCTTATATCTTACCTAAATACGGCAAAGAAGAAAAGTTACTACTCAGCGATGTAAAAATACCTGAAATTGGAGATTATGAGGTGTTGGTAGAAATTCATGCTGCCAGCATCAACCAGCTGGACTTAAAAATAAAAAACGGGGATTTCAAGTTAATCCTTCCTTATCAATTACCTTTAATATTAGGTCATGATATTGCAGGAATAGTAGTAGAAACCGGCTCAAAAGTCAGTCACTTTAAAATTGGAGACGAGATTTATGGGCGAGCAGCCGATTTTCATATCGGTTCCTTCGCGGAATATATTGCTGTGAATGAAAATGATCTGGCACTAAAACCTAAAAATATATCAATGGAGCAGGCAGCATCAATTCCATTGGTTGGACTAACTGTATGGCAGGCTTTCGCCGAAAAAGCGAAACTTGGTAAAGGGCAGAAAGTTTTTATTCAGGCAGGTTCTGGCGGAGTTGGTACAATAGCAATTCAGTTTGCCAAACATCTTGGAGCATTTGTCGCCACAACAGCCAGCGAAAAGAATTTTGACATGCTGAAAGCCCTTGGAGCTGATATTATAATAGATTACAAAAAGGATAACTTTGAAAATATTCTTAAAGATTATGATGTAGTGCTTAACAGCCAGGATGTTAAAACACTTGAAAAATCATTAAAAATTTTAAAACCGGGAGGCAGTATTATTTCAATTTCCGGGCCTCCTACTCCAGAGTTTGCAAAATCAATTGGCGCATCAGCACTAATACGTTTTATCCTTTGGCTGACCAGCATGAAAATCCGTAAAAGGTCTAAAAATTTACATATTAATTATTCCTTTTTATTCATGAAGGCAAGCGGAAAGCAACTGGAAGAAATCGGTAATTTACTCGAATCTAAAGCGATTAAACCAGTTGTCGATAAAGTATTCTCTTTTGAGCAGACCAACAATGCTTTTGAATATATGGAAAAAGGACATGCAAAAGGAAAAGTGGTTGTGAAAATAAAATGATCACATACTTCTCTTTAATCATCATCAATAAATTTTGATTCAAATATTTTCCTAAATTATATTAAGCCAATAAAGTTATTCTAAAAAATACTTTAAAAAAAAAGCCCTGAAATTTCAGGGCTTTAAAAGATTCGATAATATAATCAAATTACATTTTTGGCAATAATACGGTATCAACCACATGGATCACTCCATTTGACTGGTTCACATCTGCGATGGTAACTTTAGATTTATTTCCGCTTTCATCACTTACATACAAATCTTTTCCATCCATCCATAATGTTATCGAACCTCCGCTTACAGTTTTTAAAACTGCTTTTCCCTTTCCTGCTTTGATAGCTTTGCTGATATCTGAACTGTTAAGCTTACCCGCTACAACATGATAAGTCAAAACAGTCTGAAGCGTTTTGATATTTTCAGGTTTTAATAAACTTTCAACTGTGCCGGCAGGCAGTTTGCTGAAAGCTTCATTTGTTGGAGCAAAAACTGTAAAAGGGCCTTTACCCTGTAATGTTTCTACAAGGCCTGCGGCCTTAACTGCTGCAACCAGCGTAGTATGATCTTTTGAGTTTACGGCGTTTTCAACAATATTTTTGTTAGGATACATTGCTGCTCCTCCTACCATTACTGTTTTCTGAGCATTAACTGCAGAACCAAATCCTGCTGTCAGAATTACAAGAGCTAAAATTTTTCTAATTTTCATAATTGCATTTTTTTTTAGTTATAATTTCATTTACGGTGTTATCAGCTTTATGGTTTTAAAAATTCTAAAGCTCTTTTTAAGTTTATTTATGAAAGATTGATTTTGTATTTTTCTTCTATTTGTGAAGAAACCTTATTTGGTGCAAAGTGTCCTATTTGAAATACTTTTTCAATAAACTCGATACTTTGATCTACTGAAGTGTTTTCATTTTTTAAATGGCTGACAAAATGGTTTGTTAATTTTTGAATAATTCTGGAACTGATTAAATCGATCTGAACATCATCTAAATTGGTTGTTTTCTTTTTTTGAAAAGCAAATTCGGCTGATATAATATCATTTAATTTGGATTTTAATGCATGAATAGTTGGTGCACATTTACGACCATTTATCCATGTATTAAATTCTAATTTCATATCGTCAATAATAGCTTCTGCAGCAGGAATATGCTGTTTTCTTTTTTCCAGCGTATCATCCGTAATTTGAGATAAATAATCTAAATGTATTAAAGTTACACCTGGTATTTCTTCTACATTAGTATCTACATTTCTCGGAATCGATAAGTCTAAGATTAATAAAGGTTTCTGTAAATTAAGCGATGTTTTGTCAATAGTTGGATTTTGTGCTCCTGTAGCTACAACCAGAACATCTGACTGTTGTAATTCTTCTAGTAAATTATCGTAATCTTTTACAATAACATTGAGTTTTCCTGCCAATAATTCGGCTTTATTTTTTGTTCTATTTATAAGAGCAATATGGCTGTTTTTAGTATGTTTAACTAAGTTTTCGCAAGTATTTCTGCCTATTTTTCCTGTTCCGAATAACAAAATATTTTTGTTCCCAATATCTGCAACATTTCTGATAATATATTGTACTGATGCAAAAGAAACTGATGTTGCACCAGAAGAAATTTTAGTCTCCGTTTTAACTTTTTTGCTCGCCTGAATAACAGTATTTACTAAACGATCCAGAAATGTATTTACCAAACCTTCTTGTTTACTATTATTAAAAGCGATTTTAATTTGGCTGATAATTTCAAAATCACCCAAAATCTGACTGTCTAAACCTGTTCCTACCCGAAACATGTGGTTAACAGCTTCTTCATTCTTATATATATAAGCAACTTCCTGAAATTCTTCTACAGAACCATTGCTGTTTTCGCAAAGTAATTTGATTAACTCATAAGGATGATGGGCAAAACCATAAATTTCAGTTCTATTACAAGTAGAAGTAACAATTAATGATTCTATACCTTCTGCTTTAGCTTGTAACAATAAATCAGATTGTGCTTTAGTATCTAGACTAAATTTTCCTCTTATAACTGCATCTGCTTTCTTGTAACTTAACCCTAATGCGTAAAAAGTGGTGGATCTGGACGTATTAAAATTTTCCATATTTATGGTTTCCTTAAAAAGTTCAAAAATTATTACTTGCTAATTTATACAAGAACGCTAGTTGTACTTTTTCATATCACTATGAAATAAATTGATTCAAACCGGCGATTTTGTATAATTTCCTGATATTGTAACAATAGCAGGTTTTCAAAAATATTTATATACTTCAAAATGATATTGAAATATAAAACGCTGCCCTTTTCAGACAGCGTTTTGATAAGAAAATTATTTTTGAACTATAGGAGTTCTCAATGATTCTAAAACAGCAACGATGTCTGTGTAAAGTTCTGTATTTGAAGCAACACCATTTGCATTTGCTGCAGCTCCAACATATCCTTCAAATTTTGTATAATCTGCATTACTAGATTTTGTTCCCATACGAGGATTTTTTGCAGGATCATGTGCAGCTGACATACTCAAACCAGAATATGTATTTA
The DNA here is from genome assembly GCF_039595935.1 of Flavobacterium sp. Taxonomy (NCBI): domain Bacteria; kingdom Pseudomonadati; phylum Bacteroidota; class Flavobacteriia; order Flavobacteriales; family Flavobacteriaceae; genus Flavobacterium; species Flavobacterium sp. The sequence continues at coordinate 2,897,174 of NZ_JBCNKR010000006.1, read as the reverse complement.
CAGCATTTGTCCCTCCAGTATTGTACGAGAAGAAATCTGTCAGATTATCTGATAATTTAGCAATATTAGTAGACTGAGTAGTTCCAGTTTCTGCTAATAAAGGAGCAAAATGTGCCTGCAGATTTCCCGAAGCATTCGATTGAATATCAGCAACAATTAATCCGATAGCTGAATTTACTACTTTACGGAAATTCAAACGTCCCTGTTCAATCATTTGACCCGAATTATCTGGATCAGAAACCATTTTAGTTCCGCCTAAACGCTCATAAATAGAAGGCTTTGCAGCTGGCTCTGGGGTTTCGTCATCATTACTACTGCAAGAAATCATAGTTGCAGATGCAACAAGTAATACACTAAGTGTAAGTTTTGAATAAATTTTCATAAAATAAGGTATTAAAGGGTTAATTAAAAAAACGATTAATTTTTTGAGATAATTTATAGCTCAAACTATTTTGATCCATAGGGCAAACTTCTTTGCTTGCCAGATTTGCTGGTAAAATATAACGCTTGGCATCATAATGTCTTTTAGCCATTAACTCATTGAAAACTTTCTCAGAGTTTGTAATTTTATTATTGTGGAAATACACCACAACATTTCTTTTAACAATAATGGAGTCAGATGTCAGACCTTTTATACTTCTTAAGTCAGCACAAATTTGTCTGGCTTGCAGAGAATCGATATCCGATTTAAAATCGATTCTGCTTACTTGCAGATTTGGAGTATCATAAACGGGTGGTTTTGCTGTTATGATGTGAAAAAGCAAAATGGCGATAAATAATCCAAGTATTCCGCTCAGTATCAAAAGTCCTTTTTTGATGTTTTTATTGATTTTCATAATTTTTAGGTTTTGAAAATTATTTACGAATACTTTATTCCTGTGGTTTTAGAAATCGTTATAAATCGGTCAATTTAGAATTATTATAAATACAGAAATTACCTAATAATTTAATTATAAAGGAGATACTAGAAAACTCTGGCAAGATTAAATCCAAAAAATATATCTCCTTTTGCCCAGTCGCCAGTAGTTCTCCCAAGATATCCCGCTTCATCAATTGCTTGTGAACTGGTAAAATGCATTTGAAAAACATGTCCGCCGGTTTCTAAATCAAAACCTATAGATAGCGGATTTTTATAAAGTGAATTTGGTGCTCTGTTTAAATGCGCCGCATAATCCATATTTAAAGACCAGCGCTTAGCAAATTTATACCTACCTCCAAATCCTATGGCATATTGAGTATTGCTTTGATCTATATCTTCAACAAAATTTTGATGAAAGAATGACGGAACAATTTCTAAAGACAGCTTTTCAGAAAATTTTCTGGAAATTAACAACTGCGCAACATAAGTCAGCCTGTCTTTAAATTGAAGTTTCGGATACAGACTTTCTTTTAATGTATTATTAATAGACAAACTATTAAAGCCGGCAATAGCAACAGGAAAGCCATCTTTTATTTGAGGAAACAACATATATTTTGTTGCAAAATCATAAGCAAATTCACTTCGGGCGGCACTTACATTAAGTCCATTTGTTAAACCGTAAATGAATTTTATTTGTGTATTAGCATTATCCAATCCGTAGAAACCTTCAAAACCATCTTTAATAGAACCAAATCGGTGTGCAACAACAAAATACAAATCGCCTTTTGCGGCCAATTTTGTAGACTCAAGATTAACGATTTTTAAGGCTTTGAATGCAGATGTCACTTTTTCTTTTGTAGAAGGAGTTTCTACTCCAGACAGCAAATCGGTTTGAGAGAAGGTTAATAGCGGAAATAAAAAAAGTAATAGAATAAAGTTTTTCATGAGGTTAGTTTTAAATTGTTATTTGTATTAGTGTACAACTGAAGATTGGTCTATTTTAAATTCCTGGAGCAATTCGTCATATCCTAAAAAACGCCCTTTAATCTTGAGAGTTTTTCCGGATATAATATTTTGCGGCAAACGATTTTTGAATGTCACAAATATTTTTTCGCTCATAACAATTCCATTACTGGCTTTATCAATACTTGTTACTCGTGCAGATAATTCAATTGTTTTGTCCTGATATTTGATGTAAGCCAGACTATCGTTTGCAGTAAACTCTCTTTCTAGTTCGTTAACGGTTACAACATAATCGGCAGTTTCTGATTCTATATTTCTATGCCCTTTGTAAATATAGAAGCAAGCCGAAATTCCGATTATTATAAAAAGGCAAATCGTGGTTAGTATTTTTTTTCTCATAACTGGTTTTTAGTATTTCAAATCATCTACGTTAAAAAATACGTATTGGATTTAAGACATTAAATATGCCTATTGCCAAATCTGTATTATTCTTTTCAACGTATATGATTTTGAAATGCCTGATGATTTTAAAAAAATCACGCATGTATTTATAACTAAAAACCAGTCTTATGAATTTAAAAACCTTTTTCGTCATCTCATCGGTAGCTTCAATCTTTGTAAGTTGTGCCAACGATGATCCAAGTACTTTAATTGACCCTACACCAATTAATGGTTTGGCAACATACAACCAAAATGTAAAATCTATTATCGATAATAACTGTGTTGTATGTCATGCAGCAGTGCCTAAAAATGGAGCACCAATGTCTTTAGTTACTTATGAACAGGTGAAAAATGCAGTTTTAAATCGAGGATTGCTTACACGAATTTCTTTAGAAAATGGAGATAGTTCCTTAATGCCGCAAGGCGGGCCAAGATTGCCTCAAGCGACTATTGATATTATAAATAAATGGAACCAGGATGGATTATTAGAAAAATAATCTATAACAAGAACATGAAGAAAATTATAATAATGCCAATGATATTGGCTTCTTTTATTGTTTTTTCGCAAGAGAAAATAGTAACTAAATCTGCAACAATAACTCTGGAAGCTTCGGTACCTTCTTTTCAGCCGGTTGCAGGAACTAACAGCAATGTAACTTTTGTTTTAAATCCCGTGACAGGAGAAGTAGCAAGTCTGGCTTTAATGAAAGGATTCGAATTTGAAATGGCTTTAATGGAAGAACATTTTAATGAAAATTACATGGAAACCGATAAGTATCCGAAAGCCATTTTTAGAGGACAAATTGAAGGTTTTGACATTAAAAATCTAACTGAAGATTATAAAGATTACACTATAAAAGGAAAATTAGAAGTGCATGGAAAATCTAAGGATATAAATGCCGATGCAAAAATTACAAGATCGGGCTCCCGAATTACTTTTATTTCTGATTTTGAAGTAAATGCAAGTGATTTTAGTATTCCAATTCCGTCGCTTATTAAATATAAACTGGATAATAAAGTCAAAGTTCAAATTATTGCAGTTTTAAAATAAAAGCCGAACAAAACAGAATGATTTTATAAAAAAATAAAAGACAGAATAATGAAAAAAATCATACTCATTTCAATGTTATGTGTTTGCACTATTAGTTTTTCACAAGAAAAAATGATTAGTAAATCAGGGAAAGTTACTTTTGAAGCTTCTGTTCCTTCTTTTGAAGAAGTCAAGGCAGTAAATAAGAATGTTACTTTTGTTTTGAATCCTGCAACAGGAGAAATTGCGAGTTTAGCCCTTATGAAAGGTTTTCAATTTAAGGTTGCTTTGATGGAGGAACACTTTAATGAAAATTATATTGAAAGTGACCAATATCCAAAAGCTGTATTTAAAGGAAAAATAGATGGTTTTGATCTTAACAGTCTAACTACTGATTTTAAAGTTTTTACCATAAAAGGAAAACTGGAACTTCACGGAAAATCCAAGGATATAAAAGCCACAGCAAGAATACGCAAATCTGCAAATGGCATTACTATTTTATCTGCTTTTACTGTAAATGCGAGTGATTTTAGTATTGAGATACCAAGTATTGTAAAAGACAAGGTTTCGAACAAAATAAATATTCAAACTGATGCGGTTGTAAATTGATAGGCCAAAGAAATTCTTAGTGTGCTTGAAATAAACAGTATAAAAGTAGTAGTTAAATATAAAATATTCCAAATGGGCTTAAATACATTTTCTGCCAAAAAAGCTAAGGTGAATTTCAAAAATAAGCCATCGCGGAACTATCCATACATATTTTTTATCTCCGACATAACAAAGGTACTTTGGGTACTCCCTATACTTTCAACTGATCCTAATTTATTAAACACAAAATCCTGATAATGCTTCATATCTTTGGCAGAAACTTTCATTAAAAAATCATAATCTCCTGAGATATTATAACATTCTACAACTTCTTCTATTTTCATAATATCGTTAACAAACTGATTTCCAATATTACGATCGTGCTGTTTCAATTTGATATTACAAAAAACAATAAACCCTCTGTTTAATTTTTCTGCATCTAACAAGGCTATATATTTTTTAATATAACCATTGTTTTCTAATCTTTTAATCCGCTCAAAAACAGGCGATGCTGAAAGATTTACCATCTTAGCAAGTTCTTTTACAGTGTATTTAGAATTATCGTGTAATATATTTAATAACTTAAGATCAATATCGTCTATTTGTTCCATAGAATATTTTTGGTTTAATTTATTTGTAATACAGAATAAAATTCTTCAAATATAATTAAAAACAATACAGAAATCTTATTTTAAATAAATCACAAAAACTAAAACCTGAAAGACTCACTTTAACAGTATAAAAAATTAGACTTCTTTTCGTCGAGCCATCCCCTGAGCAATGATGCTGGCGGCAATCAACTGCAAGGCATGGTAAAGCATTAATGGCAGCAATACGATTCCGGTAATGGTACTGTGCTGAAAAAGTACTTTTGACATGACGGTGCCGTGTACCAATGACTTTTTAGATCCGCAGAATAAGACTGTAATACGGTCTTCATCTGAAAAGCCAAGCAGGCGGCTGAGTAGTCCGACACAAAAGAATACAGCAAAAAATAAGGCCATCATTCCTGCAGCGAGTCCGGCAAGTTCAGGGGCGGTGAAGCCTTCAAAAAGATGTTCAGAAAATGACTTGCAAAACGACGTGTAAATAATCGTTAGAATAACTGCCTGATCGAAATATTTGAGCTGTTTTTTGTATTTTTCGGCAATGGAACCAAAACGGGAGTTGAGGCTGATACCAATAATGACAGGAAGCAAAACTTGAAGAATCAACTTTATGACGATAGTACTGACATCAAAATCGCCCGTTGCAGAAGCTATAAACAGCCCAACCCAAAGCGGCGTAACCACTACTCCGATCAAACTGGAAATACTCGCATTGAAAATGGCAGCAGGAATGTTTCCCTTAGCGATAGAAACCATGACTACAGAAGAGGATACTGTAGACGGTAAAGCTGCCAGAAAAAATACACCCAGCCAAAGCAACTCAAAGCCGTTATTGACAAACAACGGGCGAAATGCCAAAACAATAAGCGGAAAAAATAAAAAGGTGGTCAACTGAACGACAATGTGCATTTTCCAGTTAGAAAGTCCGGCTTTTAGTTTCTCAACACTCAACCGCATGCCATAAAATAAGAAAATCAGGGAAACGCCAGCATTCGCAATTTCCTCCAATGAAACGGGTTCTTTGATCATGCCTGGTTTCGGCAAAAAATAAGCCATCAGAATCATTGTGGCTATCATTAGCAGGAAACCGTCGAAACCTGCTTTTTTTAATACTTCAAATAATTTGTTCAATGTGTTTTAAATATTATTCCTCCGTAGAGGTACGGATTCCATTAATAATATATTGAGACTAAATCCCAAGTTCTTTGCGTATAATTTCTGCTCCTGCGCTTAAAGCATTTAACTTGCCACTGGCTACGCTTCGAGACAACGGAGCCATACCGCAGTTTGTAGAAGGGTAAAGATTTTCAGCATTTACAAACTCAAGAGCTTTACGCAGGGTATCAGCTACTTCTTCGGGTGTTTCGATAGTATTGGTTGCGACATCAATGGCTCCTACCATTACTTTTTTGCCGCGAACCAATTCCATTAAATCTAAAGGCACATGGGAGTTGTGGCATTCTAAAGACACTATATCAATTTTAGATTTTTGAATTTTCGGAAAAATTTCCTCGTATTGACGCCACTCAGAACCTAATGTCTTTTTCCAATCCGTATTGGCCTGTATTCCATAACCGTAACAAATATGAACCGCAGTCTGGCAGTGTAAACCTTCAATAGCTCTTTCTAATGCTGCCATTCCCCAATCGTTTACTTCATCAAAGAACACATTAAATGCAGGTTCATCAAACTGGATAATATCTACTCCTGCATCCTGCAATTCTCTTGCTTCTTCATTGAGTGCTTTTGCAAATTCCCAAGCCAATTTTTCACGGCTTTTATAATGGTCGTCATACAAGGTATCTACCATTGTCAATGGACCTGGCAATGCCCATTTTATAGGTTTGTTTGTCTGTTTACGAAGAAATTTAGCGTCTTCAACAAAAACTGCTTTCTGGCGTGCAACCTCATCTACAACCATAGGAACACTCGCGTCATAACGGTTACGGATTTTTACTGTTTTACGATTTTCAAAATCTACGCCGCTTAAATGCTCAATAAAAGTAGTTACAAAATGTTGTCGTGTCTGCTCGCCGTCACAAATGATATCCAAACCTGCCAATTGTTGTTCCTGCAGAGAAATGCGCAGCGCATCCTGTTTTCCTTCAAGCAATTGCTCTCCTTCTAATTTCCAAGGCGACCAAAGTTTTTCAGGTGGTGCCAGCCACGCAGGTTTGGGTAAACTTCCAACAATTGAGGTTGGTAATAATAACTTCTTCATAATAGTATAATTTTAATGCGTTGTAATCAATTAAAGGGTAAAATTAGCAGACCACTGCTCCAGAACATTTTTATAAGGTTTAATAAAATGCTCTTCTGCATATTTGCCTTGTTCAACAGCCAGTCGGCTTCGCTCTTCGCGGTCATAAACTACACGAGTCAGCGAATAATCTTCGTGTTTAAGACTAGGTTGATAGATTTTCCCAGCCACTGAATTTGCATTGTAAATTTCAGGGCGATAAATCTTCTGGAAAGTCTCCATCGTACTGATTGAGCTGATTAATCCAAGATCAGTATAATCAGCTAGCAGATCTCCGGAATGGTAAAAAGCCATTGGTGCCGCACTGTTCGGAGGCATGAAAAAACGAACTTTTAAACCCATTTTAGAAAAATATTCATCAGTGAGAGAATACTCGTTCTGCAGATATTCAAAACCCAAAACCGGATGCTGATATTCAGTGCGGGTATACGTTTTGTTGCTCGATACACTTAAACAAATGATCGGTGACATTTTAAAGTACTCTTTATAAGTAGTTGAATTAACGAAGCACTTATAAAGTTTTCCGTGCAAATCACCAAAATTTTCAGGAATAGAAAAAACAGATTTATTTTTATTATGCTCGATCAATAAAATACTGAAATCATAATCCCGAACATACGAGGAATAATTATTTCCGGCAACTCCTTCGATTTGCTGGCCAGTCTTACGGTCAATAATATTCGTTTTTAAAACTTCAATCATCGGTAGATCGTTACTGCCATTCTTATCATCAATACTCATCGTTACTGTGAGAATTTCAAGTTCCACATGGTAACGATCCCCTTTTGGATTATCCAAATGAGCCAATGCATTGAATCGATTGTTAATCATATTTAAGGCATTACGCAAGTTTTGCTGGCGATTAGCTCCTCTTGCCAAGTTGGCAAAATTGGTTGTCAGACGCGTTTTACTTGAAGGGTGATAATTTTCATCTAAACAAGTACTTTTTAGCGTGAACACAAAATCATTTTGGATTGTATTCTGGGTGTTTTCAATATCCTGATTTTTGTTTCTTAAATCTTCTTGTATGTTCGCTTTCATCTGATGACAAGGTTTAGTTTTTTTACCCTGCAAATTTGAAACTAAAAGAATTAATATTTTACAAAACATAAAAATTAAGATAATTATTCTTTTTTCAAATACTTTTAAAGATTATTAATCTTTTTACAAATATAATAATAAGGAAAAACAGATAATTATTCTTTAGAGAACCAAAATATGACCTATTTGAAGTTTCCCATAGCAATTCAAGCCTCGAAAAAGAAAACAATATCATTTATATTTGCTGAAAATTAAGATAGATGCAGCAATGAATTTAATAGAAAATTTAAAATGGCGCTACGCCACAAAAGCTTATAATAACATAAAAGTAGCAGAAGAAAAGATCGATCAAATCTTAGAGGCTATAAATCTTTCAGCATCCTCTTGTGGTCTGCAATCTTACCGTGTTTTTGTTGTAAGCAATCCGGAAATCCAAAAGAAATTAGGTACTGATTCGTATAATAGACAAATTGAATCCTGTTCTCATTTGCTGGTCTTTGCAGCCTACAATGACATGACTACGACTTACATTGACAATTACATGGCAATGACAGAAAAACAAAGAGGTCTTGATGCTGGTGCCTTATCAGGATTTAGAAATGGCTTGCATTCCTATTTTGGCGCTATTGATACAGAACAAAAAGCTATTTGGGCCTCTAAACAGGCTTATATTGCACTAGGAACTGCACTTATTGCTGCAGCAGAATTGAAAGTGGATGCCACTCCTATTGAAGGTTTTAATGCCTCCATTATCGATAAGGTTTTGGGTTTGAAAGAAAAAGGATTGCATTCTACAGTTATCTTGGCTTTAGGATATCGAGATTCGGAAAAAGACTATATGGCAGCAACGAAAAAAGTTCGTTTGCCTATAGATGAAATGATAACTAAAGTTTACTAATTATTAGATACCTTAATTACCTACGGTAAAAGTATATGTTCAGATAATTAATTATATATCCTTTTTTAATTATAAACATCGTCTTACTATTAAATTACTAAATTCTTATTAATTAACGTTGTAAGACGTCACAAAAATTAAAATCATTTTTAATGAAATGGAATTATTTTAAATTTTTTTTGAGAAATTTTTCTAAATCTTCAGGACTAATATTGCTTGCCACTATTTTACCTTCAGGGCTAATTAAAAAATTTGAGGGGGTAAAAGAAATATACTTTTTTACAGCTTCGCTATCGTCAATACCTCTTTTTTCAATCAAATTTTTCCATTTTAGGTCATGTGTTTTCAAGAAATTCTGCCATTTTTTCAAATCTTTATCAACGGAAACTGATAAAATTTCAAAATTCCTGTCTTTATATAAATCATGAATCTTTTGTAATTTAGGAAATGCAGCGATACAAATACTACAATAGGTGGCCCAAAAATCTATAAGATACCATTTCCCTTTTAAAGACACTGTTTTAAATACAGTATTGTTTTCATCCGGCAATTCAAAATCATAAACCATATCGTTTACATTTATGTCGTTTTTGGGATACAGCTTTTTTTCTATAACATAAATATTGCCTCTTCGTTGATTTTTTTTATCTAATTTACTGTATATTTTTTTTAATTGATTTTTATCCAACGTGCTATCCCAACACATTTCCTCTATTAAATTACCCACATAATAATTTTTTGGGTCTTTAACTGCCATTGTGTTTAGCTTTCTGTATAGCTTTTGATGACGGTCTTTAGCATATAAATTACTAGCGGCAAACCTTTCATAATCGTCCTGAATTAGAGCTGTTTTTGTACCCACAATTGAAGTTGCATGAAAAAAGACTGTCGTATCTTTATTTTGGATTTCTTCATAAAAAGCTAAGTTGATTTTAACATTTTTATTTTCGAGAAAAAATTCTTTTTTCATAATACAAGTTTTTCCTTTCAACCAGAAAAATACATTTGTCATGTCTCCAGGTATATGCCCTTTGAAAGAAAATTTATTATTTTCTACAAAACAGCTATCTTTTTTATCAGCATAAGAAACATATAAATATCCTTTATAATTATTTTTTAAAACACCATTTAATGCAAAATAATCCGGACTATTCTTTTGTGCCTGAATTAGATTAATAAAAAAAAATAGGACAATAATGTAGGTTTGTTTTTTCATGGACAATCTTCTTGTATTTACAATAATTATAAAGTGAGTTTTTAATTTTTGTTGGAACAACTTAAAATAAACGATCTTACATCAACGCTAAATACTGTTCCTGTATTACCTAAATAAAGCATGTGACCCGATTCGTATTCTTTAAAAATGACTCTGTCAGCAGGGAAATTTGCTTTTTCTGTCGTTATTTTAGCATAACCCACAGGAGTAGACAAATCCAAACTTCCTCCCGCTATAAATACTTTTAAATTTGGCGTTCTGCGTAAAACGACATTTAAATCGTCAGTAAAATCAGGACCTTCTTTGGTCTCTTTACGTGCCCATTGCCATTGAAACGAAATATTTTTCCAATCAATAGTTTTATACGGATCCTGAATGTCAATTTTTAATTTTGAAGCTAATAATTCTCTAAAAGCAGCCGTAAATCCGGGAACGTATCTTCCCATTGCCGGATCGTCTGCAACTGGATCATTACCAGAATGCTCAAGCGAAAGATTGTATCTTGTATCGTATAATCCAATCTGTAGATTTTCTTTCGACAAAAGACTGTCGACGAAATTTTTTGGAGCTATTTCTAGTGTTGATGAAAAAAAATCTTTAGGCAATCCTGTGTATTTGCAAAGTTTTTCAATAATAACATTCCTTTCTGTTTCCGAAAGTTTTTGCTGATTGTCCTGTAAAAGTGCATTCAAATATTCTTTTTCTGCAAATGCTGAAACTTCTTTTTGAAACTCTCCGTAAGATACCGTTTTATCAATTTTATTATAATACCAGGCTGTTTTTGATAAAGTTGGAAGTAATGATGCCGCTCTTTCTAATTTTTCTTCGGAGGTTAACTTTTTTAAAGGCGATTCAAGCGTAGTTCCCAGCATAATAATACCGTTTAATGTAATGCCTCTCATTACACCAGAATAAGTTACTCCGCCCATAAGCGCTCTTGGAAGAACTGAAACCCGCTGGCTTCCATAACTTTCTCCAATAAGAAACTTTGGAGAATTCCATCTATTATTTTTTATCAGCCACTTTTCTATAAACTGCGCCATTGATTCAGCATCCTGATCTACTCCATAAAAATCTTGTGGCGTCCCTGGGGAAATTATTCGGCTAAAACCAGTTCCTACAGGATCAACAAAAACTAAATCGGCTACGTCCAGTAAAGAATCTGTATTAGCTTCTAATCCAAATGGAGGTAAGTTAGAAGAATTAATTTCCGGAGTTAATTTTACTTTCCACGGTGCAATACTGCTCAAATGCAGCCAGATAGAAGATGAGCCCGGGCCGCCATTGAACACAAAAACAACAGGTCTGACTCCATTCTTTTTATTTTGTTTTATATAAGAAAAACTAAATACACTGGCTATAACTTTATTATCATCATTTTTAAGAAATATTTCATCTGCAATTGCTGTAAAATTTATGGGCTTTCCATTAATGTCAATTGTATGTTTTGAATTAAAGAAAAGCGGTTTTTTAATCATCATTTCTTCCTTTGCATTTTCCTGACTAAAAAGAGATAATGACACTAAAGAAAAAAAGTTGATTAGAAAAAATCTTGCAATATTTGGCATGTAATAATTGATTTAAATGAGTAACAAAAATGAGTTATTTTTTTGAAAATTCCCGTCTGATTCTACTTAATGATGTATCGGTAACATTTAGATAAGATGCTATTTGTTTGAGCTGTGCAAATTGAAATATCTCTTTATTGGTCGTAATAAGATTTTCATATCGGGCTTCACCACTAAGATTAATTAATTCCAGCGCCCGTTTTTTAAACATCATATATTCTTTTGCAAGCATTTTCACTCCATAAGCCCTAAACTCCGGAACGGTATGCAGCAATGCGTTTAATTGATCATAACTGATGGCAAAACCTCTGCAATCTGTAACTGCTTGTATATTTTCAGATGACTTGGTTTTTAAATAAAAGGATGACACTTCAAATACCACACTATCTTTTTGATAAAAATTGGTAGTGATTTCATTTCCATCAATATCATGCGTAAACGCTCTCATAAAACCGCTCTGCAAAAAGAAATAATGTTCATTTATTTTTCCTTCTTTAAGAAAAAATTCATTTTTTTTAATAGTAATTTCTTCAAAGAATTCTACCACTTCATCTAAAGTACGATCTGGAAATGGTAAATTTTTTATGATATAATTTTTTAGTCCTTGTTTGTCCATTGGTTTCTTTGTTAATATTATACGCAACAGCTTCTTTACAAGACCGTTGCAGATCAAAAATAGTCAATTACCAAATAATTAGATAAAACACAGTATTAAAACATCTGAAAAAAAAGGAGACAATGAAAAGACAAATGAGAGACATTTTTTCTAAATATTTGAGAGATAAGAGTATAAAGTCATATCCTCAGGAAGTTTTATCTTCGAAATAATTCTCTCTTTCCTTTTTTTACTTGCATATATGGTTATACTCAAAAGATTTGAAATCTCTTTGGTCGTTAAATTCATATAGATATAAGCAATATAACGCATATCATTTGAGGTTAATTCAGGATGTAATTTTCGAAGTCTTGCCAGAAAACCTGGATTTACTTCTTCAAAATGAAAAACAAATGTTTCCCATTCATTGTCACTTCTTAAATAATCTTTTAAGTGTTTAATATGAATATCTAAAGCGGGAACTTTCGAGAGTTTTGGTATATTTTCTATAGATAAAATTAAATTATTTATCAGCTGATTTCTGCCCGAAAGATATAATGCTCTCGCAGAAAGTTTCCTGTTTCTCAATTCAATTTCTTTTTGCAGAAGTTCCCGTTCACTCTTCATTTCACTAATTTGCTTTTCCAGTTCCAGATTTCTCCTTTGCGCTGTCAGCATTTTTTTTCTTTGAAAGAAGATCAAAACCGTGAAAATGAGCAGGAATATTATATGTATTGAATAACAAAATTTATGTTCTTTTTGCAATTGCATAAACCAATCGTTTATTGTTTTTTTTTAACCGATTACTGATGCTATTTCTTCAACCATCATCTCAAACAATAGCACAGCAACCGGTTTTCTTTTATAAATTATCTGCTTCAATTTGATCTTAATTCAATAAGAATGAATTTACTTCCTGCGAAAAATCTTTGGAATACTGAAAAATCCCGCCATGACCTGAATCACTCCAAAGTACTAGTTTTGAATTCGGAATATTCTGAAGCATGATATAAGAATTGATAGAATCGACCATATTATCCTGATTTCCATTAACAATAAGCACAGGCTGTTTAATAGCTTTAAGCTGTGAGTTGTTTTCATCTGTTGCTAAACCGTAATTTATAATGGCTTTAGCCTGACTTGCAATTGTATCCTGGCTCGTTGGTAAATCCCTGTCTACTTTTCTTTCAGATAGTCTTTCTAAGAAAGCTTCACCCGCTTTAATACTGCTTGGCGTTTTGCTGAAAAAAAGATTAATCAATACCCTTTCAGGTCCGTCAACAAAAGCTTTTTCTAAATGCGACTCCAGTTGCGCAATTGCCTTTCCTCCTATTGATCCTGTGCCTGCCAATATAAGTTTATTCACCAATTCGGGATAATTTGCGGCGATCTCCTGCCCTATAAATCCGCCAAGAGAAAAACCTAAAATATTAACCTTATTGTAGCCCAAAGCACGGATAAAAGCAACAGCATCTTGTGCCATCTCCGATACATTCTCAGGAGTGGTTCCGTTTGAACTTCCCACGCCTCTGTTGTTAAATAATATTACAGGATAATTACTCGCAATTGCATTTGTTACTTCAGGATCCCAATTATCCATGTTTCCTGTAAAGTGTTGTAAAAAGATAACCGGTATGCCTTCTTTCTTTCCAAAAGAGCGATAAGTAAAATCGGCTCCATTTACGTTTATCGATTTTGTTGGTGCTGTTTTATGGGTGAATTCACCCTCTAAAATTTTTTCTTGTGTTTCCATTTGTTCTTAGATTTTATTTAATGATTAGGATAAGAACCACCATTTGTCGGTGAAAGCGCTATTAAAATTGTTATTGACTAACAATAATTCTTACCTGTGATATTTAATTTAAGTTGTAATTACTTAGCTTCTACAGCAATGATTTGAGCCAAAACATGTGGGAACATGATAAAAGGTGTGTGACTTGACGGAAGAGCATATAATCTTTCTATACCCGCCTCTTTTGTCATTTTTTGCTGCAACGAATAACCTATTGTGTGATCATTTAAAGTGTAAACAAATACTTTACTGATTTTTCCAAATCTGCCTTCAGTTAAAGTTACCGGAGTCGCTAAAGGTGCTAATGGTTCTGGTTTTAAATTATTGCTTACATAATCTGCAACTTGTTTAGGAGCATCCGCAAGGAAAACATCAGCAATACCTTCTTTTTTGATGCTTGCAATTCCTGCTTTCTCATCTACAATAAGATTTTTTCCAATATGACTTTCTCCATCAGTTTGCGCAAGAGACAATAAGCTTTCTCCATTTTTTGGTACGTAAGCCGCTATATAAACTACCTTTTTGATCTGAGGAGCAATGTCTTCAGCCACCTGACTTGCTATGATTCCGCCAAAACTATGCGCAACAAGAATTACATTTTGTTTGTTTCCAATGGCTTTTTTAACGTCTTCAACATAAAGCTTTAAACTGATAGTTGAAATTGCTGTATTATCGCTTCCATGTCCCGGAAGGTTCACGGAAATAACGGAGTTTCCACCAGCAGTTAAATCTTCTGAAACGTGCTGCCAATCATTTGATGATGACCATGCGCCGTGGATGATTACAATTGTGTTTTCGTTTTTAACTTTGTTCGTTTGTGAGAAAGCTGTAATAGTTGTAAAGAATAGTACTGCTAGTAATAAAATTGAATTTTTCATGATATATATTTGTTATTTGTTTATAATTAGTTTGTTGCTATTTTTGTTAATATTGATGATAAATCATCTGGTTTTGAAAGGAATGGACTATGTCCTGTATTTATTTCGTACACCGATTCAACTTTTCCTGCTGCAATCATTTTGTTTTGTAAATACGGCGACACAACACGATCCTGTAAAGTTTTGATGTAAGCTTTTTTCACTGATCCAAAATTTTGATCAGTCAGTTTTACAGGATTAATAAATGGAGTTAAAGGCTCTGTTCTATAGTTTTTTAATACAAGATTCTGAACTTCCGAAGTGCCATCAGGAATAAACAAGTTCACGATTTGATCCTGCTTTACATCTACAGTACCACCATCATAATTAAAAATTAGGTTACCCGTAACACCAAGCTGAGAATCAGGATCCATGTGTGCTAACTCATCTAATGTCTGGCCTGAAGTCGGTAGATAAGCTGCCACATAAACCAGTTTTTCAATTTTAGAAGGAACAGCTTCTGCAACAGAAGAAATTATCATGCCTCCCAAACTATGACCTACTAAAATCACTTTTCCGTCTATTGTTGAAAGTGCATTTATTACTTTCTGTTTATACACATCCAGCGTTATAGCACCTGGAAAAGTATTATCAGTACCATGGCCCGGCAGCTCAACAACAATTACTTTATTGCCTTGTTTCTCTAAATTAGTTTTAACTGACTTCCATACATACGGAGCCTGCCATGCGCCATGAACGAGTACATAATTTTTAGATTCAGGTTGTGTATCATCATTTGAACAAGATGATAAAATCAGGGCGCAAGCTGCCATGACAAATTGAATCAATTTGAATTTTTTCATGATTGTAAATTTTAAAATGTTATTTGTGAAATGTTTTTTATTTAGCTTCTAAGGCTATAATTGAAGAAAGTATTTGAGGAAATACTATAAATGGAGTATGACTAGAAGGAAGTGAGTACGTTCTTGAGATTCCGGCATTTTCAACCATTTTTTGCTGAAGTGAATATCCAATCGTATGATCATTCTGACTATGAACATATACTTTAGCCACTTTTCCGAAGTTTGCATCAGTTAATGTAACCGGAGTAGATAACGGTGCTAAAGGTTCTGGTCGCAGATTATTGGTTACATATTCTGCTACTGGTTTTGGAGCATCAGCTAAAAATACATCTGTAATTGCTTCTTTAATAATAGAAGCGATTCCCGCCTGCTCATTTACAATAAGGTTTTTACCTACATGACTCTCTGAATCCATTTGCGCAAGCGACAATAAACTATCCCCGTTTTGAGGAACAAAAGCGGCAATGTAAACTAGTTTTTTGATCTGCGGAGCAATCAGTTCAGCGACTTCGCTTACTACTATTCCGCCAAAACTGTGACCTACAAGTGTAACATTAGTTTCGCTGCCAATGGCTTTTAAAACTTCATAAACATAAAGCTGCAAACTAATCTTCGAAATGGGTGTCTCATCAGTTCCGTGCCCCGGAAGATTTACAATGATTAGATTGTTTTCTGCAGAGTTAAGGTAACCCGCAACATGATGCCAGTCATTAGCAGATGACCATGCTCCGTGAACAATTACAATTGTGTTTTTACTTTTTGATGATGAATTTAATTCGTTCTGTGTGTTTGTTTTTTCGGTTTCCATACTATTTGTTTGTTTAATACTATGCAAAGAAAGAGCGAATAAAACCTGTGGCACTTGTCTTGTGACAAGTAATGAAATTTTAGCGCTTTTTTTTAATTGCAATGCAGGGAAAGTAGACAGACGCCTGGATTATCCCCTTATATTTCTGCAACATATAGCTGTAATTCTATAAAAATCATATTTGAGCCTTATCTATATTTGACTGATTATCAATTACTCTTTAAGAGATAAAACTTAAAATAATAGCATTATGGAAATTAAAAAAGCAATATCACGCCGCAGCGCCATAACTGGTATGGGAGCTGTGCTTGCAACGGCAGCAATTAATCCTATGATGGCAAATGGATTAAATTTAGGAGAAACGCAATTATCAAATGGATCAGAAGACCCAACTACAAAATATCCAAGACCACCATTTAAAGAACAAAAACAGCCATGGCCTGGCCTTGTGAGCAAAATGGATCCACGTCCCGATCATGGTGAGAAAAGCTATAAAGGAACAGGAAGATTAAAAGGCCGTAAAGCTTTAATAACAGGAGGTGATTCTGGTATGGGAAGAGCTGCCGCAATTGCTTATGCTAGAGAAGGCGCTAATGTAGCCATCAATTATTATCCTACTGAAGAAGAAGATGCAAAAGAAGTAATCGCATTAATTAAGGCCGAAGGACGCAAAGCCATTGCAATTCCCGGAGATTTGCGCGATGAATCTTTCTGTACTTCACTTGTTCAAAAAGCTGCAAAGGAATTGGGCGGACTCGATATTGTAGTCAATAACGCAGCCAGACAACAAACACATGCCTCAGTATTAGATATTTCTACAGAAGATTTTGATGCTACAATGAAAACCAATATTTATGCTCCTTTCTGGATCATCAAAGCTGCGCTTCCCTATCTCAAAGCCGGATCTTCCATAATCGGAACAAGTTCTGTACAGGCTTATGCGCCTACTGAAGATTTATACGATTATGCACAGACAAAAGCGGCTACTACAAATTACATTAAATCGCTGGCAAAACAACTTGGACCAAAAGGAATTAGAGTAAATGGTGTTGCTCCGGGACCTATTTGGACTCCGCTGCAGGTAAGCGGTGGTGCTACAATGGAAAAACTAAAAGAATTTGGTTCACAAACTCCAATGGGAAGACCGGGACAACCAGCCGAACTTGCGTCAATTTATGTTCAGCTTGCTGCCAATGACGCCAGTTATGCCACAGGTCAGATTTATGGTGCGAGCGGCGGCGAAGGAAATCCATAAATATCAGATTATCATAGCAATAATATAATAACCGTTTCAACATTCTATAACAGGCTTACAGATTGGAGTTGTAATTTTATTTGTAAGCTTTTTTAAGCGTAAGGAATTTTAACTCTAAATAATAAGATTATGCCTTGGTACAACGGAGACTTTCCTCCATCTTATAAAAATCAGCCGG
The DNA here is from genome assembly GCF_039595935.1 of Flavobacterium sp. Lineage (NCBI taxonomy): Bacteria > Pseudomonadati > Bacteroidota > Flavobacteriia > Flavobacteriales > Flavobacteriaceae > Flavobacterium > Flavobacterium sp. Next base: position 2,879,354 of record NZ_JBCNKR010000006.1, on the reverse strand, counting down.
CTGAATTAAGAGAAAAAGCGGTAGAAATAGCCAATGCTTTACTACAGGATGGCGCCGAAGAAGGAATTGCTATTGCCACTGGGCTAAAGCAGGCTCGTGAACTTTTAAAAAATCATAAAAGTCAACATGATGAGGATTCCATAGAAGAGCAAATGGAAGAAAATATGAAAGGAAAAAGTATTGAAGAAGCAACAGATCCTTCAAAACTATCTGATATTTAAATAGTCCATATTGGAATTTATCAATCTCAATCAATTTAAAATCAAATATTAACAACATTAAAAACTACAGTTATGTCTAGAGAAAATTATGATAACTACGATCAGGAAGATCTTATTTATCACGCAGCAGATCATTCGGCCAGTGAATCTATTAATTCTGAAACCATGGAGAAAAAAGATCCAGCTATCAATCAGCATGAGAATGATTCACAAAGGCACAAACACACGCCTGAATATCATGACCGGGAAGAAAATGAAAATGATACCGATGATCCTTTCTTTCAAAAAAATGCAGAAATTGCCCAGGATCTTGATGAAGATCTTAAAAGCAAAGACAAAGATGATGATGACGATTTTGACAACGATGCCAACAGAAGAACACTTGACGAGTCAAAAGCGGATGAAGACGAAGATGATGATGAAGATTAAACTTCAGTAATAAAGAAAAATCCTGAAAAGAACTTAATTTAAAATTCTTTTCAGGATTTTTTTATGCTTTAATTAAAATTAATCTGCTGCATATTTATTATTCCAATACAGCATCAATAAAAGTGTTACGATAATACACGATGCTGTTCCTTCAAAAAACAGAGACAAACTGTATGTCATAACCGAAGGTTTTCCTCCGAACATAAAAGCTGACGATAATGATTTTACATAGTTATCGCCGCCTTTAGCATAACTGTAAATTACAAGTGCAATAATGCTGATCACCACAGCTGTAAACGAAGTTAGTATTGACGAAATAGCATTAGGAACAAAACCATTCTTTCCTTCTGCAAGATTCATTTGCAGACTTCTGTTTACACCATAAAAAATGAAAAGAACATTGAGTAATCGTAAATAAAAAAGATGAGAAAGATTTAAAACCTCCATCAAAAGGAAATATAATGCAATCCCTGCAAATATTAAAAAGCCGTTAATAATTTCTTTAGGTAATTTCATAGCTGTTATTTTAGTTTTACAAATAGTAAGCATTTAGTAAACAATGCATTAAAACAAAATAACTAAAGTTAAAAGGAAAGAAATTTTAGAATTCGGCTTATTAATTACAAGATGTCCATTATTACATTACTTTTTAATCGAATCAGTTCTAACATTTTGATTTCCTTTTTGTGTTGAACCCGCAGTTCCGGATCCTGTAGAACCTTCGCCTGTTGCCCCTGTTGTTCCATTTTGACCATGCTGATCTGAATTTAAAGTTGCAGCTGAATCTATTGCCGGACCAACTGTATCAACAGACATATTCATACTGTCGGTTTCAGAGTTATACTGAGGATCTGTATTGTTTTCATTCTTTTTACAGGCAAATGCCAAAATTCCTAAAAGAATCACCATCAGGATTCTAAATTTAAATAACGTTTTCATAAATAATCTTTTTAGTTAATAATAAACCCAAAAGTAAAACCTTCATTTACAGCATATTTATACAATTACAAGAATCATTTACAGGAATCAGGGACAATTCAAATACAAATGAAAACCATCCGCATAATTGTATAATCAATCCTGAAAATCCTGTAAACAAAATTTTCATAAAGACCTTAATTTTAATCTATTATAATTAACAATTTAAATCGAATAATTATGATCACAACAGCAATACCACAGCAAGGACAAAAATCAAAATTTGAGTTAAAGAAAAATGTTTCAACATTAGAAAGAGTTTTAATGGTAACAAGCGGGGCTTATTTGTTATACAATGCTTTATCAAAAGAAAACAAAAGTATAAGCAAAGCCGGAGCGGGAGGCGCAATGCTTTTAAGAGGAATTTCAGGATATTGTCCTATATATGATGCTGCAGGACATTTAATGAATGACAAAGCATCAAACATAAATATCAGATTAAACACTGTAATTAATAAACCTGTGGGCGAAGTATATGATTATTGGCGAAATCTTGAAAATTTACCACAATTTTTGAGTCATCTTGCGAGTGTTAAAACCATTGATGAAACAACCTCTGAATGGACGGCAAAAGGTCCAGGCGGAATTGGATCTATAAGCTGGAAAGCCAAAATTGTAAAAGACAGAAAAGATAAACTTCTAAGCTGGATTTCTCTTGATGGTTCGACTATAAGAAACGCCGGAAAAGTAATTTTTAAACCTCATGGCAATATTACCGAACTTGATATAACAATTTCATATCATGCTCCGCTTGGAATTGCCGGTGAAAGCGCAGCCAAATTTTTAAATCCGTATTTTGAAAAATTAGTTCAGACTGATCTTGCGAATTTAAAAAATCATTTAGAATCAAATTAATATTAATTTTACTTGTAAGAACATGGATATAATGTTGAAAAAAGGGCAGCACGTACGTCAGGAATTTGGCGGGCCGGTTATGAAAGTAATTGGTTTTGAGCCCGACCTTATAGAAAATGTTATTACTCAGTGGGAAGACGAACAGGGAACTATCATAACTGCTAAGTTTATGGATTCTCTGTTGGTGCCGGCTGAGGATTAAACAATTATTATAAATGACAGATTAAAAAATGGCAGAAAACTTTGCAGTGTATCCCAATAAAATACCTTATTCCTATTATTTGAATCCTGATGTAATTTTTCTGGCAAAAGACCTTTTAGGAAAAGTACTTTACACTCAAATAAACGGAGAAATAACCGCCGGTATTATTGTTGAAACCGAAGCTTATTTTGGCATACAGGATAAAGCTTCGCACGCATACGGAGGCCGCCGAACCAATAGAACCGAAACAATGTACAGCAGCGGCGGAGTTTCTTACGTTTATTTATGTTACGGTATTCATCATCTTTTTAATATCGTAAGTTCTGTTGAAGGTGAACCGCATGCTGTTTTAATAAGAGCAATTGAACCATTAATAGGAAATGAAATTATAGAATCCAGACGAAAAATGCCTGTATCAAAAGCGGCTATTTCTTCTGGTCCCGGTTCTGCCGCAAAAGCATTGGGAATTGATGCTTCTTTTAATAAAAAGGATTTAAACGGAGAAGAAATCTGGCTGCAAGATCACGGCATTAAATATTCTGAAGAAGAAATTGCAGCCGTACCCCGCGTAGGAATTGCTTATGCACAAGAACACGCACTTTTGCCCTGGCGATTTTTTGTGAAAGGAAATAAATACGTGAGCAAACCAAATAAGATATAATCTAAATTTTCGGTTATAAATCTGTAAATCGAAAATTTAATTATGTAAGCATTCAGAAAAATCTTTCATCAAATTTGTTTAAAAACAAATAAGAAATGAAAACATTTTTAAAAAATAATGGATTATGTATCTGTTTTATACTGCTTTTCATTGGCTCTCTTATCGGACAGATATTTTTAGGTTTTAAAGAACATAATAAAGAATTGATTGAAGAAGGCGGAAAAATAATCAGCCTCAGTTCTTACCTCACATCAGGGCATTTTTTTCAGTCTACTTTTGAAAATTGGGAAAGTGAATTTCTACAAATGGCTCTTTTTGTAGTTTTTACTATTTTCTTAAAACAAAAAGGCTCATCAGAATCAAAAAAAATTGACGAACCTGAAGAAGTTGACAGAGAACCAGATCCGAACCGAAAAGATGCTCCGTGGCCTGTTAAAAAAGGCGGATTTATTCTACAGCTCTACAAACATTCTCTCACAATTATTTTGCTTTTATTATTTGCAATTTCGTTTGTCTTTCATTTTTACGGAAGTTTAAAAGATGAAAACGAAAAATTGCTTTTAGAAGGAAAACCTTTAGAAACCATTACATCTTACATAGCAAATTCAAGATTTTGGTTTGAATCATTCCAAAACTGGCAAAGCGAATTTCTTTCCGTTTTCGCCATAGTTATGCTATCTATTTATTTCCGACAAATAGGATCCTCACAATCAAAACCAGTCGATGCACCGCATATGGAAACTGGAGAATGAAAATTTGTTTCAGGTTTCAAGTTTCGGGTTAAACTGAACTTATACGCAAAGTATAAACTTGAAACCTGAAACTAAAAAAAACAAAAAACTATGCACACAATTTCTCCCTGGAGTATAACAGCTCAAACTGATATTGACAATAGTACTGCTTTAATAAGCAAAGAAATCTGCAATTATATTTATGAAGTATATAATTGCGATGATTCGGTATGGATTGTGGTTATTGGTCCGAAAAAAGAGAGAATGGCATTTCGGGCAGCCTTTGCCATAAACAGCAGTTTCGAAGTCGAAGATTTAATTAAAAATGAAAATGACTTCAGGCTCAATCTCAAAACAGAATTAGGAGAATATGAAATTACAATTGATTTCCCTGAAACCGAATCACATTTACTTCATTTTAAAACCACATTAAAATTAAACAAACCATTATTAATTCCGTTTTGGCCGAGAGATATTCTGCCTTTAACCGATAACGGAAATATCGAAAATACAAACGGAAAAATACATTTACATCAGGTTGGAACACGATCTGGAATTCTATATGCCAGTATTATAAGTCCGAAAAAAAGCAATTTATTTTACTTCCAAAATCTCACTTCAATTTCAGATTATTGCGAAGCGACCAAAACTTCATTAGCAGAAACCGTTGGCGGAACATGGCCTGAAATTGGTTTTCAGCTTCCGGCCGCGATCGAAGAACCGCTTCCGGCAGGAAAAACATTTACCATTTCAGATGCGTATGTTTTAATGGGAGAAGAAATAAAAAATGATCCATCGAAACTTTGTATCGATTTTCTGGAGAATTTAGCTTTAGTGTACAAACACATTCAACATCCTGAAATTGAATATCATAACTGGACAGAAATTGCTCAAAATACGATAACCGATTTGTATTATAATAAAGGATGCTGGACACAGACCAACGGAATTCCGTATCTAAATGCGTATTTATGCGATTATGAAACGCCGGCCGAAAGCATGGTACAACTTGCCGTTTTGATTCCGTTAATAGAATACGAAAAGTGGAACGGCAAAAAAGAACCTTTATCAAAAGATATTGAAAGCGGATTAAGCAGTTTTTACGATGAAAAAATAAAAAGCATAACCCGTTGGCTTCCGGCGCTTCATGATAAACTCGACAAATCTGAAGAGCAGAAAAAAGAAACCACAATGGATTCCTGGTATCTTCATCATCCGCTTATCAATTTAACCCGTTATGCCCTTTCGGGAAATGAAACGGCTAAAAAACTGGTTCTGGATTCGATTGATTTTGTTATAAAAGCCGCGCATCATTTTAAATACGAATGGCCAGTTTTTTACAATGTAGAAACTTTTGAAATTATAAAAGAAGAAACTCAGCCCGGGCAAGGCGGAGAAAAAGATGTTCCAGGAGCTTATGCGCATTTAATGCTTTTGGTTTACGAACTTACAAAAGAGGAAAAGTATTTAAAAGAAGCCAAAAAAGCAGCCAAACAACTGACGCAATGCGGTTTTGATATTTTTTATCAGGCCAATAATACTGCCTTTGCTGCAAATGCTTTATTAGAATTATATAAAATTACCAATGAAGAATTGTATCTCAAAACCAGTTATATGTGCCTTGCCGGGATCTTTAAAAACATGCAGATTTGGGATTGCCAATACGGATTTGGAAAAAACTACAATAACTATTTTGCCATGTTTCCTTAAATGATGCGCCCTACACTGCTGCATACGAAGAATTGGAAGTTTATGCCGCCTTATCTGAATTTATGACGCAGGCAAAAGATATAGATATTTTACCGGCACTGCGAATTCTAATTCCTGAATTTGTAAAATATGCTATAAACCGAATTCCGTATTATTATCCTTTATTACTTCCGGAAGATATGATTTCTGAGGAAGTAAAAACAGGCGAAATTCAGCGCAATCTTTGGGTTCCGCTTGAAGATTTATATACAGGCTGGGAAAAAAGCGGACAAGTCGGACAAGAAGTTTATGGCGTTGGATCGGCTTTTGCGGTTGTTCCGAGGCAATATCTAAAACTGAATGAGGATTTAATGGTTTTTGTTGATTATCCTGTAATTTCTTCTTCTAAAAGACAAAATACGATGACCATAAAATTGGATGGAAATCCAGAAATGCAATGCAATTTGAAAATTATTTCTGTAGAAAATAAAAAAATTACGGCAAAGGTGTTTCAGGAAAATGAAATTTTAAAAGCATTTAAAAAGACTTCTGAAATGCACGAATATAAAATTTCAGGAAAAGGGAGTTTTAAAATTAAATATTAAAAAAGGATGAAATTCTAATCGATTAGAATTTCATCCTTTTTTATTTTATTTCCACGGATCCAAAACGACTTTGACGCAACCGTCTTCTTTCTTTTTGAAAATATCGTAAGCATGCGAAATTTCAGAAAGCGGCATTCTGTGTGTAATAATATCATCTAGTTTTACTTTTCCCTGAACCACATATTCCAGTAATTTATCAATATGTTTGTGTGCTGGAGCCTGACCCCCTTTTAGGATAATTCCTTTATCAAAAAATTGTCCCAGCGGAAAATTATCATAATTAACAGGATAAACTCCTAAAACCGAAACAATTCCGCTTCTGCGAACGGCACTCATACAGGCTTCTAATACTTTAATAGAACCTTTTTCAAAATTAATTGTCGCTTTAATTCTGTCGCCTAAATTTCTGTCTGGTTCAAAACCTACTGCATCAATACAAACATCGGCACCGCGTCCTTGTGTAAGTGCACGAATTTGTTCAACAACCTCTTTAGGTCCATCTTCCCAAAGAATTGTAGTAGAACCCGTTGTAACTCGTGCTTTATCCAATCGATACTGCAGCGTATCAACAATAATAACCTGCGAAGCACCACGAAGCCAGGCACTTTTTGCTGCCATAATTCCAACCGGGCCAGAACCAAAAATAGCAACTGTTTCACCTCCCTTCACTTCTCCCCAATCAACTCCCGTATAACCAGTTGGAAAAATATCGGTTAAAAAAAGAACTTGCTCATCTGATAAATCTTCAGGAACAATTCTTGGTCCATAATTCGCATACGGCACGCGAACATATTGTGACTGTCCGCCATCATAACCGCCGTAAAGATCAGTGTAGCCAAAAAGCGCTCCTCCTTTTTCTGTTGTGATTCCGCCTTCAGGGCCATAATGTTCTGGATTACTGTGTTCGCAATTTCCCGGAACATCGTGGTTGCAGAAAAAACAATTTCCACAAGCAATCGGAAATGGAACTACAACACGATCGCCTCTTTTTAAATGAGTAACCGCAGAACCTGTTTCTTCGACAATTCCCATAAACTCATGTCCCAAAACCATTGGTCTCGGCTGAGGAAATCCGCCAGAATAAATATGAAGGTCAGATCCACAGATTGCGGTTGAAGTAACTTTCAAAATAATATCGTCTTTTTCTTTTAAAATCGGATCATCGACTGTATCGTATTTTATAGAGCCCGGACCGTGTATAACTGCTGCTTTCATAATAAATATTTTAGATTAATTCCAGCTAATTAACTATTAATAAAGAAGTTAAACTTATACTATTTCTCATCAATCTTACATAAAACACGACTGATAATCCTATAAAAATTAAAACTAAAACTGTAAAAAAGCCATATTAGTTGTCAGTAGCTTTGATACTGAAAATCAATTCAATTATTAAAATCTTAAAAAAAATCAAGATGGATGAAGCAGCAGACAAAATAAATGAAGGAAGCATTACTTCTGGAGATAATGTTTCTTTTTGGATTGACACCACCTCAATTTTAGCTTTTGATAAACCTTCTCAAAATATTTCAACAGAAGTACTTATAATTGGCGGCGGAATTGCCGGACTTACCACAGCGTACAAACTTTTAAAAGCCAGAAAAAAAGTAGTTCTGGTTGAGGATGGCTTTTTAGGAAGCGGTGAAACAGGACGAACTACAGCCCATTTAACCTGTGCTCTCGACGATCGTTATTATTATATTGAAAATACTTTTGGTAAAGAAAATGCCAAACTCGCCGCCGAAAGCCATACTGCAGCTATTGATGAAATAGAAAAAATAGTCACGGATTTAAATATTAACTGTGATTTTAAAAGAGTTAACGGATATTTATTTCTCCATCCTAATGACAAAGAAAACAACCTGGATAAAGAATTTCAAGCTACAATTAATGCGGGACTAGATACTTCTCTGCTTCCGGATACTCCTTTTTTAAGCGGAACAGAAAATCAAAGATCAATTGAATTTAAGAATCAGGCTCAATTTCACATCTTACACTATTTAAAAGGGCTTGCCGAAGCTATAATTGCTCTCGGTGGAACCATTTACACTGAAGCACATGCCGATAATATTACGAAAGAAGGAGCTTCAGTCAATGGTTTCAATTTTAATGCAAAACATATTGTCGTGGCAACCAATACGCCTGTCAATGACATTCTTACCATGCATACCAAACAACATGCCTATCGCACTTATGTAATTGGCGCTAAGATTCCTAAAGGTTCTTTACCGTATGCACTCTGGTGGGATACCGGAGATGTAAAGTCCAAATGGGTTTCACAGCCTTATCATTATGTCCGTTTACAAAGTTTTGATGACCAGTACGACTTATTGATTTCAGGCGGCGAAGACCATAAAACAGGACAAGCTGATGAAGAAGGGATTTCTGAAGCAGAACGTTACGAAAGATTGGCTGTCTGGACAAAACAATATTTTCCTATGATAGATGATATCAGTTATAAATGGTCTGGACAAGTTATAGAACCTTATGATTCTTTAGGTTTTATGGGAAGAAATCCAGGAGATAAAAATATTTATATCATTACAGGTGATTCCGGAAATGGTATGACACACGCCACGATTGGGGCAATGATTATTACCGATCAGATTACAGGCATTAAAAACAAATGGGAAGATTTGTACAATCCGTCCCGAATTACTTTCAAAGCTTTTGGAGACTTTATAAAAGAAGCAGGAAATATGGCATCTCAATATCTGGACTGGATTAAAGCATCTGACTTAAAAAATACAGCAGATTTAAAAGCTGGTGACGGCGGAATTCTTACCGCAGGAACAAAAAAAATAGCGGTTTATCGTGATTATGATAATACACTTCAGGCTTTTTCTGCCGTTTGTCCGCATTTAGGCTGTATCGTAAAATGGAATTCAGACGAAAAAACATTCGACTGTCCGTGCCACGGCTCAAGATTTGCGACCGACGGAACGGTTACAAATGGACCTGCAGAAAACAATTTACACAAAATTGAAGTTAAATAAACTGGAATATGAAAGCGATTATACTTTTGGCTACCTTAAAAAACAAAGGCCGTTCTAATACCGAAGCTTTAGTCGATTTTTTCGGTGAATATCTTTCGGAACAAAAAATTGATTTTGAAGTAATTCGGCTGGCAAACCATCATATTGTTTCAGGAACTTACACGCACATGAACAAAAAAGATGATTGGCCGGAAATCTATCAAAAAATTCTGGATGCCAAAATTCTTTTGTTTGCTACACCTATTTGGTGGAACAATCATTCTTCTGAATTACAGCGTTGTATCGAACGTCTGGATGAAGTTTATGACATTATTCTTTCGGGTAAAGATTCTCCGCTTGACGGAAAAATTGGCGGCGTAATTGTAACCGGCGATTCCGACGGAGTGGAACATATCACGGGAAATATTGCTAATTTCTTCTGTTCAATTGGCGTTACGGTTCCACCCTATACTTCACTTGGGGTTATTTGGGAAGGACATTCTAAAGATGCCAAAAAAACGAAATCACAATTGCAGAAATATTATAAAAGAATGTATCACAAAGACGCACTGGCAATGGCCGAATCTTTGAAAAAAGCAACGAAATAAAATCTCATAATTATAAAATCTATGGAAAACATATCAAACTACTTTGGACAAAACATTAATCAAAAAAGAATTGTAGTAACCGGCGGTACAACCGGAATTGGAAAAGCTATTGCAGAACTTTTAGTCTCGCTTGGCGGACGCGTTTTCATCTTTGGAAGAGATGAAAATGATTTTAATACTGCTATCCAAGACATCAAAACAAAATCTTTTACAGGTGAAATTTTTGGCGTAAGCGCTGATATTACCAAAAAAGAAGACATTGATATGATTTGGGAAAAAGTGGACAGCGTTCTCGGCGGTATTGATATCCTGATTAATAATGCCGCTTTGCCCGCAAAAGGTATTATTGAAGGCGATTATGAAGACTGGAAATACATTTTAGAAACCAATATTCTGGGTTATATCGCTTTTGCAAAAGAATCTGTTAATCGAATGAAAGAGCAAAAATCCGGACATATCATCAACATTGGTTCTATGAGTGCTGAGGTAAAAGAAAAAACAGGTGTAATTTATGTTTCCACTAAAACTGCAATCAGAGGTTTTAGCACGGCACTTCGAAAAGAAATAAATCCGCTTGGTATTAAAGTTTCGCATGTAGAGCCCGGAGCCGTAACAAGTGATATGCAGCCGGACCCGAAAGAAGTGCAGCAGGAAAAAATAGAAAAAATGGAAATGCTTGAAGCAGAAGATATTGCCATGAGTGTTTTGTTCTGTTTATCACAGCCAAAACGCTGCGATATTGTAAGCATGCAAATCAGACCGCATTTGCAAATTATTTAAAAAAGAAAAATATAGAAATTCATTTCAGAAAAAATTAAAAGGCATAAGTTAAAAATTGTAGTATATTAGTGAAAGAATTACTAATACTGCAAAAGATTGTCCGTAATTCGTACCTCATTACACTATATATAATGACTTTACAAAATACAATTCAAACTGAAAATATTTCTCCAAATTTCCCAATAACAGCAATTGCAGGTTCTACGGGCGAAATAAAGGCTTTACAAACCATCGTTTCGCAAATTCCCGAAGATTCTGGAACTGCGTATGTTGTATTACAGCATTTAGCCGCAGAGCAATCAGATAATTTAAAAGAAGTCTTAACACTTTCGGCAAAAATTCCGGTTGTGGAAATCATCAGCGAAATTAATTTTCAGCCGAATCATATTTATATTGTACCTGAAAATAATTATCTGCTTGCAGAAGAAGGTGTTTTGAAAATGCATGCTATAAAACGCATTGACAAAATCAGTAAAAACATTGATATTTCTTTAGAAGCCATTGCTCTGGTATATAAAAGTTTTGCTATTGGTATTGTTCTTTCGGGAACTTCGTTTGACGGTACAAACGGGTTGAAGAAAATAAAGGAATTTGGCGGTGTTACCATTGTACAGAATCCGGAGAATGCCGTTTATAAAGCAATGCCTCAAAATGCCATTGATGCTGATGCTGCCGATTTTATTTTGGCTCCTGAAAACATTGTTTTACAAATAGCAAACATCCATAAAAGTTATCTTAACAATCACGCTTACAGCGAAGAAGAAAATATTCCCAAAAAAGAAGAAAATGTACTCAATCAGATTTTGAATCTTGTTTTACAGAAAACCGGAAATGACTTTTTTCATTACAAACAGCCTACGATAATAAGACGTATTACACGCCGAATGCTGGTTTTAAAAAAAGAAACCATTTCTGATTATTATAATATTCTTCGCATTGATAAAAACGAGCAGGAATTGTTATTTAATGATTTATTGATTCCGGTAACCTACTTTTTTAGAGACGAAGATTCTTTTGAATCACTTTCAAAAAATGTATTTCCGCAGTTAATTCAAAATTCTGTCAACAATACTTTACGTGTCTGGGTTCCGGGTTGTTCAACTGGCGAAGAAGCCTATTCTCTTGCCATTGTTATTTGCGAGTATTTATCTCAAAATAACATAAAAGATCTTAAAGTTCAGATTTTTGCATCAGATATATCCGAAAAATCTATTGCTAAAGCCAGATCTGCCATGTATTCTGCTCAGGATATTCAGCACATTTCAGAAACGAGATTAGAACATTATTTTACAAAACGCGACGGAAATTATCACGTAAATAAAGTAATTCGCGATATGTGCATTTTTGCTACGCATAACTTTATCAAAGATCCGCCATTTGCCCGAATTGATTTGGTTTCATGCCGAAATGTGATGATTTATTTTGATTCATTTCTGCAGGAAAAAGTGTTAAGTTCTTTTCATTATTCGTTAAAAGAAAAAGGATTTTTATTTCTAGGAAAATCAGAATCAGCCAACAATGCCCAGCATTTATTTGATACCGTTGTAAAACAAGATAAAATTTACGCCAAGAAATTTGCGCCAGCACGTTATGTTCCGCAGGCTTTTAAACCAGCTTACAATAATGTTCCGCAAAAAATCAAAACATTTGATAATAATCCAGAAGGTGATTTTAGAAAAATTGCTGATGATATTTTGTTTTCAAGATATACGCCGGCAAGTGTTATTATTAATGAATATCTGGAAATTATTCATTTTCATGGAGATACAACTCCATTTTTGCTGCCAGCACCGGGAAGACCGAATTTTAATATTCTGAAAATGGCGCGCGAAGGCATTAGTTTTGAACTTCGTAATGCAATTTCTGAAATCAAAAAAAATAAAGAGAATATCATTCAGGAAAATCTTTCTGTAAAAGACCAGAATTATCAGGCTTCTTTTGAAATTTTGACGCTTTCAAACGATGAAGATCATTTGATGGTTCTTTTTCATAAAAACCCGCTTCCTGAAACAGATTCGAATTCGAAACAAAACAAAAAAAATGCCGATCAGCTTCGAATTGCTGAACTTGAAAGAGAATTATTGCAATTGCGTGAAGATATAAAACGTGTTACAGAAGATCAGCAAATCGCCTTTGAAGAACTGCAGACTACAAACGAAGAATTATTAAGCAGCACGGAAGAACTTCAGGCTATGAATGAAGAACTGGAAACTTCTACAGAAGAACTTCAGTCTAATAATCAGGAATTAATGTGCACCAATGACGAACTTTTGGACCGTCAGGAACAATTGCTTTCGATGCGTTATTATGCCGAATCTATTGTAGAAACGATTAGAGAACCTTTGATTATTATTGATAAGGATTATAATGTAAAAAGTGCCAATCCGGCGTTTTACAAATACTTTACAACAACTGAAAAAGAAACGGAAGGATTTTCGTTTTTTGAAATTGGAAAATGCCAATGGGATATTCCGGAATTTAAGGATTTGATCTTTAAAATGATTATTCAGAAGCAGACTATCGAAGATTATAAACTGGAAATTGTATGCAGCGAAACTGACAGAAAAACATTGATGGTAAATGCACGTTTGATTCAAAACTCGAAACAAGACGGAATGATTCTACTTGCATTTGAAGACATTACAGATTTAATTGCTGCGAATGAACTTCTAAATAAAAGAAATGCGGAACTACAGATTTATAATGAACAGTTAGAAAATTTTACTTCGGCGGCGAGTCACGATCTTCAGGAACCGCTTAATAAAATTCATATGCTTTGTCATCGTATTTTTGAAAAAGAAAATGCATTGTCTGAAGATGGAAAACATAATTTAAAACGCGCCATGATTTCGGCAAAAAATATGAGTCAGCTGGTTGCCGATCTTATTAATTATTCGCGAATAAATTTTGCCGAGAAAAAGTTTAAAAAAACCGATTTGAATCTGCTTTTCAAAAAAACAATCAACGACATAAAAGATTCGATCGAAGAAAAGAAAGCGCTTGTTGAAGTAAATCTAACTGAAAATTCAGTAAACGGAATTGGTTTTCAAATTCAGCAGTTACTTACCAATTTGATTTTAAATTCTATAAAATATTCTAAAGAAAATATTGCGCCCGAAATCAAAATAGAAACCTTAAAAGCTTCGGATGCAGAAATAGCAGAACTTGGCGGAAGTCCTGAAAACAAGTACGTTAAAATTAATGTAAGTGATAATGGTATTGGTTTTAGTCAGGATTTTGCAAACCGTATTTTTGATCCTTTTTACAGACTGCACAGTAAAGATCAATATGAAGGAAGCGGGCTGGGTTTAACGTTGGTAAAAAAAATAGTCTCGAATCATAATGGCTTTATTAAAGCTGCAAGTAAAGTGAATGAAGGCACCATTATGAGTGTATATTTTCCGTCTTAATTTTCATTCATAAAACTTAATAATGGAAATTATGAAACTCTTTAATGTAATTATTAAAGCTTATTTTTAAAAGTAAGCATATATTTACAATTAAAGAAATTAAATTTATCATTTAGAAACTTTCACGCCTATATAGCAATGTTTCAATGGCCTGATAAACTAGTCCAGAGTGTGAATTTGGGACATCTATAACAGCAATTGTTAAATCAAATAATGTGAATAAAGAACAATAAAGTCTACTTGCAATACATAAAATAGACTTTAAAGCGACAGGTACGTCATAATTTTTATGGTCTGTTAATTGAATCTTTTCGCTGCGGAGTCATATCTCTATTAGACTTTGTAGTTCCTTTTTTGTCAGTACGCTGTCTGTTGATTGTATCTCCTTTTTTGGTATTCGATTTTTGAGTAGTGTGTTTACTTTTCTTATGCTGAATAGTATCTGTACTCTGTTTTTTCTTTGCAGGAGTTTCCTGTGCTGAATGCCAATCCAAAACAAAAGATCATACAAAAGCTTACTATTAAATTTCTCATAATTTCATTTCTTATAATTAATAATTTGATTTTCAAAATAATAGAACAATTGTTTCGCTACAAATGTTGCTGTTTTGGTAATCAGTTATTTACATCCAAAAACATTTAAATTATAGGATTGCCATAAAATTTTGAAAAATGAAAACCGAATCAGCAATACAAAACAAAATAGCAAATTCTCATTTTCCGGTTGTTGCCATTGGAACGGCTGCCACAGAAATTGATTTATTAAAAAAGATTCTATCGGATTTTCCGTCAGATTCAGGAATGGCTTACGTAGTTTTTGAAAATTTATTTTCACCACAAACTAATGAACTTGCCGAAATACTTTCGCTGAATACAAAAATTCCAGTTGTAGAAATTGTTCACAATGTTGATATACAACCCAATACCATTTATATAATTCCCAAAAATAATTTTTTGGTTCACGAAAACGGCTTATTAATACTTAAACCTCAAACGCGAAGCAGTCGGGAAAATAACAGTCTTGACCTCTTTTTTGAATCCATATCCTTAAAGTATCAAAGTTACGCTGTTGGTTTAATGCTGACCTGGACAACCATTGACGGATCGGCAGGGCTTAAAAAACTCAAAGAAGCAGGCGGATCTACAATGGCGGTTCTTGCTAAAAAGGGATTTATTCAAAACGCTGTTACGTCTGAATATATAGATTATTTTACTCCTCCAAATGAAGTTTCAGACAAATTGCTTCAAATTCATGAACGAAATTTAGTAACGCATTCTTATGAAGAAAAAGAAAATACGCTGCATGAACAAGAACTTCTGGAAGAAATTATTAAAATTTTACTCTTAAAAACAGGCACAGATTTTCAGCATTATAAACATACGACATTACGAAGACGAATCGCCAAAAGAATGGTAGTAACGCAGGCAGATTCGATTGAAAAATATTTGAATCTGCTGAAAAACAATACCAAAGAACAAGATTTATTGTTTAATGATATTTTGATTCCTGTCACATATTTTTTCAGGGATCAGTCAGCTTTTGATAATTTATGTAAAAATGTCTTTCCTTTTCTAATCGAGAATTTAACGGACAATACATTCAGAATCTGGTCTGCAGGATGTTCTACCGGAGAAGAAGCGTATTCGATTGCCATTTGTATTCATGAATTTCTGGAAGAGATTAATAGAAATGATATTAAAGTTCAGATCATCGCTTCTGATTTATCTGAAAAATGTATTTCGAAAGCCCGTTTGGCTGTTTATACCGCACAAGACGTAAAAAATATTAGCGAAAAAAGGCTGGAAAAATATTTCTCAAAAAGAGATAATAGTTTACATGTCAATAAAGTAATTCGGGACATGTGCGTTTTTGCCGTTCACGATTTAACCAAAGATGCTCCTTTTGCAAAAATTGACTTTGTTTCCTGCCGAAATGTTTTGATTTATTTCAATACTGACTTGCAAAATCAGGTTTTAGCCTCATTTCATTATGCACTTCGGGATAAAGGATTTCTATTTCTCGGAAAATCAGAATGGGCACATCATGTGCCGCATTTGTTTACAGCAGTAGACAAACAGTATAAAATCTATACCCGAAAAACGGCGGTACAATTTCTTCCAAAAGAAATATTCCGTTCTAATTACAACATAATAAATAAGGAAAAACCAGCGCAGGAAATTGTTTCTCCCGAAAAAGAGTATAAAAAAATTGCCTCAGATATTCTTCTCGAACATTATTCTCCAGCAGCAGTAATAATTAACGAAGACCTCGAAATTGTCTATTTTCATGGAGATACAAGTCCGTTTTTGCAGCCAGCGCCCGGAAAACCTAGCTTTAATATTTTAAATATGGTTCGGGATGAAATGGGTTTTGAACTTCGAAATTTTATTTTAAAAGCCAGAAACGAAAAGAAGAATTTTTCGGGAGAATTTACAGCGATGAAAAAACAGCCTTTTATAACTTCTTTTGAAATTATTTATCTTTCGTCACATACCGAATTACTGCTCATTATTTTCTGCAAAAAAAACATTCATTCTGCAGATTCAGGAAATAAAAATCATTCTTCTGAAATAGAAAAAGAATTGCTGCAGCTTCGCGGCGATTTTAAAAGAGTGACTGAGGAACAGCAGATTTATTTTGAAGAGCTTCAAACAACAAATGAAGAATTGGTTGCCAGTAACGAAGAATTACAAGAAGCAAATCATCAGCTTGAAAATTCTTCTCAGGAGCTTATGTCTAATAATCAAGAACTTTCCTGTTTAAATGATGAATTAAAAGACCGACGGGAAGAGCTGGCATCGATGCGAAATTACTATGAATCGATTGTAAAAACCATTCGGGAACCTTTACTTATTATTGATAAAAATTTTATCATTAAAAGTGCCAATCCTTCTTTTTATAATTATTTTAAAACTACGGAAGAAGAAACAGAAGGTTTTTCGATTTTTGAAATAGGAAATTCCCACTGGAACATTCCTGCATTTAAAGATTTTGTATTAAAGAAAGTGAGTCAAAATGATAATGTAGCCAATTTTAAAATACAATTGAATTTTGATGTTATTGGTAAAAAAACAATGCTCATAAATGCTTCGCCCATTATAGATTCTACTCCAAACGGAATGATTTTAATTGCATTGGAAGATATTACTGATTTAGAACAAAGCAGTGAATCTTTAAAAGTAAAAAATCAGGAACTTCATACGTATAACAAACAGTTAGAATCTTTTACAGCTGCGGCAAGCGAGAGTTTGCTGGAGCCGATTCGTAAAATTTCTATGTTTGCCAAAAAGGTTTTGGTTACCGAAAAAGCATTAACAGAAAACGGAAGACACAATCTGAACCGTTTGTTAAATTCGGCTGTCAACTTAAATCAGCTTATTGAAGATGTGATAGATTATTCGAAAATAAATTTTGGACAGAAAGAACTAAAAAAAATAGATTTAAATGTTGTTTTAAAAAAAACAATAACAGACTTAAAACCTGTTATCAGCCAGCAAAAAGCAGAAATAGAAATTGATGCTCTTCCAACGCTTCGAATTATTCAGTCGCAAATGCAGCAGCTTTTTAATCATTTGATTTCGAATTCTATTAAATATGCAAAGCAAGACAGTACAGCAAAAATCAGAATTGGTGTTGAAGATGTTTCTGCAGAAGAAATAATCGATTTTGGAGCTGATCCTGAAATTCATTACATCAAACTTTTTATTAGCGATAACGGAATTGGTTTTCATAAAAACTTTGAATCCCTCATTTTTAATCCGTTCTACAAACTTCAAAACAATGATACCCAATATGGCAGCGGACTTGGATTAACTTTGGTACAAAAAATCGTCTACAATCATAAAGGTTTTATAAAAGTTAACAGCGAGCCGAATAAAGGGACTACAGTGTTTATCTACCTTCCCTCTTAAAATTAAATATTAAATCTCCAGAAATGGAGATTTTTTGTTTTAAAAATCATCATGGCAATTGTAGAAAATTCATACAAAATTGTATAAAAATGATTTTTTTTCAACAAGTAAATTTGAAACACTTGATAATTAACGGTCTACAAATACCTAATAACCCAAAGTCCGAAAATTTATTTAAAGTTTTTAACTAATAAGAAACACCATGAAAAACTTTCAAGACGAAAAACAACGAGATTTATCCATCAATACTTCTGATGGAACAAACAAATTTTTAACTACAGATCAGGGCGTGAAAATTAACGATGATAATAATTCACTTAAAGCCGGAAATCGCGGTCCATCATTGTTAGAAGATTTTATTTTAAGGGAAAAAATTACACATTTTGATCACGAACGAATTCCGGAAAGAATTGTTCACGCACGCGGTTCAGGCGCACACGGATTTTTTGAAGTAACAAATCCAATCCCGGAATTAACAAAAGCAGGATTTCTTCAGGAAAAAGGACAAAAAACACCCGTTTTTGCCCGTTTTTCTACCGTTGCAGGATCAAGAGGTTCTACGGATTTGGCCAGAGATGCGAGAGGATTTGCAGTAAAATTTTATACGCAGGAAGGAATTTATGATTTAGTGGCCAATAATATTCCGGTATTTTTTATCCAGGACGCTTCAAAATTCCCTGATCTTATTCATGCTGTAAAACCGGAACCACATAACGAAATGCCTCAGGCAGCATCTGCGCATGATACTTTTTGGGATTTTATTTCACTCATGCCAGAATCTATGCACATGATTATGTGGGTAATGTCAGATCGTGCAATTCCGAGAAGTTATAGAATGATGGAAGGTTTTGGCGTTCATACTTTTAGATTGGTAAATGCTCAGGAGGAATCGGTTTTTGTAAAATTTCACTGGAAACCAAAATTAGGAACCCACGCTGTTGCCTGGGATGAAGCACAGAAAATTTCAGGAAAAAACCCTGATTTTCACCGACAAGATTTATGGGAAGCTATAGAAATGGGAAATTTCCCGGAATGGGAATTAGGCGTTCAGGTTATTTCAAACGAAGACGAACACAAATATGATTTTGACTTACTTGACCCAACGAAAATTGTTCCCGAAGAATTGGTTCCTGTAACGATTGTGGGAAGAATGGTTTTGAATAAAAATCCAGAAAATTTCTTTGCCGAAACAGAGCAGATTGCTTTTCATCCCGGGCATGTTGTGCCGGGAATTGATTTTACAAATGATCCGCTTTTGCAGGGAAGATTATTTTCTTATACCGATACACAATTATCGAGATTAGGAAGTCCGAATTTTCATGAAATTCCAATTAACAGAAGTATTGCTCCTATTCACAACAATCAGCGTGACGGACACATGCGTCAGGAAATTAATAAAGGACGTGTAAGTTATCATCCTAATTCTTTAGGCGGCGGCTGTCCGTATCAGGCAAAAATTGCCGAAGGCGGATTTGCAAATTTTAACGAGCGCGTGGATGCACACAAAGTGAGAGAAAGAAGCGAGAGTTTTACAGATCATTTTGGACAGGCAAAATTATTTTTTAACAGTCAGACACCGGAAGAAAAAAGCCATATTGTAAAAGCTTTGCGTTTTGAACTTGGAAAAGTAGAAACAACTGCCATAAGAGTTCGAATGCTGGGATTATTATCTCAGGTTGACAAACAACTTGCCGAAAAAGTAGCACAAGGACTTGGAGCGACTGTTCCGCCTGTTTTAGAAACACCAATAAACAAAGGCGTGTCTCCGGAAACGGAAGAAGCCGGAACTCAGGAACCACAAACAGTTGAATCTTCTACAGAATCTTCACAAGCTTTGAGCATGGTTAATAATCCAACGAACTCGCCAACAATTGAATCCAGAAAAGTTGCGATTTTAGTTTCTGACGGAGTTTCTGAAGCTGCTGTCGCAAATATGAAAAATGCCTTGAAAAAAGAAGGTGCTAAAGGTTGTGTCGTTGCGCCGCATTTAGGTTCTGTAACAACAGATGCTGATGGGGCAATTGCTGCTGAATTTAGTTTTTTAACGGCTTCTTCTGTATTATTTGATGCTGTTTATGTTCCGCACGGATTGGGACTTAATGCTTTGGCAGAAAATGATGATGCTCTGGAATATTTAAATGATGCTTACAAACACTGCAAAGTAATTGGTGCCGATGGTGAGGCTTCGGAAATTATCAGCGGAGCGCCTTTTGCCGCAAAAATTACCAATGATGATCCGGGTGTAATTGTTACGAGCGAAATTGCTTCGGAAGCTTTTGCACAGGAATTTATTACGGCTATGAAAATGCATCGTTTTTGGCAGCGTGAACCTAACTTATACATTTAATCTCAAAAAAAAATAAAAATGAAAAATTCAGAAAAACAAGGTCAGACTAATGTAGCAAAACCAAAAGCAAGTCAGACAAAAGACATAAAAAACAACGCAAAATTTAATATCGTAGAACCTGCACCTGATGCGGCCGAAGAATTGAAAGATTTGTTTATTGACAGCCTGAAAGATATTTACTGGGCAGAAAATGCTTTGGTTAGTGCTTTGCCAAAAATGGCTGCCAATGCTTCATCATCAGGACTTTCAGGAACTATTTTAGAGCATCTTTCTGTAACTCAAAACCAAGTGTCAAGACTAGAAAAAGTTTTTGATTTATTAGGAGAAAAAGTTGAAGGAAAAAAATGCGAAGCCATGGCCGGATTATTAAAAGAAGGCGACAATATTCTTTTGGAAACTACTCCGGGAGCAGTTAGAGATGCGGGGATTATTGCTGCTTCGCAAAAAATAGAGCATTATGAAATTGCATCTTACGGAACTTTGGTTGCTTTTGCAAAAGCGATTGGCGAGAATGATGCAGCAAAATTATTGACGCAGACTCTTGCAGAAGAAAAAGAAGCAGATTGTTTACTAAACGATGTAGCACTAAATTTAGTAAACATTGTAGCGGCAGAATAGTCTAATACTTTCTTGTTACTTTTTTTATTTTACCTGAAAAACACCTGTACTTTGTATGGGTGTTTTTTTATTTAACTAAAAAGTAAAACCCTTTTTTTTTGTTTATTTAAATAACTGTAAATTATATAATTAGAAATACGAATATGTATAAAATAATGATTTTTAGTCACTGTAAATTTGGCTTATAACAATCTAAAAAAATATATTATGGCAACTTCAACCACAAAAAAAAGCATAGAGAGTGCTAAGGCATCAGATAAAAAAACTGATAAAAAAGAAACGGCTTCAAAAGGCACTTCTAAATCTGCTTCGAGCACAAAAAAAGAAACAGGCTCAATGAAAAAATAACTTTTAAAAAGAATTATTATGAGTATAGACGAAAGAGAAAATTACAATCAGAAAGATCAGAATTTTCAAAATAGAGAACAATATGAAGATCCGGATATTGATGCACCACCAGTAGATCATTCGATATCTAATAATGCTGAACCTGATTATGGAAATGATCTGGACAGCAAGGAATTTGGCACAGAGGAATTTGATAATGAAAACCTTGGCCGGGAAACTGATACTGACGAATTTGACGATGATGAATTGAATGACGACGAATTGGATGATGAGTTTGACAATGAAGACATCGACAATGACGGATATGACAATGAAGATTTAGTAGATTTAGATGACGAAGATGGCACTAAACCCGATAGAAATTTATAGCACAAATAATAAGCCGTCCTGAAGAGACGGCTTTATTTTATATATTTTGCTTTTTTTTCTGATTTGTTTTCGTCTTTATTGAATACTTTTTTCCCGAGCCAATATTCTACAATGGAATTGAGGACTAACTTAAACTTTTCTTCGTTATAAGGACGTACAAAATAACTTTGAACAGGAATTGAATAAGAATCTATAACAAAACAATGCGTAAATAAAATGGAAAAAAACAAACAAGGGCAGTTAAATTCCAGGCAAATACTATTATAATTTTTATAATTGTCCTGCTTATTGTCTTCATGAAACTGAAGTACATTCGAAAAAAGTAAAAAAGGTTCAATTTGATTGGAGATTATGTATCTATGCGTTTCATTAAGAGTAGTAAAATAAAGCATTTCATTATTTAGACCCAGCTCCCAAAAAATTTGCGCAAATAAATTACGATCGGCTTCGTTTTCCTCGATAATTATGATAGGCCCTGTTTTATTCATGATAATTATCTTTTTTAAAGTTTATAATTATTGAATATTGAATCTTACAAATTTCTATATAACATATCCGGAAATTTATATAATTTCTGTTCTCATGTTATATAATTCCCATGTTTGTAGTAATTCTACCTCATAAATAGTATTGATTTTAGCTTTCAAAAGGAAGCTTTAGGTTAAAAACTGCTATTTAAAATATGGAAATCATATAAACGTAAACTGTAAATTATATAAATTGGATTAAAGTGCCGGATTAACTTTGCGAACTAATTCTCACAAAAACAATCTATGAAAAATCTATTCTCATATATCATCCCAATTATTTTAATAGCAATCAATTTTAATTGTGCACTTCCTTGTGATGATGAAGATGAAAAACGAGATCAAAAAGAAGCATTTCTGCAAAAAAAGACACTTTAAAAATTAATAATATCGACTGACCCCCATCTATTTAATTAAAATCACAACACTAAGAAATTATGGAAAATGTAAAAGAAAATCAAAATGCAAAATATTGCTGTACAAAGATTTATGAAGGAGATAATAAGGAATTAGTATGCGTAAAAATTTATAAAGGAGACTGGGGAGACTGGGATGAACCAAAACAAAAGACTCAGGACAATCCGGATTCTCAAGATAATGAAGATTCTGGCCAATAGTGATTATAATAAATAATTCTGAAGCCTTTCTTGTTCAGTAAGAAGCAAAAAAAAATCCCATTTCTAACGAAATGGGATTTTTTTTTAAATTAATTTTTTTAACAATCTAGAATAGAATGTGCCTCATAAGATTAACTTTTACGGACCAAATAAAAAAGTATTTCTTCTTCGAGCTCTTTTGATAAGTTTTCACATTCGTGTTCTTTAAAAAAATTCTTTTCCTTTTTTTTCCTGTACATCTCCATATCAGCAACATTACTGCAGTAATTATCACAAATCTCTTTGAATTTTTCATCCTGCAGATACATCCTGCGCATCGAATCAAAATATTCTGCAAATTTCATATTATATAATTTATCAGGTAAAGACATCTTTTGAAAATTTAAATATTTACTTAGATTAATGATTCAAAACAGCTGTTAAAATTAAAATTACCTATTTCGTTTTAGTGTTTTTTGAAGACTTGGATTCTTTGGAATCACCAAGAAACATTTTGAGCAACTTTTGGAGTTTCGGTTTTATTTGTTTCCTGCGAAAAACAAAAATTAGAGGTCGTAACTAATAAAATTAATGCAGCTGTTTTTCTTCTTGTCAGTTTTTGAAAACAGAAAAAAGACTTTTTTAAAATTAAAATTGTTTCCATAATTTGCTCATGTATTGGTCAGTTAAATTTACAACCAACTAGTGAACAAATATTTACAAACATGTTTCATCTTATAATTTGAAACCATTTTTAAGATAACCTTACAGGAAATACAAATCTCAAAAAAATATAGCTGATCAGGCAGCTGTTCTAAAAAAGCTTATTTTAATAACATCCTTTCTGTAATTGTTTTATTAGAAGAAGCATCAATTCCGGTAACTTCTACATACTTTACATTTGGCAGCCAAAAAGAACCGCCTTCAATACGTACAAATATTTTTTCTACCTGTATTTTTTTCTGATTTACATTTACAAAAACATGATATTTTTGATCTGAATCTACCTTTTTTAAGAATAAGGATAATTTTTTATACGATACAAATTGAAGCTCAAACTCCTCATTATTTAAGGTTTTACTTTCTATTCCGTAAGCAAATTTGCGCTGTATATAATTAAAATCTTTTTTTTCACCTTTCTCAGCATATCGAATCCAATATGATTTTATAGGATTACTTTTGTCTATTTTCCCATTTTCCTGATAGTTTATGGCATAAATAGCAGTATTTATATTTGGGTCGCGCTGAACGTAAAATAGCATATTATCTACATTTTTAGGCGTTGGAAAATTTAATGGAGATGGATTTTTGGATTGTGCCAATAGCTTTCCGGATATTATATTTACTAAAATCGTTATAACGATTAGTAATTTTGTAAAATATTTAAATGATAATTTGTTCATAAATGAAATATTTATAATGTATTGGGTGGATTTTTTAACACACTTCGACTCCGCTCAGTGCAGGCTAGAAACATAGATTTTGTGCGCTCAAAAAGGCGTTTCACTTGTTTAAAATAAACATAGCCAGCTATGTGTTAAGAAACTAGTTTCTTTTTTTATTCTTTTTACACATCTAAAAACTATGTTTCTATGTGTTTAAAAAAAATTGTACACAACGGATTAATTTGATTCGACTATGTTCTGTTTTTTGTTTATTCTAAAAACCCAGTATTTAATCAGTGGATAATTAAATCCATAAGAAACAAAACTATCCGTGATTAGTCTTCCAATTCTATAATCGATTTGAAATAGATTATGCAAAATAAACGTACCAAATGATTTTAAAGAAATGCTTCCCAATACAACCATCGCAAATTTAAAAAGCTGACTATTGATGCGGCTGCTATAATCACATTGATTTTTAAATACCCAAAATCTATTAATGCTGAAATTCATAATGGCGCCAACAGTTCCGGAGATTAGAATAGAAAAGGTAAAATGCAGTTTAAATACTTCTGTCAATAAAATCATTAAACCATAATCGGTAATGCCACCTAAAAATGCTGCAACCTGAGCTTGCAGAAAAGTAAAAATAGATTTTTTACTGAACATATCAGTCTGGGTTTTGATCTTTTATATCGCCTTGCTTTAAAAGTTTCAAACTATCAACAGTATTGATTATAAGCAATATAAAAGTGATTAATCCAGCCAGATATGCAATTGATCCGTGAAACAGAACTTCTATTATTAAAATTAAAGCAATTATAAACCTGAGTTCTGTTGGCCCAACAAAACCTGAATCTATACTGTATTCATTTGTAATTTTATAACGTAACTGACTGATGATGATAGACCAGCCGTACAGCGCAACAAAAGCAAAGGCTAATACTTGTGTGCCATTTTCAGCATAAATGTAGTAGCCAAAGCCTATAAGTACAATACCAATCCAGTCGGCAATGATATCGAGCGCAAAACCATACCAGCGGCGTGGAATATTTCTATAGTAAGCCAATCTTCCGTCTAAAGAATCACCTAACCAATTTATTCCTAACCCGATAATACCTAAAAGTAAATACCAGTTTGTGAAATAACTTCCTAAAACAAAAGCCAGAAAAACGAATCCGGAACCCAGCGTACCCATTAAAGTAAGTAAGTTCGGCGAAATATATCCAGGCACTTTTGGAAGTAAAAATACAATCGTTGACTGTTCTGCTCTTTTTAAAATATTAGTTCGCTTACGGTCAGAAAAGGTTCTTTGTGCAATTGCAGTATAATCTTCAATTTGTGTTTCTTTTCCCATTATTAGCCCAATATTTGTAAGCCGGATAGTATAGCCAATTCCAGTTTTGCAATTTTTAATTTGATTTTTCTGTGCTTATTTTTAAAAAAATCTGAGGTACTTTTTAGCTTACCTGATCTAACCAGATAACTAAATGCAATAATAAACAGCATAATTATTTAACAATACCTGCAAAACGTTGATAGAAAACCGTTGGACTGTTCTCATTTTTAGGAGCATATTTTCCTGCAATAATCGGAATATAAATCACCCTTCTTCTACTCTCTTCACCACGAATAGTTGACTCAGCAACTCTGTGCCACAAACGGCCATCGTGAATGGTTAAATCTCCCGCTTCCGGATTGATGGAAACTTCCTCCGGATCGGCCTGATGATCTAAAAAATATTTTTTTCGGAAAAGCATTTGGTAAATACTCTGTTTGTGAGTTCCCGGAATGATTTTTAAACCTCCGTTTTCTGGTTTTAAAGTACTTAAATGAATGCCCACATTTAACATCGGATTTAATTTAGTACCATAAAAAATATCTCTTAAACCATCTGTATGCCATCCCATTTTAGAAAACTTACTTTCGGGTCCATTGATGTAATGATTGAAAACCATTCCGTCTTTTTCTTCAGTACCTAATCTTGCGCCATCGCCCGCCAGTTGTAATAAACTACTAAATCTTGGGTCAAGCAAAAGTCCGCTTAAGGTTTGATGATGTTGATTGATAAAAGCAAAACGCTGTACAATAGGAGAACCGTCTAAATCTTTTCCAAATTTAATAGGCACGCCATTTATTTTTTTAACGTCATCTTCAATCCATTTTTGCTGTACTTGTTTGGAAGCATCAATGATTGAGGAAACCGTTTCAGGATTTATAAATTTTTTGAAATGGATGAAGCCATGCTCGTTAAAAAAGTTTATTTGCTCATCTGTTAATTGATTTGTAAGGGTAAAGGTTTTATAAGAAGATACCATGATAATATAGATTTAATAAATGAAAGAATAGTGTTTTTAATTTTATCTAAAAGACTGCAACAGCAACAACAGCAATAACATATTACCGTATTTGCGTGCATTCGACCTTTAGGAAAATTAAAAATGTTTCTTTTATTTGACATACTCTATAGAATTAGTAGATATTAATGCGAAGATAATATAATTTCTTTTTCGTAAAGAATATTTTTTTAGTTTTTTTCGAAAAAAAATTAAATTT
This sequence comes from Flavobacterium sp., assembly GCF_039595935.1. Taxonomy (NCBI): domain Bacteria; kingdom Pseudomonadati; phylum Bacteroidota; class Flavobacteriia; order Flavobacteriales; family Flavobacteriaceae; genus Flavobacterium; species Flavobacterium sp. The sequence continues at coordinate 2,852,552 of NZ_JBCNKR010000006.1, read as the reverse complement.
TGTAAATCCCGGCTGCTGTTTTTTCGATGAAAGCCTTTGGCAGTATACGATTGGCATATACTGAAATGATATTCGTAAATCCCGGAATAACTTCAGATTTTTTGCTGAACATAGCTTTTACAGCCATTTTTGCAACCTCATCTGGCTGCATATTAAACTTTTCAGCCATTTTATTTAAAGCACTTAAACCTGCCCTTGCAGCAAAACCGGTATCAACCGGACCCGGACTAAAACAGGTTACAGAAATTGAAGTTTGGGCAAGTTCAAAACGCAAAGCACGGGTAAAAGATAAAACAAAAGCTTTTGTAGCCGAGTAAACCGCCAGCGTAGGTACCGCCTGATATGCAGCTGTACTTGATATATTTAAAATGTAAGCTTGTTTTTCTTGTGAAAGTATAGGTACTAATAAATGTGAAAGTTCTACAACAACATTCATGTTGAGCTGCATCATACCAAGCTGATCGCTTAGTAAGGACTTGCTAAAATCCCCCCAAATACCATAACCAGCATTATTAACCAGAATACCAACCGGATAACTATTCGTTTTTATCCAATCGGTCACTTTTTGTGAAGCACCGTTTTCCGAAAGATCAATCGGGAAAATAAAAGCGTTGATACCGTATTTCACCTGAAGATCATTTGATAATGCTTTTAAATCTTCTTCACTTCTGGCAGCAAGTAATAATGGATAACCTTGTTTAGCCAATTGATAAGCAATAGATTTTCCGATGCCTTTGCTGGCGCCGGTTATTAAGGCATATGGTTTCGTTTTTTCGCTCATTTTCTTAATTTCATTATCAAATATAAAGATTAATCCTAAACATTTACATCGCAATAAAAATAATAAATACCTCCCTTCCCCTATCTTTTGTCGTTATTTCGATTGCGCATCTTTCTTTAAGAATTATCATGGCAGACTGCATTTTATTTTTAAAAATGTATCTTAGCAGAGATTCTTAAAAAGCTTTTTTGATTTATGAAATGGATCACCAGAGAAAGACCGAAAATAGACCGTATTGCCTGTCCCTGGCTTATTAAAAAATTTGTGGATAAGGATGCGGAATTTATCTATGTGCCATTTGAGCAGGTTCTCGAAAAAGCGGTTGAGTTTAATGCAATACCTTTTGATATACCGGATGTTGAATTTACACATTACAAGGAAGAATGCACCTTTGACTATATCGTAAAAAAATATAAGATAGAAGATCCGGCAGTTTTGATAATAGCCAAAATTGTACGCGGTGCCGATACTGACCGACATGACATTGCCGCTGAATCTGCAGGGCTCTGGGCAGTTTCAGCCGGACTTGCACATAACATCACCGACGATTACAAGCTTCTTGAAACCGGAATGATACTTTATGACGCTCTTTACAGCTGGGCAGCGCATCTGTACAAGCAGAAACACCTGCAAAACAGTCCCTTTGAAAATCTGCTGCACGAGGTTTACAGTAAATTTCTTAAAGACAAAAAAACAGCCGGAAAAACTCCATCCTGGGTAAAAGACCTTAAAAATCTTATTCAGGACCAGATTGATGCACAATTCACTTTTGATCTCAAGAAAATATCAGGTGAACTCGATTTAAATCCATCCTACCTGTCCAGAGAATTTTCCAAATATTTTGAAGATTTAAATTTTGGTGATTATGTCAGAAAACAAAGAATTGAAAAGGCTGTAAATCTTATTGAAAACTCTTCTTATACCCTGACTGAAATTGCCTATATGACCGGATTTTCTGACCAGAGTCATTTCACGAGGATTTTTAAAGCCCAGACAGGCAGAAATCCATCCGCTTACCGAAAAAAAATCAATAAAAAGTAATCAATATACAAAACGTAAAAAGCATTCTATTTAAAGATGTTTTATGCTGATAATTTTGTTTTTATAACTTATAAAAACAAAACCAATGCCTCTAAGATTTCTTTTTCTTTTTATTTTGTTCGTATTTAGCTTTCCAAGCTTTTCCCAAACTACTTATCCCAAGATTACGGGATACTTTGGGATAATGCACCCCATAGTGACCGTCAATAAAGACGAGACAATGGTAAATTTCAGGGACTACTATGCCGTAGGTTTCCCAACAGGTATTAACATCTGGAAAAACGAGAAAATCGGGTTCTCTTTTGAGGTAGTTCCTAATATTGACGATCAGGGAACCAGTAAGGTAACCAATTTACTATTTCATCCCGGAGTTCTGGTAGCTTTGGGACATGGCTATACTTTTGCAGGAAGGGCTGCTTTTGAATCTTCGGGAAGATATGGTTTTACACCCGTTCTAAACAAAACAATTATAAAAAGCACCAATTGCAGCTACTTTGCGGCCATCCCCCTGCCTGTTCGTTTTGGCAATGACCATCCGGCTTCTTTTACAGTAGGCTTTCAGTTTGGAATTGCATTTTAATATTTAGATTATGACCGTAAATCCAACATACACATTAAAAGAACTGGCTGTTTATTTTTTAAAACTCGGCACAATCGGTTTTGGAGGGCCTGTTGCACTTGTAGGTTATATGTACAAAGATTTAGTGGAAGACCGAAAATGGATAACCGAAGAAGAATACCGCGAAGGTCTTGCGCTGGCACAGCTCGCTCCCGGACCCCTTGCGGCTCAGCTTGGAATTTACCTTGGATTTGTACACTACCGTTTTCTGGGAGCCACATTAATTGGATTTGCCTTTGTACTGCCTTCTTTTTTAATGGTATTGTTGTTAGGGATTCTCTATCAGGTATACGGAGGACTTTCCTGGATTCAGGCTGTATTTTATGGGGTTGGTGCTGCTGTTATCGGAATTATAGCTTTGAGTTCTTATAAACTTACATTAAAGTCTATTGGTCAGCCAAATCTAGAATCTATAAAATCCAAATGGCTTTTGTGGCTGTTCTTCATTCTTGCTGTTCTTATTACCTATATAACAGAAAAAGAACACGTATTACTCTTTATAGCAGCAGGTCTTTTGTATATGCTTGTTTATGCACGCCCTAAATGGTGGAATACCAAGACCGCAAACTCTTTTTCTTTATTTGCTTTACTGGCAGGATTCTGGACTTATGAAAGTTCTACCCTCACTAAAATAGCAGTCTTTTTTACAGAAGCAGGAGCTTTTGTTTTTGGAAGCGGTCTTGCCATTGTACCATTTCTTCATTCAGGCGTTGTAACAGAAAATCAATGGCTCACAGAACAGCAGTTTTTAGATTCTGTTGCTGTTGCCATGATTACGCCAGGCCCAGTAGTGATAACAGTAGGATTTATAGGTTATCTGATTAACGGATTTTTAGGAGCGCTGGTAGCGGCGCTGGCCACCTTTCTGCCCTGTTATTTATTTACCATTGCAATGGCACCGTCATTTAAAAAAATTGCACAAAATAAACCCGTTAAAGCTTTTGTAGAAGGCATTACCGCTGCCGTAGTAGGCGCGTTGGTTGGATCTGTTATTGTGATCGCTAAAAGGAGTATAATTGATATTCCTACCGCTCTTATCGCTGTTGTTACCATTTTTGCGTTACTGTATATAAAGAAAATTCAGGAACCTTATATTATTTTAATAGCAGCTGTTTTAGGTATCATCATTAAATTAGCGATAATATGAACAGAAAAGACTTTTTTTCTTATTTGAAAATAATTTTGTTTTTGCAACTCGAATAAAACTCGAACAACAATCTGTCAACAATGCAAAAGAAAAGAATAACAATATTTATTATTCAGAATTTAAGAAATGTTATTGAAGATAATTTCAGAACCAAATATTCTGTAAACGATTTAAATGCCCGAATCAAAGCGGGCATTTTTTTAGGCAGTAATTAATTCTAAACCTTATTTTTAAAACAAAATTATTTAGGAAGAGTTTCCAGAAACTTTAAAATATCATTCCCAATTTCCTGAACATGAGTTTCTAAGGCAAAATGACCTGTATCATAAAATTTTACGGTTGCGTCTGGAATGTCTTTTTTATAGGCTTCTGCACCCGGAGGCAAAAAGAAAGGATCTTTGTTACCCCAAACTGCTAAAAGTTTTGGTTTGTATGTTCTAAAATAGTCATGAAATTTAGGATACAAGATTACATTAGATTTATAATCTTTAATTAAATCCAGCTGTATTTCAAGTGATTCCGGGCGATCCAGAAAATACTGGTCAAACGTATACGATTCCGGTGCAATTAACGATGGGTCTGAAACTCCTGTAAAATACTGAAATTTAGTACCTTCAATAGTATAAATATCTTTAAGAGCATTTCTGTTTTCGGGTGTGTCATGCTGCCAATATTTTTGAATTGGATCCCAAATTTTACTTAAACCTTCTTCGTAGGCATTTCCGTTTTGAGAAATGATTCCGGTAATTTTTTCCGGATTTGCCACTGCCAGACGAAAACCAACCGGAGCGCCATAATCGAAAACATAAATCGCAAATCTCTTAAGCCCAATCTGGTCTATAAACGACTGCATAGTTTTTGCCAGATTATCAAATGTGTAGGCGTATTTCGTTCTGTCTGGCATATCGCTATAACCAAAACCCGGCAGATCTGGTGCAATTACATGATATTTACCACTTAACATTGGAATAAGGTTACGAAACATGTGCGATGATGTTGGATATCCATGCAGTAATAAAATAACAGGCGCTCCCGGCTGACCCGCTTCACGATAAAAAATGGTTTGCCCGTTAACATCTGTGTGACGATAATGGATATTTCCCACAGCTGTTTTTGCTGCATTCTGTGAATTTGTTTTTACTTGTCCCATACTTGTAGAATTTACTGAGATAAAAGCCAATAGTGTTACGGCTGTTAATTTCATTTGTTTAATTTGATTCATAATTCAATTTTTTTTTATCAAAAGTAAACCCTATATTTGATCATTCAAAATGATTTAAAAAGATACAAACTATCACAAATTATGATTTATGAATACAAATGACTTGAAATTGTTCGAAGCAGTAGCACATCACGGCAGTTTTACAAAAGCAGCAGAAGCTATGTTTACTGTACAATCGAATGTAACGGCACGTATAAAAAATCTGGAAGAAGAGTTTGGTGCGTCTTTATTTACGCGTTCAAACCGAAAAGTAGAACTTACAACAGCCGGAGAAACTTTGATGCTGTACAGCAAAAAACTCAATCATTTAATTGATGAAGCCAAACGTTCTGTTGGTAAAAATGATGTGATAAAAGGTCAGATAAAGATTGGATCACTCGAAACTATGATGACCATCAAAGGACCAGAATTAATCAATTACCTGGCGCTTAAATTTCCTTATGTTGATCTGGAATTAAAATCGGATATGCGGGCCGGGCTCATAAACGATGTAGTGAATTATAAACTCGATGCTGCTTTTGTTCCTGCTCCTTTAGATATTCCCGAATTAGATCAGCTTAAAATAAAAGAAGAACAAATTGTTGTGGTAGCGCCTTCCAATTTTGAAAGTCTGGATGATCTTCTTAAAAAAACGCCGCAAAAAGCCATTGTATTCGATCAGGGCTGCGTTTTTAGAGCCAGACTAGAATCGTGGCTCGTTAGCAAGGGAATATCGCAATACCATAAAACGGTAATGAATTCAATTGAAGGCGTAATTAATTTTATTGAATCGGGTATTGGGTTTAGTGTTTTACCACAAGATATTGTGACAAAATTTTACGGCAGCAGAAATATCAAAACATTTCCGCTTCCGCCTGAACTTGCTTTAATGACAACTATTTTAATTTTTAGAAAAGATGTTCCGCCCTCGCCTGCGTTAAAAGCTTTTATAAACTTGTGCGAAAGCCAATTAGACAACTTCTAATCAGCATTTTATTATATAATAACGCTAGTTTTGATTTAATAGTTCAGTTTTCCTGATTTTCTCCACTCCTCTTTCTCTTATTTGTGCTGCGGCGTCGAGCATTTTGATTATATAAATATAAGGCGTCGTCACGTCAGATTCCGGGTCTTCGGTGTGGGGAGACAAGGAATGTTCGAGAATCTGGGTTAGAAAAAATTTGAATTCTTCGAGCGGTTTTTCATCAAATACTTTTTGAAATACCATAAAAGGATTTTCGTATTCTTCCTTCGTTAAAGATGAAAAATGAAAAACTTTTTCGGTACGCAAAGACGCTGTAACTTTCCATTTTTTGCTTTTCTTTTTCAGGCTGTAACATACTTTGATAAAAAAGCTAAAAGCATTATATAACACAAAAACATCCGAAGGATTATCTTGTTTAAGGACTTCTTTTTTATAACTGTACATTACCGCCTGGCTTAAATTGTGTTTATAATAATCAAGATCTGCAAAGTCAAAAAAGGCTTCGACAGCCTTAAATGGATTTCCTGCTTCAAATCCTGCCCAAAATCCAATTTCGAAGGATATTTTATTCTTTTTCATACTACGGGGATTTAAAATTGAAGCACGAAAATCTATTCTTTCGAAAGGATAATCTATTCGCAAAGCGGATATATTACCTGACAAAATTGATGTATTATGGGATATTTTTTTATCTTTGAAACTCAGGATTTTTAGCCCAAATGGCTTTATCTTTGAGCTTTTAGAAAATTGATATTCGTTATGGAACAGAAAATACATCAGGGAAGAAACGTAAAACGTTTCAGAGAAATGCTTAACATCAAACAGGAAGCTTTGGCTTATGATTTGGGCGAAGACTGGAACCAAAAGAAAATTTCTTTACTGGAGCAGAAAGATGTTATTGAAGATAACTTGCTGAAACAAATTTCTGCTGTTTTAAAAATTCCTGTTGAAGCTTTTCAGAATTTTGATGAAGAACAGGCTGTAAATGTTATTTCTAATACTTTTGGTGATAATGGCATTGGATATCAGAGAAATGACAATCCCATTTTTAATCAAATTGATCAGTTTATTAAACTACACGAAGAAAAAATTGCTTTGTATGAAAGAATGTTGAAGGAGAAAGATGAGATGATGGTTAGGCTTGAGAAATTGATTGGGAAATAACTGTTTATAAAGATATATAAAAACAAAAAAGAGACTTTCGAAGTCTCTTTTTTGTTTTTATATAATTCTACTCTACTACTTTTTATTATCCTTACGGAATTAAATGTCTAAATAAATTTGGATTAGCATTTTGAAATAACGTATTTGATAATTCTTTTGACATACCAATTTCAAACAAAAAACCACTGACTAATAACATTTTTAATCTTTCAGATAAAAACAATAAATCTCTTTCAGGAATAACCTTTTTTTCTAGGCTTTTACTATAATGTGTATAATAATTTCTCAAATCCTTAACTTGTTTAACAAAAATAGATTTTTCTGGAATTATTCTATCAATTATATCATTTGAATATTTCTCAGTCAATTCTGTCAGCCTTTGAGATAAATCCAGATAATTACCAAAGTGTAATTGTTCACTCATCCAGCTATGGTATTTAACAGGTAATATTTCTAAAATTTCCTTTTTCATCGCATTGTATTCATTCTTTGGCATTTTTGTATGATCATATATTCTTGAATGCAGTGTTTCCGCTGATTGTGCCAAATTAAGAAATGTATTTTCATTGAATACAGCACCATTATAAAATTGATCAAATAAAAGATTAAAAGCAGGACTTAATTTATCATACTTTTCAAACCAGTTTTTTATAATTGACGGAAAATTATCTTTAATTTTTGTGTAGTTAAAAAGCATTTCAAAAGAATGTCTTTCTTTTTCATTTCTTCTTTTACGGATAGTTTGATAAAATTCAATTTGCTTTCTATATTTACCAGCTATCCCAAAATCGTTTTGGATACTATTATTGTAAAGAATTATTTTGTTTGGAAAGACACTTCTATATATTCCAAGTATGAGGAAGTTTTGAAAGCGTGTCAATAATTCACGTATTTCTCTTAAACTTTTTTCGTTACTACAACTAAGTTCTAACCAAACTTCTTGAATAATATATTCGTGTTTTTGAGAATAAACATTCGGTCTCGAAACACTAAAAGTAAATTTTCCTTTATGATTGCCATGAAGATCAAATTCAATATCTTTTGGTTTAATATAATTAATACTATATGAATTTTCAATCGTTGTTTCTGAATCATTCTGAAAACCTGTTATATTGAGCCACTCATCAAAATTTTGTAATGAACTTGCAATAGTATTAAATTTGAGAGATTCTTCATTATCAAAATGGTAACCTTTTAAAATAAAATTGACATAAAACGTTTCTTTCGTTGGACCTACTACTTCATTGCTTAATGATTTTCTTTGTCTAGAACTTAAATAGCATTGATAAAGTGTAATTGACTCACTATCAACTGAAGTCCCTAAAATTATACTACAATTTTCTAATGAGAAATTAAAATCTTCAAAACTTTTATTTTCGTCTAAAGAACCTATTAATTCCAAATAGGAACCTTCAATAGGATCAAATCTTAATATACCAGATACCTTTTTGCCTTTATTAGAAGGTAAAAACCATAATCCCTTTATTTCAAATTTTTCTGTCATCGATTATACATGATTATTAAGTTTTTATATTAAATCACACATCCAAAAATATAAAACAAGTTTGAAATGATTTTGTGCATGCGTGCAAGAGCGATACGCGCGTCAGCAAGGGATTCTCTCACTTCAAGCGGATCGTTTAACCTTTTTTGTATATTCTAATAATTCACTATTTGATTTTTCATAAAGAATATCCAAAGTTTCAATATTAAATCTTTGTTTTAAAATATTAATCATTGAGCAAATAGAAATATTTAACTGTTGTAAAATTAGTGTTGCCAATTTTTCTTGATGTTCTCCAAAAAAAATTGCAGCTTCTTTACTGCTTTTAAAAGAAGACATATCTTTTTGTTGCATCCCTAAAAAGATTCTTACTCCGTAATAACTATTGTGTATAATTTCTGAAACATCACGATAGATAGAAAAGAAAGCAAAACTCAATAGGCTATTTACATATTCCCCATATACTTTTCCGATTACTTCAAGTTTTGCTTTCGCCGTTTCTGGCGTCCAACTAATGACTTCTTTTCCGCTCTTAGTTGTAAAATCCGAAAGAGCTTCTTTCATTGGTGTGGGGGCGGCATTTTCAAATTCTGAAATGTAATTCATTAAATTAGATTTCATTTTGAAACCATTTATTTCTATATCACGAAACAAATCCCTATATCCTTTTTGATAAGCATATTTTTTTGAATTTGTAATTGCATTCTCATCTGCACAAATAAATCCGACATTCAGTACTGATTCTAAAAATGGTCTTGAAAGAATTATTAAATCTCTGTAATGCTTATTTTCAGCAAGTAGTATTATACTTTGTAAACTACTTTCATTAAGAGTTAACATTGGGCCAATAACAGACGTTAACTCTGAATAACCAAATTCAGAAATTAAATTAATCGAATCTTTATAGAATCCTGTTTGAATTTTTAAATGCTCTATTTCTATTTGTATATTCATTTCCTTTTATATTATTGTTAAATCTCTAATATTATAGCTACTTTTCTATTAAATTAAATCCATCATTATTTTTTAATTTCTTACAATAAAAATTCTGGGGCAAATTCTGTAAATTCTGCTATTTGTCCATCATATTTATTTCGCATGCTTCCTCCCTTTACTATTTCTTCTCTATGAATTACAGATCCAACACTAATGTAAATTGAAAATCCTATATCAGGCATTTCCATGTAATCTTTTTTATTCTCTCTATTCAGTAAATAATTATTATAAAAAAGACCTGCATCTTTGTTAATAACAGCTTTACTATATACAGTTATGGACTGACCGCAACTTTGTGTATTGCAAATAAAATTTTCCAAATAATTGATTGTATAATCTAATTCAGCTATAAATTGATTAATGTAAAAGCCTATAAAAATCGGTTGTTTAATTTTATCGTAATATCTAATTTTAAAAGCCTTTTCTAGTATTTCTACAAAAACAGGATCAAACCCTTGAGTTACGTCACTATTAACTTTCTCCAGCAGATATTTGAGCTTATCGAATTTATCAAAATGATAATTATACCATTCTTTCTCCTGAAGGTTAAAAGCAATTACAGCTTTCAAATATTTCTCTACAGCTGTACTTGCAAGAGTCAGCCCTTGGACTATCAAATGGTTATTAAGTAAAAAACGCGCTGCAATATAATCTCGATACCCAAGATCAGCAAACGAATAACCAGTGGTTAACTTTTCCCCAAATGTAATTGATCTTTTCATAATGTTATATTTTATAATTTATAAATTCAGTCATAACGATTAATGATTCAAAGATATGTAAGTAGTACGCAATGATTTTGCGCAGTTAAATGATACTTATACAATTTATTAAAAGAAATTCATCAATTACAAAAACAAAAGCCCATTTCTTATGAAATGAGCTTCTTTTGTATCTTTTTAGTAGACAACAACAAAATAAAAATAATCCTTAAAGACTTAAGCACCCCAGATCGAGAACTAGAAATACTAGAAAGCAATTCTAAAGGCTCTACATAATGTGGTTTTTTGCTAATTTTCCGCCCTTGATTACGTACGGATGTGTAAGCAATATATCTGTAAGTGTACTTAGGCTGAAACTATATACAGAATTAGTTTTTAACAAATCAACAACAACCTAAATTCTCCTTCATTTTCTATTGGCGCTCTGTGAATACAAGGCAGCACTTGTTGTTTTGGATGATCTACAGCCAGACGCCAAAGATGTCCTAATCCTAAATTAACAGGTTCTGCATTTTCATGAAGCTGATAATGCAAATCGAAATAATTTTCTTTTAAAAAGTCTTCAAACTCCTCTTCTGCTCCATCATGCAGTTCTTTTAGCTTTTCTCGTATTTCCGGAATCAGGATTTTTTGTTCTGCCTGCGAATTAGCAACAATATCGCTTGCTGCTCCGTGATAGGTACATAAAAAAGTATCGGTTGCAATGGGCGAACGATCTACATGAAATGAATATACATCGGTCGAAATGAAATCAAATTCATCATCGCGTTCGTAACATTTCAGTAAATTAAGCGAAGGCGAAGCGCCAAAATCAGCTAATAATTGCAAATCGTTTAAAATTGTTTTTCTGGCTGTATTTCCTTTTTCTGAGAGTTGGAGTGCGATTAAATCTTCGGGAGAAACTTCGGTTATATTTTCTTTTAAAGATAACTTGGTTACAATTTCATTAAAATCGCTATCTAAATTTCTGTACCAGCATAGTGCATTCATTTCTCCTTTGAAATTGGTTTGTACAAGTTCAGAAAAAGCAGATACGACTCCAATTTGGTTGTTGTCAGAAAATATAGGGCTCATTTTATATAGTAAGGAATTAGCAGTTTTGTTTATTACAAAATTATATAATCGATCATAAACAGAAAAGCCCATTTCCGGCGAAATATTTTTTTATGTGGATATTGGTTTCATCCAGTATTTAATTAGAGACTAAACTTGTTATCTTTAAAAAATATTTTAGTTGTCCCAACCTTTTTAGATTTAAAACCCTCTATGTAATAAAAGAGATTATTATACTCTAATATTAAAGCTTATATGAAAAACTTTATCTGAAATCATATCACTATTTATCAACTGATCTCAAAACCAAAAATCATGAAAATCAAAATCTTATTCTTTTTAATACTTATTGCCACAGCATCGCAGGCACAAACCAAAGTAATTGCGCACAAAAGCCACAGTGGTTCTAATAAGTCTTTTTCTAAAGCATATAAAAATAGTCTGTTTGATATTAGTAGTTCAAATTTTGGGCTTCCCGAACATAAAATTATAGTATTAGATACTGTTATTGCTCTTGATGATTCTCATGTAATACTAAAAATAAGAGAATCAATTGACAGTTTTCCTATAAGAATGGATTATAGAGATATAGATAAATCGGCTTTTAGAACTAAGACCAGAATAATAAAGGACAGTTTATTTAATGCAAAAAATTCAATTTCATACATAAAATTAGCACCTCCTTACAGATACCCGTTATATTTTGTTAACCCTATAGAAAGTGTTGTGTTTATAGGTTTTAAAAAACCTTTTTAAATGGAAAAAATAAAGGATTACATATACCAGATTATCTTATTGTTTGCGCTTTTAGGGATTGTATTTATTCCCTTTTCTTTTCAATACCTGACTATTCAGTCTGAGGTAACAAAATTCTTGTTTGAAAATTTGATTAGCTATACAGCTGCAAAAATGGGTAATATTCTTATTGTGAATCCTGAAATTTCATCAGATTCTTCAACTTTGTATCTGCTGTTTTTTATATTATTTCTGATTGCCGTAATTACAGTTTCAATTCTTTCCTTTTTTGATTTTTGGAAAACCTATAAAGGTTCTATTTTTAAATTGATCCAACTGGTAATAACTTATTATCTGGCTTGCGTTATGCTAAAATACGGTTTTGATAAAATCTTTAAATCTCAGTTTTATCTTCCGGAACCCAATACTTTGTACACACCGCTGGGCATGCTCGACAAAGACATTCTTTTTTGGAGTACAATGGGAACTTCGTATTCTTATAACATTTTTATGGGGCTGATGGAAGTTATTCCAGCTTTAATGCTTTTATACTATCGAACCAGAATTTTAGGGCTTTTTATTCTTTCAGGCATTTTGCTAAATGTGGTTTTTATAAATTTCGGATTTGATATTTCTGTCAAGCTGTATTCGACATTTTTGCTGCTTTTGTGTCTGTTGCTGCTTTTTCCTTTTCTAAAAAAAATAGGACAGTTTTTTGTTTTGCATAAAGAAACAAAGCTAAATAATTGGACAGAAAGAAAAATAATTACTTCAAAATCAGTAAGGGTTATTATAAAAACAGTCGTGATCTTTTTTATTTTTATGGAATGCCTTTATCCTCATTTGCTCCGAACTGAATATAATGATGATAATGAACCCCGAAATGAATTGCATGGCGCTTATCAGGTTCTAAAAACGGAATCAGAAAACACGAAAAACAACCTTGTCAATCAAAATATCAAGCGCATTTTTATTCATCGTCAGAATTATATAATCTTTCAATATGAAGATGATACAATGGAAGATTTTTACATGGAAATCAATCCAGACAAAAAACAATTGCTGCTAAAAGGTTATAATAATGAAACCATTACATTAGAATACCAATATTCTCAAGTTTCAAAAATATTAGAACTTAAATCTATTGCAGCCGGAACAACAATATATTCTAAATCTTTAGACTGGAAGAAACTTCCGGTATTAAGACCTCTTTTTCATTGGACAGTTGACGAAATCTGATCCTTGAATTACAAATCTAAAAAAGCCTCTAATAAAGAGGCTTTTTAAACTATAAAGTTGTTATATCCAGTTTAACTCCATTCCGGAAACTGGGTTTTATTTAAGTCAAGCTTTTCAATTGCTTTTATATCAGCATCATCAAGTTTAAAATCAAATATATTAAGGTTTTCCAGAATATGTACTTTTTGAGAAGATCTCGGAATAGCCACAATACCACGCTGATAATGCCATCTCAGGCTTACCTGTGCGGTAGTTTTGTTATGTTTTTTTGCTATTTGGGTTAATGTTTCATTAGTAAAAAGGCCATTGCGGCCTTCTGCAAACGGAGCCCATGCTTCTGTATGTATATTATGCTTTTTCAGCACATTATAATCATTCGTTTGTTGAAAAAAGGCATGTGTTTCTATCTGATTGATAACGGGTTTTACCTCAGCATAAGACAAAAGATCGGCCAGCTGAGCCGGATCAAAATTACTTATACCAATTGCTTTTATTTTTCCGGCTTTGTAAAGTTCTTCCATTGCTTTCCAGGATCCTTTTACATCGCCTCTTGGACGGTGAATCAAATACAAATCAAGATAATCAAGCTGTAATTTTCTTAGCGTTTCCTCAAAACCTTTTTTAGCATTTTCATAACCGGCATCATCGACCCATAATTTTGAAGTAACAAAAAGCTGTTTTCTGTCAATTCCGCTTTGCTTTATCGCTCTGCCTACAGCTTCTTCATTTCCATATACTTTTGCGGTATCAATAAGACGATAGCCAGCCGAAATAGCATCAGCAACAGATCTTTGACAAACGTCTCCGCTAAGACCGTAAGTTCCAAATCCGAGGATCGGCATTTTTAAACCGTTATTTAGTTTAACATCTGGAATACCAGCAGCAGCATCTTTATACATTATAACATTTCCGAATAAATCAGGCATACCAAATGCGCCTATATACATTCCGACAGCTGCCAGTTTCACAGTATTTTGTAAAAATCTGCGTCGGTTCATTTGATTTTTTTGGTCTTTAGAATTCATATTTTTTTGGTCTATTGTCAGTTAGTAATCAGCTGCTAAAAGTATAGATTATATTTTAAACAGAAGGGTTAATTTTTCTAATACTGATCAATTATTAGAAGAGACTAAAAAGAATTACTAATCAAAAAATAAAGAATATGTTAGCAAGGATCTGGACAATCATTATTTTTGAAATTTATCATTATATCAAACAAATCATTAAATGAGCTAGCCAAAGCACTTGTAATTATAAAAATTCCTATAATTAAAAATAAGCAAGACCCAAATAATAACCACTTGCAAAGATTTAAATCTCTTTCAAAACTTAGTTCTTCATTTTTTAAAGAATTTTCAAGACTAGTTAGTCTTGTTTCATAATTTAATTCGGTGTTTTCAATTTCTGATATTTTTTGTCGTAAACGAAATCCTCGTATGAAATGCGTCATGCAGTCGGTTGAGAAATAACGATGACCTAAACTTACTAAAGCCGTTAATATCAAAGTCACAGCACCAAGAAACAATAATGTTTTATTAATTGAAAATGGCTTAATGAATATATATTCTTTTTTATTCTCTGAAATTTTAAATATTACGTTCGTTATCAGAAAACCATAAACTGTCAGGCCGAGCAAAGAAAGTCTTAATATTTCTGCAGAAAAACTTTGGTATTTTTCTAAAATTATAAAGTCGACTTTATAATTATCCTCATTAATAGGAATACTGCTTAAATACTTTGTTCGAAGCGTTCTCATAAATTAGTTTTTAAATAACCTCTTTTTAAACAAAACTAAGTAAAAACGAAAGATTGGAGTCAAGTATAAATACGTATTGTTAGTGTCTAATATTTAACAGAAAATAGTGCTTACTTATTTTTGACTGCAGATTACTTAAATTTTATTCTATAAATTTTTCCTTACTTTTTTTGAAGATAGTGTATTTTTTTAAGTTAAAAATTTAATTAAACCTATTACCAGTACTTTTTTACACCCTAAAACGTATTTTATTTCTCCTTCCTAAATTCATTATTAATCATTTTTGCGAAGTAAAATCATAAAGCGATATATCCACTCTACGCTGTGATTTTATAAACTAACTAATTAATTAACCACAAATTACGACCAAAAATGAAGAATTTTATTAGGATTAAAAAAAATCCTAATGGTGTTTCCTTTTTTAATTTGAATAAGAAAATGATGATGCTCTGTGTCTTGTTTTCTTTGTTTCAAATCAACGGATACGCCGTTAGTTCAAAGAGTACAACAAACCTAAAAAATGTACTGGAAGACAAAAACATCAACGGACAGGTTGTTGATGAAAATGGTATGCCTCTTCCCGGTGTAACTATTTTAGAAAAAGGAAGTAAAAATTCTGCCTTAACTGACTTTGACGGAAAATTTACTTTAAAAGTAGATAATGAGAATGCAGTCCTGGTATTCTCTTTTCTAGGCTATTCAAATACAGAAGTTTCTGTAAAAGGAAAAGCAGTCATTAATGTAAAAATGCAAAGATCAACCTCTTCATTAGAAGAAGTTGTAGTTGTAGGGTACGGGAAAATGAAGAAAAAGGATTTAACGGGAGCAGTCGTTCAGGTTTCTCCAGATAGATTGGCCAATCAAAATCCGCAGACTGTTCAGGATATCTTAAGAGGTACACCCGGAGTTAGAGTGGGTTATGATCCTTCTGCAAAAGGAGGCGGAAATATCCAAATTCGAGGGCAGACTTCTGTTTATACAGCTGGTAGTCATAATTCACCGCTTATTATTTTAGATGGAATGCAGTTTTATGGTGAGCTTTCAGAAATTAATCCTGATGATATTGCACAGCTTGACATTTTAAAAGATGCTTCGGCAGCATCTGTATACGGTTCGAGAGCGGCTGCAGGGGTTATTCTTATCTCAACTAAAAAAGGTAAAACAGGAAAACCTATGGTTAGTTTTACGACTAATACAACCATTAGCAGTAAGAGTGCTTATCGTGGTGTGTATTCTCCGGAAGGATACTTAAAATACCGTGAAGACTGGGAAACAGCACAGACTTACGGAGTTAACAAAACAACAGGACAATATGAAGCGTGGATATCAGGAACTGTTGCTAATGGCAAACCGGGGTATTTTTCAAATCCAAATGATTTAGAAAAATGGGGAATTACTGAAGCACAATGGTTAGCATATCAGCCCGCTGCACAAACAACAGGAAAAAGCAGTAAAGAAGTTTGGGGAGCGCGTTTAGGATTAAATTTTGATCCTTCGCTAATGGCCAATTTCCTTGCTGATAAAACACATGACTGGAGTGACAGCTCTTTTAGAACAGGAATTAATCGTGATAATAATTTGAGTATTTCCGGAGCAGGTGACAGAGTAAATTATTACATGTCTTTTGGTTATTTAACTTCAGAAGGAGCCATTGTTGGAAATGATTATAAATCTGCCCGCTCTAACATGAAGGTGGATGCTAAAATTACAGATTGGCTTGACATGGGATTAAACGTTAACTTTCAGGACAGATCAGATGGAGACGTTACCCCTTCATTAGGTACAAATGCCGGGGATAATAATATGATGAGAACCAGCCCATTTGGAACTTTTAAAGATGAAAACGGCAATTATGAAAGACAGCCAATGGGGAAAAATGTTTCTGGTCAAAATTATAACTACTATTACGAACGTCAATTCATCGATAAAGAAACTGGATATACTACATTGAATACTATTTTCAATGCAAAAGTAAGTTTACCTTTAGGAATCACTTATGCGTTTAACATTGCTCCTCGTTATCAATTTTTCCATGATCGTTATTTCAGGTCAACACAAAATCCGAACTGGCCAGCAGCCACTACAGGGGTTAATAGAAATAGCTCTATACGATTTGAATATAACCTGAATAATACAATTACATGGGATTATACAATTGCAGAAAAACATCACTTTATTGCCACATTTGTTCAGGAAGCTGAAGAACGTCGTTTTTGGTCAGATGGAATGGATGCTTATAACATTCAGCCTTCAGATGCTTTAGGTTTTCACCTTGTAAATACGGCAACAATGGCAAACAGCGCATTGAGATCAAACGATACGCATGAAACAGCAGATGCCTTAATGGCCAGACTTTTCTATTCGTTTGATAATCGTTATATGCTTACAGCAACGGTTCGTCGTGATGGATATTCGGCATTTGGAGCTTCAAATCCTTACGCAGTTTTCCCATCTTTTGGAGTTGCATGGAACTTTAAAAATGAAAAATGGTTTGATTGGGATCCGATAAGCACTGGTAAATTGCGTTTGTCGTGGGGTAAAAATGGAAACAGATCGCTTGCTGATCCTTATGTTTCTTTGGCAAACCTTGTAAATACCGGAACAATGGGATATATAGATGCTTCTGGAAAAGCGCTTGAAATAAAGTATTTAGCTCTAGACCGTATGGCAAACCCAAATCTGGAATGGGAAAAAACGACATCAACCAATATTGGTCTTGATTTAGGTTTCTTAAACGATCGTATTACGGCTACTGTAGATTTATACAAGGCATCAACTCATGATATGATTATGAGCCAGTCGCTGCCTGGTTTTACAGGATTTTCATCAATTGCTACCAATCTTGGAGAAGTTCAAAATAAAGGTATTGAATTGAGTCTTAGTACTCTTAATATGAAAAAACCAAACTTCGAATGGCGCACATCATTTGGTATCTCATATAATGAAAATAAAATTATCTCATTGTATGGAAACATGGTAGATATTAAGGATGAAAATGGAAATGTTATTGGACAAAAAGAAGGAAATGATTCAGCAAATGGATGGTTTATTGGCAGACCTATTAGTCAAATCTGGGATTACAGAGTAACGGGAATCTGGCAGAAAGACGAATGGAAAGAAGCTCAAAAATACGGACAGCGCCCTGGTGATCCAAAAGTAGCCAACAGCTATACGGCAGACGATGTGGATGCAGTAGACGCAGATGGAAATCCTTATAAAAAAGCGGTTTACAATGAAAAAGATAAACAGTTTTTAGGAAATACAAATTCTCCTGTACAATGGTCAATGCGTAATGATTTTAAAATCTATAAAAATTGGGATTTAGGTATCAGCATGTATTCTAATATGGGAGGCAAATCGCTTAATTCAAATTACATGAATACGTTTAATGATGCGAGTTTGTATAAATTCAACTTCAATCCATACGTAAATCCATATTGGACACTTGACAATCCAACTAATGAATGGGCACGTCTTGATGCTAAAGGACCTGCAGGAACTCCGGTTGCTCCGGGAAGATTGTATGATCGTACTTTTATTCGTCTGGACAACGTTTCATTAGCTTATACACTTCCTAAAGATCTTTTAGACCGAGTGCATATTAAAACTATAAAAATTTATGCTTCAGTTCAAAACGTGGCAACATGGGCAGCTTCTAAAGAATGGAAATATTTTGGAGATCCGGAAACTGGAGGATTGGCAACGAGACAATTTAATTTAGGTTTAAATGTCCAACTTTAAAATTATTTAACGATGAAAAAATATATAACAAACAAAATTTCAAGACTAGTGCCTTTTGTATTATTGGCAGCGCTGTCTAGTTCTTGTTCAAAAGATTTTCTTGATTCTGATCCGCTTTCGTTTTATGAACCAGAAAACACCTTTTCTACCGAAGCCGGTTTGCAGGCAACTCTGGCATTATGCGATAAACAGCTGCGTAATAATTATATTCATTACGGATTTTCCGGAGTAAGTGTGCCGATTGGTACAGAATATCTTTTCTCAGATATGGCGCAGTATGGAAAAACAGATACCGGAAGTAATATTGCCGATTATGCTAATACCATTGTTCCTACTGTTGATTTTAGAAGAGACCCAAGTGGAGAATCTATTTATCTTGGATTTATGTGGACAGAAGCTTATACAGGTATTAAAAATGCTAATACCGTATTAACATATATCGATAAGGTAACCAGTTTATCAGAAGAAGTAAAACGCAAATATATCGGTCAGGCGTATTTTCACAGATCATACCGTTATCTTAACCTGGTGTATCAATTTGGAGACATCCCTTTGATTACTAAAATTTTAGATGTTCCAAAACAAAGTTATTATTCAACTAAAAAAGAAGCCATCATAGAAATGATTACGGCTGATATGGAAAAAGCTGTTGAATGGGTTCCGGAACAGTCAAAAATAGGTTATGTAGGTATGATTAGTAAAGGTGCCTGCCGCCAACTATTAATCAAATGTTATTTAGCATCCGGCCGTTTTGCTGAAGCTGAAGCGCAGGCTACTATTTTGATTAACCAATCTGGTTATTCTTTGGTACAAAATAATTTAGGAATATTTGATCCGGGAGGAAATCCTACGGCATGGCCAATTACCAGAAATGTAATTTGGGATTTACACAGACCTGAGAACAAAGTAATTTCTTCTAATACCGAAGCTATATTAGTAGCACCAAACGGAGGAGCACAATCATTTCTAGCATTTGCCTCAATGAGAATTTTTGGTCCAAACTGGAATGACGCCAACTTAATTACGCCTGATGGTAAAACAGCTGCTCCTCGTTTTCCGCTGACGGATAAAACAAACTACAATGCAAAATACGATTACCAAAGAGCAATCGGGCGTGGTATTGGTACAATCAGTGGTTCTTATTATTCTCAGCATCCTATGTGGGTTGTAAATGGTGTTGAAGATAAAGTTGATCTTAGACATAACAGTACAGTTGGTAACTGGGTAAATATGGAAGACCTTAAATACGCTCCCGGCGCAGGTGGAAGTGCTGCATGGGCAGGTCAGAATTTTAGAATGAGAGAAGCTGGTAAATTATTAGCACAAGATTCTATTCGTGACTGGTTTGATTTTCCACACTATAAAATCTATTATCATGATGTTGTAGCCGAAGCGAATCCGGCAGCAAATGATTTTCAGGGAGCTACAGCCGGTGCAAGTGCACACATGTATATCTATCGTTTAGCCGAAACTTATTTATTACGTGCAGAAGCTCGTTTTTATCAGGGAAATGCTTCTGGAGCAGCTCAGGATGTAAACGTTGTGAGAGCAAGAGCAAAAGCTTCACAAATGTACAGCACCGTAACTATTGGTGATATTTGTGCAGAAAGAGGAAGAGAACTTTACATGGAAGAATGGCGAAATGTTGAATTAAAACGTATTTCGCACTGTCTGGCTCTTAGCGGAAAACCAGACGAATGGGGTCATACTTACAGCATAGCCAACTGGGATAAACAATCTGGAACAGATGCTGCAGGCGGAAGTTATTGGTGGCAGCGTATTGTACACTATACGCTTTACAATAAATATCCGGCAGGTATTTCTTTAAAACCGGGTGTAAAGTTTTATTCTATGGACAAACGTAATAATTACTGGCCAATTCCTTTTAGACTTGCTATAGAGCCTAATATCAAAGGTCAGTTAAGTCAAAACTTTGGTTATGATGGATATAACCCGGGAGTTAAAGTATGGGATAAATGGCAGGATGCTGTTGGAGACGAAAGTAAACTTTAATTGAATTTCGGAATTTTAACGAATTATAAAAACAAAAACGAGTTAGATAACACTAACTCGTTTTTTTTTATGGGAAATAGAGAGACTAAGCATCCTAAAATAAAAATGAATTCATATCCATATTCTACAAATTTCAAACACTATTATATAACACTCATGTTTTAAATAAAACTAAATTTGAGGTAAATTATTAAAAAGACAAACCATGAAAAATATCTCTTTACTCTTACTATCAGTTCTTTTATTTTCATGTCAACAAAAGCAAACTAAAAACGATTCTGTTTCTAGTTCAGATTCAATTGCTGCGAAAGATTCAGTTGTTGTAAATGAACCCAAACAAGAGAACAAACAAATAAGCGATACTATTTTCATGAATTTCAAAAATGAAAAAGGTTTTTATGTAGCTGAAGGTACAATAGATTCGCTTAATTCAAGAGTATATGTAAAATTCAAAAATGAAGATTTAGGTGAATTGAATGGAAAGATTATCCCAGCCGGAGGAAAAGGAAATATCCGCTTTAATCAAATTATTTTTCCTGATAAAAGTTCAGACGGACCTTTTGGAATGGATTTGAGTACAAATCTCGAACAGAAAGGAAATTATATTTTAGTAATAGGACATTCTCAAATGGCAGATAATCCTTTTTATGGTAAATTCACGGTGCAGTTGGAGAATAAAAAGAAATAATTCAAATTTCTTAAACCAAAACCCTTTTCCATCTACCTCTTCTATAAACAATTACACTCAAAATCGTGATTAACGTTTCCGCAGCGGGAATAACGATAAAAACGCCTGTTGGTCCCATTTCGTGATAATAAACCAAAAAATAAGCAACCGGAACCTGAAAAACCCAAAAGCCCAGAATATTAATCCATGTTGGTGTCCAGGTATCTCCTGCTCCATTAAAAGTATTGTTTAAAACCATTCCGAGACCGTAAAATATAAAACCAACACTCATAATTTGCAGCGCATTTATAGCAATTTTAATAATGGTGGGATCATTTGTGAAAAACGAAATCATATAGTGTGTACTAAAAAGACAGAACAACATAATAATTCCCATAAAAATCATATTGTATTTGGCCGTTTTATAAACAGCCTCTTCTGCCCTTTCGATTTCATTGGCACCCAGATTCTGCCCAACCAAAGTAGCAGCAGCATTACTAAGTCCCCAAGCCGGAAGAATAAAAAACATCATAATTCTAATAGCCGTCTGATAGCCTGATGATGCATAATCACCACCCGTAACCGCAACCAGATTCGCAAGAAAAATCCAGCTGCAGGAAGCAATTACATATTGCAAAACACCCGGAGCAGCTAATTTCAGGATGCTTTGAATTAATTTAAATTGAGGCAAAAAATAATTCCATTTGATTTTTAAAACTCCCTGTCCGTAAAAAAGAAAATAACATTGATACAAAACGCCAATTCCTCTCCCGATAGTGGTTGCAACCGCAGCGCCCGTAATGCCCATCGCAGGAACAAACCAAAATCCGTTTATCAAAATTGGACATAAAATAATATTCGAAATATTCGCAATCCATAAACTTTTCATCGCAATAATGGCATTTCCGGCTCCTCTGAAAATTCCGTTAATCAGGAAAATCAACATTACGAAAACACTTCCTGCCATCATAATTCTGGTATAATTTACACCGTAAACGACCGAAGATTCCGAAGCGCCCATTAACATCAGAATTTCTTTGGCAAAAATAAATCCTCCTAAACTGATTAATACATTTATAGCTATTGCAATTATAATGGCTTGTACGCCTGATTCTGCCGCTTGTTGGGTTTCTTTTTCGCCAATACGCCTCGCAACAATTGCCGTTGTTGCAATACTAATTCCGATGGCAATCGAATAAATAATTGCAAAAACGGATTCAGTTAAGCCAACAACCTGAATCGCATAATTGCTTTCTTTTAAATGTCCGACAAAATACAAATCGACCAAAGCAAAAACAGATTCCATCGCCATTTCTAAAACCATCGGAATCGAAAGAATCAGAATTCCTTTTCTGATGCTTCCTTTTGTAAAATCAAATGATTCTGCGTATTGCATTATTTTATTTAAACGTTTGAACATAGATTTATTTTAGTTGTTACAAAGGCGTTACAGCGCAAAGTTTTTTTGCATAATCTTGTCATTTCGACGAAGGAGAAATCTGCGCAAGAAGCTCTACAAAGATTGGACTATCATTGCGGAGTTACTTGCGCAGATTTCTCCTTCGTCGAAATGACAAAAAAACGTAGCCTTTGCAATTAATAATTATTAAATAGCTATTGTTTGCTGACTAAAAACAGCTACAGGGTTCTTTAATTTCCCCACAAACTGAAGGCTTTCAATAGGATCTGCTAAATCTAACATTTGTTTATTGTTTCGCAATTGCAAACGGTTCAGACAACACGAATCAAATTCTGAAACAAACAAATTGTATTTTTTAAATTGTTCCTGCAAATGCGGATGCGCTGATTGATATTCGTGAATACAATCGGCAACGGCAGACCAAAAATCTTCTTCAGAAAGTGTTTTAGTTTCAGATAAAATGGCAGAAAGAAAACGGAAATAAAACTGAAAAACATCATTAAAAATGCAAAGAATTCTCAACGGTTCTTTCATATCGATATAAATACGTTTTACTTTTTCCGGCAACGGAATTTCTGCATTAAAAACCATCACTTCTTCTGTAATATCTTTCATGATGGCTTTTACCGGAATATAATTTTCTAAAACCAAAATCAGGTTTTCACCATGCGGCATAAAAACCATTTCGTGTTGATAAAAACAATGTAATAATGGTGAAAGATAAGCGTCTAAATAACGGCGAATCCATTCTTTTGCGCTAATTCCAGATTTCTGAATTAATTCTGATACAAAAGCATTTCCTGATTGATCTACGTGCAATAAAGCAGCCATTGTCATAATGTGCTGTCCTTTCGATAATTTAGGAATTGGGCTTTCGCGCCATAAAGTGGCTAACATTTTATTGTGCGGAATACTTCTTCCCAAAGGTTCGTACAAGAAATTGCGATAGCCAACTGTTGCGACTTCGCCTAAAAGAGTAAACCCTTTTTGCTGTAAATACGAATCATTTTCGACTAAATCTGCAACCCATTCTGTAATGGCAGGCGTACTTTCCATATAATACGGCGAAAGTCCGCGCATGAATCCCATATTGATTACAGAAAGCGCTGTTTTAGCATAAAATTTCTCTGGTGATGAGGTATTAAAAAAAGTACGAATCGATTGCTGTGCTGAATATTCATCATCACCATAACCCAGACAAACCAAATGATTTTCG
Source organism: Flavobacterium sp. (assembly GCF_039595935.1). Classification (NCBI taxonomy): domain Bacteria; kingdom Pseudomonadati; phylum Bacteroidota; class Flavobacteriia; order Flavobacteriales; family Flavobacteriaceae; genus Flavobacterium; species Flavobacterium sp. The sequence continues at coordinate 2,828,552 of NZ_JBCNKR010000006.1, read as the reverse complement.
GCAATATCAGGCGCAAAAATCAAAGCCAGTTTATTAAACCACTGCCACGGATGCACAGGAAAGAAATAATAATCGTCGATATTTAAACCTTGAGATTTTAATACATTTTCGAACGATTTAATATTCTCTGAAGATAATTCCTGATGCAATACTTTTTGATAATCTAAAGTTTCAATGGCTGTAAAAGTGGCTTTGCTCCTATGTCCGGCAATCCATAACAATTTTACAGGCGAATTGGCTTCTGGAGAAAACGTCGCAAAATCATCAATATTAAAACCATTTTTACCCGAGTTCGCCACAAAACACGGATGTCCTTCGGTCATAGCATGTTCGATTTTTTGATAATCTAATTCCAGTAAATCTTTTGATGCATATTTTTCGTTTGCGATTTTATATGCCGTACTGTATAACGTACTTGTCATTTCTTCTAAATAAGTTGGCAGTAAACTTTCGCTGATTCCTAAAACATCTTTAAATTCAATAATAAATTCTAATAAACGCAAAGGCGAATTCTTTCCTTCAATTGTTTTTTGAATAGAATTTATCGGGATAGACCAATGATTTAGAGCTAAAATTTCGGCATCAAAAGTATATTCAACTTTTTTATCAGGAGAAAAAATATGGTATGAACCTGAATCGTTTTTTATCGGAATAATTAATAATTCATGAGCAAATTCGCTTAGCGTTTTTCTCAGTAAAATGGCATTTGCTTTATCCCAATTCTCTTTTGTTAAATGCTGTATATTTTGGGTTGGTGTTTTCATTTTATATTAATTAAGCCAATTGTAATGCCTTGTAATAATCTTCGCGCGTGCAAAATTCCAGATGCGCCTGTTTGTGCGGCAAATCAAGAACACGCTGAAAAACAAATCCGGCTCTTTTATTCAACAAATGAATTTTATGATTTCTAGCATCTGGTTCTACTACAATACGCTGGTTTTTGGCATCGCTAAAGATAAAATCCAGAATTACCGTAAAAATATTCCAGGTAAAATTCGGAATTGGTTTTTCTGACGGCGCAACCAGTATGTGCATGCCTTTATCGCCTTTTTGCGATTCATAATATTTGCCCACAATATCGTCTTTAGGATCATAACATTCCAGTAAAAAAGCTACGTTGTTATTGAATTTTCCAATATAAACCTGCGCTTTTTCCTGAATATTATAGTAGGTATTTTTTACTTCTTCTACAGAAAATCCATTCATTTCCCAATAAACGGCGTAATCGCGATTTACCCAATTGTGAATTATCGGAATATCTAATTCCATATCAAGCGGACGCAGCTCAAAAACCCCTAAACCGGGAATCGTTTTTAAAAAAACAATATCTGCTGCGATATCATTTTCAGGATGAGTTATTATACTATTCATCTTTAAGGAATTAAGCTGTTACTTTTTTATACGGAGCGATTGGGTTTTGCAGTTTTCCCTGAAATTGTAATAACGCCACAGGATCATCAAGATCGATCATCGTTTTGTTATTATTCAATTGTAAACGGTTCAGGCACGAAAGCTGAAATTCATTGGCAAACAAATCGTATTTCTCGAATTTAGCTTCCAAATGCGGGTTTTGTTCCTGATAATCAGAGATACATTCTGCCACTAATTCCCAAAAACGATCTTCTGAATAATTATCACTCGAAACTAAAATTGCCGACATGAAACGGAAAAATCCATCAAAAACGTCAATGAAAATAGAAAGTAATTTTACGTCTTCCGGAACTTCAGCATAAATTCTGTCAATGTTTTTAGGGATTTCAACATCCGGATTTAGAATCACGGCTTCTTCGGTAATATCTTTCAGGAAAGAACGCACCGGAACGTGATTTTCTAAGCCTAAAATAAGATTTTCGCCGTGTGGCATAAAAACCAAATCGTATTGATAAAAACAATGCAATAACGGACTCAAATACACTTTAAAATATTCTGTAAGCCAATTATCTATTGACAACGAAGATGCTTTTATAATTTCAGATAACAGCGAATTTCCATCTTTATCCAAGTGTAAAAATGCTGCCATTGTCATCAATTGCTCCTCGTTTTTGAGTTTTGCAACCGGACTTTCTCTCCATAAAGAAGCAATCATTTTGTTGTACGGATTGTGTTTTCCAAAGCTTTCAAAATACGGATTAATATAACTCACAGAAGCAACTTCGCCCAGCATTCCGAAACCTACTTTTTGCAGGTATTCATCACCGCTTAATAATTGATCCAGCCATTCTGCCATTTCTGGCGCTGTTCCTAAATAATAAACCGGTAAACCGCGCATAAAGCCCATATTTAGGATTGAAAGTGATGTTTTGGTATATAATTTTTTAGGATTACTTAAGTTGAATAAAGTTCTAATCGATTGCTGAGCCTGATATAAATCTGGTCCGTAACCTACACAAATCAGTTTTTGTTTGGCGATTTCAGGCGAAAATAAATTAGCCAGTTTGTTAAACCATTGCCATGGATGTACGGGAATAAAGAAATAATCGTTTGGATTTTGTCCTTTTTCTGAAATCACGGAATTGAATTTTGCAATGGTTTCCGTTCCTAATTCCTGCTGAATTAGAGTATCATAATCCATTTTTTGAGTTCCGGCATAAACCGTTCTGTCGCGGTGTCCTGCCAGCCATAAAATTTTAAACGGATTTCCGGCTTCAGGTGCGTACGCTTTGTAATCCATGCTGTTGTAGCCAATTCTTCCATTATTGGCTACAAAGCCCGGATGACCTTCCATCATGGCTTGTTCAATTGTCTGAAAATCAGAATTGGCCAATGATTTTGAAGTCGAATTTTCTTTTAATAATTTATAACAGCTTCCGTAAAGTGTGCTGATAATTTCTTCTATATAAGACGGAAACAGTTGTTCTGAAATGCCTAAACTGGTTTTGAATTCCTGAATAAAATCAACTGCATCTAAAGGTATTAGTTTTTCATTTTTATATTTTGAAATCGAATTAACTTCAATATTCAAATGATTCATCGCCAATAATTCTCCTTTAAAAGTATACTTTACAGATTGATCGTCGGAAACTAATGAATATTGATTATCTGATTCTAATTTTGGCTGTATTAAAAGTTCATGCGAAAACTCACAAATTGCTTTTTTAACCAATAAACGATTGGCTTTTTCCCAAACTTCGGGCTGAATATGCGTTATGGCTTTTTCTGGAAATTCTAATTGATTTTCGGTATTCATTTCGGTAAAATTGAGGTTGAATGAATCTATTTTTTTAATGAATTGTTCGCGCATACAAAAGGCTAATAGTGCCGTTTTGTGCGGTAAATTGACGACATCACCATCTTCAAAACCTACGCGATGGCAGATATCGAACATTTTTTTGTTACGAATGTCCGGCTCAACAAGAATTCTTTCGATGGTAAGATCTCTGAAAATAAATTTCATGATACTCGAAAAAATATGCAACGTAAACTGATGTACAGGTTTTGCTGGCGGCGCAACAATTATATGTATTCCGCAGTCGTAATCCTGAACTTTATAATAGCTACCGATAATATCTTGTTTTGGATTGTAACGTTCTAATAAAAAGGAAACTTCGCCATTTACCAATCCGATAAATACATCAGAATCTTTGGTTATTTTTTCATATTCTAAACGGACTTCTTCGAGATTTTTTCCCTGCATGCCCCAATATTGTGCATAATCGCGATTAACCCAATCATGAATTATGGCAGCATCAACAGGCAATTGCAGCGGACGAAAATCTATAGTCCCAAAATTTGGAATTGTGGTGCTGTATATAGGTTTATAGGTAGACATTTTTTAAATTTTAAATTTTAGATTGTAGAGTTTAGATTTTTAATTATTCTGTTCCTTGATCAAGACCTGACAGGTTTTAAAAACCTGTCAGATCTAATCGCACGGATATAATTTTTAATCTTTAATTTTTAATTCTTAACCGTTTGAGCCATAACATTTCTACTGCTCCATTTAGCTTTCAACAATACTTTGATTACATTATAAACAAGCTGAACGCAGATACTTAATGAAATTACAACTGGGAATAAGCATAAAACAAACCATTGATCGTGCTGCCAGAAACCTAAAACATACATTCCCCAGTTAATTAAAACCCATTGAATTACATATAAACTTGTTACATGTTTACTACAGAAAATCAACAACTTGAATACTTTATTATTCTCTTTAAACAGATTTACTACAAGGTTTATAAACCAATAGAAAACAAGATTTACGCCAAGGAGTAAAATACTTCCGCCAGGTCCTAAATGGTAATAATCTCCAAAATGATATTCTGGATTTGAAAAGTTTAAAATTCCGCCAACGGCCATAAAACCTAAACCTACCAACAGCATTTTCTTAAAAAATACTTCCTGATTTTCGTTTAGTTCTTTATACCATCTGCCTAAAAACATTCCAATTAAAATGAAAGCACTCCATGGAAAAACCGGGAAATAAACATTAAACTGATTGCTGAAAAACAAATCACAGATGTAATCTAATCCCACGATTCCAACTCTGAAACCGCTTAATTCTTTTGAAACCGCAATAATTGCCAAAGCCACAATCAACGGAACATATTTACTTTTACTATAATGATTAATAAGCCCCATAATGAACAATGTGAGTCCGGCCAATTGCAGAATATCTCCCAAAAGCAAAAAGAAAATTCCGGTTTCTAATGTTCCCGATTTTAAGTCATAAGCCGAAACAAAGGCTTCCGGAAGTCCGCCAAAAACGAATTCAGGAACCAGAAATTTTAAAAAGTTCATTCCGTAACCAATGGCCAAAATGTATAAAGCTCTTTTGCAAACGGCAGTAAAAGTCTGTCTTCTTGATAATACAAAAGAAATTCCCATACTTACCAAAAACATGGTTGTACCGCGGCCTAACCACAAAATAATTTCGCCTAAAACGGTTTTAGTCTGCGTTTCAATTGTTCCGTAAATCAACATCGTGTGAATCATCATCATAAAAATCACACTCATTCCTCTGGCAATATCAATTGCCAAAACTCTCTTTTTTTGCTGTACTGTTTCCATAATTATGCAATGATTTCAAATGCCGGAGATTCAATCACTTCTGCAGCCGGAACACCAAATTCCTGAAAAGCAATTTTAGTTTCTACAGCATAATGTTCAATTCCCGTTAATTCTTTAATGATGTATGAGTTTCGGTAACAAACCATTCCTAAATCTGGTGTTACAAAGCCATGCGTATGTAATTCAGCATTTTGCACAAATATTTCACTTCCGTTAGTATCAATCGTATAATTTCTGTTGGCAGCAAAACGTCCTTTTTCATCCCATTGAATTCTGTTGGCAATTCCTTCTAAAAACTGAGGCAGTTTATAGCCGTAGCCCGTTGCCAGAACCAGTGCATCGGTTTTATGGCGATATCTTTTATCCTGTTCAACCTGATGTAATTCTAATTCAAAAGATTGATTTTCTTCATTATAAGTTCCTTTTGTGCATTCTGCATTCGTTCTTAAATTCACATCAATATTGGCTATTACTTTTTTGCTGTAAATGGTATCGAAAATGCTTCCAATCAAGTCTTTATTGATTCCTTTGTATAATAATTTCTGGTCTTTAAGGAGATAATCTCTCTTTTCTGAAGGAAGATTGTAGAAATAATCGACGTATTCCGGAGAAGTCATTTCAAGCGTTAACTTGCTGTAATCCATTGGAAAAAATCTTGACGATCTCGTAATCCAGTTCAATTGATATCCATAAACATCAATTTCCTGCAATAAATCGTTGAAAACCTCGGCAGCGCTTTGTCCGCTTCCTAAAACGGTAATGGATTTTTGTTTTTGCAGTTCCGATTTATTCTGAATATAAGCCGAAGAATGGATTGCTTTTCCTTTTAATGACTGACATGATTTTGGAATATGCGGAGCCGTTCCGGTTCCTAAAACAATCTTTTTGGTTTTGTAAATCGTTTCAGCATTTGTTTTAGAAGAAAACGTTGTTACAAAATAAAGCTCTTGATTTTCATCATATTCAATCACTTTAACTTCAGTATTAAAATAGATATTTGGCAGTTTTTTAATCGCCCACTGACAATACTGATTGTATTCGTTTCTTAACAACAAGAAGTTTTCACGAATGTAAAACGAGTATATTTTTCCTTGTTCTTTAATGTAATTCAGAAAACTAAAAGGACTCGTAGGATCTGCCAAAGTCACTAAATCAGCCAAAAACGGAATTTGTAAAGTCGTGTCCTGCAAAAGCATTCCCGGATGCCAGTTGAAAGATTCGTTTTTATCGAAAAACAATCCGTCAAGGTTTTCAATTGGTGCGGTCAAACAAGCCAGACTTAAATTGAAAGGTCCTACTCCTACTGCGATGAAATCATGTATTTTGTTTTGCATTTTATTTTAGTTTTTTAATAAATATTCATTTCCGTGATACACGATCAAATCGATGACTTCTTCGATATCTTTTGAAGTTGTTAAAGGATTTAATAATGTGAATTTCAGGAATACTTCGTTGTAGACTTTTGTACTCGTAATGATGGCTTTACCTTCATTAAAAATGGCTTTTCGAATGTAACTGTTGATGCCGCAATACGAATTTTCATTTCCGGTAAAAGGCGTATAACGAAACACAACAGCGCTGATTTCAGGTTTATGAATGATTTCAAAATCGTCTCTGTTTCTTAATAAATCAGCTGTAAATTGGGCATTCGCGATAGCTTTTTCCATATACGAACTCAAACCTTCTGTACCGATCATTCTCAGCGTAAACCACAATTTTAACGCATCAAAACGACGAGTTGTCTGGATTGATTTTTTTACCATATTCGGAATTCCTTCATCTTCCTGCTCTTTTGAGTTTAGATAATCAGCGTGATATTTGATGTAATCAACAAATGATTTATCTCTCATAAAAAACCCGCTTGAACTTACAGGCTGATAAAAAGTTTTATGATAATCGATTGTAACAGAATCTGATAATTCGATACCATTTAATTTTTCTTTGTGAAGATTGCTGATTAACAAACCGCCGCCGTAAGCTGCGTCGACATGAAACCAGATATCATTTTCATTGGCAACCGAAGCAATTTCTGCCAGAGGATCTATAGAACCAAAATCAGTTGTTCCGGCTGTTCCTACAATGGCGATTGGAATATTCCCAAGGTCTTTTTGCTGCTGAATTACCTTTTTTAAAGCACTTGTATTCATCTTAAAATCAGGATCAACAGCAACGGGAACTACGGCATTTTGTCCTAAACCTAAAAGACTTAAATTTTTCTTTAAACTAAAATGACTTACTTCTGAACATAAAATTCTGAATTTTGAAGCTTGAGCAGGAATTCCGTCCATTTTTGGGTCAATTCCGTAATGTTTTTTAATGTAATGATCTCTGGCCAAAAGCAGTCCCATCATGTTCGACTGCGTTCCTCCGCTCGTAAAAATTCCATCGGCATTTTCAGGATAACCCAATTTTTCAATTGTCCACTCAACCAATTTAAGTTCGATAAAAGTAGCGCCCGTACTTTGATCGTAAGTATCCATCGAAGAATTTAAAGATGATATAAAAGCCTCGGCCACAAGTGTTGGCGTTAGAATTGGGCAGTTAAGGTGTGCAATGTATTTTGAATTGTGAAAATGGATACAATCATCTAAATAAATGTCTTTTAATTCTTCTAAAACATAATCCAGGCTTTTTCCTTTTTTATTTTCTTCAAGATAAATGTTGTCGATTTTTTTCTTGATTGTCGAAATACTGGTTCCCGTAAATGGAGTATCTCTTTCTTTTAAATGATTTCCAATTGCCTTAATGGCCTTTTTCATGCTTTTCTTATAAATCCCGATCGATTTAGTATTGTTCGAAAAAACATGTTTATCGTGTACATTATCAATTGCAGCTTCTTGCAGTATGGTTTCTAATTTCTCTTGTGCCTCCATTTGTGGTATTTATTTAGATTAGTTCTAAAGAATAATTTTGACAAATGTAGATTTGTACGAAAATTAAATCAATACCATAAAAAAGTGAAAAACATTTCTATAATTGAGGTAGAAAATATACCTCATTTATAGTAGGAAATAGATCAAAAAAAAATAGTAATATATAAGAATTCACTTTATTTTATTTTCTAAAGCATACAAAATAAGCTCAGGAGTCGTGTGTCTGCCTGTTTTTTTCATGATATTCTTCCGGTGCGTCCTGAAAGTATGAATGCTGATAAAAAGCTGCGATGCGATTTTTTTCCCATTATTTCCTTTGGCAATTTGTTTGAGAATTTCAAACTCTCTTAAAGTTAGTTTTTCATCACTTTCGGGTGCGGGTAAAGAAAAAACATCAATAAGTGTGTTCAACGTTTTTGGGCATAAATAACGTTCTCCTTGCTGAATTTTATATAAAGCATTGTAAATCGTCTGCTCTTCGCAATCTTTTGATATAAAACCATTTATATTATCTTTTAAGAAACTGTTTATAGTTTGTTTGTTCTTAAAATACGAAAGGATTATGATTTTGCATTTAGGAAACTTTGTTTTAATAACCTTTAAATCATCATCATAAAACAAAAAAATATTATTGGGATCAACAATCAAACATTCTACTTCATATTTATCCAAATACTTAAACAACTCTTCTCTTGAATTTACAACTTTCAAGTTAAGTGCTTTTACTAACTTTTTAAGTATGTGCCTCAATCCAATTATGTGCAGGTTTTCAGAATCGGCAATAAGGAAATTTTTCATTTTTATTATTTAGAATTGGTCTAAACAAAATTAATACAAAAAAGGTTTATAAAATAAACTCAATTTAAAAAAATAGTTATTTTCTTATAATCAAAAGAAAAACTGTAAAATTAACATCGAATTTGCTGCGCTGGAGTTAAAAAACGACGAAATATCGTTGGTATTCAATTTTTGAATATTTTAAATTTAAATTCATAATTATCAATACCTTCGTATAGCCAGTTTAATCCTTACGAAAATGATTTCCAATAGACACAAAATAATTTTGTTTCTCCTTGTTTTATTAGCATTTGGAGACGCAGATGCATTGGATTCCAGAACGGATAAAAAAATTGAAACAATCAATAAAAATCATATTTACAAGACCAGTCCTGTCGTTTTTAATCGTTCGCGTATTACTTATTTTGAAGAACCGGGTTTTACAGATTTTGAAGTAAAAAAAGCAGAAGCTTCATTAAATCAACTAGGCAAAAACATCTATAAAATAAAAGTGCTGCTGAAACTCAGCGACTGGTATGAGCTTTCATATAACAATCCAAAAACACTGGACAAGGCGCTTATTTATGCCAATCAGGCTCTTAGTCTCAGTCAGTCATTACATTCTGTTATTTATGCCGGTAAATGTTATCTTCAGCTGGCCATGGTTTATGAGCTAAAAAATAATAACGCCATGATTGAAACCTGCGCCAGAAATGCCATAAAATTATTAACTCAAACCGATGATGTGAATGATCTGGCAGAATCCTGGGTTATGGTTTGGTCTGCAAAAATGCGAACCAATGCACCGCTTCACGATAGATTTATCCCTATTTTTAATGCCGCCGCTTTATTTGAAGCCATAGGAAATAATAAAAGATCCGGAGATTGTTACCGAGAAATAAGTGAACTCTATTTTTCTAATTCAGATTTTCATAATTCACTTAATGCACTCAAAAAAGCCGAGTCATTTTATAAGGCTGCCAATCTGGAGGTAAAAAACATTTACCCTATTTCGTCGAGATTAGATATTCTTTACAAAACAGATAAAAAGGAAAAGGATTTCCTCAAACTTAAAAACGAAACACTCATACAGCAGGCAAAGCTTAAAAATGAGGCTTTACTGCGAAATTCAATGATCACTTTCCTGGTGCTTTTACTTATAATTTTAGGATTATTATACAAAAGTTATGCGTTTAAGAAAAAAACAAATAACGCATTAAAAGCCCAGCAAGAAGAGATTAATAAAAAAAATAAAGCTCTTGAGGATCTTGTTGTTGAAAAAGAATGGCTGTTGAGAGAGATACACCATAGAATAAAAAACAACCTTCATATGGTTGTGGGATTATTGGCAAGCCAGACAGAGTTTTTAAAAAATGAAGAAGCTGTTCAGGCCATAAATGACAGCCAGAACAGGATTCAGGCCATGTCGTTAATTCATCAAAAATTATATCAGTCTGAGAGTTTATCTATTATTGATATGCCATCTTATATTTTCGAATTAACGGAATATCTGAAAGATTCATTCGAAATCAGAAGTTCAATCCGGTTTCTTTTAGATATAGACAGTTTTAATCTTCCTTTGTCACATTCAATTCCAATTGGACTTATTTTTAACGAAGCCGTTACAAATGCTATTAAATATGCCTTTCCGAATCAAAAAAACGGCATAATCAATATTTCACTTAAAGCAGTTGAAGACGATAAATATATCCTGATTATTCACGATAATGGTATTGGACTTCCACCCGATTTTGACCCTTACAATAACCCTTCATTAGGAATAAAATTGATGTACGGACTTTCTGCCGATATTGACGGGGAGTTTTTAATTGCGAATTCAAACGGAACCAAAATAACTTTGAAATTCCTTTTCAATGAAAATTATTCTCATTAATTAAATGTAAAATGGCAAAACCACTAAAAATACTTATTGTTGAAGATCAGTTTGTTGAGGCAAATCATTTGCGGTTAATGCTGAAAAAAGCCGGGCATACCATAATAGGGATGGCGCGATCAGTATCTGATGCAAAATTTTACATTTCGCTGCAAAAACCTGAATTGGTTCTGCTGGATATTTTTCTTTCGGGAAAAGAAACCGGTATTGATCTTGCCGAAATATTAAAAGAAGACAACATTCCTTTTATTTATCTTTCTGCTAATTCTAATGAAGAAGTTCTCAATAAAGCGAAATCAACGCATCCCTATGGTTTTTTGGTGAAACCATTTCGGGAAAAAGATTTATTGGTTACTATCGAGATTGCCGAATATCATCAGGAACACGGCATTGAATCTTCAATCAGAAAAGAACTTTTATTTCAAAAACAATTAAAAACAATAATAACTAAAAAAGGTACTTGGGATGACAGAGTTCTTTCCATTATAACTTCTTTACAGTCTTTGATTTCTTTTGATCTTGTAATGGCTGTTTTTTATATCGATGATAAATTGTCGAGCCGGGTTTTAGGTTATGCCAGAACGGGTTTGCATGAATATCAAAAAATTGGAATTGAAGAATTACAAAATATTACGGCTTTAAAAGAATCTGAAATAAACGAATTACGAAACAAAAGCCAGGTTGAAACAGAAGCTACTTTTTATAACGATGAAGATTTTATAAAAATCTGCGATAAAACACCTATCAAAAAAATGATTGCGACCTCAATGAATATGAAGTCCAATCTGATGCTTCCTGTTCCTTTGTCTATTAGTGAAAAAGGCGGACTTTATTTGTCTTTTTTCAGCAGACAGCCTAATAATTACAATAAAAATCATTTAACGCTCTGTGAGAGACTTCAGGAACCTTTGATATTTGCGATTGAAAATTTAATCAGCCATGATAAAAAATTGGACAAAAAAAATAGTTCATCGGTATCTCAAACCAAAAACACAAAAGTATCAGGTTTTGAATCTATTGTGGGCAAAAGTCCCATGCTGTTACGATTGTTCGATCATATATTACAAGTTGCGCCAGCCGATACCACCGTTTTAATTACCGGAGAAAGCGGTACAGGAAAAGAAAGCATCGCTCACAGCATTCAGCAGCTTTCGAATAGAAAAGAAGAGCCTTTTGTAAAAATTAACTGTTCTGCCCTGCCGCCAAGTCTTATTGAGTCTGAGTTATTCGGACATGAAAAAGGAGCTTTTACAGGTGCCGCCGAAAGACGAATTGGTAAATTTGAACAAGCACACAACGGTACTTTATTTTTAGATGAAATTGGCGATATGCCGCTGGAAATGCAGGCAAAACTTCTGCGTGCCATTCAGGAAAAAGAAATTGAACGTGTTGGAGGTAATCTTCCCATAAAAGTAAACGTTCGCATCATTGCGGCAACCAATTGCAATCTTGAAAAAGAAGTTGCCGACGGTCGTTTCCGCCTTGATTTATATTACAGACTGAATGTTTTTCCTATTCAGCTTCCGCCGCTGCGCGAACGAAAGGAAGATATTGGTCTTCTGGCTCGTCATTTTATTGCTGTATATAGTTCTAAAACGGGGAAAAATGTAAAAGAAATTGCCGAAAGTGCTCTCAAAAGCCTTTTATCGTATCAATGGCCGGGAAACATTCGCGAACTTGAAAATCTTATCGAGAGAAGTGTTCTTTTGGCAAAAACAGATACTATTGAACATATTCCGCTTCCTGCTTTAGATGAAATAAAAGTAAATAATTCGTCTAATGAATGGTTTTTTAAAACGATTCAGGAAAACGAAAGAGAACATATTATCAACGTCCTGGAGAAATGCAACGGAAGAATCAGAGGCGTCGGCGGAGCATCAGAAATTCTTGGGCTTCCACCTACTACGCTTGCCTCCAGAATGCAAAAACTTGGTATTAAGAGAAGCCATTTTTAATTGTTAATGGTTGATGGTTAATTGTTGATGGTTTATTGTTGGTGGTTTGTGTTGGTGGTTAATGTTGGTAGTTAATGTTGGTAGTTGATGATTGATTGTTTATGGTTGACTATGAGTTATCTATTTCTTGTGCCGTTAGGCACTGAATATCGGTAGCCCAAAATATATTCGAAATTCCTTTGCGTGCCGTAGGTACGCAATTTTTTTGTGTACCTACGGCACGCTAATTTATTGACATTTATGTTTCTACCGATATTCAGTGCCTAACGGCACAGGCAATTGATAATTGATAATCGATAATTGATAATTCATAATTCATAATTCATAATTCATAACTCAAAACTCATAACTCTTAACTCTTAACTCAAAAAACGGTATTACGTTGCTAATTTTTCGTTGTCCGACGAAATATAGTTTGTTTGAAATTGGCATTAATTTATAATTAACTAAAAATCAATAACTTACAAAAAAGGTTCGGTTTTAGTTTACAGTTTGGCATAACATTAAAATAGGTAATTATGCTGACTGAAAACCCTACTACAATACTTTTTATAACAGGTGCATTTGTGAGTAATAAATGCTGGGATGAATGGAAAGTTTTTTTTGAGAGCAAAGGCTTCAAAACTCTGGCTCCTTCATGGCCTTACAAAGATGCTCCGGTTGAAGTGCTTCGCGAACGCCATCCGGATCCTCAAGTCGCCGGATTAAGATTAACGGAATTAACAGCTTATTTTGAAAATATTGCTGCAAATCTGCCTCAAAAACCTATTATAATTGGCCATTCAATTGGCGGGCTCATTGCTCAAATACTTTTACAGCGTAATCTTGCCGCTTCTGCAATCGCCATACATTCTGTTCCGCCACAGGGAATTATGACTTTTAAATTCTCTTTTTTAAAAGCCGGATGGGGACCGCTTGGCTTTTTTACTTCGACTAAAAAAACATTTATGATGAGTTTTGGTCAGTGGCAATACGCTTTTACAAACGGAATGCCCGAAGAATGGCAGGAAAAAGCCTATTGCGATTTTGCAATTCCGGAATCTAAATTAATTGTTCGCGATACCATAACTTCTGCAGCAAGAGTAGATTTTCATGCACCGCATAAACCTTTATTACTAATTGCCGGATCAATAGATCATACTATTCCCGAATCACTTAACTATTCCAATTACAAAAAATACTCAGATAAAAACTCTATAACCGATTACAAGGTTTTTACAGAGAGAAATCACTTTGTATTAAATCAGCCGGGCTGGCAGGAAATCGCTCTTTTTATCCAGAACTGGATCGAAAAACTTCCGGCTCAAAATTCATAATAACCAATTATTTTTTAACTAATTAAAATTTTAAAATCATGAAAACGAATTTATTAAACAGGGCATTTTTAAACTTTAAGAGCAAAACGGCTCAATTTTTTGCTTTTGCAATCTTACTATTGACTTTAATTTCCTGCAATAAAAAAGCAGAAGAAACTCCTGCTGCAGAACCACAACCTGGCGCACCAACAGAAGCGGCACAAGCAGCACCGGCAAACCCTCCGGCAAATTTTAAACACGCCACAGCAACCGTAAACGGAATTAAAATTCATTACGTAATTGGCGGTCAGGGCGATCCGCTGGTTTTAGTTCACGGATTTGGACAAAACTGGTACATGTGGAATCGTTTACTGCCTGAATTATCAAAACATTTTACCGTTATCGCTCCAGATTTACGAGGCGTTGGCGAATCTGATAAACCAGAAAGCGGTTACGATAAAAAAACTATGGCGTCTGATATTCACGAACTGGTAAATCAGCTTGGATATAAAAATATCAATCTGGCAGGACACGATATCGGATTGATGGTTGCTTACGCTTATGCTGCACAATATGGCGACAGTGTAAAAAAAGTCGCTTTAATGGATGCACTTTTACCAGGAATTGAGCCAGTTTGGTCTAATGTGAAAGGATCTGCATGGTGGTTTGGATTTTTTGCATGGCCAGCTTCCGGAGATATTGTAAAAGGAAAAGAAAAAGAATTCTTAACGAATTTCTGGCCAGTTGTAGGTCACGTAAAAGATCCTTTTACTGCCGAAGAATCTGCAGAATTTATCAGAGCTTATGCTACTGAAGGTGGAACAACTGCTGCTTTTAAATGGTTTGGCGCATTTGATCAGGACGGAAAAGATAATTTAGTTTTTGCTAAGAAAAAACTAAAAATGCCATTATTGGCAATGGGCGGAGAATATTTCGCGGCTGCTTTCCTTAAAGATCATTCTAAATTGGTTGCTGAAAATGTTTCTGAGTCTAAAATTGCAGGTGCCGGACACTGGCTGGTTCAGGAAAATACGGCACAAGTACAAAAAGATTTACTAGCCTTCTTTTTGGCTAAATAACAATAATCATGAAAAGGTTAATTCTATTTTTTCTGTTTTTTACTGCGCTTTTGTCTAAAGCGCAGCAAAAGGCAGACTTGATTATCTACAACGGAAAAATTGCAACAATGCAGAAACAAGGAGAGTTTGTTCAGGCAATTGCAATAAAAGACGGAATTATTCTGGACACCGGGTCTGAAAAAAATATTTTGGCTTCTTATAAATCTTCGGAAACCAAATTAATTGATGCCAAAGGGAAAACGGTAATTCCGGGATTGAATGACAGCCACATGCACGTGATTCGCGAAGGTTTGAATTACAATTCAGAATTGCGATGGGACGGCGTAAAAACCTTAAAACGTGCCATGGAAATGCTGAAAGAACAAGCCGCCAGAACGCCAGATGGTGTTTGGATTAAAGTTATTGGCGGATGGAACGAATTTCAGTTTGAAGAAAAACGACAGCCTACAATTGATGAAATCAACGCTGCAGTTCCTGATAAACCTGTTTTTATTACGTATTTATATGGAAAAGCTTTCCTGAACAAAAAAGGGATCGAAGTTTTAAAATATACCAAAGACACCAAATACGAAGGAAGTCTTTTAGAACAAGATGCTAACGGAAACTTAACAGGTTTAATGTATGCCAAAGAAACGCCAAAAGCGATTTACACCACTTTGGGATTAACTACCAAATTAACACCGGAAGAGCGCATCAACAGTTCGATGCAGTTTAATCGTGAACTCAATCGTTTCGGACTTACGAGTATAATTGACGCTGCGGGCGGAAGTCAAAACTTTCCTGCTGATTATGTGACTTCTTTAGAACTGGCGAAGCAAAACAAACTGAGTCTAAGAATTTCGTACTACTTATTTGCACAGCAAAAAGGCAAAGAATTACAAGATTATGAAAAATGGGTTGCGACAACTCAAATCAACAAAAACGATAATCTGATAGTGCCAAATGGTTATGTTGAAGAAGGCGCCGGAGAAAACATTGTGGCTTCTGCTGCTGACTTTGAAAATTTCCTTGAGCCGAGAATTGTTTTATCTGATGAAATGGAAACGGATTTAGAACCCATTATTCGATTATTGGCTAAAAACAAATGGCCTTTCAGACTTCATGCGACTTACGGCGAATCTATCGACAGAATGCTGAATGTTTTTGAAAAAGTGAATAAAGAAATTCCGTTTAACGGATTGCGATGGTTTTTCGATCATGCTGAAACTATAACACCATCTGAACTGGAACGTGTTAAAAAGTTAGGTGGCGGAATTGCAGTACAGTTTAGAATGTATTATCAGGGAGAATTATACAACAAACTATACGGAGCGCCAAAAACGCAATTGCCTCCTATCAAAAAAATGCTCGAATTAGGAATTCCGGTTGGTATGGGAACCGATGCTACCCGAATTTCAACCTACAATCCGTGGATGTCATTGCATTGGCTTTTAACCGGAAAAACAATAGGCGGAATGCAGTTCTGGCCAAAAGATCAGGTTTTGGATAAATTCACGGCTTTGCAATTATATACTTCCGGAAGTGCCTGGTTTTCTGGTGAAGAAAAAGAAAAAGGAAAGCTGGTAAAAGGAATGTATGCTGATTTAGCGATTATTTCTGATGATTATTTTTCGTTGAAACCAGATGATATCCGAAAAATCGAATCGGTTTTAACGGTTGTAAATGGTAAAGTTGTTTACGCTTCCGCGGAATATAAAGACCTGAATCCTGAAATTCCTGCTGTAATACCAGATTGGTCTCCGGTGAAATATTTTGGCGGTTACCAGAAATAATGAAAATGAGAATTACACGCAGATGGCACTGATTTAGGCAGATTTAAGCAGATTTTTTTATCTCATTTGCGAAAATCCTTTTAATCCTCATAATCTGTGGCTCAATTTTTTTAAAACTTAAATATAAAATCATGAAAAGATATAATTCTCTTGTAATTATCATACTTTTTTTTGCTACTTTTTTTTCGGCACAAAAAATTTATGCACAATTTCCGATGCCTCCCGAAGTACCGATTTGGGATGCTAATAAAGTGACTTTGAAGCTGCATAAAATTTCGAACAATGTTTATGCGGTTTCACCTTCGACAACCGAAACTGAAACTACAAAAGGAATTCCGCAGGCTACTTCAGCGGGATTTATTGTGGGCGATAAAGGCGTTTTGTTGATTGAAACGATGTTAAGCAAAAGATTATACGATCAATTGTATAAACTGATTCGTTCTGTTACGCCAAAACCTATTGTATATGCTGTAAACACAAGTGATCACGGCGATCATTGTTTTGGAAATTATTTACTTCCAAAGGAAACAATTCTGATACAAAACGAATTCTGCAAAGAAAATCTCGCCAAGAACTACGACGGAATCAAACAATTTATGATCATGCTTTTTGGAAAAGACCGCGGAATCGAACAAAGTGTATATCGTCCTGCTGATCTGACAATTGCCGTAAATCAAAGTTTAAAACTGGATTTGGGTGGAGGAAAAATTGTAGAAATCATAAATGTTGGAACGGCACAGTCTCCGGCAGATTTGTTTGTTTTTCTAAAAGATTCAGACAAAAATGTTTTATGGGCAGGAAATCCCTTTATTGCCGAAAGTCCAACAATTCCGTGGCTTTTTGACGGTTATTTTCTGGAACCAGTTCGTAATCTTCAAAAAATATACGACATGGTGGGCGACAATGATGTTGTGGTTCCCGGTCATGGTCGAATCACGAACAAAGCAGGAATTAAATACACTATTGATTATGTAAATGCTTTGAAGAAAAATGTTGAAGAAGCCGTTAAAAAAGGTGAAACTTTAGACGAAGTTAAAGCCACTGTTACGATGAAAGAATTTGACAAAGGTTATGTACTTTTTAACTGGCTTCATTACAATTTCAACATTCCAAATGCGTACAACGATATTAAGAAAAACAGTTTAGGCAAATAGCCATGAAAAAATTTATTCTATTATTTCTTATTTGTATTCAGCTTCACGCGCAGTCTTATCCTGATTTTAAGCCTCTGCGTTTTGATGAAAATTATGAAGTTTTACAAAAAGATACGGTTAAAAACTGGTATAAAACCATGAAATACCTGCCTCTCTCCTCCTCGGGGAAAACGTATTTGAGTTTTGGAGGAGAGATCAGATATCAGTATTTCTATGCCAAAAATGAAAAATGGGGCGACGATCCGCAAGATCCCGACGGTTATATTTTAAACCGTTTGCTGCTTCACGCTGATTTTCATGCCAGTAAATATTTCAGGGCATTTGTGCAATTACAAAGCAGTAATGCAAACGGCAGAATCGATCCGAGTCCGGTTGACAGCGATCCGCTTGAAGTGCATCAGGGTTTTATTGACATTAATCTGCTTTCAGAAAAAAATAAACAATTGATTTTTAGAGCCGGAAGACAAGAATTAAGTTACGGTTCTCAGCGTTTGGTTGCCGTTCGCGACGGACCAAATAACCGTCAGTCATTTGATGCCGTGAAAACTATTTTTGGCTTTAATAATTATAGGGCCGATTTATTTTACAGTCATTATGTGGTGGCACAAGACGGCATTTTTGATGATGAGTCGAATAAAAATAGAGAGTTTTGGGGAAGTTATTTTGTGATTAATAAAATTCCGGCAATTAAAAACATCGACCTTTATTATCTTGGCTATCAAAGGGCAAATGCCAATTTTGATGATGCCAGCGGAAAAGAACTTCGCCATTCTGTCGGGACACGAATTTGGGGAAAATACGATGAATGGCGTTATGATGCCGAAGCGGTTTATCAATTTGGAAATATTGATTCTAAAGATATTAAAGCATGGACAGTTTCTTTAAATACAGGTTATCGCTTTACTTCTGTGGTTTTAAAACCTGAATTTGGATTTAAAATCGAATTAATCAGCGGTGATAAAACCAATGGCGACAGTAATTTAAATACCTTTAATCCACTATTTCCAAGAGGTGCTTATTTTGGACTGGCTTCTGTTATCGGACCTTCAAATTTGGTAGATTTTCATCCTTCGATAAGCCTTGAACTGGCCAAAAATATTGAGTGGGAAATTGATTATGATATGTTTTGGAGATACAGCAGCGAAGACGGAATTTATGGTCCGAACACGATTATGATTTATCCGGGCGATGCAACCGATGCCAAGGAAATTGGAAAACAATTAGAAAGTGAAATTATCTACACGCCAAATCAATATCTCTATTTTAGAGTTGAAGCTACCTGGTTTAAAGCCGGAGATTTCCTTAAAGCGGCTGGAACCGGAAAAAATATGTTTTTTACCGGAGTTACAGCGCAGATTAAGTTTTAAGCATAATTTTTAGAATTATTTCACGCAGATTTAAAATGATTTAAGCAGATAAACACAGATCAAAAATATTTAATCTGCTCAAATCTGCCCAATCTGCGTGAAACTAAAAAATATCAACGTAAAGTGTTATTGGGATTATGTAAAAGAAATGTATTCTTGTTTTTAAGTTTATGATAATCAAAAATAAACGCAAGAAAAACATCTCCTTTTGAATTGCCTTCAGCTTTAGCTGGAGGTTAAAAAACAGAATAAAAAATTGGCTTTAGCCAAAACCACATATTGGGCTAAAGCCTTTCTTTTTTATTACTGGAGACATCCAGCTAAAGCTGGAGGCAATTCATAAAATTTTAATAAATGTTTAAAAATATACGAAATGACAACAAGAAGAGATTTTATAAAAATGGCTGGTTTAACAGGCGCTGCGGTGATGGCAAATCCTGTTGATACATTTTCGAATTCGATAAAAAAAGAAAAAATGGAATTAGAAACACAAAATAAATGGTTAGATGGTTCGCGATTAGTGGTTTCGGTTTCTATGCAGTTTGAAGCCGGAGGTCAGCCGCAAAATGCTGAAAGTCCGTTTCCGCAAAACATGCAGAAAGGCTACAATGATTTTCCTGCTGAAACCTGGTATCAATACGGTTATAAAGAAGGAATTCCGAGAATGCTGGATAACTGGGACAAACACGGAATTAAAGTTACTTCGCACATGGTCGGTTCTGCAGTTTTGCAAAATCCGCAGCTGGCAAAAGAAATTGTACAGCGCGGACACGAAGCGGCTGCTCACGGTATGAACTGGAGTTCGCAATACGCTATGCCTTACGAAGAAGAAAAAAAATTCATTAAAGCCGGAGTCGACGCTATAAAAAGTGTTACGGGTTTTACGGCTGTTGGTTATAATGCTAACTGGCTTCGACGTGGTGAAAATACCTTGAAAATCCTTCAGGAATTGGGTTTTACGTATCATATCGACGATTTAAGCCGTGATGAACCTTTTATTATTCAGGTCAATAAAAAAGACTTTACAGTTGTACCTTATACTATTCGCTGTAATGATATTGTTTTGATTGAAGGAAAACACTTTTCTTCAGATCAATTTTTTAATCAGGTAAAAGCTGAATTTGATCAGCTTTATGCCGAAAGTGAATTTAAACGCAGACAACTTTCGATAAGTTTTCATGACCGAATTGGCGGTACTCCGCAAATGGTTAAAATGACATCTGATTTATTAGAATACATTAAAAAACATAATGGCGTGACTTTTAAACGTAAAGATGAAATTGCGAAAATGACTTTAGAAGATAAAACTTCTATTCGTGAATAATATCAATAATTTGCTCGGTTTAATTATTTTAAACACATAGAAACATAGAATTTTATAGTCTAAAAAGACGTTTCACTTATTTTAAAAAACATAGCTATGTGTTAGAAACTGGTTTCTTTTTAAACTCTTTTAGAAATAAATAAAAAATCTATGTTTCTATGTGTTAAAATTAATTCCCCCAATAGCTCTCAATAAATACTAATGAGGAGCTGTCTTAAGTGTGGAAATAGCCTTTTGTGATTCAGGATCATAAAGCATGGCAGTGCACAAACAATTTTTTCTTTCTTTGCTCATTAGTATTGAACAATTTACACATGATTTACAGCTTTCCCAAAACAATTCATCCTGAGGCAATTCTGAAAAGGTAACGGGTTCAAATCCCAGTTCATGATTCATTTTCATTACTGCAAGACCAGAAGTTAAACTGAATATTTTGGCTTTGGGATATTTTTCACGACTCAATTCAAATATTTTGGTTTTAATTTTTTTTGCAAGACCCGTATGACGGAATTCCGGCGCTACAATTAACCCCGAATTTGAAACAAAACGTCCGTCATCCCAGGAAGAAATAAAAGAAAAACCAGCCCATCTTCCGTCAGAAGCAAAAGCGATTATGGCTTCTCCTCTATTCATTTTAGTTTCAAGCAATTCAGGTGAACGTTTAGAGATGCCGGTTCCTCTTGCAATGGCTGATGATAAGGTTACTTCGCAAATTTGCCTGATCCAGTACGTATGAACAGATCGGGCTTTTTCTATTGTAAACTCAATTGGCGTTTCGGTTTCTTGTACAGATGAAACTTCTGCTTTATTTCGAGGCAAAACCGAAAAGAAACTTTTTTTACTGAGGTTTATATCAGGATTAATTATAGGATTTATGATTTTCATAATTGTTTGAAGGCATTAGTTGATGAATAAAACTTTTTAGGAGATTTTATACAATTTGAGAAATCAGTAAAATGGCAATAAAAAAGACAATGCTAAACACCATTACATTGATAAGCCTGTCTTTATTCTTTATAGATTTAGCAGATACATATTGTTTTGTAATTTTCCGGCTTCTTGTTTTATTTGTTTTCATTTGATTTTTTTGTTTTGATTTTGGTTCTAAAAGCCAAAGTATATGCCAAAAGAATTAAAAACCAAACAAACCACTAACTATCAATAAGTTAACACATAAACAATATTTAAGAAATATTCTAATACCTATCAAAATGAGAAGAAGGTATTTCAAAATGAGAAGTAAAATAAGCTGAATATTTGTTTTTATTTTTTATCTATTTATCATAAAAATTTATGTTTTATCTCCTTATACTTAGAACGTCCAATAGGCAGTAAATCACCATTCTTTAACTGCATACTGTACTTTCCTCCTGCTTCTACAACTATTTTATCGGCTTGTTCCCAGCAGAGAATATAGGATTTATGTATTCGTTCGAAAGTTTCCGGAAGGAGTTTTTCTAAAGCTTCGAGTGATTTATCGTGTAGTTCAATTTTATTATTTATCAGATGTAATTCGGTATAAATTCCTGCTCCTTTTATGTATAAAATTTCACTTATGGGTACAAGCCGAAAGGTTTTCGCTTTTCTTACTGCCAAAAAGCGAACATCACCGCCAGATTGTTTTCCTGATGTTGTATAACGCGTAAAAGCCTGAAATAATCGGGTTTCATCAAAAGGTTTCGGCACAAAATCGAGCACTCCGTAATTGAATGCTGTAATCGCTTTGTCTGTATATGCCGAAATTATAATAGTTTGAAAAGGTCCTGCAACAAAAGTCTGCAGAATTTCGAATCCGTCTTCTCCGTTTAGGTTTAGGTCTAACAAAAGCAGATCAATAGAATGTTTTTCAAGAGTGATTAATCCGTTTTCAAGAGAATCAGAAAGTAAAATCTCTACGTCTTTATCAAAAAAATCGCGTGTCATTCTTTCGGTTCTTTTTGCAATACGGGCTTCATCTTCAATTATGAGTATCTTCATTTTTTATCAAAAATTTTAATCGTGGTTTCCCATCCCTTTTCTACAGAATGAGAATCGAAAGACCAATTTGTACCGTAACTTTCTGTTAGTCTCGCTTTGATGTATTTAAACCCCGTTCCTACTCGCCCGTTCTTTTTTGTTTGTCGGTTTTGCGCTAAAGTCAGTAACGTATATTCTTTGAATTGTTTTTCTCTGGTAAAACTCAAACAGAAAACAATACAGCCTTGTTTTGGAGAAAGACTGTGTGTAATTCCGTTTTCAATAATGGTATGAAAAACTGCGGGCGGAATCGTTTCATTTTCATCAATTCCTTCTTCTTTCCATTCATAACAAATTTCTTTACGAAAAGACATTACTTCTAAATGTCTTCGGCACAAATCAATTTCTTGCCTGATAGGAATAAGCGTGTCTTCTGCAATATCATTCATAATATCAAATTCTTCTGCCAGGGCACGAATAAAAACCACACCATCTTTTGGAGATTCTTCAATCCAGTCTATTAATGAGGTTAAAGTATTGCGAAGAAAATGCGGCTGAATATTTTTCTTTATCAATTCTAATTGTAATCTCGAAGACAACAGCAATGATGCATTATGTGCTTCTTCTATAGCTTTTGTTCGTATGGTATGCAGATAAAGCATGCATAATACGAGAATTGTAAAGGCAATAAACAAACCAAAATCATAAAACATAAAATAGTTTACGGCGACACCCGCCAGTAAACCCGCTGCAACAATAAGTCCGCCTTTTGTTTTTCTAACTGCCGCATCTATAGCAATAACGATAGAGAAAAACCGTGCTGTAAGTGTAAAATAAGCTGCTGAACGATCAAACTGTCCATAAAAAACAATATAAATTGTTAATAGACTGATAAACAAAAGAAACAAAAACAATTTCTTTCTTTTAAATTGAAACTGAAGCATAAAATACCAGGGTACCAGTATTGAAATAACAAAAGTCATCCAGCCAATAATTTTTAAGCGGGTATAAAAATGGTTGTACGGAATATCAACGTAATACTTTACATATTCCATAATCAATAAACAGAAGAAAAGCAGGCAGATTATCCCGAAAAACAAAACCGATAATTCTTTTCTTGAGCTGTTTATGTAGAGAAAGAAATAATAAACTGCAGCAATGAGATAAGCTCCAGCCATTAAATTCATAAAAGATAATACGATAAGCGGCGCTCTATGAAGCAGGAGATAACTCTTTAGTTTTAAATGAAATTCACGATCTGAATCCCGACAGTAAAATCGTGTGCCAATTAAAGTAACAACGTGTTTTCCAACATTTGAAAGTTTCTTTGGAATTTGGTAATAAGTCGTTTCTGTTCCTGGCACTTCGCGATTTCCTTGTTTTGCCATTTGCCCATTTCTGCCCACATAAACGCTATCCCAATAAACATCAAAAGCACCAAAACCATGAACCTGAAGCCCTAGTGATTCTGAACTATTTTCAAGTTTTTGTATGTCAATTTCTGCCTGATATTTAAATATTGATGTTGGAAATTTACTGGGTTTATACAGCTGATGATCGTAATCTGTCTCATAGATTACATCTGATTTAACATACTCATTATACTGCTTACACGAGGTAAACATTAAAAGTAACAAAACGGTAAAAAAGACAGATTTATACATAAGATAAAGATAAAATAAATATCGATTTGAGAAATGCATTTGAGAAGTCCACAGAGCCGTTTGCATGTTTTAAGGAGCAGTACTTTATTTTATCAGCTAATCTTGTACTACAAAATCAATCAAATATGAAAAATCTAATAATCAGTATTTTACTTTTATTTATTCCGATGTTTGGCATGGCTCAAAAAACGGTTATTTCCGGAAAAGTTCAGGATCATAACACCAAAGAAGTATTGCCTTATGTAACGGTATCAATCTTGGATAATGCTTTAAAAACAGTAACTGCGGGTGTGACCGATGATCGGGGTATTTTTTCTCTTGAAGGAGTTTTAAACCAACAAATGAGTATTTCTTTTAGTTATGTAGGCTATCAAAATTTGGTACAGCCATTAGAAATCAAATCTGAAAAAAACAAAATTGAACTGGGAACTATTAATTTAATTAACGACGCTGTGCAATTAAAAACCGTGGAAATAAACGGGCAAAAACCCAATATCAGCCTAAAACTGGATAAAAAAGTTTTTGAAGTGGGCAAAGATGTACTTTCACAAAATGGTTCTGCGCATGATGTCCTGAATGGTGTTCCTTCTGTAGCTGTTAGTCCCGCCGGAGGAATAAGTCTGCGAGGCAACAGTAATGTTTTGGTTTTAATTAACGGCAGACAATCCGGACTTACTCAAAACAATGCTCTTGACCAAATTGCTGCCGACCAGATTGAACGAATCGAAGTTATTACCAATCCGTCTTCACGCTATGATGCTGCAGGTTCGGCAGGTATTATCAATATCATATTGAAAAAAAACAAAAAAAGCGGTTTTAGCGGGCAGGTACGACTGGTTGCAGGTTCGCCAAATGACAGTCGTCTTAATCCGAGCATTAATTTTAAATCAAACAAAATCAATATTTTTTCTAATTTCAGTATCCGTTCAAGCGATTATGAAGGCTTATATACAACCAATCAATCGACTAATATTACTAGTTCTCCTAATTTTATGGACCGTGTTCAGAATGAAGACCGCCACGACGATGGCAAACTTCTTTATCTGGGTGCTGATTATTTTATTAATGAACACGAAACCATAACGGCGGCTTTTTTAAA
Organism: Flavobacterium sp.; assembly: GCF_039595935.1. Taxonomy (NCBI): domain Bacteria; kingdom Pseudomonadati; phylum Bacteroidota; class Flavobacteriia; order Flavobacteriales; family Flavobacteriaceae; genus Flavobacterium; species Flavobacterium sp. The sequence continues at coordinate 2,803,330 of NZ_JBCNKR010000006.1, read as the reverse complement.
GAACGCAACTCACGATAATGATAAAACAGATTTAATTTACAATTACAGAAGTGATTCTAACAATGCTGCATCTGACAGTATTTTGAAAAGACACGGAAAATCATTAGAAAAAAGGGATTACAGTCAGTTTGAATTTAATTATACCCGAACATTCAAAAAGGCTGCAAAAAAGTGGACAATCGACGTTCAATATGACTGGTGGAACAGCGATAAAAAATGGGATCTTTCTACACAACGTTTATCTCCAGATCCGTTAGTTTATCCGGGAATCAGGACAAGATCAACAGGAAACAGCAAAGACTTTCTTGCTAAAAGTGATTTTGTACAGCCTTTAGACAGCGTTTCTAATTTAGAATTTGGAATTAAAACCGAAATCAGAAAAGTTTCAAGCGATTATTTGGCAGAAGAACAACAGGATGATGACTGGATTATTTACCAAAACATTGATAATGATTTAGATTATAGCGAAACCATAACCGGCGCTTATGTACAATTTAGTGATAAAATCAAGGCATTCAATTATATGCTAGGACTTAGAGGTGAATTTACAAACATATCGATCAATGATTTGAATAATACTTACAACGACCAGAAAAACTACAATAAACTATTTCCTACTGTGAATTTGAGTTATAAGTTTGATGCTTCGACTTTGCAGTTAAATTACAGTAAACGCATCAGACGTCCTTCTTTATATGCCATATACCCTTTTAATGAGGTTACAGACTTAAATGCACAATATATTGGAAATCCGGACTTAAATCCTTCTTATACAGATGCGTTTGAAATGGCGTTTCTTAAAACCTGGAAAACATTTACTTTTAATCCGTCTGTTTATTATCAGTATGAAAAAGGTTATATTCAGGATTATACCTTTCGTCAGGACGATATATTTCTGACAATGCCTATCAATATTGATTATGAAATTCGAAGCGGAATCGAATTATCAACTTTATACAATCCGATGAAATGGCTGCAGGTTAATGCCGAAATGAATTTTTATCGTTTTAAACAAAAAGGAAATTACATGGGAAATAATCTCGATTATAGCAGCGACAACTTTACCGCACGTTTAAGTACACAAATCAAATTGCCTTCAAAATTTAGTTTTCAGGGGCGTTATAATTTTCGCGGAGCAAAACGCAATGCCCAAACTACTAATGAGGCCTTGCAGTCTATTGATTTTGGGCTCAGTAAACTGCTTCTCAAAGATAAAGCTACAATCGTTTTTGATGTTACCAATGCTTTTAATCTGCGTCAAAACAAAAGCATTACAACCGGAACTGATTATGTTATAAAAGACAACAGTATTCCAAATGCGGCCAGATATCGTTTAAGTTTTGTGTATCGCTTTAATCTAACCGATTCAAAAGCAATCAGACAGGCTAATGAAGCGAATAGAAATTAACTGCAGTTTTTCTTAAAATTGAATCGACAAATTATGCGTTATTTTGGGCAATCCAATTGTAAATTTCCAACTGCGCGCGTCTTGGCGCCTCATCTGGAAATTCTAATTCGTTAAATCCTTCACTATTTATAATTCTCTTTTTTGTATTGTCTGCTAATTGCAGCTCAATTACTTTATTTATTTCTTCAATATGTTTTTCATCATGAATTGGAAAAGCCACTTCTATTCTTCTGTTTAAATTTCTGCTTAACATATCAGCAGATGATAAATAGATTTTTTCTTTGCCGTTGTTTCCAAATTTATAAATTCTTGAATGTTCTAAAAACATGTCTACAAGGCGGTACATTTTTATATTTTCAGATATATTTTTAATTCCCGGCAAAAGAGTACAAATTCCCCGAACAATTATAGTTATTTCAACATCGGCATTGCTTGCTTCAATAAGTTTGTCTATTATATCTTTCTCGTCTAAGCCGTTAATTTTTAAAAATATTGAAGCTGTTTTTCCAGCTTTTTTATTTTTTATTTCAGTATCGATTAACTCAAGCAGTTTTTCTTTCATATTAAAACCGGCAGCCAGAATATGCTTGGGTTTTGCTCCTTTTTTCTTGGTTTTTAAGAAGGCAAAAACCTTTTTTAAATCATTTGTGTATTTACTTTCTGCCGTAAAAAAACCAAAATCTGAATAAACACTGGCTGTATTTTCATTAAAATTTCCTGTAGACAAATATCCAAAATGATGTTTGTTATCGTATTTGTCTTTCATAGTAATCATAGCAGCTTTGGCGTGTACTTTTAGGTTGGGCAGACTGTGAATTATTTTTATGCCGGCGTTTTTCATTTCTTTTGCCCAGAATAAATTATTGTATTCATCAAAACGGGCTTTAACTTCAACAAAAACGGTAACTTTTTTTCCGTTTTTTGCGGCACTTATCAAAGCATTTGCAATCAGCGATTGAGAAGAAATACGGTATAAAGTAATTTTTATTTCGGTAACATTTTTATTGATGGCGGCCTGATTAAAAAACTGAAGCACATAGTAATACGACTGATACGGAAATTGCAGCAGCTGATTTTCTTTTTTTATGATATCAAAAATAGATTTCCCGTTTTCAAAAGGCTCATGTCGAAGTCCCGGATAGGATATTCCCTGAAGTTTTGGTTTTACAGGATTTGGAAACTTGAATAAATCGTAGAAATTATGGTGACTGCCTCCTTTTATCATTTCATTATTGTGCAGTTTGAATGCTTTTTTGCATATCAAAACCGAATCTGAATCCATATTTGAATCATATAGAAATCTTGTTGCCGAACCGCGTTTTCGTTCTTCTACTTTTGCTTCAATTTTTGCAATTAAATCTCCGGAATTTTCGTCTTCGATCAGGTAATTTTCATCTCGGTTTAATTTGATGGCATTACAGGAAATAACTTTTTCTGTTGGGAATACAAATGATAAACATCTCTTGATTATGGTATCAATTGAAATGATATAATGTTTGTTCTCTAAACTTTCCAAAGCTTTAAAACGCTCCAGTTTATCTGACGGAATATTTAGGTAGGCATAATTATAATTTCCTTTTCTGTCTTTTAGTTTTACCAAAAAATACAGACTTCTGTTATTTAAAAAATAAGTTCGAGGCTGATTTATTGTAATATAAACTACCTGAATATAAGAGAGAATGATGCTTTTGAAATAATATTCGATCTCGTTTAAATGTTCCGGCTGTATTTCCTGATTTTCGTAATAAATAATATTATTTTCTTCTAATTCTGGCAGAATTAAATGATTCCAGATTTTTCCGAATTTATTTTGCTGCAGGTTTACTTCCTTTAAAATTTGAGCCAATAAGTCATTATTTTTCTTGGTATTCTTTTTAAGAAGCTTATTTATTTTAACTCTGAAAAACTCATCTAAATTGGAAGAATGAATCGCTAAAAATTTTATTCTGTCGAATAAGGAATTCTGTACGTCTTCGGCTTCATCTAAAATGCAATTATTGAAAGAAAGCCATGATATTTCTGAAGGAATAAGATAGTTCTGCACTTTTAAAAAATACTTAAATAATAGAATTAATTGATTTTTGCTTACCAGCTATACCGGTAAATATCAACATTAATTATTATAGTTTATAAATAAAGAGGTCTGTTAACTATAATTTAATTTACTATTAACATCTTTCAAAACAGATCTGCAATAAAAACGTGATAGGTATTGAGCGTGCATCGCTATTTCAAGCTGTTTTTGCAACAGTAAAAAATCCACTTTTTCCTATTAACTTTTTATTAACGGTATTATAATATTGTCAAATAGTACGATTTCTCTTTTAAGGTACTTACATACAGTAAGAATTATAATTCAAAAAAACAGCACATTTTATCGATACGATTTTAGAAATCAGAACGCTGTTTCTGATGATTATTTTTTATGTCCGGGTTGATTATCGTTACGATATAATTTATCAAAATCATTGAATTTAAATAGGTTATAAACAATTAAAACTAGAATTATGAAAAAACAAAATCGAAAAATGAGGTTTACCAAAACCTTAATTATTATGCTGTCGGCCATGACGTTTTCATGTCAGGACACAACATTAGATGACGTAGAAACTACTGCCAAAGCCAAAGAACAAAATTTCAAAAAAATGAGTGCTGCTGTAAGTTCTGATTTAGCAAGAAGATGGGCTCCAATTCATTATCAGGATGTAGACGCTACAGGAACTTATGCTGAAGGTGGAAAATCTGATTACATCAGTGCTATTACTTATGATAATGACTGGAATGGTGAAAACAACTGGAATAATGTTCCTGTTTATGCCAATTCTTTGGCGGCGCATTGCTATTATTCGATTGTCGAATCAAAAACGCACTGGTTTATTACATATGCTTTCTTCCATCCAAGAGACTGGACAGATAATCCGTTTTTATATAGTTTAGATCAGCATGAAAATGATTTAGAAGGTGTATTGATGATTGTTGAAAAAGACGGTTCTAATTACGGTTCTTTAAAAGGTGCGGTTACTGTAAGTCATTCTGATTTCTTTTCTTATACAACGTCAGGAAGTTCTTTTGTAAGCGGATTGGAAAGCGTGGACGGAACTTTGCAAATGAGAGATTTTAACGGAGAAATGCATCCTGTTACGGCTCAGGATTCTAAAGGACACAGTCTAAAAGCGTGGCCTCAGCATGATATAGATGGAGACGGAATTATTTATTATCCATCACCAAACGGAACGGCGCAAATTCCATCTGATAATTACGATAATTATGTCGAATATAAACTGGTTGATATTTTTGAAGCAGGAGGATTATGGGATCAGCGATTTAATACTGAATTGTTTTCTAGTCCGGGCGGAGGATTTAAAGGAAATGATTTTAAAACCGGCGGTGCCAATGCGCCATGGGCATGGAATGATGGAGATGATGCAGTTGTTCAGGGCGGCGAATTTGCTACAGATCCGGCAAAACTGGCTGATAATTACTTTGATGGTGTTGGAAATTTTTCACGCACTTATGTTGATAATAAATACAATGCTTCTGCAGGAGGTGTTGTAACAGTTTATCAAAATTGCAATTATACGGGTTATGCAATTGCGCTGCCAGCTGGTAATTACACATTAGCGCAATTAAAATCATACGGTATAGCAAATGATGATTTATCGTCTGTACGTTTAGAAAACGGCTATAAAATTACAATGTACCAGGATGATAATTTTAACGGATCATCTGTAGAAATAACTGCAAACAACAGCTGTTTAAGTAATTTTAATGATAAAGCAAGTTCTTTAAAAATCACCACTTTGTAGGCAAATAAACAGTATGATTATCATTTCGTAGGAATGTTTCGTCGGTAGAAAAAAGCAATTGATTCAGTTTGCGTTCCGCAGGAACGTTTGAAATTTTAGATTGTTAAAAAATAATATTGAAGCCAAACGTTCCTACGGAACGTAAAACAATGCTAATAATATAATTTTTCTACCAACGAAATGTTCCTACGGAACAATGAATTGTATAAAATAGAAAAGGGCCGTATCAACTTTGATGCGGCCCTTTTTATATTGTTAATTATATTTTTGATTTAGTAATAAACCGAAAGCATAATTTTAGAATCAGAACTTTCTATAATTTTTGTCAGTCTTTTTAAGAAATTTTCACTCACCATTGGGCAGCCGTGGCTGTTTAAGATGTAGTATTCTTTTTCTTCATCCGGAACTTCTTTGTAACAGTGTAAAACTATCGCTCTTTTTAAAGCATTGTTGTTGGTTTGATCTAATCCAATTAATCTGAATGCTTTTCCGAAAACTCCTTTATATGATTTCTCGATAGAATAACGTCCTAATGCTGTGCAGTTAGAGTTAGGCGCGTTACTAAACTGAAGAATATCTCCTTTTATTCCCGTCTCTGATCCAGAACCGTGTGCAACAAGTCCCTGATCGATAATTTGGTTGTTTTCAAGATCGTATACAAAGAAACGGTTTTTACCTGATTTGATTTTCATATCTACAAGAAAAGCGATTTTCTTGCTGTAACCATTGCTTGATGATGTAAAGGATTTAATCTCACTTACATGCTCATTAAGTCTTGAAAGTTCAAGTTCTGTTAAGATGGCTCTTTTGTCCGTTATGTTGTAGGTTGTAAACGAACTTAAAGAAAGAAGCAGTGCAATAAAAAATATTCTCATACAAAGACAATAAATTAAGTTTAAGAGGTTTGGGACCTTTATCAAGATTTCTTGACGTTGCAAAATTATGCACAAATTTTACACAATTCCCATGTTTGATGTGTTAAATATATTATAATTATTTGAAAACATGACAATTAGCATGTTTTTTTTTCAGCCTTTTGTCGTTAAAAAAAGGCAATTTCGTCAAAAATAGCAGATTCTTTTTTGTTATTTTTATAAAGAAATCTCATAAAAAAGCCCGCTTGTTTAGAAAGCAGACTTTTTCCGGGTCTTTTTTAAGACAAAAATTGCGAAATCTAAAAAAATCAATTTTTATGATAAGGACATCCTGATGGTGCAGCAGATCCTGCAGCTTCAATCTTACTTGCAAACGAAATGTTCTATGGAATGTATAAACGAATAAGGCTGTTTCTAAATTAGAAACAGCCTTATTATTCTATTCGCAATTCAGTTTAGAATCACGTTATCAATTTATTTTACATCAAACCATAATTTGGTTGTAAGCAAATCTTTTCCTTGTGCCGCGATTGCAGCTTGGTAACTAACTCCGTTTAACGATTGTTCTGTACCCGGGTAGAAGAAACGAGAAGGTAACTGCCCGTCTAAAACTGTTGCAGGACCAGCCGTTAATACCGGATAATCCAATCTTCTCCATTCTGTAAATGCATCAAGACCTTGTCCGTAGAAAGCAATCCATTTTTGGGTTCCAATTGATTTTGCATAATTCGATGCATCATATTTTACACTTGTCTGATTCAGGTAAGTTGAGATCGTAGCTGCATTTGTAATTCCAAATTGATTGAAAGAGGCAGTAATGGCATCATTATAAAGCTGTTCTGCGTTTCCTGAAATATAACCACGAGCTACGGCTTCTGCAAGATTAAATAACGTTTCAGAATATGAAGCAATTACCGCAGGCGATGCCGAAGTTAAAAAGTAAGTTCCCGGTTTTGATGTTTTAGCAAATCCCTGACTATTGGCATCACTGTTTGACAAACCGTTTGCTCCTCCTACATATTTCCCAACAGTTGCATCTGATGGCAATTGAGCATAAACTGGCAAACGTGGATCAGATAATTCAGTTAATTTGTCAACCAATGTTTTAGAAATACGGAAATCATCACGAGTTTCAAACCACGCCGAAGCCGGATTTTGCTGCGGTGAACTTGTGTACGTAAATTTAAAAGTATCATTATTACTGCTCAATACTCCCGCTGCATCACTTGTTGCCTCAATAGCAGCTTGTTTTGCTAAAGCTGGTTCTCTGTCTGCAATTCTCAATGCGATACGCAGACGAAATGAGTTTACCAGTTTTTTCCATTTTGCAATATCACCTTTATACACTAAATCTCCCGTTACGGTACCATTTGCTGTGTTTAATAAAGATTGTGCCTGTTTTAAATCTTCAAGTAATCCTGTATATACTTCTTTTTGAGTGTTGTATGCAGGCGTTACTTTTAAGCCGGCTTCTTTATACGGAATACTTCCGTAAGCATCTGTCAAAAGCAAGAATGTCCATGAACGCAGGGTAAGCGCAATTCCTTTATAATTTGAATTGGCCTGATCTGCAGGGAAATTTATGATGGTATTCAAATCCGTAATCAAAGTTGCGTATCCGGTATTCCACAAAGAGGTGAAAGAAGTGTTTGATACGTCATATCTGTCTGGTTCTGTATACTGAATTTTAGCCCAATGCTGAACAAACAATAGCGATGAGTTAAAGTTATTAGCATCTCCCCAGTACAAATCAGCGCCTTGTTTTAAGGTTCCTGTCAACAGGTAAGGTGCCAATGGAGTTTCGGTTGCGTTTGGATTTTTATTGATATCGTCCAGCGTGTCACTGCATGAAGTCAGTGCCAATGCAAACAAAGTTATATATGTCAATTTTTTTAGCATGATTCTGATTTTTAGAATTTAAGATTTAAATTAAGACTGAAATTTCTCGTAGTTGGCAGCGCTAAACTCTCCAATCCCTGAGCATTTCCAGTATTGAAAGCCGTTTCAGGATCAATATTTGGTGCATCTTTATAAATAAAGAATAAGTTACGTCCGGCTGCCGTAATACTTGCTCCGTCAAAACCAATTTTTCTGGCAAATTTCTTGTCAAAATTATAAGTCAGTTTTACTTCTCTTAATTTTACAAAAGTTGAGCTGTATATATACGCTTCACTAATATTGTAAGAAGCTTTGTAATATTCCTGAGCGCTGATTACCTGATTATTTGGAGTTCCATCTGCAAATACACCATTAAAGATCATACCATCATCATAAACTGTAGTTCCGTTTGGAGCCGCTCCAGTTGGCAATAACGTTTTTGTAGAACCATTTATGTAATAGTTTAAACCACCGTTTGCAGCATCACGTCCGTGAAGAGTCTGTGCTAAAACCCCTGTATAATTACCCGTTCTGTTTGTTCCAGAGAAAAGCTCTCCTCCTACACTTGCATCGACAAGAACAGATAATTCAAGATTTTTATACGTTAATGTGTTTGTAACACCAGCTAAATAATCCGGAGTATAATGTCCTAAAACTTTCTTCTGCGGATCTGCTTTTGGTAATCCGTTAGCACCCACTACGATATTTCCGTTTGCGTCACGTAAATAAGCAGTTCCATAAAGTGCGCCATACGCCTGCCCTACAGATGCCAGTACATCTACACCTCCGGAAGAACCAATTGTATAGTTTTGAATTTGTTTATCATAATCCAAAATCTTCACTTCGCTGATATTTCTTGAGTAGTTTACACCCACATTCCATTTGAAATTTTCAGTCTGAATAGGATTTCCATCCAATTGAACTTCAATACCACGGTTGTTGATTTTACCGGCATTGATTAATTGTGAATTATAACCGCTTGAAGCCGTTGTTTTAATTTCTAAAATCTGGTCAAAACTGTTTGTGTTATAATACGCTACGTCAAAATGCAATCTGTTTTTCCAGAAAGAAGCTTCTAAACCTACCTCAGTAGAACGAGTCGTTTCAGGTTTCAGGTTCTCATTCAGTTTCTTTTGAGAAGAAGTCTGAATTGGGTTTCCGTCAAAAGCTGTCTGGAAATTGTAAACCGTAGACAATTGATACGGATCTGCATCATTACCCACTTCAGACCAGCCTCCTCTTACTTTTAAGAAATCAAGCGTATTGCTTTTTAAATTTAATGCTTCAGATAATATCAAACTTCCGTTAATAGAAGGATAAAAATAAGAACGGTTGCTGCTTGGTAATGTTGATGACCAGTCATTACGAGCTGTTAAGTTTAAATAAGCATAGTTTTTATAGCCTAATTGTGCCGAAGCATAAGCACTATACACTCTTAATCTTGAATAAATATTTGAGGAAGTCAGCGGATCACGAGAATTCGTTAACGTATACAAATCCGGTACAGCTAAACGCGGTGCTTTTTGATAGTTGTTTGCGTCGCTGTGGTTACGAATATTGAAACCTCCAAGAGCATCTAAACTAAAATCATCGTTTAATTTTTTAGTATAAGTAAAAATACCTTCTGTATTTTGTTCACTTACAGTATAAGCATCTTCTGCATAAGAACCGTATGGCGTTCCGTTTGTACCGTATTTAATTTTGTATTTTCTACGATCATTGTAGTAATCAATTCCTGTACGGAATTTAAAATTAAGTCCTTCAGCAAGTTTAGCATCTAAGTGAATGTCTCCAATGATACGGTTACGCTGCTGGCTTGTAGTATTATAATAAGCATTCCAATACGGGTTGCTGTAGTAACTGTTATTCCAGTTAACATTTCTATTGTCTTTAAGCTGATTGATATCAACCTGACGTCCGAACCAAAGAAACTGAAGCATTACACCCGCAGCACGGTTACCAGACGGACCTCCCGGAAGAGCCGGAGCATTAGTAGTAATATAATTTCCTGTTACACCAACTTTAATATTTTTAGAAATCTGGTAATTAGAATTAATGCTGACGTTTGTTTTGTTTACTTCACTGTTAGGTACAGTTCCTAATTGTTTTTGATTGTTTACTCCTAAACGAAAATCTGATTTATCATCTGATTTTGCTACAGAAACACTGTTGTCATACGTAAGACCTGTATTGAAAAAGTCTTTTACGTTATTTGGATGCGCTACAAAAGGCACCGCTTCTCCATTTGAATAAAATTGAGGAATAAGACGTCCGTCCATTTTAGGTCCCCAGCTTTCATCAACACCATCATTAATTCCGCCTCCTTTTCCATCAACATAACTAAATCTTCCGTTAGAACCCTGCCCGAATGTATTTTGAAAACGTGGCAAAGTAGTAACCTGAGAAAGTGTTATACCTGTGCTAAAGCTAATTCCAAGTCCCTTTTGGCTTTTTCCTGATTTTGTAGTAATAAGCACAACACCATGCGCTGCACGAGATCCGTAAAGAGCTGCAGCATTCGGACCTTTAAGCACCGTTAATGATTCAATATCCTGTGGATTTAAATCGGCAATTGCATTTTTGAAATCTCGTGTAGCACCGCCAACACTTCCTAATTGTGAGTTATCTACCGGAACTCCGTCAACCACAAACAATGGCTGGTTATTTCCTGCAATAGAAGTTTCTCCACGAATAATAATACGTGAAGATCCCATGTCTCCCTGTGAATTCGTAATACGAACACCCGCTAATTTACCTGTAAGGTTATTTAAAAAGTTAGTTTCTTTTGTATCTACTAATTCTTTGTTTTTAAGAGACTGCGTAGTATATCCTAAAGATTTTTTTTCTTTAGAAATACCAAGTGCTGTTACAACAACTTCTGATAACTGATTTTGTTCCTGAGTAAGACCTATTACAACTGAATTTTCGCTTACTACAGTTTCTGCTTTTTTATATCCCAGGAAACTTACTACCAATGTATAAGGAAATTTTTGTCCTGTTTGGAAAAAAAACTTCCCGTCAAAATCTGTTAAAACACCGTGAGTGGTTCCTTTAATATTTACAGAAGCTCCAATAATAGGCTCTTTTGTAGCGGCGTCTATTACTATCCCTTCTAGTTTCGACTGGATTAAAGGTTTCGTTTCCTGTGCTCTAATCCCTATGGAAATCAACAAAATGCATAGCCATGCATATCTATTTATTTTTTTTTTCATTACTTTGTTTTAGTTTAATAAATAAGGTAAGCCGAGGACGGATTTAGTCCATTCCTGCTTCCTTATAGAGATGTACAATTTCTTTAAGCTTCGCCATTTCTGCTGCAACAGAAATGGTTTTTTTATCTGCAGCACATTCGTTTTTTCATTTTTTTCTTTTTTTGATTACTACTATTTTAATTGGCCTGTATATTATTTTTTTCTAAAGAAAATTTGAAGTCAATTATCAAAAACAGCTAAGATTTTCCTGCTCAATGATTTACAAAGTCAATAAACATCATAAATTCTACTAATTTGATAGAACAAAGGTAAATTAAAAAAACGAACTCAAAAATTTTAACGGTTCTTTTTGAAAAAAAAATGCTAAGAAATTTAAACGTATGATTACAAACATCTAAAAACAAACAAGTTAACCTTTTGTGATTTTTTTCTTTAGTGTAAGATTTTTTTTAATTCAAAACTCAAAATCTTCATTCTTTACCATTATTTAAAAGCTATTTAAGAGAAGAAAAAACATCACCTTTCATAAATCAGCCGCGTTATTCGTGTAAAAAAAATTACTAATTTTAAAACACTTTCATTCTTATACTATGACCCATACATCTCAACTTCGAAGTTATATTTTCAGGCATCTTGACGGTTTAGCAGTAGCCCCGACAGCTATAGCATTAAAAAATAATGGCGTTTTAGAATTTATCCTAAATAAAAAACTGGTAAAATTAGCTGAGCTAACCACCGTTTTTAAAACAAATGAAGGCTATCTGAATGTTGGTTTGAGAATTTTAGCCTCTCAGGGATTTTTAAATTATGAAGTTGACAATGCTAAAGATGAAATTACGATTTCTGTAAATGAAAAAACAGAAATCGCTTTCTCACTGTTTTATCTTTATCAGGATGTTGTGGATTTATTAAAATTTTCAATTCAGTTTCATCCAAGACTTTTTGATGATGCGCCGTTTGAAAAACTCAATATTATTATCGAAAAATATAAAAAGAATTACGGAATTTCGCATTCTGATGATGATTTGACGAATGCTATTCAGGATCAGATTTTAAAGCATATTGAAGGTTATCTGGCCGGGCCAACCATTGTTCGTTTAGCCATGAACGGCATGTTTCATAAGTATTTTATGGAAACTTCTTTCAGACCCGAAGAGTTTCATAAATCTCCCGAAAACTTTAAAAAAATATTAGATTTCTTCGTTTTTCTGGGCTGGTTTCTGGAAAAAAACGGCAATTATCAATTTACCGAAACGGGTTTGTTTTTTGCAAAAAGAGCCAGTGCTTATGGCGTTACGGTTTCTTATCTGCCTACTTTTGCCAAAATTGAAGAATTGATTTTTGGAAATCCTGCAGTTTTAAAAAAGGCTGTCGACGATGAAAACGAAATTCATGTTGATCGTGAAATGAATGTTTGGGGAAGCGGCGGTGCGCATGACACTTATTTTAAAGTAGTTGACGAAATTATCATCAAACTTTTTAATCTCCCAATTGAAGAACAGCCAAAAGGAATTCTGGATATGGGCTGCGGCAACGGGGCTTTTTTGCAGCATATTTTTGAAGTTATTGACAGACAGACTTTAAGAGGAAGAATGCTTGATGATTATCCGTTATTTTTAGTTGGAGCCGATTATAATCAGGCTGCTTTAAAAGTGACGCGAGCCAATTTAATTAAAGCCGATATTTGGGCGAAAGTTATTTGGGGAGATATCGGACGCCCTGATTTGCTTTCGAATGATTTAAAAGAAAATTACAATATTGACCTAAAAGATCTTCTCAATGTGAGGACTTTTCTGGATCATAACAGAATCTGGAGTGATCCTTTACATATTAAAAAAGACAGAGTCAGTCAGTCTACCGGAGCATTCGCGTATAAAGGAAAAAGAATCAACAATAATTTGGTAGAAGATAATCTTTTAGAACATTTACAAAAATGGTCTCCTTATGTTCGTAAATTTGGTTTGCTTTTGATAGAATTGCATACCATAAGTCCGAAACTCGCCGCAGATAATTTAGGAAAAACTCCTGCTACTGCTTATGATGCCACACATGGTTTTTCTGACCAGTATATTGTTGAAATTGATGTTTTTAATACTATTGCTGCAGAGGCAGGATTATTTCCCGATAAAGTCATTTTTAAACGATTCCCGGATAATGATATTGCTACAGTAAGTATTAATTTATTGAAAGGAAATTGATTTATAGAGTTTATGTTCCGTAGGAACATTTCGTCAGTAGAAAAAATAAATTTATTATCATTATTTTACGTTCCGTAGGAACGTTTGATTTTCCATTATTTTTTTCAATCCAACGTCTCAAACGTTCCTACAGAACGTAAATCCGGTCGGTCATTATTTTTTTTCTACCGACGAAACATTCCTACGGAATGATTACTGGATCTAAAATTTTATTATAACAAAAAGGCTGTTTCAAAATTAGAAACAGCCTTTATTTATATATTCTATGTTCCGTAGGAACATTTCGTCGGTAGAAAATTATGTTAGCAGGAACGTTTGATTTTGATGACATTTTTTCTGCCAACTAAATATTATTTAACGATTAGTTTTTTAGAAACATTTAAACTATTAGAACTAATCGTAACAACATAAATTCCAGAAGCTAAATCATGATTAATTTTAGAAGAAGCATTCAGTTTTTTAACCAAAACTTTTCTTCCGTTTATATCCGTAACCGTTACAGTTGCAGTATCTCCAGCTTCTAATTCCGGAAACGCAATATTAAATTCATTATTTACAGCCGGATTTGGATAAAGACTAACAGCAGCATTTTCAACCGTTACTTCACTAACATTTATCTTTTTAGAAGCTGTAGTATTTTGAAACTGCCATTGTGCGCTTTCCCAGTTATTTTGTCCGCCATTGTATTGAGCAGAACCTGTAAGGTTTTCGATATGAATCATCGCGCCAGTCTGCCATCTGTTTTTAATTCTTACGTAAGTACCGTCAACATTTTCGCTTAACCATTGAGCACTCCACCAGCTAGACTGACCTGCTGTACATTGCACTACGCCTGTCAAATTTTCGATATGCATTACATCTCCTGTACCTACATTTCTTATCATGTAATAAGTGGCATCAATAGCTACTTTTTCCCATTTGTAGTTGTTGTTTGCTACAGTTGCTCCGTATCCAACATTTGCACCGGCATCATATAAATAATTACCCGTCCATCTGTTTCTAATTGTAAAGTAATTTCCTGTTGCTGTACTAACAGTAACCGCACAAGTACTCGTTTTGTTTCCATCCGCAGTTGTTACTGTAATTGTGGCCGTTCCGTTTGAAACTGCTGTTACCAAACCAGATGCATTTACAGTTGCAACACCCGTATTATTTGAACTATAGGATACATTTTTGTTTGTGGCATTAGAAGGAAGAACTGTTGCTGTTAATTGCTGTGTTGCTCCTACTGATAAAGATACTGTTGATGGACTTAAACTCACACTTGTTACCGCTACATTTGATGAAGTTACGGTAATTGCTGAAGTCGCTGTTTTTGCTCCATCTTGTGTTGTTACGGTAATCGTAGCAGTGCCAGAAGCAACAGCTGTAACTAAACCAGATCCGTTTACGGTTGCAACACCTGTATTATTAGAACTGTACGTTACATTTTTGTTTGTAGCATTTGCCGGAGCAACAGTTGGTGTTAACTGCTGTGTTGCGCCTACGCCTAAAGAAACTGTTGTTGGTAAAACTGTAACTCCCGTAACCGGAACATTTGAAGTAGAACAATTAGAAGCCTGAGTCCAGGAAAAAGTACCAATCGCACTGATTTCTTCATTTGTAGTGGCATTACCTCCTCTGTTTGAATAATTCATATTACAATACGTTCCGTTTCCGGCTGGAGAACCTGCGATAAGAACAAAATAACCTCTTCCCCAGTTTCTGTTAAGCACATTATTGTTTGGATATTCTTTTCCGGTACCGTTAATCGTAATATCTTTAAAGCTAAGATTGTAAATACCATCTCCGGATCTTTTACTTAGCGAAATAGCATCATTTCTTGAATCTATAATATCTAAATTATAAATCTGAACGTTTTTTACCTGACTTCCTGCATTTGTTGCACTAAAAATATCAACAGCCGGAACAGGATTATTGTAAGTATCATTAAAAGTTCCGCAGGTAGTTACGGTAATATCGTGAATTTCGTGCATTCCATCATTGTTAAATGGCGCTCCCGGAAAATTATTACTTACTCTGATTCCTGCCTCAAGGTTATCTTTAATAATTAAATTATAACCTTTATTGTTTTTTCCTCCATAAATAGCTAAACCTGAAGCTCTCCAGCAGTTTTCAGAAGTATTGTATCTAAACGTATTATTAATACACTCCAATCCGTCAGCTGACCAAATCGCCTGATCGTCATCTCCGTTGTTTCTAAAATTACAATGTTCAACTATTGAGTTTGCCGTTCCTTTACAAAGATTGATTCCATCTGCATAATTGTTTCTAAAACGACAATGCGACAATGTAAAACCATCTGCAATTGCAGGACCGCCTACATTATATTGTGCAATCCAGGCACCGCATTCAAAGTGTTCTGCCCAAATATTTTTTACAATCGAACCCGATGTAAAAACTCCATTTATAGCTTTATAAGAATTACTTCTTGAAGCTGAATTGGTTGTTAAATACATATCGGTAAACGAAATATTACTTGCATTGGCACGCAAACCGCCATTTAAACTGCTTGTGTTTGTAAAATTGATCTGCGTGTACCACATTCCAGCTCCAATTAATGAAGTATTTGCAGAACCAAAATACAATTCACGATTAACATTATAAACACCTGTAGGAACAAATATTTTTTTACCGCCGTTTGCATCAATAAAAGTCTGCAGATCACTTCCGTTTCCTGAATACGTTACCGCACCAGATGGAGCTGTAACAGCCGTAGGAACTGGCTCCATTTCAGCAAAATCTACATGAACATTTCCAGATTCTCTAACCAGTTTTAAGGTTCCGTTTACAGCAATTTTAGCAGGAAGTTTATAACGTACTTCGTCAAATCGCATTCTTGGGTTTTGGTTCGTAATTCCGTTGTTATTTGGATTTCCATTACTCCATAAATATTCCCATGACCAGGTCGAAGTTAAAGTAAGCGTTGTAATTTTTGTATTTCCGTTGTAAACGCCTAAAGTTGCTGATTGTCCGTCGGGAACACTATATCGAATTACAAGTCCGTCAGCCGCTTCTGTTAAAGTCCATTGAACAGTAGCATTTGTCGCAGACATATTTACACATTGCTGATCTGAAGCTTCAGACTGAAGATCGGCCTGACTGTATGATTTTGAAGTAACCGAAGCTCCATTAGACAATTGCCCTAAATTGGCTTCGTATCTCTTATACGCTGCGTCATAATAACCACGCTGTGCATAAGAATTTGAAGTTACGAGAACGAAAAAAAACCATAATATAATATGGCAATAATTGTCTCTTTTAAATAAAATAGAATGTAATTTGTTTCTCATAAGTTTTGGTTTTTTAAAATAGTTAGCGCCTCAAAATAAGGTCATAACGAAACTATACCTAAAAAATAAATTAAGGAAAAAGTGGACAAAAAATCAAGATTCATACAACGATTTCGCTACATTAAAAAACTAATAATCAAATACATACAATTTTAAAGAAAATAAAAAATCAAGAATTAATATAGATGCAAACTTGATAATTTAAAGCTCTGGAAATGAGAATATAAAAAAAATAAACCTTGTTTTTAATGAGATTCGCTTTTTTGAAAGTAAAATAAAAAATTACTTACAATAGCCGAAATAAAAATTCTAACTAAAAAACTTATTGTTCGCAATTTTGTAAATTCAATGAAATTGATCTATTTTCATTTCATTAAAAAGAAAACTAAATAATGAAACCATTACATATAAAAACTTCACAGCTTACTATACGCCATCTCGAGTTATCAGACCTGAATGATTTTATTGTGTATCGTTCAAATCCGGAAGTAACAAAATATCAAGGTTTTGACGTTATGACAATCGAACAGGCAGAAGATTTCATAAAAGAAAATTCGGTAAAATATTTTGGAATCCCGGGAGAATGGGTACAATACGCAATTGAAAATAAAACAGGAAAACTTATTGGTGACTGCGCTATTAAACTCGATCAGTACGATTCGAGAATTGCAGAAATTGGGATTACGATTTCGCATCTCGAACAAAAAAAAGGTTACGCTAAAGAAGTTTTTTTGGGTATTTTAAACTTTTTATTTGATGAAATAAAGATTCACCGCGTAGTTGAAATTGTTGATGCAGAAAATATTGCCTCTATCAATTTATTAAAAAGCATCGGTTTTAGAGAAGAAGGCCATTTTATTGAAAATATATTTTTTAAAGGAAAATGGGGAAGCGAATTTCAATTTGCGATGCTAAAGCGAGAATGGGATGCTGGAAAACTCTCAAAATTATAATCCTTCAACGATTTGAAATCCAAATAATTAATAACCGATTTTTTCGTACTTTCGTAAAAACTCAATATCCCATGAAACGTTCCGGTACAGCTGATCTCCCATTGCATTATGGACAAGTTCCTTTATGGCTTTCTGAACGTATGGCTAAACTAGGTTTGGCAATTGTAGAAACTATTGCTTTAGAATTTTCAACTTCTGAAGTAATAAGCAAACTTAGTAATCCTTTTTGGTTTCAAAGCTTTGGAGCCGTTATGGGAATGGACTGGCATTCGTCGGGTATTACAACTTCTGTGTTGGGAGCTTTAAAAAAATCGGTAAATCCTCATTCAAAAGAACTCGGAATTTATATTTGCGGAGGAAAAGGAAAACATTCTCTTTTGACGCCGCAGGAACTTTTATTTGTAGGCGAAAAAACAGGACTTGACGGCAGTGATCTGGCCAACTGCAGTAAACTTACAGCGAAGGTAGACAATACGGCAATTCAGGACGGATTTCAATTGTACCAGCATAATTTTATTGTTGATAATAAAGGACAATGGGCTGTAATTCAGCAGGGAATGAATCCTGATTCTAAAACCGCCAGAAGATATCATTGGCATTCGCAGGATTTAAAATCTTTTATAAACGAACCGCATACTTTTATTTATGGTGAAAATCAGGGAAATATTCTAAATCTTACGGCTGAGGCTGCTTCTAAATCCAGAGAAGGTATTTTAGAATTAACAAAAGAATCTCCGGCAAAAATCATAAAAGAAATGCAGTATCTTTCTATGCCTGCGCATCATGATGTGAGAATGGAAGATGTCAACATGAAAAGACTCGGTGCAATGCTTTGGACAACTCATGAAAATAAACCCGAAGATTTTGAAGAATTATTACTTTTAAAAGGAATGGGTCCAAGAGCCTTACAGTCTTTAGCATTAGTCAGCGAAGTTATTTACGGTACTCCTACCCGATTTGAAGACCCGGCACGTTTTTCATTTGCACACGGCGGAAAAGACGGACATCCGTTTCCTGTTCCCGTAAAAATTTATGACGAAACGATTAATACTTTGCAAAGGGCAATCAATCGCGCCAAAATTGGGAATAACGATAAAATAGAGGCAATTAAAAAACTGTCTGAAATCTCAAGAAAGGCAGAAGAAAGCTTTACTCCTAATTCAAACTTTGATGCACTAATTCAAAGAGAACGCGATAACTCCTATAAGTATGGCGGGAAAACCGTTTTTGGAGACGCCAAACCTCCAAAAAACAAACCTTCTAATCCAAACAACCAACTGGAATTGTTTTAATAATGTGATCCAAATTGGTTTAAAATAAAAAACTCCAAAATCAAATGACTTTGGAGTTTTTTATTTTAATATATTCAAATATTACATTTCGTTCAATTCGTTGAATTCGTGTAATGATTTTAATGTATTTTCATAGAATAAAATCGCAGCGATAAGGTTTCCTTTATCAGAGTAAGGCATCATTTTTCTTTGAAACTCTACTGTAGTATCTAAGAAAGTTGAAGTTCCAATTGCTTGGTTATCTAAGATTTTTTTGTGGTCTCCATCGTCTGGAATACCTAAATCTGCCATAGTAACTCCTGGTTTTGTAACCAAAGCGATGTAAGGAAGAGTTTTCACTAAAACTTTAATACGCTCGATGTACAATTCTAAAAGTTCACCTTTTTGCATTCCGCTTAATTCTTTTTGATCGTGGTATTTACGAATTAAAGCTGTTGTACTGATAATACTTCTTGGGGCATTTTTTGCTTGTGCCATGATAGCGCCAGTCGTCAAGAAGAAAAGGGCACATAATAGTATAATTTTGCTCTTCATTTTGTAGATGTAAATTAGTTGTTGGTTGTGACAAAAATATATAAATTAAGTTAAATCGCAACTTATTTCATTTCTTTTTTTTAGAAAACTTTAACAATGAGTGTAATATCATTCAATTTCGTCGTCATAAGTAAGAGTATCTTTAGGAATTTCAGCTATTTGATGGGTGCTTTTTATTCCCTCCGGTGACTTAATTATTCTAAATCTCCCTGGATATTTTATCCAAATACTCTTTTTGTTGCCGTAATAATCCATAAATTCCTCACAAACAAACACCGCATGTGCTGTTGACCACGCCACAACACCGCAAAATTCATTTCCAGACTGCCGTTTTAGTTTTTGAATTTGCTTGCCTTTTTCAAAACCCAGATATTTATAAATGGTTGGCGTATACACTTCGCCATCTTCTAAATCTTCCAGTGCTTTATCAAAAGTGGCATCTTTGTCAATAATCTGTTTGTATTTTGCCATTACTGCGTATGCAAGTATAGCATAGTCTGTTATGGCTTCGGCTTCACAATTATCTTTAATTAGCACAAAACCGGCCGAAAATCTGGCTTTCTCGAGTTCTGTATTTTTTAAATTAAAGGATGCATTATTTTTCAGGGTAATTTTTTGCTCGCTGTCGCTTATTTTTTCGGTTATAAAAAGATTGTCTAAACCATAAATATTTAAAGCGGCTTTGATTAAAGCAATCGACGAGCAGTTGGTGCGTTCTCCTTGTTTAAAGCTTTCCCATATTTGATCTGAGCTCAATTGAGAGTAACAATTTGAATAACCGAAAATTAAAAATAAAAATATTGAGGTAACGGATTTCATTGTCATTATATTAATAATTGCTTTCCAATTTAATTCTTTTTGGAAAATCATAGAATCTACAAATCTATAAAAATCAAATAATACTTTTTTTTACTTTTTCATTTTTTTCAAAAAATCTAACCCTTTCAGTACTTAATAAATACAGCATTTTAATTAAAGACAGGCTTCAAAATTAATTTTAAGATTAAAATACTTACAGAATATGTTTTTTTTTGCGAACTCATAAAACTTTCAATAAAAAAAGCCAGCCAGGTTATAATTTAAAACCTGATTTTATTTTTCTAAAGAATTGCAAAAAACATTCAGCATTTTTTATCATAGAAACTTTTGTCTTAAATTTGCACGCCTTTTGTAAATAACAGGAATCAAAAAACATAAAGCATTCATGTTAAATTATTTAAAAGAACAAAAGTCAAAATTAAAGTGATCGGGAAAACTGTAGAAAATGAAATTGCAAACTGGACTATGTGTCCTGAATGTCTTGGACGTGGCAAAAAAAGCAAAAGACTGAGCAAGAAAGTGAGATTGCAATATCAAACGGCACTTGAACAATTTGAAAAAACAAAAGGCGAAGGTACAGAGCCTGTTCGTCCAAAAGGATATTTATCTCCATGTTCTAAATGCAGCGGTTCTGGTTTACTTCTTTCGGTTCATAATCCTGAACCAGATACCGAAAACTATCCTCACGTAGCTATTATTGGCGCCGGCATTGGCGGAACTGCACTTGCTGCTGCCTGCTTGCATCGCGGAATTCCTTTTACTCTTTTTGAACGTGATGATGAGTTTAGTTCCCGATCTCAGGGTTACGGACTCACTTTACAACAAGCCAGTAAAGCGATTGAAGGATTGGGAATTTTTTCGCTTGACGAAGGCGTTATTTCTACAAGGCATTTGGTTCATACAACTGAGGGAAAAGTAATTGGCGAATGGGGAATTAGAAAATGGCTTCAGTCTGATATCAAAACATCGCCTAAACGCACCAATATTCACATTGCAAGACAATCTTTGCGACTGGCTTTACTTGAACAAACCGGCGGACACGATACTGTAAAATGGGGACATCAGCTGTTAAACTTTGAAAAAACGGATGATGAAAGTCTTAATCTGACTTTTAATGTAAAAGGAGAAATCAAGAATTTTAAAGCTGATCTTGTTGTGGGGGCCGATGGTATTCGCAGTTCGGTTAGAAAACTGCTTATTGATGAAAATACAGCACCTTTACGTTATTTAGGATGCATTGTAATATTGGGTATTTGCCCACTTTCAGCACTTGAAAATCTTAATAGTTCGCTCTTAGATTCTGCTACGGTATTTCAAACTGCCAATGGCAACGAACGAATTTACATAATGCCTTATAAAGCCGATTCTGTCATGTGGCAGCTTAGTTTTCCGATGACAGAAGAAGATGCTAAAATTTTAAGTGCACAAGGTCCACAAGCCTTAAAAGAAGAAGCCTGCCGAAGAACACAATGGCACGAACCAATCCCGCAAATTTTAGCTGCAACTCAGGAAACACTTATTTCAGGATATCCTGTTTACGACAGAGAATTACTGAAACCAGATTTGCTTAATAATGCAGGTCAGGCAACTCTTATTGGTGATGCCGCTCACCCAATGAGTCCGTTTAAAGGTCAGGGAGCTAATCAGGCGCTTTTGGATGCCTTATCTCTCGCCCGCACTATTACAAAAGGCTGCAGACCTTTCTCTCAATGGAGATCTGCCGGAATCAGGAAAAGTGTTTTAACTGAATTTGAAGCCGAAATGCTGGAGCGAAGTGCTGTTAAAGTGAAAGATTCTGCTGATGCCGCTCAGTTTCTACATTCGGATATAGTACTTCGTGAAGGCGATGAACCCAGAGGAAGATGCTTAAAAAGACAGGATTTATAAAAACCTTTTTTAGAAATTAAAACCTACTGTATACAATTTTACAGGGTTTACTTTTCCTCTTAATAAAATTTCTCCCTGCTGAATGTATTCTACAGAAGAATCTTTTGCCAATGCATTTTTCATGGTTTCAGAAATAACAAAGTCATGGTTAAATTCGTTGCATTTGCATTGAATTCGAGAAGTTGTGTTTAAAAGATCTCCGTGATAAACAATTTCTTTTTTAACTTTTCCAACCCAGGTAGTTACTGCCGTACCGATATGCATTCCGGCTTTGAACTTTGGAACGATATTGTACGTTTTTAAATAATAATCACTTCTGTCTAAAATACTTTTTTTGAGGAGATAAAAACAATATAAACAGCGATTTTCTTTGATTGCACAATTTGATTTCCAGGTAAGAATAATTTCATCTCCGGCATATTGGTAAATTTCTGCTCGAGAAGCAAGAATAGCATCTGTAAAATCATTGAATAAATCCCGAAGCAAACTGCTATATAAAATATCGCCAAGCTGCTCAGCCAGTGTGGTAGAAGATTTTACATCGACAAACATAAAAACACGTTCTTCCTGAACTGGGCGATGGTATTGTCCGGTAAAATAATTATAAAAGAAACCAACACTCAATAAACTGCTGATTTCCAGAAAAAGAATTAAAAATACAGATGCACCAAGCGAAAATATAAAATCATTAATGAGTCTGTCACTTATGTATTTATTAAAAGCCTCATAATAAGAAAGATGCTCAGAAAACCGTGTAAAAGTAACGGCAAATAAAAGTAAGAATACAAGTATACCAATACTGTAAATAAGCGCTTTTAGCAGCATCGAATTGGCAAATGAAAACTGATTTATCCGAATGAGTGATTTTTCGAAAGTTATGATTATAAAACCAATAAAAACGCCGATGACAGCACCTAACAGCATTTTTAAATATTCGTAATCAGTTCCGGCATCTGTAATAGCGGTATAAGCCAAACCCAGTATTCCGCCAGCGAGAATGGCTTTAAGAATAAGACTGTATTTTCTATAAAATGGCAGCTTAGGTAACTCCATAAGACGCGGATTCTAATAAATATTTACCTTATAAAAGTAATTATTTTACAACATAAATTTTACAAAAAAATCCCCTTTCTATACGAAAGAGGATTTTTGAAAAGTATTTTTCAAATTTAATACTTTCTATTTTTTCGGTAAATCTCCCGGCTGCGGGTCTCCGTCTTCGTTTCCTTCATTTGCTCGTGTCGTACCTTTTGAACCCGAATTTAATGAAGTACTGTCTCCTGCTTTTATAGCATCTGAATCTCCTGCAACTGTAGTTCCTCCAGATTTGCAGGAAAAAAACAATACCGTAAAAAACACAAAAGTCATTATTCCTAGTTTGTATATCGCTTTCATAATCAATATTTTAAGTTTGTAATATATTTTCAAATTTAATCGAAATTATAAGTCTCTTTGTTTCAATATTTTGTATATTTATTACACAATTAGTTATAAATCAATAAAATTGTAATCATGATACCACATAAAAGCACAAATTACGATCGATATCAAAATGATTTTAATTTAAGTGAAAAAGATTATACTGATCCTTATCAGCTGGAAAAAATTGAAGAAGATAATATCGATCTGGAATATTTTCTAAATGAAAACTATCATAATAATTTCGTTTATGCCTCAGAAAGTGATGATGATTATGATGACGATTTTGATGATGAAGATATTGACGAAAATGACATCGACGATGATTTAATCGAAGATTATGACGAGAATGACCATGATCCTTTTGCTGATGATTCTTATAAAGTAGATTAGCTAAAATTCCGCTAAAAAAATTAAGATAAAGTGCTGAATTAAAATATTTAGCACTTTTTTTTTATCCGCTATTAAAACCCGTATTTCTACTTTGAAAGGAGAATTTTTTATACACTATTTTTGAGTAACCCTATAACAACATCAGACTAAATCTAACAACCAACTAACTACTTTTTATGAAAACTAAACCAGTTAAGCCAACAGAAAATTTAAAAGTCAAGGATTTTACTTATTCTACTAAAGTTGCTGTATCTCAAGGAGAAAAGGATATTCAGTTATTAAATATTGGAGATACAGTATTAGCATTTACTATAAAACAACAGGAAAATAAAATTATTCCAGAAGTTTTGGATGCTAAAATTTCGTTTAGCTCTGGTGCAACAGAATCAGATTTTGGCCCCACAATGGTTTACATTAATTTTATTTTTGGAGATTCAGTAAGAGATCTTATTTGCAGTTTCGATCAGGTATTTTTACTTTCAAACGGAAAATATGCAAAAGCCGGTCAGCTCAGACCTGGTTTTCAGTTGGTTAAAAAAGATGGTGGTCCGGCAGATATTATAAATGTTTCTTTAGGTTATTTTTATGGAGGAATTCACAATATTTCAACCAATGCGCCGATGAAAGACAATCCAAACGGACATTTGTTACTAATTAATGGTGTAATTGCCGGTGATTTTTCGGTTCAGCTTTTCTTTGATAATTTACCCGATGACTGGAAAGAATAAGTTTGTATTTTTAATTTGAATTTAAAATCCAAAACGACTAAAATACATGCACTGGAATATTCTCGAAAATTTATGGAAACGTACTCAGGAAACCTCAAATGTTTCTACAGCAAATGATACGCAAACCTGGGATCTGGAAATGAAAACCCTGTACGAACTGGGAGTTGGTATGGAAGATGCTATACAGTTTTTATATTTTCAAAAACCTGATTTTGAAGCTTTCAAAAACTGGATAAAGACTAAAAAAGCAGATCAAAACGATGAAATAGAAAGTGAGATCGACAATGTTCTATCTGAACAAGACCTTAAATTTTGGAATAAAAACGGCTATGTAATCCTTAAAAATGCGATCTCTAAACAAGATTGTGAAGCGACTCAAAAAGCCATTTGGGATTTCCTGAAAATGGATCCGGAAAAACCGGAAACCTGGTACAAGAGACACGAAAACCAAAAGGGATTGATGCTTCATTTTTCTGATCATGAAACATTAAATAAAAACCGTTCTTCACTTAAAATAAAAAAGGCCTACGAACAGCTTTACAACACTACCCAAATATACAAAGTAATAGACAAAGTAAGTTTTAACCCTCCTGAAACCAGCCGTTTTACTTTTTTAGGAAGTCCGCTGCATTGGGATATAAGTTTAAAACAGCCCATTACGCTTGGTTTTCAAGGTCTGCTCTATCTTACTGACTGCGGTATTGATGACGGTGCTTTTCACTGCGTTCCGGGTTTTAATACTCAAATAAACGATTGGTTAAATAATCTGAAACCGAATGAAAATCCGCGAGAAAAAGCAATCAACACTCTAAAACCTAAACCTATTTTGGGCAATGCCGGAGATTTTATTATCTGGAATAATACTTTACCGCATTGCGCCACGCCAAACAGAGGCAAAAGCCCGAGAATGGTTCAGTACCTTACCTATTTACCAAATAATTACGACGCTTCGGGTGAATGGATTTAATTGATTTTACTCATTATCCCTGACTCTGAGGAAGTAAATCATCTAAATCAGATAATCTATAGAATTTTAAATCGTTTAGCTGCATGTATTTACAAATAAACTCTAAAGTTTCTATTTTGGTCTGATAATTTTCTGTAACCTCTTTTACTGGTTTATGGCCACATAAAAGCAAAATTTTATTGTTCTTTTTAGCGTAATGCAGTAATTCCAAAACATACGGAATGCTAAAATGTACGTGGCTATTGTCTATATCAAAGGCAAATACAACTTTAGAATTATTAAAATAACTGTCTTGTTTTTCAGGGATTTCACCACCAAAAGCGCGTCCTCTTATAATTTTAAAATCGTTGGATAATGATTTATCCAGAAGCTCAGATCTCATTCCGTACGGATATGCGAAAGAAGTAACTTTAAAATCTTTCTTTTTCATTGAAACAATCATCGGGTTTATTTCCTGATTCATATAAGCAGTAATTCCGTTTTGATTCACAAACTTTACCGCATTGTAATGATGATAACCATGTCCCGCGATTTCATGACCATACTTTTGCATTTCGAGCAGTGTTTTTATTTCAGGTTCTCCAATAGAATCAATTCTGCAGACATTAAAAGTAGCTTTCCATGAATATTTTCTCAAAATGCTGTCGGCTTCAGACCATTCATCAACATAAGCATCATCAAAAGACAATATTACGCCAGCCTTATACGGTTTAGAAACTGGTTTGGGCTTTTTATTTTCGCAGGAAATAAATGTAAAAAATAATAAAATCAATAATACTTTGATAGAAAATATCTTCATAGACGAGAATGTATAAAGGCCGGAAAGAATAATGTGTTTTAAAATTCGAAAATTTCTTTAAGTTCCAAAATCGTAGTTCCGGAAGGAAGTATTTTAGGTGCTTTTACTAATTTTTGAGCCAAAATTTCAGTATGAAGCGGTTTGAGTTTTCTAAGAATTCCAATTGCATTAAGGGCATTAATCACTTTAATCGAAATTTTTTCTCCCAGCCTGTCCGTATCTTCACGAACCAAAGGTCCCGGTCTGAAAATAATATACTGTTCAAAATTAAGTCCGGCAATATAATCTTCAAGTTTGCCTTTCATTTTCGAATAAAAAACGCTGCTTTTAGCAGAAGCTCCATAAGAAGAAACCAAAACAAACGATTTTATGTTGTTTTCCATAGCGTTTAAAGCAAAAGCTGCCGGAATATCAAAATCTATTTTCCATTGATTTTCTTTAGAACCTGCTGCTTTTAAAGTAGTTCCGAGGCATGAAAACAAAACATCTCCGGCTATTAAATCTTTATATTGATTAATAGTTTCAAAATTTACAACGTGTTCTGTTAATTTAATGTGCTTCTTTCCAGTAGGTTTTCTAACAAAAGTTACGACCGAAGTATAGTCACCATCTTCCAGAAGCTGATCTACCAAATATTTTCCTGTTGAGCCTGTAGCCCCAATAATCAATGCCTTCATAAAATATTTTTAGAGAACTGATTTAGCTGGCGTTAAAGATACTCAAAAAGCATTTATGTTGTCATTTACATAGAAGAAAAAAATGACGTTTTAAACAAAGTAAAAATGACGTTTTAAACAAAATCAAACCTTTTTCATCTCTCTAATTTTGCTTCATAACAATTAAAAATTTAAAAAAAATGAAAACGAATAATTATCAGGGAGCAATGCAAAAACCTTTACAATCAGGATTCAATGCAAAATCGACTTCAACAGATGTAATTAAAGGAATTGATTTAACGGGTAAAATTGCCATTGTAACCGGAGGCCATACCGGAATTGGGTTAGAAACTACCAAAACACTTTCTAATGCAGGTGCAACGGTAATTATTGCCGCCAGAGATATTGTCAAAGCGCAGAAAAACCTTGACGGAATTGCAAATGTAGAATTAGAATCTTTAGACTTTATGAATCCGGATTCTATCGATGCTTTTGCTGCAAAATTTATAGCATCTGGCAGACCGCTGCATCTTCTTATCAATAATGCCGGAATTATGTGGGTGCCGTTACGCAGAGATCACAGAGGTTACGAATCGCAATTGGTTACCAACTATTTAGGACAGTTTCAGCTTACTGCTAAGTTATGGCCGGCACTTAAACAGGCTAATGGAGCGAGAGTTTTAAATGTTTCTTCATACGGACATCAAATGGCGCCGTTTGATTTTAATGATCCTAATTTTCTTCATCGCGAGTATCATACGTTGCAAGGCTATGGACAATCTAAAACGGCCTGTAACTTGTTTGCTATGGAACTTGACAATCGTGCCAAAGAATTTAATGTGAGAGCTTATTCTCTGCATCCGGGAAGCGTTCTGGGTACTGATTTAGGCAGAGAAGAACCTATCGAATTGTTCAAACAAATTGGTACTCACGATCAGGATGGAAATTTAAAACCAGAAGTAGCTGTTTTATTAAAAACGCTTCCGCAGGGTGCGGCAACTACAATTTGGTGTGCGACAAGCCCTTCTTTACAAAACATTGGTGGTGTGTATTGTGAAGATGCTGATATAGCCGAACTTGATCTTGGAAATATCGAACACAAATTTGAAGATCCTTCTACCATACGCGGCGTACAGCTTTATTCTTTAGATGAAGATAACGCTAAAAGACTTTGGGATTTAAGCGAACGCCTTTTAGGAATGTCATTTGAGGTTATTTAATAAAAACTAAAATGTAATATACCGTCAGGATTTTTATCTTTGATATAAAAAAGGAAAATTTTGGCGGTTAATATCGTTGTAAAATGGAACACATCTCAAAATATTTAACTCCGGATATCAAACTGTCATGTTATGAAGATAAATTCTTCAAATCTGATCTGGTTTTTGATGATCATATGCTTATTTGGTTCATTTCAGGCGAAACTAAAATTATTCAAACCGATTCTGTTTTTACTTTTAAAACCGGTGATATTTTTCTAATTCCCAGAAATTTACTCGCAACCATTATAAATTATCCCAAAAACGGACAGCCGCATAAAACGGTGGTCATGCATCTTTCTGTAGAACGTTTAAAAGAGTTTTATAAAAATATTGATTTAAGCGGAAAAACCCTTTCTGAGCAAAAAATCGTCTCTTACAACAATCATCCTTTATTAGAAAGCTGTCTGGCTTCATTAATGCCGTATTTTGATATTGAAGGCGATTTTCCCGAAGACATTGCTTCCTTAAAAATTACCGAAGCCATTAGTATTTTAAGAACCATTGATAAAAGTATCGACAATATTCTGGCCAGTTTTGATGAACCCGGAAAAATTGACCTCATCGATTTTATGCAGCGCAATTTTATGTTTAATATGCCTATGGAAAAGTTAGGATATTTAACAGGGCGCAGTTTGTCTACGTTTAACAGGGATTTTAAAAAGTATTTTAATACCACTCCTCAAAAATGGCTGACTCAAAAAAGACTTGAGCTCGCACATTATCATTTGTCTGAAAACAAGAAAAAACCAACCGAAATTTATTATGAAGTGGGTTTTGAAAATCTGTCTCATTTCTCTTTTGCTTTTAAAAAGCAATTTGGTTATTCACCAACCGCATTGGGCAATATTCAATAGATTATTTTAGATTTTTTTATTATTTCCAAAGCAATAAATACTTTAATCAAATGTTATTATTAATGCAGAGGCTTAACAGTTTCTGGATTATATCAATAAATTAAAGTATATGAAAAAAATATTGTTTTTAATTATAACGGGGTTTTCCCTGCATCTACAGGCACAAGAAGAAGTAAAAGGTAAATATCAGCCCATTCAGTCTAAAACTCCGGAAAGTAAAGAAGTGATTCCGCCAACGGAAACTCCTCCACCCGACGAACCTACTCTTTCTAAAGATCCAATTGTTTTAAAAATAAACCCGGAAGAGCTTTTTAAAGACAATACGCTTTATAAAAGAGAAGCTAATGTTGAAGGCATTTTTTATAGAAGAAATGAATATTTAGGAGGTTATGTAACCAAATCGTCAACCTCAACAGTACGTTATCGTGATGCCGCTTTTGTAGACGGTGATAAAATTAGAGTATATCTTAATGATAAAGTGATTGAACCCGAAGTTAGCCTTGTTGGTGAATTTAAAGGATTCAAAATAAATCTGGTAAAAGGAATGAACAAAATTGATTTTGAAGCTTTAAACGAAGGTTCTGCATCGCCAAATACAGCCGAATTTCAGGTTTTTGATGATACAGGTGCTGTTATAAAAGCAAGTCAATGGAACGTAGGAACAGGTTACAAAGCTGTTATTATTTTATACAAAGAATAAATCCGGTTTCTTATTAATTCAAATAAAAAAGGGTTGTTTCATTTTTGAAACAGCCCTTTTGTTTTGATTATTATTTGTTTAAAATAACATTTTGTTATTTTATTATAAACATAAGCATCATTCCGCTAGGAATGTTTCGTCGGTAGAAAAAAAATAGCTTGTCGCATTTACGTTCCGTAGGAACGTTTGATATGTAATTGCTAAAAAATGGAGACAAACCAAACGTTCCTACGGAACGTAAAAACATTGGCAACAACATTTTTTCTACCAACGAGATGTTCCTACGGAACATTTTATGTAATTTTTATTACACGCTTTTAAACTCATAACCAATAACTCATAATTAATAATTAACAATCAACAATCAACCATTAACCATTAACAATTCACCTCTTCTCCCATAAAGCAACAACCTTTTAAAAGAATAAATAGCGGGAAGTTTAGGAAAACTGAGCGCAATTCTCTCTTTATACGTTTTTATAAAAAGTTCTTTTTGTTCACCTTCAAGCCTTTCGATATAAGGAATTAAAGCCGATCCTGAAATAAAATCAAAAAGCGTATCGTGATCCTTTGCAATTATGGGATACACTTTCTGAATGATTTGAATATCTTCTAAACCGCCGTCAAACAAAATCTGCGCATATTCATCAATACTTAAAACAGGTGAATCTCTTTTAAAACCTTTTAAATACGTTTTAAAGGGCTCTTCATCAACCAATTCAGAAAGAATTTTATTGAGTTTATTTTCTGGCTGAACCGGCATTTGTACCGCAAATTGTCCGCCTTTGTTAAGCAAATTCAGTAAGTTTGGAAATAACATAGTATGATCATTCGACCATTGCAAAGCCGCATTACTGAAAATTAAATCCCATTTTTCGCCAGAATGTAGGGTTTCTTCGGTAGTAGCTTTTCGAAAGTGCAGTCTGTCTGTTTCAAGATGTTTCGATTTTTCGAGCATTTCTGCCGAAGAATCAACTCCTAAAAAATGAGCATCTTTAAACTTATCAGCCAAAATAGCCGTTTGCTCGCCCGTTCCGCATCCCAAATCAATAGATCTCATTCCGCTTACAGGTTTTATGAATTCGGCTAAATCATAAAAGGGTTGATACCGAATATCTTTGAATTTATTGTATATCTCTGGATTCCAAGGCATAATTTGTATTTTTAATAAAAGAAAGTTGCTAACTAAGGTACTAAATTTTAGGATGGTAAAACTTAAAATTCTCATATCAAACGTGTTAAAAACTTAATAAATTTGCTAAATTATACCGATTGGTATATATTTGTAACATATATAAATCATTTTGAAAATGAGCAAAGCAGAAAAAACAAAGCAGTTTATTATCGAAAAAACAGCTCCACTTTTTAATACAAAGGGTTACAGCGGCACATCAATGAGTGATATTACAACGGCAACCAGTCTTACAAAGGGAAGTATTTATGGCAATTTTGAAAATAAAGACGAAGTGGCTATTGCGGCATTTAAGTATAATGTAAAAAAGCTTCACGATGTTTTGAGCCGTGAAATTGAAAAACAGAGAACTTTTAAAGAAAAACTTCTGGTTTATCCGAGATTATATTCAAATTATGCTGAACTTGAAGTTACAGTAGGCGGCTGTCCGGTTTTAAACACCGCTATAGAATCTGATGATACGCATCCTGTTCTTAAAAAATATGCTGAAAAAACCCTTCTTTACTGGAAAGAAAAACTTATCTATTTAATCGAGCAAGGAATAACTGCAGGCGAATTCAGAGCCCAATCAATTGATTCAGAAAAAACAGCCTTAACCATAATTGCCATAATCGAAGGCGGAATAATGATTAGCAAACTGACTGGAAACGGCAAGGATTTATCAACGATCATGCTTTCTCTTTATAAAATCATCGAAGACTTAGAATAAGCAATTTTTACGATTGCTTTTTTTAGCCATAAAAATATACCGATTGGTATAATTAATAATTAAAATAATAAAATAAAATGAAAACTAGATTACAAGTACTGCAAGATCACATTGGTGGTGAATTCACCCTTTCGCCATCTCCTTTTATGCTTTGGATGAATCCAATAGTTGTTGCTGCCGAACCGGGAACAGTAACTTTTAAATATCTTATTCGGGATGAAATGACCAATCCTATTAAATCTCTTCATGGAGGTGTTACAGCTGCTATTGTAGATGATTGTATTGGTGCAACGTTATTTTCTCTTGATGAAGAACATTTTTACACTACTATAAATCTAAACATGGATTATTTTGCTCCGGCTCACTCCGGTGATATTATTTTGGCCAAAACAGCCATCGTAAAAAAAGGTAAACAATTTGTAAATGCGCAATGTGAGATTTGGAACGAATCTGAAACCCGATTAATTGCCAGAGGATACTCCAATCTTTTTAAGACAAATGTTGTAAAAAAAGTGCTTTAATACTCTTTTATATTCAAAATGTTAAAATGGTAATTATGTAATTTCTCACAAAAATAATGTAAGAAATTCCGTCTTACATAGAATACATTTGAATATAGTAAATTTCTTAAATCTTACTTAATGAGTAAGATTTTTTTGATTTTAACTAAAACGTCTTCCTAAATCTGAATGATTAGGTAATCTCACAACTAATTTTTTTTGAGCGTTTTTCTCAGTTAAATAAATAGTTAGGGTTTCGTAAAAATTACTTGAAATAGAGTCTTCTGTAAAATTTAATTTTAGAATTATGAAAAAAATTACCTTTCTTATTTATATCATCTCCCTTCAAAGTTTTTCTCAGATATATGTGGGCGCGAGTACTCCGGTTTTTGTAAAAAATCAGGTATTGTTTGTACAGCAAAACATTACTCTGGCAGCAAATTCAAATTTATATTTAAGAAATCTTTCGCAGCTCGTACAAGGCACAACAGGAACGTCAACAAATTCCGGAACCGGAACAATATCTGTCTATCAGGAAGGAAGCTCAGATAATTTTGATTACAATTATTGGTGCTCTCCTGTAGGTGTAGGAAGTGCATCGGCCGGAAACAGTAATTTCGGAATCACTTTATTAAACAGGCCTACAACTTCTACGGCTGCTACGGCTGCTACGATTCTTCCGCTGCAAAGTTTTGACGGAACTGCAAATCCGCTTGCCATAGCTTCACGATGGATTTACAAACTAACAAATGCTAATAGTTATTCGCAATGGGTTCAGGTTGGTGCAACGACTACTCTGGCTCCCGGAGAAGGTTTTACAATGAAAGGCAGCAGCGGAACCGACGCTCTTGATCCTGAAGGAACCGGAGTTGTTAATAATCCAGGCGGTACAGGCGCACAGCGTTATGATTTTCGCGGAAAACCTAACGACGGTACCATTACGGTATCTGTAGGTACAAATGCTTCTACCCTTACCGGAAATCCTTATCCTTCGGCAATGCACTTAAACGCTTTTTTATTAGATCCTTTAAACAGCGCATGTACAGGAATTGCTTATTTCTGGGAACAGGACAAAACCATCAATTCTCATTTAATCGCAGCTTATCGAGGCGGTTATGCTACTTACTCTCCCGGAACTTTGGGCTCAAACGGAATTTATGTTCCCGCTACTTTTAATAGTTATAAAGGTGATGGTTCGTTAAACACTGTTGGAACGTCATCCGGGCTTATGAGACAGCGAAAATATGCGCCTATTGGTCAGGGGTTTATTATAAAAGGGGCTTCGACTGGTACTGTCGCATTTAGAAATTCATATAGAATATTTTATAAAGAAGGTGCTGGTTTATCTCAATTTGAAAAACCTGCCAGACCTAACACAACAGCAAAAAATACAGATGCCGAAAATCAGGAAACTCAAAATGAGCAGGAAAGCAACGATATTCCGCATATTAGAATAAATACGATTATTAATAATCAGTTTACAAGACAGCTTGCTCTTGCTTTTTTACCTGAGGCTACAGATGGCGTAGATCCCGGAATTGATGCCTTAAATATTGACGGAAGTCTGCCAAATGATGCTACTTTTTTGGTAGATGGTAAAAGTTATATCATCGAAGGTGTTGCTTTTGAGGTAAACAAACAAATTCCTTTAACGGTAAAAGCGGCCGAAAATACGACACTTAAATTCTATATTCCTGAGGTCATCAATTTTGATCCTTCGCAGACGGTTTATATTTATGATGCTTTAGATTCTTCTTATCATGACATTAAAACCGGAAATTATGAGGTAACAATTGCGCCTGGAGTTTATACTGACCGTTTTAAAATTGCATTCACCAACAAAACATTGGGTGTTGATGAAGAAACAAAAAGCAATTTCTTTATAAGTCAGGATAACGCCAATCAGTTATTAAAAGCTTCCAATCCAGACGCTATTCAGCTAAAATCGTTTACTCTTTATGATATTCTGGGCAGAAAAGTTCGCTTTAAAGACAATTTAGGTGCCGAACAGTCTTATAATTTCTCTACTGCCGGTTTAAGTTCCGGAGTTTACATTGTGTCTTTTATAACTGCTGAGAATGAAAAAATATCCAAAAAAGTAGTCATTTCAAATACCGGCAAGTAGCCTTCTTATTAAAAAAATAAAGTTTTTTATTCTATCCAAACCACTAAAACCCCAAATTATGATAACTACAACTTCTCTAAAAAATAATAGAACATTCATAATACTGTTTTTTTTCCTTTTATCATTCATTGGAAATGCACAAATTGGGATTGGAACAGTAACTCCTAATGCAAGTGCCGTATTAGACATTACCTCAACAACTCAGGGAATGCTGGCTCCCAGAATGACAACTGCACAAAGAACTGCCATAGCTTCTCCTGCTGATGGTTTAATAGTTTACGATACCGATTTGAAAGCTCTTTATTATTATTCTTCGGGTTCGACTTCATGGGTGGTGGTAAGCAGCGGTATAAATCCGAGATTAAACTTCAAGCGTATACGATCTACAGATAATCTCGCAACTGTTTTGGCTACCGAATTAGCTGCGGGCGGCGGTGCTAAATATGTTTTAAACTCTAATACATTGTATGAAATAAACGGTACAGTAACGTTTAATTTCCCTATTGATTTAAATAATGCTTATGTGCACGGTTTAGATTCTAATGACGATATTATTCTTAGAACGAGTGGCAATATATTTGAAGGCGCAACCGGAGGAAGTATACGAAGTTTAACCATTAGAGCTGCTACAGGAAGTGTTTTCAACTTAAATGGTGCGGCAACTCAAAACTTAATTTTTAGAGATTGTATTGTAGCCAATTCTGCTAGTGTGGGTACAATATCTGGTTTTGGGCTTGTATTTTTGAGTATTATCAATTTTTCAGGAAATACAAACGGAATAACCTATAACAACATTAGTCAGCTTTTATTAAGTAATATGGGTTGGTTTAATAATAATGCCGGCACTTATGAAAAACTAACCGGAACATTTACTTTAGTAGAAAAACAAGGCGGATTTAGTCAGGTTGACGGAACTGCAATAGGATTTGATGTTTCTACCAGCGGACTTACAATTACAGGTGATGCCGTATTAGAATCTGTAGTTTTTACCGGAACAAATACGGCTGGATATGTAAAAGGCTATACAACGGGTTCTTATACAGGATATAACTTTAATAACAGCTGGAATGTTAGAGCTGCGGGAATTCCAACCGAAACTGATGCCAATGCTGTTGGTGACTTTTCTATGGATTACACCGTAGGAAGCGGTCTGGCAGTTAGTTTTACAAATAATTTAAACCCAAGTAATACCGTAAAAGTAGGTTCTGGAACTCCCTTAACTACCTACTCTAATTTGTTTAGGTTCTCTACTGATGCTGCAAACCGTTTACGTTATCAGGGAAAGAAAAAAAGAATTTTTCAGATAGGAGGTTCAATTTCTTTTCAAGTACCAGGAGCTGGAACTTATATTATTTATATAGCAAAAAATGGAACCGTCATAAGTCAGTATAAAATTTATGGAAGAGGACAAATACTTAACGATATTGTGGTGCTTCCTTTAAATGCAACAACCGAACTTGTAAACAACGATTACATTGAAGTTTTTGCACAGCGTTATACAGGAGCAAACGGAGATATTGTCGTACCTAATATGACCATTACCATTAAATAGATCTTTCTTCTAAACAGTATTGTAAAAAGAAAGAGGAGAATTTCAAAAATGAAATTCTCCTCTTTCTTTTTATATTTATTTAAGTATTTATAGTATGATGAGTTCTTAGTTTAACTTATAATTCATAACTTCTAACTCATAACTAAAAAAACTTATTTCTTATCAATTTTATAAAGTCTACCCTGATCTGTAACAGCATACAATGCACCGTCGCTTCCTTGAGTAATATCTCTAAAACGCTGACCTTCGCTGGCAAGAAGTCTTTCCTCTCCTACTACTTTATTATCACGTATCACCAAACGTGCGATATGAGTAGCACTAAGCGAACCAATAAAAAGATTATTTTCCCATTCCGGAACACGATTTCCTGTATAAAAAGTCATTCCGCTAGGAGAAATTACAGGATCCCAGTAATAAACAGGCTGTTCCATACCGTCTTTCTGCTGAATTGCATCTCCAATTACTTGTCCGCTGTATTCAATTCCATAAGTAATTGTTGGCCATCCGTAATTAGCTCCGGCTTTTAAACGATTAATTTCATCGCCGCCTCTTGGTCCGTGTTCGCTTTGCCAAATTTCTTTTGTAACCGGATGAATTGCAAGTCCCTGTGGATTTCTATGTCCGTAAGTATAAATTTCAGGTAAAGCATTTCCACCTGCAAAAACCGGATTTCCAGATGCCGGCTGTCCTTCTTTGGTAATTCGTATCACTTTTCCAAGACTAGCTGTTAAAGATTGCGCCAAAGGTCTTGTCTGCAAAACAGAACGCTCTCCTGTGCTTGCTACAAGATTTCCGGTCTGATCAAAAAGAATACGTCCTCCGTAGTGTAAATCACTTGCATTTGCCGGACTTGAACGATAAATTACCGTTGCGTTTTCAATAGTTTTTTCGTCGTTTGCTAATCTTCCTTTGGCAACAGCAGAAATATTTCCTCCCGTAACAGCTTCCGAAAATACCCAGTAAATCATTCTGTTAGAACTAAAATCAGGATCCAGACATAAACCCAGTAAACCTCCCTGTCCCGCAGGATTTACAGCTGGCAGACCTGTAATAGGCTCGCTTACTACTCCTGCAGCGGTTACAATACGCATTGTTCCTGCTTTTTGAGTTACAATTAATCTTCCGTCAGGAAGTACTTTTACGCCCCACGGACTTGATAATGATGATGTAATAATATCCGCTTTGAACTCTGTATTTGTTGTCATTCCGTTAATTCTGGTCTGACCCGCAAATGCAGGTTTATATTGTGTATTTGCCGGTTTAGTTTCTACAGGGTCTGTTACCGTTCCGCCTCCGTTTTCAGGAGTATCGTCGTTGTTGCAGCTAAAGGCCAACAATGCAGTAGAAAGAATAAAAATGTACTTTAAATTTTTCATAATAGTTATTTTAAATTAATTTGGGTTATAGTAATAAATATCTAAAATCAAAAATGAAAAAAATTATATAATTTAAGGAAAGACTTACAGAATTAAACGTATTAAAAATCAAGTTATTATTCCATCATCGTCATTTACGTTCCATAGAAATGTTTGAATCTATAAAACAAAAAATCCCATTTATGGAAAATGGGATTTTCATTATAATGAGAAAATGTTTTTAAAATTTAATGGCAATTTTACCAATAGTTTTTCCTGATTCTAAACGCTCATGTGCTTTTTTAAGATTTTCTGCAGAAAGTCCTTTATAAGTTTCTTTTAAAGTTGTTTTTAAAATCCCTTCATCAAGTAAATCAGCAATTTTGTTGAGAATATGATGCTGTTCGATCATGTCATCAGTTTGAAACATCGAACGTGTATACATCAATTCCCATGAAAAAGACACACTTTTACTTTTCAGTTTATTTAAAACAACAGGTTCGGCACTTCCGGTAATTGAGGCGATATGTCCCTGAGGTTTAATCAATTCGGCCATAATGTCCCAATATGCATTCGTGTCAACAAAATCCAAAATAAAATCTACATGCTGAAAACCTGCCTCTCTAACCGAATTAATTAAATCTTTATGATCTACCACAAAATCGGCTCCTTGTTTTTTGCACCATTCAACAGTTTCGGGTCTCGAAGCAGTGGCAATAACGGTTAATCCCGCTATTTTTTTTGATAGCTGAATGGCGATAGAACCAACACCTCCGGCACCTCCAATAATTAAAATAGATTTTCCTTTGTCTTTTTCAGGACTGATTCTAATTCTGTCAAACAAAATTTCCCAGGCTGTTAATCCTGTTAACGGAATCACAGCTGCTTCAGCATTCGTTAAAGATGTTGGTTTATTCCCTACAATCCTTTCATCAATAACCTGACACTCCGCGTTGCTGCCTTGTTTGGTTAAATCTCCGGCATAATAAACCGGATCGCCAACTTCAAATAAGGTTACTTTTTCTCCCACTGCCTGTACAATTCCTACGGCATCCCAGCCAATAATTTTGGGTGTTTCGAGAACAGTGTCTTTGGCACCGCTCTGGCGAATTTTAAAATCAACCGGATTTACTGAAATAGCATCAATTTTTACTAATAAATCATGCGCTCCGGGTATTGGTTTTACAGTTTCAAATTCAATAAAACTATCTGTGTTTTCTATAGGTAATGAGGTTTTAAATCCTATTGCTTTCATTTTTTCTAAATTTTGGTTTAAAATATACTAACAAAGATACGAGGGGTTTACGTCTTAAAGCTGGTATATTTTTATGCAATATTGGTACAAATTCTTCACTATGTTTTTTTACGCAGATTTAGGAATGTTTTTTTGTTTCCCGCAGATTTAGCAGATATTTTTATTAATCAGCTAAATCTGCCAAATCTGCGGGAGAATTTACCACGCATAGCTTTGTCAAAGTTTAAAACTTTGACAAAGCTTTACACTCATAACTATGTTTAAAAAAACTTAAATTTGCTAAACGAAATTCTCTTCAAAATGATTATCCGAAAAGCCAAACTCTCCGACTCCAAACAAATTGCTCCTATATTATTATTGGCAATGGAAGATCTTCTTTATAAATTCATCAACAAAAAAGATTACACAGCTGCTAAAGATCTTCTGCAATATTTTGTTGAAAGAGAAAACAATCAATATTCGTATGAAAATTGTTTTGTTGCCGAAGAAAACAACGAAATCATTGGCGCAGTAAATGTTTATAACGGATCTGATATTGAAGCTTTACGCCTGCCAATTGTAGAATATGTTCGAGAAAATTACAACCCAGAATTTGATCCTGAGTTTGAAACGCGCGCCGGAGAATTTTATATTGATTCATTGGGGGTAAATCCAAATCAACAAGGAAAAGGAATTGGATCTAAATTACTTTTGTTTTTGATTGATGAATATGTTACTAAAAATAAAGAGACTTTAGGTTTGTTGGTTGAAGAAGATAAACCGCTGGCAAAAAACCTTTATTTAAAACTTGGTTTTAAAGTGGTGGGCGAAAAGGCTTTGGTTGGAAAAAAGCTCGATCATCTTCAAATAAGCTCAAATTAAACTTCGGCTCTGCCAAAAAATAATTAAATTCCAAAACCAAAATAAACTTCAATGAATCATCCAATATTTGAATCTAATTATAAAAAACTGGGATTTCTGATTTTGAATCAGGAAACTGTTGACGAAATTAACAGTGATGATTACAAAGCCTATATTAAGGTTTTGTATGTTCCGGAAGATTATCAAATAACCATTGATTTTAAACATTATCAAACTTTAAATCCTTCTTTGTTTTTTATAAACAGCAATCAATACCTGCAGATTAATGAAGAAGGTAAAAAGCCAGGTTATTTTATGTACTATAACCGGGATTTTTACTGCGTACAGATTCATGATGCCGAGGTTGCCTGCGACGGACTTTTATTCAATAATATTTTTGAAATGCCAATGACAACCTTGCCTGATAAAGAGGTTTTGTTTATTGAAGGCATTTTCAACCAGATTCAGGAAGAGTTTATTTCGCCCGATTCTTCGCAGGAGGAAATGATTCGAACGTATTTGAAACAGCTTATTATTAAAGCAACCCGAATCTGGAAAATACAACAGCTGGGAGCTTTAAATGATGAACCTTCTAAAGAAATGGATTTTTTTAGGGATTTCAGCCGACTGGTTGAAATTCATTTCAGAACCAAACATACTGTTGCCGATTATGCTGATATATTAGGTCTGGCTCCCAAAACGCTTTCGAATAAATTCAACCGTTTAGAACTTTCGCAGCCTAATGATATTATTAAGGACAGAATTATTCTCGAAGCAAAAAGGCTTTTGGGCTATTCTTCTTTAAGTGTAAAAGAGATTGCTTATCAGCTCGGATATGAAGATCCAGCTTATTTTAACCGCCTTTTTACCAACAAAGTTGGCGACACTCCGTCGAATTTCAAGAAAAAATACCTTCAAGGGAAAAATGTACAATTAGAATAGACTTTTATCCATTTTGAGAGCTTTATAAGCGCCATATCTTTGTCCTATCAAATTATAAATAATTAAAAACACAAAAGATATGAAAACTATTAAAGCATTAAAACAGAGTTTATTTATTGCAGCATTGTTAATTGTAAATACAGTTGCTTCAGCACAAGAAAGACCTTATAAAGGACAAAATGACCCGGAAATTTTTACAGAAGTAAGAGGCTTTTTAAATGCCTTAAATTCTGGTGACGGAAAACCTTTGGAACAATTATCAGTTACAGATGCCAGAAACGTTTTGGTTGGCGCTCAAAAATCTGTAGAAGTTGATTATTCCGGAATTGAAGAATCTGAAAAAGTAATTTCTCAAAACGGTTTAAAAGTAAAAATACATATTACAAAACCTAAAGGCGCTAAAACAAATGCGCCGGTATTTATCTTCATTCACGGCGGAGGATGGGTTTTAGGAGATTACCCTACTCATAGAAGATTAGTAAGAGATTTGGTAGTAGAAAGCGGTGCAGTTGCAGTTTTCCCAGATTACACTCCGTCTCCAGAGGCTCAATATCCTGTTGCAATCAACGAAATTTACGCTGCAACTCAATGGGTTGCCGAAAACGGAAAAGAAATTGGTGTAAATGGTAAAAACCTTGCTGTTGTAGGTAATAGTGTGGGTGGAAATATGACTGCTGCGATTACTTTAATGGCAAAAGATAAAAAAGGACCTCATATTAAATTACAAGTTTTATTATGGCCGGTAACCGATGCTAATTTTGAAACTGAGTCTTATAACTTATATGCAAACGGTCGTTTCCTTACTAAAAACATGATGAAATGGTTCTGGGATAATTATTTACCTGATACTGCAAAAAGATCTGAAAAATATGCTTCTCCATTACAAGCAAGTTTAGCTGAATTAAAAGACTTACCTCCTGCTCTTGTTCAAACTGCTGAAAATGATGTTTTAAGAGATGAAGGTGAAGCGTATGCAAGAAAACTAAACGAAGCCGGAGTTCCGGTAACTTTAACAAGATACAATGGTTTGATTCACGATTACGGACTTTTAAATCCTATTGCTAATGTTCCTGCTATTCAAACTGCAGTTCAGCAAGCAGCAATCGTAATTAAAACATCTTTGAAATAATTCATAAAAAACAATAAGGTAAAAAAGGGAACAGAAATTAATCTGTTCCCTTTTTCCATTAAAAATAGTAAACTATTTAAAAACTCTACTTTATAAGCTTTGATGTCCTTCAAAACTTATACAAAAAACAAAAAATCCGCACACAAAGATAGGATCGAAACCCATATTGGAAATCATTAGAAATAGTGATTTTTGGTTTCAAAACTTTGAAGAAATTATTATTTTGATTCTGGTAAAATGTTAATCCCGTTTTCTAGGCAATTTGATGGTTATAATGCCGTTATAAAAGAAGATTTTAACGACTTTTATGCTTCAATTTGCAGGCATAATTTAGTATAAACCTCATTAAATAAATTTATATCACCACATGAAAAACATAACAATATTAGAAGCAGGTTTAGTTTTAAGAATAGTTTTAGGAATTACAATGTTATCAGCGGTTGCCGACCGTTTTGGACTTTGGGGAGCGCCGGGGTCTAACGGAGTTGCCTGGGGAAACTGGGAAAATTTTGTTCTCTACACACAAACACTTAATCCGTTTGCTACTAAATCAGTTGCCGAAGTACTTGGCGCGATTGCAACCTTCTTCGAAATTTTATTATCTGTTTTATTGCTTTTTGGTTTTAAAACCAGAATTGCAGCTTTAGGAACTGCTTTTTTAATGCTGTTATTTTCAGTTTCAATGGCAATATCTGTTTCGGTAAAAGCGCCGTTTGATTATTCAGTTTTAACCAGTGCTGCTGCGGCTTTGCTTCTTTCTACAATTGGAAAAACTGCTTTTGCTGCTGATAATAAAATATAGTATTTAGTTGTTTTTTTCACACATAGCTCTCAAAGTTTGTCATTCCGAGGAACGAGGAATCTGCGCAAGAAACTCTACAAAGATTGGCGATTTATATACGGAGCTACTTGCGCAGATTCCTCGTTCCTCGGAATGACAAGATTGCGCAAATTATGTTTGTTTAAACAAGTATAACGCCTTTTATATACAAACAAAAACTATGTTTCTATGTGTTCAAAAAACTAAAATACAAAAGGGATAGAAATTAATCTATCCCTTTTTGCCCCAAAATATTTAAAACACCTTAGCTCTCTACCTACAAAAGAGCTTCAACATAACTTGCAATCTGCGAATCAGTTTGTGAATTAAAAGAAGATTGCACTAATTGGACGGTTAAAAACAATGTGTCTTCTTTTAATTCCATTTTAACATCATCATTATTTTCAGAGTTTGTTAAGTGAATAGTGCTCATTTTATCCTGAAGCGCTTCTTTTCCCATATCATCAGAACAGATTTTTTTTACGAATGATTCTACATCATCAAAAACAATATCCAGTCTTGATAACGGATATTGATCGTAAGCTGTAAAAGTATTCCAGTCAATGTCTACTTTAATATCATAACCTGCTCTTTCTTTTAGTTTTGCCTCAAAAGCCGGAAGTTTTTCTGTTTTAATTGATTCTGCTAAACGTTTTTCTGCTAATCCCATATTTACTTTATTGATTAATTGTGGGAGCAAATGTATCAACGGTATTTCGTGTGGACATCACTATTTATAATGATTTTCATTTTATTTTCAGACTTGATTGATTAGGTCAATTTTTCCTTTATTTGCTAAAATTTCATTTAACATAGCAGATTCATAACCCATCATCTTGGCTCTTCTGGCTTC
This sequence comes from Flavobacterium sp., assembly GCF_039595935.1. Taxonomy (NCBI): domain Bacteria; kingdom Pseudomonadati; phylum Bacteroidota; class Flavobacteriia; order Flavobacteriales; family Flavobacteriaceae; genus Flavobacterium; species Flavobacterium sp. The sequence continues at coordinate 2,760,125 of NZ_JBCNKR010000006.1, read as the reverse complement.
TTTTAAAGCTTTTTCAGGCTGCTTTAACTTATAATACATTTCACCAAGATTGCACACAAAAATGGGTTCTTTCGGATTTATTTCTATTGCTTTTTCAAAATACGAAAGCGATTCTTCATAACGCAGTTCTATATCCAGAATACAGCCGTAATTATTGTAAATAAGAGCATTTACAGGAGGTTCATGTTCTGTCTTAGTAAAATAATAATGTCGTTTGCTAAAACTGGCTTCATAACCTTTAGTGTACCAAAGAATTCTGGATTCAAGAAAATAAGCCGAAGCATATTGTGAATCTATCGCCAAAATTGCATCGCAGTTTTTTTGTGCGGCTTCATAATTTTTAGCAAACATAAAATCCCAGCCTTCTTTTAAAAGTGCTCTTTTGGTTTCGTCTTCTTTTTTCTCAAGATCTTCCTCATTAATTTCTTTTTTTCGATATTCATCGATTTCAATTTCCCAGTCAGAAAAAATTACTTTTTTAGTATTTCCTGTTACAGTAAAAACTAAATCATTGGCATCGGCATCTTTAAAATCAAGTGAAAATAATATCTGTTTTTCAGAACCTGAATCTAAAACTTCTTCTATTTTCTGATTCAGTTTTTGAATATTTACGTGTATTCGCATCCATGTTCGCAAATAAGAACCTCTATGTACAAAAATTATTTTTTTAGGAAGATGCCTTAAAGCCGGCTCTGCAATAACCTCTTTTTCTATCTTATAATATTTAAAATAATTATCGTTTATTTCGAGATAATTACGTTTGTCTAAGCCCGAAAACTCCAAGCCCCACACAACCAGTTTATCCTTCATCTCAAACCGTTCCTGAATGTGATTTGATTTTTTTATTTTTTCAATTAACTGAGAAAAACGCTTTTCGTTATTATAAAAATTATGACAAGATCTGTTTACTATAAGTTTTTCTTCCTTTTCTTCTTGACTTATTTCCACTGAATCATTGCTTGTGAAGTCTATAAAAACTAAGTCATCACTATATAATTTCAGGCCTCCGTTCTGGTAAATATGAAGATAAATTCGTTTCGATTTTTTTCCCCTGATACTCTTAGGTTCATCCAGCGGATATTTTTCTTCTTCAAGTTCTAATTTTTGAATCGGAAACGGAACACTTACTTTATAATATTTATCTTCAACTATAGAAAACCATGAAATTTCAAATTTATCTGCATTAAATGGAATATGAATTAAACCCGAAAATGCCGATTGATTTAAGTGATAATATTTAGATTGAATATCCATTTCTGCCAGTTCATCTTCTGAATAAAAACAGACATTATTTTCCAGTTTTATATCAGAAATCAAATATTTAGAAGAATTGACAAACGAAATCGAATCGATATGCATCAAGAGTTCCCTGTCGTGATAAACACTAAATGTTGATTTAAAATACCTGTTGGCCAAACGGACTCTGGCTCTGTAATGAGACCCGAAATAATGAATGTAATATACTGTAGGTGAACCTAGAACGATTGTCAGCCAGATTAAAAAATGCAATCCGTTAAATTCACCTGTTTTTTGATAATTGACCAAAGCATAAACTCCGTAATCAACAAAGAGTAGAAATGCAGTAACCAATACAAATCCAAACAAAAATTCTAAGCTTATACCGCCATGAGATTTTCCGTAATAGAAATAGAAAAAATAGCCGCACCAGGCAATCGCAGCATTAAAAAACACTGCAAAACCTAATCCTAAAAAATAAAGTAGAAAATAACTTATAAACTCCGCCGCAAACAACAATCCGACTGGAAAAAAAATCTCTCCGCTAAAATAAACAGGATCAACTCTTTTATAAGAACTGTAACTTTTCATGATTTAATATTCTTGAATTTTAAAAGGCAAATGTAAAAGTTCGTTAAAACCGAGAAGTCATTATAAATGGTGATTTTTTTTATTTGTGAATTGTGAAATGTGAAATGTGAATGAGAAACGTGCTTTAAAACTTTGTCAAAGTTTAGAACTTTGACAAAGTTAGCGAGTATGTCAATTCACATTTTCACATTTCACATTTCACATTTCACACAAGAAACATTTCACACAAGAAACATTTTTAAGGTATATTTAAGGTCACGAACAAATATGTATTCGTAAATTAGCCACAAACAAAAATTTAATTTAATGACAGTACTTACATTTACCCTGATAATGCTTCTTGGTGCTTTTTTAGCAGGCTTTATTGGTTCATTATCGGGCTTGGGCGGTGGTATAATTATTATTCCTCTTTTAACTATTATTCTTGGTGTTGATATTCATTATGCAATTGGAGCCGCTCTGGTTTCGGTAATTGCGACTTCTTCCGGTTCGGCGGCGGCTTATGTAAAAGAAGGAATTACTAATATGCGTCTGGGGATTTTTCTTGAAATTGCCACCACAATCGGAGCTGTTTGCGGTGCTTTACTTTCTACCATTGCTCCTACTTCATTCATTGCCGTTTTATTCGGACTTACCTTGATTTTTTCGGCTATAAATTCACTTCGCAAAAAAGAAGAACACATTGTTTTAGAATCAAGTCCACTGGCTAAAAGTTTAAAGCTTCAGGGAACTTACCCAACGCATGACGGACAAGTGGTAAGCTATGGAACTAAAAATGTTATTGGCGGTTTTAGTATGATGGGAATTGCCGGGATGATGTCGGGTTTACTCGGAATTGGTTCCGGAGCTTTTAAAGTAATTGCAATGGATAATATTATGCGAATTCCGTTTAAGGTTTCTACCACTACCAGCAATTTTATGATGGGCGTTACGGCAATGGCGAGTTCTGTAATTTACATTCAAAAAGGCTATATCGAGCCGGGAATTTGTATGCCGGTTGTTATTGGTGTTTTGTTTGGCGCTATGGCCGGAGCTAAAATTTTGGTTAGAACAAATCCTAAAAAGCTTAGAATATTTTTTGCCTGCTTAATTTTTGTACTGGCTCTTAATATGATTTATAACGGAATTAATGGAAAAATCTAAAGTTATGCAGCACGAAAAATTTGGAGAAAAAGATTTTCAAACCATTATTGGAAATTTATTGCGTTATGGTGTATGGATTTCACTTTCCGTAGCTTTTATTGGCGGAATCGTTTATTTAATGCATCACGGAAATGACATTGAAGATTATTCTGTTTTTAAAGAAAATGACCGCAATATATTTGAAGTCGTTGGCACAGTTATAAAAGGTGTATTTTCGGGAAGCGGAGAATATTTGATTTTCTTCGGAATTATATTATTGTTTTTAACACCAGTTTTCAGGGTTTTACTTTCTCTTTTCTCTTTTTTGATTGAGAAGGATTATTTATATGTAGTGATTACACTTATTGTTATTCTGATTATTATAACGAGTATTTCATTTGGATTTTCTCACTAAGCTTTAAGCTTTAGGCAGTAAGCTATAGGCTTTCCAAAAGAAGCTTAATGCCTATTGATTAAAGCAAAATATTGTTATAAGCTTTATGCCATAAGCTTTTAAGAATGTTAAAAGCCTATTGCCTAAAGCTTATAGCCTAAAGCATAAAAAAATTGCTGTAAACTCTATTTTTAGGTTTTCCAAAAAGCCTATTGCCTAAAGCTTACAGCCTAAAGCATAAAAAATATGGAAATAGGAATCGATAGTTTTGCTTCGGCAATGTATGGCGACAACAATACTCTGAGCAGTGTTGATGCAATGGAACAGCTTCTGCAGAGAATTGAATTTGCAGATCAGGCTGGATTGGATGTTTTCGGGATTGGAGAACATCATAAAAAAGAATTTCTGGATTCGGCAACGGCTGTAATTTTAAGTGCGGCTGCGGCAAGAACCAAAAATATTCGTTTAGCAAGTGCCGTAACAGTTTTAAGCGCTGCTGATCCTGTACGAGTTTATCAAAGTTTTGCGACTTTAGATTTAATTTCAAAAGGAAGAACCGAAATTGTTGTGGGCCGTGGTTCTGCTATTGAAGCTTATCCTCTTTTTGGATATGATCTTAAAGATTATGATGCGCTTTTTAAAGAAAAGCTGGAATTGCTTTTGCAAATTAGAGATAACGAATTTATAACATGGTACGGAAAATTTCGTCCGGAATTAAATAATCTTCCGGTTTACCCGAGAGCTTTACAGGAAAGAATGCCGATTTGGCTTGGTGTGGGCGGAACTCCGGAATCTTTTGTCAGAGCCGGAAGTTTAGGCCTTCCTTTAATGGTTGCAGTTATTGGCGGACAAACACATCGCTTTAAACCTTTAATTGACTTATATCGCGATGCCGGAAAAGCTGCAGGTTTCAAACCTCATGAATTAAAAGTGGGTTTACATTCGCCTGGTTACGTTTCCAATACTACTGAAAAAGCTATCGAAGAATATTATCCGGGTTACGCCGAATTGTGGACAAAATTAGGATACGAAAGAGGCTGGGCTCCGGTAACAAAAGGTAAATTTGACGGATTAATTGATGATCTCGGTGTTTTAATTGTAGGAAGTCCGGAAAGAGCTGCAGAAAAGATTTTGCGTCACAGCGAAGCACTTGGCGGAGTTGACCGATTTACTTTTCAGATGGACAATGCCGGATTAACACATTCGCAATTAATGAACGCTATAGAACTCATCGGAACAAAACTGATTCCTTTGATTAAGAAAGGGTAATTTATTGGCCACAGATTACACAGATTAAACGGATTAACACAGTATTATTTTTTTATTATTTAGGATAAGAAATAACCTTTGAACCTTTGGCACTCTAAACCTTTGAACCTATAAAAAAAGAAAAGCATCCGTTTTTAGCGGATGCTTTTCTTTTTTAATTGTAATTTTTCAACTAGAACAATTAAATAGTATTAGAACTTATATGTTACACCAAATCTGAAGTTTCTTGGCTGTTCTGTCTGCCAATAGTAAGCATTAATATTTGTTGAAGCATAATAAGAACCGCTGTAAAGATATTTATCCAGAATGTTAAACACATTTGCTGTAAATTTCATTTTTCCAATCTCATAAGATAAACCACCATCCAATTTAAAATATTCCGGAAGTCTTTCTAGTCCGGCAGCCCAGGTATCTGTTTGTCTTCCTGCAAGGTATGTACCTCCAATAGACGCTCCTAATCCTTTTAATTTACCGCTTAAAAGAGTATAATTTAACCATGCATTGGCAACATGTTTAGAGAAACCCGGTACAGTAGAACCTTGTACAATACTTGGAACATTAGAATCTGTAACTATAGATTCTGTAAAAGCATAATTGGCAATTAAATTAAGACCGTCAAAGATTTTTCCTCTAAGATCAACTTCTATACCTTGTGCTCTTTTTTCTCCTAAAACAACTTTAAACACATCATTAGGTCCGTTACTCGGATCAGAAGTCAATTCGTTTTCTTTTAAAATTCTATAAGCAGCAACTGTGGTGCTCCATGATCCGTCAAACCAGTCTTTCTTGATTCCAAACTCGATATTATTTCCTGTAAGAGGTTTAATTGGATCTCCATTTTTAATAATTCCAGATTGAGGCGTAAAAGCCTGATCGTACAATCCGTAAACCGATGTAGTTGGCGTTATAGAATAGCTGACACCAACACGAGGCGTAATATGAGTATCTTCTTGTACATCACCCCAGTTTGTTTGGTTTATCCATGTATATCTTGCCGCAAGAGTCAATCTTAATTTATTTTCAAAAAAACCTAATTCATCCTGAATGTAAGCCGCTGCATATTTTGAAATCATACCTCCAAAAGATCTTTCCTTAAGCGGCGTTTCACGATCAAAAACAGGCAGTCCATTTGCTGGTGTTCCATAATTTGGTGCAAAAATATTAAACGGAGTATCGAAAGTATCTAAATCATGCGATTGGTAAAAATCTGCATAGTATTCTTTATTTCCTGCATCAATTCCTCCTAATACTTTATGAGAAACAGAACCTGTATTGAATTTTCCATTAACAAAAAGCTGTCCTAAAAACATATCGCTTTCCGCATCCCAAATACCCACATTACGTATAATTTCACCATACCCAAGAGTTCCGTCAGGTATCTCATCATAGTCTAAATCAACCGGACCAGGTCCCACGCCCGTTGGCCATGAGCTGTATCCTTTTTGCAGATATTTAAAATAGGATGTTTGTGCAGTAAGTTTCCAGTTGTCATCAAATTTATGTTCAAATGTAAAATAGCCGCTGTGATCGTTCATTTTTGTATCTGGCAGACCCGGCTGAGTCATTGTAAAATTTCTTGGCAAAGTTGCATATCCTCCAGCGTCAGCTCCAAAAATATAATAAGAACCAACCTCGGTCATATTAGCCATTTGATAGTTGTACTCTAAAGTCACTTTCGTTTTATCATCAATTTGATACGAAAGTACCGGAGCAATTACATAACGATCATTGTGCTCAAACGGTCTGTGAGAGCCTTTCTTTTGAAAAGCACCATTAAAACGGTATAAAAACTTTCCTTTTTTATCAAATTTTCCATCAAGATCAATACTTGCTCTGTAAAAATCAAAGCTTCCAGCCATCACAGTAGCTTCTCCTTTCGTAATTCCGGTTGGTTTTTTAGTCACCACATTATAAAGTCCGCTTGGATCACCGCTCGAAAGCATAAATCCTGCTGGTCCTTTCACAAATTCGATATGATCTACAAAACTCATATCTTCAGTTAATGGTCCCCAAAAAGAAGTAACCACATTAAATCCGTTACGGAAAGCCTGAATTTGTGAACCACGCATTGTAATATTCGTGTACATATCTCCCCAGTGTTCTAAACGCACAGCACCACTTACGTTACGAATAACTCCGTCACTCATACTGATAATCTGCTGGTCTTTTAAGGTTTGACCGCTCACAATTTGAATGTTTTGAGGAATTTCCAATACTGGAGTCTGCAAACGTAAGGACATAGAAGGTTTGTCTTGTTTGTATTTATTTTTTGTAATTATTACTTCATCAAGATCTTCCTGGCTTTCAGAAAGTGAAAAGTTTTTTGTTGTAGTCTGCTTTGCTTTTACAACAATATCATCTTCAATAGGGCTAATTCCTACTGAATGAATACTAATTGTATACGAACCCGGCTTAACATTTCTAATTTCATACTGTCCGCTTTCGTTTGTAACAGCTGAATATTTTGTTCCTTTAAGCGCTACAGAAACACCTTCTGCGGGTGTATTTCCACTCAAAGAAACTTTTCCGTTTACTTTTCCCGATTCCTGACTGATTGCGTTTAAAGAAGTCAAAAGAACCATCAACAGGCAAACTTTCTTAATGATTTTTATACTCATTTTAGTAATATTTTAAGTTTTGTTTGGCAAAAGTAACTGCTAACAGTGGATTTTCCAAATTATTTTTAATTATTCTAAATAAATATAAAATAATTAAACTATTTAGTGATATTTTTACACTTATTGCTTTTTAAATTTTGTAAGAAAACAAATAATTAAGGAAGTATACTTATCTTTAATCCGCAAAATAAATTTCAGAACAACAAAAACATAAATCAATGGATACCACCAAAACAGTTAGAAAAGTTGCAATTGTGGGTTATAACAGAATTCCGTTTGCCAGAGCCAATACCGCTTACGCCGAAGTTGGAAATATGGAAATGATGACCGCTGCCTTAAACGGAATTGTCGATAAATATAATCTTAAAGATGAGTTATTAGGCGAAGTTGCCGGAGGTGCAGTTATAAAACATTCTTACGACATGAATATGATAAGAGAATGTGTTATGAAAACTTCACTTGATCCTGCAACTCCTGCTTGTGATCTCCAGCAAGCCTGTGATACCGGAATTGAAAGTGCTATTTATATTGCCAATAAAATTGCTCTTGGTCAGATCGAATCTGGAATTGCCGGTGGTGTTGATTCTATCAGCGACATGCCGATTGCAGTTAGCGAAAAATTGAGAAAAACGTTATTGAAAGCCAGACAGGCAAAATCATTAGGCGAAAAAATAAAATTGTTTTTAAAACTTCGTCCAAAAGATTTTTCTCCACTTGTTCCTCGAAATGAAGAAGTACAAACCGGACTTTCTATGGGCGGACATACCGAAATCACAGCAAAATATTATAAAATTTCAAGAGAAGATCAGGATAATTTAGCGCTTAAAAGTCACTTGAACATGGCAAAAGCCTATGATGAAGGTTTTTTTGATGATATGATTACGCCTTTTAACGGACTTGATAAAGACAATAATCTTAGAAAAGATAGTTCTATTGAAAAGCTGGCTAAATTAAAACCTGCTTTTGATAAAGTGAACGGAACTTTAACGGCAGGAAATTCTACTCCGCTTACAGACGGTGCTTCCTGCGTACTTTTAGCCAGTGAAGAATGGGCAAAAGAAAGAGGATTACCAATTTTGGCTTACATTACTTTTGCCGAAATCGCAGCTGTGGAATATGTAAAAAACCAGCAGAATCTTTTATTAGCGCCTTTATTTGCTGCCAGCAGAATGCTAGAAAAAGCAGGGTTAAATCTGCAGGATTTTGATTATTATGAAATTCACGAAGCTTTTGCCGCTCAGGTTTTGGCCACTTTAAAAATTTGGGAAAGTCCAGAACTTAGCGCCGAATTAGGCTTGAAGAAAACTCTTGGCGCTATCGACCGAGAAAAACTAAATGTAAAAGGAAGCAGTCTGGCAGCCGCTCATCCATTTGCTGCAACCGGTGGAAGAATAATTGGTGTTATGGCAAAATTATTAAATCAAAAAGGTTCAGGAAGAGGATTTGTTTCTATTTGTGCTGCCGGAGGACAAGGTGTTACGATGATTATTGAGAAATAATATCATTACAATTATCTTTGTCAAAGTTTAAAACTTTGACAAAGATTTTTTAAAATACAACAAACCCGACAGGTTTTAAAAACCTGTCGGGTTTACTTATAAGATAAACTTCTGAATTTCATTTTTTAAATCCGCTGAATCTCCTAAATCTGCGGGAGTATTTTTTTGCACGCAGATTTAGCAGATTGGGCAGATTTTTTAATTTCTCTTCTTTTTAAAAAGCAAATTCTTCCACAGAAGATAATGCTTTTGGCAGTGCATTTGCAGCAAAATCAGGAATTGCCGTTCCTTCAACACGAAAAGTAGTAACATCAGTCATTCCTAAAAAGCCTAAAACAGTTCGTAAATATGATTCTGAGAAATCATAACTTTTGTACGGCCCTTCAGAGAATATAGCTCCGGAAGCGATTGACAAGTATACTTTTTTATCTGTTACCAATCCTTTAGCGCCTTCCGGGCTATAACTAAAAGTTTTTCCGGCTCTGGCCACCTGATCAATCCATCCTTTTAAAACGGCAGGAATTCCAAAGTTATACAAAGGCACTCCGATAACAATAATATCAGATTCTAATAAAGTGTTTATCGCTTCATCTGAATATTTAAGCACTTCTGTTTGTTCCGGTGTATGGGCATCAGCAGGTGTGTAAACTGCGTTAATATGAGAACCCGTTAAATATGGAAGAGGCGTTTGGGTTAAATCAAGTGTCTGCACTTTCGTTTCAGGATCTGCTTTTACCAGTTTATCAATAACTGCATTTGATAATTGATTACTAAAAGAAGTATCTCCATTAGTACTGGTAATTATTTTTAGAATTTTTTGGCTCATTATTTTTATAATTTGTTTTACAATACAAACTTATCTACATTTGCTATCTCTTTTATAGTACTATCCTCAAGGATAGCGCTATCCTTGAGGATAGTAACAATATAACCATGAAAACAAAGAGCGAAATAACGAAAGAAATGGCCTGTGAACCAGAAGAATGCCTAGCGGCCTTATTACCTGTTAGAGATGCTCTGGAAGTGTTAAGCGGCAGATGGAAACTGCCAATTTTGATTGCCTTATCGAATAGACCAAAAAGATTTAAGGAAATTTCTAAAGACATAAACGGAATTACCGATAAAATGCTTTCTAAAGAACTTAAAGATCTTGAAATCAATAAATTGATTACCAGAACAGTTTACGATACTTTCCCGCCAACTGTTGAATATGCCAGAACAAAACACAGCCACACTTTATATAATGTCATTAGTGCATTAAATGAATGGGGAACTTTACACCGAAAAGAAATTATAGGAAAATAGAGTATTGTTTTTTGTTTCTCGCAGATTTGTCAGATTAATAAGATTTTCATTCTCCCAAACTTTAATTTCTAACAAAAAAACCTTTGCACCTCTGTCCCTCTGTCTCTTTGTCCCTTAAAAAAAACTCCTCAATCGTTATCGTAAAGAAATTTTAGTAAACAAAATAATTATACAGAAAAAGTTTAAATTTGGTTGTCCCAATCACTTAAAATTCTGAATAATTATGAGAAAAAATCTACAATTTAACATTAAAAAGCGATTGTTTAATTACGTCTTACTGGCTTTTGCATTATTGATTTCATCACAATCCTATTCACAATACATAACGCAAAACCTCGCTCCTACAGCCGTTATTAAAGAAGGATTAGCTTTGGAACAATCTTCTGACGGAAGAATTTTTATTGCAGAAAGAGGCGGTATTGTAAAAGTATTTCAAAACAATACTGTTTCGACAGTTTTTACAGTAACAACTGTAACAGACAACGAACAAGGTTTATTAGGATTAACTCTTCATCCTGATTTTGCGACAAACGGTTATATTTATGTTTTTTATTCTATAAATGATGGTGTTATCAGACACAGAATCGAAAGAATAAAAATCGACAATAACAATCAGGTAGTCAGCAGACAGGAAATTCTGCTTTTAGAACCTATCGGCGGCGGATTTCATAACGGAGGAGATTTAAAATTTTTTAACGGCTATCTTTATGTAACCGTTGGAGACAGTCAGCAAAATACCAATTCTCAGGATTTAGATACTTACAAAGGAAAAATTCTTCGTTTAACAGAAGACGGACTTCCGGCACCGGGAAACCCATTTTATGGAAGCGGATCTGTACAAAGACAAAGTATCTGGGTATACGGATTTAGAAATCCGTGGCGATTAGTAGCCAATACAAAAGCCAATAAATTATTTGTTTTAGACGTTGGAACTTCCTGGGAAGAAGTAAACGAAATAAGTAATCCAGCTATTCGTAATTATGCCTGGGGACATCCACAGGGAGGTGACGGAAAACAAACTGAAACTAATTTATTTACCAATCCAATATTTACTTATGCAACCGGAAGTATCGGAAACGCTTTAACAAACGGTTTACTTTATAACCCGGATATACCTCGTTATCCTAATCTTGAAGGAAAATTTATTATTAAAGATTTTGTTCGAAATGCCATTCGCTGGTTTGATCCTAATATTGCAGATCCGGTTTCAACAGAATTTTATTCAGCACCACAACAGCAGGCTCTTGGTATGATGTTAGGAAATGACGGCTTCATTTACTATTGCGCTTACGGAAATAACGGTGCTTTAATTAAATTAGATTATATAGAAACGGCTGCGCCAACAATCGTCAACCATCCATTGTCACAAACCATAATGGAAACTACTCCGGTAACTTTTACAGTTTCGGCAAGTGGTACAGGTTTAACCTATCAATGGCAGTTTAATAATGCAGATATAAATGGCGCTACAGGAGCCAGTTATACCATTCCTAGTGTAACCAATGCAAATGCAGGATCATATAAAGTAATTGTAACCAATACAGCAGGAAGTGTAACCAGTAATGCGGCTACATTAACGGTAACTCCGTTTAACAATACACCAACCGTAACCATAGTTTCTCCTCTTCCATCATTAAAATGGAATGCTGAAGATGTGGTGCATTTTGAAGCCACAGCAACTGACGTAGAAGACGGAACTTTACCAGCAAGTGCTTTTTCATGGAGTATTGACCTTTTTCACGAAGATATTCCGGGAGCGGGACACTCACACCCCGGTGCAAGTCCGCAGGGCGTAAAATCAGGAGACTTTACAGCATCTAACCAAGGTGAAAAAACACCAAATGTATGGTACAGATTCACAGTAAAAGTAACCGACAGCAATGGTTTAGTTGGAACTACTTTTGTTGACATTAAACCAAATTTAGTAGATGTTACAGCGACAAGTTCTCCTGTTCCGCTTAATTTAGAATTCAATCAAAAACCAGTTACAGCACCTTCAACAAAACAAGTTGTAGCCAATGCTGCATTACAAACCTTAAATGCTCCAACACCGCAGTATATTGACAACAAACGTTATGATTTTGATCATTGGGGTCAGGGCGGAGCAGCAAATCAAACTTTTCAGGCTCCTGCCACAGGAACTATAACATACACAGCATTTTATACCGAAACAGTTCTACAAAACGCACCATATCAAGGAATTGTCGCTCAAATTCCAGGCATTATTGAAGCTGAAAATTATGACATTGGACCAGGTGCTTATCATGACATAAACGGCGGCGGTGATAATGCATACAGAGCCGGTGACGGTGTAGGAACTGAAGCTTGTAATGAAGGCGGATTTAATCTTGCTTATGTTGCAAAAGATGAATGGCTGAAATACTCTGCAAAAGTTAGCACGAGTGGAAATTATACCATCAATTTAAGAGTGGCGACACCTTATAATACCCGAAAATTACATCTTGAAGTAGATGGTATAAATGTAACCGGAATTCTTAATATCCCAAATACAGGAGGTTTTCAGGCATGGCAGACTGTTACAGTTCCAAATATTGCTTTAACACAAGGCGATCACGTTATTACTTTATATTTTGATGAAAACGACATTAACGTGAACAAAATGGAATTTATATTGTCTGGAATTACTGCTCCGGTTGCTGATTTTGAATTTACTCCACAAATGGGATGCGTAAATGAAACCGTTACTTTTACATCGGTATCTGTTGGAAGTATTGATACTTATTCATGGAATTTTGGTGAAGGTGCACAGCCCGCAACCGCAACCGGAATTGGTCCGCATTCAGTAACTTATTCTACAGAAGGAGACAAAGAAGTTTCACTTACCGTAAGTAATTCAGAAGGAAGCAATACAAAAGATGTGACATATATGGTTCACGATTGTCATCTTGGTGTTGAAAATCCGAATGCAGAATCAAATAAAATTACCGTTTATCCAAATCCATCAAAAGGAATCTTTCATTTATCGAAAGAACTTGAATGGTCTGTATATTCAGTTTCAGGAAGTAAAATTAAACAAGGTTCAGGAAATGTTATTTCAATTTCTGATCAGGCAGCGGGAATTTATTTCATAAAAACAAAATCTGCCAGTAAAGCAATCCAAATAATCAAACAATAATTTGTTTTATAATATTTAAAAATAAACCCGACAAGAATTTAAAAACTTGTCGGGTTTTGTTTTTTTGGGAAATAACAATTTTCTGTTTATTTCCTAAAAAAGAGTTTTCTCAGGAAGAATATTTTCCGTTTTTGCAAAGTATATTTGTGTACGGCTATCTAAATAAAATACCACACAAAAATGAACAAAAATCTAATCTTACTTTTGATGATACTCCCTTTCATCAGCAGTAAAATAATTTCCCAAAACAAAAAAGAAAATTCAAAACCCAATATCGTTATCATTAATATGGATGACATGGGTTACGGAGATACAGAACCTTTTGGAATGACCGGAATTCCGACTCCAAACTTCAATAAGGTAGCACAGGAAGGCATGAGATTAACCAACTTTAATGCCGGACAAGCTATATGCACAGCATCAAGAGCAGCTTTATTAACAGGCTGTTACCCAAACCGAATCGGAATGTCGGGTGTATTGCTTCCGGGCGCTAAACATGCTCTCAATCCCAAAGAAGCAACAATTGCCTCTCTTTTAAAAAAATCAGGATATAAAACTGCTAATTACGGCAAGTGGCATTTAGGAAATGAAATGCCGTACTGGCCTACTAATTATGGCTTTGATGAGTTTTTCGGAATTCCCTATTCGCATGATGTCTGGCCGATTGATTATGATGGATATTCTCTCGTAACCGATCCAAAAGACATGCGTTCGGGCTTCCCTCCGCTTCCATTAATCAGCAATACAACCGTAATTGATACGATCCGAAACATTAAAGAAGCTTCAAAACTCACCACAATGTTTACTGAAAAAGCAGTTTCTTTTATCAAAAAAAATAAAAAAGAACCGTTCTTTTTATACCTGACTCATCCTCTTCCGCATGCACCTTTGGCTGTTTCGGATAAATTTAAAGGCAAAAGTGAATTAGGTTTGTTTGGAGATGTTATTATGGAAATTGACTGGTCGATAGGTGAAATATTAAAAACACTCAAAAATGAAGGTTTGGAGAAAAATACGGTTTTAATTGTTACAAGCGACAATGGTCCGTGGCTCGTTTTTGGCGATAATGCAGGATCTTCAGGAGGTTTTAGAGAAGGCAAATCGACTAGTTGGGAGGGCGGCACCAGAGTTCCGTTTTTAATTCGCTGGCCAGGGAAAATTAACGGCGGTATGGTAAATGGATCTTTAATGACCAATATGGATCTTCTGCCTACTATTGCAGCCATAACGGGAGCTACTCTGCCGGAAAATAAAATCGACGGACTGAATTTTCTGCCTTTGCTGGAAGGTGAAACCAATAAAGGTCCGAGAGATACTTTTTATTATTATTTTGGCGTAGGAAGCAACAATCTTGAAGCGATTCGATACAAACACTGGAAACTGGTTTTTCCACATAAAGGCACAACTTACAATAAAAACCTGCCCGGAAAAGACGGTTATCGCGGAAAAGGTGCTGCAGCAGAAATTCCGATGGCGTTATACGATCTCGCACACGATCCGGGAGAAATTCGCGATGTACAGGAATTATATCCTGAAATTGTTCAGGAAATTCAAAAAATTGCCGAAACTGCACGTGAAGATCTTGGCGATGATTTGACCAACAGAGTTGGAAAAAATATGCGAAAACCTGCGATTGTGAATTGATGTTTGTTAGATGTGAAATGATTTTAAATATCAATTGCCTCCTGCTTTAGCTGGAGGTTTACTTTTTGAAATATAGAAAAGGGCTTTAGCCAAACTCGTTGTAGTTTGGCTAAAGCCCTTTTCTGAATCATCTTATTTTCCCCTAGCTGAAGCTAGGGGCTATTGAAAACCTTTGTATCTCTGCACCTTTGTACCTTTGAACCTCAAAAAACTCTACAAAGCAAAATAAGGCGATAAAATATCTTCAAAATTATACAATCCTTTTTTCTTGTCTTTTAAATTTTCGGCAACAAAAACAACTCCATTTCCAAAAGCTTCTCTTGAAATAGATTCGTGAATTAAACGAACCGTTTGATATGGAAACCCAAAGATAACTTCATGTTTACCTACGATTCCTCCTGCCCTTACTGAGTTAATATTTTCTTTTTCAATATCTAAGGCCTCAGCAATTTTAACTGCAGTTCCGGATGTTCCCTGTTTCTTTTTAAAATGCTCTTCATTTACTTCAATATCAACCCAGGGCGCTATTTTCTTTAAAAATTTGGCCGCAAATAATAAGTAATTCACTCCTAATGTGATATTTGGCGACCAGAATACAGTAGTTTTACTGGATAATTTTTCAAGTAGTTTTAATTCATTTTCTTCGTAATGTGAAATTGCTGAAATTATTTTAACGTTTTTCTGAGCTGCAAATTCGCCGTATGTATAAATACCTTCATTAGACGAAAAATCAATAATAGCGTCAACAGGATGTTTTTCTAATAATTCTTTAACAGTTGTGTTTGAACTTGAATAAATTAATCCGGGTTCTTCTGACTCAATTCCAAAAAATTCAGGAACTGATCTGTGTTCTAAAACTTTACTTTGTCTTAAAACCCACTCAAGCGAGAATTTTTTATTTTCCAGCAGTATAGATGCGACTGATTTTCCAGTCTTTCCGAATCCGATTAATCCTATTTTCATATTTTATTTTTTTAATTGAGTATGAGACTCGTTAACAGAAATTGGCATTTTTAAGACAAAATATAATCTGAGAAATTGCACAAAAAAATGTCTTACCAAATACCCTAATAGCATAAAAATAGAAAAAATGTAACAGGATAACTAAGAAAAATTTGAATATATAACAAAAAGGAGACTTGTTAACAGGAAATATTTTGCTAATTAATTTTTATTGAGCCAGAATTATAAAAATCCTTCAAAACCTTTTTCGGCTCTTTTGCAGCTAAATTTTTATGGTAATTTTTTCAACAATTTTTGTTCGTAATATTCACAAAAAATAGCAGTAAAAAAAAGATTTAGTAATGTACAACTAAACATATTTTCGTTAGTTTTATGACCTGATACCCCCAAATCAATACAGTAAAGAATGGCTTACAATAATAATGGATTACTTCGTTTTTTAGATGCACAAAACAAATTGTATCTAACTGCTCTTGAAGAGGTTAAAAAAGGTAAAAAAGAATCTCCGTGGATGTGGTTTATTTTTCCGCAGATAAAAGGAATGGGTTCGAGTGATACATCAAAATTCTACGAAATTAAAAATGCCGATGAAGCAATTGCTTTTTTAGAGCATCCCATTTTAGGAAAACATCTTATAGAAATTACGAAAGAACTGATTAAAAAGGAAGAATTAGAAGCAGCCGATATATTTGGAATGACCGATGTCGAAAAATTACAGTCCTGTATGACTTTATTTGCCAGCATTCAAAATACGCAGCCGGTTTTTCAGGAAGTCTTACATAAATATTTTGACGGATCGTCTGATTTTCATACGCTTCAATTGTTATACAGCAATTTATAAGAAGTAAAAATTCGCTTTTCGGATATAGAAATCTTTTAAAAATAAAGTAGATAATACGCCATTTTTAAATAAGATAGTTATATTTGCAACACTGTTGCGATTATTTAACTGATAAATAAACATTTAGATATCGGGACAGAAATACCACGAAATGAAAAAGAAGATTATAGTAGTGAATTTCTTCCTGTCTTTTGCAGTATTGCTTGCCATGCTGTTTCAGACGGTTCACTCCTATGAGCATATTTTAAGACAGGCTTCTGAGAAACATTGTCATCATAAATACACTGCGGGCCAAAAAGAAATAACTCACAGTCATACTGTCGATGCAAATTGTCATATTTGTCATTTTGCCTTTAGTACTTATATTCCAAACTCGTTTCAGGCCTTTACATTTCATAAAACAATAACTGAAACCTCTTATAAATTCTTTTATTTTGAGGGAATTTCAATCTTTTTCAAAGGGAGTCTTTTTGCACTGCGCGCGCCACCCGCAATCTTTTAATTACTACAATTTTACATTCTAAAATTAAAATAACTTTTTGCCTTTATTCAAATTGGCAAAGGGAATTTGTTTTGTTTTTTGTCTGACATTCTTAAATACTCTGATAAATAAGCATTTATAATTGTAGTAAATCTTCATTTTACAATTCATTTTCAAGCTTTTAAAACTCTTTAAAAGCCTGATGTTTCTATACTTATTTTAAATTTCTCAATACATAAACCTATGCTTACAGCAAAAAACCTAACCAAAAAATACGGTGATTATACAGCTTTAAATGCCTTAAACTTAACTATAAAAGAAGGTGAAATCTTTGCTCTTTTAGGACAAAACGGCGCCGGAAAAACCACAACCATTAATTTGTTTTTAGGCTTTATAGAGCCTACATCGGGAGAATTGGAAATTAATAACATCTCAGTTACCGAAAATAATCCGGAAACTAAAAAACAGGTTGCCTATATCCCTGAAACGGTAATGTTATATCCAAATCTTTCCGGAATTGAAAACCTGAAATTCTTTTCATCATTGGCCGGATTCAAATATTCTGCCGGAGAATTAACTTATTTTTTAAACAAAGCAGGATTGCAGTCAAAAGTTCACCATCAGGATTTAGGCGGATATTCTAAAGGAATGCGTCAAAAAGTAGGAATCGCCATTGCTATTGCCAAAAAAGCAAAAGTGCTTTTATTAGACGAGCCTACAAGCGGTTTAGACCCAAAAGCGTCTAACGAATTCTCGCAGATTTTAAAAGAACTTTCTGCTGACGGAACGGCAATTTTAATGGCCACTCACGATATTTTCAGAGCCAGAGAAGTCGCTTCGCACATAGGAATCATGAAACAGGGAAATTTAGTTACGGTAATCGAAGCTGATAAAATATCGGCTAATGAACTAGAAAACCTTTATTTACAAACCGTTTAAGGGAAAAATTAAATTTTCCGTCTCTTCATAAAATGAAATATTTATATACCATTCTATTTTTAATCATCAGCTTATATCAATTACAATCTCAAACAGTTAATTACAAAACAAAAGATAGTACTGCTCAGGATTCAGTAAAAATGATGAAAAAAAACGAATTACAAACTGTAGAAATTGTGGGACGATCTTCCAGAAAATACAACAGTGATTATTCGTTTGCTGCGACAAAAACAGCCGCTTTAAACAAAGATATTCCGCAGTCTATTTCGACTATAACCAAAGAATTAATTGCTGATAAAGGTGCTTTCTACTTAGGCGATGCTGTAAAAATGGCAAGCGGCGTAATTCCCGCAAGTTATTACAACCAATATACCATTCGCGGAATTAGCCAAAATGAAGAAGGACAGATCATTAACGGAATGCGTACACGTCAGTATTATTTTCTGCAGCCTTTAACGAGTAATATCGAACGTGTTGAAGTGATCAAAGGTCCGTCGAGTGCGACATTTTCTTCTGTTGATCCCGGCGGAAGCATCAATATGGTAACCAAAAAACCTCTGGCAATTGACCGAAAAGAAATCAGTATGAGCGTAGGCAGTTTTAGTACTTTGCGCGGAACTCTTGATTTTACAGGCCCGTTAAACGAATCTAAAACACTTTTATATCGTGTAAACGGTGCTTATCAGCAGGCAAAATCATTTCGGGATTTAGTTAACAATAAGTCGTTTTTGATCTCGCCGTCTTTCAGTTATATTCCAAATGAAAAAACGGCAATTAATACCGAATTAATTCTAAGCGACATGACCGGAAATTTAGATCGCGGACAGCCTATTTTTGGTGCCGTTGCCGGAAAAACAAGTCTTAGCAAAACACCGATAAGTTTAAATCTGGGTGCGCCAAGTGATTATTTTAAGTCAAAAGAAATGATTTTGATGACGAATTTTGCGCATAAATTCAATTCAAAAATAGGTTTTAATGCTTCGTACATGAAACAAACCTGGGCAGAAGATCTTCAGGAACACCGAACTACAAATGCTTTTGCCGTTGATATGAACAATCAGCCTGTTACCAGTCTAGCCATGATGCAGTTTGTACAGCGTCAGCAAAACTGGGATATCGACAATTTGAGTGCTTATTTTAATTTTGATTTTAAAACCGGAAAACTCAATCATAAATTGTTAACAGGTTATGATTTAAGCAGCTGGAACAAAAACAAAGGCGGCGGACAAAACGCTGCGAGAGGTTATCTTTTAAAAGATGGCACTGTTGCCAGTTCTTTTGTTTTGGCCAATGCCTCAAATTACCAAACTACTACTATTGACGGAGTTGTGCTTCCAAAACCTAATGTCAATTATTTTAATTTGAACAATCCGACTTACAGGTTAACAAGTCCTGAAGATTATATTTTGAATGTGCGCACTGCCCTTCCATCGGCATTAACAACTACCAATGCCATTTATATTCAGGATCAGGTTCAATGGGAAAAATTTACTTTTTTGTTGGGATTGCGAAATGAATGGTTTGAAGATATTACGAACTACGAAACCAATAACGAACTCAAAGTCAAAAAATCAGCTTTGCTGCCAAGAATCGGAATTACTTATGCGGTAAATAGCGCCATAAATGTATACACCACTTATCTAGAAGGGTATCAGCCGCAATCGAACACGGTCACTTTGATGCCTCAAACAGGTTCGTTACCTGCCGGAAGTTTATTTGACCCGCTTGAAAGTGATTTGAAAGAAGTGGGAATCAAAACTACTTTTTGGAACAATTCAATGAGTTTTAATGCAGCGATTTACGAAATCAACCAGCGCAATATTTTAATGAATGCCAATGATCCTGCAAATCCTGATTTGCTCGTAACAAGAGGTGCTGAACGAAGTCGTGGTTTTGAATGCGATTTGGCTGGTTACATTACTCCAGACTGGCAGATTAATGCATCGTATAGTTACATTGATGCCGAAATTACAAAAGACAGCAATCCGGCTTTAATTGGAGCCAGAAAACAAAATACGCCAAAAAACAGCGCCAATTTATGGACACGTTACAACTTTTCTTCAGATTCGGCTTTGAAAGATTTAGGAATTGGAGTTGGAATGCAGTATCAAAGCAGTAAAATTCCTTGGTTTACAAGAGATTTTACGATTCCTGATTTTACCATTTTTGATGCAGCATTGTTTTACAAACCTAGCAAAAGCAATGTACAGATTGCTGTAAATGCGGGCAATTTGTTAAACAAAACCTATTGGCTCGGCGCACAGAATTATTTGCGTTTATTTCCGGGAAGTCCAAGAAATGTAAGCCTTACCGTAACTTATAGATTCTAATTTATATGAAATTATTACATAAAGAAATCCTTATAGCCAGACATTTTAAAAATTCTGTTTTTAAAAATCCGGCGATTTATATTATTACGCTTTTTATTGGTACACTGCTTTTATTTGCTGCTTTTTCGGGTTGGGACAATTACAAAAGCCAAAACGAAACCAGCGAAAAATACCAGCATGAGTCCCGCGAAGACTGGTTGAAAAACCCAGATAAAAATCCGCATAGAATGGCACATTACGGCAATTTTGCTTTTAGGAAAAGTACTTCATTAAGTGTTTTTGAATTTGGAATGGAGCCGTTTTTCGGAAATGCCATTTTTCTTGAAGCGCACAAACAAAATACAGCTAATTTCTCTGAAGCCGGATTCTCAAACAGTATGCTTCGTTTTGGCGAAATCAGCATTGCTATGATTTTACAGGTTTTACTTCCTTTATTAATCTTTTTTGTCGGCTTCAATTCTGTGGCGTATGAAAGAGAAAACGGAACCTTAAAAATTCTTTTGAGTCAGGGAATCAACTGGAAACAGCTTTTGTTTGGCAAAGTTTTAGGTATTGCCAGCGTCGTTATGCTGCTTTTTGTTCCCACTATTATCGTTTTGATTTTAATTTGGTTACTGCTGCAAAATTTTTCAATTTCGGCAGATGAAACCATCAAAATGCTGTTGTTTGCTGGGTTTCATTTTATTTATCTGATGTTTTTCTGCGTTGTGGCTGTTTTGGTTTCAGCAGCCAGTAAAACTTCAAAAAAAGCATTGGTTTCCTTAATTGGAATCTGGTTGATTTTTACCATAATTCTGCCCAGAACTACTCAGGCAATTGGAGCTTATTTGTATGAAGCACCATCAAAAATTAAGTTTAACAGCGATATCGAAAAAGATATTCTAAAACAAGGTGATAGTCATAACCCAAATGATGTTCATTTTAAAGCCATAAAAGATTCTTTGTTACGAGTTTACAAAGTCGATTCGGTACAAAAACTGCCTTTTAATTATTCGGGATTTATCATGACCGAAGGCGAGAAAATCAGTTCTGATATTTATAATAAACATTTAGAAAATCTTCTGAAAATTTATGCCAGACAAAATAGTTTTTCCAAGGCTGTTTCGATCCTGAATCCGTACATCGCCATGAAGAATCTATCGATGGGATTATCGAATACAGATTATGATTCATACATCGATTTTCAAAAGCAAGCTGAAGAATACCGTTATCTAATGGCGCAGAAAATGAATGGTTTACAGATAAAATACATCAGCAATAAAAAACCAGGACCAAACGATAAACCTTTAACTGTCAGCAAAGAACACTGGGCAGATATCGAAGAATTTCATTATGAGCCTAAAGGAATCGCTGACGTTTTAAAAAGCGAAATTGTTTCTGTTATTTCTATTTTTTTATGGGTAATTCTGTTGTTTGTTTTAATGAGAATTGCTGCTAAAAACCTAAAAGCCATCTAATATGTTAGTACTCTTATTTAAAAATTTCATACGCTCAAAAGGTACCAAAATTGGCTTACTTTTTTTAGTATTTATTGGGTTAATAAGCCTTTTAATCGGTCGTCAGTTTCAGCAAAAACAACAGCAGAATATTGTCGAAGCGACCGTTTATCAAAAAGAACATATAGCGAGAAATGCTGCTTTTCATAAAGACGAAATTGGGCTTCTTCTCTATTATGTCAAGTTTTCATTGGTAAATACTACTTTGCCAATTAATAGTTTAGCGATTGGACAGCGCGATGTAAATCCGTCGATTCAAAGTGTTACAATCCGTGGTCTGGAGGCTCAGAAATACGATTCGGAACTTAATAATCCGAGTAATCTTTTATCCGGAAATATCGATTTTAGTTTTGTGCTTTTGTATTTGTTTCCGCTTTTGATTATTGCTTTTTCGTATAATATTATTTCCGAAGAAAAAGAATCCGGAACCTGGAAAATCGTAGCCTCTCAAAGTACCAATACTTTTTTCTACATTCTAAAACTGTTTTATGTTAGAATTTTAAGTTTAACAACGCTTTTAACTTTACTTCTTTTTGTAGCTGTTTTGTTTTTGCAGATTCCGCTCGACAAATCGTTTTTCGTGTTTTATATACTTTCTGTTTTGTATATTTTATTTTGGTTTGCGGTTTGCTTTTTTATTGTTTCATTACAGAAAAATTCCAACTTCAATGCTGTTATTTTATTGACAATCTGGCTGTTTTTGATTGTTATTCTTCCAGCCGGTATCAATACGTATATTATCAATAAATATAAAGTTCCCGAGGCTTTAGAATTAACGCTTACACAGCGAAATGCGTATCATGAAAAATGGGATATGGATAAACAAAAAACGCTGGACAAATTCTATAAACACTACCCTCAGTTTAAAAAGTATGCTCTCCCAGATAAAGAATTCAGCTGGCTTTGGTATTATGCCATGCAGCAAATGGGCGACGATGAATCGGCTTTGCAGTCTAAAGAATTAGAAGCAAAACTCCAGCAGCGAAACCACGCCAGCGAATGGATTGGACTATTTATTCCAACGCTTCACACGCAGATTCAGCTAAACGAAATTGCAAAATCTGATTTGCAAAACCAGCTTTTGTTTTTAAAAGAAACATCGAAATTTCATGAAAAACTTCGTCTGCATTTTTATCCAAAGATATTTGACAATGCACCCGTAAACAATCAAAAATGGGAAAGTTTTAAAGTCGAAACTTTTAAGGATAATTCCGAAACGAGTTTCATAAAAACTCTTTTGCCATTGCTGGTTTTTAATTTGCTGTTGATTGCTTTTGGATGGCGAAATTTTAATCGCAAAACGTTTTTTTTAACCGCAACACGCTAAGTTTTTCGTTTCACGCAGATTTTGCAGATTTAAGCAGATTATTTTTTTATGATTTAAAATTATTTAATTTTTTAAAATCTGCTTAAATCTGCAAAATCTGCGTGAAAAATCATTTTAATCTTTTAATCTGTGGCTATAACCTTGCGAGGTTAGCTTAAATCTTATCGTGCTTTGCAGTTAAATCAAACCTTTTCTTTTCTGAATAAAATTTCCCGAAACATTCTTTATTTGAATTTTATTTAGAATTAATATACAAATCCGTTTTATCTAACGTATGGAGAACATTGGTTTAACAAAAGCGGAACATGTGCACGGCAGACTTTTAATGCTTTTACTTTCCCGATTGTTTCAAAAGCCGACCCGAAATTAGATTTAAGCAAAGAAGAAATCAATGATTTGCTGGCTTTTATTGAGACTTTAAGCACCCTACAAGAAGAATTATAATTCCGGAAATGCCGAAATAATGTAAACTAAAATGATTTGTTTTTTTGCCCCAATAAAAACTTGCAAATCGCCAAAGCCCTTTTCAAAAAGAAAAGGGCTTTTTTATTTTATCAATGGCAATTCTTTAATTAAATTTTCCCAATAGACATTTTTAAAATATCGGGGAAGTAACCTAACTTCTTGCAATTTTTTTAATCCATATAAAACAGTCAAATTACTGCTTTCATCTTCAATTTTTATTGATAATCTTAAATATTTTAAATGTGTCAATGATTTTAATGGACTAATACTCTTAACTCCTTTTCCAGTACCACTCATTTTGCCGTAATCAATAACGAGTTCTTCTAAATTGATTAAAGTTGAAATTGGAGTCAGATCATAAAGACTGTTTATTCCATAAATATAAAGCGTCTTTAAATTCTTCATATTTTTTAAAAAATCGATGTTCTGAACTTTTGTAATATTAGCAAGTATCAAAACTTCAATCGATTCAATTGAAGATAAATCTGGAATTTCTTCTTGTTTATTAATACTAATTTGCAGATATTTTAAATTTGGAAGTGCTGAAAAAATTGAAATACGTTCTTTGTCAAGATAGTCAAGAGTAATAGCTTCTATTTTGTCATTTCCAATTAAAGCAGAAAAATTAGTGTAATTAATTTTGAATTTTTTAAGCGGTGTTGATAAACCTAAAATAGTCGTATCATTAGGTATTTTTGATAAATCATAAATACCAGAAACTGATCCTTTTAAAACACCTAAATGTGCATAATCACCATACGGTGCTTTACTTTCTAGCATGTAATTATTCCAATTCATTTGTTTTATTTTTTAATTAACTACAAATATCTTCCAATTTAATAATTATAATATTGTTTATACGCCATAAGTATATCAAAAAAAGATAGTTTATAAACTTTTATGTTAATAATTTGTTTTACAAAAAACTATATCGTAATATTGCTATATTAAAATTAAAAATAAAATGGGAGCTTCTAAAACAGAACATTTTACAGACAAACAAAATCAAATAGCAACTATTGCCAAAGCTTTAGGGCATCCTGCCAGAATTGCAATTATTGAATATCTATTGAAAGTAAATGAATGTATCTGCGGTGATATTGTTAATGAACTTCCTTTAGCACAGCCTACAGTTTCACAGCATCTTAAAGAATTAAAAAATGCCGGACTTATAAAAGGAAATATCGAAGGGAATGCTATTTGTTATTGTATTGATGAAACTACTTTTGACGTTTTAAAAACTTATTTCTCTAATATTATAGCTGTTACAAAAGAACAAAAGTGCTGTTAAGGCATTTTTTTAAATATCTATATCGCAATATTGCATTATAACTATAAAACAAAATACAATGAAACTATCAGACATTAAAAACATTCTTCCAGATTTGGAAAATGTTATCTTTCAATTAGAAAACGGAAATTTTGTTCCTGAACATTTTCACGTAACAGAAGTGGGAATTACCAGTAAAGATTTTATTGACTGCGGCGGGGTTATTCGCCATGAAAAAGCGGTTAATTTTCAGTTGTGGAATGCCAATGATTTTGAACACAGACTGAAACCGGGTAAACTTTTACATATTATTAATTTATCAGAAGAAAAATTAGGTATTGGCGATTTTGAAATTGAAGTTGAATATCAAAATGAAACAATTGGCAGATATGGTTTAGAATTTAACGGAACTCATTTTATCTTAAAAAATAAAACGACTGCCTGTCTGGCTCAAGATGCATGTAAAGTTCCTTCTGCAAAAGAAAAAATAGCTTTAACGGAACTTTATAAAAATGAAGCCAATAGTTGTTCTCCAAACTCCGGATGCTGTTAATGAAACACCAAATAATTAAATACAAGAAACCTATTATCATAACAACATCTGTTATTGTATTGCAGCTTATTTTTGGCTTTGAACCGAAATTCTGCATTATCAATCTCATTTGGTTATTAGTCTAAATTTATGACAAAGAAAATTTTAGTGCTTTGCACGGGAAACAGCTGCAGAAGCCAGATTGCCGAAGGTTATTTACGTTATTTTTTAGGAAACAAAGCCGAAGTTTACAGCGCCGGTGTTGAAACCCACGGAGTTAATCCCAGGGCAATCGCAACTATGAAAGAAGATGGGATTGACATTTCAAATCATACTTCAAATCATATCGATGAATATCAGGATATAGAATTTGATTTTGTAATTACGGTTTGTGATAACGCAAAAGAACGCTGCCCATTTTTTCCATCAAAAGCTCAAAAAATACATCAAAACTTTAATGATCCCGCTAAAGCAACAGGAACTGAAGAAGAAATTTTACAGGAGTTTAGAACTGTGAGACAAACGATTAAAGCGTTTTGTGAACAGTTCTCTAAAAATGATTGTTAATTATTAATGGTTAATGGTTAATTGGTAATTCATAATTCATAATTCATAATTCATAATTCATAATTCATAATTCATAATTCATAATTAACAATTAACCATTATTCTAAAATTTCATTCTCTGAATTCTGACTGCATTTAAAATTGCTAATAAAGCAACGCCAACATCGGCAAAAACGGCTTCCCACATTGTGGCAAGTCCGCCGGCGCCAAGAATCAATACAAAAGCTTTTACGACAAATGCCAAAGTAATATTTTGCCAAACGATTTTTTTGGTTTGTTTTCCAATATTAATAGCCATTGCAATTTTACTCGGTTTATCATCCTGAATCACAACATCGGCAGTTTCAATTGCGGCGTCGCTGCCTAAACCTCCCATTGCAATTCCTACGGTACTTAAAGCAATTACAGGCGCATCGTTTACGCCATCACCCACAAAAGCTACGGTTTCGTTTTTGGCTTTAATTTCGTTTACTTTATTGACTTTATCTTCCGGAAGCAAATCTCCAAAAGCATTTTTTATTCCGAGTTTATCAGCAACAAACCGAACAACATTTGTTTTATCTCCACTCAGCATTGTTACTTTTACGCCTAATGATTTTAGTTTTGAAACGGTTTCTTGAGCATCTGCTTTAATTTCATCTGCAATGGTTAAATAACCGGCAAACTTATTATCATAAGCAATTGCAATCGTGGTATAAACTACTGAACTTGGATCAATATCGTAAGAAATATTAAACTTATCCAGCAATTTAAAATTCCCAACATGAAGTTCTTTTCCGGAAATTTCAGCTTTTAAACCGTGACCTGAGATTTCTTCAACATTTTGTAATTCAATAGAAGAATCAATTACTCCAACATAATTATGAATGGCCGTTGCAACGGGATGCGTGCTCTTTCCTTCTAAAACATTAACCAGTTTCAGGATTTCTTCTTTATCAAAATCAGGTTTAATGATCACTTCCTGAACTTTAAAAACACCTTCGGTCATTGTTCCGGTTTTGTCCATAACGACATTCTGAATCTTCGAAATGCTGTCCAGATAATTGCTTCCTTTAAACAGAATTCCGTTTTTACTTGCAGCACCAATTCCGCCAAAATAACCCAGAGGAATACTGATAACCAAAGCACATGGACAAGAAATAACCAGAAAAACCAAAGCTCTGTATAACCAGTCGCTAAAAACATAATTATCGACAAAAAGCATTGGCAGTAAACAAATTGCAATTGCAAGATACACTACAATTGGCGTGTAGATTTTGGCAAATTTTCGAATGAATAATTCTGCAGGCGCTTTTTTAGTCGTTGCATTTTGTACTAATTCGAGTATTTTCGAAAGCTTACTGTCATTGTAAGCCGTTGTCACTTTTACCTCAGCAATTGTATTTCCGTTTATCATTCCGGCCAAAACGGTTTCGCCTTTCTTTTTCGTATCAGGTTTGCTTTCTCCGGTTAAAGCTGCCGTATTAAACGAAGCTGAATCTGATAATAATTCGCCGTCTAATCCAAGTTTTTCTCCCGCTTTTAGCTGAATAATGTCGCCTATTTTAGCATCTTTTGCTTTTATTTTTACAGCAGTATTGTTCTCCAAAACCGTAACCTCATCAGGACGCTGATCCAATAAACTTTTAATATTAGATTTTGCTTTTGTAACTGCCATTCCCTGAAATGTTTCTCCAATGGTATAAAATAGCATAACTGCAACACCTTCAGGATATTCTCCAATGGCAAATGCTCCAATTGTGGCAATACACATCAGGAAAAACTCTGAAAAAACATCGCCTTTTACAATGCTTTCATAAGCTTCTTTTAAAACCGGAAGTCCAACCGGAAGATATGCAATAACATACCAGGCAATTCTAACATATCCCGAAAACCAGCTTTGCGGAAAATAGTTATCAAAACCAATCCCTATAAGCAATAAAATAAAGGATATTATAGACGGGAGAAACATTTTAAACAAGCTTCCTTCAACTTCATGTTCATGATCGTGACCGTGATCATGCCCGTCATTTTCTGTATGCACAGGTTCGTCGTGAGAACAGCAGCAGGAAGGTTTGGACTTATTTTTTGTGGTTTTTATTTCTTTATCTTGATGTATCATTTTTGGAGTTTCAAGTTTAAAGTTTCAGGTTTTTGGTTCCGTAAACTTTGTTTAAAATAATGCTCTAAATTTAATCATTTTGCGGCAATTTATTCTAAGTTAAATTTGTTTTTAATCTCGCAAAGTCGCAGAGTCGCAAAGTTTTTTTGGAGAATTAAGCGTAAAATTTGTCATTTCGACGAAGGAGAAATCTGCGCAAGAAGCTCGACAAAGATTAGACTTTCGTTGCGGAGTTACTTGTGCAGATTTCTCCTTCGTCGAAATGACATAAAATGAGAAAAAAACCTCAGTCCCTTAGAACCTTAGCATCTCAGAACCTTAAAAAAATCAATGCTCGTGCTCTCCTCCGCCCTTCATTGCAGAAAGCAGATAAAAAGCACCTTCAGTAACGATTTTGGCATTCGAATTAATCTTCTCAACAAACTTCACTTCTGTAAAACCTAAATCTGTTGTGCCGGGAATAACTTCAATTGCTTTAAAGTGAATTTCTTTTTCTTTTGTTTTCTCATTTTTATGTTCTTCTTCCTCAGCAAAAACAAAATATTTATCGGCATTTCGAACAACAGCGTCTTTTGGCAAAGCCGGAACAGTTGCATTCGTAATATTGATATTTGCCGAAACATACATTCCCGGAATTAAATCTTTTGCATCCGCCGGTTCAATTTTAGCGTGAACGGCAACTGTTTTACTTTCGTTAGAAAAAGATTTATTGATTCCGAAAATCTTTCCTTTTATTGATTTATTCGATTGATTTGTCAACACAAAATCGATCACCTGACCAATCGAAATTGAACCTAAATCTTTTTCATAAACATTCAAATCCAAATGCATCTGACTATTGTCTACAACCTCAAATAAAGAAACTCCCGTTTGAGCAAAAGCGCCTTTGGCAATATTAATTTTACCTACATAACCGTTTATAGGCGAAACAATTGGCACTACAGAAGAACTTCCTTTTGTAGAAACATGCAACGCTTCTAATTTATTTTTTGCTGCCTGTGCGCGGGCTCTTTCGGCAGCCAATTTAGCTTTTACTTCCTGAAATGTTTTTCTCGGATTCACATTTTCGTCGCTTAATGTTTTCTGGCGATTATATTCTAACTGTAAATATTCAACATTGGCTGTTGCCGAATGGTATTCTTCTTGCATTTCGATAACTTCCAAATTTTGAATCGTTGCCAAAACTTTTCCTTTATTGACATAAGTTCCTTCCAAAACAAAAATGTCTTTTACCGTTCCGCCAATTAAAGTCGAAACTTCAGCAGAATTTTGCGGTGGAACAGTTGTGTAACCATTTGCTTTAATGATTTTATTAAGATTTCTGTTTTCTACAAAACCTGTTTCGATACCTACGGTTTTGTATTGTGATTCCGTTAAAGCTACTTCTGTGCTTGTTTTTTCTTCTTCGTGGGTTTCTTCTACTTTCTTTTCATTGCAGGAAATTAATATTCCGCTATAAGCTATAAGCAGTAAGCTATAAGCTAATTTTCTTTGTGAACTTTGCGCTAAAATCTTTGTGAACTTTGCGGTTAAACTTATTTTCATTTTTAATTATTTTTGATGGTTGGAAATTGAAGTTCGATAGCACTTTGATTAAAATTGTGCGTGGCTTCTGCGAGTTGTTTTTTAATATCAATTGCCTGATTTAAAAAACTGATGTACGACCAATAACTCATATCGCCGTTGGCATAACTTTTCTGCGCCGTTTCAATAATTTGATTCGCATATTGCAAACCTTCATTCTGATAATAATCTAAGTTTTTCTGCTGTTTTTGAAAATTGTTTTGCAATTCTTCTTTTTGCAGATTCATAATAATTTTGTTTTTATCTAATGCCAATTGCGACTGCAAAACACTGATTTCTGCAGCTTTGGCTTTCGCCGAATTTACGCCACCAAAAAGTGGAATCTGTAATCCTGCGGTAACCCCCTGAAACAAAGATTCGGTGTTAATCGTCTGCGCAAAATAACCCAAACCTAGTTTTGGAGTTCGGTTGGCTTTAAACGTTCCGGCTTCTTTTTGGTAAACCGAAATTTGCTGCTGATAAAAGTCTGTCATTAAACTCTCAGCTTTTGAATCCTTATTTTCAATAAATGGATATTTAAGCGAAGTCGTTTCATCCGGAATGATATTTTCATTTGTCTGCACAAAAAACTGAAGCTGTTTTTGGTAAATCGCCAAATCGTACATTAATTGTTCCTTTTGGGTTTCGATTTCTTTTACTTTGGCTTTCGCGCTTATTACTTCAATATTGCCGCTTTCTCCGGTTTTAAAACGGAGTTCGGCGTTCTTTAGGAATTTGGTGTAAATCTCATTCAATTCTGAGTTTAATCTTTGAATCGAAATTCCGTATAAATATTGATAATAAGCCAAAGTCACCGCTTTTTCAAGTTCATAAGATGATAACGCTTTTCGTTTTTCGGCCAGTTTTGCCAATTCTTCCTGCAATTGTCTATTGGCTTTTGTGACATTTCCTAACGGAAAAAACTGCTGAACCGAAACATTATGGTCAAAATCGACACTGTTAAACTGTCCGCCCTGATATTGAACCTGCAAAGGATCTGGCTGAAAAGCTGTTTTCTTTAAAACGGTTTGTCGTTCTATTTCTTTATCGGCAATTTTTAAGTCGATGTTGTTTGATTTGGCAAGTTCTATTGCTTTTTCTAAGGATATTTTGGCTTGCGCCGATGTTAATGTGCTTGCCAATAGGAATGTAATTAACATCAATCCCGGTAGAAATGGGCAGTAAAGTATTTTTGATTGATTTTTATATATTGAGTTTCTCATTTCGTTTATTTTTTTAACTCTCGCAGATTTTGGAGATTTAGCAGATTATCATTTATTATAATCAGAAATTAAATCTGCCTAATCCGCTAAATCTGCGAGAGAAATTATTTTATTTGCGGTTAAATCTCTCCAGCATTAAATACAAAATCGGTAAAACGATTAAGGTTAATAAGGTTGCCGAGACTAAACCGCCGATAACTACGGTTGCTAAAGGTTTCTGTACTTCTGCCCCGCCGCTTGTCGACAATGCCATTGGTAAAAATCCTAATGAAGCTACGGCTGCAGTCATCAAAACGGGACGTAATCTGGTTTTGGTTCCGATTATAACTCTTTGAAGGGGATCTAAAATTCCTTCTGTTTTTAATTGATTGAAATACGAAATCAAGACGATTCCGTTTAAAACCGCGATTCCGAATAAGGCTATAAATCCAATTCCGGCCGAAATACTAAACGGCATTCCTCTCAGCGAAAGCGCAAATACGCCTCCTATGGCAGATAAAGGAATGGCTGTAAAAATCAAAAGTGCTTGTTTATAGCTTTTAAATGTAAAATACAGTAAGATCAAAATCAAACCTAAAGCAATTGGTAATGCAATCGAAAGTCGTTTTGTAGCTTCTATCAAATTCTCAAATTGTCCGCCGTATGTAATATAATATCCCGCAGGAAGTTTAAAATCTTTATCCAGTTTCCGCTGAATTTCTTCTACAACAGTTTTAATATCTCTGCCGCGAACATTTAAACCAACAGTTATTCTTCGTTTTCCATCTTCACGAACAATTTGTACCGGACCTTGTTCGTAATCTACAGCCGCCACTTGCGAAAGCGGAACCTGTTGTCCGTTTGGCAATGGAATAAACAAATTACTCACATCGGTAATATCACCGCGATTGTCTTCATTCATTCTTACCACAACATCAAATCGTTTACTTTCATCGTAGATTTTTCCCGCACTTTCTCCGGCAAATGACGAACGAATAATTTGATTAATATCTGAGATATTCAATCCGTATAAAGCAATTTTATTGTAATCGTATTTAATTGTGATTTGAGGCAATCCGGTTACTTTATCGGCTTTTAGATCTCCAATTCCTTCAATGTTTTTTATTTTCGAAATCAGTTCTGATGCTTTTGAATCCAGAATTTCCAAATCATCACCAAAAATTTTGATTGCAATATCGCTTCGGCTTCCGGTCATTAATTCGTTAAAACGCATTTGAATAGGTTGCGAAATCTCAATATTTGCGCCTGGAATTACTTCCATTTCTTCTTTCATGGCGTTTGCGATTTCTTCCCAATTATGATATTTGCCTTTCCATTCTTTTTTATCTTTTAAAACGATTATCAAATCACCGCTTTCAATCGGCATTGGATCGGTTGGGATTTCTCCGCTTCCTATTTTGGTTACGATGGTTTTTATTTCGGGAAATTTGGCTTTTAAAATCTGTTCGTATTTAGTCGCCGTTTCCACCATCTGCGAAAGCGAACTTCCGGTCATAATACTGGCGTTAATGGCTAAATCGCCTTCTTCTATTGTTGGGATAAATTCGCCGCCCATATTATTGAAAATGATTAATCCCAAAGCAAATAAACCTAATGCAATTCCTAACACTATTTTTTTAAATTCTAATGCTTTATTCAAAAATGGTGTATAAAGGTTTTCAAACCAAAGCATCATTCTGTCGCTGAAGTTTTCTTTGTGTTCGGTTTTTTTCGAAAGAAATAAAGCACTCATCATTGGCACATACGTTAACGAAAGTACAAATGCACCAATTACGGCAAAACCAACCGTCATTGCCATTGGTTTAAACATTTTTCCTTCTGTACCTATTAAAGCCAGAATTGGTAAGTACACAATTAAAATAATGATTTCTCCAAAAGCCGCGCTGTTTCTTATTTTGGAAGCCGAATTGTAAATTTCAGCATCCATTTCTTCCTGCGAAAGTTCTTTGTTTCGTTTGAGTTTTTGCAAATGATGCATCGAAGCTTCAACAATAATAACGGCGCCATCGACAATGATTCCGAAATCTATGGCGCCCAAACTCATTAAGTTTCCGCTTACGCCAAAGGCATTCATCAAAATAATAGCAAACAGCATCGCCAGCGGAATTACCGATGCAACGATTAATCCGGCACGAAGATTTCCTAAAAAAAGAATCAGAACAAAAATGACAATTAATGCTCCTTCGAGTAAGTTTTTGGTAACGGTTCCTACAGCATTATCAACTAATTTTCCTCTATCGATAAAAGCTTCGGCAACTACGCCTTCGGGCAGACTTTTATTGATCTGCTCCATTCTCTCTTTTACACGATTAACAACTGCACTCGAATTTTCGCCTTTGAGCATCAAAACCATACCCGAAACAATTTCTCCTTTTCCATCTTTTGTTGAAGCTCCGTAACGCAATGCAACGCCTTCACGAACTTGTGCAACATCGCGCACGAGAACTGGAGATCCGTTTCTGTTTTTAACTACAACATTGCCAAGATCTTTTACGCCTTTTGCCATTCCGACACCGCGAATGAAATACGCATATTGATCTTTTTCAATATAAGCACCTCCGGTATTTTGGTTGTTTTTTTCTAAGGCGTCAAAGATTTCTGTAATCGTTACGCCCAAACTATTTAGTGTGTTTGGATTAACGGCAATTTCATATTGTTTTAGTTTTCCGCCCCAGGCGCTTACTTCGGCAACGCCTTTTACGCCTTGCAGTTGCGGAATAATAATCCAGTCCTGAATGGTTCTTAGCTGTATTGCATCGTATTTTTTTTCGTAACCCTTTTTGGCGTAAACATCATATTGGTAAATTTCGCCTAAACCTGTTGAAATTGGAGCTAATTCCGGCGATCCGGCATAAGGCGGAATGTTTTCTTCGGCTTGTTTTAAGCGTTGAAATATTTGTTCTCGCGCCCAGTAAATATCGACATTATCTTCAAAAACAACTGTTACGACAGATAATCCGAAACGGGAAATACTGCGGAGCTCAATAATATCCGGAACTGTTTTTACGGCCTGCTCCAGCGGATAAGTTATTAATTGCTCCACTTCCTGACTTGCCAATGTTGGCGCAGTTGTAATAATCTGAACCTGATTATTGGTTACGTCCGGCAGGGCATCAAGCGGTAATTGTTTAAGAGAATAGCTTCCCCACGCTATTAAAACGAGGGTAAATAATAGTATGACGAACTTGTTTCGTATACTAAACTGAATGATTTTATCTAGCATTTGAAATATATAATGACATGAGAAATTAGACAATTAAACTGCCTGTAAATGTGTGGAAAGTCCACAACTCTCTGGCCTGTTTTCGATTTTTATCGAACAGGCATTATCATTATGCTATTTGAGGGGGCTGCCAAATTTTTCCGTAGAAGTTCGAAATAAATACGGAATTATAACTTGGTAAAGGAATTGAAATTTTAGTATAAGCAGCAGGAAATTCGTAAGTTACAGAAGTCTGGTAACTTAAAACCTGTGCACCGCAGCAATTACAGGCACAAAATGGGGAACATAAATCATTGTCTTTGTCGTGCGAATGACTGTCTTCTGATGAAAACTGAGCCGTTTTATGCATAGCACTGTTTACTTCCATATCTGCACAGGGCATATTTGAAAGTGCCATTAGGTAGATTGACATTAATACAGCGATCCATTTCATGACTGTAAAAATAATACTTTATTCTTTTCAGTTAAAAAAAATATTGCAATGCTCTGATTTTAAACACTTTTCTTTAAAAATAATTCTAAAGAAAAGAAATTTTAGTTAACTTTAACACTAATTAACGCATAATATACCCTCTTAAATTATTTATTTCTATACACCGATAAATAAAAATCAAGCCGAAATTCCTTCAGAATACATTAGTACATATTTATTTAAGCAGTTTTATTTTAATCAATTAATACTCTAATCAATGAAATGTAAAAAACTAATATCAGCCCTTTTTTTATTATTTAGTGTTCCTTTTTTTGCTCAGGTTTATACGGATAAAATCGTAGGACAAAAAAATCAGGAATTAAAAGACAGTCTTAAAACAGAAGAATACCCATACGCTCTGCCAATTTGGGGCGAAAAAGTAGCCCAAAAAGGATATAATCTTCCTTATTCTGCCGGATTATCGATCAATTATTTTTGGCAGGATTCAGAAATTGTTATTAATGATTTAGAAGTAGGTTTTAACAATGGTCCACAGTTTAATTTGGATGAAATTGTTCGTTTTGATAAATCTTCTGTTGAAGCCGGAGCCTTAACCATTAGACCCGATATTTGGCTTTTGCCATTTTTAAATATTTACGGAATTTTTGGAAAAGCTAATTCAGCTACAAAAATTAATGCCGGAATCTGGGTTCCCGATGCTGATAATAACTGGTCGCAGGTTGCTTCATTTAGTACGAAAGCCAATTTTAACGCCACCACTTTTGGTTTTGGAATGACGCCTACTATTGGTATTGGCGGCGGCTGGTTTGCACTAGATATGAATATGGCCTGGACCGATATTAGCTCTTTAGATAAACCTGCTTTCTCTTATATTTTTGGTCCAAGATTAGGTAAGACTTTTAAATTTAACAAACCAGACCAAAATATTGCCGTTTGGGTGGGCGGTTTCAGAGTTCATATTTCTGGTGATACCAATGGAAATATTGCACTTTCGGATATTTTTGATTTAAGTACAGCGCAAGGTAAAGTAGATGACGGATTGGCAAAAGTATCTGAAAATCAGCAAAAAGTTGATACCTGGTGGAACGGATTAACTCCGGCACAGCAGGCTAATCCGATAAATATTGCGAAACATGATACTGCTAACCGTGCTTTAGAAAGAGCCGGAACTTTTTTAACTCATTTAGATGGTGCTTTGAGTACTGCAGATCAATCAACCGTACAATATTCACTTCAGAAAGCTCCAAAAGATATGTGGAATTTCATCATTGGATCTCAATATCAATATAATAAACATATTATGCTGAGAGTTGAAGCTGGCTTTTTAGGAAGCCGTACACAGGTTTTAGGCGGTCTTCAATATCGATTTGGATTATAAATCCTGATTATGAAAAAAGTATTATTATTACTCGTCACTTTTTTTTGTATCAATCAGGCAAAATCTCAAGTACTGATTTCTTTGATTTTTGGTGATAAACTGAATTCTCCTTTTTTAGAATTTGGTTTAGAGGGCGGTATTAATCTTTCGGATATTTCTAATCTTGAAAGTTCGGGAATGAATCCCGGTTTTAATCTTGGTTTTTATTTTGACATTAGATCCAAACAAAATCCTGCCTGGATGATTAATACCGGAGTTATTGTAAAATCGCCAATGGGTGCGCGCCATATTCCGGTTTATTCTTTAGAAGATGAAAATCTGGACAATACGTTTGCAGGCGGAACTGTGAATCGTGAGATTCGGTATTTTAATGTTCCTATTTTAATTAAGTATCAGTTTAAAAATAGAATTTATCTTAAAACCGGACCGCAGTTTGGACTTTTGGCTTCTGCTTTTGATGAATTTAAAAATGAAATCAATAAAAATGATGTTGTTTACAAAAACAAAATCAGAGATCAAATTCGGGTTATTGATGCCGGAATTGCTTTTGGAACAGGTTATCACATGAATGTGGGTAACGGTTTGAATATTACGATTCAATATTACTACGGATTGGTACCTGTAATGAAAGGCGACGGGCCAAATGTTTATAACCGGTCTTTGTATTTAACTGCCGGAATACCTATTGGAAAAGGAAAAGCGGCGCAAAAAAGAGCTGAAAAAGAGGCTGAATTAAATAAAATTATTCTTCCGGAAGACGAAGCTCCAAAACCAAACAAATAAATCAGGTATTGATTGAATTTAGAAATTCAAGTATCTCTTTATTATTTAAAATATAATCGGGTTTTGTAAACAAAATGGCATTATTGGGCATAAAAGGCATATCTGCCGAAAGCGGATTTTGAACTACAATTGTTCCGCCGGCAGCGTGAATCGCCTTTAAACCTTCAGTTCCATCCGTATTTGAGCCGGAAAAAAGAATTCCTATTAATGAATTTCCATAAACTTCTGCAGCCGATTCAAATGAAACGTCTATACTTGGACGACTGTAATTGATTTTTTCTGAAGTATCAAGTGCAAATGTATCGTCATTTTCAAATAATAAATGATAATTTGAAGGCGCAACATACACAAAACCAGACTTTAGGGCGGTTTTATCTTCGATTGCTTTTACCGCAACACTGGATTTTAGAGTTAAAAGTTCTTCTAATGTCTGGTCGTCGGTGCTTTTTCGATGCAGAACGATTACGATTGCAAAATTATTTAGTTTTTGTAATCCCGGTAATATCTGCATTAAGGCATTTAAACTCCCCGCAGAACCTCCTATTATTACTAATTTGCAGTCTGATACTATTATTTTATTTTCCTCCATATTTTCTCTTTTTCATACTGTTTGTATTTGCCCGGAGAAATAGAATATTTTATAGTTTCTTTTGTGCCTAAGGCCAGAAACCCTAAAACAGCTAAACTTTCATCAAATAGATTAATGACTCTTTTTTGAAGTTCGTTATCAAAATATATTAAAACATTGCGGCACAAAATCATGTCAAATTCATTGAACGATGTATCTGAAACTAAATTGTGCTGCGAATACACCATTTTTTGAGAAAGCTCTTCGTTGAATTTGGCTATTCCGTAATTGGCGGTGTAATAACTCGAAAAGTCTTCCTGTCCGCCTGCATCACGATAATTTTGTGAATACTCTTTCATCATTCGAAGCGGAAAAATACCTTTTTTGGCCGTTTCTAAAACCGTTGCATTAATGTCTGTTGCATAAATGAGAGATTTATGAAGCAATCCGGCTTCTTTCAGCATTATCGCCATCGAATATACCTCTTCTCCGGTAGAGCAGCCGGCATGCCATAATCTGATAAAAGGTTTTGTACCTAACTGAGGTAAGATTTCGTTTCTGAGCACAGTATAAAAAGCCGGGTCGCGAAACATCTCGGTTACATTTACCGTGATTTCGTCAACCATTCTTTTATAATATTCCGGGTCTGTACGAACTCTGGAAAGAAAATCATGAAAATGTTTAAAACCGTCGAGTTGATATACTCTGTAAACGCGTCTTTTTAAGGAAGCTCTTGAATAACTTCCAAAATCAAAACCATAATATTCGTAGACCTCATTAATAAGTGTTTCCAGCTCAATATCCTCAATCATAATTTCATTTATATTTGGCTTAAAACATGCAGTAATTTATCAACATCAACAGGTTTTGAAATATAATCATCAGCTCCGGCTTCCAGACATTTTTCTTTATCACCTGTCATGGCCTGAGCTGTGAGAGCAATAACAAATGTGGATGCGTGCGACGGAATCGCTTTTATTAACGGAATCGCTTCATAACCATCCATTTCCGGCATCATCATATCCAATAAAACAGCGTCAATCTGCTCATCTGATTTTAATAATTTCAGTGCATCTTCAGCACTTGTACAAGACAAACAATCGTATGACTTGACACGAAGAGTGTGTTCTAAGGCGAATATATTTCTCGAATCGTCGTCTACAATTAAAACTCGCTTTTTACTCATTTAGTAATACTATTATCAGACCTGTCAGGTCTTTGTTGAAATGTTATTTTTTAAACTTTATCGTATAACCATACTCTCAATAACGAAAGTAGCTGGTCTACGTCTACTGGTTTTGT
Source organism: Flavobacterium sp. (assembly GCF_039595935.1). Classification (NCBI taxonomy): domain Bacteria; kingdom Pseudomonadati; phylum Bacteroidota; class Flavobacteriia; order Flavobacteriales; family Flavobacteriaceae; genus Flavobacterium; species Flavobacterium sp. The sequence continues at coordinate 2,721,526 of NZ_JBCNKR010000006.1, read as the reverse complement.
AATATAATCTGATGCTCCGGCTTTGATACATTTTTCCCTGTCTCCTGTCATTGCTTTTGCTGTAACGGCAATTAACGGTAAGTTTAAAAACTTAGGATTAGCGCGAATTTTTTCGGCAGTTTCATAACCATCCATGTTTGGCATCATCATATCCAGTAAAACAATATCTGTATCCGGGTTTTCGCTTAAAACTTTTATCGCTTCGTTTCCGTCAAAAGCGGTAATAATAGTCATTTTAAAAGCTTCTAAAGCCTTTGTAAGCGAATAAATATTACGAACATCGTCGTCTACAATAAGTACTTTTTTATCGTACAGAATATTGTTTAGTAAATTTAGCTTTTTATGTCCGTCTTTTTTTTCTTTTCCTTCTTTTTTATCTTCAACCAAATGCAGGAAAAGCGAAACCTCATCTAACATTCTTTGGTACGAATGTGCTGTTTTTACAATAATCGAATCAGCATATTTCTTGATTTTTACTTCTTCTTTTAATGAAAGACTTTTTCCTGTAAACACAATTACCGGAAGTTTTTCTAAGCCCGGATTTTTCTTTACTCCGTCAAGAATTTGATACGCTTGTTTGTCCGGAATTCCCATATCGAGAATTACGCAGTCTACTTCTGATTTGTTTAAAGCCTGAATTCCTTCAGAAACTTCGCTTTTTATTTCCGAATTAATATTATACGTTTCTAAGAAATAAGCCAAGGCTTTGGCATGTTTTGGGTTGTCTTCGATAATTAAAACTTTTTGTGCTTCTTTATTAATGATGTGTTCAATTCGTAAAAACACATCCGGAATTTTATCGAATGCTACTGGCTTGTCTAAGAAATCAACGGCACCTTTTAATAAACTTTCTTGTTTTAGTTTATGAGATGACATTATATGTACCGGAATATGTTTTGTTTCGGCATGGTTTTTCAATTCTTCCAGAACTTCCCAACCGCTCATAACCGGAAGTTCGATATCCAGTAAAACACCTACGGGTTTATACAGTAAAGTATAGTTTAATGCATAATCTCCACGCACGGCAACGATTCCTTTGTATCCTTTTTGATGTGTAAATGACAATAAAGATTTGGCAAAATTAATATCGTCTTCGATAATTAAAATTACTTTATCGCCTTCTTTTACAACATCCCTGTCATCTTCAATTTCATCAGGAATTACTGGGCTTATGTATTTTTTTGGCACAACCGGCTCAGTTTCTGAATCAATTTCTACAAAATCTGTGGGTGGAATTTTATCTACATTTACTTTATTCAGTGCCGAACCAAATATTGGAAGACATAATGTAAATGTACTTCCCTCATTTACTTTACTATGCAGTATAATTTCTCCTTTTAAGAGTTTTGCTAATTCCCTGCTGATGGATAATCCTAAACCGGTTCCTCCGTATTTGCGTTTTGTAGAACCATCGGCCTGCTGGAAAGCTTCGAAAACTAAAGGCTGTTTTTCTAACGGAATTCCGATTCCGGTATCTTTTACAATAAAACAAATAATCTTATCGTTGTCTGTATCTATTTTTATTTCTAAACTTACTTTTCCTTTTTCTGTAAATTTAATCGCATTCGAGATAAGGTTTTTCAAAATTTGTTCTAAACGCATTTTGTCTGTTTTAATAACAAGCGGCGCATCTTTAGAAATAATTTCAAATTGAATTCCTTTTTCTTTGGCTAAGAAATTAAATAAATTCCAGAGCGTATCTGTAATTTCTTTGGTAGAAACTTCGATAAACTCCAGTTCCATTTTTCCGGCTTCTATTTTAGATAAATCCAGAATTTCATCAATTAAACCTAGCAAACTGTTTCCAGAACTCTGAATTACTTTGGCAAATTCAACCTCTTCACTGTTCATGCTTTGGTTATTATTTTCAGATAATAATCGGCTTAAAAGCAAGATTGAGTTAAGTGGCGTTCTTAATTCGTGCGACATATTGGCCAAAAACTCTGATTTATAACGTGTTGTTAGTTCCAGGGCTTCTGATTTTTTCTGGATTTCGTTGTTTTTTTCTTCTAGTAAAACACTTCTTTCAGAAAGTTCTTCGTTGGTTTGTTCCAATTCTTCCTGCTGCACTCTCAATTCTTCTTCAGAAGCCTGCAATTTTTCAGTCTGCGCTTCTAATTCGGCATTAATCGCTTCCAGTTCGCTGTGCTGCTGCTGAAGTTCTTCAGACTGTGATTGGGTTTCTTCCAGCAGTTCCATTACTCGTTTACGGTTTTGAGTAGATTTAACCGCAATTCCGATATTGTTTCCAACTGTTTTTAGAAATTCAAGATGCAGCTCAGAAAAACCATAAATACTTGCCAATTCAATTGCCCCTTCAATTCGGTTATCAATTAATGGAAAAGCTACGATATGAGTAGGTTTTACCTGTCCTAAAGCATAATTAATCTGAATATCGTCTGGTGATAACGTTTTAAGTTCGAGTAATTTCCCTGAAGAAATTGCCTGACCGATTAAACCTTCGCCTTTCTGGATTCTTTCACGGTTTTTATTCGGTATGTAACTATATCCTCCCGAAGAAATCAGTTCATTTCCTTCAACAATATAAAAAACTCCGGCGCTGCTGTTTGTATATTGGCACAAGAATTCGATAACATCTTTTGATAATTTCTGCAAAGCTTTATCGCCAAGCATTACATTATTTAACTCAGCAATTCCGGTTTGAAGCCATTCTTTCTGCGAAAGCAGCTCAAAAGAATTTTTGAGGGAAACTCCCATTATATTTAACGATTCTCCTACGCTTCCAAGTGCATCAGCTTTTGTATCATCTACACGAATGTCATAGTTTCCTTTTGAAATATTATTTGCAATCGTACTGATAGCTTCGATTCTCTGTGCAGTTTCTATATCTTTTTTCTCCAGCTCTCTCTGCAGTGCAGAACGCTCGTTATAATCTTTTAAAATACGGATTAGGAAAACTATCGAAATAATAAAAGCAATAATAAAAGCGACAATAATTAAAATCAAACTATACGTTCCGTAGCGTTCAGAATTTTCGTTGCGTTCCTGCAAAAGTTTTTGTTCTGTATTTTCTATCCTTTTAATAAGTGCACGCATGTCGTTCATCATTAATCTTCCTTCATTTAGGTCGAAGATTAAAGTTTCCTTGTTTAAACGCTTTTTTACGATTTGATTATTAAGGTATTTAAAGAAAGCGGAACGCTTGGTCGCTAACTCGGCTAAAAGCTTTTGCTGCGGCGGGTTATCAATTGTAAGCTCTTCAAGCTTTTCAAAATAGGTATTTGATCTTGCTTCAGACTCATTAAATCGGTCTGCAAATTGTTCATCTCCGGTTAAAAGATAACCCCGCATACTGGTTTGTGCTTCGGTAATAATAGCCGATCCTTCGTTCAGGTTGTAAATTACATCCTGAGTATGATTGACCCAAAAATTACTGTTTAATAAACTTTTAATACTGATAAACGAAGCTACAGAACTAATAGTTAACACAAATAGTGAAACTAATGAACTTATTAGCAGATTCCTTTTAAAGTTACCATTCATATTTTTCAATTATATTTATTCGTATTTTAGGGGAAGAACAATAATAAAACTAGCGCCTTTACCTACTTCACTTTTGGCGGTGATTAATCCGTTGTGTTTTTCGATTATTTTTTTGGCGATTGCCAGACCAATTCCGGTTCCTTCGTAAGTCTGCCTGTCATTTAAACTCTGGAAAATGATAAAAATTCGATCCAGATAAATTTCATCAAAACCAATTCCGTTGTCTTTTACAATGATCCTGCAGTATTTCCCTTCCGGAGAAGTTGGGCTGTCAAACGATTTGTCGACAATTATTTCAGAAGTAATTTCAATTAGCGGAGGTTCATTTCCACCTGAAAACTTAAGTGCGTTTCCTATCAAATTTTGAAATACCTGTCTAAGCTGGCTCGGAATGCTGTCTATTGTGGGCAGTTCTGTCGTTTTTACGGTTGCATTTTTTCTGTCAATTAAATAATCAAAATCAGAAAGTACTTCCTGTAAAACAATATTCAAGTCTGTAACTTCGGGTTTAACCTGTGCAGATAAGCGGGAATAAGCCAGAAGATCAGTAATAAGAGTCTGCATTCTTTCGGCAGATTTTATGGTTCTGTCGACATAATCAATTCCTTTTTCATCTTCTTTGAGATAAAGTTCTTTGATTATTTTAATGAAAATCTGAATTTTACGAATAGGTTCGTTCAAATCGTGCGAAACCACCCAGGCAAACTGCTGCAATTCGTGGTTTTTCATCTCAAGTTCTTCATTTTTCAAAACCAGCTCTTTGGTTCTTTCAGCAATCTTGATTTCGAGATTATCCTGCGCCTCTTTTCTAATTTTTATTTCCTTAGAAAGAAGTTCTTTGGTAATTTTTAGTTCATTTTGCTGTTCGTAGATTTTCAGAAAGGTTTTGACTTTCAGCATTAGCAAATCACTGTCAACAGGTTTTGTGATGTATTCAACCGCACCGGTTTCATATCCTTTAAAAATATACTTTTTTTCGATGTTTAAAGCCGAAAGAAAAATAACCGGAATGTCTTTTGTGCGTTTGTTTCCCGAAAGAATTTTGACAACTTCAAAGCCGTCGAGTCCGGGCATCTGAACATCCATAATGATAAGGCAATAGGTTGTCTTTAAGATTTTCTTAAGTGCCTCTTCACCAGATTCAGCAGTATCGACTTCAATATCGTGCAGTTCTAATGTTTTCTTTAAGGCAATAATGTTTGCCTTAATGTCGTCGACAATTAATACCATGCTGTTATGGGGAATAAAGCGTTATTAATTAAGATGGTTTGGTTCATTGGTCTGTAAGATAGTTATGTTTAAAACATCTGATTCTGTTTTAAACAAGGGTTGGTCAAACTCCCAAATTTAGATAATTCAGCTGCAATGGTAATTGTATTCAAAATTAAAATCGTTACATAATTCCCATGTACGGCTATCTGCTTTTATTGAATTTATGAAACTCAGCCAGTTGGAAAAATTAAATTTTAGCTGTTTTTTAAAAAACGTATAGCTTTTTTCTTTCTTTTCTGTTTTATTGAGGCAAACTAAAATTTATTACAGTCTCTTTTTCCAGGTTTGAAAATGTAATTTTAAAATCAAAACCTTACTTAAAACGATATGTTATGAGAAAGCCTAAAACTTTTCCGGAACAGAAACAAGAACTTCCGGGAAACGAACATAAAATGAATCCTGAACCGGAAATTATAAGAGAAAATTATACCGGAAGCGGTAAACTTTTGGGTAAAACAGCTTTTATAACCGGCGGCGACAGCGGAATTGGAAGAAGCGCTGCCGTGCATTTTGCGCGTGAAGGCGCCAATATTGCCATTGTATATTTAAAAGAAGATAAAGATGCCAGGTTAACTAAGGAAATGATCGAAAAAGAAGGACAGCAGTGTCTGCTTATAAGCGGCGATCTTAAAGACGAGAAATTCTGTAAAGAAGCGGTCAAAAAATGTATTACAACTTTTAAAACTTTAAATGTTCTGGTAAATAACGCGGCGATTCAATTTCCGCAAAGTGAACTGGAGAAAATTACGGCATCACAACTGCAGAAGACTTTCGAAACTAATATTTATCCATATTTCTATATTACAAAAGCGGCTCTTCCGCATTTAAATGAGGGCGACAGTATTATCAATACAACTTCTGTAACGGCTTTCCGCGGAAGCGAACATCTTGCAGATTATGCCAGTACAAAAGGCGCTATTGTTAGTTTTACAAGATCATTATCGACTATGCTTGCCAAAAGAAAAATCAGAGTAAACGGCGTTGCGCCCGGACCTATATGGACACCTTTGATCGTTGCCAGCTTTGATAAACTTTCAGATTTTGGAAAGGATAACCCGATGGAAAGAGCCGGACAACCATCTGAAGTTGGTCCAGCTTATGTATTTCTGGCCTGCGAAGACAGCAGTTATATTACCGGACAGTTTATTCACATAAATGGCGGCGAATTAGTTGGTTTTTAGAGGGACTAAGGTTCTGAGATGCTAAGACTCTAAGTTTTTTTTGGAATTAGAGGAAGTATAGTAAAAAAATCTTAGCATCTTAGAGCCTTAGCATCTCAGCAACTTAGAACCTTAAAAAAAATGAACTTCATCGACATCATAGGATTATTTGCCGGAGGATGTATCACTATATCCACCATTCCGCAGATTGTGAAGGTCTGGAAAACGAAGAAAGTAAAGGACATTTCACTTAAAACTTTCGGAATCCTTACCTTCGGAATCATTGTGTGGATTATTTATGGCATTCTAAAAGAGGATCTTCCCATTATAATTACCAACAGCGTTTCTTTATGCCTCAATGCAATAATGATTTATTTTATTATTATTTATGAGAAAGAGTAATTTTTTTAAGATGCTAAGGTTTTGAGTTTCTAAGATGCTAAGTTTTCTTTGCTGTGGTTTTTTATTAAGGTTGTAAGATTCTGAGTTTTTTCTGTATATATTTCGTTTTTATTTAATTGCGTCCAGCTTTAGCTGGATGAAAAAATATAATACAAATACAAAAGGCTTTAGCCAAACTTTACTATTTTGGCTAAAGCCTTTGATAACTTTCATTCTTAAACCTCCAGCTAAAGCTGGAGGCAATTTATTAATCTTTTTAATCTTTTAATCTGTGGCTAAAAAACTTAGAATCTCAGCATCTCAGAACCTTAGTATCTTAAATAAAAGATCCACAGTAAATTCAAAATCATTTTAATCTTTCGAATCTGTGGCAAAAAAAACTTAGAATCTCAGAACCTTAGAATCTTAGAACCTCATTATCTCAAAATAAAAAAACAGCTTCTCAAAGTAAAAGCTGTTTTTTTCGTAATAGTAGTTAATATATAATGCTTGTCAGCTAGCTAATTTTTGGTTGTAAGGTTTCAACGAAAAATGATATTTAGTTCTAAAATGTCTTGCAGCGGCAAGTAATTCAGAAAAATTCATGTGCGAAATTCGTTTAATCTCGTCGATCTGTTTTTTGGCAATATTTACAACAGGATCAAATGTTTTGAGATAATTAAAAGAGTGCTGCTCTACCTCCATTTCTACAATATTCTTCAAGATGCTCTTTTTAAGAAGCGTTCCTACAAGCCCTTTTTGAGGCATTGTTTTGAATTCGTGTATTTTTTCTGAGATTTTTGAATTCTCTTTTCCCACATAAATATAATTTCCGGAATCGTTTGTAAAGTGATTTTTTACCTGCGAAACCAACTCTGTGTTTTTATTATCTAGTGTAGGCATTCCTAAAAGTGTAAACTGAATACGTTTATGACTCTCAAAATACAAAACACTATTTATAACCGAAGAATTGCTTAAAACAGCCGATTGTTTTTTGCTTAATACTTTCTTCTCTCCATTGGCACCAAAACTGTGCATCACGTTTCCGTTTTCGCAGTAAACAAAAAAGACAGGCGCGGTTTTAAAAGATTCAATACTCAGGCTTACTTCCTGATGAAATTCAAGATCAAAATGCATAAACAGAACTTTATCATCAAATCGGGTTCCTTTAATAGAACCTTTTGTCCATTTTGATTGTATTTCTAAATTATATTCATTATTGTTAGCAGTAAGTTCTCCATTGAAACTTTCTTTTAAATCATTAAAAACGGCATCAAATCCTCCGGTATTTAGGTAAAGTTTTTTCATTTTGGCTGAGTTTTTAAAAAACGGTTATTTAATATACGTATTTACGTACAAAAACCGCTTTTGGTTTTCTTCATTTTCTATATTCCAAATTTCGTACTTATTGCAAATCAAATTCTTATACAATTTCAATCAGAAATTTCATAATTTTTATGCTAAGGTTCTAAGATGCTTAGATACTAAGGTTCTAAGGTTCTAAGGTGTATGCATACAGATTAAAAAAACTTAGCATCTTAGCACCTCAGAACCTTGGCACCTTAAAAAGAAAAAACAGCTGCTCCGGATAAATCCGGAACAACTGCTCCTCAGCAAAATAAAAATACTTATCTATTTTATTTTAGGTAAGTTCGTTTATGTCAGCGTTTTTTGAATAATTCTTTTTAGGAATATCTTTAAAAAATTCAGCTTCGTCAAGATCTGCTGTTGGACCGTATCCAAGCAAATGTGTTCCTTTTTGCTGATCTGTGGTTTCTATTACATACAATATGGACATATCATCCGGATCGCTCATTCCTTCATAACGATGATGGGCTACAATAAATATTTCATCGGGTTTGTACTTATATTTGGTCTCAGCATCAATAAGACAGCCATCCTCAAATAAGTAATTTTTTGTATAGCCTTCATCCTGATATTTTTTTATATAGTCGGTTTCGTGTTTTTGTTCCTTTTTCATGATTTTCATTCTTTTAAGATTCTCTGGTAATCTTTGTTAATTCAAATTTCACCATTAAAATCAATGAAAATTAACTCTAATGATTTTAATATTAGCTCATTCAAAAAATGAAAAAACAAATCAAAATTTATTTTTATAATTTTAATTCTGAATCTGAAATAGCTATAAAAAACAATATTCTTTAAATAGAATTTCTTGTTTTAAATTAGAAAAAATCAAATTTTAATGAACAATACACATTATGATTTCCTGGCTAATGGCGGTGAAATGGGACTGCTGACGCGCACCAAAGATTGGAGCAAAACTCCTGTAGGTGCTGTCGAAACATGGCCGCAGAGTCTTCGTACTACGCTTGGAATTCTTTTAAACTCAAAATTCCCAATGTTTTTATTTTGGGGACCTGAACATATTTGTTTTTACAACGATGCTTATCGTCCGAGTTTAGGAAACGACGGAAAACATCCTGATATACTAGGACAAAAAGGTGCTGAATACTGGTCGGAAATCTGGGGATTTATAAGTCCGCTTATCGATCAGGTTTTAACAAAAGGCGAATCTACCTGGCATGAAGATTTACTGCTGCCGATTTACAGAAACGGAAAAATGGAAGATGTTTACTGGACTTTCAGCTATAGTCCCGTAATAAATGATGACGGACACATTGCCGGAGTTCTCGTAATTTGCAACGAAACGACCGATAAAGTAAATATTCGAAAAAATCTGGAAGAAAGTAACAAACGCTACCGGGATAATATTTTGCAGGCACCCGTCGCCATGAGCATTTTTAGAGGAAAAGATTTTGTGGTTGAAATTGCCAATGAACCCATGTGTGAACTTTGGGAACGTAAAGAACTGGATGTGTTGAATATTCCTATTTTTACCTCAATTCCTGAAGCGGCCGGACAAGGTTTAGAAGATATTCTTTTAAATGTTTATACGACTGGACAGCGATTTACAGCAAATGAACTTCCGGTAAAACTTACCAGAAATGGTAAAATCGTGGATACTTTTATTAATGTCGTTTATGAAGCTCTAAAAGAACCTGATGGAACGATATCCGGAATTTTGGCCATTGCAAACGATGTTACGCTTCAGGTTACGGCAAGAAACATACTGCATGAAAGCGAAAAAAGTTTTAAAAATATTATACGGCAGGTACCCCTTGGCATTGCAGTTTTAAAAGGCGCTGATCTGGTCGTTGAAATGGTTAATGAAACTTACTTGCAAATTATAGACAAAACCGAAGAAGAAACCCTTAACAAATCGGTTTTTGAATCTATACCCGAAAGTAAAGAAACCGTTCAGCCGTTGCTTTCTCAGGTTTATGAAAATGGAATTCCTTTTTCTTCAAATGAGCTTCGGGTGACATTAAACCGTTATGGCAGAAAAGAAGACTGCTATTTTAATTTGGTTTTTCATCCTTTAAGAGAAGAAAACAATGAGGTTTCAGGTGTAATTGTTGTGGGGTATGAAGTGACAGAATCTGTAAAAGCAAAACATTATTTGTCTGAAAGTGAAAATGCATTCAGAAGTCTCGTTATGCAGTCGCCAATTGCCATGACTATTTTTAAGGGCAAAGATTATATTATCGAATTGGCCAATACAGCCATGCTTAATGAAATTTGGCAGAAAAATCCAAACGAAACAATTGGCAAACCAGCTTTTGAGGTATTTCCGGAGCTTTTAAATCAAAAATATCCTGAGTTATTAGGTAAAGTGCTGATCGAAGGCAAAATAATACGGGAAAACGAATCTATTGCCTTTATCAACATAAAAGGAAAACTGCAGAAGTTTTATCTTGATTATCAATATACGCCTCTGCATGAAAAAACAGGTGAAATTTCATCTGTAATGATTACCGTTAACGATGTTACAGAAAAGGTTGAAGCCCGGAAAAAAGTAGAGGAAGCTGAAGAAAGAGCTCGTTTAGCCTCTGAAATTGCAGAAATTGTAACCTGGGATTTGAATGTTCAGACTCAGGAATTAATCTATTCTGATAATCTACCGAAGCTTTTTGGACTTCCTGAAAATGTAAAAATTTCACGTCCGCAAGTTTTAGAACGAATTTATACCGAAGATCTTCCTGCTATCGATAAAGCTTATCAAACGGCTTTAAAAACCAATATTTACAAATACGAAGCCCGTGTTCTTAAACCTGATAATACAACATCCTGGATACGGGTACATGGCAAAATATTTTTTGATGAATTAAAAAATCCGATAAAAATGCTGGGAACTGTAATGGATGTTACGGATGAAAAAAGCAATCAGGAAGTTTTAATGAAAAGCGAACAGAAATTCAGGCTCCTTGCCGATTCTATGCCGCAATTTGTCTGGACAAGTGATGCGATTGGTAATTTGAATTACTTTAATCAGTCATTGTATGATTTTACCGGACTTACCAAAGATGATGTAGAAACAAACGGATGGCTTCAGGTTATTCATCCTGATGATCGCGAAGAAAATATTAATCGCTGGATGGAAGCCATAAAAACCGGAAATGAGTTTTTATTTGAACACCGTTTCAGGCATCATGACGGAAAATACCGCTGGCAATTCAGCCGTGCGACTCCTCAAAAAGATATTGAAGGAAAAATTCAAATGTGGGTAGGTACAAGCTCTGATATTCAGAACCAAAGAGATTTTACAGACTTACTCGAAAAACAAGTTCATGACCGAACTGAGGAACTGGAATTAAAGAATCGGGATCTGATCAACATGAACATAGAACTTCAGTCTTTTGCCTATATTTCGAGTCATGATTTACAAGAACCGCTTCGTAAAATTCAGACTTTTTCAAGTCGTTTGGGCGAGTTAGATGATGAAAGTATTTCGGCAAAAGCCAAAACTTATTTAGAGCGAATTGAGTTCTCAGCCAAAAGAATGCAAACGCTTATACAAGATCTTCTCACCTATTCGAGAACAAATTCTGCCGAAAGAATTTTTGTTAAAACGAATTTAGATGAAATTGTAGAAGAGGTAATCATGGATTTTTCTGACCGAATTGAAGAAAAAAATGCCGTGATTGACCTTCATCCCTTAGGAGAAGGAACTGTAATGCCGTTTCAGTTCAGACAGTTACTGCATAATTTGATTGGAAATGCCTTAAAATTTTCCCGCAAAGATGTGCCGCCGCAAATACAAATCAAAGCCCACAGAATTATTGGAAATAAACTGAATTTTAAAGTTGATTTTCCTGATAAGATTTATTTCTGCCTGAGAATTTCAGACAACGGAATTGGTTTTGATGATGATTATAAAGAACGCATTTTTGAGGTATTTCAGAGATTAAATACTGAAAGTGAATACTCCGGAACCGGAATTGGACTGGCAATCGTAAAAAAGATTGTCGAAAACCACAAAGGAATTATAAAAGCACACAGCGAAAAAGGCCAGGGAGCTACTTTTAAAGTTTTCGTGCCTGAATTATAAAAGAAAACCAGACTTATTTTGAATAAATCTGGTTTTCTTTTTTTTTGTCGAAATGATGTGTTATAATTTATAAACAAAAGTCTTTCTGTCTGGCACAAACTCTTTCCAGTTTATAGTAAGAGAATGTTCTATTGATTTGATAATGTCCTTCATCAATACAGGCTTAGTAATAAAATAATTAGCCCCTAAAGCAAGACATTTTTCAATAATACTGGGTTCGTTTGAAGTTGAAAAAATAATCACAGGAATATCACTGTTTCCCTTTGAACCTTTGAGTTCGGTTAAAACATCAAACCCGTTTTTACCCGGCATATTCAAATCCAAAAAGATTACATTAGGTGTAGGAGGCGGATTGTAAATAGCATTTAAAAGCTTTTCTCCCCCCGAATAGGTCTGCAGTGTAATATCTTTTGACAATGAATCTACAGCATCTGTAAATATGCTCAAATCGTCTTCGTCATCATCTGTGTAGAAGATCGTCCATTTTTTCATATAAAATTAAGTGAGTCTTGTTTCTCCAAAGATAGTATATTTTAAGTAATTAATAATAAATTACTTAAAAAATACATACAAAACTCCTTAATTGAAATATAATAATTTAAAAATATAATTCTGTAAGTCATTCTATTACAAAAATCTCAATTTTGCTATATAGCGATTCTTATCTTAATCGCTTTAAATCAAAACATTAACATTAAAAATATAGCACCATGGGAGATCATAAAGACCTTACAGAGAATTTAGCTGCCGATAAAATCAAAGAATTAGCAGAAAATATAAAAACATGCATGTTTTGCACTTACAACAGCGACAGACTGCAATCAAGACCAATGTCGGTTCAAAAAGTAGACGATTTAGGACGCCTTTGGTTTTTGTCTGACCGCAACAGTAGTCAGAATGCGGAAATTACTCTAAATCCGCAAGTTGAATTATTCTTTTCTGAACCTCACGATAAATTCCTTACCCTTCACGGAACGGCCACTATTTCGTACGACAGAGAAACAATCAAAGAACTTTACGACCCGATTGTAAAAGTTTGGATGCCGGGCGGCGAAGATGACCCGAACCTCAGCGTTATTACTGTAACTCCTGAAGATGGATATTACTGGAACAATAAACACGGTAAAATGGTAGCAATTGCAAAAATGACTGCAGCCTTTGTAACCGGAAAAGTTATGGATGATGGTATTGAAGGCAATTTGAAATTGTAATTTTGTTTAAACCGCAAAGTTCGCAAAGGTTTACGCCAGGTTCGCAAAGTAAAATTACTTTTGCGTGCTTTGCGATTTTCTCTTTGCGAACTTTGCGGTTAAAAATATAGTAGTTAAAATTAAACTAACCTCTTCAACTCCAAGGCATTCAAAATTCCGGCTTCACTAGCGGTATTATTAAAATATATAAATCCTGATTTTGAATGAGTTTCATCTCTTATATTAAGTAATTCTTGAAGTGAATAACTTGAATAAAACAACTTCGGAACTCCGTGCAGACGAATGTAAATCAGAGGAAATTCTTTAAAAATAGTCTGTGGTAAATCAGGATGACTTACACTGCAAAACGTGATATCGTTTTCCAGAAATGCATCCCAAACTTCTTGATTCCACCAGCTTACGTGGCGAAACTCAATTACATTCTTGAATTTTAAGTCTAAATTCCTGATTATTTGCTCTAATCTTTCTGAAGTAAAATTATAGCTTGGCGGAAACTGAAATAATACACACGCCAGTTTTTCTTTTAAACCATTTTTACATACATCATAAAATTCTGCAAGCCGATTTTCACAATCAAAAAATTGCTTGATATGCGTAATTTCTTTTGGCGCTTTTACTGAAAAAAGAAAATCTTCAGGCACTTTATCATACCAGTTTGTTAAGGTTTTAAGTGTCGGAAACCTATAAAAGCTTCCGTTGAACTCATACGTTCTAAAATGCTGGTAATAAAACTCAAACCACTTCGAGTATGCCAGATTGTCAGGGTAAAAAATTCCCTTCCAATAGCGATTATTGTAACTTGAACAGCCTATTAAAATTTCATTTTTCATATATAAAGCTTCTGGCAGTTAGTACAGAAAAAACTTCGACGGTTTTTCTTCCCTGTCGGTTTTTTAATTAGTGGTAAATTGCATCTTTTGCATTCTTTTTGAGAATAAGCAAGCCAGTGTTTTTTGAGTTCAAATTTCTTTTTCCAATACAAAAATTCAAAACTGTAAATCGAACATTCGGCTATAATTTCGTCTATTTTTTCAGGCGGAATTTTTCCAACTAAAGATTCCGGATGAACAAAACATCGGTACAAAACTTCATTTTTTATAATATTCCCTACTCCTGCAAATATATTTTGCTCTAAAACCGCATCACAAATCATGTCATTCGGAATTTTATCTAAACTTTGTTTTGCTTTTTTCGGATTCCAGTTTTCATTTAAAACATCTTCACTCCAGTTGTAATATTGATTTATCGGTCCTTCTAAAACCTTTACAGAACAAGTATAAAAATTAATTTCACCATTTGAAAATCCTAAATGCAACCTTGGTGCACTTTCCTTTTTTTCATTTATTCTGTAAGTTCCAAACATCATCATGTGAATTTTAATCGTGAAATCTTCAAAACAAATTAAAAAGTGTTTTCCCCAGGTTTTAAAGGATAAAATCTTTTTATTTCTCAAACGTTCTTTATCGATAGCAGTATTTCCTGAAACTTCGATTACTTCTTTTCCGGTAAACTGATCTGCTTCTTCTTTCAAAATCAATATAGATGGACCTTCGGGCATAATTTTGGTTTTAAATTTTTAATGAAAAAAGTGCAGTTTTTGAGGCTGCACTTTTGATAGTGTGAGAATATTTGTTATTCTTCCATTTCTATTTCTGCAGCTTCAAGATTTACAGCACTTACAGCAACTTCTGTAAGTAACTTATCTGCTCCTTTTTCTTCATCAAGCGTTTGTTCTAAAAGAGTTACCGCTTCATCGTAGCCCAAAGTTTCTGCAAATTGTCTTAAAGTACCGTAAGTTGCAATTTCATAATGTTCGATTTTTTGGCTTGCTGCAATAATTCCAGCATCACGAACTACACCAATTTCAGTTTCTTCAAGAATTCCTTTTCCTTCTTCAATTAAACCCTCCATTGCATCGCATTTTTTAGCTGTTGCTTTTTTCCCTATTAGTTCGAAAACTTTTTCTAAACGTGTTACATGCTCTTCTGTTTCGACCAAATGGCTATTTATCGCTTTGATTAGTTCATCTGAAGTTGCGTTTTTAGCCATTGTAGGAAGTGCTTTTGTTAAAGCTTTCTCTGCCCAGTATAAATCTTTCAGGCTTTCTTCAAATAATTCTGTTAATCCTGCAGCTGCATTAGATTTTGGTTTTGTAACTCCTCTTTTTACCGTTTGTTTCGGTGTGGTTTCTTTCTTACTATCAGTAGTTTTCATGGTAATAATTTTTAATGATTAATATTTCATAAAATTACCCTGTTGATAATGTGTTAGCTTATAAAATTCTACAATTAAATTTCATTATAAACACCTGTTAATTATAGAATTACATAAAAAAATTCTATAAGAAAACCTTTCATTTTCAAGACTAGCTTTGTAGATATAAAATTTTTAAAAATAAAACGTCATGAATACTACAGATAAAAAAAACAGCACTTTTCCTAAAGATCCGGCAAGCCCGAATGCTTCAGAAAGAAACACGGTTATGAACGAGGAACTTTATGATTTAAATACGAGAGAGACTCAAAACACCAGCGCAGAAGACGCAGAACGCGGTTATACGGTTCGAAATGGCCATAACCCTAACAAACCTAATCCGGATGAGAGATCGGGCGTTTACGACGACGATTTGGATGATTTAGATGACGATTTCCACAAAGACAGAGATCTCGAAGATAACAACGATGATATTTATGAAGTTGTTTTAGAAGAAGATGATGCGCTTGACAGCGACGAAGAAGAGGAAGATGAAGACTTAGACGAAGATGAATACATCGAAGAAGACTTAGACGAGGATTTGGAAAATGATGAATTTGACAACCCGTCTGATACTTTTGAAAATGATTTTAGTGAAACAGAAGAAGATCTGGAAGAAATCGATGATGAAGAAGACGAAGAGGATGAAAACAATGATTATGTTGAAGACGATGTCCAGGAAGATGATGATTATACTGAAGAAGACAAAAGAAGATTGTAAATCTTTGTTTTTGAAGAAAAAAAAATACCGTTAAGAAAATATACTTAACGGTATTTTTTTTGTGTTTTAGTCTCCTATTTTTTCTAACACCGGAATGTCATCCATTTTTTGTAAACGTTCTGCTAAGCCTTTTTTTGCTTCGTCTAATTCCTCTTTGGCTTTACTTAATTCTTTGTACCACTCCTCTTTTCCATCGGTTAGATTTTCTATTTTTCTCATAATTTCAAAAATTTCACCTTCCGCTTCCATCACCTTCAGGCGTTTATAGTACGTCAGGGTTTCGGTCATGTGCGCCAATGCAATCATTGCTGTTAAAAAAGGATGATTGTTCGTCACGTTTACATCTCTTATTTTCCCGTGTTCGAGTTCTACTTTTAAAGCAAAAGCAAATTCTTCCATATTAAAATCGGCATGTTTGCTCTCAGGATTCAAATAGGCTTTAATAGCTTCAACATTGTTCATTGTAGACAAATCTACTTCTGTATGTTTTTCGTCGAGCAAATCTTTATAAACAACATCTGCTATGGCTCTGGCTTCGGCAATAGTTGGGTCGTTTTCAGGATTTTCAAAATCACGTGTCGACCAGTCCCAGTCTTTTGGATATACAGGTTTGATGTATTTTTCGCAAAAATCTGTTACATCGTTTTTTAAACTTACCATTTCGTCTCGTCGTTTGATATAAACATCCTGATAAGCTCCACTTTTAGTTCCCATAATATTCTGTTTTTAAAAATAAACGACACATATACCGTAATAAATGTGTCGTTTGGTTTTGTAATTATTTTACTGAATTCCAGCGTTAAACACTTCTTCTTCCGCTTATAAGCGAAATAATAAATAACACTAAGAATATGAAAAATAAAATTTTTGCTATACTAGCGGCTCCAGCGGCAATTCCACCAAAACCAAATATTCCTGCAATAATTGCCAGAATAATAAATATGACTGTCCAACGTAACATAATAATTGATTTTTAGTTAATACTGATTTGTTTATTTAAACTTCATGCTTTTAAAGAGATGCATTAACTCGTTTTCTTTATAATAAACTTACTTGATAGTTTTCTATTAATTCTGCGAAGGCACTTTCAGTTCGTGAAAAATACTTTTTATTGCTTCGGCTTTTTTTTACTTTATCAAAATACTGCCCGATCGATCCGTCTTCATAAGTCGAAACCAAAAGCGGATGAACGTAATAATTTTTGCAGACATTTCTGGTGTTTCCGAGTGCTTCGGCCGTGGCATCATAAGCCAGAACAATATTTTTTTTGATTTCTTTTTCGTCTGATGTTACACCAAGTTCCATCAGATTTTCAAAGAATATAATTGAGGCGGCCCAGGTTCTGAAATCTTTGGCACTGAAATATTCGCCCGAAATGTTGTGCAGATATTCATTAACCATATGACTATCTAAAACCTTTCTTTCGCCGTTTTTATCGTAATATTTAAATACTTCCCAACCCGGAATTTCCTCGCAGCGGCTTACCAGTTTTATCAATTGTTTGTTTCTGGTTGTAATCGTGTGCTGTTTTCCTTTTTTTCCGATGAATTCAAAACGAAGTGAATTTTTATTGATATTGATGTGTCTTTTTCGCAAAGTCGACAAACCGTATGATTTATTGTCTTTGGCGTATTTTTCATTTCCAATTCGGATATGAGTTTCTTCCATTAGCCTGATCACAAGCGCAGTGACTTTTTCTTTCGACCATTCTTTTTGTTCCAAATCAATATCAACCTGTTTTCGTATAGAGGGAAGCTTTTGTCCGAATTCTGCAATTTTATAAAACTTGGTTTGATTGCGGATTAAATTCCATTTTGGATGATATCTATATTGTTTTCTGTTTTTGACATCTAAACCAACTGCCTGCAAATGCCCGTTTGATAAATCGCTGATTTTTACATTTACCCACGCCGGCGGTAAAACCAAACTGTTGAAACGTTTTATTTCACTTTTTTGCTTTATACAGCGTCCGTTTTTTTTATAAATAAAACCATCTTCTCCCTGGCATCTTTCAATTGGTAAATTCTGATTGTTGACATAAACCAATTCCAGTTTTTCTAACACCAAATGAGGCGTTTTAATCAACTGTGTCATTAGTTTTTGAGTTCTGGCGGTATTCATGGTCGTTCATTAATTTTATACAGCAGATTGCACAGATCCAAAAAGATTTCTCTCTAACATTTTTATTCATCAAACTAAACTAGATGAATCTGTGCAGCCTGCGGCTTTAATTAGTTCTTAAAGATTTTATCAAACTCTTTTTATTCATATAAGAGCGTCCCGGAACACCCACTTTTTTAGCTTGTTCGTAGAGTTCTCCTTTTGTCCATTCTTCATAAGGCTTTGATTTTCCGCCTTTTTCTCCTGCATCAGGTGTATTGGCAATACGAGCAGATTTTTCTTTACTGTATCCCTTTTTAACTAAAGCCTGATATTGTTCTTCGTTTTTAATTCGTGGATTTGGCATGATTGATTTTTTAAGTTTTACATTCCGAAATCTTATACTTCAAAATTCATCAAAAAGAAAGATTTTTCTGTTATAGAATTTTTGTTAGAAATTTCATAGTTATGGGTTTTGTTAATTGTTTAATGGTTGATGTTGATGGTTGATGGTTGATGGTAAGTTGCATTCAACAAAAAATCCCATTCGCACAGCGAATGGGATTTTATATTTTATCAAATATCTAAAGTGCCGCTAGGCACATAATATCGGTAGCCTTAATAGGTATGAATTACGGAGGCGTGCCGTAGGTACGCAACAAACATACTATTGTGTACCTACGGCACACTGGATCTATATCTAATTTATTTTTTCTACCGATATTTTGTGCCTCACGGCACGTATTTTTAAATCTTCAATCAAAACTCATAACTCATAACTCAAAACTCATCATTTGAATCATTTATACCTTTCTAATTTTCTCTCTGCAGATGTGCAGACGATACGGAAGATAAAAGGTTCCGCTAATCACACTTTACCTTTTTATAATCATTTGTTTTCTCATCATATTGCAAACAAGTCTGTTTTATCAAAATCATTTTATTGTTTACTACCTTATACTCACCTGTCATGATACTTGTGCCGGCACAACACTGATTATGCTCGTAAATTCGTTTGGTTTTGCTGTCAAACTCTAAAGAAGTACCGGTAAAATCGCTTTCAAAATATTTTCCAGTTTTAGGATTGTAAAGAAAATAGATTCGTGATGTATTTGGGCCTGCATAACTTGATTCAAAAACAGAGAATTCTTCGATTCCGTCAAAATTGTAGTCGCCAACATTTATATTATATAAACCCCAAAGCTGGCATTGGATATCAATTTTCTGAATTAGCCGATCTGTTTTCTTTTCAATAATTTTAATACCCGATACATGCGCTTCAATACTTTCTTTGTTTTTAGTTATAATAAGTTTGAAGTATTTATCTTTTAAAGAAACGGGCTGCAGAATTTCTTTGTCAGTCCATTCAGAAATGTCTGCATTATCAATTTCAAATGCTTTAAACAAACTGATTTTAAGTTCTTTTCCTGAGTTTAAGTCTTTCCAAATTCCGTTTAACTCGTTCGATTTTGCATCATAATTCTGAAAAGTCAAACTTGCGTTTTCTTTTTCATTTTTGTCTTTTTCAATAAAAACCAAAGTATTCCCTTTTTGTTCAGCGCTTAAAACAATAGGAGTATCAAAATTGGTGTAAGAATAAATTGCGGTGCCAGTTCCGTCTGAATAAAGATTGGTTACCAATTCTATAGGATATTTATCTATAAAACCTGTATAGGTGATTTGTGCTGATAAAAAACTAGTTATCAATAGAAATAGTAAGATGATTTTTTGTTTCATTATGTTAATTGGTTCGGGAAAGTTTTTTATGAATTAGAAATAGTCAAATTTCCAAATTTAACTCCAGCTCATATTGATATATACTTTATTTCCTTTTATTTTTACCCGGCCTCCATAAGATTCGAGATCCTTTGGATGAATTTCATATGTCTTAGTTCCGTCTTTTATTTCTATTTCAGCCTCTTTAAATCCTTTACTTTTTAAAACCCAATTTTTAATTTCAGCTTCAGAACTCGTAAACTCAATAATGAATTGTCTGGTAAAAATACTTCCTCGTTTTTCGATATGAGTAATATCGGCATCTTTAGGAAGCTTATCTAATTTTCCCCAGCTCAAGGCAGCCTCAATCGCCTCTTCTCTATCCCAAGGCATAACAAATGATGAAAAATAATTTAGGTAAATAAACGAAACTCCTAAAAAGAATAAGACCAAAAATATCTTGAGTATTCTCATATAAATAAAGATTTTATTATTTAGACAAACCAATATCTTCAATAGTATCTTGCGGCAAAGGTTTTGTTTTTAATAACTTAAATGCAATTTTGAAAATAAAGTAAATTATAATACCAAATATTATAGTCATAATTAAAATTCCAAAAAGAAACCCAATTCCTTCATAAGTCGATTTTGCTAATTCTTGAACACTCTGTAACAATGCTTTTAGTATAGCTGCAATCATACTAAGCGATAATAATGCTCCTGTTATAATTAGGAAAATGCCAAGGATTTTTTTTAATGTTGTCATAAATGTAATTTGCTATTTCTTATCCGGCTAAAATACAATAGTTGGAATCAAACTTAATGCAAAAACTTACTTTTTATTCTGTTTCAATCTTTGTAAAAGCAATTATCATTACAAGTTTACCATTAAATTCAAATCAAATAATAAGTATTTATACTCGTTTTTATCCATGCATCCAAATCATATAACAATCTCCAAAAATCCTGTAAGACATTCTTACAACTTACTGAATAATTTTACACTATAACATTCAAACTATAAAATCATGAAAAAGATACTATTAGCCAGTAAAGCAATTTTAGGAGCCGCTATCATTATTATTTTCTTGAATTCATGTAAAAATGAAGTCAAACAAGAAGATCCTAAAGAAGCTGCGGAAGATGCCAATGAAGCAAAATTTGATTCTATCGACAGTAAAGAAGATGACTCTGAATTTTTAGTCGATCAGGCTGAAATTAACCTGGCTGAAATCGAAATTGGTAAACTGGCTCAGCAAAAAGGAACAACTGATGATGTGAAAAAATTTGGTAAAATGCTTGTTGATGAGCATACTAAATCGGCATCTGAAGTAAGTGCCTTAGCAAAAGCGAAAAACTTTACACTGCCAACTTCTCTAACCGAAGATGGTCAGGAAGAATATAATGAACTGAACAAAAAAACAGGTCTTGATTTTGATAAAAAATTCGCAGATATGATGATCGATGGTCACGAAAAAGCAATTGACAAACTTCAAAAAGCATCAAAAGATGCTCATGACGAAGATGTTAAACTTTGGGCATCAAATAATATTGCAGGTTTAACAGCACATTTAGAACACGCTAAAATGCTGAAACAAAATCTGGACAAAAAGTAAAATAAATTTAATTGGTTATTATTTATTTTTAAGACGCTAAGATCCTGAGATTCTAAGGCTCTAAGTAAATTCTTTGAATGACTTACGTCTAAGAACCTCAAATCTTTGCTAAAAAAACCCCTCAAGAGTTGAATTGCTTGAGGGGTTTTACTTTTAAGGGACAAAGGGGCTGAGTACAAAGGGACAAAGGTTTTTCTTATTGGAACAGAATATTGTGCGTGGAGACGCACTGCGTTGCGTCTTTACATTTTCAATCATAAAATCTTTTTCCCCTTTAATTAGAAACCTTTGTCCCTTTGTCTCTTTGCAACTTTGAACCTATTTTAAAGACGCCATATCAATCACAAAACGATATTTGATATCTCCTTTTAATAATCTTTCATAAGCGTTGTTTACATCATTTACTCCGATTAATTCGATATCGGCAGTAATGTTGTGTTCTGCGCAAAAGTCAAGCATTTCCTGAGTTTCTGCAATTCCGCCAATAGCTGAACCTGCGAAACTTCTTCTGCCTAAAATAAGACTAAATGAAGTTACAGGAAGTGGATCCATTGGCGCACCAACTAAAGTTAGCGTTCCGTCTACTTTTAATAAATTTAAGTACGAATCTATGCTGTGCTCTGCAGAAACGCAATCGAGAATAAAATTCAGACTTTTTGCATGTTTTGCCATTTGCTCCGCATCTGTAGATAAAACTACTTCATCTGCTCCTAAACGTTTTGCATCTTCTGTTTTGGATAAATTAGTTGTAAATACCACAACATGAGCTCCCATAGCTTTTGCCAATTTGATTCCCATGTGGCCTAAACCTCCAATACCAACAATTCCAACTTTTTGACCAGGACCAACTTTCCAGTGTTTTAATGGAGAATAGGTTGTAATTCCGGCGCAAAGCAGCGGTGCAACTCCGGCAAGATCTAATTTATCTGAAATATGCAGTACGTACTTTTCATCGACTACAATACTTTGAGAATATCCGCCAAAAGTTTGTATGCCGCCTAAATGTTTGTCAGGAGAGTTGAAAGTTAAAATACTTCCTTCGTCGCAATATTGTTCTAAATCATTTTTACAATTTTCGCACTCTCTGCAAGAATCAACCATACAGCCTACTCCAGCCAGTTCTCCAACTTTGAAATTTTTAACATGATCGCCAACTTTTACTATTCGTCCCACAATTTCGTGTCCCGGAACAATTGGATAAATAGTTCCGTGCCATTCATTTCTGGCAGAATGTAAATCAGAGTGACAGATACCGCAGTATAAAATTTCAATTTCTACGTCATGAGCCAGTACGGCGCGGCGTTGAATGTCTAATGTTTTTAAAGGGGCATCGGCAGCCTCGGTTCCAAAGGCTTTTATGTTTTTTGTTTCCATAAATTATAGTTTTTTGTTTATTTTATTTTCAAGGTACAAAGGTGCAGAGTTACAAAGTTGCAAAGGTTTCTTTGTCTTGATTTTTATGGAATCTAAATCGTAGAGTTTACACTTCGGTAGTATTCTTCATCACTTACGCTGTCAAGCCAGATGCCGTGGCCTTTGTCTATTTCGGTAATAATAGTGATGTACGAAAATTTACTAAACGGAGCGGCTCCATACCAATGCTCAATTCCGGGTAAAATCGTAACTACTTCATCTTTATGAAGCATGCGAACAGCACTTCCTTTTTCCTGATAATAACCAATTCCATCTTTTGCAATCAGCATTTGCAGACTTGCATTGATGTGCCAGTTGCTTCTTGCACAAGGCTCAAAAGTAACTTCCTTGGTTACAGTATTTTCAGGGTGAATACTGCTGGTTTGTTTTTTGTAGGAAACGTCACCCGTCATAAATGTATTCGGGACTTTTCCTTCTTCGATAACGGCTGAATAATTTGTCGACATAAATTTAGTTATTTTTTTGAGATTGTTCTTACCTGAAACCACACAAATACAATGTAACAATATCAGTATCAGAAAACTAAATCAGAAAAGCTAGAATCCGCTTTATGAAGTAATTTATTTAGCTCCTTAAAAACTGAAAAGACATATACTGTAATTTCAAAGGCAAAATTAGGCTAACAACGCTTTCAAAAAATAACAATATTCAAACAAAAAATTATGAAAATGAAACAATTTTACATTCGTAACGATTTCGGAACCGTTCCTGTAAGTCTTTTAAAATAATTATTAAAATAACTCGGATACTCAAATCCCAGCGAATATCCAATATCCGAAATACTCCAATCTGTATGATGCAGCAATGCTTTTGCTTCATTAATAATCCTTTCCGTAATATGCGCCGTTGTTGGCTTTCCTGTAACTTCTTTTACCGAACGATTTAAATGATTGACGTGCACGGCAAGACTTTGCGCATAATCCTGAGGTGTTTTTAATGCCAAAGGCTCATTTTTGGTTTCTATAGGGAATTGTCTTTCTAATAATTCTAAAAATAAAGAGGTAATTCTGGCAGAAGCATTTTTATGTTTAAAGAAATTTTCAGACGGCTGCATTTTCATCGATTCATGAATAATAAGATTGACGTAACTGCGCATCAAATCATCTTTAAAAACATAATCGGTTTCATATTCTTTGATCATTTTTTGAAATAATGAATCTATAAAAACCTTTTGTTCAGCATTTAAAGAAAATATTGGTGTTCCTCCTATTTTAAACAAAGGCGATTCGTGAAGTGTTTCTGAACGGTCTTTTGCTTTCAGAAATTCTTCTGTAAAAACACAAGCATAACCTTCATATCCTTCAGAAATAGTTTCCCATGAATAAGGAATAATCGGATTACCGAAAAATAAAATCGTGCCGTCGGTTTCTATACCGCGGTCAGCATATTGTATGATACTTTTACTTGTATTGATACAGATTTTGTAAAAATCCCTGCGACTGTAAACTGGAATTTTACTTAAATCCCCATTTATTTGATACACTTTAAAACCTTTCAGCTTTAAATCTGAAGTAAAATCGCAATTCTGAGTTTCTGTTTGATTATTCATTTTGCAAAGTTATGAAAATCAAATATTATTTTAGTTTTTTTGTTTCAGGTTTCAGGTTTTTATGAGGTTAATCTTTATCAAAGTTTAAAACTTTGACGAAGATGTTGAAACTTTAAACCTGAAACCTGAAACAAATAAATCAAACAAAAAACTTTTTATCTTTGTTTACATGAAGGATTTACTGCCCGTTATAGATTATATTTCAAGATATGTTGATTTGACAGATGATGAAAAAAAGCATCTGGCTTCTTTTTTCAAAATTACCAAAGTAAAGAAAAGACAATTTATTGTACAGCCCGGCTTTGTTTGCAAACATAAAAGTTATGTTGTAAAAGGCGCTTTCAGAGGTTATTTGGTTGATAATGAAGGAAAAGAACATACTTTATCATTTGCGATTGAAGATTGGTGGATTTCTGACTATAGCAGTTTAATTTATCAGGAACCTGCTACTCTATTTGTTGAAGCGCTGGAACATTCGGTTTTGATTCAAATTGAATATGAAGATGAACAGAGATTTCTGCAGGAGATTCCTAAACTTGAAAAATTCGAACGCATTATAACGCAGCGCGCACTTGCATTTCAACAAAAAAGACTTTTATCCAATTTCACCAAAACTGCCGAAGAACGTTATGATGAATTTATAAGCAAATATGACGCAATCGCAAAACGCGTTCCTCAATATGCTTTGGCTTCTTATCTTGGTTTTAGTACGGAATATTTAAGTAAAATCCGCAACCGAAAAACCTCAAAAAGTTAAACCAGTTCAACCAAATTTCCTAAACCAGTTCATTTTTATTTTTCTTGTTCTGTCCCAGATTTGCATTGTCAATAAGGACAAATAATTTCAATTTAATAAAAATGAAAAACACAATTTTAATTACCGCTTTTTCTATTCTTTTTGCTGCATGCGACAGCGAAAAAAAATCGGCAGCAAATCCGGTTTCTCTTCAAAGTAAATATACCATAACAGATATTGGACTTTATCCTGAAGGAATTGATTACGATTCTAAAAACGAAAAGTTTTTATTTAGTTCCTTGCGCAAAGGAGCAATTTATGAGATGAATCCAAAAGGCGAAACAACCGTTTTTGCCACAAGCAGTAAACTGGTTTTACCAACAGGAGTTTATACAGATGAAACCAGAAACCGATTAATTGTTGCGAATGCCGATTTGGGAATTTCGCAAAAAAGCACCAACGGAAGCGCCGGAACGATTGCAACAATCAGTATTTTTAATCTTACTTCGGGCGCATTGATTAAAGAAATTGATTTGAAACATTTTACGCCAAATTCCGGATCGTGCCTAAATGATATTGCGGTTGATAATGACGGAAATATTTATGTAACCGATTCGTTTTCTCCAAATATTTATAAAATTGACACGAGTTTTAATGCTTCATTATTTGTTACGAATACTTTATTTCAGCCTGCGCCAAATTTGTTTGGCTTAAACGGAATTGTTTTTCATCCTGATGGTTATCTATTAGCCGTAAAAACGGATAATTCTAAATTGTTTAAAATTTCGATTGCCAATCCTTCTATAATTACTGAAGTTACCGGAACAACTTTCAGCGCACCTGACGGAATAGAATTGGACAAAAACAATAATCTGGTTGTGGTTGAAAACGGATTGGCTTTAGGAAAAACCTATACTTTTTCGAGTAATAATAATTGGAAAAGTGCTTCACAAATTAGCGAAACTAATATTGGAAAAGATGATTTCCCTACAACGGCAGCTTTAGCTTCTGATGGAAATGTTTATGTAATCAGTTCTAAATTGGGGAAATTATTGGGTGGAGATAAAACGCAGTCTTCTTATGATATTCAGAGAATAAAATAATTTTGATGATGCTGAATAAACCCGACAGGTTTTAAAAACCTGTCGGGTTTGAAATATGTGAAATAAACTATTTTAAACTTAAATTTCCAGTTCGTAATCCTTTCGCGGAAGCGGATAAAATAACTTCTTTGGTATTATCTTCTTTTTGGATAATGATTTGAGCGTAACCATTAAAAAGCTTTCTTTTGTAAGGTTCAGCAGGTGTTACAACCTGAATAATTCCGGGATCGGTATTCATAACGTCCCAGTCTTTTATTTTTTGAAGTGGTTTTGCTGCGATATGAATTGTGTTTTTACCTTCTTTTAAAATTGCCGAATCTAAAATATACTTTTGAGAATCATCAGCACTTGGATTTACTTTATTTCCGTTAACGAAAACTACGGTTTCAACCCCAATTTTCTTGTAAAAGAAACTCACAATATTTGAAACAGCATTATTCTTCAAATCAAATTCTCCTTTATAAATATAAGACGGTGCCTGATTTTTATAATCACGATCTTTAAAAGCTGTTTTCCAGTCGTTTTCGGGATAATTTGGTAATTCCTGAGGCAAATTAGCTTCTGAACTTTTTTGTTCCTGAAAATTCGTTATTTGAACCAATGAAAGTACATCATGAAACTGATCTTTTTCTAATGAAGTTGGATCGCCATTTCCTACCCCTAAAATTTTTCCGCCTTTTATAGAAAAAGTAATTTCATTGTTTGAAGTTGGAACATGAAGTCCGTTTTTATCCGTAACCTCAACCGTAACGACCGTCGTTTTTGAATTTGGAATATTTTCTTTATCTGCAGAAAGCTTAATATTTTCTGCTTTTTCTGTAGTCTTTTGAATTACTGTTAATACTTTTTTCCCGTTTTTATATCCAATCGCTTCCAAAGTTCCCGGCGTGTATTTTACTTTCCATTCCAAATGACTGTTTTGTTGCATTTTCTTTTTTCCGAGACTCTTTTTATTTAGAAAAAGCTCTACTTCATCACAATTGGAATGTACCCAAACGTCGATTTCTTTGCCTTCCATTCCGTTCCAGTTCCAGTGTGGCATAATATGCAAAACAGGTTTGTTCCCCCACCAAGATTTTAGATAAAAAACATTGTCTTTCGGGAAACCGCAAACATCCATCATTCCGAAATAAGACGTAACCGAAGGCCAGCCGTAAGGCGTTGGTTCGCCGCGATAATCAAAACCTGTCCAAATGAACATTCCGGCCAGATATTTTCTTTCGGCATAAAACTTCCAGCCTTCTTCAATACTGTAAAAACTCGGGCGGGGCTTTTTATCGTAAGCACTTTGATAATGTTTGGCATCATCTGTAAAATAAATTCCGCGTGTTGCAAAAGTCGAACCTTCTTCTGTTCCCATGCCGGGTTGGTTTTTAAACTGACTGCGATGTGCATCAATATCGCCGTTTCCGAGATAATTATAACCCATAATTTCAACAACAGATGAAATTCCGCTTCTAAACCCGCTGCTGATTCCTACCGTTACAGGTCTTGTCGGATCGATGCTTTTGGCATAATTCTGCATGACATTTGTAATACGTTCGCCCACAATATTGCCTTCAATATTCCATTCTTCATTTCCAACCGACCAGCAAAAAATACTCGGATGATTTCGGTCGCGCTCCATCATTCGCTTTAAATCATTCAAATGATAATCGTTAATTCCCATTAAACGTGTTTCATCAATAACGAGCATTCCCAATTCATCACAGGCTTTTAAAAGTTCAGGCGTAGGCGGATGATGTGAACAACGGTACGCGTTTGAGCCCATTTCTTTCAGCTTTTTAATTCGGTAATACTGAATTTCATCTGGCAGAGCTGTTCCAATTCCCGCGTGATCCTGATGATTATTTGTTCCTTTTAATTTCAAAGATTTTCCGTTTAGAAAAAAACCGTTTTCAGGATCAAATTTAATTGTTCTGATTCCGAAAGGCGTTTCATAACTGTCAATTATTTTTCCATCTTGTTTAATCTGCGTAACTAAACGATATAAATTCGGAGATTCAATACTCCATAAAAGCGGATTTTCTACATATAATTTTGAACTATGCGTAATTGTTTGATAAAATTCCGGAGCTAATACATTTTCAGAGAAATTGGCTGCTCTTTTATTTGCTTTGTCAAAAACAGTCTGAATAATTTCAATCGATCCTTTGTAATTTCCTTTATTTTCAATCGTCACATCTGCAATAACATCAGCTCCGTTGTTTTTAAGTTCAGAAGTTACATAAGTTCCATTTGCTACAACATGAATTGGATTTGTTTTCTGCAGATAAACATGTCTGTAAATTCCGGCGCCTTCGTAAAACCAGCCTTCTTCCATCGAAGCATCGGCACGAACTACAATTGTGTTTTCGCCGCCATAATTAACATAAGCCGTTACATCGTATTCAAAACCATTGTATCCACTTTGTTCTGTTCCTAGATAATAGCCGTTAAAAAATACTTTTGAATTTCTAAAAACACCGTCAAATTTTAAAGAGATAATTTTTCCATTATCTGTTTCGGGAATATTAATTTTCTTTCGGTACCAGCCAATGCTTTTTTCCGGAAAACCTTTTCCGGCGGTTTTAAATCCGTGACTGAAACTTCCTTTTTCACTAAAATCCTGTTCAACAGCCCAATCGTGTGGTAAATCTAACTTTCGCCAGGCGCGGTCATCAAAATCTTTTGCCGCCGGACCATCACCAAATCCGGTTTTGGTTAAATAAGAGAAATAACCCTCTGCATGTCCGAAATCTTTTTGTGTATCATATATGTGACCGAATGAAAAACGCCAGTCTTTATCTAGTAAAATTTGTTCTCTTTCTGATTTATTCTGAGCCAAAGACAAACTGGAAATCACAAAAACAGAAAGTAAAAGAGTTCTTTTTAAGGAATTCATTTTCATAAAAAAGCGGTTAGGTAAAGTTAGAAGGCTAAAATTATGATATAAAAACGACTTAGCTTAATAGTATTTTGTCAAAAACTGCACAATAACGTTCTGCAATATGCCTGAAAATGGTGCTTAAAAATTTAGAATCATTCTATTGGCTATACTTTTTAAAATGATTTTTAATTGATGTAATTTTATATAAAAATTTCAAAAACAGAGAGTATATGAGTGTTATTAAAGATGAAAAAAAGCTTCTTAGCACCATTAAACGTATCGATGAAAAGATCGATAAGAATAATGATCAAAAGATTTTGGCCTTTTTTGAATCTCTTGGATTAACAGAAAGAGAGGACGTTCCCAAGAATTTTCTGGATTGGGACACGATTCTTATTATCGTACCCGACCGCCACATTTCGCATGAATTAAAATACTATAAATTCTCTATATCAAGACTTTTCTTTGTAACAAATCCGTATGCAGATCAAATTCATATTTATGATTTTGACCAATGGAAAAACGTTACCCGAAATAAAACACAATTTCAGATAAGAGAAATGATGAAAACGAATTTTGGCGGTGTCAGGAAAACTACAACAGAAAAAGATTAATCATTTTTATGATTTAAATCAAAAGTCCATTTCAATCGATTTGGACTTTTTTTTATGTTTTTAAATATCGCAAATCTGTTTTTCAAATAACGAAATACAGTTTTTTTTCTCTGTAATACATTTAAAATCATTAAATTTCAATGCCTCAAAACAAAGGCATATTCATTGCTTATTCTTCAAGCAAAATGTTCTTTAATTTTTTAAAAACTTCATTTATGGAAACAAAATTCGATATCGTTGTTATTGGTTCTGGTCCGGGCGGGTACGCTTCGGCAATTCGTTGTTCACAATTAGGTTACAAAACGGCTCTTGTAGAAAAATATAAAGCGCTGGGCGGAACGTGTACCAACGTAGGCTGTATTCCCACAAAAGCATTACTCGACAGCACAGAACATTATCATACAGCTGAAACCAAATTTGCAGCTCACGGAATTCTAACTGGAAAATTGGATTTAGATTTTCAACAGTTAATTAAAAGAAAAGGTGAAGTTGTAGAGCAGAATATTGCCGGACTTAACTTTTTAATGAAAAAAAATAAAATTGAAGTTTTTGAAGGAATTGGTTCTTTTATCAATAATTCAGAAATCAGTGTAAAGCATAACGACGGAAATTCTACTAAAATTTCATCTACTTATTTTATTATTGCAACAGGCTCAAAACCAGCTACAATTCCCGGAGTTGAGATTGATAAAAAACGTATTATTACCTCAACAGAAGCACTTTCATTACCCGAAAAACCAAAAAGCATTATTATTATTGGCGGAGGCGTAATTGGTGTTGAAATGGCTTCTATTTATGCCAGAATTGGTGTTGAAATTACTATAATAGAATATTTTGACAGCCTGATTCCAACTATGGATAAAGACCTCGGAAAAGAACTTAAAAAGATTTTTACCAAACAAGGCATCAAAATTTTATTAAGTCATAAAGTACAATCTGCTAAAAATAATGGCAAAAATGCAACGGTAAGTTTTTTAGATGCTTCTAATAATCCCCAAGAAATTACAGCCGATTATTGTTTGGTTGCTGTTGGAAGAAAACCCTATACAGAAGGTTTAGGCTTAGAAAATACTAATATTGAAGTCGATCCAAAAGGCCGAATCGTAACTAATGAAAAACTGCAGACAAAAGTCGAGAATATTTATGCTATTGGCGATGTTGTTGCCGGAGCCATGCTGGCACACAAAGCGGAAGAAGAAGGCATTTTTGTCGCCGAAACTATCAACGGGCAAAAACCACATATTAATTATAAATTAATTCCCGGCGTTGTTTATACCTGGCCTGAAGTTGCTTCTGTGGGTTATACCGAAGAAGAACTGAAAGAAAAAGGAGTTGAATATCGTGTTGGAAAATTTCCTTTTTCGGCCAGTGCACGTGCAAGAGCAGCTATGGAAAAAGAAGGTTTTTCAAAAATTTTATCTGATCCTAAATACGGTGAACTTCTGGGTATGCATGTAATTGGTCCGCGAGCAGCCGATTTAATCGCCCAAGGTGTAATAGGAATGGAATATGAAGTTACAGACGAAGATATGTTCAGAATTTCATACGCTCATCCAACTTATTCTGAAACCCTAAAAGAAGCTTATATGATTGCTTCCGGTCAAGGAGCTATTAATATTTAGCTTTTGTTTGTTTCAGGTTTTAGGTTTTAGGTTATTTGTAGCGACTAATCTTTGTCAAAGTTTGAAACTTTGACAAAGATATTATAACGTGAAACTTGAAACTTGAAACCTGAAACAAACAAAAACTCAAAATAATCACTGAGCTGTCAGCAAACTATTAACCATATCTTCTAAAGCTTTTCCGTGAATATTTTTAGCCAGGATAATTCCGTTTTTATCTATTAAAAAGTTTAACGGAACTGATTGAAGCATATAAGCTCCAACAACCGGAGACTGCCAGTATTTTAAATCACTTACTTGTATCCAAGGCAATTTTCCTTTTGCGATTGCACCTAACCAAAGCGGTTTTTTAGTATCCATCGAAACGCTGTAAATCGAAAATTTATCTGGATAAGCAGCATACAATTTTTGCAAAGTCGGCTGTTCTTTTATACAAGGTCCGCACCACGAAGCCCAAAAATCAATTAAGGTTAAAGAACCTCTTAAAGATGAAAGTGCTACATTTTCTCCTTTCGTATTTGGCAGATCAATTTCCGGAGCGATATCTCCAACATCAACGCCTACAACCTGTGCTTTTGTATTGGTAATTACACAACATAAAAATGCTAAAATTAGTAGAGTTTTTTTCATAAATGATTAAGTTTATTGGTTTGGGGAACATTTTTAATACATAAAACAAATATAGGATTTCTCTACCTCTATCATAAAATTATGCTAAAAATATTTTTCTTAATTGGTATATCGGGAAAAGTCGATATATTTGCAACATGGAAAATATAGAACTTTTTAAAGCCTTGTCAAACAAGTCCAGACTGCAAATGCTGGAGTGGCTAAAAGAACCTGAAATAAACTTTCCCGGCCAGCTTGAACATGGCGGATTTGAACACGGTGTATGCGTGGGACAAATTCAGGCCAAAGCCGGTTTGACACAATCAACCGTATCAGAATACCTGTCTATTTTGCAACGCGCGGGTTTTATCGAAGCCAAACGTGTTGGACAATGGACTTATTATAAACGTAACGAAGGTGCCTTTGAAGCACTCAGTAAATTAATTCAATCTAATTTGTAAAATTACTATGAGTACAAACAACCTGTTTTCGCCATTTAACCTGAAATCGTTAAATCTGAAAAACCGAATCGTAATGGCGCCAATGACGCGCTCTTTTTCTCCAAACGGAGTTCCAACTGATGATGTAGCAGCTTATTACCAAAAAAGAGCTGAAGGAGAAGTTGGTTTAATATTATCTGAAGGAACTGTTATCGACAGACCTTCTTCATCAAATGATGCAAATGTTCCGCATTTTTATGGTGAAACATCTTTAAACGGATGGAAAAAAGTTATTGACGGAGTTCACGCTGCGGGCGGAAAAATGGGACCGCAGATCTGGCATATGGGAATTATGGATAATCACCATTCAGGATGGGTTCCGCCAGTTCCTTTTGAAGGCCCTTCTGGATTAAACCGTCCTGATTTTAGAAACGGTGTTGCCATGACCGAAAAAGATATCGAAGATACCATTCTTGCTTTTGGTAAAGCTGCGGCTGATGCTAAAAGATTAGGTTTTGATACGATCGAAATTCACGGTGCGCACGGTTATTTAATCGATCAGTTCTTTAGAGCTGAAACTAATTTACGTGAAGATATTTATGGTGGAAAAACTTTACCGGAACGTAACCGTTTTGCTATTGAAGTTATCAAAGAAATTAGAAAACAAGTTGGGAATGATTTTGCGGTTATTATGCGCTTTTCTCAATTTAAACCTTCTGATTACAATTATAAACTAGCTAAAAATCCACAGGAATTAGAAGCTTGGCTTACGCCGCTTGTTGATGCCGGAGTTGATATTATACATGCTTCGCAACGCAGATTCTGGGAACCTGAATTCGAAGATTCTGATTTGAATTTTGCAGGATGGGCTAAAAAAGTAACGGGAGCTCCAACTATTACAGTAGGTTCTGTTGGTCTTTCAAGTGATTTCTTTGGTGCTTTTGCCGGAGAAAGTTCTGAACCAACTTCTTTAGAAGAACTAAACAGACGTTTCGACAGAGGCGATTTTGATTTGGTTGCTGTTGGTAGACCTCTTTTATCTGATCCTAGCTGGACTGCTAAAATTAAAGCAGGAAAAACTGATCAGTTAAAAGGTTTCAGTAAAGAAGCTTTGGGTGCATTGGTTTTAGAATAATTTTTTAAGATGCTAAGGTTCTAAGATTCTGAGGTTCTAAGTTTTTTTATTTACCTCTATAGATTTTTAGAATGAAGTTAAATACAAAAGGGATAAACAATTATGTTTATCCCTTTTTTGAATATCTATAACTAACAAATTAGAAATTCAATATTTTTATGGCAGTAATTAAGGCTTTACTTAAAATCTCTATCAAAGTAATTTATATCCTAGAACCTTAGTTGCTTAGAACCTCAGAACCTTTCTTTCTCTGAAATTTATTCTGAAGCCAGTTCCTAACA
This sequence comes from Flavobacterium sp., assembly GCF_039595935.1. Classification (NCBI taxonomy): domain Bacteria; kingdom Pseudomonadati; phylum Bacteroidota; class Flavobacteriia; order Flavobacteriales; family Flavobacteriaceae; genus Flavobacterium; species Flavobacterium sp. The sequence continues at coordinate 2,687,787 of NZ_JBCNKR010000006.1, read as the reverse complement.
GGTTCGTCATATAATTTTAAACATAAATACGCCAATAAAATACTAGCTATTAAAACTCCTATTCCTAATGGATAACCTTCCTGAAGAGAGACTTTATTATCGACAACCCAAGCTGTATACCAGTAAATTAATGGATAATGTGTAATGTAAATAGGATACGAAATATCGCCTAAAAGCTTACAGATTTTAGCTGAAAATGGACTTTTAATCTGTCCGCCTGCCCCTATTGCAACGATAACCGGAAAAACTAAAATGATGCAGAAAGATTCGTATAAACCGTTTATCCATAAAGTGTCTTCATTTCCAAATCTTGGCAGTGCCAAAACAATTGTGATTAAAATACTGCAAACCCAGAATGCACCTTTTATGTGAATTAGTTTTCCTAAACGGGAAAGCAAAATTCCGGCAAAAAACGGATATAATAATCGGGTGAATCCAATATTCATTTGTTCCAGATTTAAAGACCACCCGCCTATAACATCGCCTTTGGGGCCAAAAACCGTGTAATTAATTAACAGTCCGGCAAATATCAGCACGAAAACTGACAGCACTTTATTCGAAAATCTGCGAAAAATTAGGGCGTACAAGATGTTTGCGATGTATTCGAAAAAAAGTGACCATGCCGGACCATTTAAAGGATGCATTTCTCCCCAGCCTCTGATTTCCATTGATGGTGGAATTGGCAGAAGAGTGAAACCTATAAGCATTGTTACAATTACTTTCCACACTTCCATTCCTGCAATTTGTGGAAACAATATATCTGAGGCCTGAAAATAGTAAAATACAGCACCAATGATCATTCCCATAATTACCATTGGCTGAAGGCGGATTAATCGGCGTTTGTAGAATTCCCATTGCGTCATTTTCCCCCAACGGTCGTCATACGCATAAGCGACAACAAATCCGGATAAAAGAAAAAAGAAATCAACGGCTAAATATCCGTGATTGATAATTTGTACAAAACGATTTCCTCCGCTAAATGATTCAAAAATGTGAAAGGTAACAACTAATATAGCCGCAACTCCACGCAAACCATCCAGAATTTCGTAATGTTTTTTTGCTTTAATATACATTTGGTTGATAGTTTATAGTTGGTGGTTGATGGTTAATTCATAATTAACCATTAACAATTATTACTGGTGATTTTTAAGCCATTCTAATCTTCTTTGATCTGGCAGATGTTTTACAGAGAAGTTTTCGAATTTAGCTTCAAAACCTTTTCCGTCAGGTGATGCAGCCATTAATCCAACCATAACAGGAGTATTATCTTGCAAAGGCGCATTTCTTGTCATGATATAATTTTTATCATCAAAAGAATAAAAGACCTCAACAGCATCCAATCTTCTCACAACTTTAATCCATACGAATGGCGGCGCTTTTTCAAGAGTTAACACGCTCCAATCGCTTTTATCGTGTGTTACAACGGTGCTGATATTGAATTTTCCGTCAACAAATTCTACTCCTGTTTTAATGTAATTTTTTTCGTCAACACGGATCATTAAACCCATTTGGTCAAAACGTGCGATATAATTTCCGGTAATTTTTACTTTAGCTTCAAATTCTCCGCCGTAAGTTGCATAATAAAACGGTGCATCATCAACCGTGAATCCATAGTGAGAAATTCTCCAGTAATCGCTGTTTGCTGTTACATTCATGACTAAGGCATTGTTTTTAATTTCCCATTTTTCAGGTTCATTAAACCATTGCATTTTTTCAAGGCTTTGTGCTGAAATTTTTTGCGCTAAAAACAAAAAAACGACACCAAGTACAATTTTTTTCATAGTAAATAATTTAAACAATAAAGTTTTTATCTTTTCACCATTAAGATATTAAGGATCATTAAGTAAAGCTTATTTTATTTCTTTGAACACATTAAGAAATTAAGTTCAAAGCTTAATTAACTTAATATCTTAATGGTAAAAACATCTAAACGGTAAAACTCAAAAAGCAAAGCTGCAACTTTTTACACTTGCAGCTTTACAACCAACCAAATTTAGAAATAATGAAATTATTGAAGTGAGAAGCCCACTTTAGATTTTATATCAGTTGAAGATGCACCAACGATTGCTTCAAAAGCTCCCGGTTCTGCAACCCAGTCGTGTTTTTTATCATCGAAGAAACTTAAAGCCGTTTTGTCGATTGTAAACGTAACTGTTTTCTCTTCTCCTGCTTTTAGGGCAACTTTTTCAAATCCTTTTAATTCTTTTACCGGACGAGGTAATGAAGATTTTAAATCGCTGATATAAAGCTGAACAACTTCAGATCCTTCTCTGTTTCCGGTATTTTTTACCGTTACAGAAAATGTGATTTTATCATTGCCTGACATTTGTTTTTTGTCAGCAGTTACTTTTCCGTATGCAAAAGTCGTATAGCTTAATCCGTGTCCAAAAGAGAATAATGGTTTTATTTTGTTTTTGTCTGCCCAACGGTATCCAACAAAAATTCCTTCATTATATTTTACTTCGTCTCCGCCCGGGAATTCTCCTAAAGCGTGTGCTCCGTTATCAGATAATTTTACTGGGAAAGTGAAAGATAATTTTCCAGAAGGATTTACATCTCCAACTAAAACTGAAGCCAAAGCATTTCCTGCTTCTGTTCCTAAAAACCATCCCTGAACAATTCCCGGAACTTCTTTTACCCACGGCATTGCTACTGCATTTCCAGAAATGTTTACGTAAACAATATTCTTATTTACTTTTGCTAATTCGCTGATTAATTTATCCTGACCATAAGAAAGTTCTAATCCTTTACGATCGTGTCCTTCATCATCCTGATTTGGAGCTTTATTTAAACCTCCAATAAATAATACAATATCAGCATCCTTAGCTACTTTTAAAGCCTCAGCAGTTAATTCAGCAGGAGAACGTTTTTCTTCTAAACTTACTTTTGCAACCACTCCGTTATAATTACTTGTTGGGTCTCCCACATAACCACGAGCGTATACAATTTCAGCCTGATTGCCAATTCTTTTCTTTAAACCTTCAAGCGGCGTAATTTCGTAACGTGCTTTTAGAGAAGAACTTCCTCCCCCAACAGTCATCATTTTAATAGCATTTTCTCCAATTACAGCAATCTTTTTAGTTTTAGAAAGATTGATTGGCAGAATATTATTATTGTTTTGTAGTAAAACAATTCCTTCCTGAGCGATTTTTAAACCTGCTTTTGCGTGTTCTTCTGTTCCAAAAGATCCAAAAGGACGATTTCTATCCATTGTAGTAAGGAAAGCCAAACGTAAAACACGACGTACTTTTTCGTCTAATTCTTTTGTTCCAACTTCACCTTTTCTGATCATTTCAGAATATGGTTTTGCTAAGTAATAATTGTCATATGCATTACTTGTTCCCCATGAAAGTCCGTTTGTCCAAGAACCAAATTCCATATCCAAACCATTATGAATGGCTTGTTTTGTATCATTTACTCCTCCCCAGTCAGAAACTACAACTCCTTTAAAGCCCCATTCTCCACGAAGAATATCGTTTAATAAATATTCGTTGTGGCAGCATTGCTGACCTTTATATTTATTGTAAGCTCCCATAATCGCCCAAACTTCACCTTCTTGTACAGCCGCTTTAAAGGCCGGAAGATAGATTTCGTACAAGGCACGATCATCCACTACAACATTTACAGTATTTCGGTTTGTTTCCTGATTGTTTAGGGCAAAATGTTTAACGCAGGCAGCAACTCCATTTGACTGAACTCCTTTAATATAAGGAACCACCATTTTTGAAGTTAAGAAAGGATCCTCTCCCATATATTCGAAATTACGTCCGTTTAATGGGCTTCTGTAAATGTTAACTCCAGGTCCTAATAGTACGTTTTTGTTTCGGTAACGTGCTTCTTCTCCAATTGATTTTCCGTATAAAGAAGCTAATTCTTTATTCCATGTTGAAGAAAGTGCCGTTAAAGCCGGAAATGCAATACAAGAATCATTTGTCCATCCTGCCTGATCCCATTCGTCCCATTTTACTTCAGTACGAATTCCGTGTGGTCCGTCGGTCATCCAGTTTTCCGGAATTCCTAAACGTTTTACACCAGGTGAACTAAATTTAGACTGCGCATGAATTATGGCAATTTTTTCTTCGGTTGTCATTCGCGAAAGCGCATCTTCTACACGCTCATTAATTGGCTTTTTATCATCAAGATAAACCGGAACTTTATTTTGTGCATTCAATCCGAATGAACTCAATAAAACTAAAACAACGATTGTTTTAACGTTTTTAAACATAACTATTAATTTATTTAAGCATTCAATTTTTGGTAGAGATACAAGTGGTCAATTGTACCTTTAATAATATTGTAAAGCTAAAACGTTATAGTTCGTTTTGAATTTTTAAACGAAAAAAAGTAGTGAATTAAAAATTTAAAATATTGACTATCAGTTTTTTAATAAAAAATAAACATCAAAAAAAGTAGTGATTTTAAAACGAATCTTTAGATTTTCAACGTAATTAAACCGATTTTCATGACCATTTCTTCAAAATCATTTCTCGAAACGGCAGCTTTATTTCTGGCTCTTGTTCGATAATTGTAAATTGTACTTAAAGAGTAACGAAGAAAGGCTGCAATTTTTACGCTGTCGTTAATTCCTAAACGAATTAAAGCAAAAATTCTAAGCTCGGTATTGAGTAATTCTCCTTGTTTTAAAACTACTTGTTCTTCTTTAATTAAAAGCGCATTGAAGTCTTTTACAAAAGTTGGATAGAGATTCAGGAAAATAATATCAAAGTTTTTATACAATTCTTCCAATTCAGTATCAACCAAAGTAGTTGATTTTAGCATTTTGTAGATTTCGTCAAATTGTTTTGCCGTTGCTTTTTTATTTAAAATGATGCGGTAATTCTCCAGTTTATTAATGTAAGTTGAACAAAGGCTGAAAAAATGCGCAATATATTCTTCTTTAATATGATTTGACTCTGATAATTGTGCGTTACGTTCCTGTAATTGATTATTAGTTTCGGTAATATCCTGATTTAATTCGGCCAGTTTTTGACTCGTTTCATACAATTCTCCACGAATTCTCGAAACTTTTTTCATTTGTTTGTAAACGTAAATTACAGCAATGATCAAAAATACCGAAAGAATACTGATACAGATTAAATACAACTGCAATTCGGTTTTTCGTTTGGCTTCTTTTTCTAAATAAACAGTATTAATGATCGAATAAACTTCTGACATTAAAAGCGTTCGAAACTGCACATTGCAATAAAGCGCATCTTCAATAGCCGATTGTGTAAGTTTATAAGCCATGTCGACATCTTCTATTTCATAAAAAACTAAAGCCAGTTCCTGCAGCGAAGCATTGTCCTTATTGGCATTTTTAATATCTGCAGTTGCAGAAAGCGCATAATACTTTTTTCGTAATTCCAACTGATGTGTATGCTCATAAATACTTCCAAGTAAATATGTTATCATGGCATATTGCGGATCTGCTTCTTCAGTATTTTTTAGCAGATTCATTAAATCTTTTTGGGCACCAATAAGTTTTTTATGATACATATCGTGCTGAATTTTATTGATTTTGTAGTTCATAGATTTTGGATCTAAAACCATCAATAAAGAATCACGGTATTTTTGAATCTGCTCTAAATAATGTATGCTGTAGCTGTTTGCGGCATAATGTTCGAAAAATTCGCGATAGGAAACATAATAATTCGGAAGCAGCGATTTTGACAATTTATTTTTGTCAATACTTTTTAAAATCGCTTCTGATTCGCGGTATTTTCCGGAAGATGAATAAAGGGTAACTAATTGAAGATTGGCTAAATCGGCTAAATCTTTGTCATGAAGTTCATCGGCAATTTTCAAATTCTTTTTTACATATAAAATAGCTGAATCTGAATTGAATTTTTGGTATTCTGTATATAACGTTTTGTTGTAATTGTACTCCTGCTCTTTCGTTAAATTTTCAGATTTGATTTTCTTGAAATTGAGAATTCTTTCTTCTTTTAACTGAACATAATGTTCTTTGTTTTTTAGCGCCAGATTTAATTTGTCTATAATATCATCCGTACTTTCCGAAGCAAAAACCGGAAAGCTGATCAACATTATTAAAAGTAACAAAAATGATTTTTTCAACTGAGTAAAAATAAATGAAACGTACAAATATAATAAAGTGTAAATAGAAAAATGAATTATTTATCAGATCAGAAAAATAAACGGAAACCTGGTATTGTTTTCATAATTTTGTTTGAACTGAATTTTTAATTTAAACCTATAGAAAATGCCAAATTTCATTATTGACTGCTCAGAAAATGTATTACGATTAAAATCTGCAGATGAAATTATGCAGGAAGTTTTTGATTCAGCTTTATCTACCAGTCTTTTCACTGCGTCTGAAATTAAAGTGAGAATAAATTCTTTCTCCTATTATAACAACGGTGGCACTTTAGATGATTTTATTCATGTTTTTGGATACATTATGGAAGGACGAAATGAAGAACAAAAAAACAATTTATCTAAAATAATTGTAACGAAATTAAAAAGTATTCTTCCTGAAGTGAAGTCAATTTCTATGAATATTGATGATTTTCAAAAGGCCGGTTATTTTAATAGTAAAATGATTTGATTTTGTTTTTTAGTATAAATAAATTTATTGCATTATTTAATTGTTATAACAAAAACATCAAACACAATCTTGTCATTCTGAGGAACGAAGAATCTTCGTTAGTAATTCCGTAAACAAAATCGACAATCTTTGTCGAGTCACTTACGAAGATTCTTCGTTCCTCAGGATGACAAACTTTGCGTTATAAATCAAACTTTGTCAAAGTTTAAAACTTTGACAAAGTTCCTCTAAAAACTTACAAACCTTATATCACTTATATGGTTTAAAAAAAATTACACCGCAATTGGCGCCGCCAGACAACTCTCCGGAATATCAAAAGCGTTTACCAATGCAACCGCATCCGGGCGAATATCCCAGCAAAGCTGATTGACAATTTTACGGACTGCTTTGGTTTTCACAGCTTCCATATAACCGTCTTCAAGATACCAAGCTTTGTTTTTTTCTATCTGCGAAAGCGCATATAATTGATATAATTTGGTTAAAATATTTTTTGAATTCTGATCTTCAATCGCTTTGATTGCTTCCTGAAATTGCTCTAAAACAATACGTTCTAAATACGCCTGCGCAACGTCAATCATTTGATGCTGAACCACATTAAAAGCATCATAAGCTTCTAAACCACCATCAACTAATTTCTTTATACGTCGCGCTGCCGAAGCCAGAATTGTTTTTTCTCTGTGAACAAAAGCCTGTAAATGAAATTCGCCATCCAATAAATGTTCGTCATCTGACCTTCTTGTTGCGATTGGATTTTTTTCTGTAATCGCCGTTTTGGCATTTTCATAAACATAATTGATGATGCCCAAAGATCCCATTTCTCCAAAAGATTTTCTAAATTCAGACAAACGGTTTTTGGCCACTAATTGCATTAAAACGGTATTATCTCCTTCAAAAGTGGTGTAGATTTCAGTATCATTTTTTAAAGCATCGATTCGGTTTTCAGATAAATACCCTTTTCCACCACATGCTTCACGACATTCTTGCAGAATATCTCTTGTACTCCAGGTTGAATAAGATTTCATTCCAGCTGCAAGCGCTTCGATTTCCTGCATTTCTGCTTCTGTCCTGTTCAAAAATCTTTTCGTCAGATATTGAAGTGCAAAATGAACGGCGTAGGTTTTAGCCAAATGCGGCAACAATCTGCGCTGATGCATTCTGTAATTTAAAATCGGAACTTCTGATCCGCCTTCAGGGCCAAATTGTCGACGTTGGTCGCTGTAGCGAATGGCAATTGTCAATCCAGATTTGGCTGCAGCCAAAGCCGAACGCGGAATCCCGATTCTTCCTCCAACCAAAGTGCCTAACATGGTAAAAAATCTTCTGTTATCACTCGGAATCGGACTTTCAAATTCTCCTTTCTCATTTACAGATGCAAAACGATCGAGCATATCTTCTTTCGGAATCACAACATTATCAAAACTTATTGTTCCGTTATCAACTCCGTTTAAACCCATTTTATGTCCGCAATCGCCTATCGTAACGCCTTTTACGACATTTCCGTTTGTATCTCGTAACGGTACTACAAAAGCATTTACGCCATAATCATGTCCATCGATAATCAGCTTTGCAAAAACTGTTGCTTTTTGTCCGTGAACTGCTGCGTTTCCGATATATTCTTTTTGGGCATTTTTATTTGGCGTATGAATCGTAAAAGTCTGATCGTTATGATTGTAAGTTGCTGTAGTTTCAAGACCTTTTACGTTAGATCCGTGATGTGTTTCGGTCATGGCAAAGCAACCCGGAAGTTTTAAAGAACCAATATCTTTTAAGTATTTTGCATAATGTTTTTCTGTTCCAAGAGACTGAACGCTCATTCCCCAAAGTCCAAACTGAACTCCAAATTTTATCACTAAACTTAAATCGTGATAACTCAGCGTTTCCATAATGGCAAAATAATCTTCTACATTTCCTCCGCCTCCATATTCCTTTGGATAGGCCATGTTTCCTAAGTTTTCATCGGCTAGAATTTTACACCAATTGTAAACCGTTTGACGAAAAATATTAATATCTGTAGAAGTTTCATAAGCAAATTCAGGTCTTGAAATAACTTCCTTAACTCTTTTTATAATTGGTGCTTCTTTTCCGTCCAGAAATTCGGTTATTTTTTTAATATCAAAATTGCTGGTGGTCTGCGAATTTGCAGTAAAAGAACCGGCTTTTGTTTTGAAGTTTTGAAGTGCTTCTTCGCCTAAAATTCCGAGGTCATTTTCGAGTTTTGTAAAATCTGATTCTAAGGATGAAATATCCAAATCTTTATCTGAAAGAGCTACAGCAATATCAAAAATAGATTTTATGGATGACTTATCCTGAATGCTTTTTTCGATGTCCAGTTTCCATTGCGCAACTTCATTTCGCGAAGGCGGATTTGAAATGTCTACTTTAGAAAGCAGATATTCCTGTTCTTCGGCAGAAAGTGCTTTTTGGGATTTTATAAATTCCTGTAATGTGGCAAATTCTTTTTGAGTCAAAAGATCATCAGACCACACTAAATAAAATAACGGAGTAAAGGCTTGCAGCTTGGCTGGTTTCATATAATAGAGATTCGGTTATAAATTATTTATTTGCCACAGATTACACAGATTAAACGGATTTTTTTTGTTGAAGATTAGCCACGAATTCACGAATTTTATTTATTTGACAATTCGTGAATTCGTGGCTAAAAAAATCATTTTACTGCATAAAAAAGCAGGAATGAAAAATACTCATTCCTGCTTAAAAATCCTGTTAAGATTCTCGTAATTTTATACCTTAAACCAATAAAAATACAGAGTTACTTTATTGAGAATCTTTAGAGGACAGGATATATTTCTGTTTTATGGCAAAAATATGATTGGAATTAAAAACTAACACTGCAATAAAAATAATGCCATAAGCACTGATTTGCAAAGCGCTGATTTTTTCGTGATAGACAAAATTTGCCAATAAAAAAGCAATCATCGGATTAATGTTTAAAAGCATTCCAACGGTCGATGAGTTGATTCCTGAAAGTGCGTACAGGTTTAGAAACAACGGAATAATCGTAAATGCAATTGCGATGGTTTCTATACAGAAATAAAACTTAAATTCGGTTGGGATTGGTCCGCTGTATTCCGGATAAAACGGAAATAAACATATCGCTGCCAATGTAATATGAAACGTGAGGACAATAAATCTGTCAAAAGCTTTATTAACTCTTTGACTCACCAAATAACAAGCGTAAGTTAAACCAATAATAATACTGAAAAACATATCCATAATATCGGCGTAAGATAAAAGCAGACAACCAAAAATGCTTAAACCAACTGCCAGCCATTGCGTTTTTTCCAGTTTTTCTTTTAATATAAAAAAGGCTAGCAAAGTAGTCAAAATTGGGCATACTAAATACGCCAAAGAAGTTGCTTTAACACTAACATGATTCATTACATAAATAAATGTAAACCAGTTTGCCATTAAAAAGAAGCTTCCGCCGATATTCAATAAAACAGCTTTTTTCTTTTCTGAAGAAGATAATCCTTTGAAAATATTTAGAGTTTCCTGCAATGCTTTTCTTTTAAACAAAAATGTTATTAAAAGCATTAAAATACTGCAGCTAAAAACACGATAAAATAAAATATCGAGTGCAGGATAATCGTGAATAGGTTTTAAAACCAAACTGAAAAATCCCCAAACGGTGTAAGCGGTAATAGCTGCGATATAATATTTTGTTGGTTTCACGACTGTTTTTCTTTTATTTTTTTGATGAAACAAATTTCTAAAAAATAAAATAGCAATACAGATACAGTTTTTGTAAATTGCAGCATAACAGTTTATTTTTATGAAGAGTTCAAATTACTTATACCTACAGTTTGCCGATGTTATAGAAAATCAGATAAAATCGGGACTTTTGAATGTTGGAGACAAACTGCCTTCTATACGCGAAGTCTGTGCTGAAACGGGTTACAGCATGAGCACCGTAAGCAAAGCATATTATGAAGTTGAGAGTCGATCACTGATTGAATCGCGTCCGCAATCTGGTTATTATGTGAGCAATATTTCAGCAAGAATAATTACAGAACCTTCTGCAAGCAGTCCGATATTAAAATGCGAAAATATTGATCGGGAGGATTTAATTGATCAGGTTTACGGTAATATGATGGATAAAAATATTACGATGCTTTCGTTGGGTTTTCCGTCAAATGAACTTCTTCCTATTGCAAAACTGAACAAAGGAATGGTTCAGGCGATGCGTCAATTGCCTAACAGCGGAACGAGTTATGAAGAGGTACAAGGTAATTTGAATTTAAGAAAAGAAATTGCACGCTGGTCTTTTAACTGGGGTGGTTCTTTAACAGAAAGAGATATTATTACAACTCCCGGATGCACTAGTGCCATATCGCATTGTTTAATGACGTTGACAAAACCGGGAGATACTATTATCACTGAAAGTCCTGCTTATTTTGGTATTTTACAATTGGCTAAATCTCTAGGCTTATATATTATGGAATTGCCAACCAATATGACAACCGGAATAGAATTAGATGCCTTGAAAAAAGCTCTTGCCACTAAAAAGGTTAGGCTTTGTTTATTAATGAGTAATTTTAGCAATCCCTCGGGAAGTATGATGCCTGTTGAACATAAAAAAGAGGTTGTAAAATTGATGGAGTTTTATAATATCCCACTTATTGAAGATGATATACACGGTGATTTGTATTTTGGCTCCAGCCGACCTACTAATTGCAAAACCTATGACGAAAGTGGTATTGTGCTTTGCTGCAGTTCTGTTTCTAAAACTCTGGCGCCGGGTTATCGCGCAGGATGGGTTTCACCGGGAAAATTTAAAAAAGAAATTCTTCGAAATAAAATTTACCACACACTGTCCTCTCCTACTATCACACATGAAGTTGTGGGCGATTTTTTAAAAAATGGGCGTTATGAAAATCATCTTCGTAAAATTCGTCAAATCTTAAATCAAAATTGCAATAATTATATCAATACGGTTTTAGAATCTTTTCCAGAGGGAACAAAAGTGAGCCAGCCGCAAGGAGGTTTTTTTCTTTGGGTCGAATTAGATAAAAAAATTGATACAGCTTCGTTTTATCATTTGGCTATGAAACATAACATCAGTATTGCGCCGGGAAGGATTTTTTCTTTTCAGGATCAGTTTTCGAATTGTATGCGTTTGAGTTTTGGACTTCCGTGGAGTAATGAATTAAGGGAATCTATTAGAACTTTAGGCAGATTGGCAGCGAAACAATTGTAATCTTTGCGCTTTTTTCTATTTGACATAGCCCGTGGTTTCAACCATGGGAGAGCATAATTTTCAAAAACAACTACATGTCCCCGTGGTTGAAACCACGGGTTATGTTTAGGTGATTTGTATTTCAAAAAAACTTAGAACCTTAGCAACTTAGAATCTTAGTATCTCTAAAAAAAACCGGACAGCATAACTAACAACACTGTCCGGACAACAATTAATTAAAGAAGACCAAAATTAAGGCTTTATAGAACGAAGTAAGCGTCTTTTTCTACTTTCTTAGCTTCGTCGTTTATTTCAAATTCTTTTAGGATATCAAATTCGCTTTGATATTCGTTGAGCATTTGTTTGATGTTTTTTTCAATTGTATTGGCAATTGTCGTAACAGGCGTATCTGTAGGTCTGTTTTCAAAAGGATCCTGTAAATGAATTGCCATTCTTTCGATCAAAAAGAAAGCTGCGGCAATTGCTGTAATTAACGGAATCGCAAACCAGCTTAATACACTTGTTAATCCAAAAGGCAGTAACAAAATAAACAAACATAAAGTCAGTCTAATATACATGCTGTAGGTTGTTGGGAAAATCGTATTCTTGATTCTCTCGCATTTACCCATTTCATCGCATAATCGCGATAATGTATTATCGATTTCTACCTGCTGATACATGTTGATTTTTTTCTCGTTTTTAGCATTTTTAAGATCGCGTGCATGCAGCATTAAGATAGCATTTGGAACGTTTTGATGGTTCTTGATGTATTTAATTTCTTCTTCGCTCATTAAACCTTTTAAGGGTTTTATCGCATCTTTATTTCGAAGTGCCTGACCTAAACTGTAACACCATGCGATTTGTCTTTTGGCAAAGTTTTCTTTGAATTCGCTTGCTTCTACAGAAAAATCAGGATCTTTATAAAAAGTCAAAACCTGACGAATTAAGGTTCTGGAATCGTTTACAACGGCTCCCCAAACGATTCTGGCTTCCCACCAGCGATCATAAGCCTGATTTGATTTAAAGGCTAATAATAATGAGATAATCGTTCCAATCATCGTTGGAATCGCAATTGGAATATCTACGGGAAGGTTAATAAAATAATGGTGAAATATTTCAAATAGTACGGTATAAGCCAATACTAAAGCAATTTCGACTTTAATTTTCCCGAGAACGTACTTCATTGGTATTCTTTTTCTTAATAACATATTTTCGGTTTTTAATTAAACAATTTGTGCCGTTAGGCACTACATATTGGTAGAAAACAAAAAATTGAAAATAAATTCAATCGTGCCGTAGGTACGAAAGAACTAACATTGCGTACCTACGGCACGCTTATGAAATTCCGCATATATTACTGGCTACCGATATTGTGCCTAGCGGCACATTTTAAATCAAGATTTGTATTAAGATTACTAGATCTGATTTTGAAAAAAACTAAACCAACTCTTCATATAATGAAAGCACCGGAAGTCCCAGTTTTTCATTAATGTTTTGTTTTTTTACTTTCTTAAATTTGATTTTTTCTCCTTTTCTTGTTTCTACCAAAAGGTCTATTTCATATTTTGAAATGGCTTCGGTTAAATATGGTGCAGCTTCTTCGAAATTATCATCAATTTTAGAAGTCTGGCTTACAATTTCATAAGAGAAATTTTCATTCAAAAACTGCTGAACATCTTTTACATGAACATTAGCAGAACTGTTTTCTATATAAAGTGCTTTTGTAAAATCTTCTTTAAATTCATTTCCTAAATGCAGAATCGGGCATTTTTGATTTCCTGCTAATTGCACTAAATATTGATGAATACGCTTAGTTTCCTGTTTATAAGAATGCGTCAGAATGACTAATTTTACAGAGAAATGCTCAATAATTCCTCTAAAAATTGGAGATGAAAGTCCGTATTGATTGTGAATTTTAATTTTGCAGTTTTTAGTATGATCAATCATGTATCTGCAAGTCTCTAAAACTTCTTCCTGACTTTTGGTAAGTCCGGTTCTCATTTCACGTAAAAAACTAGATGATGAAAAGGCATCCGGTGTTTCAGATACCATCATTAAAACAATTTCACAGTCTGACTCTTTTGCCTGGCTAATTGCTGATTTTACAGCTGAAATCGTATCATCTTTTAGAGTAGTAGGGATCAGGAAATTTTTCATATGTATAATCTTTTAGTTTATACATACAAAGTAACTTCCTGAATATTAGAAGGGTCTTAATCTTAAATTAGAATTTTCTAAGATTCAACATTAGAATTTTTAATATTGATTTTTTTCGTTTTTTCTTTCTTAAAAATAATTGTTACAATCGTTCCTTTATTTTGTTCCGACTGAACTTGTATTTCTCCGTCATGCATGCGAATGATTTTTGAAGCCAACGGCAATCCTAAACCGTAACCAATATATTTGGCGGCAATTTTTCCTCTAAAGAAAGGCTCGTACAAATGCGGAATATCTTCTGGCGGAATTCCGATTCCGATATCATTTATCGAAATTTTGATCGCATCCTGATTTGCCGAAAGTGTTACAAACACTTCATTATTATCAGAGTACTTTACGCCATTGGTAATGATGTTATTAATTGCCAGTTCTAAAAGCGGTTTATTACAAGGAATTAAAAGCAAATTAGAATCTTTTGGTGCAAAATTCATTTTAACACTCACACGGTTTTCCGGATAAATCTTATCTAAATCTGATTTTACGTCCAGTAATAATTCATCGATTCTGGCAATGTCCAAAACTTGTTTATTTCCGTCGTAACCTGTCTGTGTTAATTTTAATAAACTTTCGGTAAGATTTCCTAATCTTGATGCCTGACTGTAAATGTTTTGCAATGATTCTACATATTCTGCCACTTCACGTTCTTTCAGCAGCATAATTTCGGCTTCGGCAATAATAGTTGTAATTGGCGTTTTTAATTCGTGTGAAGCATTATTGATAAAATTAGCCTGAATTTCAAATGAAGTTTCGAGTCGGTCGAGCATATCGTTGAACGTTTCTGTCAAGTCTGAGATCTCATCAGAATTCTTAACTTCCGGAAGTCGGTTATGAAGATTTGACGCGCTGATTCTGTTTACTTCTTTGGTAATTCTTGCAACAGGGTTTATAACTCTTTTAGCCAGAAAACGACCTAAAAAGAAAGCAAGCAGAATAAATCCGATTCCGCCAAAAACCAATATTTTTATAATGTATATAGTTGTCGTTTTTCCTCTTCGGTCACGTGCGCCAACAATTACAATGTATTTTTGATCTCTTTCTGTAAAAACCTGACCCAGATAATATTTGCTGTTGATTTCAAAATAATCTTTTCCGGTTTGAAGGATATTAGTATAGAATTCATTGGGAAGATTTAGTTTTGTGTTATATTCAAAACTATTGGCACTGTTTATTTTAAGAACATATTCTTCTTCTTCAATAAGTTCTTCAAGTCCGTTTTTCTTTAAATTACTATAGTATTTGATTTTTTCCGGATCATGTTGAAAATGTATTGACGCGACAATTTTTGCCCTGTCATCTAATCTTTTTAAGAAATGATAGCGGTTATTTTCTCTAAATAAAACGAATACTATTACACTCAATAGCAATGTACTAAAGGTAGAAAGTGCTACATAAGTAAACGTAATTTTTTTTCTAATATCCATTTTATGTCTTTATAACATAACCTAAACCTTTCATGGTATGAATTAGTTTGGTTTTAAAAGGTTTATCAACTTTTTTCTTAAATAAGTAATATATACATCGACAACATTGGTATTCATATCAAAGTTGATATCCCAGACGTTATCTAAAATCTGGTCGCGGGAAACAATTCTTCCGGCATTTTTACCGAGATAATACAGCAATTTAAACTCTTTTGCCGTTAAAATTATCGGTTCGCCATCTCTTTTTACCGTTTTGGCACGTCCGTTAATTTCTAAATCGCCAATGGTAATAACGTCGATTTTATCGGTTTCCTGATGCGCTCTTCTGTTGAGAGCGTTTACTCTTGCGTCGAGTTCGCCAAATTTAAAAGGCTTAACCAAATAATCATCGGCGCCGGAATTAAGTCCTGTTACAATATTTTCTGAAGTTCCTAAAGCAGTTAAAAGTAAAATTGGAACGAAATTTTTGCTGGCGCGAAGTCTTCTGCAGATTTCGATTCCGTTAATATCCGGCAGCATAACGTCTAAAATGACAACATCAAAGTTATAATTATGAATCATCTCCAAGGCAGTTTTACCATCGAGAGCGACACTTACTTCGTTGTTGTTTTCCGCAAATCCTTTTCTTAAAATAGATAAAAGATTGGGTTCATCTTCGACTATTAGTAACTTCATATAATTTGTATATACAACAAAAATAAGGATTGACTTCAAAAATAGTACTCATAACGGATAGAAATTATGATTTAATTATGAACAATTACGATTGAGACACAAAAAAAGCAGCCTGATTTGGCTGCTTTTTGTTAAATATTTTCGTTTAACTCAAAATTTTATTACTTCTTAAAATTAAAGCTCAAAACTGCTCCTAATCCAAATTGAAAAGTAGAAACATAATCTTCAACTGCAACTGGTCCATACCAGTATGTCCAATAATAACTGTCTCCAACTGCAGCTGACATAGATTGTAAGTAAGCATTAATATTTACAGAAACTATTGATGCTGTTTTAATTTTTACGCCTCCTTTAATATCCCAGGCAAAGTAAGTTCCACTACCGCTTTGAGGCGTTTCAACAATACCAACACCCGCACCCGCACCTAAATAAGGCAGAAGATTTGTACCGGTATCAAAATAATGTGTAAAATCTGCAAGAATGAAGTTAAATGCTCCTTTATCATCACTTGAATTTAGTTGAGTGCCTAATGGACCATACACTGGTATTTTAACATCTGTTCTTAAATATTTTACCTCAAATGAATTATTTGTTGAAAAGAAATACTCAAATCCTGCTCCGTATTGAAAACCATCTTCAATTGTTGCAGAATAACCGTCATATTCCAACTTATCTGAAAAGTTATAACCACCATACAAATTAAGTGAAAATGACCTTGCATCCTGAGCCTGCATTCCTATCACCGACAGAAACGCAGCTAATAATAAACTGTACTGTTTCATAAATTATGTGTTTGAAAGTTAAATGGTTAGCCAAATTTAATATTTTTTATTGTAATTTCTTACATTTTTAAATATAAAATTCACAATATCAAATACTTACACTAAAAAAAAAAAAAAAAAACATGCTATTTTAGAAAGTTTCCCCGGCATTAAGATAAAATCCTTTCGAATTATTTCCCCAGGCATTATCGACAACTAAATTCGTACGTGTTTTTTTGTCAATTAATATTCGAAGTCCAAGTCCGGCTGATGGCTGAATAGCATGAAAAAGTGATACATCATTATCTTTGTTGCTTGCCGTTACAAAATTAGTAAAAGCCACACCGCTAAGCATTTGATTACAGGTTATGGGAAATCGAAATTCAGTTGAAAGGTATATAAGTCCATTTCCTCTAAATAATCCCTGTGTATAACCTTCTCCGCTCCTGCTGCGCTGATCCCAGCCTATTGCAGGCAAATTTAAATACGGAACTTCGCCTCTGGTAACAAATTGTCCGTAAGCCCAGATTCCGAGAATATATCGCTCGTTTTTCTGCGAAAGGGGAATGAAATTTCGATATTCTGCATACAAAACGTTGCTGTATTTCTGGTTATGGAATAAAACCGGATTGAAACGATAATTGATATTGGCAAACCAGCCGTGGGAAGAATTCACCTGATTATCGCGTGAGTCGTAAACAAGATTTAAACTTACTCCGGTTAAAAAATATTCTAAATCATCAAAACCGTGTTCTTTACTATAGTTATAATGATAGGTAAAATTTCCGTTTTCGACATCTAATTCTTTGTCTTTTATATTGGTATACCAATCGATATTGACACCTCCGCCAAAATAAAAATTCTTCCGCACTTCAAAAGAGGCGGTTTGATGAAATTTGAAATAATTATAATCCATCGCCTGCGCCAAAGAATCAATGCTGAAATTAGAATCCTGATCGCGTCTTGGCGGAATTATATCTGTTCCGAGTCCGTAATTTGGTTGTGAAAAAATATAAAGCCGATAATCTCCGCTGAGAAAGATTCGGTTATTTTTGAGCAGAATATTGTTTTTTACATTTATCAGCCATTGTTTTTTTACGGTATAAGTTATTCCCAAATTAGCTACCGAATATTTATCTGATTCTTGTTTTCCTTTGAAAGTATATTGCGCGACGGCACCAAAAAAGAAACCGGTTGCCGGCTGTGAACCAATTGCGGGAATTACAAGGAAGAAATTGTTTTTAGTAGGTTTTACAACTAAAGTGGAATCACTTTTTTTGAAGATTTCAAAAATGGTTTTAGGCGGACATATTTCTTTATTCTGAGAATTTGTTTCCGTTTGTGCGATTAGAAATAAAGGAAATAGAAAAAGCAGAACTGTGATTTTAATTTTATGCTGAAAACTTATTTTTTTTAATAATTTCATTCGGCAAAAATTTTAGTTTCTATTTAGAAGATCAAACCTCTTGTAAATATAATTCATTTTCAACACTTTACACAATTTAATTCTAATTAAGAAATAGAAAAAACCGTCAAAATTAGATGAATAGATATTATATTTTTTATAACTAATCTGTTTTGTGATAAATTTTTAATGAATTATATCTTTTTAAAAATAGATTTGATGTCCTTTTTTTATCATAAAATTCTAAATTTTTGTTTACAAATTTTCCACAATATTTTGGGTAAAGTAGTATCTTTTCAGTCTCAAATAATTATTAAAAGAGTTGAAAAAAGAAAGCGAATATTTTCTTGATAAAGAATACAATACTATTATTTACGCCAAAGACGATCTTAACTTTAAAGACTTTGAAGGCTGCGTTTTTAATAATTGTAATTTTTCTGCCTGCACTTTTTTAGCTGTTACTTTTATCGACTGTGTTTTTAACGATTGTATTTTCAGCGAAGCTAAAATTAATTATGTGGCGTTAAGAACGGTTACTTTTAATCGATGCGAAATTAAAGAAGTGAATTTCGCTATGTGTGATAAACTCATTTTCGAAGTTCATTTTAATGACTGTATTCTGGACTTTTCGAAATTTTATACTTTAAAATTAAAAGGAACTCCCTTTACCAATTGCAGTTTGATTGCCGTTGATTTTATGGCAGCTGATCTCACAAGTGCTATTTTTGATAATTGCGATTTGTACCGTTCAGAATTCAACAAGGCCATCGCCAACAAAGCCGATTTTAAAACGAGTTATAACTATACAATTGATCCGTCTAAAACTAAATTGAAAAAGGCTGTTTTTTCTTTGAAAGAAGTAAAAGGGTTATTGTTTAAGCATGATGTTATTGTGAGTTGAATAATATTTAATTTTAACAAAATAAGATAAATGAAAAAACTAGCTATTCTTCTTTTTTTAATCTTTCATTTAACATACGCGCAAAAAACTACTAAATTTAGAGATATTGGAGTAATATTTTCCGAAAATTATAATTGTTATCTTTTTGAAAATTTGAAACGTTTTACCCCAACTTCAAATGAAATTAATGAATTAGAAATTTTATTAGGCAAGAATATAGAAATTATCAATACTAATAAATTCAATCCATTAATACATAAAAATTTAAATAACTACAACAGACAATATTTTGGCATTTTTAACGAGAAAGGCCAAAAGATTATTTATGTAAATTTTCTCTGGAGAGAAAATACAGACCATCCTTTTAACAGAAACAAAAAAGAAAAATGGAAAACTGAATGGCAGGATATTTCAGATGGCGGAAGTTATTATTGGAATATAAAATACAATTTAATCAATAAAACTTTTTTTGATTTCCGAGTAAATACCCTTGGTTAAATTAGAGCTTTTTCCCCATTACATAATCCTCCATCAAATATCCATTTCCAATTTCAATGTCAACGGTTTCCTTAATTTCAAAACCTAATTTTTTATAGAAATTTAAAGCCGTATTAAAACGGTTTACATTTAATAAAAGGTTTTTTGAATTGTTTTCTAAAGCCATTTTTTCAATGGATTCAAAAACTGTTTTTCCGTAACCTTTTCCCTGTGTTTCCGGCAGAAGATAAATTTTATGGATTTTTGTAATGGCTTGATTGTTATAATTATGCTCAATTCCGATAAAACCAATCGTAGATTCTGAATCAGAAATTAGATAAAACAATTGTTCTTTATTCTCTATTTGCTTTGTTAGAGCTTCATCAGAATAAATTAAATCTAACATATAATCTAATTGTTCTTTTGTCAAAATTTCGCCGTAAGTAATTGGCCAGGTCATATTTGTGATTTTTTGAATTGTTTTTATATCACTTAAACCTGCGTCTGAAATAGTAATCATATTGAATTCTGAAATATTTTAATTTGTATAAACCTGATTTTCCTGCTCGCTTACGCGGATGAAGGTTGTTCGTTTTGAAAGTTCTTTTAGCCTCGGAGCGCCTACATACGTACAAGTACTGCGTAATCCTCCCAAAATATCCAGAACGGTATGAATGACATTTCCCCTAAACGGAACTTTTACTGTTTTTCCTTCACTTGCTCTGTATTCTGCAACTCCACCTGAATGTTTTTCCATTGCCGTTGCCGAACTCATTCCGTAAAATTGTTTGAATTTTTCACCGTTTATTTCGATAAGCTCACCTCCGCTTTCGGTGTGTCCGGCAAGCATTCCGCCTAACATTACAAAATCAGATCCTGCACCAAAAGCTTTTGCAACATCACCCGGAGTTGTACAGCCTCCATCACTGATAATGTGTCCGCCTAAACCGTGCGCGGCATCTGCACATTCGATAATTGCAGAAAGCTGTGGATAACCAACTCCTGTTTTTACACGTGTTGTGCATACAGAGCCCGGTCCAATACCAACTTTTACAATATCGGCTCCAGCCAAAAGTAATTCTTCGGTCATTTCACCTGTTACAACATTTCCGGCAATAATTATTTTATCCGGATATTGTGTTCGGGTTTTCTTTAGAAATTCAACAAAATGCTCTGAATATCCGTTAGCAACGTCAATACAAATAAATTTCAATGAAGGATTTGCTGTAATTACTTTTCCAATTTTCTCAAAATCTTCCTGTCCTGTTCCGGTGCTTATCGCAATATAATTATAGAAATCTGGTGTGGCATTTTTTAAGAAGTTATTCCATTCTTCTAAAGTATAGTGTTTATGAATTGCCGTGAAAAGTTTTTCTTTTGCTAAAACCTGAGCTATTTCAAAAGTTCCCACTGTATCCATATTGGCGGCCATAATTGGAATTCCTGTCCACTCTGAAGTACTGTGCAAAAACTTGAAATTTCGTTCTAAAGAAACTTCAGATCTGCTTTTGAGCGTTGATCTTTTTGGTCTGAACATTACGTCTTTAAACCCAAGCTTTAAATCCATTTCTATTCTCATAATTGAAAATTTTGGTTACTTTCAAATGTAATGATTTTAGAATTTAGATTGTAGATTTAAGATTTAAAATGCGTGTTAATTTTGGCACGCGGATGATACGCATTCACTTCGTGAAAACGCGGATTTGATGCGGATTTTTATTCTAAATATTTTACATTAAGGAAACCTATTTTATATTCAATCTTTAATGTATCGTTATTTCGCAATTTGTATAAAGACTTCAGCTTTCTTTTTAATCTTATGGAATCTATTTTGTTTAGTAGATCTTCAGACAGAATAAATTCTTTCTTATTATCATAAATATGAAATACTTTATTCTCATCATTCCTCAAAACAACATAGTTTTTACTGATTTTCTCAGCTTTTGTTTTGGAATTAAAATATAGTAAAACATTATCTGTTAATCGTTTAGAAGAAATAACAACAAAAAGAAAAACTACAAAAATGGAGAAAAAGAAAGTTTTATTAATTACATTCTTTTTCAATCCGATGATTAAAAATATTATAAATAATATCGATGGTAAAACAAATGAATATTTGCAAGATTCTTTCTTAAAAGCATCAATATCACTGTAAAAATATTTTCCTTTAACATAAGGATCTAAATAAAATACTTGCAATGCGACTATAATCCCAATAATTAAATATAACATTAAAGTAGGCCTCGATAGTTTCATATTTTGCCTGAATTAATTAATCACTATACCTTTTACCCGTGAATCGTTTCGTTTTTTCCGTAATTGGTAATAATTGATTCTTCAAAAGCCAGCCATTCTCTCCAGCGTTTTTCAACATCAATTCCTACTCCGTATTTACGTGCGTAAGTAATGAAAGTCGTATAATGTCCTGCTTCGCTTTCCATTAATTCTCTGTAAAAAACGGCAAGTTCTTCGTCCTGAATATTTTCAGAAAGTACTTTAAAACGTTCGCAGCTTCTGGCTTCGATCATTGCAGAAAACAATAATCTTTCTACAAGACCCGAAACCCGGCTTCCGTCTCCGCTTCTTTTCATGTATTGGTATAATTCGTTTACGTATTCATCTTTACGTTCACGTCCTAATTTTAATCCTCTTTTGATGATGATATTATGTACTTGTTCAAAATGATCTACTTCTTCTTTTACCAAAGCCAGTAAATCTTTAACCAAATCCTGATGCTCCGGATTGTTTGTAATAATCGTAATCGCATTTGTTGCGGCTTTCTGCTCGCACCAAGCATGATCTGTTAAGATTTCTTCTATGTTTTTCTCAACAATATTTACCCATCTTGGGTCGGTTGGCAATTGTAATCTTAATACGCCCATTTTATTTTTTGTTTAAGGTTTATTTGTTTAAAGTTTCAAGTTTTCTTTTCTAAACGAAAAAAGTTTAAAGTTTCATAATACGTTTATTTTCGCATTACAAAACTTTAAACTTAAAACCTGAAACTTTAAACTAATTAATATGCAAAAATTGGTCTTTCGCTCATTAATTCGTTTACTTCTTCAGCAACTTCTTCGATAAGATCTTCGTTTGTATGATCTGTAAGAACTTTATCAATTAAAGCTACGATTGTTTCCATATCTTTTTCAACTAAACCACGAGTTGTGATTGCAGCTGTTCCAACGCGAATTCCAGAAGTGATAAATGGTGATTTATCGTCAAAAGGAACCATGTTTTTGTTTACTGTAATTTCAGCTTTTACTAATGCGTTTTCAGCTTCTTTTCCAGAAATATTTTTATTTCTTAAATCGATAAGCATCATGTGGTTATCTGTTCCGCCAGAGATAATGTTGTAACCTCTTTTTACGAAAGCATCTGCCATTGCCTTTGCATTTTTTTGTAATTGCATTGCGTAAGTAAAGAACTCATCTTTAAGAGCTTCACCAAAAGCAACCGCTTTAGCAGCAATAATATGCATTAAAGGTCCACCTTGATTTCCTGGGAAAACAGCTAAGTCTAATAATGAAGACATCATTCTGATTTCTCCTTTTGGAGTTGTTAATCCTTGTGGATTTGGGAAATCTTTACCCATTAAAATCAAACCTCCACGTGGTCCTCTTAGTGTTTTATGTGTTGTTGTCGAAACAATGTGGCAATGTGGAATTGGATCGCTTAATAATCCTTTTGCAATAAGACCAGCTGGGTGCGAAATATCAGCAAATAAGATCGCTCCTACGCTGTCTGCAATTTGTCTGAAACGAGCAAAATCCATATCACGAGAATAAGCAGAAGCTCCAGCGATGATTAATTTTGGCTGTTCTTTAGTAGCAATTTCCTGAATTTTATCATAATCTAAACGACCAGTTTCAGCATCTACACCGTAGAAAACCGGACGGTATAAACGTCCTGAGAAGTTTACTGGTGAACCGTGAGTTAAGTGACCTCCGTGTGATAAATCAAAACCTAAAATAGTATCTCCAGGATTTAAACAAGCGTGATAAACTGCTGTATTTGCCTGAGAACCTGAGTGAGGCTGTACGTTTGCATATTCAGCTCCAAACAATTCTTTAGCTCTGTCAATTGCAATCTGCTCAATAACGTCAACTACTTCGCAGCCTCCGTAATATCTTTTGCCAGGATACCCCTCAGCATATTTATTAGTTAATACAGAGCCGGCAGCCTGCATTACCTCATCACTTACAAAGTTTTCAGAAGCAATAAGCTCTAATCCGTGAATTTGTCTTTCTTTTTCTTCTTGTATAAGATCAAAAATTTGTTCGTCGCGTTGCATTTTTTCGTTTTTCGTTAATTTCCTGCAAAAATACAAAAAAACGTTTGTGATACTGTTAGATTATGATATATTTGACATGTAATTTTTCAACAAATAATTAACATCTAAACATGCCAATAACCGCCAACGATACTAAAAGAAAATCATGGTTAGAAGTGCCAGAAAATAGCGACTTCCCCATTCAAAATATTCCTTTCGGTGTATTTCTTACCAAAGAAAATGTCGTTACCGTAGGAACGCGAATTGGCGATTATGCCATAGATTTAGGGGCTTTACAGCAACTAAACTATTTTGAAGGAATAGATTTAACCGATGATATGTTTATGCAGGATACGCTGAATGATTTTATTTCTGACGGAAAAAAAACATGGCGTTTGGTGCGAAACCGCATCGCTGATATTTTCGACGAGAACAACCCTCAGCTTAGAGATTCAACAAAAGACCGTGATATTGTTATTTTTAATATTGAAGATGTAGAGATGCAGCTTCCGGTTTTAATTGGAGATTATACCGATTTTTATTCAAGCCGCGAACATGCTACAAACGTAGGTAAAATGTTCCGTGATCCTGAAAATGCATTACTGCCAAACTGGCTTCATATTCCGGTTGGATACCACGGAAGAAGTTCTACAATTGTTCCGTCTGGAATTCCGGTTCACAGACCAATGGGACAAACTTTACCTCCTGGAGGAGATTATCCTGTTTTTGGACCATCACGTTTAGTAGATTTCGAATTAGAAACTGCTTTTATTACCACTGATGTAAACGTAATGGGCGAAAATATTTCGACTTACGAAGCCGAAGATTATATTTTCGGGATGGTTTTACTGAATGACTGGAGCGCGCGTGATATCCAGAAATGGGAATATGTGCCGCTGGGACCTTTCTTAGCTAAAAACTTTGCATCGTCAATTTCTCCATGGATTGTTACTATGGATGCTTTAGAGCCTTTTAGAACAAAAGGACCTAAACAAGATCCGTCACCGCTTCCTTATTTACAGACAAAGGGTAAAAAAGCTTTTGATATTCATTTAGAAGTTTCATTAAAACCTGAAGATGCTGTTGAAGAAACAGTAATTTCGAGATCAAATTTTAAATATTTATACTGGTCAATGGCTCAGCAGTTAACACATCACACTTCAAACGGATGCCGAATTAACTCTGGCGACATGATGGGTTCCGGAACTATTTCCGGGCCAACTCCTGACAGTTTTGGTTCTATGCTTGAATTGACTTGGGGAGGTAAAAATCCATTAAAATTAAAAGACGGCAGCGAACGTAAATTTATCGAAGATAATGATACGGTAATTATTCGCGGGTTCTGTGAAAATGCAGAAGTAAGAATTGGTTTTGGAGAAGTTTCAAGCCAGCTTTTACCTCCTTTCATTAGACAATGAAGAGTAGATAAAGATTCTGAAAAGATATAGAAATAAAAAACCTTGGCATTCACCAAGGTTTTTTTATTCTTTATGTTTTAATCTCACAAAATCGCAGAATTTTTAAACCATATAACTAATTTAAGTTCATTTAATTAGACTTTAATTTCTTGTATCACTTATATGGTTTCATATATTAAGCAGGAATCTGCTGGCTTAAACAATGTAATGTCCCGAATCCCCAAATAAAATCAATACAGCTTATTCCGATTACTTCTCTGTCTGGGAAACATTCTGATAATATATTTAAAGCTACACGGTCGTTGCTGTCATTAAATGTTGGTACTAAAACACAATTGTTTAGAATTAAGAAATTAGCATAACTTGCAGGCAGTCTTAGATCTTCAAAATCTACACGTTTTGGCATTGGCAAAGCTACAATAACAGGAGATTTTCCGTTTTCTAGTTTTGCGTTTTGTAAGCGTTTTAAGTTGTCCTGTAAAGGTTTATAATTTGAATCGTTTTTATCAGTTTCTACAATTGTTACAATTTTATCTTCGTTTACAAATCGGCATAAATCGTCGATGTGTCCGTGTGTATCGTCACCTTCAATTCCTTCACCCAACCAGATTACGTTTGTAACACCAAGATATTCTTTAAAAACAGCTTCGTAATCTTCTTTTGTAAAACCTTGATTTCGAACCTGAATCGTTGGATGCATTAAACATTCTTCAGAAGTTAAAAGAGTACCTTTTCCGTTTACATCAATCGCGCCGCCTTCAACAATTACCGGTTTTCCTTTATACATTACCTGCGTTAACGGAACATCAATGAAATCAGCTACTTTTCCGGGTACAAATTTATCTAACTGATAGTTTTTATATTTTGCCCAGCCGTTAAAATTGAAATTTAATGCTTCTCTTTTCGAACCATTTTTAACGATAATTGGTCCAGAATCGCGCATCCAGCTTCTGTTGGTTTTGTGAATTATGTATGAAACGTTTTTAATATTCACTCGGGCTCTTTCAAGCATTTCGGCAACTTTTTCTTTTAGCTTTTCATCGGCTACAACCAAAAAAACAGTTTCAAAAGCGGCTACTTTTTTAATAAATTCTACAAAAGCCCATTGAACAGCTTCGTATTTTCCCGGCCAGTCATTACCATTATGCGGAAAACACAATACAATTCCTTGCTGCTTTTCCCATTCTGCTGGAAATCTTCTATTATTTGTTGACATAAAAGGTTCTATTTTTTGAAAGTGTACAAAGATAAGCATTCGTTAGGATTATAAAACACCTCAGTCAAAATCATCTCAAATTTCACAAATAATATCTTCCAAAAATTAAGTTAAAGATTAAATAATAAAGGCTTAATATTCGCTCCAAACTTGGTAATTACATTTGGCGAAACTAAAAAACTAACAAATGAAAAAAGTAAGCCTTTCATTATTAGCAGCTTTATTTTTAATGACAAGCTGTAATAACGATGAAAACTCAAACAACGAAGAACAAGAAGTTGTTGTAAATGAAAATCCTGCCACTTTTAAAGAAATTGGTTCTATAACAATTGGCGGAGAAGCCGCTGCCGAAATCTCTGCATACTGCGAAAAAACAAAAAGACTTTTTACGGTTAACAACAGCGGAACAAATCAAATTGACATTATCGATTTAGCCGATCCTACTAAACCAGTAAAAATTGGTAAAATTGATTTAACTGCTTACGAGGGAGCTTCAAACAGTGTTTCTGTTTTTGACGGAAAACTGGCTGTGGCATTAGAATCAACTGTAAATAAACAAGGAAATGGAAAAGTAGTTATTTTTAATACTTCTGATTACAGCTTAATAAAACAAGTTACTGTTGGTGCTTTGCCTGATATGATTACATTTTCTCCAGATGGGAAATACATTATGACTGCTAATGAAGGTGAACCAAATACAGATTATTCACAAGATCCAAACGGAACAATTTCTATCATTGAAACAACCAATTATACAGTTACTACTCTTGATTTTAGCTCTTTTGCAAGTCAGGCAGAAACTTTGAAAAAAGACGGATTTAGAGTTTCAAAATTTGCTAAAAGTTTTGCTCAGGATATCGAACCGGAATACATCACTATTTCAGATGATTCTAAAACCGCTTGGGTAACTTTACAGGAAAATAATGGGGTTGCAAAAGTTGATTTAACTTCTAAAACTATTACTGCAATTTATCCGCTTGGTTTAAAAGATTTTAATAATGCGGATAATGCAATTGATGTAAGTGACAGCGACAGTAAAATTGCATTTAATCCGTGGAAAGTAAAAGGAATGTATATGCCGGATGCAATCAGTCATTTTTCTGCTAATAATGTTCCCTATTTTGTTACGGCCAATGAAGGTGATGCTAGAGAATATAATGCTTATACAGATATTAAGCGTATGAAAAACATGACTCTTGATGCAACAGTTTTTCCAGATGCTGCTAATTTAAAACTAGATGCTAATTTAGGAAGATTAAACCTTGTTGCGGATATGGGTGATACTGATGGCGATGGAGATTTAGATGAAATGGTAAGTTTTGGTGCCCGTTCTTTCTCAATCTGGAATGGTAATACAGGAAAAATCGTTTATGACAGCAAAAATGATGTTGACAAAAAAACAAATGAACTAGGAACTTATGATGACAAACGCAGTGACGATAAAGGTTCTGAACCAGAAGCGGTTTATGTGGCTAAAATGGGTTCTCAAAACATTTTGTTTGTTGGTCTTGAAAGATCTGATGCTTTTATGACTTATGATGTTACAAATCCTAATGCACCTCAATATTTACAAACTGTAAAAACAGGAGATGCTCCGGAAGGAATTCTTTTTATTCCTGCTTCTAAAAGTCCAACAAAAAGAAGTTTACTTGTAGTAAGCAGCGAAGGCGACGGAAGTATTAAAATTTATCAGCCAGACTTGAAATAACTAGAATTTTTTAGAATTGAAAAGGGTAAAATTTAGATTTTACCCTTTTTTTTTATCAAAAATCAAATTTTAATTAACGCATTTTCAGCTTTATAAGCCAAACAATGGGAATTATATAAAGCAGAATAGAACATATTCCCAAAAAGCGAGCCCTACTTTTGCTAAGAGTTTAAATAAAAGCCGAATTAAATATTTGATATTATGAAAAAGAAATTAGCATCTGTATCCCTTTTACTATTAGCCTTTGCAGCAAATGCACAAATGACTACTACGTCTACAAAACCAGCTGTCGATCAGCCTGAATATAACAAATGGTCTATTGAATTGAATGGTGGTGTAAACAAACCAACTCGAGCAATGACTCCTGGTTATGCAACAGAAAGTTTGAATTTATTTCACGGAGATTTAGGTGTAAGATATATGTTTAATCCAAAGTTTGGTGTAAAACTGGATGTGGGTTATGATCAATTTAAAGAAAAAAGCAATACTCCGGATTTTGAAAGCCGCTACGTTAGAGCAAGTTTACAAGGGGTTATTAATGTTGGACGTGCTTTGAATTTTGAAAGCTGGACGAATACAATTGGTATTTTGGCACATGGAGGTTTTGGAGTTTCGCAAATTAGTACTGAAACTGGTTTTGGCGGACAAGATTATATGGCACACGGAATTGCTGGTTTAACCGGGCAAATTAAGTTGAGCAACAGAGTGGCATTGACAGGTGATCTTACCGGAATTATTAATGGAAGACAAAACTGGAATTTTGACGGAATGGGAAATACTACTACAGGTTCTTTTGACGGGATTTTACTAAATGCTTCTGTTGGTTTGACTTTCTATTTAGGTAAGAATGAAAAACATGCTGACTGGTATTCTGAAGAAAATGAAAGATTAAACAAATTAGAAGACAGAGTTACCACTATCGAAACTAATCTTATTGATACTGACAAAGACGGAGTTGCTGATTTGTATGATTTAGAGCCAAACACAATTGCAGGAGTTGCTGTAAATACGAAAGGACAATCTATTGATAATAATCAAAATGGTGTGCCGGATGAATTGGAAAGCTATTTAGATAAAACGTACGAAAAGAAAGGTAACGGAGCTACTAATAATACTGTTGAAGAATTAATTAATGGAGGATACGTAAATGTTTATTTCGATTTTAATTCATCTAAACCTACAAATGCTTCTTTATCCGGTGTTGATTTCTTAGTAAAATATCTTAAAAATAATCCTGGAAAATCAGCTGATATTATTGGTTATGCAGATGAAATTGGAAAAACAAGTTATAATACTGAATTATCAAGAAAAAGAGCTGAAGCTGTGAAAAAAGTTGCTGTTAATGCAGGAATTGACGCTTCAAGACTAAATGTTGTTGCTAACGGAGAAGACACTTCGGTAAACAAAAATTCTAAAGAGGCACGTCAGATCGTGAGAAGAGTTACTTTCCAAGTGAAGTAAATTATATATAGATTAAAAAAGGCGGTTTCAATAATTTTGAAACCGCCTTTTTGTTTTATATCAAAATAAATAATTATTTATCGATTGCTCTTTTTGTTATGTCTCCAAAAGCATCAATTCTTCTATCTCTGAAGAATGGCCAGTTTTGACGAACATTTTCCTGTAAATCTAAATCAACCTCAGCAATTAAGATTTCTTCTTTATCATGAGAAGCCTGAGCTAAAATTTCTCCTTGTGGTCCAGCAATAAATGATGCTCCCCAAAATTGGATTCCTTCAGTTCCTTCAATATACTTTTCAAGTCCGATACGGTTTGCAGCTGCTACGAAAACACCATTTGCTACAGCATGTCCTTTCATAACATTCATCCATGCACCGTATTGGTTTTCTCCGTATTGTTCTTTTTCTTTTGGATGCCATCCAATTGCCGTTGGATAAAATAACACCTCAGCTCCTTTTAAAGCTGTAATTCTTGCAGCTTCCGGATACCATTGATCCCAGCAGATTAAAGTTCCAACTGTTCCTTTTTTAGTTTCGATTGCCTGAAATCCTAAATCACCTGGCGTGAAATAAAATTTTTCATAAAAATGCGGATCGTCCGGAATGTGCATTTTGCGGTATAAACCAGCTTCTGTACCATCTGTATCGATGATATACGCACTGTTATGGTAAATTCCCGCCATTCTTTTTTCGAAGAAAGGAACAATAATTACAACTCCTAATTCTTTTGCCAGTTCGCTAAAAGCAATAAATGAAGTACTGTAAAGTGGTTCTGCTAATGCAAAATTATCTACGTCTTCGCTTTGGCAGAAATAGTGACTGCTATATAATTCAGGCAGTAAGATAACCTCAGCTCCCTGACTTGCAGCATCTCTTACCCAGCTGATACATTTTTTCAAATTGTTTTCGGCTACATCATTCAGATTTAACTGAATTACCGATATTTTATATTTTCTTTTCGACATGACATAAAATTTAGAGTGCAAAAATAGTAATTTTTGAAGGAATGACAAAGGCCATAAGTTTTATATAACTACATATAGTTCTATCAAAAAAGAAAAACCATTTTACAAAGATTTAAAATTTCAAATCTTTGTAAAATGGTTTTATACCTCAGAATTATGTTTAAATTATTCGATAACGACTTTTTTAATAAGGAATTCTGTTTCCGATTTTCTGAATTTGATTTCAAAAGTTCCTTTTGCAATTGGAGAAAATGTATAAACTGTATGCAAAGCTGTAGGTGTTTGGTTTGCACAAGTTTCTATAGGATATTTTGCTTCTACTTGAAATCCTTCTTCTTTACCTATAGAAGTATCACCAATTCTATCAAATTGGCCACAAGCATTATCAACAGTATAAGAAATATCAAAATTAATATCAACACCAACTTTTCCTGTACCCGGACCGCTAATTGCAGTAACATTTGCTGCTCTGGAAGTAGTTTGTGGCGTTTCTTTACTATTATCATCACTGCTGCATGAAACTAGAAAAACAGTTAAAAATAATACTGCTAAAACTGATTGTAATCTAAAAATTCTCATATAAAATTAGTTAATTGTTTATTATTAAGATGGCGCTAAAATACAAAGGTTGCTTTAATAAATGCTAAATTTTATCACAACGTAAAAATAAAAGTCATCTTATCTTAACTAAAAGTTTAATTATTGCATTTAGGCTATTTTTTTAAAACTAAAAAAAGCGTCAAATATTATACTAATCAATTATAACTTTTTGAATTAAAAATTTTGTGTCTGATTTTTTATTTTTATATAATTGTAAAAAGTTAGACTTATATGAAATAATTAATTGCAAAAAACATTTTTTTTAAGCTGTAGTCTCTTTCTTTTTGAAAAGCTTTTTTAATAGATTTATAATTGCTAAAGTAACAAACCCTAAACCCAGCCCAACAACAAATTCCTTAATAATAGCAGGAATATTTATTTCTTCTGATAAATGATGAAAATAAGGAATGTAATGCACAAAAATACCTCCGGCAACTAATATTAAAGCAATTGTACCAATAACTGTTAAACTTTTAATTACTAACGGAAGCGCTTTTACTAAAATATTTCCAATAAATTTTGAGATACTTTTTTCTCTTTTACTAAATTTAATCAGTTTGTACCCAGCTTCATCCATTCGCACGATAAGAGCCACGATACCATAAACCCCGATCGTTGCTACTACAGCTATTATTGAAGTTACAATGATTTGCTGCATGATAGGTTTACCAATAACAGTTCCAAGGGCGATAATTACGATTTCTACAGATAATATGAAGTCGGTTACAATTGCTGATTTTATTTTACCTTTTTCTGCTTCCAGGATTTGTTCTTCAGTAAGTGTTTCTTCGGTAATCCCTTCTGACTCTTCATGTTCATGAGGAAAAATAAATTCGTAAATTTTTTCTGCCCCTTCATAAGCCAGAAAAAGACCTCCCAGAACCAAAATTACAATAATTGCAATAGGAAAAAATGCACTTAATACAAATGCAATTGGAAGAATTATTACTTTGTTTAATAATGAACCTTTGCTGATTGCCCACAAAACCGGAAGTTCTCTTGATGATGCAAACCCGGAAGCCTTTTCGGCATTTACGGCTAAATCATCTCCCAAAATTCCTGCTGTTTTCTTTGCTGCAACTTTACTCATTACCGCAACATCGTCCATAATTGCTGCTATATCGTCTAATAGTACGAAAAAACCTGATGCCATTATTTTATTTTTTGTTTTAAAATTTAGTTGTGCGAATCTAAGACTTTTTATCCTAATCTCTTTAACGATAAGGGGATTTAATTTTTAACTGCACTGTCCTAATAATACCCAAAGAATGATAAAAACTATAATGGTTCCGAAACAGCCTCCGCCTAATTTTTTCGCTCCATATCCTGCCAGTAAACCTCTAAATATATTGTTCATGTTTTTTTGTTTTTAAATTAATAATTTGCTGATTTTTATAATTTTAAAATTCAAGTTTTCTTCAAAATTTATTGTTATAAGAATTACACAAAAAGTTTCATTATTTACGGATATAAAAAAAGCATCAGTCTTGCGACTGATGCTTCTCCGATTTAATAATTAACTAAACAAATAACTATTAAACTTTGTGTGTCTGGTTTCTAAAAACCAATTTTCCATCAAATGCATCTAATAAAATAATGCTGTCTGTTGTAATATTTCCTGCCAAAATCTCTTTTGACAATTGATTTAAAACTTCTCTCTGAACGACACGTTTTACGGGTCTTGCTCCAAAATGCGGATCATAACCTTTGTCTGCCAAATAAGCAATTGCTTCTGGAGTCGCATCCATTGTAATGCCTTGCAATGCCAGCATTTTGGTAACGCTCTTCAATTGCAGACTCACAATTCTGGAAATATTCTCTACTGTAAGTGGTGTAAACATTACAATTTCGTCGATACGGTTGATAAACTCAGGACGAACAGTTTGTTTTAACAATCCTAAAACTTCGTTTTTAGCTGCTTCTGTTGCAGCTTCAACGCTTCCTTTTAGGTTTTCAAATTTCTCCTGAATAATATTACTTCCCATATTTGAGGTCATAATAATAATCGTATTTCTGAAATCAGCCAGACGTCCTTTATTATCTGTCAAACGTCCTTCATCTAAAACCTGCAATAAAATATTGAAAGTATCCGGATGTGCTTTTTCGATCTCATCTAATAACACTACAGAATATGGTTTTCTACGAACAGCTTCGGTCAATTGACCTCCTTCATCATAACCTACGTATCCCGGAGGCGCACCAACCAAACGGCTTACGCTGTGACGTTCCTGATATTCGCTCATATCAATACGAGTCATCGCGTTTTCATCATCAAAAAGATATTCTGCCAAAGCTTTTGCCAGCTCCGTTTTACCAACTCCGGTTGTTCCTAAGAATAAGAACGATCCAACAG
The DNA here is from genome assembly GCF_039595935.1 of Flavobacterium sp. Classification (NCBI taxonomy): domain Bacteria; kingdom Pseudomonadati; phylum Bacteroidota; class Flavobacteriia; order Flavobacteriales; family Flavobacteriaceae; genus Flavobacterium; species Flavobacterium sp. The sequence continues at coordinate 2,654,178 of NZ_JBCNKR010000006.1, read as the reverse complement.
GTTTTTTCATATCCTGCAAACCGGCACGGCTTCGGCGTACAGCGTCACTTATTGCTTCTATCGCTTCTTCCTGACCTACTACACGTTTGTGCAATTCATCTTCCAAATGCAATAGTTTTTCTCTTTCCGTCTGAAGCATTTTCATTACCGGAATACCTGTCCATTTTGCTACAACTTCGGCAATATCTTCTCTGGTTACTTCTTCTTTGATTAAAGAATTTCCAGATTGAAACTCCAGCAATTGTTTCTGCAAATTTTCCTGACGTTCCTGAGCTTCTTTTATTTTTCCGTAACGAATCTCAGCCACTTTTCCGTAATCACCATCACGTTCTGCACGTTCTGCTTCGTATTTAAAGTCTTCAATTTCGTGTTTTACAGCCTGAATTCCGTCAACGATATCTTTTTCCTGTTTCCATTTTGCATAGATTTCGTTGCGTTCTTCTTTCAGGTTGGCCAATTCCATACCTAAAATTTTCAGTTTGCTTTCCTCTTTTTCACGTTTTATGGCTTCAATTTCAATTTCCAACTGCATGATTTTACGATCCAAAACATCTAATTCTTCAGGTTTTGAATTGATTTCCATACGCAATTTAGAAGCCGCTTCGTCCATTAAGTCGATGGCTTTATCCGGTAAAAAACGGTTTGTAATATAACGCTGAGATAATTCTACAGCGGCAATAATCGCTTCGTCTTTAATCTGAACTTTATGGTGTGTTTCGTATTTTTCCTTAATTCCACGTAAAATCGAAATGGCACTTTCTGTATCCGGTTCATCGATTAAGACTTTTTGGAAACGTCTTTCAAGCGCTTTATCTTTTTCGAAATATTTTTGATATTCATCTAAAGTTGTGGCACCAATTGCTCTTAATTCTCCACGAGCCAAAGCTGGTTTCAGTATATTAGCCGCATCCATTGCGCCTTCTCCTCCACCCGCGCCTACAAGTGTGTGAATCTCATCGATAAACAAAACAATATCACCTTCTGCTGCTGTAACTTCTTTTACAACCGATTTTAAACGTTCTTCGAATTCTCCTTTGTATTTCGCTCCGGCAATCAAAGCTCCCATATCAAGTGAGAAAACGATTTTTTCTTTTAAGTTTTCCGGAACGTCTCCATCCACAATTCTGTGCGCTAAACCTTCTGCAATCGCCGTTTTACCAACTCCTGGCTCACCAATAAGCATTGGATTGTTTTTGGTTCTACGAGTCAGAATCTGCAAAACACGACGGATTTCTTCATCACGACCAATAACCGGATCTAGTTTTCCTGTTCTTGCTAATTCGTTTAAGTTTTTAGCATATTTATTTAGTGAATTATAGGTTTCTTCTGCCGAAGCCGAAGTTACTCTTTCTCCTTTACGAAGTTCTTCGATTGCCGCTTTCAAACCTTTTCCTGTAACTCCCTGATCTTTTAAGATTTGAGAAACTTTACTTTTTGAATCGAAAATTGCCAAGATTAAATGCTCGATCGAAACGTATTCGTCGTTCATTTTTTGTGCGATGATTTCTGCTTCGTTTAGAGCTTTGTTTGCGTCTCTAGAAAGCATAACATCTCCTCCGGAAACTTTTGGAAAACTCTGAATTGTACTGTCCAAAATCTGAAGAAATAATGGAACGTTTACATTTAATTTTTTCAAAATAAAAGGTGCAACGTTTTCATCAACTTCAAAAATAGCCTTGAAAATGTGTTCATTTTCAATTTGCTGCTGGCCATTTCGCTGTGCTAATTGCTGCGACAACTGAATGGCTTCCTGCGATTTAATAGTAAATTTATTTATATTCATATCTTTATATTTTGATTGATTTTTTTGTTTTAAATATTCGATAACATTAAAGTTAAGACTTATTGAGATACATTTTTAACTCAAAAGATTTAACTTTGCTATCCAATATTCAAAATATATTCCATAGTAAAAATAAAGACAAAATGACGTATAAATTCTGCTTTTTATCAAATTTAAATGTCAAAAAGTCATAAAACAAGCCAAATATGAGTTTTTTTAATTCAATCTTCGGAAGTTCAGAGAACTCAGAAGCTCAAAAAAGTAACGTAAACTGGACAGAATTAACAGATATTCTTCAGTTGATGGAAATTGAAGCTATTTCTCAGGAAAAGCCAGTTGTAATTTTTAAACACAGTACAAGATGCAGTATCAGCCGTATGGCCTTAAAACAATTTGAAAGAGAATTCGATCTTGAAAATGTTGTTGATGCTTATTTTCTTGATCTAATTGCGCATAGAGATATTTCAAATGAAATTGCGAGCCGATTTGGAGTTTATCACGAATCGCCACAATTAATTTTAATTAAAAACGGAAAAGCTGTTTATGATGTTTCACATAGTGATATTGATGCCCAAGCGTTGAAAAGTAAAGTTTAATACTCTTAAAACTTATTAAATGGATGTTCAAACGGTTTATCAAAAGACAATATTATTCGCAGCAAAAAAACATTTAGAAAACAATCAGACTATTACCGATTCTGATCTTCCATATGTTATTCATTTGAGTAATGTAACAATGGAAATCCTGATTGCTTCGAATCATACTAAAGATTTCGATTTAAATTTTACAACTCAGGTAGCTTTATTGCATGATACTTTAGAAGACACCAATACTACGTTTGAAGAACTGGAACGAGAATTTGGATTAGAAATTGCCGAAGGAGTTTCTGCTCTTACAAAAAACAGCAGTTTACCTAAAGATGAAAGAATGCCGGATAGTTTAAACCGAATTTTAAAGTTAAGAAAAGAAGTCTGGGCTGTAAAATTGGCTGATAGAATTACCAATTTGCAAAAACCACCAAAAACCTGGGATAATCTTAAAAGAAGAAATTATAAAGCTGAAGCCGAAATCATTTTAGAAAAACTAAAAGATGGAAATGCTTATTTAGAAAACCGTTTAAGGGCTAAAATAGAAGAATACGAACAATATCTTGATTAAGATTCTTCATAAAAACAAAAAAACGCTGAATCAAAAATTCAGCGTTTTTTTTATAATTAATAATTAACCATTCACAATTAACAATTAATTAAAAGCTTTCGCCAGAACCGCCGCCGCTAAAACCTCCGCCACCAAATTCCATTGGAGATTCTACTTTTGCTTCTGGTTTCATTCCTAAAGTAGAGGCTACAATTAGGGTTTCGGCATTTAAAATAGCATTTGAATGATTGATTCTATCCGGTTTAAAAGTCAAACCAGATTCTTTATTTTTTAGTTTTTGAATGGAGAAAAATGCAATGGCAAATAATACCAGTCCTCCTATCGTTAATGCAGCTTCAATTGGCAAAACTGAATAATAAAATCGGATTGTAAAAACAGTAAAAGCTAATGTTGCAAAACTAATCCACAACATTATTCTGTCTTTCGTTTTTAACGCCTGAAATAAATAAACAGCCGGCACAATAAACGTGAAGGCATAGAAGAAATAAGAAAATGGAATATCCTGACCAGGCTTAACGTCAACTCCCAAAAGTTCTGCAGAAAGTTCTCTTACAACCAAATAATTACAGGAAAGATAAAATAGAATCAAACAAAAACTATTGGCTAATAAAAGTCCGTTGTAATAATAAGATTCTTTTAAGTTTTTAATTCTGTTTTTGATAAAAAAATAAAATCCTGCTGAAACTAACATTGTAATAAACGGTAAAATTGTTTTACCAATAGTTCCTATTTCAAACATTCCTAAAAATAGAACTACAGATGAAGCCAAACAGAAAACGAGCATTGATAATAAATGCAGATATCTTCTGTAAGCTAAAAAAGAGGCTATTGAAACAAAAATAGCAGTCAATATTTCAACATAAGAGTTTGGCACAGAATTATAATCATCTGAGTAGAAATTTTGTCTATAGTAATATTCCGCAGAAATAAAAACAGCAGCCCCAATATTTAAAAGAATACCTAAAATAAAAGCATCATCAAGACCATGTCTGTAATAATTATTATTTGCCAAAATTTCTGCTCCAACAATACCAATTATGGCAAAAAGATAAAAGCAAATATTAAAAAAATAATGTTCAGAACTGCCTCCGAACAATCCCATTAAAGATATTACGCCACAAATAGACAAATACAAAAATGCCCCTAAAAGAAAAAAACCTAAACGAACCAAAATATTATTCTGAATTTTAAAAGAAGGCAGTTCATCTCTAATAATTTTCTTTTGCTCTTTGCTTATAAACCCTCCATCTTTAAGAGAATCTGCTTCTTCTGTTAAAAATAAATTGTTTAATAATTTTTTATCGTGTGCTATCATTATTCGGCTGTTTCTTTGTTAAACTTTTTAATCAATTTTATAAACATAACTATCGAGCCAATAAAATAGGCTGGTAAAAGTAAAATAAACATTACCCAAAAATCATCAAAATCAACATGTTTAAATAGGTTAAAAAGAAAAATATTGAACCCTATATAGGCATAAATAATCATGAAAACATACAATGAAATTGCTTTAAGCTGATAACTTACTTTATAAAAATAGTATGATGAAGCTGCTAAAATGATACTGAAAAAGATCCAGCTTACATCATAATCATCATACATATTACTTATTGAAGCCACACTGATTAGATGAAGTGCAAATGTTAAGTATATTAATGTAAAATGTGTTTTAAGTTTAATTTTAAAACTATAAACCGTCCATAAAATCAATAACGCTCCGAGTAAAATAGCTGAATAACTTAAACTTTGATTGGCATAAAAATCATTATTGCCATTAAAAAGTTCCTGAGGTGTTACTGTAAGTCCTACGTATGCAGCCAAACCTGTTACAGCAATTGTCAAAACACTTTTATTATCAAAATAATACGCACATACAAAACTGACGATGGTTGGAACTAAAGTAGCCAAACCGTAATGTGTACCAAAAGCTTTATACTGAACCTGAAGATATCCTATAAAAATACAGGTAAGAACATTTGCTGTCAACACTATATATTCCAGAAAATGACTCTCTGTTGTAGTTTCGGCTTTTTTAAAGCCAATTGAATTTTTAAAACAATAGTAAAAACAACCGCAGGTAAGCGCAAACAAAATAGATAGTAAAGCTATATGTCCTATACTATCAATGTTATCATAAATCAGGATTCCGATTCCTGAAGTGAACATTAATACCGAAATCGAAAGCAGTAATTTTAATTCTATATTAAGCGAAAATATGTTTCGGCTTCGATATTCTATTATTTCTTCAAACTGATTTTCAGTAATTAGATTTTTCTCATAAAGTTGCTGCGTGGCCTGCCCGTCAAATTGCGTCATATTTTTAATTTAAAAATGATCAATTCTCAAATTTAGAGAATTAGGTCGAATTTCCTTAAAGTAGAAATACTTTATTTTATAGAAATAAAAAAACCGATTTGCTGTAAATCAACAAACCGGTTTATAAATCGAAAATTAAAGTGCTTAAAAAGCGGCTTCCATTTTATCTTTTATCGCATCAAGGCATAAATTATTGATACTGCCTTCGTGCGTGTGCTTTGTTTCTTTTGGAGATTTGTAAGTTCCTGCTTCCAATTGTTCAGCAACTGCTTTGTACGCATCTCTAAATGGCATTCCTTCAACTACCATTTCATTTAAAGTATCTACAGTAAACAAATAATCGTATTTTTTATCTTCTAAAATATGATCTTTTACTGTAATATCTTTAATTGAAAATATTGCAATATCTAAACAAGATTTTAAAGTTTGAATCGCTGGAAACAAACCTTCTTTTAAAAGTTGCAAATCTCTATGATAACCACTTGGAAGATTATTTGTAATTAAAGTGATTTCATACGGAAGCGCCTGAATCTTGTTGCATTTTCCTCTGATTAATTCGAAAACATCTGGATTCTTTTTATGAGGCATAATACTAGAACCTGTTGTAAGATGCGCCGGAAGTCCAATAAAATCGAAATTCTGGCTCATATACAAACAAACATCCATTGCAAATTTTGACAACGTTCCTGCAACGCTTGTCATGGCAAAAGCAACTGTTTTCTCTGCTTTTCCACGGCTCATTTGCGCTGCAACGGCATTGTATTTTAAAGTTTCGAAACCTAACTCTTGAGTTGTAAATGTTCTGTTGATCGGAAATGAACTTCCGTAACCTGCAGCTGATCCTAACGGATTTTGATCTACAATTTTTGAGGCTGCATTCAGCATTGTAATATCATCAATTAAACTTTCAGCGTAAGCTGAAAACCACATTCCGAATGATGATGGCATTGCGATTTGCAAATGCGTATATCCTGGTAATAGGACATTTTGATGTTTTTCTGCCGATTCCATCAACAAGTCAAACAACGTTTTCACTTGTTCTTTTATAGCCTTTAATTCGTCTTTTAAATACAAATGAACGTCTACTAAAACCTGATCGTTACGAGAGCGTGCCGTGTGGATTTTCTTTCCTGCGTCGCCCAATTTTACCGTTAGAAGATATTCTATTTTAGAATGAACATCTTCAAAACTGTCTTCGATTTCGAAATTACCTACTACGATATCTGCAATGATTTCGTTTAAAGCATCAACTAAAGAGGTTGTTTCTTCAGCTGTTAATAAACCAATTTGTCCCAACATTTTGGCGTGTGCGATTGAACCTAAGGCATCGTATTTTGCTAAAACCAAATCCAGTTCACGGTCATTTCCAACAGTGAATTGTTCAATTTGTTTATCTGTTGGTATTCCTTTTTCCCAAAGTTTCATAAGATGTATGTTTTTGTTTCACAGAGTTACTCAAAGGATCTCAAAGATTCACAAAGTTTCATTTTTACTTTATGTTTCTTATTTCCTAAGTGCCCTAGCCCCGATAGTAGTGGAAATCCTTTTGTGCCGGGGTTCGGCACAAAAGATTGAAACGGATAGCGGGATTAGCTCCTAAAAAATATTATAATTTAAAGAAATCGGTTAGTATTTTAATATACAAATCGACTCCTTCTTCAATTTCATTTACAAAAATAAATTCGTCTGCTGAATGTGAACGTAATGTTTCTCCTGGTCCTAATTTTAAAGACTGACAACTTAAAACGGATTGATCTGAAAGCGTTGGCGAACCATACGTTGTTCTTCCTAATGCAATTCCAGCCTGAACTAAACCGTGCGAAACTGGAATAGACGATGCATTTAAGTGCATTGATCTTGGCGTTACTTCTGCGTTTACATTTGCTTTAACCACTTCTAGAATTTCAGCATTTGTATAACGATCTGTTACGCGAATATCTACTACCAAATCACATTCTGAAGGCACAACATTATGTTGTTTTCCTGCATTAATCTGCGTTACGGTCATTTTTACCGGACCTAAAACATCTGAGATTTTGTCGAATTTATAGTTTTTAAACCATTCCATTACCGGAATTGATTTGTATAATGCATTATCATCGTTTTGATGCGCGGCGTGACTTGCAGTTCCTTTTACTTTTACATCTAAAACTAAAAGTCCTTTTTCTGCAACTGCTAATTGCATTAAAGTCGGCTCGCCTACAATTGCGCAATCTAGTTCTGGTAAACTTTTTAAAACGCTGTTTAAACCATTTTTCCCACTGCTTTCTTCTTCCGCTGAAGCTACAATTACAATATTGTGAGAAAGTTTTTGATTTTCGTAGAAATGTACAAAAGTTGCTAATAACGAAACCAAGCAACCTCCTGCATCATTACTTCCTAAACCAAATAGTTTTCCGTCTTTTTCAATTGCTTTGAATGGATAGTTTGTATATGCCTGATTTGGACGTACTGTATCGTGATGTGAGTTTAGTAAAAGTGTTGGTTTGTTTTCGTCGAAATATTTGTTGAAAGCCCACACATTGTTGTTTTCTCTTTTGAAAGGAATTTCATTTTGATTGAACCAATTTTCGATTAAAAGAGCCGTCTGATCTTCTTCACTTGAAAATGAAGGGGTTTCGATTAAGCTTTTTAATAAACTAATTGCTTCCTGGGTAAGCGTATCTATATTTTTCATTTCTATTAGGTACTGAGATGCTAAGATTCTAAGGTTCTAAGTTTTCTCTAAACTTATGTCACTATAGTCAATCTTAACCTAAATTTAATTGGCGCAAATTTCTTAAATTAATATTTAAAAGTACCGCGAAACTCCGTTTTTTTGCCACTAATTACACGAATTTTCGCAAATTATTTTTTTGTCGCAGATTTAAAATCAAAATGAACTTTTTAATGTTCTTCTAAAATTATTTTCTCTTTTAACAGCAGAAATTAATGTCAATTCGTGGCAGCATTTTTATAATGTAATCGTTGTATGCGGAATATCTGAATTTTGGAGCATTTTGTGATGGCCAATTTTGATTTTCTGCACACCTCTTGATAAACTATTGAAACAGTTATCCAGCTTCGGAATCATTCCGGAATGGATTACTTTTTCTTCTTTTAATTTATTATATAAGGCTTCGTTGATTTCTGTAATCACAGATGAATCGTCTTCTGAATCTTGCAAAACGCCTTGTTTTTCAAAACAATATGTCAATGTAACATCAAAAACTTCAGATAGAGCAATTGATAGTTCACTTGCGATTGTATCGGCATTAGTATTTAATAGCTGTCCGTTTTTATCGTGTGTGATGGCACAGAAAACGGGAACAACTCCAGCTTCCAATAAAGTTGCCAATAACTTGGTGTTGACTTGTTTTACATCGCCTACAAATCCGTAATCGATTGTTGGGTGATTTCTTTTTGTGGACTGAATTAAATTTCCGTCAGCTCCTGAAAAACCAATTGCATTATTGTCTTTTGCCTGCAATTGAGCTACAATATGTTTGTTGATTTGTCCTGCGTAAATCATGACCACAACATCAAGCATAGGAGCATCAGTAATTCGGCGTCCGTCAATCATTTGCGGAACCAAACCAATACTCTGAGCCATTTTCGTAGCCGATTTTCCACCGCCGTGAACTAAAACTTTATAGCCTTCTATTTTAGAAAAATCAGTTAAGAATTGTTCTAATTCTGCTGGATTATCGATGATGTTTCCACCTATTTTTATTACTGATACGTTCATTTCTTTTAAGGTTCAAAGAGACAAAGTGACAAAGTTGCAAAGTTTTTTTACAAGGTTTAAGCCTCTGTCACTTTGTAACTTTATTTCTTTGTCACTTAAATTTACAATTTCTTCAAAATCTTTTGTAAAACTAATTGTGCTGAATACGTTCTGTTATTTGCTTGCTCGATTACGATTGAATTTTCGCCATCAAGAACTTCGTCGCTTACAATTACGTTACGACGAACCGGAAGACAGTGCATGAATTTCCCGTTGTTGGTTAAGGCCATTTTTTCAGCCGTAACTGTCCAATTTGAATCGCTGTTGGTTACTTTTCCGTAATCGTTGAAATTACTCCAGTTTTTTACGTAAACGAAATCAGCATTTTCGAAAGCTTTATCTTGATCGTACTCGATTGTACAGTCTTTTGTGATTTCTGGACTTAGCTCATAACCTTCTGGGTGCGTGATTACAAAATCCATATCCTTTTGCATTTGCATCATTTCTACGAATGAATTGGCAACTGCTTGAGGCAAAGCTTTTGGATGCGGCGCCCAAGAAAGAACCACTTTTGGTTTGTTTTTGTGTCTAGGTTTGAATTCTTCCATTGTAATTGCATCTGCCAACGATTGTAATGGGTGACGAATAGCGCTTTCCATATTTACAATTGGCACTGTAGCATATTTCAAGAATCCTGAAATTACAGTTTCCTGATAATCTTTTTCTTTGTCAACTAAACCTCCAAAAGCACGAATGGCAATAATATCACAATATTGCGAAACTACTTCTGCAGCTTCTTTAATATGTTCTGAAGCGCCAGAATTCATAACTGCTCCATCTTCGAACTCCAATGTCCATCCTTCATTGGTAAAGTTCATTACCATAACGTTCATTCCTAAGTTCATTGCCGCTTTCTGAGTACTTAAGCGCGTTCTTAAACTTGGATTGAAGAATAACATTCCAAGAGTTTTATTCTTTCCTAAACTCTGATTTTTAAGCGGGTTCTTTTTGATTTTGATCGCTTGTTTTACCCATTTTGATAATGAGTTGATTTCTTTTATTGATATATAGTTCATTTGTTTTTTTGTTTAATCGGTTAATCGTTGATTTGTTTAATTGTTTTGTTGCTTAAACAAATCTAACTTTATCCTTTTGCTTTTTTATGTTCATTTTCTAATCGATTAACCGAATTAACGATTAAACAGTTAAACGATTTTCGTAAAAGGAATCTCGTCCTTCAACGCCTTTAAAATAAAATTATCATTCAATCCATTTACAATCCAGGTTTCGATGTTGGCTGCTTTTGAAATTGCGGCCGCTTCTATTTTAGACTGCATCCCTCCTGTTCCATGTGATGATTTTGATTCTCCGATTTCTTTTTCTAGCGTTTTTAAATCATTTACCAATTTAATTGTTTCTGGAACTTCATTATGAATTGATTCTTTCGTGTAAATTCCGTTTGTGTTGGTTGCAATTATCAGAATATCAACATTTAGTAATACCGCAGTTAAAGCCGCTAATTTGTCATTATCTCCAAACCGAATCTCATCTGTGGCAACGGTATCATTTTCATTGATAATCGGAATGTAATTGTTTTTGACTAATACATTAATCGTATTTACAATGTTCTTTTGGGTCTGTTCTTTTTCAAAATCAGAATAAGAAAGTAAACACTGCGAGGTATTTAATCCTAAATCTTTAAAATTCTCATTGTAAATCCGCATCAAATGTGGCTGTCCGATTGAAGCTAAAGCTTGTTTTACAAAAACATCTTTATCTTGGTTATCCAGTTTTACAAACTGTTTTGCTGCCGCAATTGCTCCAGAACTTACTATGATAAATTCATATTCATCGTTTAAAGCCGCAATCTGAACTCCAAGATCTTCAATCTTTCCCCGCGAAATATGATTGGTTTCTTTGGTTAAAGTATTACTTCCTATTTTTAATAAAATCCTTTTTTTGCTCATTGTTGTTGTTTTGTTGCGATTTTTTAACCGCAAAGTGCGCAAGGTTTTTTTATGTTGTTTGTGTTTACAAAACGCTAAGTTCGCAAAGCTTTATCTACAGTTAAATTCCAATAAATAAATTCCAAATTCCAATAATCTGATATCAAAAATCGTTAATCACCAATCTAAAATCTGAACTCTAAAATTATCTTATTTGTCCTTCTCCGTAAACATACCATTTATTGGTTACTAAATGCTGTAAACCAATTGGACCTCTTTGGTGCAATTTATCAGTGCTTATCGCTAATTCTCCACCAAGACCAAATTGTCCGCCATCTGTGAAACGAGTTGAAGCATTTTGGTAAACTGCTGCTGCGTCTATTGATTCCATAAACTGCTGTGCAACATTGTTATCTCTCGTAATAATTGCTGCTGAATGTCCTCCGCAGTATTTATTAATCATATCAATGGCATGATCTTGAGAATCAATAGTTCCGATTACGATTTTATAATCTAGAAACTCTTCATACCAAATATCTTCGTTTTCTATTGCTTTCGTGTTTTCAAAATTTTCTAAAGACTTATCAACGATAACTTCTACTTTTGCTTCGATTAAAGCTTCGATTAACATAGCTGTAAACCCTTCAAAATTTGGAAGCTTAGAATTTATCAAAACTTTATCTAATGCATTACAAGCTGATATTTTAGCAGTTTTAGCATTTAAAATTACTTTTAAAGCTAAATCTGTATCTGCATCTTCATGAACGTAAACAAAATTATTTCCTCGCCCGCTTACAATTACTGGGCAAGTGGCATGCGCTTTTACAAATTCGATAAGTTTTTCTCCGCCTCTCGGAACTATTAAATCGACTTTTTGAGTTGGTTTTTCTAAGAAAGCCTGAGTTTCTGTTCGGTTATAATTCAGATATTCCACCCAATCTTTTGAAACTCCGTTTTCTTCTAAAGCTTTGTGCCATAGACTTACGATTTTCAAATTTGATTTTAAAGATTCTTTTCCTCCTTTTAATAAAATCTTATTTCCGGATTTAAAAGCGATTCCACCTGCTTCGATTGTAACATCCGGACGAGATTCGTAAATAATTAAAATCGTTCCGAAAGCGGCAGTTTTATTCACCACTTTTATACCATTATCATGAGTAAAATGAAAACGTTCAACTCCAACGGGATCTTCCTGTGAAGCTAACTGATTAAGTGATAAAATCATTTCATCAACTTTTTTATCATCTACTTTCAGGCGTTCTTCCATCGCTAAATCTGAACCGTCGTAATCGGCAAGATCTTCCTGATTCGTTAGGATTATCTCATTCCGCTCCTGCTCGACCAGCTTTGCCATAGTCCGCAAAACTAAATTGCGTTTTTCAATTGATAATGGATTCATAATTTCTAATTGGTTGGTTGTTTTTTGGCGGTTAATTAAAATCTAATTTGTGTTGATAAAAGTAAATCTGCAAATAAAACCCCATAATAAAGTACAATATTCGCTACTATCCATATTTTCTTTTTTAAACTATTATTCAAAGAAAAGTATATCTGTAAAACCTGCATTATCAACAAAATAACTGAACCTAATACAACCAAAATATACATAAAAAAAAGAATTACGCTAATTTCTTCTGTGTACTTCAAAACAACAAACAGACTTTGAATATTTTTAATTAAAATTGCCCAAAAAATAATAAACAAATAAACTATTGATTGAAATTTGAGAAATGGAAATGAAATTAAATAACTATTTTTCATTTTGACTTAATTTTAAATCCAACAGCTACTTCTGTTAAATCATGTTCACTTACTCTTAATTGATAGGAGAATATCAAAGAATCATAACATTTACATTCTATTTCTTTCTCAATTAATGGCGCATATTTTTTAATTTTTTCCCTGATAAAAGAATCACTTTTAATTTCAGTTAGATCTATTTTAAAATTGTTAAGAGAATCTAGTTTTTGATTCTCACAATCTCTCAAATACCATAAATTAGGTTCATTATTATAGGTATAAATTTCTGTTCTTTCGATTTTATTAATCTCTTCATCCATCTTTAATAAAACCTTTTCAAGTCGCTCAGAAGGAATATATTCAGGAGCTCTTCTCATTCCCCAAACAAATGGGTTCAAAAAAAGCAACATTGGTAGTAAAATGCTAATTATTAACAATGCTACCCAAATATATTTTAATACTTTCATTAGTTTTTAAGTTCTTCTAAACTTTCTTTTAAAGCTTTTACAAACGTATCGATATCTGCTTTTTTCACAGTCAACGGCGGTAAAATTCTTAATAGGTTTTTATTGTTGGCGCTTCCTGTAAAAATGTGTTTTTCGATAATTAATTTCTTTCTTAAAGCAGCTACATCAAAATCAAACTCAACTCCAAGCATTAAACCTTTTCCTTTTACTTGTTTGATTCCCTCAACTTCTTTGATTTTCTCTAAGAAATATTCATAAACTTCATTTACATTTTTCTGTAAATCTAGTTTTTCAATTACATCTAAAACCGCAATTCCTGCTGCACAAGACAAGTGGCTTCCGCCGAAAGTTGTTCCTAATAATCCGAAACTTGCTTCGAATTTTGGAGAAATTAAAATGGCTCCAACAGGAAATCCGTTCCCCATTCCTTTTGCAACTGAAATAATATCAGCGTTGATTCCGTGGTGTTGGAACGCGAAGAATTTCCCGCTTCTTCCATATCCTGATTGCACTTCGTCTAAAATTAAAACCACATCGTGTTTTTTACATGCTTTTTCTAAAGCCTGAAAAAATTCTGTTGTTCCTTGGTCTAAACCTCCAACTCCCTGAATTCCTTCAATAATCACTGCTGTAACATCACCTTTAGCTAATTCAGCTTCAACTAAGTCGATTTGGTTTAAAGGTAAAAAAGTAACTACTTGCTGTGCGTTAATCGGCGCAACAATTTTCTTATTATCAGTAACGGCAACGGCTGCAGAAGTTCTTCCGTGGAAAGAATTATCAAAAGCCACAACTCTTGATTTTCCGTTATGAAAAGAAGCTAATTTTAAAGCATTTTCGTTTGCTTCAGCTCCAGAACTGCATAAAAACAGTTCGTAATCTTCAAGACTTGAAAGTTTTCCTAATTTCTGCGCCAATTCCACCTGTAAAGGATTCTGAATGGCATTAGAATAAAATCCTAAATTATCAATTTGATTTTTAAGTTTTGCTACATAATCCGGCTGTGTGTGTCCAATAGAAATCACACCATGTCCGCTGTATAAATCTAAATATTCTACTCCTTTGTCATCAATAATTGTACAATCTACTGCTTTTACTGGAGTTATGTCGTATAATGGGTAAACGTTGAATAAGTTCATTTTTTGTTTTGTTTAATTGTTTAATCGTTGATTTGTTTAATCGATTAACCGAATTAACGATTAAACGGTTAACCAACAATCTAAAATCCGCTTGGCCTCAAATTTAAACCTGTAGTTTCTTCTAATCCGAACATTAAATTCATGTTTTGAATTGCTTGTCCTGAAGCACCTTTGGTTAAGTTATCTATAATTGATGTTATGAGAACCCGGTTTCCTTTTTTCAATAAACTAATAATACATTTATTCGTTTGTACCACCTGTTTCATGTTGATGTTTGTTGTGGTAATGGTTACGAAAGGTTCGTTTTTGTAGAACTCATCATATTTAGCAACCAATTGTTCCAAACTATCATCACATAATGTATAAAGCGTTGCAAAAATTCCTCTTGGAAAATCTCCTCTGTTCGGAATAAAAAGCAATTCGCTGTCAAAATCATCCTGCAGCTGAACCAAACTTTCTGAAATTTCACCTAAATGCTGGTGTTCAAAGGCTTTGTAATGTGACATATTATTGTTTCTCCAGCTGAAATGAGAAGTTTCGGCAAGACCTACGCCCGCTCCTGTGCTTCCTGTTGTAGCATTAATATGAACATCATTATTTAACATATTATTTTTAGCTAATGGCAATAAAGCCAACTGAATAGCTGTTGCAAAACAACCTGGATTTGCTATATAATTTGCTTTTTTGATTTCTGCTTTGTTCAATTCAGGTAAACCGTAAACAAAATCTTTTCCTTGAAAATGAGCATCTTTATTCAGTCTGAAGTCATTTCCTAAATCGATAATTTTCGTGTGACTTGCAAATGCATTTTCTTCCAAAAATGAAATTGATTTTCCATGACCCAAACATAAAAAAACCACATTTACATCTGGATTTATTATATCTGTGAAATTCATTTCGATATCGCCCATCAAATCGTGATGCGCTACAGAAAGTGGCTTTCCAGCATTTGTTGTACTGTAAACAAAATCGATGTTTACTTTTGGATGATACATTAAAATTCTGATAAGTTCTCCGGCCGTGTAGCCCGAACCACCAATAATTCCGACATTAATCATGATCTAATTTGTTTACAGATGAGAATATGTTTTGTGCATTTCCTAAAATCTTGATAAATCCTTTTGCATCGTCTGATGTCCAGGCATTGTTCATTTCTCCGTACTGACCAAAACCTGTGTTCATTAAATCATTTTCAGATTCGATTCCGTCAAGTGAGAAATGATATGGTTTTAATGAAACTGTTACGGTTCCATTTACTGTTTTTTGAGTGTCTTGCAAGAAAGTTTCAATATTTCTCATAACCGGATCTAAGAACTGACCTTCGTGAAATAACATTCCGTACCAGTTTCCTAATTGTTCTTTCCAGTATTGCTGCCATTTTCCAAGAGTATGTTTCTCTAATAAATGGTGTGCTTTGATGATAATTAATGGAGCTGCAGCTTCAAAACCAACTCTTCCTTTAATTCCGATAATAGTATCTCCAACGTGAATATCTCTACCAATTGCATAAGCACTTGCCAGCTTTTCAAGAGCTACAATATTGTTTGATGGTTTATCTGTTTTTCCGTTTAAACCAACTAATTCTCCCTGCTCAAAATGAAGCGTTACTTTTTCTTCACCTTCTTTTTGCAATTGCGAAGGATACGCTTCACTTGGCAATGGCTGACTTGAAGTTAAAGTTTCTTTTCCTCCAACACTTGTTCCCCAAAGTCCTTTATTGATAGAATATTGTGCTTTTTCCCAAGAATAGTGAACTCCGTTTTGAGCCAAATAGTCAACTTCTTCTTGTCTTGATAATTTTAAATCTCTAATTGGAGTAATGATTTCGATTTCTGGAGCAATAGTCTGGAAAATCAAATCGAAACGAATTTGGTCGTTTCCTGCACCAGTACTTCCGTGCGCGATTGCAGTTGCTCCTACTTTTTTTGCATATTTTATAGCTTCAATTGCCTGAAAAACACGCTCTGCACTTACAGATAATGGATATGTATTGTTTTTTAATACGTTTCCAAAAATCAAGTATTTGATAGCTTTATCGTAATATTTATCTAAAATAGTTAAGTTAGCATGTTGTGCACTTCCTAACTCATAAGCTCTTTTTTCAATAGCTGTTAATTCTTCAGCAGAAAATCCTCCTGTATCTACAAGAACAGTGTGAACTTCGTATCCTTTTTCATTTTTTAAATATTTCAAACAATACGAGGTATCTAATCCTCCGCTATAAGCTAATACTACTTTTTTCATTTTTTATAATTTAGGCTAATACTTTCGTATGTAGCAGTTTGAGATTTCTTTTTGATTAAATTTTGAATAAAAAAATAAATGACAATATTTTGTTTAAGAATAAAGCCTGTTTAATTTTTTTAAGTCTGCTTAAAACAGCCTCATTAAAAGGATGTCTTGGCGGTGTTTTTTGTTTTTCTTTTGGGTCGTATAACATTCCGGTACAAAGACACATTTTGTTTTGTTTACTTTGCAGAATTTCAAAATTAGTACAGGTTTTACAGCCCGCCCAGAAACTCGGATCGGTTGTCAATTCTGAAAATGGAACTGGTTTATAACCTAGTTCTGAGTTAATTTTCATAACCGCTAAACCAGTTGTAATTCCGAATATTTTAGCGTCCGGATATCTTTGTAAAGAATAATCAAAAACTTTCGATTTGATTTTTTTTGCCAAACCTAAACTTCTGTAATCAGGATGTACAATTAATCCTGAATGCGCTACGAATTTTCCGTGTTCCCAGCTTTCGATATAACAAAAACCTGCAAATTTTCCATCGGCCAGAGCAATCATTGCATCACCATTCGACATTTTTTTCTGAATGTACTCAGGAGTTCTTTTAGCAATCCCTGTACCTCTTAACAAGGCAGATGATTCTATAGTATCGCAAATTTCCTGTGCGAATTTGAAGTGTTCTTCCTGGGTAACAACAATAGAGATCTTCATTTTCAATAATTGAAGTTAGAGTTAAAAATTAAAGCATATTGATTCGTTTGAAATCCAGAATTGAATCCAATAAAATTAAGCAAAACAGAAGTAACATTCTCAAAATCAAAAACTTGATCAAGAAAATTTACAAAATAATAAATACTTTTAGGATATGTTTGTCCAATGGACAAATTATGTGATTTCAAAATGAAAAATGGATATGAATAAATATACGGCTATAAAACTCAGTGAACACTATAGAGATAGCGTCCGTACTTCGGGAGAAGTAATCGGTGAGTTTGTCCGTGACAAAGAAGTTGTATGTAAACTTATTTTATTCATCGGTGCAAAAGTACATTATTTTTTAATTCACAAAACAAAAAATTAAAATTCTAACATTTTTTTAATGAAAAGTTATTTTTTGAAAGATACTGAGATTCTAAGTTGCTAAGGTTCTAAGGTTTTAATTTGATTACGCAAACCTGAAACCTGAAACCTGAAACCTGAAACCTGAAACTTGAAACCTGAAACTTGAAACCTGAAACTTAAAACTTGAAACAAAAAAACAAAACCCGATAACTATTTCTAATTATCGGGTTTTGAATATTTCTATTTTAAATAATTACTTTTTCGTAAACGGAATTACTTGTCCGTTTCCTGTAAGTGTCATATCAAAAGCTGTTTTGGCTTCGTTAAATTTGAATTTTAATCCGGCTCTTTTTGATTCAAATGTATCTTTTTCACCTGCTACCGGAGAAAGAGTGAATTGTGGATAATTTGGAAGTTCTGCATGCAGAGTGCTGTTTTTCTCCGTTAATTCAATTGTTAAAGGAGATTTAGCAGTAACATAACTTCCCAGATATCCATCCAGAATAATATCTTTTTCAATTTTTCCGTTTCCCGCTTTCCAAACATTATTACTGTCGTTATAATCTGGAAAAGCGTTGTCTGGATCTAAAGTAATACTTTCAATTTCTTCAGTTGAATTGTGTTTGAAAGACCAGTCGTTATTACGCTGCCAGATTTCCACAGGTAATTTAACTCTTGTTACTTTTCCGCTTTTTGTTTTAACGTCTAAAACAATTGGCATTGGCATTTTGTCAAAGTTTTCAACATTGATAATTACACCTTTTGCCGGATCGTTTTTCACATATTTAATCCAATTGATTCCTTGGTCAAAACGCCAGTTGTTTACAAACCAGCTTCTCCAGAACCAGCTTAAATCTTCTCCGGCAACATTTTCTATTGTTCTAAAGAAATCATCCGGAGTTGGATGTTTATAAGCCCAGCGCTCAACATAAGTACGTAACGCTTTATCAAAACGCTCTTGTCCTAAAACCTGTTCTCTTAAAATAACTAAACCTGCACTTGGTTTTACATAACATAAAACACCAATATTAGCTTCTTTCATGTTATCTGGAGAACTCATAATTGGCTCTAATTTTACACCTGTAATGTATTCAGCATCTTCGTGTAAGTTTGAAGCAGGCTGTTTGTACTCACCATTATTAAAGTCATATGAACTTACAGAATTGATAAAAGTATTAAAACCTTCATCCATCCATGCAAAATAACGCTCATTTGAACCTACAATCATCGGGAACCAAATGTGTCCGAATTCGTGATCTGTAACTCCCCATAAATCATCTGTTTTCGATTTCCATCCGCAGAAAACAATTCCTGGATATTCCATTCCGCCTTCGTTACCTGCTACGTTTGTTGCTGCAGGATAAGGAAATTCAAACCATCTTTTAGAATAATTTTCGATAGATGCTTTTACATATTCAGTTGAACGTCCGTAAGCATCTCTGCCTGCACTTTCTACAGGATACGCAGATAATGCCAATGATTTTTTACCGCTTGGTAAATTGATTTTTGCTCCATCTAAAATAAAAGCTGGTGACGAAGCCCAAGAAAAGTCACGTGCATTTTTAATTTTATAATGCCATGTTTTTTCTGCAGAAGCATTTGTATTTGCTGTTGCTGCAACTTCTTCTGCCGTACGAATCATAACCGTTTTGTCACTTTGAGAAGCCTCATTGTAACGTTTTAACTGTTCTGCAGAAAGAACTTCTGAACCGTTTACTAATTCTCCAGAAGCGACAACGTAGTGATCTGCCGGAACTGTCAATTTAACATCAAAATCTCCATATTCTAAATAAAACTCAGACGCTCCTAAATAGGGTGCTGTGTTCCATCCTTTTACATCATCAAATACACACATACGCGGGTACCATTGTGCAATTGTAAAGATTTTTCCGTTTTTGGTTTCTAAAACTCCCATTCTGTCTGATCCTTCAAACGGAGCAATGAATGAGAATTCGATTTTAACTTTTACAGAAGCTCCTTTTGCAGCCTAATTCTTCCGGAAGAAAAATCTGCATTCTTGTATCTGTAATAATATATTTTGCGTCAACTTCTGTTTTCTTTTTTCCAACAGAAATTACTTTTACTGATTTTATTTTATTTCCTCCATCAAAAACCTGACCCTGAGCTCCGTTACGGCTTCCTGTCAATGGCACAACAGCGTTTCCTCTAGAATCGTCTTTAAATAAGTTTTGATCCAGATACACCCATAAAAATGACATTTTCTCAGGACTATTATTAGTATAGGTAATTTCATCTGTACCAATAATTTCATTTGTAGTTCCGTTTAGCTTTGCCGTTATTTGATAGTCGGCTCTGTTCTGCCAATATTCAACTCCCGGCTGACCACTTGCTGTACGTGTAGAAGTACCATTTTTAGTGTAAAAATTTGGTGCAAATGCATCATGATAATTGTAATTATTTGCTGGGGTAGCTGCTGTAGCAGAAGGCGTTTGCTGCGCCCATACAGAAGAAACTCCAACAAACAAAGCCATGGTTAGTAAGGCTCTTGAAGATTGTTTTTTCATATTTTTTAGCTGTTTATGTAGCAAATTAATGAAAAAAAAGCTATTTACAGAGAAAACCAAAAGCATAAATTTAATTTTAGCAAAAATTTATTAAAAAAATAAATTGAAGCATTTTCCTAAAAAAATAAAATTTATAAAATATATTTACATCTGGATTTAAAACTAATTTCTTTCAATTATACTATTTTGAACACAACTATATCAAATTCAATACTTAAAGCTTCAATTAAAAATGCCGGAGCTGAATTATTTTCATTAAAAGACAATCAAAACAAAGAATATATCTGGGAAGGAAATCCTGATTTCTGGGGTAAACACTCACCTGTTCTTTTTCCGATTGTGGGTACTTTAAAAAATAATATTTATACGATTGATGGAAAAGAATATCAATTGCCAAGACATGGTTTTGCCAGAGATATGGAATTTCAGCTGGTTGAAAAAACAGGAAACAGTGCTGTTTTTTCTTTAGAATCAAATGCTGAAACTCTAAAAAAATATCCTTTTGAGTTTGAACTGCAGCTTATTTATACAATCGAAAATACTTCACTAAATATTGAATACATTGTTATCAATAAAAGTGAATCAAAAATGCCGTTTTCTATAGGTGCGCATCCTGCAATTGCACTTCCTGAAAACTTTGAAAATTATGCTTTTAAGTTTGAAAAAGAAGAATCTTTGAAATATAATCTTCTTGAAAATGATTTAATTTCGAATAAAACCGAAACTTTAAAAACGACAGGAAATATTGTTCCTTTAAATTATAAACTTTTTGAGAATGATGCTTTGGTTTTTAAAACCTTAGAATCAAATTCACTTACGATTCTGGAAAATTCTAAACCTTATATTCAGGTTGATTTTGAAGATTTTCCGAGTTTAGGAATCTGGACAAAAAATAAGGCTCCTTTTGTTTGTATCGAACCTTGGTTTGGTTATTCTGACACAGCAGATAATACAGGAGATTTGTTTAAAAAAGAAGGGATTTTAGTTTTAGATGTAGATCAGACTTTTCATTCTCAATTCAGTATCAAAATTTTATAAATTAAAAAATGATAGAATTTAACTTTCACCCATTTCCTGTAATCGAAACAGAGCGTTTGCTTTTAAGAAGAATTACAAATGATGATGTTAATGAAGTTTTCGAATTACGTTCGAATCCTGAAACTATGAAATATATCCCGCGTCCATTGGTAAAAAACAATCAGGATGCTCTCGATCATATTACAATGATTGATGAAAAAATCGATTCGAATGTTGGCGTAAATTGGGGCATAACTTTAAAAGGAAACCCTAAACTTTTGGGCATAATTGGGTATTACAGAATGCAGCCCGAAAATCACCGTGCCGAAATTGGTTATATGCTTTCGCCTGATTTTCACGGAAAAGGAATTATTCCCGAAGCCGTAAACCGATTAATACAATATGGTTTTGAAGATTTAAAATTACATTCGATAGAAGCGGTTATAGATCCTGAAAACGCAGCTTCTGAAAAGGTATTAGAAAAATGCGGTTTTGTAAGAGAGGCACATTTACGTGAAGCAGAATTTTGGGAAGGCAAATTTCTGGACAAAGTAATTTATTCTTTATTAGTTTCTGATAAAAAATAATACTTAAAAACATCAAATACTGCAATAGTAAACCTAGTATTGCGTTATATTTGTGGCCGAAAACAAATTGCGGCCGCAATCACAAAAAATACCATGAAGAAATTATTCGCCTTTATTATTCTCTTTTTATCTATTCAATTACAAAGTCAGACTTTTATAAAATTTAACGGAGCAACTGCCGCAGTAGGTATTCCAAACATTGGTATAGAAACCAGCATTGGAGAAAAAACAACTTTTAGTTTTGATGTTATGGCTTCTTTTTGGAAATCTTTTAACGGAAATAATCCGATGGAATTTTACACTTTTACCCCGGAAGTTCGTTATCATTTTAAGGAAAAATACAACGGATTTTATCTTGGAGGTCATATTGGTCCCGATTTTTATCAGCTTCAAAAATGGAACTACTGGGACACAAACAAATACGAACATGGTTTTGGTTACCGTATAGGTGTTACTGTTGGTTATAACATTAAATTAAACGATAAGTTTTTACTGGATATTTTTGCGGGCGGCGGATGGCACCAGGGCTTTTACCACGGTTATTATAACGATGGAACTCCGGGAAGATATGAAACTGCAGAACACTGGAACAAAAGCGGCGAATGGCTTCCGTACCGTGGCGGCGTAATGATTTCGTATAAACTAAATTAAAATCAGCTAAGTTTAGGAAGCGTTTTTATATACAACTCTTCTACTTTTTTTCGTGCCCAATCGGTTTTTCTTAAAAAAGTCAAGCTTGATTTTACACTGGGATTTGAGTTGAAACATTTTATAGGAATTAATTCGCCTAAAGTGTCAAAACCATAATAATCAACCAAAGTTTCGACAATTTTTTGAAGTGTAATACCGTGAAGCGGGTCTTTAGATTTACTTTCCATTTTATAAATTTTAAATAACACAAAAGACCGTTCAAAACAGAACGGTCTTTTTGCAAAATTAATGAATTGGCCTGAACAATTCAATAATTAAAAAATGAACTTAAATCCAAAAGAAAGCGGCGAAGTTAGATTTGGGTTACTTCCTGCAAGAGCTGTATTATAAAATGGGTCAACATTTGCAACATGCGCCAATCCAAAATTTGTAACAGTCGTTTTTTCTCCATTTTTAGGCTCCAGAGTTGTTGAAGTAAAATTCGCCAAATCGTAAGAGAACTCAACTGAGAAGTTTTTCGTTACGAAATAATCAAAACCTCCCGATACTGATAATCCAAACTGATTAACTTTCAACTCGCTTTCTTTTTCTTTTCCGGTGATGATAGGCAAAGCTGCTTGTCCAAAAAAGTACAATGAGCCAGCTACATTCCAATATTTTCTTGCCAAAGGCTGAATAACAAATAAGTCTGTTTTTGCAACTGTTCCGGCATTAGAATCTGCTTTTATATTAATAAATCCAATTCCTGCCCCAACAGCAACTGAAGGTGTTACGAATGTACCCACAACAGGAAGTACAGATAAATTTGTATTTTTTTGATCCGCAGTTTTTGTCTGCTGATAACCAAATTGCGAAGTTGCAAACCAGGCACCTTTTAATCCCTGATTCTGAGCTTTTGCAGATAAACCAATTAATGCAATACCAATTAATGTAAAGATCTTTTTCATTTTAGTTTGTTTTATAATTACAGAACAAACTTATGCGTAAGGTTTTGCGTTGAAGCTGATTAAAATCATAGATTAAAAGAAATCTTTAATTATATTTGAGCATAGGTAGTTTTACAATTTTACTTACTTTTGTACCCATGTTAAAATCAGTCAATATACTTAATAAGAGAGCGCGATTCGATTATGAAATAATCGATACTTATACTGCCGGAATTGTTTTGGCAGGAACCGAAATCAAATCTATCCGATTAGGAAAAGCGAATATTACCGAAAGCTTTTGCGAATTTAGCGGTATGGAACTTTTTGCAATTAATACCTATATTGAAGAATATTCGTTTGGAAATCAGTTCAATCATAAATCCAGAAGTGAACGTAAATTGCTTTTAAATAAAAAAGAATTAAAAACGCTTCATAAAAGTGTTCAGGCAAAAGGTCTTACTATTGTTCCGCTAAAATTATTTACAAACGAAAAAGGGCTTGCAAAACTGCAGATTGGTCTTTGTAAAGGAAAGAAAAACTACGACAAGCGTGAATCTTTAAAAGAAGCAGACACAAAACGTGATCTCGACAGAATTAAAAAAGCTTATAATTAAGCTTTTTTAATTTTATGTAAACACCTATTAATTAATATTTTATAGTTATTTTTACTACAAACATTAACTGTAAAATATGAAAAAGTACTTAATTCTATTGTTTGTAATTCTGTCACTTTCAGGTTGTGGCAGTAATACTACTATTGTAAATAGCTGGAGAGATCCGAAAATAACCGTCGCTCAGGAACACTTTAAAAAGGTTTTAGTGGTTGCATTAGTTAAAGACGAAGCTTCCAGACGTATAGCAGAAAACAGAATTGCTGCTAGCAACCCTATTTTTAAAACTTCTTATCAATACTTAAACGAAGACACCAAAAAGCTAACACAGGATCAAAAACTAAAGATCCTGCAAGACGAAAACTTCGACGGCGTTGTTACCATGCGTTTGGTTAGTACAGAAAAAGAAACTACTTACGTACCCGGAAGTTATACAGGAATGTATTACGGTGGTTTTGACGGTTTATATTCCGGAATGTATGGTTATGGTTTTGGAAACTGGTACGGAATGTATTCGCCAGCTTTCTATGATCCCGGCTATTATTCTGAATCAACATATTATATGGTCGAAACCAATATTTTTTCTTTAAAAGAAAATAAACTAATCTGGACAGGAACTACAAGATCTGATTACGTTACTGATGTAGGACAAACTGTTGATGCTATAATGCAGGCTGTAGTTAAAGAAATGAGAAAAGACGGTTCTCTGCCTCCAAAATAAAATCAAAAAAAGCAATATTTAAAATGTTGCTTTTTTTTATGTTTTAAAAAATGACTAATTTTGTCAAGACTTTAAATTTCATCATTATGAAATCGCTTTTAAAAAATGCCAGAGAACAAAAAGGATTAAAAACGCGTGAATTAGCACAGCTTGCTGGTATTGATCAGGCTTTGATCAGTAAATTTGAATCTGGCAGTCGAAAACCAACAAAAGATCAGATAATCAAACTTTCTCAACTACTAGAAATTGATTACGAAACTTTAATGATTGCCTGGCTTAAAGAAAAAATTCTTTATGAAATTGGTGATGATGATTTGGCATTAAAAGCACTAAAAGTTGCAGAGGATGAAATCAAATATAACAAAACAGTATCAAATCTTAAATTATCTACATCTTTAGAAAAAATCTTAAAAGAGATTGATCTTCTAAAAGAAAAATTAGATTCTTACAGACAATTCGATAGTTTCAAAATTAAACAAGCTTTAGAACTTGAATATACCTTTGAAAGTAATAAAATTGAAGGAAATACGATGACCCTTCGCGAAACTGATATGGTTATTAATGAAGGATTAACTATTTCAGGAAAAAGCATGCGCGAACATCTTGAAGCCATAAATCATCAGGAAGCTATTGGTTTTATAAAAGAATTAATAAGTAAAAGCAATTCGTTAAATGAACGTGATCTTTTGTCTATTCATAATTTAATACTTCGAGGAATAATTCCTGAAGATGCCGGCAGGTATCGAAAAGTTCAGGTTATGATACAAGGAAGCAGCCACATGCCGCCTCAACCTTTATTAGTTCCACAAGAAATGGAAGAATACTTTAATTGGTATGAAATTAATAAAAACAAACTTCATCCTGTTATTTTAGCTGCAGAAATGCATGAAAGATTAGTAACAATCCATCCTTTTATTGACGGAAACGGAAGAACGTCGAGATTAATCATGAATTTAATTTTGATGCAAAAAGGCTATTTAATTGCTAATATCAAAGGAGATTACGAAAACAGAATGCGCTATTATCAATCTCTTGAAGCAGCTCAGACTAAAAAAGATAAAGAAGATTTTTTACTCTTTATAGCTCAAACACAAAAAGAAAGTTTAGAAAGATACATTTCGATACTTACTCAATAAAAAAAGCCCAGCTAAAACTGGGCTTTTTCATTAATTTTTATCTTCTAATAAAGGAACAAATCTAAATTCTCCAAACTCATGTTTTTCAAATTGAGTTTCGTTTTTTCTGATTAACAAAGTCATAATCTGAACGTCTTCACCAAGCGGAATTACCAGCCTTCCTCCTATTTTTAACTGCGCCATTAAAGGCTGCGGAATAAATGGCGCTCCAGCCGTTACAATAATACTGTCAAACGGAGCATAATTTGGAAGTCCTTTATAACCGTCTCCAAAAGAAACATGTTTAGGACGAATATTCAGTTTCGGAAATAAAATAGAAGTTTGTTTAAATAATTCTTTTTGTCTTTCAACTGTATACACTTTTGCTCCTAAAGTAAATAAAACTGCTGTTTGATATCCGGAACCGGTACCAATTTCCAGAATTTTATGATCTTTTTGTACTTCCAGCAGCTGAGATTGAAAAGCAACTGTATAAGGCTGCGAAATCGTCTGCCCTGCACCAATAGGAAAAGCCTTATCCTGATAAGCAAAATCTTCAAAACTTGAGTTTAAAAAAAGGTGTCTTGGGATTTTTTTAATCGCATCCAGAACCGCTTTATCAGTAATTCCTTTTTGTTCTAAAGTTGTTACTAATTGATTACGAAGTCCTTGATGTTTGGCAGTGTCTTTCAAAATAAGTAGGTTTTATTTTCGCAAAAATAAGAAAACAAATTATCAAATGTCAAGTACTTTTTGAATCAATTAATTTCTATTTTTGGTCAAAACTTAATTTTTAGTAAATCAAATATTTTATGAAAAAAGCAATACTCCTTTTATCTTTATTTTTTTCGTTATCAGGAATCATAGAATCAATTGTTTTCTTATTCATAAGATCTGAAAAATTTTCAGAATTTATAGTTTTTACTAATATTACTCCTTATTATTTTTCAGGTTTAACAGTCATGATTGAAGTTGAAAGAATTAATCAGTACACATCAACTTCTGCATCATTAGGGTTATTAAATTTATTCTTTTACTTGTCTTTTTTATTTGGAACTATAATTTATTTTTTCTCAAAGTATAAAGAAACTAAATTGTTGCTATTCAATTTTAGTTTAATAATAATTAGCGGAATAAAAACATTAGTATTTTTTCTTTTTTCTTTTGAAGATTGGACAAACTCGTATATAACATATAGAATATCAGGAATAACAATTAGAATAGTATATATACTTTTGTCTTATTTTATTATAAATAGATATTTGAATACTAGCAAAGAAATGGTATCAGATCAGGGCTATTTACAGAATTCATCAAAAAACAAACGTTTTTTAAACCTTTTTATAGATTCTTTGTTAATTATGACTACTACTTTTGGTTTTATTGAATACACACAACGATATAGAATGTTAAGTAGTTCTGTAGGTTATATAAGTACAACTTTTGAAGATCGTATTAACATTTTAATCTTATTTTCTTTAATAAAGTTTATGTATTATTTGATGTTTGAATCAATTTTTAAAAGCACACCAGCAAAATTTATAACATCTTGTTATGTAACAGATGAAGAAGGAAATTCACCAACCTTCTCGATGATTTTAAAACGAACATTATTGAGATTGGTTCCCTTTGAAAGTATCACATTTTTAATGGGTAAAAATTTACATGACGACTATTCAGACACATATGTTGTAGATAAAAAAAGTGATCGATTGATTGAAGATCGCTATTTTAAATTTTTAGCAATTGGCTTCGGGACTTTATTAGTTTTTTATTTTTATATGATAACCAAACATATATTGTTTCGATAAAAATATTATGTAAATTCAACGATTGTTTTTTAATTTATTGAATCTTTATCACATACATTTTCACGTTCGACAAATAAATTATATTTTTGTTTAAAATACATTCTCATGTTAAAAGTAGGAGTTTTAGGTGCTGGTCATCTTGGTAAAATACATTTACGCTTATTACAACAATCTGACAAATACGAATTAGTTGGATTTTACGACGAAAATCAGGAAAATGCCGAAAGAATCTCAAAAGAGTTTGGCTATAAAAATTTCAGCACAATTGCAAAACTCATTCACGCTGTCGACGTGATCGATATTGTTACTCCAACGCTTTCACACTATAAATGTGCAAAAGTTGCCATAAAATCAGGAAAACATATTTTTATTGAAAAACCAATTGCCAATACGGTTGAAGAAGCTGAAGAAATTATTGCTTTAGCAAAAGAACACAACGTAAAAGGACAAGTTGGTCATGTTGAGCGTTTTAACCCTGCTTTTATTGCGACCAAAAACATGATCGAAAACCCAATGTTTATTGAAACACATCGTTTGGCCGAATTTAATCCGCGTGGTACAGACGTTCCTGTAGTTCTGGATTTAATGATTCATGATATTGATGCCATTTTAAGTGTCGTAAAATCAAAAGTAAAAAATATTAATGCGAGCGGTGTTTCGGTTATTAGTGAAACTCCGGATATTGCCAATGCCCGAATCGAATTTGAAAATGGCTGTGTTGCGAATTTAACAGCAAGCAGAATTTCAATGAAAAATATGCGTAAATCACGTTTCTTTCAAAAAGATGCTTACATTTCGGTTGACTTTTTAGAAAAGAAATGCGAAGTAGTTCGTATGAAAGATGCTCCGGAAGTTCCGGGAGATTTTGATATGATTCTTCAAAATGCCGAAGGTGTAAAAAAACAAATCTATTTTACAAATCCTGATGTTGAACAAAACAACGCCATTTTAGACGAATTAGAGTCTTTTGCAAACGCTATTAACACTAATACTACGCCAGTCGTAACTTTAGAACAAGCTACAGATGCCTTGCGCGTAGCCTACCAAATTATTGATTGTTTCGATAAATAGTAAAAAATATAACTCATTATTTTTAAGGTTTAAAGCTGGCAGAAAAGCCTCTTTAAACCTTAACTTTTAAAAATTAAATACCAAAACAAAATGAAAACAGTAGCTGTAATTGGAGCAGGAACAATGGGTAACGGAATTGCTCACACCTTTGCACAAAGCGGATTTACCGTAAAATTAATCGACGTTTCTGAAAAATCATTAGATAAAGGAATGGCAACTATCGCTGCCAATCTTGATCGTATGCTGGCAAAAGGAACAATTACACAGGATGAAGTTGCCAAAACTATTACCAATATTATTACTTATACAGATATTAAAGACGGTGTTGTTGGCGTTGATTTGGTAGTCGAAGCTGCAACCGAAAACGTAGAATTAAAACTGAACATTTTCAAACAGCTAAACGAAGCTTGTTCTCACAATACGATCTTAGCAACTAATACATCTTCAATTTCAATTACACAAATAGGTTCTGTGGTGGCACATCCGGAGCGCGTTATCGGAATGCATTTTATGAATCCGGTGCCAATTATGAAATTAGTTGAAATCATCCGCGGATATAACACCAGCGATGAAGTAACTAAAATCATCATGGATTTATCTGAAAAACTAGGTAAAGTTCCGGTTGAAGTAAACGATTATCCTGGTTTCGTAGCCAACAGAATTTTAATGCCAATGCTAAACGAAGCAATCGAAACGTTATATAATGGTGTTGCCGGAGTTTATGAAATTGACACGGTTATGAAGTTAGGAATGGGACACCCAATGGGACCTCTTCAATTGGCTGATTTTATTGGTCTTGATGTTTGTTTGGCGATTCTGAATGTTATGTACGAAGGTTTCAAAAACCCGAAATACGCTCCTTGCCCATTATTAGTAAATATGGTAAGAGCAGGAAAATTGGGAGTAAAATCTGGTGAAGGTTTTTATGATTATAGCGAAAGCAAAAAAGCTGAGAAAATATCGAAGCAGTTTATGTAACTAATATATGATAACATTTGAAGGTGAATAGAAAAAATTCAGTAAACGTGTTTTATGTTCAGAAAATATAGTCGCCTTTTTAATATTTCTATTCTATTCATCCATAATATTTAAACTTCATTTTCCCAGTTATTTTACTGTGATTATTGAAGTAATATTTTTTGCGATTTTTATTTCAGTTACAATTTATAGAAGTAAAAAGTTTTTCATACAGAAAATCTCTTTAGATGAAAATATGATATTATTAGAAGGTGAAATATTTAATAATAAATTGACAAAAGAAATTAACTTAAAAGAAACCCAAATAGAACTAAAAGGTATACCTTCTCGTTCAGGTTTAAAAAGTGTGATTTTTTATATAAGACTAAAAAACAAAAAAGATTATTACACAATTAATCCATTAAATACTTTTTCCGATCAACAAATAATTGAAATTTTTACTGAATTTAAAAATCTTAAAGGAGAAAAGATCATAATGGATGAAAAAATAGATTTATTGAGAATACAAGAGAAAATAGAAAAATGTCAATAGCATCAAACTTAAATAAAATCAAAGAAAGTTTACCTGAACACGTAACTCTCGTTGCCGTTTCAAAAACAAAACCTGTTTCAGATTTGATGCAGGCTTACGAAGCTGGACAACGCATTTTTGGAGAGAACAAAATTCAGGAAATGACTGAAAAATGGGAACAAATGCCAAAAGACATTCAATGGCATATGATTGGTCATGTTCAGTCGAATAAAGTAAAATTTATGGCACCGTACGTCACTTTGATTCACGGCGTTGACAGTTTGAAATTATTACAGGAAATCAACAAACAAGCTTTAAAAAATAATAGAATTATAGATTGTCTTCTTCAAATTTATATTGCCGAGGAAGAATCTAAATTTGGTTTAGACGAAAAAGAATTAAATGAACTTTTAACTTCTGTGGAGTTTAAGGAATTGAAAAATATTCGTATCTTAGGTTTAATGGGAATGGCCACTTTCACCGAACACCAAAACCAGATCAAAAAAGAATTTACGCATTTAAAATCGATTTTTGATTCCATTCAAAAACTGAAAACTGAAAACTGCGAACTGCACACTATATCAATGGGAATGTCCGGAGATTATCAACTTGCAATTGAATGCGGCAGCACAATGGTTCGCATTGGAAGCAGCATTTTTGGAGGAAGATAAATTATAAATCACCTATAGTAAAGACGCAATGAAATGCGGCTCTACAGGCAAACTGAACACTTAATTTGTACGCAATACTAGACATAGAAACCACTGGAGGACAATTTAATGAAGAGGGAATTACCGAAATCGCCATCTACAAATTTGATGGACATGAAGTAATTGACCAGTTTATAAGTCTTGTCAATCCAGAAATTCCGATTCAGCCATTCGTAGTAAAGCTAACCGGAATCAATAATGCTATGCTGCGTTCTGCTCCAAAGTTTTACGAAGTAGCTAAACGCATTATCGAAATCACTACAGACTGCGTTATAGTTGCTCATAATGCTTCTTTTGACTATAGAATCCTTCGAACTGAGTTTAGACGTTTAGGCTATGATTTTGAAGCTAAAACACTATGTACAGTAGAATTAGCAAAAAAACTAATTCCAGAACAGCCTTCTTATAGTTTAGGGAAATTGGTTCGTGCATTAGGAATTCCAATGGCAGACAGACATCGCGCCAGCGGAGACGCCATGGCAACCACAAAGCTTTTTAAAATGCTTTTAGAAAAAGATGTTGAGAAAACGATCGTAAAAGATTTTATAAAACTGGAAGTAGAAAAAGGAATTTCGCCAAAATTCTTAGATATTTTAAGTCAAATGCCTGCAAAAACCGGCGTTTATTATATCTATAACGAAAGTGGTACTTTAATCTATATTGGCAAAAGCCATAATATTAAAAAAAGAGTAAATCAGCATTTTACGGGAATTACAACCAAAAGCAAAAGAATTCAAGCTGAAGTTTTTACCATAACATATGACGAAACCGGAAGTGAGTTAATTGCACTTCTAAAAGAAAGTCAGGAAGTAAAAATCAATCGTCCGAGATACAATCGTTCCCAAAAGAAAACCGTTTTTCCTTTTGCCTTATATGCTGAGAAAGATTCAAATGGATATATCAACTTAAAACTAGAAAAAGCTGACGGACGTAAAAAAGAAATTACGTCATTTTCATCTTTACAAGATGGAAAAAATGCACTTTTTAGATTTACTGCAAAATATCATTTGTGCCAGAAACTAACTGGATTATACGAAACAAAAAAAGAATGTTTTCAGTATAAAATCAAAGAATGCGACGGTGCCTGTATTGGTGAAGTAACTCCCGAAATTTACAATTTAAGAGTACAGCAGTTTATCTCAGAAAACAGTTTTGAAAACAAAAGCATGATCCTTATCGACAGAGGCCGAAATGTAAACGAAAGAAGCGCCGTATTAATCGAAAACGGAATTTACAAGGGTTATGCCTATTATGATCTTAATTACCAAATAAATAACATTGATATACTAAAAAACATTCTCATTCCGATGCAGCACAACCGAGATGTAAAAAACATCATTCAAAGTTACATCCGAAAAAGCAAATCATTAAAAATACTTCATTTTTAACAAAGCAAAACTTTCATTATCTTTAAGATATGAAAAAGAGAAAATCACAATACGAAATCTTTAGAGAAAAAGTCAAAATCATTCTTTATGGTACCAACACCATTTTAGGACGAATGTTCGATTTGGTTCTTTTAGGTTTAATTTTATTGAGTGTTTTGCTAATAATGCTCGACACAGTACAGGGAATCAGTTCAAAATACCATTATCAGTTATGGATTTGTGAATGGATAATTACCATATTTTTTACAATAGAATATATTTTAAGAATAATATCCATTCAAAAACCAGTTAAATACATTTTTAGTTTTTACGGAATCATCGATTTACTAGCTGTATTGCCCATGTATTTGTCGATATTTTTTCCGGGTGCAAGTATTTTATCAATCGTTAGGGCGCTGCGTTTCCTTAGATTATTTAAAATTTTGCACATTCCGCAAATCAACCATCAATCCCTGCAATTAAAAGAAGCTATTGAAGCCAGTAAAGAAAAAATTCTCGTTTTCATTTATTTTGTTTTAATCAGCACCGTAATCATCGGAACAATCATGTATCTGGTTGAAGGCCGCGAATCAGGTTTTACAAGTATTCCAATGGCAATTTATTGGACTATTGTAACCTTAACGACAGTTGGTTACGGGGATATTTCGCCACAAACACCGCTTGGACAATTTATTGCTGCATTTGTTATGATTTTAGGTTACGGAATCATCGCCGTTCCAACCGGAATTGTAACTGCTGAGTTTGCTAAAAGCAGTTTAAGAAACAATTCTGTAAGCGGTAAAAAAACATGTAAAAAATGTCAGTCGCAAGTCCATTTCGATAATGCAAAATATTGTTACGAATGCGGAACCGAACTGCCAAATAATTAATTTTAGAAGCTAATCCAGCTGTACATTCCAACTCCTCCTTATATTTGTAATTTTTTAAGGCATAAAAGGAGCTTCCGCTGGTCGCTCTTTTACACCAAAAAAATGCAACAAATATAAGTCCGGGGTTTCCATTTCCATCTGGGCTAAAAACTATGAAATACCTAATTACCATTCTCGGACCAACAGCTATAGGCAAAACAGCCTTGAGTATTGCTTTGGCACAACATTTTAAATGCGAAATCGTTTCTTGCGACAGTCGTCAGTTTTTTAAAGAAATGACAATCGGAACCGCAGTTCCAAGTAAGGAAGAATTAAATTCAGCTAAACACCATTTCATTCAAAATAAATCTATTTTTGAAAATTATACCGTTGGCGATTACGAAAAAGAAGCCTTAGCCAAAATCGAAGAATTATTTCAAACCAATGATCTTGTGATTCTTATTGGCGGTTCAGGATTATACGTTGACGCAATTTTAAAAGGATTTGACGAATTTCCTGAAATAGATCCAAAAGTCCGCGCTGAAGTAAATTCAAACTATGAAAAATTAGGAATCGAATATCTTCAGGAACAGTTAAAAAATTTAGATCCGGATTATTATCAAAAAATAACAGCCGAAAATCCACAGACCTTGCAAAACCCGCAGCGAATGATGCGTTTTGTAGAAGTTTGTATCGGATCTCAACAACCCTATTCTTCATTTCTAAATCAAAAGAAAAACAATAGAAACTTCACTCCTATTTTAATCGGTTTAGATGCCGACAGAGAAATCATTTACAGTAGAATAAACCAGCGCGTTGACATCATGATGAACGAAGGATTATTAAAAGAAGCCGAAACACTTTATCCTAACAAAGCGTTAAATGCGCTCCAAACCGTCGGTTATAGAGAATTATTTAGTTATTTTGACGGAGAATTCACGCTGCCTTTTGCCATAGAAGAAATCAAAAAAAATACACGTAGATTCTCCAAAAGACAATTAACGTGGTTCAAACGAAATGAAAATACAAAATGGTTTGATTACGCATCAGATAGAAAAGAAATTATAAATTACATAGAAAATCTTCTAAAGTAAAAAGTCTTTTCTCTTTCATCTTTGCTCTATTTTCCAAAGGAAAAAATCTAAAATCAACACTCTAAAATCTAAAATTAAAAATGCCTATATCTCCCAATTTTACATCAGTTTTAAGCAAAGACTGGGAAATCAATTTCACACAGTGTACGCCAAACGGCTACTTAAAATATACTGATTTGTGCAACCTTTTACAATTAACTGCCGCAGCCCATTCTGAAGTTGGCGGAATCAGCTTTACTGATATGCAGGAATTTGATCAGGCCTGGGTTTTAAGCCGAATGCGCGTTGAAATCACAGCATTACCAAAATGGCAGGATGTTATAACTGTAAAAACGTGGATAAACAGTTTAGAAAATTCGCGTTCTGTTCGTGCATTAGAAATGTATGTAAACGGAAAAAAAATCGTTGGAAGCGAAACGTACTGGGCAGTTTTTAACACCAAAGCACGCCGTCCCGAAGCTTTAGCGCTGCCATACGAACATTTTGAATTATTTCCAGATAATAGAGCCACTGTTGAAGGATTTTCGAAAATCAATATCAATCTTGAAAAAGAATCAGTGTTCGAAAAAACCGTTTATTTATCAGACTTAGATATTGTAAATCATGCCAATAATGTAAAATATCTCGAATGGTGCCTAGATCATGTTGATGCTAAAAGAATTTTAAAACAAGAAGTAAAAAGCTTCGAAATGAACTTTTTAAAAGAACTTTCTTTAAAAGATCAGGTTGTTATTCACGAAAGTGAAAACGAGGATAACTCTGCTACAACTTTCAGCATTACAAAAGGTGATAAAACCTGTTTTGCGCTCGAATTACATTGGAAATAATTAATCATATAGTCCCTATGGGACATTTTCTATATTCCTAAATATATTTCTACCGATATTTAATCTCTACGAGATATTAATTTGCCTTTTATGGATTAGATATTAAAACTCCGTTAAATTCACGCTTAATATCTAACTCTTAAAAAACTCCGCTAGGAGTTAAATATTGGTAGAAAAAAGATCTCACACGAAAAAAAATGTCCCGTAGGGACATCAATTTAAATAAAATAAAAAACGATGCCGAAAAATTCCGCATCGTTTTTTTTATCAAAATCATTTCGATTTCTTTTTAGAATCTTTTTTAGATTTCTTCTCTTTCTTCTTTTTCAGCAAACCTATTTTATTCTCAATTCTTTTTTCAATATCTGCAATATCAGATTCATAATTAAATTGAAGAGAATGAAGTTTCGCATTTTTAATTTCTTTTAATGCTTTTTTAAATTCATTCTGTGCTTCTAAAAGAACTGCTTTCTTCAAATAAATCTCTGATTTGTTGATTCCTTTTACTGTTAAAGCAAAATCACTTAATTTTTGTGCTTCTTCGTAATCTTCATTTAAAATCAACGTTTTCAGATAATACGGATATACTTCAAGAGCATGAATGTTAATCGCTAAAGCTTGCTGAAAATAAGATTTTGCTTCTTCATAATTCATCAATTGTTCTGCCTGAATTCTTCCGTACAAACACAAAACCATTGTATTTTTATCGTCATAAGAAAAAGCATAATCTAAAGATTCAATTGTTCCCTCCAACCAAAACGGATAATTATCCAAGGCTTGAAAAAGATATTTATCAGTTGTTTTCATTGCGTAAATCGTTTTTTAATTTCTGACGAGTTCCTTTGTAGCTTTTCTCTACTTTATTCTTTTTAAAATCACTTCCTGTAAAAACTCTCACGGGATTTCCACGCTCTACATTGAGTTGATTTTCCCATTGTTTTCCAACATGATTTTTAAGCTGAATTAATTTCTCGTCTTCTAGTTTTTTTAATAATCTTTCTGTTGCCAGTTTTTTGTTTTGATGCTGCGAACGGCTGTCCATAGCAACAACTGTAATTCCAGTAGGAATATGTGTTGCCCTAATTGCCGAACTTACTTTGTTCACATGCTGGCCTCCCGCTCCAGAACTTCTCATGGCCTGATACTGAATATCATTTTCTGAAACAAATGCATTTTTCTGCTGTTCGATTTCAAAAATGCCAATGAACCAGTTTTTACGTTTGTGCATTTTCCTAAACTGACTCTGACCAATCCATTGAATCGTTCCAATCCAGGATTTTACAAAACTATCTGCACTTTTACCTTTTACAGAAATAGATGCAGTTTCTATAGTTCCGTTTTCTTCTCCGGTTTCTCTTTGAAGCAAAACCACATCTAAATTTTGTTCCTGTGCTTCTTCCAAAACTTTTTTAAGCACTTGGGCAACAACCCAAGTGCATTCTGCAGGTCCGCGACCCGCCGTTATTTGAATTATCTTTTCCATTTTTGAATCTCTTTTAACGATCCATTCTAACGATCTTAGGCGTAAAAGTTCCTAAAACTTCAACCAAATCGGTTTGATTTGCCATTACTTTCGTTATGTCTTTGTAAGCCATTGGAGCCTCGTCGATATTACCTCCAATTAAAGTTACATCGTTGGCTTTCAAAACCTTTTTAATATCACTTTGAGTAAAACTACTTTTACATTTCGCTCTCGAAAACAAACGTCCCGCACCATGTGAAGCTGAATTTAAACTCTCAGGATTTCCTTTACCTTTCACAATAAATCCCGGAGCTGTCATCGAACCCGGAATAATGCCCAATTGTCCTTCACCTGCAGGAGTTGCTCCTTTCCTATGCACAATACATTCCTGACCGTTTACGATTTCTTTCCAGGCAAAATTGTGGTGGTTTTCAATCGTTACCACTACTCTTTTTCCGATCGCTTTGGCAATTCTTCTATGAATATCATCGTGACATGCCTTTGCATATTCACCGGCTAAATTCATTGCCAGCCAATATTCCTGACCATCGTGCGTATTCAAATCGAGCCAGGCCAAATGCTGTACATTCTTTGGCAAAGGACATTGCTTTGTTGCCAAATACGTATAATGTTTTGCAATGTTTGCACCTAAGCCACGAGAACCACTATGTGAAAGAACAGCAAAATATTCCCCTTTTTCAAGCTTCCATTCGTTCTCTGGATTATCAATTTTAGCAATTCCAAATTCTACAAAATGATTTCCTCCGCCAGAAGTTCCTAATTGTTTATAAGCTTTTGGTAAAAGATTTTTTAGCAATGGAATATCCTGAAATTCACTTTTATAAAATACTTCGTGATCTACTCTCGATGTATGCGTTTCATACATTCCAAACTTGGTATTGTCTTTTAAAATTGCTTCTAATTGATGTTCTTTTCCTTTAAAATGTGAAGCCGGTAAATCAAAAATTGAAAGACTCATTCGGCATCCAATATCAACTCCAACACCATACGGAATTACGGCATTGTCTGTTGCTAAAACACCTCCAATTGGTAATCCGTAACCTGAATGTGCATCTGGCATTAAAGCACCTGCAACTGAAACTGGCAGTTTCAACGAATCATACAGCTGAAATTTTGCCTGTTCATCAATTTCATTTTCACCAAAAATTCTAAACGGTGCTCTTGTATTTTTGAGCTTATGCATTCTTACCTGAACTGGCTTGATTAAACCCTCAGCCACTTTTCCCCACGTTCCGTTTCCTTCGTATTTTTCAGGATGCAATAGAACGTCTTTTGCTTCTGTTAGAATAGATTCTTTTTTTCTCTTTTTCTATATCTGTTTATCTGCCCTAAGGCAATGTTTATTGAATTGTTCTTTGGAAAACCTAATTTAATAAGGTCTTTTCCAGTTAATTTATTTCCCATAAATTGTTTAATTATGTTATTGTGCAGAATAAATCAAATTGAAATCTCAAAAGAAATCAAAATGAAATAAACGTGCTGAATTTTCTATCCTTTTGGATAAATACTAAATCTTTTTTCGGGAAAATTTTGAAGTGTCTAGAATAAAAAAAGCCCGAATCTAAATGTCTTCGGGCTTTTTTATATATCTAAAAATTATATTTCTAAGATTGAAATAAGCCACGAAGAAGTGCTGCACCAAATCCGTTTGGTGTAAAGCTCTGAGATGTCAATGTAAATACAAACATTTTTTCTTCGTTTTTAAAGGGTTATTATTTTTTTCGTGTGCAAATATTCAAAATTGTTTTTTGATTTTCCAAATTTATTTTAACAAAAAATTCTCGCAAAATATTTTAAGCTAACATTTTTCAAAACAAATAAGAACACAAACAATTAATAATCAACACAATAAATCTTATGTAAAATATTAAAATAAATGCACAAAAAAAGCTCTGATTTCTCAGAGCTTTATATATTATTTTAGGTGAATTCTAAATATTATTCAGAAACTTTGCTTTTAACAACTAATCTGAATCCTTCTCCGTGAATATTTAAAATTTCAACGTCTTCATCAGATTTTAGATATTTTCTCAATTTAGCGATGTAAACGTCCATACTTCTTGAAGTAAAGTAGTTGTCGTCTCTCCAGATTTTAGTTAAAGCTAATTCTCTTGGCATTAAATCATTTTCATGAAGAATAAGCATTTTAAGCAATTCGTTTTCTTTTGGAGACAATTTAATTGGCTCTTCATCCTGGAAAGTCAGGAATCTAAGTTTAGAATTTAAGTGGAATTTACCAATATTAAATTCAAATTGTACTTGTTCAGCTTTTGTATCTGCAGATTTTCTTTGAATGATCGCTTTAATTTTCATCAATAAAACCTCAGAATCAAAAGGCTTATTCAAATAATCATCAGCTCCTGCTTTATATCCTTTTAAAACATCCTCTTTCATAGATTTTGCTGTTAGGAATATAATTGGCACTTCACTATTCTTTTCTCTAATTTCTTTTGCTAAGGTGTAACCATCTTTATAAGGCATCATTACGTCAAGAATACATAAATCATATACATCTTTCTTGAATTTTTCGAAACCTTCCATACCGTTTTTAGCTAAAGTAACTTCAAAGTCATTTAACATTAGATAATCTTTAAGAACCGCCCCAAAATTTAGGTCATCTTCTACTAAAAGTATTCTTTTGTTATTATTTTCCATATTTTAATTTATTAATGGTATTTTTATTATAAAGGTGCTACCCTTTCCTTTTTCACTTTCAACATATACTTGACCATTATGGTCCTCTACAATTCTTTTTACATACGCAAGACCTAAACCATGACCTTTTACGTTATGAAGGTCTCCGGTATGTTCTCTATAAAATTTTTCAAACACTCGTTTTTGAGCTATCTTACTCATTCCCAACCCATGATCTTTTACTTTTATCAAAATCATGTCTTTTACATTTTCTGTAAAAATTTCAATTTCAGGAGTGTCAGGAGAATATTTTATAGCGTTTTCTAAAATATTAACCAGAACGTTTGTAAAATGAACTTCATTTATCAAAGACGTTGTTCTTGCTGCATTATAATGTTTTACTACAGTACCTTTTCGATCTTCTAAAATTAGGTTTACGTGTTCGATTGCATCATCAATTACATCTGTAACTACGGTAGGTTCTTTTGTAATATCAAGCTCTCGTTTTTCTAATTTAGAAATACGCAGTACGTTTTCAACCTGAGCGTGCATTCTTTTATTTTCATCCCTAATCATTTGAAGATAGCGATACACTTTTTCTTTATCTTCAATAATTCTCGGGTTCCTTATAGCATCAAGTGCTAAATTTATTGTTGCAATTGGAGTTTTAAACTCATGCGTCATGTTATTAATAAAATCCGTTTTGATTTCAGAAATATGTTTTTGACGCAGTAATTGATTTAATGCACTTGTATAAGCAACTATAATAATTAACGTAAATACTATTGATAAAATGGTAATACTTAATAATTCTGATAATAAAAATTTCTTTTTATTTGGAAAAGTTACCGACAGCTGATACCTGCTATTCCCTT
The DNA here is from genome assembly GCF_039595935.1 of Flavobacterium sp. Classification (NCBI taxonomy): domain Bacteria; kingdom Pseudomonadati; phylum Bacteroidota; class Flavobacteriia; order Flavobacteriales; family Flavobacteriaceae; genus Flavobacterium; species Flavobacterium sp. The sequence continues at coordinate 2,614,242 of NZ_JBCNKR010000006.1, read as the reverse complement.
CATTATCAGTAAAAATCGGAATATTATATGTTGCTTCTTTATCGTAGTGAAATCCATCCGATTTAATTTTGGTTGGAACGCCGCTACTGTAAATTCCGTATTCAAATTTTGTTTTAACACCGTACTCCTCTAACTCCTTTTTTAAAAGCTTAAAAATTTTGTCTCTTGTAACTCTGCCTTCAATTGGTGTTAAAGATGCAATGTCTTTATACTGAATCTGCTGTTGAACTTTATTTAAAATATCTAAACTTCCAGATTTTTCAATCTTAAGATCAGGTATTATACTTTGTCCTAAACTATTATTATCAATACCATTGTTATTATCATAAACTTCTGTTACTCTTTTAGAACTGAAATTTTTAAATCTTTCACTGCTGAATTTTTTATTAAAAACAGATCCGTTTATATCATAATCTTCAGAAGTCAGTGTATTTGAATAAACAATAGTTTTATTTGTTTTTGTATTTCTTTGTACAAACAATACTTCAAGTAAATCTTCTTTTTTAGGAATTTTACCCGTACTGTCTTTAATGCGGTTGTATTTATCGTAAAAGCTGTATTCTTCCTGCTGTTCTAATTTGTCAGCAACATTTCCGATAACTTGAGTAACGTGGTATTTAAACTGTTCTTCATTATTTTTAAATGAAGAATTGAACCAAAATACCTGTACCAGAATTATCCCGATCAAGGATAAACTCATCAATAAAACAAGTATTCTAAAAAATAATTTATTCATCGAAACAAAATTAATATTTTAACAATATACTAAATAATACATTAACCAAATATTAACATTTAAGACTGTTTTTGTTTTATTTTCAAAATTTTAAGAATTTCAGCCACTTCTTCTCTGGCAATTTTAAGATTACTGTTATTAATAACAAAATTGCTTAAAGAAATTCGTTTTTCATCATTCCATTGCATTTTCATTCTGCTCAAAACTTGCTCACGTGAAGTATTATCGCGCTTCATCACTCTTTCAATTCTAATTTCTTCCGGAGCGGTAACGGTTACTATATAATCAAACTCTTTGTATTTTCCGCTTTCAAACAAAATAGCGGCTTCATATACTACAAAATCCTGTTTTGCATTTTGTGTAAGCCAGGACTGAAAATCTTTTTTTACAGCCGGATGAACTATGGCATTTAACTTTGCCAGTTCGTCTGCATTATTAAATACTATTTCTGCTAATTTTGCCCGATTCAAAACATTATTTTCAAAGAGCGAATCTCCAAAAGAAACTTTTATCTGATCTGTAATTTCTTTTGACTGCATTATTTTTTTAGCTTCGTCATCAGCAATATAAACAGGAATTCCAACTTCTCTAAAAAAGTCAGCGATTGTTGTTTTACCGCTTCCTATTCCGCCGGTTAAGCCAATAATTTTTGTCATACTATATTTTAAAAAACATACGTGGAAAAGCTTCCTGAGGTTTTTTCTTCAACAGAATCACTTTTACAAAAGATTCTAAAAAGCCCGTTCCGTAACCATAAAATTGTTTCCAAACAGCAATTACTGATAAATAACCTATTTTGATACTTCTATTTTGAATACTTGCTGTAAGAAAAATAATAACGAAATATACGAAATATAATTGTAATAAAATATCAATATTAAAAATTAATAGTAAAAAAGCTATCAATAAACCGAGAATAAAAACAGTAGGAAAAAAGAAAGTCAGCTTATTATGTTCTGGATACCAGCTATTTAATATAGGTCTTGCTATACCAAATTTTTTCACCTGAATTGAGAATTTTTCCCAGTCGATTCTACGTTTATGATACACAAAAGCCTCAGAAAAGAGTCTGGTTTCAAAACCTAAATTCCATAAACGGATAGATAAATCAGGATCTTCACCCGGATGAATGTTGCCAAAACCTTTTGAAGCTTCAAATGCTTTTTTTGAAATCCCCATGTTAAAGCTTCTTGGCTGAAACTTATTAATCTTTTCAGAACCGCCTCTAATCCCGCCGGTTGTTAAAAAAGACGTCATTGCAAAATTGATTGCTTTTTGAATGCTCGAAAAGCTTTTTAATGCTTTGTCAGGACCGCCAAAACAATCCACATATTTTTCGTCTAACGCCTTGCGAACCTCAGTAAGATAGTTTGGAGGAATTATACAGTCTGAATCGAAAATGATAAAATAATCACCTCTCGCCTTCTGCATTCCAAAATTTCTTGAATCTCCAGGACCCGAATTTGGTTTAAAATAATAAGATATATTTAATTTTCCCTGATACGTCATCACTACATCTTTGCAGGGAATTGAAGATCCGTCTTCAACAAGAACAATTTCAAAAGGTTCTTTGTAATCAGATTTTGTAAGACTTTCTAAAAGTTCATCAACTTCATCTGGACGATTATACACTGGTATAATTAAAGAAAAAATCATAGCGGGAATGCGGTTTTAAGTGGAATATTCTGAGCTTTAAAAATTTCAGCAAAGATAGGTTATATTCATAAAAAAACCACCAACTTTTGGTTGATGGTTTTCGTTGTAAGATATATGTTTTTATTTGATACTATCAATGTTAACTACCTCATTAGCTTCTGCTTTGTAGTCAACTCCATCAAATTCAAATCCAAATAAATTTAGGAAATCATTTCTGTAACCTGCTAAATCTCCAATAGCTGGCAATGTTTCAGTTGTTGCTTCTTTCCAAAGTTCAGCCACTTTTGCCTGAACATCATCACGCATTTCCCAATCGTCGATTCTGATTCTTCCTTTTTCATCAACAGGAACATCTGAACCAGTATACAATCTTTCCTGGAATAAACGCTGAATCTGCTCGATACATCCTTCGTGAATTCCTTCTTCTTTCATTATTTTATATAAAAGAGAAATATACAACGGAATAACCGGAATTGCAGAACTTGCCTGCGTTACTAATGCCTTATTTACAGAAACATACGCTTTTCCTCCGATAGATTTTAAGTTATCAGAAATTGTAAATGCAGTAGCTTCTAAATGATCTTTAGCACGACCAATTGTACCTTTACGGTAAACTGCTTCTGTTAATCCAGGTCCGATATAAGAATAAGCTACTGTAACAGCACCTTCTGCTAATAAATTTTCATTTTTCAAAGCCTCAATCCACATTGCCCAATCTTCTCCACCCATTACAGCAACTGTGTTTTCAATATCTTCCTCGTTTGCAGGAGCGATTGAAACTTCAGATACGTTTCCAGTGTGGAAATCTACTGTTTTATTTGTAAATGTTTGTCCAATTGGTTTTAAAACAGAACGGTGTGTAACTCCTGTGTTAGGGTTTGTACGCACTGGCGAAGCTAAACTATATATAACTAAATCAACCTGACCTAAATCAGCTTTGATTAAATCTAAAGTTTCTCTTTTTATTTCGTTCGAAAAAGCATCTCCATTGATACTTTTTGCATATAGACCTGCTTTATGAGCTTCAGTTTCAAAAGCTGCAGAATTGTACCAGCCTGGAGAAGCTGTTTTTCCTTCAACGGGTGGTTTTTCGAAAAATACTCCAATTGTAGCCGCATCAGATCCAAAAGCGCTTGTAATTCTTGAAGCTAATCCGAAACCTGTTGAAGCACCAATAACTAATACTTTTTTTGCTCCGGCAATTGCACCTTTTGATTTGATATATTCAATTTGATTTTTAACATTTTGCTCAGCTCCCTTTGGGTGGGCAGTCAAACAAATAAATCCTCTCATTCTAGGTTCTATAATCATACTCTTTTTATTTACTCATAAATTAATCATTATCAAGATAAATGACTACTTATGCAGGTTTTGTTTAATTATTTTTCGATGACAAATATAAAGTATTTCTTTAGTTCAACAAGGCTTTGGCGTGATTTAAAGCCGAATCTGAAACGACTGCTCCAGACAACATTTGAGCAATTTCTATAACTCTTTCGTCCTGAGACAGTAGTCTTAATTCTGAAAGCGTATCATCATCAATTGTAGCTTTAGAAACTTTAAAATGCGAATCGCCTTTTGCAGCAATCTGCGGTAAATGGGTAATGGCAAAAATCTGCATTTTAGTACTCATTTCTTTCATGATCTCTCCCATTCTAATGGCAATTTCTCCTGAAACCCCTGTATCAATTTCGTCAAAAATTAAGGTTGGTAATTTTGAATATTGTGCCAAAATTGCTTTTACTGCCAGCATAATACGTGACATTTCTCCGCCCGAAGCTACTTTTTTCAATAATCCGAAATCAGTTCCTTTATTGGCAGAAAATAAGAATTGTAATTCATCTTTTCCGTTTTGGAAATAGGTTTCAGATGGTAAAAGTTCCATATTAAAACGAACGTTTGGCATTCCTAATGTTTCTAAAATCGATATTAATTGATTTGATAAAACCGGAATTGCATTTATTCTATTTTGATGAATGGTTTCTGCAAAAGCATCTAATTCATTTGCTTTTTGTTCGATTGATTTAGACAATGTTTCGATTTCTTCTTCGATATTATCTAACTCCAGAAGTGTATTTCCTAAATCGGCCTGAATTTGAAGTAATTCTTCTACCGTATTAACGTGATGTTTTTTCTGCAGATTAAAAATTAATTGCAGTTTTTGGCTTACCAATTCTAATTGTTCCGGATCATTTAACAACTTCTCCGAAGCGTTTTGAAGTTCTTTTGAAATATCATCAAATTCAATTGATATACTCGTGATTCTTTCAAACAGATTTTGATATTCTGTCGAAAATGGCGCAATTTTCTGTAAAGCAGTTTTAATTTCATTAAGATTATGAAATACTCCAAACTGTTCTTCGTTTGCTATTACAAGAGACTTATCGATTGATTCTTTGATAATTTCAACATTATTAAGTTTCTCAAAATCAGATTCTAATTCTGCCTGCTCTCCGGATTTCAATTTTGCAGCAACCAATTCATTCAACAAAAATGTATTGTATTCCTGCTCTTTTCCTGAATCGCTTTGTTTTTTCAGTAAAGCATTTAATTTTGATTTATCTGATTTATAAACTTTTAATAAGTTCTGATAAGTCGAAATTGTTTCTGCATTATCAGCTATAGCGTCGATTATTTTAAACTGAACGCTTTCATCAGACAATTCCTGAGTTTGCTGCTGTGAATGAATATCTATTAAAAAGAGACTCAAATCCTGCAGCTCCTGTAAATTAACAGGACTATCGTTTATAAAAGCACGCGATTTGCCTGATGGTAAAATTTCGCGGCGTATTATCGTTTCGTCTTCGTAATCAAGATCGTTTGCTTCAAAAAACTCTTTTAGATTGTATTTTGAAATTTCAAACTGTGCTTCGATCACACATTTTTCTTCTTTGTTTTTTAAAGATGTAAGATCAGCTCTTTTTCCTAAAACGAGCCCAATTGCACCTAAAATAATCGATTTACCAGCACCCGTTTCACCTGTAATTATCGAAAATCCTTTTGAAAAATCGATCGAGAGTTTTTCAATCAGGGCGTAGTTTTTAATTGACAGTGAAGTTATCATAAAGGGGAATATTATAAAATAAAAGTGCTACGAAGAAAATAAAAAAAATTAAGTTATTAAAACTTAATTTGTGACCATTTTGTTGAGTTTAATGGTGAAACTTTATTTAATACATCGGTTAAATCCGTAACTGGAATACTTGGACCACCGGAAAAAATGGATACGATCTCATCTGATTTTGCATCAAAAAATACTCTGGTTAAAAAAGCATTTGGCCTAACCGAATTTACTTTTGCAATTAACATTAAAGAAGATTTGACTTTTTCTTTTGCTGTTTTTAAATCATTGCTCATTGTATCTAAACCTGTATGATATAAAAAAGTAGTCTGACGCAAATCTGTATACATTGGAGAAAGCATATCATTTATTAAATAATAACGATTTTGAAGTCCATCAGCCTGACTCCAGCCTTTAAAACCTCCCTGCTGGGCTACACTTGCAATATTTTGAGCTGTTTCAAGATATTGATTTCCTGCTCCACTTTGAAAGGTATCAGCATCCATTCCTAAAATTACATAACTGTAAAATGATACTACAGACACCAAATTTGATTCAAATACTGATGGATTAAACAAAAGCGGTTCATATTCTGTGTATCTGAAATTGAAATCTTTATCATTAAAATTTAGAACCGGCGAAGAATAAGTCGAATTGTAAATCAATCTTGATGACTGAACCTGAATTGTTCCTGTAAACTGATCAGAACTATATGATGACAGCGTAATATACATTGAACAGTTAATTCTTTCATTTTGCTTTAAGGCAGATCCTGTCCAGTCTGTTTTGTTTACAAACTCAGATAAAGCTGTTTGAAGCGTTTTAAAAATCTGTTGATTAGGCGTAGGAAGCCTTTCAGTATTAATAGTTACTGTACAATTTAACTGCTGTGCCTGCGAAAAGCCAAAAATAAAGAATGCTAAAAGTGTAACTATTTTGTTCATACCATTAAAATTTTATTACCAGCAAAAATAGCATAACTATTCTTACTTTTTAGAATATATTTTAAAATTTATGATTTTGAAAAATGCGAAATCACTTTGTTTAAAATATCGACTGCTACAAATTCTTTCGATTTCAATTCCATAGGTTCGATATTAAAATTTTTATCAATAAAAGTTACTTTATTGGTTTCTTTTTTAAAACCGGCACCTTCATCCTGCAAAGAATTTAAAACAATCAAATCTAAGTTTTTTTTCTGGATTTTCAGTTTAGCGTTTTCAATTTCATTTTCTGTTTCAAGAGCAAAACCAACTAAAAACTGGTCTTTTTTTGCTTCTCCAAGAGACAAAAGAATATCTTTTGTTTTCTCTAATTCAATCGAAAATTCACTGGCATTTTTCTTAATCTTTTGCAAAGCCACTTCTTTAGGTCTGTAATCTGCTACTGCCGCCGCCGCAATTGCCACATCCATATTGCTGTAATGTTTATGACATGCGTCGTACATATCCTGTGCAGACATTACATTTATAACTTCAATTGACGAATTTTTAGCTTTTATAAACGTTGGTCCCGAAACTAAAACAACTTCAGCACCAAGCTTTGCCGCTTCATTTGCAATATCAAATCCCATTTTACCGGAAGAATGATTTCCTATAAAACGTACAGGATCTATCGCTTCGTATGTTGGACCTGCAGTAATTAGTATTTTTTTCCCTTTTAATGGCAGTTTGCTTTCTAAATCAGCTTCAAGAAAGGCAACAATATTTTCAGGTTCAGCCATACGGCCTTCACCGGATAAACCGCTTGCAAGTTCGCCGCTTTCAGCCGGAATCATAACATTTCCAAACTGTTTTAATGCATTAAAACTAGAAATTGTTGAAGGATGTTTGTACATATCCAGATCCATTGCCGGAGCAAAATAAACTGGACATTTAGCAGATAAATACGTAGCTATTAACAGATTATCGCAGTTTCCTGATGCCATTTTAGACATCGTGTTTGCTGTTGCCGGAGCTATCAGCATTAAATCGGCCCAAAGACCTAATTCAACATGATTGTTCCATACAGCATCCTCATTATCATCATTAAAGAAACTGGAATATACAGGATTTTTTGATAACGTAGATAACGTTAATGGAGTTACAAAATCCTTAGAAGCAGGTGTCATTATCACTTGGACATGTGCACCTGCTTTGATAAAAAGTCGTACTAATGAGGCTGTTTTATACGCTGCGATTCCACCGGAAACTCCCAGTAAAATCTTTTTACCGTTTAAAACTGACATTGCACTCTATTATTTGTTTGAGCTTCTGTGGTATGTTTTACCATCTAACCATTCCTGAACAGCTAATGCGTGTGGTTTTGGTAATTTTTCGTAAAATTTAGAAACTTCAATTTGTTCTTTATTTTCAAAAACTTCTTCAAGACTGTCATTGTAAGTAGCAAACTCTTCCAATTTCTCAGTTAATTCTTTTTTAATTTCAGAATTAATCTGGTTTGCTCTTTTAGCCATAATGGTAATTGCTTCATACACATTTCCTGTTGGCTCTTCAATAACTGTTTTGTTGTAAGTTATTGTGTTAACAGGAGCATTCGTCTTTTTTAAATCCATGACTTCTTTTTTATTTAGTATATTTTTGTAAATCTGTTTCAACTCTGGCATACATTTCGTCTGCCTCTTTTTTATATTTTGTATCGCTTTTAAACTTAATTAAGTTTTCGTAAGATGTTTTTGCCACATTTAAACGTTCTTCCATTTTTGAAGGAATACTGTTTATTGCCAATTTATATGCAGAATCATATTTATAGAATAAAGCATCTTCTTTTAAGGATGTTCCCGGAAAATCTGCAATAAAATTATCAAAAGCAACTAATGCAGATTTATAATCTGAAATTTCGTTATACCCTTTAGCATTTTCGTATGCTTTCTTTTCTAATTTCCCATTCAAAACCTGTACTGTAGCATTTGCCTGAGGAACATACTCTGAATTTGGATAATTATCTATAAATGCCTGAAGCTTCTCTAAAGCTTTTACAGTATCTGCCTGATCTAAGCTGTAAACCGGTGACAATTTTGAATAACTGTAAGCTCCTAAATAGGCTGCTTCCTGTACTTTTTCACTTCGTGGGTATCCGGAAACAAAACTTTCAAACTGATATCCTGCTAAATAATATTGTTTTGTTTTGTAATAAGACTGAGAAAACATATAAAAAAGTTTTTCAGCCTGAGGTTTACCTCTATAAGTAGGTGCTAATTGTTCAAAAAGACGAATCGCCTTATTGTACTTACCAGCATCATACATTTTTGTCGCTACTTCAAATTTTGCCGCAACATCTTCATTTTTTAATGCTTTTTGATATTCGCTACAAGAACAAAAAAGCGCAGCAACAATTAATAGAGATACTATTTTTTTCATTTTTTTACTTTTATTATGATTTTCTTAGACATTATGCCAAAGTAAAAACCACACCGAAGTTTCGGAGGCAAATTTAGTCATTAATTTAGCGACTGCAAAATAATTTTTTCGGATATTAAAATGCTAACACTTTAACAATTATTTAATGCTGTTTTTTACAAACTCATTTAATCTTGCTGCTAATGACTCATCAACTGAAACTAACGGAAGTCGGACTGTATTTTCTGCAATATTCATAGCCTGAAATACTTGCTTAATTCCTGCAGGATTTCCCTGCTCGAATATCATATCGATACAATCTGATAAAAAGTATTGTGTTTTAAATGCTTCGGCTGCTTTTTTATTAAGCCCTAAACGAATCATTTCTGAAAATTCTTTTGGGTAACCTTGTCCAATTACTGAAATTACCCCTGCTCCGCCAGCTAAAACGATTGGTAAAGCAATCATATCATCGCCTGAAATGATAAGAAAATCTTTTGGTGCGTTTTTGATTAATTTAAGAGCTTGTGCCATATCACCAGCTGCCTCTTTTATAGCTACAATGTTTTCAAAATCATTTGCTAAACGGATAACTGTTGAAGGAAGCATATTACTTGATGTTCTTGCCGGAACATTATACAAAATTACAGGTACAGGAGATGCCTCTGCAATAGCTTTAAAATGCTGATAAATTCCTTCTTGCGTAGGTTTATTATAATATGGTGAAACTGAAAGTATGGCTTCAAATGGAGAAAAATCTCTTGTTTTTAATTCTTCTACAACCTGCATCGTATTGTTTCCTCCAACTCCGAGAACTAAAGGCAATCTTCCTTTATTAACATCAATTACGGTGTTAATAACCAGCTCTTTTTCTTCGTTTGTCAGGGTTGCATTTTCTGCAGTAGTTCCCATAACAACAAGATATTCCACTCCTCCGTCGATAGAAAAGTTTACGATACGCTGCAACGCTTCGATATCTACTGAAAAGTCTTTTTTAAATGGAGTTACAAGTGCAACACCAGTTCCTATTAATGATTGCATATTTTGATTTATAATTTTATTTTATACTTTTTAAATACCTAAACAATTCAGTTATGAAAAGTTTATATTCACTCATTGCTGTACTTATCATCCAGCGGTTTAATTTTTGATCGACTGCCGAAAATCCTATTTTAAATTTCGCCTTTGATTTAGATGTCAACATCATCAAAACCGGGCTTTCGACATCATAATAACTTATCAAAAGATCAAATTCTGTATTGATAAATTCTTCTAAAAAATTTTCTTTTATACGGCCTCTCCAATCGATATGTTTTTTACCGAAAGTAGGTCTTGAATATGTTTTTTTCTTCTTAAACTTACGTCTGTACGCAGCAATTTTTATGTTCTCAGGAGCAATTCCATTCAAAACCAATTCTTGTATTAACTCATTAGAATTGCGAAATTTACTCTCATCAACCAGCAAACCAATGGTTTGTATATTGCTTGTAAAAACTTCGTTTTTGATGGTATTCAAGTTATTTTTTAATGATTTTTTTACAAAAAACTCCTTTATATAATCTAAAAACATAGTACTTTTACGAATTACAAAATTAATTATTTAAGCCGCATTTAAAATGGTAAAACTAAAAAAGTATAACCGATTTTTAAAACTTTTTGTTATATTCTTAACATCAATTTCGATATTTTCTTGCAGTCCCAAGAATTATAACGTAACTAAGGTAGAAGGAAAACAGATTCCGGTAACGGAAAAAAACGCTGAAACTCCTGAAATTGAAAAATTTATTAAACCATATCGCGACCATATTAATAAGGATTTAGACAGTGTTTTAGCATATTGTCCGGAGACTATGGATAAAAGTGTGGGTAAATGGCAAACTACTATTGGATGTCTGCTGGCCGATGCTTGTGTTGAAAGAGGAAATCTTGTTTTTAAAAAACGTGAAAATAAAACAATTGATTTATGTTTATTAAATCATGGTGGTATTCGTGCTACGCTTCCAAAAGGAAATGTTACCACAAGAAGTGCTTTCGAAATTATGCCTTTTGAAAATAACTTAGTTGTATTAGGCTTAAAAGGTGAACAAGTTGAAGAAATTACTGCATATATAATTAAGGAGAAAAAAGCGCAGCCTTTATCCGGAATGACTTTTACAATTGGAAAAGATAATAAAGCAAAAAACATTATGGTTCAGGGAAAACCTCTTGATTTGAATAAAATCTATTATGTTGCTACAAATGATTATCTGGCAAATAGAGGTGATAACATGAACTTCTTTGGTAAAAGTGTCGAAAAATATGATCTGAACTATAAACTAAGAAATGTTTTGATTGATTATTTTAAAGAAGTAGATACAATTCCGGTAGCGAAAGATATTAGAATTACCGAAGAATAAAAAACACCACAAAGACAAACTAAAAAATACCTGCGATTTCGCAAAAAAGATATATCATGAAAAGAAGAGAATTTATCGAAAAAACAGCTGCTAGTACCGCTTTATTAAGTTTAGGTTTATCACTAAGCAGTTTTGAAACAAACGATATTAAACATTTAACGATTCTTCATACAAACGATGTTCACAGCCATATTGATCCGTTTCCGGCTGATGATCCGCGCAATCCAAATAAAGGTGGTGTATCTCGTCGTGCGGCACTTATTGAAACTATTAGAAAAGAAAATCCAAATGTGCTTTTATTAGATGCCGGTGATATTTTTCAGGGAACTCCTTATTTTAATTACTATGGTGGTGAATTGGAGTTTAAGCTGATGAGTATGATGAAATATGATGCTTCTACTATTGGAAACCATGATTTCGACAATGGACTTGACGGTTTACGCGCACAAATGCCGCACGCAACTTTTGAATTTATTAATTCTAATTATGATTTTAAGAATACGGTTATGAACGGATTGGTAAAACCGTATAAAATTTTCAATAAAGAAGGCATTAAGGTTGGTGTTTTTGGTGTAGGAATTGAACTTGACGGTTTGGTTGACAAAAATAATTACCTGGAAACTGTTTATAATAATCCTGTAGAAATTGCTCAGGACATGACCAGAATATTGAAAAAAGAAGAAAAATGCGATTTAGTTATTTGCCTTTCTCATCTTGGTTATAAATACAGAGATGAGGAAAATAAAATTAGTGACTTAAAGTTTGCTGAACAAACGCAGGATATCGATTTGATTATTGGAGGCCATACACATACTTTTCTTGACAAACCTACTATTGTAAAAAATAAGGCTGGCGAAAAAGTATTGGTTAATCAGGTGGGATGCTACGGAATTAATTTAGGTCGTATTGATTTTTATTTTGATAAAAACAAAAATCATACTAATGAAGGAAGATCAATTATTGTATAAAGCTTTTTTCTGCAATTTTGTTTTTTCGAGGAAATATTCTACCATAAAATAGTAAGCTAAAATTTGGGTTATATCCCGAATTAAAACCAGCACTACTGAATATGAAAAGTACTCATTGAAGATGTAGAATATATCTGAAAATATATAACTCACAGCCATTAATGACATTAGGAGCGTTATAAACGTTCCTTTTGTTATATAGCTTACAAAGGAGAAATAACTTATAAAGCTTAAAATTATTCCGTAAATTATATAGATATAACTAAAGTCTTTATTGTTGTCGAATTTCATACTGAGTACTGAAATGAGCAGATAGACAATAAAAATTACTACTATAGAAATTGGTAATATATCTTTTTTTTGCAGCTTGATTTTTTCATGTTCTAATAAGAAAAGCTTCATTATTAAAGCATATACTATAAGAAAACTTATAACAGCACCAATCTCCGAAACCTCAACATCCATCAAATCAAAGACCTGACCAATAAAACAAAATAGAAATATCAAACTTTCTGTTTTTTTAATTTTGAATTCGCTGCTGATTAAAAAATAAATAAAAATGGCAGGAAGAACAATGGCCTTTGCATAAATCGCAAGGAAATCCTGTTCTGTCCAATCAAAGATAATTGTAAACAGTAACGCCAGAAAGAATAAAATTAACGATGGTTTATTAGCCTTCATTTAGTTTAGTTATAAAATCATCTTCAGATATTATAGGTATATTCAATTTACTTGCTTTTTCTAATTTAGCCGGTCCCATATTATCTCCTGCAACAACAAAATCTGTTTTTGCAGAAATAGAACTTACTACTTTTCCTCCGTTATCTTCGATTGCTTTTTTTAATTCGTCTCTTGAAAATTGACTAAAAACACCTGAAACCACAAAGGTTTTTCCGGCAAATTTATCAGTAGCATTTGGATTTACTCTTTCGACAATTTCAAACTGAATGCCGTAATTTTTTAATCGCTCAATAATTACTTTGTTATCTTCGTTTTCAAAAAACTCAATTACACTCTTCGCAATTCTTTCTCCAATTTCATCTACTAAAACTAAATCCGTTAAAGAAGCCTGACTTAAGGCATCTATATTTTTATAATGTTTGGCTAATTTTTTGGCTACGGTTTCGCCCACAAAACGGATTCCGAGCGCAAACAGAACACTTTCAAATGGTATTTCTTTTGATTTTTGAACTCCGTTAACTAAATTTTCTGCTGATTTTTGAGCCATTCTTTCTAAATGCAGAATGTCTTCAACTTTTAATTCATACAAATCGGCGTAGTTATGAACTAAATTGTTCTTGAAAAGTAAAGCAACAGTTTCTCCGCCAAGTCCTTCGATATCCATCGCTTTTCTTGAAATGTAATGTTGAATTCTTCCTATAATCTGCGGCGGGCAGCCATAGAAATTCGGGCAGTAATGATTGGCTTCTCCGGCATTTCTTACCAATTCGGTCTGGCATTCCGGACAATGAGTAATATAATGTGTCACTTCTGAATTTTCCGGACGTTTGTCTAAATCTACAGCAATAATTTTAGGAATGATTTCTCCTCCTTTTTCAACAAAAACGGTATCATTTATTCTGATATCCAGTTTTTCTATTTGATCTGCATTATGCAATGAAGCTCTTTTTACAATAGTTCCTGCCAATTGTACCGGTTCTAAATTGGCAACCGGAGTAATGGCTCCTGTACGCCCAACCTGATAGGATATTGATTTTAATTTGGTTGAAACCTGCTCTGATTTGAATTTGTATGCGATTGCCCAGCGCGGTGATTTTGCTGTATAACCTAATTCATTTTGATAATAACAATCATTAACTTTAATTACAACACCATCTGTCTCATAAGGTAAATTATATCTCTCTTGATCCCATTTTTCAATAAATTTAAATACTCCTTCCATATTTGAAGCAAACTCAAACTCTTTAGGAACTTTAAATCCCCATCTAGAAGCACATTCTAGAGCCTCTTTTTGTGTATTCCAGCACATTTGTTCGCTTGTTGCTCCTGTCAAAAAGTATAATAGACATTCCAACGGTCTTTTGGCAACTTCTGCACTGTCTTTCAATTTTAAGCTTCCGGAAGCTGTATTTCTTGGATTAGAATAAGGTGTTTCACCAATTTCAATCAAATCTTTATTCATTTTTTCGAAACCAGTGAAAGGTAAGATAATCTCGCCACGAATATCAAATTTATAAGGGTAGTCAACTCCTTTTAATTTTTTTGGAACAGTTCTTATTGTTTTAATATTATTAGTTACATCATCTCCCTGAAATCCATCTCCACGAGTTAATGCCCTATGTAATTTTCCATCAATATAAGTTATACTTATTGATGCTCCATCATATTTCAATTCACATACATATGATAATTGTGAATCAATACCTAAAAACTTTTTATTTCTTTTTTCCCATTCCAATAAATCCTCTTTAGAATAAGAGTTTTCAAGAGAATACATTCTATTCTCATGTGGAAAAGTTTGAAATTTATTTACAACAGTCCCGCCTACTCGCTGCGTTGGCGAATCTTCATCAAAAAACTCCGGATGCTTATTTTCTAAATCCTGAAGTTCTTTTAGTTTGATGTCAAAATCGTAATCAGATATTGTGGCATTATCCAGCACATAGTAGTTGTAGTTGTGCTGATTAAGTTCTTCTCTTAAGTTTTGAATGGTTTCCTGAATACTCATAAAGCGGTAAAATAATTCTGATTTTGATTTTAAAATAAACTGAATATCAAAATTAGGATTATTTTTGTTCAAATAACATTAAACACAAAAGTTTTATAAAATCAAAAATCAGGCAGCAAAAGCTTGCGGCCTGATTTTCTCCTTGTCCATTATTCTTAAAAAAGAATTTAAAAAAAACCAACTTCCAAATGGTTTTGCGTTCTATATTTTAAAATCTGATTATCAATAAATTAGATCGTAAATATAGTACTATTTTTGAATAATGATGAAATCGGAGCGTCTGTTTAACAAATGTTCTTCTTCAGTACATTTCACTCCATTTTTGCATTTATTGATTAAACGGCTTTCGCCATAACCAATGGCACTTTCGATTCTTGAAGCGTCTATTCCCTGAGAAATAATATAATCTCTGGTTGATTTTGCTCTATTATCTGAAAGTTTTAAATTATAAGCATCTTTTCCTCTTGAATCTGTATGTGATTCAATTTTGATTCTGATGTTTGGAAACTTCTGCATGATGAAAACTACTTTTGTCAATTCTTCTATTGCCAAAGGTGTAATATCATATTTGTCATAATCAAAATAAATTGGATTAACATCTACTTTTTCTACACCTTTTTTCTTCACAACTAAGTCGTCGTAATTGCTAAGTTCAAAATTGATATTTGGAATTTCTCCTTCGTTATCTTTCCCTGTTGTTACCGTTTTTTCATCGCTGCTGTAATTTGGTTTGGCAGCAATCATGTTTACAACTTTATCACAAGGAACCACTATGGCATATTTTCCTTCGTAGTTTGTTTTGGTTTCGCCCAAAACTTCTTTAAACGAATTGTAAGCCATAATAGTTACATCTGCCAGAGGAAGTTTTGATTTTCTGTCAACAGCAAGTCCGGAAATACTTTGATTACAAACTGGTTTTCCTTTTGTAAACGAATAAATATCATCGTCGCCTTTTCCTCCTGCTCTGTTTGATGAAACATAACCGTATGAGTCTGATTTATCAACGATATAAGCAAAATCGTCTTTGTTACTGTTTATTGGAGCTCCCAGATTTCGAGGCGTTGTAAAAGTTCCGTCTGGCAAAAATTTGCTTTCGTAAACATCTAAATCTCCTAAACCATAATGTCCATCTGAAGAAAAATAAAGCATTCCGTTTCTGTAATAAGGAAACAAGTCATTACCAATTGTATTGATTTTTGGTCCAAGATTCAGCGGAGAACTCATTGTTCCGTCATCAGAAATTTTAACAACATACAAGTCTGTTTCTCCAAAACCTCCCGGCATATCTGAAGCAAAGAAAAGCCATTTTCCGTCATCGCTTAAAGAGGGATGCCCAACAGAATAATCATCACTGCTGAAGAATACATTTTGCGGATTTTCTAATTTATTATCTACAACATCGCCTTTTACGATTTGGAAATTATTGACTTTATCACCATCCACAACCAGTTTGTTTTTCTTTAAAATGTTGGTGGTGTAATAAATTATTTTTCCGCTTGGGTCAAAGGTTGCTGTAGCTTCATGATATTTGCTCATTACGTTTGGAATGAACAGACTTTCATTAAATAGACTTCCATCTGCCGGATTTCTTTCTGAAACATACAAATTCAGGAAAGGCTGATTGTTCCATGTATAGAGTTTTTCACTAAACTTGGTGGTATCTCTTGCCGATGTAAAAACAATTTTTTCCTGATAGAAAGTAGTTCCAAAATCAGATTTACTGGTATTGATATCCAGATTTTTTATATCATAAAGAGGCTTGGCTTTTGCTAAACTATCTAACTGTTTTTTTTGAGCTACATAGCGGTCAATTTCCTTTTGGTCTCCTTTTTTATCCAGATATTCTTTTGTAATTCTGTCTGCTTCATCATAATCCATGACTGCTTTCATGGTTTGAATATAACGCAGATAGTAAATATCAGTTAAATTATTTCCCTGAACTTCGTATAGTTTACGATACCATTTAAGAGCGTTTCTTGCATCAGAAATAAAATAATACGAGTCGGCAGCGTTTTTTATGGTCTGCGTCGTTGGATTTTTAACATTCTGTAAAATTTCTTCGTAAGCCTTTGATGCATCTGTATATGAATAATTTCTAAACAAAGCATCTGCTTTCTTTAAATTAGTCTTTTGAGCAAAACTAAACGTAATGCTCAAGACTAAACTTAGGATATATACTTTTTTCATATGTTTTGTTTTTAGAAGAATCGTGGAGACTTAATTTTACTTTGGCCTTTGTTGAATGTATAACGAAGTATAAATTCATGTGTTCCATCGTTATATTTATTCAACTGACTTGTGGTGTAATCAAAAGCATAACCCAGATAAAAACTAGGAGATATTTGAAAACCTGCCAGAATACTTACCGAATCATCGGTTCTGTATGATCCTCCTATAACAAATTTTTCAACAATCATAAAATTTGCCGATACATCAGCAGTAATCGGTGCTCCGCTTACCGCTTTTACTAAAAACGCTGGTTTGAACTTTAAACTTGGGCTCAAATCAAAAACATATCCTCCCATTAAATAATAATGTAAACGATCATAATCTATAGATTCCTGAACATCATCATAATAGTTGTTTTGCATAAAACTTGGAATAGAAAAGCCTAAATAAAATCTTTGTGTGTAATAGTAGATTCCGGCTCCTACTGCCAATTTCATTTGATTATTAATATTTTGGTTTAAAAGAACATCATTATTATCGTAATATCTTCCTTTTGACCAATCTATATTTAGCATTCTCATACCTGCTTTTATACCAAATGCTAATCTTTTATCGTAACCAAGTGGTAATGAATAAGAGAAGTTTCCGTCAACATATAGTTCATTTGAAGGACCAATTTTATCATTTACAATACTTAATCCCAAACCAATTGTTTCATTAGTTAAAGGTCCGTGAATTGAAAACGATTGTGTTTCGGGCGCTCCTGAAATTCCTACCCATTGCGAACGGTGTAAAAGTGCGGCTTCGAGAGTGCCGGTAGATCCGGCATAAGCCGGATTTACCGCCATTGTATTATACATATACTGGGTATATTGAGGATCTTGTTGTGCACTAACACATACTGTAATAAAAGAACATATTAAAATGAAATACGTTTCTAATGGTTTTATATATAGTTTCATAACGATACTTATTTAGTTTAATTAATTAGATGATTAATAGAACGTTATCTCATAATTGATAACCATCCTTTTTTAACCGTTCCATCTCCAATGGTAATCACATAAAAATAAGTACCTGTTGGCAGCATATCTCCTCTATTAACTACTCCGGAAACATTTGCAGTTCCGTCCCAATCGTTTTCATAGTGTGTTTTACTGTACACTAATGCACCATATCTATTAAAAACTTTTAATTCATTATTAGGATATGTTTCTATACAATCAATTCTAAAAAGATCGTTAGCTCCGTCATTGTTTGGTGTAAACTCGTTGTAAACCGTTAGACAAATTGGTTCAACAAAAGCCGACGCCGTATTATTTGAAGGATCAACATCTAATGGAGTTGAATTTTCTACAGTAGCAACATTTAGATAATCTCCGCTTGAAAGTACTTGTGCTACTATTGTTAATGTTACACTTTGTCCTGATGCAAGCGCTGGAATTGTCCAAAGTCCTGTTGTTGGATTATAAGTTCCTATTGATGTATTTGAGCTTACCAAATCGTATCCTGATGGTAATAAATCACTAACAAGCAGATTAATAAAACTTCCTTCTCCAACATTATTTACTGTTACTGTAAAAGTTACGTTGTCACCAAAATTTGGAGTTGGATTGTCTACTACATTCGTAATCGTTAAATCAGAACAAGTTGCCACTGTTACGTTTAAGAATTTGGTTGTGGTTTCATCACAATTGTTTGTGTAAGTAACTTCAATTCTTCCCGGTCCGATATCTGACCATGAAACTGTTGCAGAACCATCTGCAGTTCCTCCTCCAGAAATTATTGTTCCGTTTGTAACAGACCAAACATAATTTGATTTTCCGTTTGCAATTGAATACGTTACTCCCTGGAAAACACATGGTGTGTCGTCTGTAGTAGTAAGCTGTACTAAAGCGTCATTTTCAAAAGCAATTGTAATGGCAAGTCTGTTGGCACTTTCACATCCGTTTGTTGTATTCGCAAGTGCTGCTGCATAATAAGTTCCTGCAACTAGCAATGTTCCTGCTGGCAGCGGTGTTCCGCCTGTGGCAGTAGAATAGAAAACAACATTTGGTTCGTTAACTAAAATGTTAGCAAGTGTTGGCAGTTTAGATAAACAGAATGTTTGTGTTGTATTTGGTGTTGTTACAGTACCCGGCGTGTTTACATTTACAACAACGGCTAATCTTACTGGATTTTCACAGTTTATTGCGCTTGCAACTGCTCCGTAATAGGTTCCGGATGTTAAAGCTGTTGCTGGTGCAATTGGTGTTCCGCCTGTGGCAGTACTGTACCAAATAACATTGGCTTCGTTTACCTGAATATTAGCAACTGTTGGTGAATTTATTGAACAGAAATCTTGTGTCGCATCATTTGTAGTTGGTGTTGGACTCGGATCTGTTACCGTTACAGTAACTTGCAAGCGAGTTGAACTTTCACATCCTGTTGCAGCGTCTACAATATTACCATAATAAACTCCTGTAGTTAAAGCTGTAGTTGATGGAATCGCTGTTCCGCCTGTAGCTGTGCTAAACCAAGTAACGTTGCTTTCATTAACCTGAATG
Source organism: Flavobacterium sp. (assembly GCF_039595935.1). Classification (NCBI taxonomy): domain Bacteria; kingdom Pseudomonadati; phylum Bacteroidota; class Flavobacteriia; order Flavobacteriales; family Flavobacteriaceae; genus Flavobacterium; species Flavobacterium sp. The sequence continues at coordinate 2,594,683 of NZ_JBCNKR010000006.1, read as the reverse complement.
CTCGCAATTGTTGGTGAAGTTGTTGAACAGAAATCTTGTGTAGCATCATTTGTAGTTGGATTAACTGTGTTTCCTACTGTAACCGCCACTAACAATCTTACACTGCTTTCGCATCCTGTAACCGGATCTAAAATAGCTCCATAATAGTTTCCTGTTGCTAATGCTGTTGTTGGTGGAATTGCTGTTCCGCCTGTTGCAGCTGCATACCAAACTACATTGGTTTCATTTACCTGAATATCAGATACTGTTGGCGCATTTCCTGAACAGAAAGTCTGTGCAGCATCTGTCGTTGTTGGCGTAGCAGGATCTGTCACGCTTACCGCAACAGCTAATCTTACCGCACTTTCACAATTCGTAGTTCCATCTAAAATTGATCCATAATAAGTACCTGTAGTCAAAGCTGTTGTAGAAGCGATTGCTGTTCCGCCTGTAGCTGTTGCATACCAAACTACATTAGTTTCATTTACCTGAATATTGGCAACTGTCGGTGCATTTACTAAACAGAAATCTTGTGTGGTATCTGTAGTTGTTGGTGTTCCCGGATCGCTTACTGTTACGGCAACGGCTAATCTAACTGCACTTTCACAGTTTGTTGCCGGATCCAAAATTGAAGCATAATAAGTTCCTGTTGCTAAAGCTGTTGTGGATGGAATCGCTGTTCCACCTGTTGCTGCTGTGTACCAAACGATACTTCCTGTCGCTGGAGTGTTTACCTGAATGCTCGCCACTGTAGGCGCATTTACTAAACAGAAATCCTGAGTAGTATCTGTTGTAGTCGGCGTGCCCGGATCGTTTACGATTACCGCAATGGCTAATCTTGTGTTGCTTTCGCATCCTGTAACTGCATCTAGTAAAGCTGCATAATAAGTTCCGCTTGTAAGTGCTGTTGCTGGCGCAATCGCTGTTCCGCCTGTTGCAGCTGAATACCAAACTATATTAGTTTCATTTACCTGAATGCTCGCCACTGTTGGTGCATCAACTAAACAGAAGTCTTGTGTGGTATCTGTTGTTGTTGGCGTTCCCGGATCGCTTACGGTTACTGCTACTTCTAATCTTGTATTGCTTTCGCAGCCTGTAACTGCATCTAATAAAGCAGCATAGTAAGTTCCAGTTGCCAATGCTGTTGCTGGTGGAATCGCTGTTCCACCTGTGGCAGCTGAGTACCAAACTACATTAGTTTCATTTACCTGAATATTGGCAACTGTCGGTGCATTTACTAAACAGAAATCCTGAGTGGTATCTGTTGTTGTTGGTATTCCTGGATCGCTTACTGTTACCGCTACGGCTAATCTTACAGCGCTTTCGCAGTTTGTTGTCGGATCCAAAATTGACGCATAGTAAGTTCCCGTTGCTAAAGCTGTTGTTGATAGAATCGCTGTTCCGCCTGTGGCAGCTGTGTACCAAACGATACTTCCTGTTGCTGGTGTGTTTACCTGAATATCAGCAACTGTCGGAGCATTTACTAAACAGAAGTCTTGTGTAGTATCTGTTGTAGTCGGTGTGCCCGGATCGTTTACGATTACCGCAATGGCTAATCTTGTGTTGCTTTCGCAGCCTGTAACTGCATCTAATAAAGCAGCATAATAAGTTCCAGAAGCTAAAGTTGTTGCTGGAGCAATCGCTGTTCCGCCTGTTGCAGCTGAATACCAAACTATATTGGTTTCATTTACCTGAATGCTTGCCACTGTAGGCGCATCAACTAAACAGAAGTCTTGTGTTGTATCTGTAGTTGTTGGTGTACCAGGATCGTTTACTGTTACCGCTACTGCTAATCTTGTGTTGCTTTCGCAGCCTGTAACTGCGTCTAGTAAAGCTGCATAATAAGTTCCTGTTGCTAAAGCTGTTGTTGGAGCAATTGGTGTTCCACCTGTGGCAGCTGAATACCAAACTACATTGGTTTCATTCACCTGAATACTCGCAACTGTTGGTGCATTTACTAAACAGAAATCCTGAGTGGTATCTGTTGTTGTTGGTATTCCTGGATCGCTTACTGTTACCGCTACTGCTAATCTTACAGCGCTTTCGCAGTTTGTTGCCGGATCCAAAATTGATGCATAGTAAGTTCCTGTTGCCAAAGCTGTTGTTGATGGAATCGCTGTTCCGCCTGTTGCAGCTGTGTACCAAACGATACTTCCCGTCGCTGGTGTGTTTACCTGAATATCAGCAACCGTTGGTGCATTTACTAAACAGAAGTCTTGTGTTGCATCTGTTGTAGTTGGCGTTCCCGGATCATTTACGAGCACTGCAATGGCTAATCTTGTGTTGCTTTCGCAGCCTGTAACTGCATCTAATAAAGCAGCATAATAAGTTCCAGAAGCTAAAGTTGTTGCTGGAGCAATCGCTGTTCCGCCTGTTGCAGCTGAATACCAAACTATATTGGTTTCATTTACCTGAATGCTTGCCACTGTAGGCGCATCAACTAAACAGAAGTCTTGTGTTGTATCTGTAGTTGTTGGTGTACCAGGATCGTTTACTGTTACCGCTACTGCTAATCTTGTGTTGCTTTCGCAGCCTGTAACTGCGTCTAGTAAAGCTGCATAATAAGTTCCTGTTGCTAAAGCTGTTGTTGGAGCAATTGGTGTTCCACCTGTGGCAGCTGAATACCAAACTACATTGGTTTCATTCACCTGAATACTCGCAACTGTTGGTGCATTTACTAAACAGAAATCCTGAGTGGTATCTGTTGTTGTCGGCGTGCCCGGATCGCTTACTGTTACGGCAACGGCTAATCTTACCGCACTTTCGCAGTTTGTTGCAGGATCTAAAATTGAAGCATAATAAGTTCCTGTTGCTAACGCTGTTGTTGATGGAACCGCTGTTCCGCCTGTTGCTGCTGTGTACCAAACGATACTTCCTGTCGCTGGAGTGTTTACCTGAATATCAGCAACCGTTGGTGCATTTACTAAACAGAAGTCTTGTGTTGCATCTGTTGTAGTTGGCATGCCCGGATCGTTTACGATTACCGCAATGGCTAATCTTGTGTTGCTTTCGCAGCCTGTTACAGCGTCTAATAAAGCAGCATAATAAGTTCCAGAAGCTAAAGCTGTTGCTGGAGCAATTGCTGTTCCGCCTGTGGCTGTACTGTACCAAACTACATTGGTTTCATTTACCTGAATGCTTGCCACTGTTGGTGCATCAACTAAACAGAAATCCTGAGTGGTATCTGTAGTTGTTGGTGTGCCCGGATCACTTACGGTTACGGCTACGGCTAATCTTGTATTGCTTTCGCAGCCTGTAACTGCATCTAATAAAGCTGCATAATAAGTTCCTGTTGTCAATGCAGTTGTAGAAGCGATTGCTGTTCCGCCTGTGGCAGCTGAGTACCAAACTACATTAGTTTCATTTACCTGAATACTCGCAACTGTTGGTGCATTAACTAAACAGAAATCCTGAGTGGTATCTGTTGTAGTCGGTGTACCCGGATCGCTTACTGTTACCGCTACTGCTAATCTTACAGCGCTTTCGCAGTTTGTTGTCGGATCCAAAATTGACGCATAGTAAGTTCCCGTTGCTAAAGCTGTTGTTGATGGAACCGCTGTTCCGCCTGTCGCAGCTGTGTACCAAACGATACTTCCTGTCGCTGGTGTGTTTACCTGAATATCAGCAACTGTCGGAGCATTTACTAAACAAAAGTCTTGTGTTGCATCTGTTGTAGTCGGCGTGCCCGGATCATTTACGATTACTGCAATGGCTAATCTTGTATTGCTTTCGCAGCCTGTAACTGCATCTAGTAAAGCTGCATAATACGTTCCTGTTGCTAAAGCTGTTGCTGGAGCAATTGCTGTTCCGCCTGTCGCTGCTGAATACCAAACTATATTGGTTTCATTTACCTGAATACTTGCCACTGTAGGCGCATCAACTAAACAGAAATCCTGAGTAGTATCTGTAGTTGTCGGTGTTCCCGGATCGCTTACGGTTACCGCTACTGCTAATCTTGTATTGCTTTCGCAGCCTGTAACTACATCTAATAAAGCAGCATAATAAGTTCCTGTAGCTAAAGCTGTTGTTGGTGGAATCGCTGTTCCGCCTGTCGCAGCTGAATACCAAACTATATTGGTTTCATTTGCCTGAATATTGGCAACCGTTGGTGCATTTACTAAACAGAAATCCTGAGTGGTATCGGTTGTTGTTGGTGTACCCGGATCGCTTACTGTTACCGCTACGGCTAATCTTACACTACTTTCACATCCTGTAATTGCATCTGTAGCAGCGGCATAATAAGTTCCTGTTGTTAAAGCTGTTGTGGATGGAATCGCTGTTCCGCCTGTTGAAACGTTATACCAAATTACATTTGATTCATTTACCTGAATACTGGCAATTGTTGGTGCATCAACTAAACAGAAATCTTGTGTGGTATCTGTAGTTGTTGGCGTATTTGGATCACTGATAATAATTACGGCATCTTGTAGTGTTCCTGCAAGATTTTCACAAGTATTATCACTCGCAACAGCCACATGATAGGTAATCGGACTCATTGCTTTTGTTAATCCTACAGCAGTTAAAACTCCCGCAGCATCTATGGTATAAGTAACTCCTGCTATCACAGCTCCATTTGTTATTGGCTGAGTTTTAGCAGCATCTAAATACCATGTAAATACTGGATTTGTTAATGTTGGTGCAGTTGGTGTCAATGACGCTGGTACGCTGTGACAAACGGTTATATCATCAACTAAAATATCGTTTACTGTTGAAGGAGGCAGAATCGTAAATGTAATTTGTTTTCTGTCTGCTGCTGCTGTTTCACAAAATTGATCACCGCTTACGCCCACATAATAAGTATAAGTTCCCGGTACTAATCCTGTTATATTTAATTGTGAAGTTGTTTCACCTGGAATTAACTGAGCCGTTGTTCCGTTAAAACTGTACCAATAGTAAACTGGGTTGGTTACAACTGGTGTTCCGCTTAAACTTGTTGCTAATGTCACATTTCCTGAAGGCGAACAAATTGATGTTGTTGTTCCTCCGTTTAAAGTAATATCTGTTAGAGCATTCACTGGTGAAGAAGCTTTTACTTCAACCGTTACTTCTCCTCTTGCAAAAGTCTCGCAGCCATAACGTACCGGCTGTACGTAATATTTATAAATTCCGGCAGCTAAAGTAGATGGAATTGTATAAGTAATTCCTGTAGCAAGTGGAGTTCCTCCTGTTTCTGCATCGTACCATATATAGGTCGAACAAGCTTCTTCCGGTATTTGAAGCGTTATATCGGTTCCCGGACAGACTGTTATTTTGTTATCCGGATCTGCTCCTATTACGGTTGTATTAGCTACTCTTTCTACAGTATGAACTCTTAAGAAATCTAATACTCCGGCAACGCCTCCAAAACGAATTCTTACTCTGTCATATACTTCTGTTGGTGAAGAAACCAAAGCCATTGCCATTGAATTTCCGGGCAATAATCTTAAACTTAATAAAGTACTTGTATTTTGAATTGGAGCACCAACCGCAACGTTTCCTAAATAACGCTGGATTGAAAATCCAGTTAATAAGTTAACATCTAAAAGTGTTCCCGGTTTAGAGATTACAATTCTTAATGTATCGCTGACTACAGATGGTGTTTTAAAATCAACTGTTAAATCGGCAGCAGCCAAAACTCCTGCTCCACTGTACATTGTGGCAAAAGTGGTAATATCATTATCCGCAATATTCCATGCATCACTTACTCCTAATAGAGCTGTTGCAGCTCCAACAGGAAGTCCTAAATCTGTTGCTCCATAGAAAATATCACGAATATCTCCCGCAGTACAAGTTACGCTTGAAACTGATCTGTTGTAATGAGCATCAAAAACTTTGGTATTTTGAGCCGCGCTTAATATTGAAGCTGACTGAATTCTGATTCCGTCATAATCCTGCGGACCTGACGCATCTGAAGGAACAAAAGTAAATTCATAGGTATTATCTCCAGAAATTAGATTTAATAATGATCCTGATACAGATTGCATTGCTCCAATATCAACTCCACCTATAGTTCCTATTACTGATAAATTTTGACCTACTGCTAATAAACTATATTCTGATCCTAATTTAATAGTAACCGGAGTTCCTTTAGTAATTGTTGCTGGCCAGGTTAAATTCTGCCAGGTTGTACCAACTCCCAAAAGTCCTAAACCTGTTGTAATAGTTGAATAAGTCTGCGGATTACCGTCGATAGCATTTCCTCCGTCAGTAACTGTTCCTGTAACAATTGAACCTGAAGTTTGTGCTGTTGCATAAACTCTTTCTGATAAAGACTGACAGCTGCTTAAATCAATTACGTTGATTACTTTTGTTGCTGTAGAAGTACAAATTCCATCACTGGCAACCACTGTATAAGTATAAACTCCCGGAGTATTTAAAACTCCTGTTGTAAATACTGGTCCTGTTAAAGCATTTCCTTGTGGATCAAACCAGCTGATTGTTGCTGTTGAAGTGGCTGTTAAAGTCACATTTGAACCTATATTTACCGATTCTTGCGGATTTGTTACAACCAAGCTTGGTAATGCGTTAATTGTCACCGTTACTGACTGCTGAGCTGACGGACAAGTAACTCCATTCTGTTGAGCCAGAATTGAATAAACACCACCTGTAGTAATATTGGCTGCAGCATCGGCAGTAATTACATTATTTGACGGATCATAGAAAGTATAGGTTGTATTTCCTGATGAATCAAAATTGGTTATAGCATTTCTTAAATTAACACTTCCGCAACCTGCTAATGTTGAATTTACAGTTAAAACAGTAGTTGAAGGGAAGTTAACAGTAACTTGTTTTAATGTTCCGTTTACATTTTCGCAAGTTCCGCCATTTAAGATAGAAACGAAATAATTATAAGGAGTTCCTGCTGCACTTAAACCTGCAATAGTTAATGCTCCTGTTATAGGATCTTTAGTAAATGAAACTCCAGGCTGGCTTACAACAGTAGTTCCTGTGATAATTTCCTGAGTTTTATTCTGATCTGTATAATATCTAAATTCAGCGCCGGTAATGGTACTTGATGTTGGAGTTAAAACCGCATCTCCAGTACAACTAGCTTCTACTGGTGTTGTAATGATAACATCAGCATCTGTAGGAATTGGCAATACAGTAACTGTTACTGCCTGACGTAAACTATTAATACAAGTTCCTCCGCGAGTTCCTTCTAAATAATAAGTTGTAGTAGATGTTAACGGAGCCGTTGGATTAACCGCTACGATATTTCCTCCAGTTGGAGCATCGTACCACGTAAACGTTTCAGTTCCTGTTGCAGAAGCTGTTAAAGAAGCCGTTTGTCCAGAACAAATTGGTGCAGACGCTCCCGTAATTGCTGCATTTGGAAATCTGTAAGAAGCGGCATAAACATATAAATTCGTTAATACTGATGCCAAGCCTCCTAATCTTACCTCAACCTGATCGAATGGTGCAGTTGCTGTAAAACTTGCTTTAAATTTATTTCCTGATAATACCTGAAGATTTAATAAATTACTGGTAACCGCAACTCTGTCATTATTATAAGTAGCTCCGTTGTAAGTTGCTAAACTTACAGCACCTAATAAATTAACATCAGCTAAACCACCCGGTAATTCTAATTCTACATCGATAATATCTCCTGTCTCTCCTGGTGTCGCAAAAGTCAAATGTTGTTGAATATATGCTCCAAGACCAAGTGGAACAGTAAGTTCTGCATAGGTATTTATATCACCATCTACAGAATTATTCGGATTAGTAGCTGTACATAATCCACATAATATACCATCTGTACTCGTAATTTGAGTTCCAGCTTGTAAACAAGTACTAATATTATTGATTACAATAACATTAATAACTCCTCTAACTGGATTTGAACAATCTGTAACCGCATCTACAGCTTCAACATAAAAAGTTTTATTTGCTGTTAAAACCGGACTTGGTGTATAGCTTGTAGTATTAAAAGCTAAAGAAGTGCCTCCAGTTGGAACATCATACCAGTTATATCTAACTCCTGCCACAGGGTTCGAAACTGATAATGCAACTGTCTGCCCAGATTGAATAATAACATCTGTCGAAGCAAAAGTTGGCACAGCTGGTAAAGGATTAACAACAAGGTTTACTGCAGTTCGAGTCGCTGTTAAACAAGTACCTATTGCAGCTTCTACATAATAATCTGTATTTGCTGTTAAGGCCGGAGTTGTAAATGAAGTTCCTGTAAAAACTAAATTACCTCCCGTAGATGCATCGTACCAATTGTAAAGAGTTCCAACAACTGGTGCCTGAACAGTTAAAGTAGTTGACTGTCCGCTGCAAATAGTTGATGGAGATGCATTAATTAAAGGAAGCACAGGATTATCTACTAAAACCTGAACCGGGTTTCTTTCACTATTAACACAACCATTTCTGGTTATCTCTGTATAATAAGTCGTCGCTGCTGATAAAGCCGGAGTTGTAAAGGCTGCTGTAGAAGCTAATGAAGTTCCGCCTGTAGTAGCTGCAAACCAATTTACTGTTTCACCAACCGCAAGAGAAGCCGTTAAAGTAGAAGTTGTACCACTACAAATTGTGGTATCACCTGTTATTGTTGGAGCTTTAAATCTGTAAGTTGCCTGATAAATATTAGCCGTAGTCAACACAGTCGCCAAACCTCCTAATCGAATTTCTACACGATCAAAATTGGCACCCGCAACTACGCTGGCTCTAAAACGATTTCCGCTTAATAACTGTAAAGTAACCAAAGGATTGCTAACAGAAATTCTGTCATTATTATATGTCGCTCCATTATAAGTTGCCAAACTAACAGCTCCTAATAACGAAAGATCGGCAATTCCGCCTGGCAATTCTAATTCAACATCTACAATATCACCCGCTCTACCCGGATTTGTAAATTGTAAAGTCTGCTGAATCCATCCATTAATTAATCCAACAGGTACTGTAAGAGTTGAGGCTGTTGCTGTATTTCCATCAACTGAATTATTTGGATTCGAAGAACTACATAATAAACATAGTCCATTTTGAGCAGTAAGCTGGCTTCCAGCTTCCAAACATCCAACTAAAGAAGCCGGTTGAACAGTAACTGTAACCGGAACTCTTGCTGCACTAGGACAAAGTCCGTTTGGGCTTTGAGCTTCGACATAATATATTTTTGTTGCCGTTAAAATTGACGTTGTAAAAGTTGTCGTATTGGTTGCAACGGCGGTTCCTCCTGTTGGAACATCAAACCAGTTTAACTGCGCACCAACTTCTGAAGTAGTTGCTGTTAAAGTTGCATTTTGACCTGACTGAATCGTAACACTTTGTGTTAAAACTGTTGGTGTTGCCGGCACCGCTGTAGAAACCACATTCACCTGAGCACGTGTAGGACTAATACAGCTTCCTATAGAAGCTTCAACAAAAAAACTCGTAGTTCCTAATGGAACTGTTGGTGAATAGGTCGTTCCTGTTGCTAATGCTGTTGTTGACGATGCAGAACTATACCATGTATACGTTGTTCCCGGAACAGGATTTAAAAGAGACAAAGTCGTTTGCTGAGTTGCGCCTGTAGAACAAATTGAAGTTCCCGTATTATTAATTGCGGGAGCAACAGGATTTGAAACATTTAAAACTACAGGAACACGAACATTTCCTTCACATCCTGCCACTCTCGAAATACTTATATAATAAGTTGCAGAAGCATTTAAAGTTGGTGTTGTATACGTATTTCCAGTTGTTAAAGGCGTTGTAGATCCTAGTGAACTGTACCAGGCTAAAGTTGTTCCTGCGGCCGGAGTCGCAGTAAGTGTAGCTGCTGATCCGGCGCAAACAGTTTGTGTTAAACCGCCGGTTACGGTTGGCTGTGCAAATTCCAATCGTACATCGTAAATTCTTAAACTTACCAATAAACTTACGAGTCCTCCAACCTGAATTTGTACCTGATCAGCGTCTCCCGGTAAAGTATATTTGACAACTGCTACTGTATTACCCGATAACAAATTTAGATTCAAAAGCGGACTATTCAGCGCCACACTTGAACCTACATTTGAACCAGAAAGTTTAGCCTGTATAGAAGCGTTAGATAATAATCCAACGTCTAACAGACCATTTCCTGTACCAAAATAAATAGCAATTTGGTCTCCTGCCCTCGCCGTCTGGTTTAAGGTCATTGTTTCTTCAACAAAACAACCTACCCCTACGGCATTCGTCAGGGTTGCATAGGTCGTTAAGCCAGCGCTGTCATAAGCGTTGGCCGGACTATCAACATTTAATCCTACACACAATAATCCACCTTGGCTATTTGTTTGAGACACAGGTCTGCAAATAGTCTGCGAAAATGCATTAGTGCATAATAAGATTAAAAACATTAGTCCGAATAATCTCTTCTGGAAGCTGAGATTACAAAAAGTAAATTTTTTTTTCATAATTTGGAAGATTAGAAAATGGACAATAAAATACCTGTTGCAATAAGCACGTATGCTTACACAATTAAAAAAAACGTTAAAAATCAATTGGTTAAAACCTAAAACAAATCCTTAGCACATAAAGACTATAATTTAAAATTTCAAAAAAACTACGTTGTATCAATTGTACCGAAGTACACTAATGAGTGCTTTTTATTTCCTGGAAATAAATAACATCCCGAAACTTTTGGGAAATACTGATCTGCATCAATCTTCCTAATGAAGTGATTTGTTATAGAATTAATTTTCAAAAAAGAAAATTTAAAGTGTACGAGGGGAGATTTTTTTAATTCAATACTATTTAATTATTTCAAAATTTAATAGAAAGTTGATTACTCTTTCTAATGAATTATTCATTTTAGAATTACATTCAAAAATTTGAATAATTAAATACTATTGTCCATAACCAAAATGTCATGAAAAAACAGCGTCAACAATAATGTCGATCGTAATTAAAATATTGAAAATATAAATTGGGAAACTTTTTATGAAAGTTTGAAATTAAAGAAGGAAAATCAAAAGGAAGAAGAAGTTTGTTTTTCTTCAAAATAATAAAAAATAAAGCTGAAATAAAATGAAAACCTAATGCAAACTTGATTAAAAAAGTAAATGTCAGTTCCATAAGCAGGCGATTTGAGTTATTATTTAAAATTCAATTTTATTATAATTTATTACATTCCTAAATTCTATTATTGTTTAAAAAAGCTAAAGTTTAAATTATCTTTTTACTTATAAAAAACAGATAAAACATTTTGTTTAACTTTTGTATTCTAAAATTATAAAAAACAAAACAATAAAACAAGTGTAAAATTCTTATTTTTTTAAAATTGAATAAAACATTAAAAATAAAAACATTAGCTAAATATAAGAAAAAACGGAGGTTTAAAGCGAAAAACAGCGATATTCTCTATGCTCGACGAATGGTAACTTTTTTATGTTAAAATAATAAATTGAAAGAAAAAAGCTATAAAAATATCATTTCAATCGATTGAAATTTAACATTTTTAACCTCTGATTACCACCAACTTAGATCTTTTTGCATAAAAACACAAAACTTTGAAGATTTTGAAAAAAACACGTAGAAATACGGGTATAAAAAAAACTAAAAAATTAAACAAAAGTTAAAAAAGTAAAAAAGGTTAAACAATTTAACATAATTGCTTAACCTTTTCTAAAAACCTAAAGATGAATACATTACAACTTAAGATTCTAAAATTGTATTTATCTGCGTAAATAATTGACCATCACTTAAAAAAGCACCTTGCTTGATTAATTCAAAAATTGAAGCATTTCTTTCTTCCGTAAATACCTTTTTTCCAACTTTCATTTCGATATTATCCGTAAACATATTATCACTCAGCCACTGCAAACCTTCTTTAGTTAAAAAGTCAGTTTCCGGAACTAATGATTTCAGTACAATCGACTGAACATAAGTATCAAAACATTGAAATAGGAAAATATGACTTTTTGAAAAATGCTCTAAAAACTCAGCTCTTCCCAAAACACCTTCCCAAATCAAATCAGAAAAAACATCAAGCTCCTGCTCTGCCACTTCAGGCTTATTTATTTTAAGAGAATCCCATTCTGCTTTATCAATAGCCTGCGTAGCTAAAAAGCTCGCAAATTCGGAGTGTAATTCATCAAATTGTTCTTTTGTTAATCTTGCGTACTTCATTTATCTTTTAGTATTAAAAACACTCTAAAAAAGAGTATGGATATTTAAGCTTCATTTTAATTCATAAAAAAAAGCCCTCACAAATGCGAGGGCAAATTTATAACTTTTTTTACTTTACTAAAAAATGTATCTGATACCAAATTGAGCCTGCCATCTAGACGTTAAACTAGCATCATAACTAAACGTTTTAACCAATGTATTATTAAACGTATAAGTTGGTGTATTTCCAGCAACAGCAACCCCAATTGGCTGAACGCTGGTTGGAGTCTGAACAACTCCCCAATCCGAATTTATTAGATTTCCAAAATTCAAAATATCGATACTAAACTGAATTGTATTTGTTTTTTCAGATGCTGATGAATATTTAAAATTATAATCCTGCATCAATTTCAAATCACATCTTCCTCTCCACGGAGATATCGCACCGTAACGCTCTGCATACTGCCCTCTTCTGTCTCTCATATATTTATCCTGCGAAATAAATTTATCAAAAGCTTCTGCCTGACCTGCCCCGCTAAAATTCATTTGAGCAATTTCCGCAGTTGTTGGAATATAAATTAAATCATTTACCGAAGAACCATCTCCATTAATATCACCTCCGTAAGTATACGTAAAACGTCCTCCCTGAGCATATTCTAAAAATGTAGAAACCGTAGTCGCCCATTTATCGCTGCCATATTTCCATTTTTTTGAAGCAACTCCTATAAAACGATGATTATCGCCATATTTAGAATTAGACAACACATCATTATTTACATTTCCTAATGCCGGATTAAAAGAAAAAGCATCACCCGTAATCTCAGCCTCAATAGAGTTAACATCTTTTGACGACAAATAATTATAAGCAGCACTGGCATACAAACCATTTTCGAAATTTTTCTGTACTTTAACAGAAGCATTAAAAGCACTTCCTTTACCAGAATTCGTCATTACGTAAGCATTATTCGCCCCGTGATCGGCTGCTACATAAATAGGCCTGTTATCCACACCTGCCAAAGTTCCTGTTGGAGGTTTTAATCCCCAGTTTTGTACGTGAACCGCATTAATATCTTTATTAAAAGACAAATCTAAAGTAACAATATAATTACTTTTAAATCTATGATCGTAACCTAAACTTGTTCTCCAAACCTGAGGCCACTTATAATCCGGATCCATAATTTGAAAGAAACTATCATCAGCACCACTTACCTGATTTCCTAACCAAACAAACGGAATTCTTCCGGTAAAAATTCCCGATCCTCCGCGAAGCTGAGAAGTTGCGTCGTTTTTTACATCCCAGTTAAAACCAATTCTTGGCGACCAGAGAATTCTATCGCTCGGTAAATCTGTAGAAATTAATTTTACCGCCTGCCCAGTTTGAGGATCGTAATAATCAATATTATTATCTCTTCCTGAACCGCCGTTATCAGTATCAATATATTTCTGAATTAAATCTGCTGTATTGAAATACAAAGGCTTATCAATTCTTAAACCTATAGCTAATTTAAAATTATCACTTACACTAATATCGTCCTGTGCATAAAATGCCCACTGACCAACATTAAGCTCAGCGAGTTTCCAGCCACCATCGCTGCCCACAGCAAATTGACTTTTAGTATTATAAGTATCCTGAGCATACTGAAGATTTTGCGCAATAATACTTGTAGCGTAAGGCTGCGCAGCATCATTTAAGAAATCCTGAACTGTGAAATACGGTGTAAAAAAAGTTCCCGCATAACCATTCGGATTTCCAAAATTGTCATAACCAGCTAAATTAAAAGAATTTTTAAATTCAAATTTTTCAAAAGAAGTTCCAAAAGTAAAAACGTGTTTCCCAACCGTATAAGTCAGGTTATCTGTAATTTGAATTACTTTTTGATCTAATGTATTATTAATAGAAAAAGGTTCATGCCCCGCAATAATATAATTAGATCCAGCCCCATCCTGAATATTAATTACAGGAGCCGGAACAGAAAATGGATCTCTGTAATCATTAAAATGAGTATAACCTGCCTGTAATTTATTTGAAACCGATTCGCTGAATTTTGAGTTTAACTCAAGTAAAAACGAGCTTAACTTATTATTAATCTGATATCCGGAATTTTGAAATTGTAAGATTGAAGCACTTGGCCCTCTAAAACCTAAAGCTGTTGGGTGAGCCGGTTTATCTTTTGAAGCATCAAGGAAATTATAAATAACAGCCAGTTTATGATTATCGTTGATATTCCAGTCAACTTTAATAATCCCTTTACTTGAATTTGATTTGTGTTTAAAACCCTGATAAGCCCCCGTATTATATCCTAATTTTGCCAATGCATCAGAAACCGCAATTAAATCAGATTCCAAAACTCTTGATTCATTGATTCCCGTAACACCATCGTTGTTGTTGGCAACGAAATTTGAGCCAAGATCGCTTCTGTTATCAATTTCAAAATTCCCGAAAATAAAAAGCTTATCTTTTATAATAGGCGCACCTAAACTAAAACCAGCTTGTGTCTGCTCTAATGACGGCACAAAGATTTTTTCGCCTTTAATTTTATCTCCAGTTAAATCCTGATTTCTATAAAAAGCATAAGCCGTTCCATGAAATTCATTAGTTCCCGATTTTGTAACTGCATTTACAGAAGCTCCTGTAAAACCGGACAATGTAACATCATAAGGAGCAGTTGCTACCTGAATTTGCTCAATTGCATCTAGCGAAATTGGCTGAGCTCCAGTTTGTCCTCCAGGAGTGGCAGCATCTAATCCAAACGGATTATTGAATACCGCACCATTTAAAGAGTAGTTATTATACTGATCGTTTCTTCCTCCAAAAGAACCGCCGCTGGCCGTTGGCTCCAAACGTGTAAAATCTTCTGCAGATCTTGAAATTGTAGGCAGAGCAGTTAATTCTCTTCTTCCAATTGTGGTTTCTGCACCTGTTTTTCCACTTTTAAAAACTTTGTCTTTTGCCGTAACCTTTACCTCTTCGAGTGCCTGACTTTGATCTGCCAATTGAACATCCAAATTAAAAGGTTTACCCAGATCAAGATATACATCTGTATATTCTTCGTTTTGAAAGCCCACAAAAGAGACTACAATTTTGTAAGGCCCTCCAATTCTCATGTTTAAAATACTAAATCTTCCGTCTTCATTAGAAACGGCAGAATATTTAGTTCCTGTTGGAGTATGAACCGCAAGGATTCCTGCTCCGGGTAAAAGTTCATTGGTCGAACTTTTTACAATCCCCTTAATACTCGAAGTAGTTGTTTGCGCGGTAACAACCGTTAAACCCAGCAAACATAACAATAATACAAAGATTTTTTTCATTTTCCTGATTTTGAGTAAGTTATTTCACTCAAAATTAGGTAAAAAAAAATCACTCCTAAGAGTGATTTTTATATTTTATTAACAAGAAGTTAACAAGATGTTATTTTTCAGCAATGATCTCGTATGGTAATTCAACGATAACATCTCTGTGTAAACGGATAGTTGCGTTGTATTTTCCAATACGTTTAACGATACCGCTAGTGATGAATTTTCTATCGATAGTGTTACCAGATTTCTCTAATGCCTCTGCGATATCAATGTTTGTGATAGAACCAAAAAGTTTCTCTCCACCAGCTTTTGCAGTAATTTTAATTTCAAGAGCTTTAATAGTTTCAGCTAAAGCTTTAGCATCAGCAACAATTTTAGCTTCTTTGTGTGCTCTTTGTTTTAGGTTTTCAGCTAAAACTTTTTTAGCAGAAGGAGTTGCTAATACAGCAAAACCTTGAGGAATTAAAAAGTTACGACCGTAACCAGGTTTTACAGATACTACATCATCTTTAAATCCTAAGTTTTGTACGTCTTGTTTTAAAATAAGTTCCATGTTGTTGTCCTTATATTTTAGAAGTTAGGTTCTGACTTAACAGAAACCAGCGACTAGAGTTTTTAATTATTTTAATAAATCGGCCACGTATGGCATTAAAGCTAAGTGACGAGCTCTTTTTACAGCTACAGAAACTTTTCTTTGGTATTTTAATGAAGTTCCGGTTAAACGACGAGGAAGAATTTTCCCTTGCTCGTTAACGAATTTCAATAAGAAATCAGCATCTTTATAATCGATATATTTGATTCCAGATTTTTTGAAACGGCAATACTTTTTAGTTTTGTTAGTTTCAATGTTTAAAGGCGTTAAATATCTGATATCTCCGTCTTTTTTTCCTTTTGCAGATTGCTCAATTGTAGACATAATAATTACGCTTTAGTAGATTTTAATTTTGCTCTTCTTCTTTCCGCCCATGAAATAGCATGTTTGTCTAAACTTACAGTTAAGAAACGCATAACTCTTTCGTCACGTCTAAATTCAGTTTCAAAAGCAAGTAGAACTTCTCCAGCTACTTTGAACTCAAATAAGTGATAAAAACCACTTTTTTTGTTTTGGATTTCGTAAGCCATTTTTTTAAGACCCCAATCCTCTTTTGATACCATTTCAGCTCCTCTACTAGTAAGAAATTCTTCAAATTTCGTTACTGTTTCCTTCACCTGAACCTCAGATAAAACGGGATTTAAAATGAAAACAGTTTCATAATGATTCATAAATACAATATTTATTTGTTAAAATTGGGTGCAAAAGTAAGCATTATTTTTAAATAACCAACACTTTTTTTCTATTATTCGTCATAATGCAAAAAATGTACGCCGTTTTTAGTTTATTTTCCAAAAAAACTATACATTTACTACTGCTATCCTGAATTTATTCTAAATTTAAATGTTATGAAACTAAACTGTGTTGTTGTAGATGATAGTTCTATACAAAGGACAATTATTGCAAAATTAGTTAATAATCACCCAGGTTTGCATTTAATCGGGGATTTTTCTAATGCAATAGAAGCAAAAAGTTGTATCTCATTAAATAATATCGACTTAATATTTCTGGATATAGAAATGCCAGTTATTAATGGCTTTGATTTTCTTGACGGTTTAAAATCTAAACCACAAATTATATTTATTACTTCTAAAGCTGAATATGCTTTAAAAGCTTTTGATTATGATGCTACTGATTATCTGCAAAAACCAATCGCGGTAGACCGCTTTAACGCTTCTGTAAAAAGAGCCATTGATATGCATCTTCTTAAAAAAGAAGTTAAAGAAGAAGAAGGCGAACATATTTTCATTAAAAGTAACCTTAAAAAACTTAAAATATTTACGGCTAAAATCAAATGGATCGAGGCTTTTGGAGATTATGTAAGAGTAGTTACCGAAGACGACAGTAATCTGGTACTTTCTACGATGAAATCTTTTGAAAATGATTTATCAAAAGACAAATTCATTCGCGTACATAAGTCTTACATTATCAATATTGACAAGGTAGAGCGTTTTAATAGTAAGTTTGCCGAAATTGGAATTACCAAAATTCCGCTAAGCCGAAACAAAAAAGAAGATTTAGTAAAAGCGTTATCTACGCCGAGTTAATAAAAATCGACATTTACAACAACTTTTATAGATCTGTATTGAGCCACAGCTTCAAAACTATTCAACATTTTCTGGATAGTTTTTTTTGTGTTCCCCAAATGCAGGTTCTGCGGAATCTTAATTAATATAGTTCGTATATATTCATTTCGGATTCTGCTTATTGCGGGTTCTTCCGGACCTAATACCGGCATACCCAGGTTTTGACTCAAAACCTGATACAGCCACATTGATCCTTCTTTTAATTTATCATAATCACGATGTTTCAAAGTCAGTTTTATGATTCTGAAATAAGGCGGATATTTATAGATTTGACGGTCGTATAATTGCTCTTTATACATACCTATATAATTATGATTGGTAACCTGCTGTATTGTATTGTGATTTGGATTATAGGTTTGAATCACAACTTTTCCTTGTTTTTCAGATCTTCCTGCCCTTCCTGCCACTTGTGTCATCATTTGAAAACTACGCTCGAAGGCTCTAAAATCAGGATGATGCAGCATATTATCGGCATTCATAATTCCGACCAAACTGACATTATCAAAATCCAAACCTTTAGCCAGCATTTGTGTTCCGACTAAAATATCGATCTCTCTATTTTTAAAGTTATCGATAATCTTTTCAAAACCAAATTTACCACGAGTCGTATCCTGATCCATTCTGGCGGTCTTAGCCTTTGGAAAAAGAGACACTAACTCCTGCTCTATTTGTTCCGTACCAAAACCTTTCGTTGTTAAATCAATACTTGAGCAGCTATGGCAGTTAGTTGGTTTAGCAATAGAATATCCACAATAATGACAGCGAAGCTGATTTTTAAATTTATGAAAAGTCAAACTTACATCACATTGCTGACAATGCGGAACATGTCCGCAGGTTAGACATTCTATTATAGGGGAATAACCTCTTCTGTTTTGAAACAAAATTACCTGTTCACCCAAAGACAAAGCCTCAGTAATTTCTTCAATTAAAAGATCGCTAAAATGCCCCGTCATTCTTTTCCTGAAATGCTTGTCTTTTAAGTCAACCAAAACCACTTCAGGCATGCGGACATTTTTATATCTTTCGGTAAGCGTAACCAAACCGTATTTATCGTTTTGTGTATTAAAATAGGTCTCAATACTTGGCGTGGCTGAACCTAACAATACTTTGGCTTTATGAAAATTACCCAATACAATCGCTGCATCTCTGGCATGATATCTTGGCGCAGGATCTGTTTGTTTAAAAGTCTGTTCATGCTCTTCATCAACAATCAATAAGCCTAAATCATTAAAAGGCAAAAACAACGCAGACCTTGCCCCAATTACGATTTGTGCTTTTTCTGAATTTTCGAGTGTTTGTTTCCAAACCTCAACTCTTTCGTTATTACTGTATTTTGAATGAAAAACGGCCACTTTATCTCCAAAATGCAAACGAAGTCGGGAAACTAATTGTGTAGTAAGCGCAATTTCCGGAAGCAGATACAAAACCTGTCTTCCGGTATGCAGATATTCTTCTATTAATTTGATATAAATTTCGGTTTTTCCGCTTGAAGTTACACCATGCAGTAAACAAACATCTTTCTCGTTTAGATTCTCTTTTATATCAAAAAAAGCCTTTTGCTGTGCTTCACTTAAATGAAGTTCATTTTCTGATTTTTTTCCATTAAATGTAATCCGATCATGCTGCAGATAATATTCTTCAAAAATTTCTTTTTCTATTAAAGCTTTTACAACCGCAGAAGTTGATCCTGAAAATTCAATCAGTTTTTTTACCGTTATAGGTTTCTTTTCTGAAGCACTGATTTGAAAAAATGCTAAAACAATTTCTTTTTGTTTATTCGCATTTTTTAAAACTTCAAGCAATTCTTCTAAACCTCGATCGGTTTCATATTGTGAATGCAGCTTTACATATCGAACCAATTTCGGTTTGTAGCTTTCCTTTATTTCTTCTTCTAAAACAATAACATCTCTGGCTAATAGCTTTTGAAGTGTTGGCAGGATATTTTTTTTATTCAAAATAGAAGCAATCTCCTGAACTTTTAGCGAGCTTTGATGTTGTAAGGCTTCATAGATAAGAAATTCATCATCAGAAAGTTCAGAGTCGTTTACGATTACTTCTGGCTTATGTGATACAATGGTTTCACTTTCCAGCAGCAATCCTGTTGGAAAAGCACCACGATACACATCGCCAATACCACACATATAATAATTAGCAACCCAAAGCCAGTGTTTTATCTGAGTTTCGGTTGCTATAGGTTTTTCGTCTAAAATTTGATGAATTTCCTTGGCTTCATATAAAGTGGGCGCATTTTCATGTATATCCAATACAAGCGCGGTGTAAATTTTACTTTTACCAAAAGGTACCGCCACACGCATTCCTTTTTTAATAAAATGGAATTCAGCTTCAGAAACACGATAAGTAAACGTTTTTTCTAAAGAAAGCGGTAAAATAACTTCGATAAAAAACATGCAATTATTTATATGAACAGGAAATTATTTTTTTCCTAAAGATTGTTGAGCCAAATACTCGTCAACTAGTTTTAAAGTATGATTTAAAGATTCAATATTAGTCCAGTCTTCATGACCCGGAATAATATAAGCTGGATTTTTAAATTTTGCTTTTACTTTTTCTATAGATTTCTTCCATTCTTTGACATCAGAATCGGCTAAATAGCCCAAATCCTGAGCGTCGGCACTTTTTATAAAACAGGCGCCGTAAAGTACTTTTTCTTTATCAAACCAAACTACAATATTGTCAGACGCATGTCCTTTTCCCGGATAATAAGCCTCAAAAGTATGCTGGCCAACTGTAAAAGTTTTATCATTCGGAATTATAAATTCGGCTCTCGGTTCGTTCTTCTTTTTAAGAATATCATCTGTCAACTTTATTGAATAGGTTTTGATTCCTTTTTTTCTGTAAAAATAAAATCCTCCCGCACGATCATCGTGAGAATGCGTTGCAAAAAGCATAATAACCTCTTTATTATGTTTTGCTTTTATAGAATCTAATAATGGCTGAAACTGTGTTTTATCCCAGGGAGCATCAAACAGCACAACACCTTTATCTGTAACCAAATACATGGCGTTGGCAGAAATCTTGGTGCCGTTATATTCATTAAAAGTTCTATAAACATAAAAGTCACCCGTAAGATGACTTATTTGTAATGGCGAATTCTTAGATTGTGCAAAACCGTTTAAGGTTATGGCTAAGAATAAAATTATCGAAGCTAATTTTCGCATTTATTTTTTTGAATTTATTATTTTACTCTTGTCCAGTATTGTGTTCTTCCCATTAGAGAAATTCCAACATAACCGCGAAGTTTCAATTTATCAGCAGACTCTAAAGAGATATAGCATTTATATTTTTTTCCGCTTGTAGGATCTAAAATTGTTCCTCCATTATATTCAGAACCGTCTTTTTTAAGACCGTTAATAATAGTCATTCCTAAAATTGGTTTGTTTTTTTCGGCACCTTCACACTTTACACAAATGTCTTTTTTATGGCCTTCACGAAGTATTTCTACTATTTTTCCGTATATTTTTCCTGATTTCTCATAAATCTCAACTACCGATTTAGCCTCTCCTGTTTCATCATCAATGGTCTTCCATTTTCCAATTACATTTTGACTTTGCATGGTCAGGGCAAAGAAGAACACTCCGATAGTTAGCATCAAATTTTTCATATTATTTTTCTTTTTTTTGTTTTAATTTTCTGATAGAAGCGTTCAATTCGAACCCTAAAAGCAGAATCATACAGTTTATCCAAATATAGAACATTAGAATTAATAATGTCCCAATTGAACCATAAAGTTCGTTATATTTTGAAAATTTTATAACCCAAATTCCAAAAAAGAACGAAGATATAACAATTAAGACCGTTGTAAAAACAGATCCGATGCTTATAAAAGGTACTTTATTATACTGTTTTGTACCATAACGTAATAATATTGAAGATGTTATCAAAATCATCAGCATAACGAATAAATATCTACCCAAAATAATCAGCGGAATACGATCACTTAATACATCCTGAATGATTGTTTTTTGAATAAATACCTCAAAAACCACAATTGTCGCCACGGTTACAAACAATATTACGGTCATCAAAAGTGAAATCGCCAATGCAACCAAATATTGCCTAAAAAAACCACGCTTGTCAAATACATGTTTTGATGATTCGAAACCGCTTAAAATTCCGTTGATACCATTGGCCATCAAAAAAATCGAAAGTAAAAATCCCGATGATAATAACCCTGAGTGACTATTATTTAAGATATCGCTGATAATTTTACTAATAGCATCATAGGTATTTGGCGGAACTCCTTGTTGTACAAACTGCAGAAAATCATCCTGAAAACCTTCTATTGGAATAAACGGTATTAAGTTTAAAATAAATAATGTAAAAGGAAACAAAGCCATAAAAAAGCTAAAAGAAACCGCACTGGCATGATATGAAAATGCACCTTCGAGAATTCCTAAAGTGTACATTTCGAGCAAATCATACAAAGAAAATCCCTCTAACCAAGGGAGTTTTATTTTCTTTAAAAGTCGCGCCAAATTGCGTA
Organism: Flavobacterium sp.; assembly: GCF_039595935.1. NCBI lineage: Bacteria > Pseudomonadati > Bacteroidota > Flavobacteriia > Flavobacteriales > Flavobacteriaceae > Flavobacterium > Flavobacterium sp. The sequence continues at coordinate 2,572,689 of NZ_JBCNKR010000006.1, read as the reverse complement.
TTACAGGCAGTTTTTCAATCCGATCTTCTATCTCTTTCGACATATATTTTTGATTTTAGATTGTTGAATTTAGATTTTAGATTTGCAAATCAAACTCATAACTTATAACTCAAAATTCATAACTTCATTAAAAAGCTTTCAGGCTCAAATCCATATTATATACAGAATGTGTTAAAGCGCCTGATGAAATATAATTAACTCCACACAAAGCATATTCGCGAACTGTTTTTTCGCTGATATTTCCAGAAGATTCTGTCTGACATTTTGAACCAATCAAATTTACTGCCGTTTTTGTGTCTTCATAATTAAAATTATCAATCAAAATTCTATGAACGCCGTCGCTCAATAAAATTTCTCTGATTTCATCTAAATTACGGGCCTCAACAATGATTTTAAGATCAAGATTGTTTTCTTTTAAATACTCTTTTGTTTTAGAAATAGCACGGGTAATACCGCCAGCAAAATCAATATGATTATCTTTCAGCATGATCATATCGTAAAGTGCAAAACGGTGGTTTTCTCCTCCTCCAATTTTTACAGCCCATTTTTCTGCCACTCTAAAATTTGGCGTTGTTTTGCGTGTGTCTAATATTTTAGCGTTTGTACCTTCTAAAAGCTTCATTAAATAACTGGTTTTTGTGGCAATTGCAGACATACGCTGCATGGTATTTAAAACCACTCTCTCTGCTTTTAAAATAGACTGTGAACTTCCGGAAACTTCAAAAACAACTTCGCCATATTCTACATGCATTCCGTCTTCGATATACGTTTTCACTTTAAGTTTCGGATCTACATAATCAAATATCATTTTAGCAAGTTCAACACCGGCAATGATTCCCTGATCTTTTACCAATAATTTTGCCTGACCATGAGCCGTGTCTGGAATACAAGCCAGTGAACTGTAATCGCCCGGACCAACATCTTCTCTGATGGCATTTTTTATTAAAAGTTGTAATTCTGCCTGAAACTGTGCTTCGCTTATCATTTTTTAGTTTTTAATAATGCTAAATTAAAACTTATTTTATGGATTTGAAAGTTTACTTTCTACGAAAAATTGCTTAAAACATTAAACATCTCTTTTTTAACCATTAAGATATTCCGGAAAATAAAGTTACAATTCTTAACAAAACTTAACCACTTAATAAGAGATCAATTAAATATCTTTGAAGTTTATTCAAACAAAAATCATGGGATTAATTAAAGATATTTATTCGGTTTCTTTTTACGAAAATTTTAGCAAGGCTGTCGCCGAAGTCTATCCAGCATTCGACAAACAAAAATTTATTAAAACAATTTTTGAGGGAGATTTTGCGCAAAAAGAATGGAAAGAAAGAATGAAACATACTACTGTTGTTTTTCACCAGTTTATGCCTCAAAATTTTCCCGAAGCCATTTCTTTAATTGATAAAATCATAGAAAACTTAAGGAAAAACAACTTTGCAGAGAGCAATCTGGCTTTCATTTTCTTTGCTGATTATATCGAAATGTACGGTTTAGAAGATTTTGAAATTTCTGCAAAAGCCTTTGTTTCTATCACACAATTTATAAGCTGTGAATTTGCCGTTCGTCCTTTCATTTTAAAATATAAAGAACAAATGATCGATGAAATGGTTAAATGGTCATTGCACAAAAATCATCATGTACGTCGTTTAGCCAGTGAAGGTTCGCGCCCGAGATTACCGTGGGCAATGGCAATTCCGTTTTTAAAGAAAGATCCCTCTTCTATTCTGCCGATTTTAGAAAATCTAAAAAACGATCCTTCAGAATATGTTCGAAGAAGTGTTGCCAATAATTTAAACGATATTGCCAAAGACAATCCGCAGATTGTACTCGAAATAGCTTCAAAATGGAAAGGACACAGCAAAGAAACAGACGGGATTATTAAACACGGCTGCAGAACTTTATTAAAACAAGGTCATCCTGAAATTCTGAGTCATTATGGTTTAGAAAGCAGTAATATTGAACTTTCATCTTTCGAAATTAAAACGCCAACTGTAAAAATTGGGGATTATCTACAGTTTCAATTTCACTTAAATAATAAAAATAAAGACGCCAAAACAGTTCGTTTAGAATACGCTGTTCACTACAAAAAAGCAAAAGGACATTTAGCTAAAAAAGTCTTTAAAATCAGTGAAAAGGTTTATCACCCAAACCAATTAACTAAGATTGAAAGAAATCAGTCTTTTAAACTAATTACAACTCGTGTTTTTCATACCGGAATTCATCAGTTGTCGATTATAATAAACGGAACTGAAAGTGAAGTTTTAGAGTTTGAATTGATTGATTGATTGATTGATTGATTGAATTAATTAATAATTTTCCGTTTTTCATGCTCCAGCGGAGCAAAATATCTATAGAAAACATTATCCTATCCCATAAAAAAGCTCTAGCGGAGCGACATATTTATTTCGCCCCGCTGGGGCTTTCTGGTTGTGGCAATCATTTTCTACAAATATTTCATCCCTCCGGGACTTTTAAAACCTAAATTTAATTATCTTCTAAAAACTTAATAAACGATTTTTCTTATTTTTATAAAATCAAAAAACACAAAACGAACTTTCTTAATCTAAATTAAGTTAAAGATTTCTATCACAACTATAATTTTGTTTTCAAATCAAATCAAAATACCACATGTCAAATATCAGTTTAATTATCGAAGAACGCGCTGCCAATATTGGCAACTTTATGGTAGGCCGTTTATTGCCTTTCCGTGAAAAAAGAGCCGTTGGACCATTTGTTTTTATCGATCATATGGGACCTGCGCATTTAAGTGACCACGAAAATATGGATGTTCCGCCGCATCCGCATATCGGACTTTCTACTCTAACATTTTTGTTTGAAGGAAGTATCATGCACCGCGACAGTTTAGGAACCGAACTGGAAATAAAACCCGGCGCTGTGAACTGGATGACAGCCGGAAAAGGAATCGTGCATTCTGAAAGAACTCCTGAATATTTAAGACATTCGGATAAAATGCTTCACGGATTGCAGATTTGGGTGGCGCTTCCGAAGGAATTGGAACAAATGGATCCGAATTTTACGCATGTTGAAGCAGATGATATTCCGGCTTGGGAAGAAGATGGCGTTTCATATAAATTAATTGCTGGTGAAGCTTTTGGCAAAAAATCTCCTGTTCCTGTTTACAGTCCGTTATATTTTATTGAAATTAAAAGCAAAGAAGCTAAGAAAATCAATATTGGTAAGGATTTATTCGGCGAAAGCGGTTTATATATTTTAGAAGGAAGTATCAAAAATGGGGAACATACATACGATCCGAGACAAATTTTAATTACAACTGAAGCTTCTCTTTGTGAATTTGAAATTGCCGAAAACTCAACCGTTTATATTTTTGGCGGACAGCCGTTTCCTGAAGAACATTTTATATTTTGGAATTTTGTTTCTTCGGATAAAAACCTCATCGAAAAAGCTAAAACAGACTGGACAAACCAAACTTTCCCAAAAGTTCCCGGAGAAACTGAATTTGTGCCATTACCAGAACCTAGAATTAAATAATTATGGATACAGTATCAGCAAAAATAGATACGCGTTTATATCGCACAGAAATAAAATCAGCAAGCGACAATATTTTAATTTCTGATGAACCTCAGGAATTGGGCGGAAAGAATTTAGGATTAAATCCTACAGAGCTTTTAGCCGCTTCATTGGCTTCCTGCACTGTAATTACTTTACGAATGTACATCAATCGTAAACAATGGGATGTGGACGAAATCAACGTTAAAATTGATTTTGAAAGAGATTCTGAACGAAGTGTATCTGTATTTACAAGAAAAATCGAAGTCATAGGTGAAGTTAATGACGAACAAAGACAAAGATTAGAAACTATCGCAAACAGTTGTCCAATTCATAAAACATTGACACATTCGATAGAAATTAAAACCACACTAATATAATTTTAAAATGGAAATTCAACAAATAAACGATATAAAAAGAGGCTATTTTGAAGCTCTTGAAGACGGAAAAGAAGCCGGAAAAATGACTTATACCTGGGCTGGAGACAACAAATTTATTATCGATCATACCGAAGTAAGCCCGGAATTTAACGGAAAAGGTGTTGGTAAAAAACTAGTTATGGCAGCTGTAGAATATGCCCGAAATAACAACCTGAAAATTATTCCGCTTTGTCCTTTTGCAAAAAGTGTTTTTGATAAGGTTGAGGAAATACGTGATGTGCTTTTTTCTTAAAAGAGACAAAGTGACAAAGAGACAAAGCTACAAAGGTTTTAACGTTGAGACGCACGGCAGTGCGTCTTTTTTTATTTAATCATTTCTTTAAAAACTTTGTTACTCTGTTTCTTTGCACCTATGTCACTTTGTCTCTTCAAAAAACTAATTTTCAAATTTCTCCGAAAACTCGTATATTTGCGCGTAATTTAAACTTAGAGTATGACAAGGATAATTACGCTTTTCTGTATTTTTATAGCACAAATCGGCTTTTCTCAATCAGCTGAGAGTTATTTAGAAAAAATCAGAAATAACGAAGCTCTCTTAACAGCTTTTTTTCAACAAATGCCTAAAGGAGGCGATTTACACCACCATTTTTCAGGATCAGTTTATGCAGAACCGCTTTTAGAAAGAGCCGTTGCAGAAAACTTTTATTTGAATTTAGAAACTATGGCGGTTTCAAAAACAAAACCTGAAAAAGGAAACTGGATAAATTTCGATAGTATAAAAAAACTCGAAAAACTGGATTATTACCAACAGCAAATCATGCAGACTTGGTCGGCTAAAGATTATAATGGTTCTGTTCCTTCTGATGATTTGTTTTTTGATTCGTTTATGAAATTTGAACCGACAATTTCAGGTCATTTTGCCGAAGGAATGCTGGAGTTAAAAAAGCGTGCCATTTCCGAAAATGTAAGTTATATCGAAACACAATTATCAACTATTCCGTGTAATATGAATGTTTCTGATTTGGCCGATTTCAATACAAATCTTCGTCAGGCAGCCAGTCAAAAAGACGAAAAAGCTGTTTTGAAACTTTTGGATGATTTGTATAAAGCCATTCAGAAAAAAGACGCTAAAAAATATGCCGATGATTTTAATAACAACTTTTTGGCGAAACTTCACAAAGATTTAAAAATGGACGATGAACGCTTTACTATGCGTTATCAAAATTTTGTGCTTCGTTTTATGGAACCTGTCGACTTGTTTAAAAATCTTGTTATTGCTTTTATTTCGTCAAGCGAAAGCAAATTAACTGCAGGCGTAAATATCGTTTCTCCAGAACATGGAAAGACTTCTATGAAAGACTATTGGCTTCATATGGTGATGTTTAAATACTGCCATTCGAAATTCCCTGACGTAAAATATACGCTTCATGCAGGTGAACTAACTTTAGGTTTAGTTCAGCCGGAAGATTTAACATGGCATATTAACGATGCAATTTACGTAGCCGGCGCAAACAGAATTGGTCACGGAGTTGATATGGCTTACGAAGCCAATTCGTATGATTTGTTGAAATATATGGCTCAAAAAAATATTCCGATTGAAATCAATTTGGCGAGTAATGAATTCATTTTGAAAGTAAAAGAAAATAGACATCCGTTTACGCTTTATAAAGATTTTAATGTCCCAATTGTAATCAGTACCGATGATGCGGGAATTTTAAGAAGCAACATGACCGAACAATATGTTTTATTGGCAAAAAGATATCCTGATGTGAATTACGAAACAATCAAAAAATACGTTTACAACAGCATCAATTACAGTTTCATCCAAGATGCATCAGTTAAAAAACAACTAATGAAAGATTTAGATAATCGTTTTAAAACTTTTGAAGCGAAGTTTTCTAAAAACTAGTAAAAAATAAAATCAGCCAAATCTGCTAAATCTGCGGGAAAAATTTACTCTCGCAGATTTGGCAGATTAAGCAGATAAAATTCGTTTATATGATTCTTGAAGCCGCATTTCTTTACGTTAAACCAGAATTAGCTCATCAATTTGAAGCTGATTTTGCAAAAGCGAGTCAGTACATTTCATCAATTGATGGTTATTTAGGACATCGTTTAGAAAAATGTCTGGAAATCGAAAACAAATATCTTTTGTTAGTTGACTGGAATACGCTGGAAGATCATACAGTAGGCTTTAGAACATCTGAAGCGTATCTGGAATGGAAAAAGATTTTACATCATTATTACGAACCGTTTCCAATTGTAGAACATTTCGAAACTGTTTTCGAAAATAAAAAATAGATTTTATTTGCCACAGATTACACGGATTAACACAGATTAGATTTAATAAAAAATCCTTTTTAATCTGTGAAATCTGTGGCTAAAAGAAAAAATAATGAACATCAAAATTATCGCAATAGGCAAAACGGATAATAAATCGCTTCAAACTTTGATTGACGATTACACCAAACGTTTGTCTTTTTACATCAAATTTGATTTGGAAATAATTCCTGATATCAAAAACGTAAAAAACTTATCTGAAAGCCAGCAAAAAGAAAAAGAAGGCGAACTAATTTTATCGAAACTTTCAGCAACCGATCAATTGATTTTATTGGATGAAAACGGAAAAACGTTCTCCAGCGTTGGTTTCTCTGAAGAATTACAAAAGAAAATGAATTCTGGTGTTAAAACTCTAGTATATGTAATTGGCGGTCCTTACGGTTTTTCTGAAACGGTTTATAAAAAAGCGCAGGGAAAAGTTTCGCTTTCGCTGATGACATTTTCGCATCAAATGGTTCGTTTGTTTTTTATCGAACAATTATATCGCGGATTTACAATTTTACGTAATGAGCCTTATCATCATCAGTAGATTTTTTTAAGAGACAAAGGCTCAGAGGAACAAAGGTTCAAAGTTTTTTTAAAAGGTTCAAATTTTAAAAAATGTATTCTACAGGAAGTTTATCGAGGTTATAAGTCACATCTTTTTGCAATAAGATCTTGTATTGGAGATATTCTCCATAAGTCATATCCTTATCAAATAGAAACACCAAATCTGGTACTCTTTCAAATTTTATGCTGTAAAAAAGCTTTAATATATCCGCTATTTTTATTTCGGTATTCCCAATAAAAGCCTGTTTTTTCCCTTTTCTAAAATAAACTACAAAGCTTCCTACTTTGGGTTTCTCCATTTTATAATACACTTTTGTAAAAGGCAGAAAAGCTAAATTCTTTCCGATTGAATCTGCATAAGAATAGTAATTTTCAGATTCTTCATTTTGATGCATTTTTTCATTTCGCTTTTTATCCTGCATTTTCATTACCTCCGGAATCGCTAACTTCAACGGAAGACGCTTGTCTATATTCAGAATCCAATTCGTCGAAATGATAGCATTTTTTCGGTTTAAATCGGCAATGGTGTCTTTACCTTTAACTTTAAAAAAGATATAAACTGGAGAATGATCTTTAACGTCTTTTACAATTGTAACGTTTGATTTTGGAAGTAAAACTTCTTCTTTTTTTCCGCAGGAAAAGAGAAGGAAAGCAATGATTAAAGTGAAATATTTCATGTTTATTTTTTATATATTCCTCAAAGTTTGTCATTCTGACGAAGGAAGAATCTTCGTTGCAGAATCTACAAAGATTGGCTTTACTTTGTAGAGTTACTTGCGAAGATTCTTCCTTCGTCAGAATGACAAGCTATACGTTTAAATTATTATTAAAATTCAATTTATTAAACAAAGTAACACATTCCACCGCTTCTTTTACATCGTGAACTCGAAGAATCTTTGCCCCTTTCATCAAAGCAATCGTATTAAGAAAAGTAGTTCCGTTTAAAGCTTCCTGAGGGGTAATATCAAGCGTTTTATAAATCATAGATTTTCTGGAAATTCCAGCTAAAACAGGCAATTCTAATTCGTTAAAAAGTTCCATTTTCTGCATTACTTCATAATTTTGATCGGTTGTTTTGGCAAAACCAAAACCGGGATCCAAAATCAAATCGTTGATTCCTAAAGCTCTTGCTTTTTTTACTTTTTCAGAAAAATAGAAAAGTATTTCTTTTACAATGTCATCGTATTGTGTCAAACTCTGCATGGTCTGCGGATTGCCTCGCATGTGCATCATAATGTACGGAACATTGTATTGAGCTATAACATCAAACATTTTATCATCCAGTTCTCCCGCAGCAATATCGTTTATAATTGCGGCGCCGCTTTCTATACTTGCTTTGGCAACCTCAGCTCTAAAAGTATCAATTGACAATAAAGTTTCTGGAAAATGCTTTAAAATCAATTCTATTGCCGGAACAATTCGGTCGATTTCTTCCTGTTCCGAAACAAATTCTGCACTGGGTTTGCTGGAATAAGCACCAATATCGATAAATGTTGCTCCTTCAGAAAGCATTTTATCAACTTGTGAAATAATCTCGTCTTCGTTTTTATATTTTCCTCCGTCAAAAAAAGAATTTGGCGTAACATTTAAAATTCCCATTACTTTAGGAATCGATAAATCTATAAGTTTGCCTTTGCAGTTAATAAACATTTTGTTTCAAGTTTTATTTGTTTAATGTTTCAAGTTAATGCAGATTAGACAAGTTTGGGAACTTGAAACCTAGAACCTGAAACATTTTTCAGTTTCAAGTTACAGCGTTAACAATTTGTTTAGAAAAAACTTGGAACAAAGAAAACCTCAAACTTGAAACTCTAAAAAAATTATCCTTATTTTTGAAGAAATTTTAGCAAATATACAGCATATAAATGAAGAATACTTCCCAAGAATTTGATAATGTTATTGCAATCTGCAGAACTTTATTTATCAATAAAATGAAAGATTACGGCAGTGCGTGGAGAATTTTAAGATTGCCATCGCTCACGGATCAGATTTTCATAAAAGCACAAAGAATTAGAAGTTTACAAGAAAATGATGTCCGTAAAGTTGATGAAGATGAAAAAGGAGAATTTATCGGAATCATCAATTATTCTATTATGGCTTTGATTCAGCTGGAATTAGGTGTTGTAGATCAGCCGGATCTTGACGTTGAAAAAGCGACGGAATTGTATGATGCTAAAGTAAAGCTTACCAAAGATTTAATGGAAGCTAAAAACCATGATTACGGAGAAGCCTGGCGTGATATGCGTGTAAGCTCTTTAACCGATTTGATTTTGCAAAAACTGCTTCGCGTAAAACAAATTGAAGATAATAAAGGAAAAACAATAGTTTCTGAAGGAATTGATGCCAATTATCAGGATATGATTAATTATTCTGTTTTTGCTCTGATTTTAAATCCTATTACTAAATAAAATTCCAAATTTTAAATTCCAAATTCCAATGCTAAACTTGGATTTTGGAATTTAAAATTTGGGATTTAACCCAATTCTATACAACATGAAAAACATTATTACCCAATTCTCCCGACTATTTGTTGGTGTATTATTTATAATTTCCGGATTAATAAAACTGAATGATCCAGTTGGTTTCTCGTATAAATTAGCCGAATATTTTAGCGAGCCCGTTTTCAATATGCCTTTTCTGGAGCCTTTGGCTTTAGGATTAGCTATCTTTTTAGTTATTCTGGAAGTTGTTTTAGGTGTAATGCTTTTAGTTGGTTACAAAGCAAAAACAACCATTTGGGCACTTTTACTTTTAATTGTTTTCTTTACATTCCTTACTTTCTACTCTGCTTATTTTGATGTGGTAAAAGACTGCGGATGTTTTGGCGATGCTTTACACTTAACGCCTTGGCAGTCATTTACAAAAGATGTTGTTTTATTATTCTTTATTTTGATATTATTCATCAATCAAAAATTAGTAAAACCATTGTTTTCAAATACGATAACAAATGCCATAACTATTGTAAGCGTAACTTTGTGCGCTATTATGGCTTATTGGGTTTTAAACCACAATCCGATAAAAGATTTCCGTCCTTATAAAGTAGGAACGAATATCGAAAAAGGAATGGAAATTCCGGAAGGCGCTCCAAAATCAGTAGTTGAAATGATCTTTATTTACAAAGTAAACGGCGTTGATAAAGAATTTACCGAAAAAGATTTAATGAATATTCCGGAAGGTGCCACTTTTGTTGACCGAAAAGACAAAGTAATTACAGAAGGTTATGTACCGCCAATTCATGATTTTACAATGACAAAAGATGATTCTGACTATAAAGAAGAGTTATTAAAAGAACCAAAATTATTAGTTTTTGTAACTTATGATCTGGCTTTATCAAACCCTGAAGGAATGAAAAAATTAGCAAAAGTTTCTGCAGATGCTAAAGCAAAAGGATATAAAGTAATTGGTATGACAGCATCTGGCGCAGAGGAAATTGCAAAAGCAAAAAAACAATACAATTTAGATACTGATTTTTATTTCTGCGATGCAACTGCTTTAAAAACAATCGAAAGAGCAAATCCAAGTATTGTAGTAATACACAAAGGAACAATAGCTCAAAAAGTGCATTACAACGATATTGATGATTTAAAACTGTCTGATGTAGCTTACGGTCTTTAAAAAATCAAAAACAATATAAAGAACGCCAATATTCTTTTTTTTTAGATATATTGGCGTTATTTTTTGAAAATAAACCCAAACTAAAATCTAACTAAAAACCTAACTCCCCAATAAAATGCTAACTGCGATAAGAAAAAATCTGGCTAAAATGTTTTATCAAAACCCTTTCCTTTTTTTATTCATCTTATTTTTAATTATTTATGCAGGTTATGATTTTTATATTCACAAATCTTCCGGGACACATTTAGTTTCTCTTCAGGTTTTGGCATTAATTGCAGGAGTAATTTTTGAAAGCAGAAGAATGTCAAATAAATGGACAACATCCGTTCTTATCGGAATCTTTTCTTTTATTTTTATATTTTGCCTTGGTTATTTTTTATGCACCGTCGTGGATGATTCAGATTGCAGTCTTGGCTTTATTTTAGACAGAAGTCTTTCGTTTTGGCCTTTTGTTTTCTTTGTTTTTTATGTTCTTTATTCACGCATTTTTAATGAACGAAATATAACTCCAAAATTAACCGAAGGCGTTACCTTATTTCTCTCTATTGCCATGATTTATTGGGTTGCTGATAACGGTTTTATCAACTTTGACAATATAATCTCTCAAACCTTAATGGGTATTGGTATTTTATTTTCACTGTTTTCATTTTTTCACGCTTTCACAAAAACCTATTTATCAGATAGAAACAAACTTATTTTAAGCATTTGGAGTTCCATAATTATGATGTTTTTTGCAATAGACAATTTAAACGGACTTTATCAGAACGAACAATTTATTAATACCGATTACATCCTGCAAAGCGCATACGTTGCAGCTCAATATTTTCTTTTAGGAATTTCGAGCATTTATATGATTCAGAATTTCATGATGCTGATTGGTTTTCTTCCAAGATGGAAAAGGTTTTTCAATTCAAGATATTTTGAAGAAGTGCGAGAGCTAAAAAGCGAACATATTGACCGATATTCTGAAGAACAGGTAAATTATTTAGATTCTATATTTTGCATTGTTTTAATAGGCTCTGTTTTTTATTTGAACTACTACTATGAGTTTGTTTCCAGACAATTTATAATTTGGATAAGCTTTGTAATTTTTCCTTTGATACTAAATCTTTTTAATCGTGTTACAGGAAAAAAAAGATTTGCTTATCTCCTATTTTTTGTTCTGTTTATTTCTTGCCAGAATAAAGAGGAAAAATCTATAAAAATCAATCCCGAAAATATTAAATTAAATGAAGTTGTTTCGGAATTAACTCCGGAACAAATTGAAAAAATCAAAACTATTCATACCATTTTTGCCGAAGTTGATAAAAGCAGTCTAGAGCAGACGATAACTGATTTTAAAAGAGATTCACATCCCGAAAATGAAATCGAAATCTGGATGCAGATGGCAGAAGCATACAAAGGTTACCTCAACAAAAACAAAAAGAATCTAAATGAAAAGAAAGAAGTTTTTAAACTGATTTTATCTCGTTCTATGATGAGCTCTCAAGAAACTTTAGAAAACGTCAAATTAGAATATCTTTCTAAAAAAGAGGCAGAAGAAGTTTTGAGTTTTTATAATGACACTCCGCAGCCATTAATTGTAAAACAATCAGCTAAATAAAAAACATTTCTATGAAACAAATCTCAAAGTTTTTATTTACTTTTTTAATCTCATTTCTATTCAGCCAATTAAGTTTCGGGCAAACTCAAACATCAAACAAAGACCAGCGTTACATTTTCTTTCTACACAATAAATTTATTGAAGAAAATGATTTAAACACCGCACATCCTGAATATGGAAAAGCCGAATACAACGAAATTCTGGCATCATTTAGAAAAGATAATTTTATAGTTTTTAGCGAAATCAGAAAGAAAAACACAAATGCCTCAAATTACGCCAAAAAGATTGTAAAACAAATTAAAAATCTCTTGAAGAAAGGAGTTTCACCAAACAAAATTACCGTTATCGGAACTTCAAAAGGTGGTTATATTGCGCAGTATGTTTCGACTTATTTGGCTAATCCTGATGTGAATTTTGTTTTTATTGGATGTTTTAGAGATGTTGATATTCAAGAAATTCCGGATATTAATTTCTGTGGAAATATTTTAACCATTTACGAAAAATCAGATATTTTTGGCGTTTCGGCAGTTAAACGAAAAGAAACTTCAAAACTCAAAATAAATCATTTCAAAGAAATCGAACTCAACACAAATCTAAAACATGGTTTTCTGTACAAAGCTTTGGATGAATGGCTTTTACCAAGCAAAAAATGGGCAGAAGGAAATTATAATTTAAAATAAAATTATCAATAAAAATACAATTACAAAACCATAATATTCTTACATTTGACTAAACCAACTAACTAAACCAAAACAAATTAATCATGAAAAGTGTATTCAAATATTTATGTGTTTTAGTAGTTCTGCTTAGTTACGGATGCAATAATGATGATACTATTGCTTGTTTTTCACCTCCATCCGTATTTGCTTTTGAGCTTGTAGATAAAACCAGCGGTGAAAATTTATTTACAAACGGAACTTACAACAGCAAAGATATTTCGATAACAGATTTAGATAATCCTAATAAAACGATTCAGTACAATTTTATTACCGAAAACAATTATAATGTAATTACCTTGGGAAATATTGGCTGGAATACCGAAACTATAAACTATTCGATAAAAGTTGCCGGAAAAAGCATATTTGAATTTCATGTTCAGGCAAACAGAAAAAGTGGTAAATGTTCTCATACTGAATATCAGGATCTGCAGATTAAAAATACTGCCTATCAATTAGATCAGACGAAAGGAGTTTATAAAATTCTGATAGATTCACCGAAATAAAAAATCTTAAAAAAGGGCTTAAAATTTAAGCTCTTTTTTTTGTGTTTTGCATCATTCAAAATTTAAAATTCAGACGTTTTTTCTCTTAAAAATTTCATTTTCAAAATAAAATTTCACCTCATTTTTTGTTTCCGGAAAAAGTTATTCGGTCAAAACCATAATTTTACGCTCAACTATTACGATTTCATTCTGTTTTTTCTAACCAAAATTTAGAGTTTTGTTAGAAAATAAACGAGTCTTCAAATTTTGTTAATCTGTATTTGGCTTTCCAATTGTTTGTTTAACTTTGTTAAAAATCATTTATCACATGAAACAAACGGCACTACTTATTATCGCATTTATAACTTTCTCCTGCTCACAAGCTCAGAAAACAAGTTTTTCTAAAGAAGCTTTGTCTGAAAAATTATTAACTCTTGAAGGAGATCAAACTTCTTTCAAAAACATTTTAAAAAAATATAAAGGAAAAACTTTAGTCATTGAAGTTTGGGCTTCTTGGTGCGGCGACTGTGTAAAAGCAATGCCAAAAGTAAAAGAACTTCAAGCCAACAATCCAGATGTTTCTTATTTATTCCTTTCTGCTGATAAAACAGCTGAAAAATGGAAAATTGGAATTGAAAAACACGAATTAAAAGGTGATCATTTTATGATGAACGACGGTATGAAAGGTGTTTTTGGAAAAGCAATTGACTTAGACTGGATTCCGAGATATATTATCGTAGACAAAACAGGAAAAATTGTTCTTTATCGCGCTATCGAAACTGATTTTGATAAAATCAACGAAACTTTAAAAGGTTTAAAACAAGTTTAACAGCTGACAAAATTACCACAATAAACAAAAATAAAAAAAATAACAAATACAACCAAAATGAGAAAAACGATTGTTGCAGGAAACTGGAAAATGCATAAAAATGCTGCTCAAACAGAAGAATTATTAAACGAGTTAATTGCTAAAATTCCAGCAAAAACAACTGCACAAGTTATTGTAGCACCAACATTTGTAAATTTACAAGCTGCTGCTGCAAAATTAAAAAATACAACTATTGGAGTTTCTGCACAAAATGTTCACCAGGCTGAAGGCGGTGCTTTTACAGGAGAAATCTCTGCTGATATGTTAACTAGCATTGGTGTAAACACTGTAATTTTAGGTCACTCTGAGCGTAGAGCTATTTTCCACGAAACTGATGCATTGATCGCTAATAAAGTTGATACGGCTTTAAAACACGACATGACAGTAATTTTCTGTTTTGGTGAAGAATTAAAAGATCGTCAATCTGGAAATCATTTCAATATTGTTGAAAACCAATTGCGTGATGGTGTTTTCCACATTTCAAAAGAATCTTGGTCTAAAATTGTTTTAGCTTACGAGCCAGTTTGGGCTATCGGAACTGGAGAAACTGCTTCACCAGAGCAAGCTCAGGAAATGCACGAATTTATCAGAGAAACTATTCGTAAAGCTTTTGGAGCTGAAATTGCTGATGAAGTTTCTATTTTATACGGAGGTTCTGTAAAACCAGAAAATGCAAAAGAAATCTTCTCTAAACCAGATGTAGATGGTGGTTTAATTGGAGGTGCTGCTTTAAAAGCTGATGATTTCTTAGCGATCGTTACAGCAATCTAATTTTTAAAATTTTAGATTTTAGATTTCAGACTTTGGATTTTGAAATCTTACATTATATAAAAAAGCGTTTGCCGTTGCGAACGCTTTTTTTATTTTAAAACTTTACATTATTCCATAATTTTTACGTCACTCATTTTACATTTCACAAAACTCATTTTACAATTATTTTATAAACAACTTCTGCTTTCTATTCTTACCTTTGCAAAAAATTTATTTATGTCAAACATCTATTTAGGATATCATTTTACAATTGAGCCAAAAGAATTGGGTTCTGAAATTTTAGTGGCAGAATTGGGCGAAAAAGCGTTTGAAAGTTTTACTGAAACCGAAAACGGAATTTCGGCTTTTGTGAAGAAAGATTTATGGGACGAAAATATTCTGGACGATATTTATATTTTACAATCAGAAGAATTTAAAATTGAATATACAATTGAAGAAATCGATCAGGTTAACTGGAACGAAGAATGGGAAAAGAATTTTGAGCCTATTGATGTTGACGGAAAATGCCATGTTCGCGCTCCTTTTCATCCAAAAACGGATGCTGAATTTGACATTGTAATTGAACCTAAAATGAGTTTTGGAACCGGACATCATGAAACTACTCACATGATGATTCAGCATTTATTAGAGATGGATGTGAAAGGTTTAAAAACTCTTGATATGGGATGCGGAACTGCTATTTTGGCTATTTTAGCCGAAATGAAAGGCGCTGAACCTATTGATGCTATTGATATTGACAACTGGTGTTACTTAAATTCAATAGAAAACGCTGAACGCAATAATTGCAAACATATCAGCGTTTATGAAGGCGACGCTGCTTTATTGGCCGGAAAAAAATACGATTTAATTATTGCCAACATCAACAGAAATATTTTGTTGAACGACATGCAGGCCTATGTTAATTCTTTGAACAAAAACGGAATTATATTGTTTAGCGGTTTTTATGAAGAAGACATTCCGTTTATCGATGCTTCATGCACAGAGAAAGGTTTGACGTATGTTAAAAAACTTCAAAGAAACAACTGGGTTTCATTAAAATACGTAAATTAGTTATTAGTAATTACAACAGTACAAAAACTAAAAACAAATGAGTACTAAAGAAAAAGTAAGAGAAAAAGTCCGTGAGAAAGAAGCAGTTGGTTTCAATAATGAAATCATTGTTTATAATGACGATGTAAACACTTTTGATCATGTTATTGACACTTTAATGCGTGTTTGCGATCATACTGCAGAACAAGCAGAACAATGTTCTATAATTGTACACTACACCGGAAAATGTACTGTAAAAACAGGGCCAATTGACAAATTAAAACCTCAATGTACACAACTTCTGGAAGCCGGACTAAGCGCAGAAATTGTTTAATTTAACAATAATTTAAAAAACATCGTATTTTATTTTATATTTGAAATAAAATACGATGTTTTTTTATGGAAGAATATGGAAAAATACTAATTATTGCAATGCCGGTTTTTCTGGTTTTAATAGTAATTGAAAAACTATACGGTATTTACAAAAAGAACGATACCGCTCCTTTAATTGACAGCGTTTCGAGTATCAGTTCCGGAATTACCAATTCTGTAAAAGACGTTTTGGGGTTGAGCGTTACTTTTCTTTCTTATGAATGGATGGTATCTAAAATTACTATTTTTCATCAGGAAGCCAATCTTCTTTCGTATGTAATTGCTTTTTTTGTCATTGACTTTTATGGTTATTGGAGTCACCGACTGGCGCATCAAATCAATTTCTTCTGGAATAAACATGCAATTCACCACAGCAGCGAAGAATTTAATCTTGCCTGCGCTCTTCGTCAGCCCATTGCGAGTTTGGTTAATTTATTTACTTTTCTTCTAATTCCTGCGGCATTATTGGGTGTTCCAGCTTCTGTAATTGCTATTACGCTCCCACTCCATTTATTTTTACAATTTTGGTATCATACCAAACACATTAAAAAAATGGGATTTGTAGAGCATATTCTTGTTACGCCTTCGCATCACCGTGTTCATCATGCTATAAATCCTGAATATTTAGACAAAAATCATTCGCAGATATTTATTTTTTGGGATAAACTTTTTGGCACTTTTCAGGCAGAATTAGACGATGTTCCGCCGGTTTTTGGCATTACAAGACCTGTCAATACATGGAATCCTATCAAGATAAACTTTCAGCATTTAACACTTCTCATAATAGATGCCTGGCGCGCCGAAAACTGGAAAGATAAACTGACTATCTGGTTTAAACCTACGGGATGGAGACCTGAAAATTTTGAGGAAAAATATCCTGTAAACAAAATCGAAAATGTTTTTGATTTTGACAAATACGGAACACAAAATTCTCAAAAACTAATCTATTGGTCTGTTACCCAAATTTTAATTACACTTTTGTTTGTAAGCTATTTGTTTGACAATATCGCCAAAATCGGCCTTCCGAATATCTTTGTATATGGATTCTTCATTTTTATAACCATTTACAGCAATTCTGAATTGATGGATAAAAGCAGATTTGCCATACTTTGGGAAGGATTCCGATTAGCTTTTGCAATTGCCGTTATTTCGTTTTATGGTGACTGGTTTGGTTTAAATACCGTTTTTTCGTTTAGTAATTATATAATTTTAGGTTATCTAAGTATCTCTTTTTTAACGACAATTTACTTTGTAACAATTGATTTTAAAACTACCCAAAACCAAACCATAAATTCACAAACCGCATAATGAAAAATACTGTATTTTTTAAAATTTATATCGCTTTCAGCTTTATTTATTTACTGCTTTTATTCCTCGGATATGAAGCGTTAGATTGTTATTTAAAACCAGCTTTAATTCCGTTATTAATATTAGGTGTTTATTTTTCTAAAAAGTTCAAAACGCGAAGTATTCTAATAACAGCCTTATTATTTTCCTGGATTGGCGATGTAATTTTACTTTTTTCAGATATTGCCGAAATCTATTTCATTTTAGGATTGGTTTCATTTCTAATCTCACATATTCTCTACTGCGTGTTGTTTAACAAACAGGTAAAAGAAAAATTCAAAAAAAACGCTATAATATTCTTAATCGGCAGTATTATAATCGCCAGTTATTTGGTAGGTATGCTTTCTGTATTATTACCAACTTTAGGAGACTTAAAAATTCCGGTAATTGTTTATGCCAGCGTAATTTCAATTATGCTCTTATTTGCTTACAATGGACTTTTAATTTGGAAAAAACCTGCCAATCAATATGTTTTCTTTGGAGCTTTATTTTTTGTTGTTTCTGATAGTATTTTGGCAATAAACAAATTTCATATGCCCATACAAAAAAGTGCATTTATTATCATGCTTACTTATCTTGTGGCACAATATCTGATTGTAATTGGTATAGTAAAACTAAACCAAAAAAAGGTTGAATAGATTTCTAAAAAACCTTTTACATTTGTGTGACCAAAAATAAACCTCAACCATGAAAAAAATAGCACTTTTCATTATTGTATTAATAACCGCAACTTCTTGTATAAGCACAAAATCTACTTTAAAAAATGTAGACGACAATGCTCCTGATTTGGTTTTAAATAAAAATAATACATTTGTTATCACTCAATACAGCAAAGACAAAAAATACGGATATGATCCTGATTATCCTGTAAATATATTTTTTAAGAATACGAGAGACGAGGCAACAAACGAAATGCGTTTTCTAAATGCTCTTGCCGGACCAAATGGAGAAAAAATCACATATAAACGTCTGGAAACATGCTGTCCTTTTCCAACAAAAAGAAGCGATATGGGGGCAGGATTTTTAAATATTTATGAATTAACCTGGGAAGGGCAGAAAAAACCTGTAACCTTGTATTTAAACATTTATGAAAAAGGAATTTTAATGGTTCCGATGGGATTGAGTTTGAAAAAAGAGTAAACTTCATTGACACTAAACCAAGTAATATCATTTTTACATGTACGGAATATCTCCTTTCATTTTAATTATTTTACCTTTATTATTTCAACTTGTTTATGGCAGAAAATCCATTGGTGAAAGCATTTCACTAAAATTTGGAACTGTTTCATTAATTAGTTTCATTTTACAAGTCGTTTTATCTATTACAGCTTGTTGTATAGCTTCATATAATTTTACTGAAAGTCTTGAAGGTCGTCCTTATAGATGCGGAATGGGAATACTTGGAATAATTGTACTTGCATTCTTGCTTACAATCATACTTTTGATTGTTATTATTGTTCAGTATTTTATAAAAAGATCATACGAAAAATAATCTAAATAAATAGGCTGTTTTCAGTTTTAAATAAATCATATAATATAATATAATATTCTACAACTTTTACTACTGTCTATCAAATACATGATAAATATCATTTATTGTATCCCTTCCTAGTTTTAATATTGTGCTAATAAAAAGCTTAATATTAATCTAATCAATAATTTTGTTCAAATACTATCTGATTATACGGAGGTTTCCGGATTCTTAAAATAATCTTAAATCTTCATCTGCTATTCATAAATCATAACTACCTTTGCAGTGCAAAAAAATAATTTTATGAACTTACAACATATTCCACAAATTAAGCATACTGACAGCGGAAACTTCTTTTTATTGGCGGGACCTTGCGCTATTGAAGGAGAAGAAATGGCTCTTAGAATTGCTGAAAAATTAGTTGGTATTACCGACAATCTTCAGATTCCTTATGTTTTTAAAGGATCTTTTAAAAAAGCGAACCGTTCTAGAATCGACAGTTTTTCTGGAATTGGCGACGAAAAAGCTTTAAAAATTTTAAGAAAAGTTTCTGAAACTTTTCACGTTCCAACTGTAACTGATATTCATACAAACGAAGACGCTGATATGGCGGCTCAATACGTTGATGTTTTACAAATTCCTGCTTTCTTAGTTCGCCAGACTGACTTGGTTGTGGCTGCTGCCAATACAGGAAAAACAGTAAACCTGAAAAAAGGACAATTTATGAGTCCGGAAAGTATGAAACACGCTGTACAAAAAGTATTAGACTGTAATAACGAAAATGTTATGGTTACAGATCGCGGTACTATGTTTGGTTATCAGGATATGATTGTTGATTTTAGAGGAATTCCTACTATGCAGCAATATGCGTCTACGGTTTTAGACGTTACACATTCTCTACAACAGCCAAACCAAACAGCAGGAGTTACAGGGGGAAGACCAGATATGATCGAAACTGTCGCAAAAGCCGGAATTGCAGTTGGTGTAGACGGAATTTTTATCGAAACACATTTTGATCCGGCTAATGCAAAAAGCGATGGTGCTAATATGTTACATTTAGACTATTTTGAAGGTTTAATGAACAAATTAGTTGCTATTAGAAAAACAGTTAACGCATTTTAATACCTATTAATACTTAAGTTCTTTGAAAACAAAAATTTTATTTTTCTTATTGGCTTGTGTTTCTTTAAACACATTTGCCCAAGAAGAAATACCTGTACAAAAATATGCTGCTCACAACAAAGGAAAATTCTTTGTGATGTGGGGCGGTAACAGAGAAAGTTACTCAAAATCTGACGTAACTTTTACTGGAAAAGATTATAAGTTTAGAGTAGAAGACATGTCTGCTCATGATAAACCAAAAGGATGGCACGTTGATTATATCAATCCTGCTAATATGACAATTCCTCAAACGAATTTGAGATTAGGTTATTTCATTAGTGACCATTACAGTGTTACAATTGGTGTAGACCACATGAAATATGTAATGACTCAGAATCAAACGGCTAAAGTTAATGGTGATATTAATTTACCTGACAGTGATCCTGCTCATATCTATAATGGCCATTATGATAATACACCTGTAGATATGTCTTTAAATGGCGCTATAGAAGGTGGTTATGACATGGGTGTTACTAATCCAAATGGGCCTGCTTTTTTAATGTACGAGCATACAGATGGTTTGAACTACATTAATACAGAAGTTTCAAGATTTGATGATATTTCGAAATTGTTCAGTCTTCCAAATATTGATAAAGTTCAGATTAACTTGACAGAGGGATTAGGAGCTGGTATTTTGTATCCAAAAACCAATACTACTCTTTTAGGAAAAGAACGTCATGATGATTTTCATGTTTCTGGTTACGGGGTTTCTGCAAAAGCGGGTTTAAATATTACTTTCTTCAAACATTTCTATGTTCAGGGAGAATTAAAAGGTGGTTATATCGATATGCATGATATTAAAACTACTGTAAGTAACGATGATAAAGCTTCTCAGCATTTTTATTTCTTCCAAAGAATTATTGCTGTTGGTGGAATTTTCAGAATCTAATTTATTCTAAAAAATATATTTCGAAAATAGCTGTCATTTTATTTGGCAGCTATTTTTTTTATTATTTACTTTGTATTTCAAAGTACTTTATTTACTATTTCGATTAACTATGAAAAAACAAAAATATACTTTTCTGTTTGTCACGTTCGTACTGAGCTTCGCCTGTGCCTTGTTTGTGGCCATGAAGGTTTTCCCAAACAATCCCTTTTCGAAAACGAAATCTAAAGTTGAAAATAATGAACTCAGCAAAATCAAAGATGGAGATATTATATTTCAAACGTCGCAGTCACCTCAATGTGAAGCAGTACGAATTGCTACTAATTCAAAATTTTCTCATTGCGGTATTATTTATAATATTAATGGGAAATGGTTTGTTTTTGAAGCAGTTCAGCCAGTAAAACTTACTCCGTTTGATGAATGGATTCAACATGGAAAGGACAATAAATATGTGGTGAAACGACTAAAAAATGCTGATAAAACTTTAACTCCATCTGTTATTCAAAAAATGCAAGAGTACAGTCAGCAGTTTGACGGCAAAGAATACGATGCTTATTTTGAATGGACGGATAATAGAATTTATTGTTCTGAACTGGTTTGGAAGATTTATAAAAATGTTGCCGGAATAGAACTTTCAAAACTTAAAGAATTAAAAGATTTTAATTTAGAAGATGCCAGAGTTCAAAAAATATTGAAAGAGCGATATAGAAATGAAATTCCGCTGGAAGAAAAAGTCGTTGCCCCTTCTGACCTATCTGATTCAGATTTACTGGAAACTATAATTGATAATTACTAAAAAACATTAAATAAAAGCTAATTATAAACTTATTAGCTTTTTATTTTAATTATTTACTTTGAATTTCAAAGAACTTTTAACTAACCGAATTATGAAAGATTATTTAATTGAAAAACTTTACGAATACACTAAAATACCGTATCAAAAATATTTCAAGAAAAATGAACCGTGGAATATTGATAAAAAGCAATTATTTGATTTTCCCGAAGATAGTTTGGGATACGGTTTAGGAAATTTTCTACATCAACATCATTTTGATATTCAGGAAAAATTAGAGGATCATGATATTATTCACGTTTTAACCAATACAGGAATTTCAGTTTATGAAGAAATCGGAATGCAGTATTATCTACTCGGAAATGGAAAAAGAAGCTTGTATTTGTTTCTGGTTATTTTAACCGGAACTCCATTCTATCCTAAACGAATACAATATTTTTTAGAGCAGTATAAAAAGGGAAAAAAAGCGCATCCGTTTTATTATCTGGATTTTTCTAAAATGCTTTCAATGTCAATTCAATCTATTCAGCAAACTTTTAAAATATAAATCATGAAAACAACACATAATGAACCTTTTGCAGAAAAGCAGTCTACCGAGTTAGCAATTGGAACTTTTATTATCAGCACGCTTTTATTTGTACTTTATATTCTTTCAAATGAAAGTCCGAATGTTTTAGTTATTGCCTGGCCTTTTGCCTTTTCAGGAATTGTATTAAATGCTATAATGCTCTTTGATTTAACAGATAAGTTTTTTCATTTAGCTGAACAAAGAAGAGATATTGCGGTTAAAATTTTAATTCTATTTTCAAATATTCCGATTACGTTTTTTTATTACTCTTTGGTAATAAAACTTTAATTTTTGAAATTTTATTTATAAAAAAGAAGCTGTCCGAAAAGTAATGGACAGCCTCATTGGTTTTTATATTTCTGTCTATTTTATATAAGCCCCAGCGGGGCAGAATATTTATAGAAAATCAAAAATATTAATGCAAATGAGCTCCAGAGGAGCGAAATATACCAGCACTAAAAAACAGATGTCGCTCCGCAGGAGCTTGTTATCAATGATAAATGTAGTTTCTATAAATATTTCGCTTCTCCGAAGCTAATTTTTAGTCATCCAATACTTTTTAAACAACTAATTTTTGGATATATGCTTTAAAATATATTTAGTTCGCTGATGGAAGAACAATTCCGTTTTGGTCAACTAAATAAATCAATGATGTCATTGTTGCTGCACCCAATTCTAACTCTCTTTTATTGATAGCATCAAATTTATCATTTGCCGCATGGTGATAATCAAAATAACGTTGAGAATCTGGCATTAAACCTGCTTTAACGATTGTTGTTTTTGCTGTTAAATGCTCAATATCTGAACCTGCATGTCCTTTAAGGAAACTGTTTACGAAATAAGGCTCAAAAAAGTCTTTGTAACCTTGCAGTTTCTTGAAGTTAGCATCATCAGCTTCGATAGAAAAACCTCTTGGAGTAAATCCGCCTGAATCACTTTCTAACGCAAAAATATGGTTTTCATTCTTTTGTTTTGCTACTTCTTCATATTTAGCACCGCCTTTTCCGCCGTTCTCTTCATTCATGAATAATACAACACGAATCGTATTTTTTGGTTTATAGTTTAAGTTTTTCAAAATACGAACAACTTCCATACTTTGTACCACTCCTGCTCCATCATCATGAGAACCGTCTGCTAAATCCCAAGAATCTAAATGACCACCCACAACAATAACATTTTCCGGAGTTACAGTTCCTGTTAATTCTCCAATTACGTTATAGGATTGCGCATCTGGCAAAGTTTCGCAAGATTGTTTGAAATAAAATTTTATTGCCGGATTTGCTTTTAATACTTTACTCAATAATTCTGCTCCGTTTGTACTAATTGCAGCAGCCGGAATATATTGCTCTTTTGGTAAATCTCCATAACTTTGCGCTCCCGCATGAGGGAAATCATCTAAACGTAAGTTTAATGAACGTACGATTGCTCCAACAGCTCCGAGTTTAGCAGCCTCTTTTGCACCGCTTCTTCTCTGGTCACCAGCACCAGAATATGCTTCAAATGTTCCAATATTTTCAGGATTCATTGGTCTGTTAAAGAATACAATTTTCCCTTTTACTTTATCTCCAAGTCCTTTTAATTCGTCAAGACTCTGTACTTCAATTACCTCAGCTGTAATTCCTGTTTTTGGAGTTGCTACTGAACCTCCTAAAGCGCAGATTGGCACAGCAGTTTTTACTTTTCCGTCTAAGATAAAAGCGGTTTCTTTTTCGCCTCGAACCCAATGCGGAACTGTAACTTCTTGTAAGTAAACTTTATCAAGACCTAAATTATCTAATTGTCTTTTTGTGTATTCTACAGCTTCAGCAGCTCCTTTTGATCCAGATAAGCGGCTTCCAATATCGTTTGATAAATATTCTAACCAAGAATAACATTTAGCTTCGGTTAAAGCTTTTTTGTAAAATAATTTAATGTTTTTTTCATCGTTTGACTGAGCAAAAGATGTTGTCAATCCATTTAAAACTAAAGCAGTTAAAAGAATCGTTTTTTTCATAATTTTAATACCATTTTGGGTTATGTTGCTTTTTGGGCTTCTTTACAAAGAAACAAAAATTATATAGAATTGTCAGAGTTTTTCCATCTGCTTTAACAAAAAAAAACTCCAATTATAAATCTTTAAATTTATAATCAGAGTTTTTATGATTTTAATAAAATAAAACT
This sequence comes from Flavobacterium sp., assembly GCF_039595935.1. Classification (NCBI taxonomy): domain Bacteria; kingdom Pseudomonadati; phylum Bacteroidota; class Flavobacteriia; order Flavobacteriales; family Flavobacteriaceae; genus Flavobacterium; species Flavobacterium sp. The sequence continues at coordinate 2,548,044 of NZ_JBCNKR010000006.1, read as the reverse complement.
ATTTCACTTCGATAATCTTATTCTTTGCTCCTATTCCATTTTCATTAAAAGGCTCGATTGTAAAGTAATATTTAGTTCCTTTATCTAAACCTCTAAAATCATACGAATTATCGCCGTAAACCATAATACTGTTGTATAATTTATCAGGCGCAATTCCGTAATAAATATTATATCCAACGGCATCATTTTGTTTTTTCCACGAAATCATAGCGTTTCTTGAATCGGCTTTGTTACGATCAACTTTAAAAGCAGTAATCGCTTTTGGTTTTTCTGATAATCCGTTTCCAAAAACCCTGAAATCTGAAACAGCAAATAAACCAGATGCGTTATGAATGTTTACCATTTTGATGTAACGCGCTTTAAATGGTTTTGTAAGCTCTACATAATCGTGTGGTGCATCTTTATCATTTTTAGATTTGTCAACTACTAAAGTCCAATTTTGGGCATCATCAGACATAAATATTTTATACTGATAATAAATATCCATTGCTTTGTTGTACTGAGTTGCTTTATGATCTGCGTAATTAATCTGCAAAGCATTGATTTCCATTTGTCTTCCTAAATCCATTTGAAGCCATTCTCCCGGATCACCTGTTTTTGCGGACCAATACGTCTGAATATTTTCATCCGTTAAATTTTCGGGACCGTAACAGAATTTCTCGTATACTTTTTTACCTCCGTTATCCATTCTGTGTGTTTCCACTTCCATACAATCTTCAGAAGAAGAAACGGTTACCGGTTTTTTATACGAAAGAAGCATCCATCCTGATGAAGCTCCTTTTGTCTGATCTCTTTGACCCGTTGGCAGCACAATTGGAAAATCTCCGTAAGAAGTAATTGAATACATTACATCATCTTTATCAAAACCGGCAGGAAACATATCTATACGACGCTCAAAACGGTCTTTTATAGAAATCTTGCATGTTCCTGTGTTCCAGTAATTTCCGTAATTATCTGCAAACGTATTTCCATGTCCTGCTCCAATTACAAATCCTCCTGGTTTATACGACATCGGATTGTGTCTTTGATAGGTAAACGGCCCCAACGGATTATCTCCTACATGAACACCATTTGCATAGCCTTTAAATTCTGTTGCCGGCGCTCCATATTGCATATAGTATTTTCCGTTGTGTTTAGTCATCCATGCTCCTTCAATAAAATTTCCCCAAGGAGCAGGTTCCATATCATTATTGGGTCCAAAACGTTCCCAGCCGTGTGCAGAAGGATCAAGAATAGCAACTTCTTTTATTTGTCCATAAGGTTTTTGAATATCTTCTACTTCTGCTGCTTTGTATAATGTCGCATAATCGGCCTGATTTCCTTTTGGAAACCACGTATTGTAATCCACCTCAACACCTACTAAAGGCAGTTTTCCGCTTGAACCATAATACATATATACTTTTTTATCATCATCCTGAAAAATCGCAGGATCCCATGTGGGTAACATTGCCTTGTCTACATGACGTGTCCATTTTCCTGATTTCGGATCGGCTGTTTTCCAAATTGGATGGTCTCTATTCCATGTTGAGCCTACGTAAAATAAGGTATCGTTTACAACCCAAGCCGCAGGCGCACATTGATCGTCATCGCCGGGCTTTCTTTGAAAACTTCCGTAAACAAAATTCCAGTCTGACATATCTTTACTCCAAAAGAAACCTGCCTGATTGGTTGCAAATAAATAATATTCGCCTTTGTAAGTGATAATTACCGGATCTGCACTGGAACGACGAGAATAAGGAATGCCATTATGATTGTAAGTCGTATAATTGTATCCTATATTAATTGGGTTACAATAGGTTGTCGCAGGTTTATTTGGATCAAACCATTCTGTTTTTCCGGGAATATTTTGCGCCCAAAAACTTGTTGTACAAGCCATTAAAAGCAATATAAATATCTTTTTCATTTGTATTCTTTTTAAGTTTTAATAGAATTCAATCCTTTAGTAAAAATGATGATGAAATCTATTTTTTCTCTTTTAATTTTTCGCTTAAAAGTTCAGGTTCGTTTGTAGTGATATAATTAAATTTATTCTCTATAATCCAGTCCATATCAGCTGCTTCGTTAACTGTCCAGGCATTTAGAATTATATTATTTTCTTTGGCTTCTTTTATCCATTCCGGATGTTTTTTAAAGACTGAATAATGATAATCAACACCGTTTATTTTATCTGCTTTTACTTCTTTTGGAGATTTATTTCCTTCTAAATATTGTAAAGAAGTTTTCGGATCAATTTTTCTAATTTGTTTTAGAATATCGTAATCAAAACTGATGTAGCAGGTGATTTTTTCTGCTTTTAATTTCTTGATAGTTTCAACAGCCATTAATGCTGTTTTTTGTCCTCTTTCTTTATTTATTTCTGAAGGTTTTATTTCGCAGACCAAAAGAGTATGTTTGTTGTTCTTTTTTCCTTCTGAAATATATTCGTATAATGTTGGAAGTTTCTCTCCATTAGAGAGCTTAAATCGAATTAGATCTGCATAATTTGTTTCTTCAATAAGCAGTTTGTTGTAATGTGCATCATGATTAATTACAAGTGAATCATCAGCTGTTCTCCAAACGTCAAACTCAGAACCGGGAAGTTTTAAATCAATGGCATGTCTTAATGATGCGATTGAATTTTCGGGCAAATTGTTTTTTTTCCATGCGCCGCGATGTGCTACTACAGCATTCTTTTGTGCATTAGAATATGAAAAAACAAAAAGACAGACTGCAGTAAATATTTTAAAAGTATTCATAATAAACGTAATTAAATAATTACAAAAAAGGGTCTTTACTTTAGAAAAAAAGCCCTCCGTAAGAGGGCTTTTCACTAATCAATAAACCAACTATTTAGTTAACTCAAAACTAACTTTCTTGTCGGCAGTCGAATTTCCTCCAACGAAAACATCAAACTGTCCAGGCTCTGCTACGAATTGTAAATCAGAGTCATAAAATTTTAAATCTTCAACAGTAATGTCAAAACTTACGGTTTGTTTTTCACCTTTTTTAAGTGTTATTTTTTGGAAACCTTTTAATTCTCTAACTGGTCTTGTTACTGAACCAACTAAATCTCTGATGTATAATTGAACTGTTTCTTTTCCGTCAAAATTTCCAGTGTTTGTTACATCAACTGTTACTTTTAATTTTCCACTGAAATTCATTTTATCAGAAGAAATTTTCAGGTTTGAATAATCAAAAGTCGTATAACTCAAACCAAATCCGAATGGGAATAATGGTTCGTTTCTTTCGTCAATATAATTTGATCTGAATTTTTCGAATTTTCCTTCTGTATTCGAAAGTGGTCTTCCTGTATTTTTGTGCGCGTAGTAAATTGGCAATTGACCAACACTTCTTGGGAAAGTTGAAGTCAATTTACCAGAAGGATTTACATCTCCAAATAAAACATCAGCAATAGCATAGCCAGCTTCTGTACCAGCAAACCAAGCATTTAAAATGGCAGGAACTGTTTTTTCTTCGTCTGTAATAACTAACGGACGTCCGTCAAATAAAACTACAACAACTGGTTTTCCTGTTTTTAATAACGCATTTAATAAATCTTTTTGCGCTTGTGGAATTTGTAAATTCGTACGGCTGCTAGATTCTCCGCTCATTTCTGCAGATTCTCCTAAAGCCGCAACAATTACATCAGATTGGTTTGCTACTTTTAAAGCTTCTGCCAATAATTCTTCTTTTGAACGTCCGTCACGGTGTAATGTTTTACCAAACATTGTTGCGTTTGTTTCAAAAGTTTCATCGTAATCTAAATTACTTCCTTTTGCATATAAAACTTTTGTTGATGGTCCTGCAACTTCTTTAATTCCTGCTAATAAAGAAACGGCATTTTCCATTCTTGTAGCAACACTCCATGTTCCCGGCATATTTTCTTTAGCATCTGCCAAAGGTCCGATTAAAGCAATTGTTCCTGATTTTTTAAGCGGTAATAATTGGTTTTGATTTTTTAACAATACCAATGACTGAGCGGCAATCTGGCGAGCCTCTTTTCTGCTGTCTGTTGTGAAAATTTCAGTTTTTGCTCTTTTTTCATCGCAATATTTATATGGATCCTGAAATAAACCTAAATCGTATTTTGCTTCTAAAATCAACTTAACGGCATTATCAATTGTTTCAATTGAAACTCTTTTTTCATCTAATGATTTTTTCAAAGTTCCTAAGAAACCTTCTCCAACCATATCCATTTCTACACCTGCATTCATAGCCAAAGCCGAAACGTCTTGAAGATTCCCCATTCCGTGTTCGATCATTTCAGGAATTCCTGTAAAATCGGTTACTACGAAACCTTTAAAACCCCATTGTTTTCTTAAAACATCAGTCATTAACCATTTATTTCCAGTTGCCGGAATTCCGTCAATCTCATTGAAAGAAGCCATAACTGAACCTACACCAGCATCAACAGCTGCTTTGTAAGGAGGAAAATAATCATTAAACATTCTGATATGGCTCATATCAACTGTGTTGTAATCACGTCCACCTTCTGGCGCACCGTATAATGCAAAGTGTTTTACACACGCTAAAATTGAGTTGTTTTTTGAAAGATCGTGCTGCTGATATCCGTTTACCATTGCTTTTGCAATTTGGCTTCCTAAATACGGATCTTCTCCAGAACCTTCAGAAACTCTTCCCCATCTTGGATCACGAGAAATATCTACCATTGGAGAGAATGTCCAGTTGATTCCGTCTGCACTTGCTTCTTTCGCTGCGATCTGCGCGCTTCTTTCAATTAACGCCATATCCCATGTACAAGATAATCCTAACGGAATTGGGAATGTTGTTTCGTAACCGTGAATAACATCCATACCAAAAAGTAACGGAATTTTTAAACGGCTTTGTTCAACGGCAATTTTTTGAACTTCTTTAATTTTTTGTACTGATTTTATATTGAACAAACCGCCCACTTTTCCTTCTGCAATATTTTTAGCAACATTTGAGCTGTTTGCCTGTCCTGTTGTAATATCTCCAGATGTAGGTAAATTTAATTGACCTAATTTTTCTTCTAATGTCATTTTAGACATTAATTCTGCCACAAACTCCGACTTAGGTTTAATTTTTACTGTACTTTTTGTGGTCTTTTTTTGAGCGTAACCCAAAACAGCACATCCTAAAAAAAGTAAGACTAATTTGTTTTTCATTCTATTTAATTTATTTGTTCGTATTTGATTTTACTTGCTTAAAGATCCAGTTGTATATTTCCGGATTGTCGTAAACTCTTGTCCAGCTGTCATGATTTGCATCATCAAAAATAGTCAGCTGCACATCTTTGGGATTGCATTTTTTCAATTCTTTGTAAACATCAATTGCATAATCAACTTTTACCACATCATCTAGTAATCCGTGGTAAATTCTGGTTGGTATATTGGCAATTTTACAAACGCTTTCTAATTGAATTAAATCTACAAAACCAGAAATTGGTACTATTGCAGCAAACTTATCAGGATAGGTAAGTGCTAAATTCCATGCTGCCCAGCCTCCTGAACTTAAACCTGTAACATATATTCTGTCCGGATCTATTTTGTTCTCTTTTTGAATTTTTAAAATTAATTCATAAATCGATTCTATGCTCCAGTTTTCATCTTCTTTGCATTGCGGAGCCAAAATGTAAGCATCTAATTCATGAGTTTTTAAATACTTAAAAGGCCCATGAATTTTCACTTTTTCAATGTTGGTTCCTTTTTCGCCATCTCCAGAAATAAAAACTATTAAAGGCTTTTTTTCTTTTGTATTGGATGGTTTGTGTAATATGTAGCCTAATTCATTATTTGTTACTATAACTGTTTTTATTTTTCCTGTTGTTTCACTTTGTGCAAAACCAAATACAGAAATGAACAGTAATAATAAACTCATTTTATATTTCATGGATTATTTCTTAAATACCGTATTTTCCTGATGTGAATCCAAGTTTTTTTAATCCTTGTTTTGTATCAGATGCATTCATAAATAACTTCCATAACAAACCAGTTCTGTAGTTTTCAATCATAGGTGCAATTGTTCCCTGATCGATTGCTAAATATCTTGCTGTTACCCAATTGTATTGTGGAGAAAAAGCATCATAAGGCCCTGCAATTCCAACATATTTTGCTTTGTTTTCATCATATAAATAATGAAGAAATTTCATAGACTCAACTGGTGTGTATGGAAATGATGATAAAGCCGCTGTTGGTGAAATTACACCATTATCGTTATTTGGCTGATGAGCTGTATAACCTGTTGTTCCATCAGGATTTCTGGTGTAACTTGCTGTTAAACCCCAGCATTTATCTGAATAATCTTTGAAACCTTTTGGATTAGCAACACTGTACTGAACCATAATTTTAGCATGGTTTTGTGTTAATTGCCAGTAATCTGCATATTTGTCTTTTAAGTTATTTGGATCTAAACCTAAATAAGAATAATGTGACCAGAACATTGGTCCTACATTTCCTGACGCTCCATTATAGTTTAGCACTACCGGAATACCATATTGAGATCTTCCGTCTACAATAGCCCCGCTTCTGGCCCACGCTTTATGATATGCTTCTGCAGAAATTGGATGCGTTGGTGATGAAGCTGCCATTACGTAAGTAATTAGACATTCGTTATATCCTTCTAATTTAAAGTTCATTTCCCATCCATAATTTGGCGACCAATGCCAGTATAAAGCATCTTGCCCTTGTGTATACCAATCCCATTCTACACCTTTCCAAAGGTCATCTGCTTTTGTTGCTAAAGCTTTTTCAGTTGTACTTCCGTTTTTAAAATATTCTCTGATCGTAATTAATGCCTGACAAACAAAAGAAGTTTCTACTAAATCTCCTCCATTATCTTTTGTTCCAAATGGAATTACTTTTCCTGATTGATTGTCCATCCAGTGTGGCCATGCTCCGTGAAAACGATCTGCTTTTTCAAGGAAGTTTAAGGCTGTAGTAAGCCTAGAAACAGCTTCGGCTCTTGGCAAAAAACCTCTTTCTACACCTACAATAATGCTCATTAAACCAAAAGCTGAACCACCAGTAGTTACAATATTTGCTTCAAAATTAGGATCTTCAGTTAGATATCTTTCACGTGCCAATTTTGAATTTGGATCGGCATATTCCCAAAAATACTTAATCGCATCTTTTTGAACCTGATCCATAGCCTCAGTATCTGTTAGAGGTTTTGTTGGTGTTGTTGGATTTGTTGGTAATGGCGTACCCCCGCTTTTTCCTTCATCTGGCGAAGATGATGAACAAGAACTTACCGCTGCCAAAAACATCATAATATATATACCTATCTTCATTTTATCAATTTCTTATAATCATTAGTATTAAAAAATACACCTGGATTTTTGCTCCAGGTGTATATTAAAAAAATTTATCTCTTGTCTTTTTCTAATTTATAAAGAGCTACTACTTCATTATCTGTAAGAGCTGCATCATAAATTCTAAATTCATCCATTAAACCTGTATAATGTAACATCCATCCATCAGGATTCCCCCATGGAGTTCCCAAATGCTGTTGGTAACCTCCAATGATAAATTTAGAAACTTCAGAATTTGCTAATTCTCCGTAAGGACCTCCTCCGGTTGCAGGATCGCTAGCATATCTTTTTGAGATAGAAGCAGGTATATCTAACTTTTGACCATCAATATAAATGCTGTAAGTAGAACTTGTACCGTTGTAAGTCCAAACTACATGTTTCCATGCTCCAAACATATTAGGCAAAACATTTGCTCCTCCATGCTCAATAAATTGTCCTGACCAAGGAATACTAGGTGTAACATCTTTTTGAATATGGTTTTTCAATAACATTGTTGTTGCTGGTCCTGTTCCTTCAATCAGTGTAAAAATATTTCCCCAGAAATCTGTTTTCTTAGGAAGCATAAACAATGACTGAGCTCCACCTGTATGTGGATCAGTTTTAATCCACATTGAAACTGAAATACTTTTTAAGTTTACAACAGAATTTGCAACAGTGCTATAACTGATAAAAGAGCTTGCAGAGCCTTGATAAGCTTCTCCTTTTATACCTGTCCCATAAGTTACATTTGTTGCAGATCCATCAGTTATGCTATTTTTTGAATCGGCAATATTACCATCAAAACTAAATTTAGATACTAAATGCGCTGCAGCAACTTCATCTGAATTCTCATAACCTCCAATTGACTCATAAGGAATTGGACTGTTTACTTTATCAATGCTATCCTCACAGCCTGCAAACAAAGTTGATGCTAAGGCAAAAGAAAGCAAGAAAATAGATTTATTTTTTTTCATGTTTAATATCTTTTAGAATTAATAACCAGGGTTTTGAGCTGACAATCCATCTGCTTGCTTGATAAATGTCGCCGGAATGGGGAATAATTCGTTTTTACCTTCTGTAAATACTTTTCCATCAACTGCAAAAGCTGCCTTAGCCTGACCTGTACGCACTAAATCAAAAAATCTATCGTGCTCAAAAGCCATTTCTACTCTTCTTTCTCTCCAGATTGCTGTTCTAATATCTGCTTGTGATGAATAAGTTGTATTTGCTAATCCTGCTCTGTTTCTAATTTGGTTTAATAACGGAATAGCATCAGAAGTTTGTCCTAATTCATTTAAAGCTTCAGCTTTCATTAACAGAACCTCAGCATATCTTAAATATTTAATATCAACATCTGTTTCCCAAGCACTTGTATATAATGAAGAATATGCTTTGTAGTTGTATCTTTCATTCTCTACTGTATTTGGAATCACTCTTCCATCGTATAAAGTCTGACCTCTAAAAATAATTGTAGCTGCCTTTCTAACATCACCTGGCTCATAAGCATTTACTAAACTTTGAGATGGTGTATTAAATCCCCAGCCCCAACCTCCGGTACCTCGAGCACCTTGAGTGTTAGAGTAACCTTCGATTCCTTTTGCTGGTACAGCACCTTGAGCATAAATTTCGAAAATAGATTCTGAATCGAATTTTCCAGATGCTCTGTACATTGAAGCATAATCACTTACGATAGAATAACCCGTAACTTTATTAGCATTATCAATTACTTGCTGCCATTTCTTTTGGTACAAACTTACTTTTGCCAATAATGCATAAGCAGCTCCTTTTGAAGCTCTTGCTCTGTCATTTGCCCCATAAGCCGTTTTTTCAGGTAATGCCGTAATAGCATCATTCAAATCAGCTTCAATAAAAGCGTAAACTTCTGCAGAAGTTTTACGTGTTAACTGCATAATTCTATCTGAATCATTTCCAGGAACTGGTAAATGATCTACAATAGGCACTCCACCATAACATTTTACTAAAGTAAAATACATGAATGCTCTTAAAAACTTAGCTTCACCAGCTAGTCTGTTTCTTAAATTAGCATCTACTTTATCTAGTTTTGGCAGCATGTTTAAAGCTTGATTACATTTGTTAATTCCATCGTAATTCGCAATAAATGTACTTTCTGCTGAAGGATTAGAAGCATTATAAGTCAAAGCATCTAATACATCTTTATCAGTTCCGGTATCACCTGCAGAAGATCCTTTGTCTGCATCATCAGATGTGATACTTGATAATCCGATCCATCCAAAAGAGGTCATATCCCAATTTAAGAATTTGTTGTAAATCGCAGTTACAAACTGAGTTGCCCCAGCTTCATTATTAAACAGCTCTACATCGTCTGTCGAAATAGATTCTGTTTGATCTACATCTAAATAATCGTCTGCACATCCTGTAAAACAGAATGCTGATAATACAAACGCTGCTATATATATCTTTTTCATCTTATTAAAATTTTAAGTTAGCACCAATTACAAATGATCTTAATGTTGGATAAGCATCAAGTTCAACTCCTTGTGTACCGTAAGGGTTTCCGTCTCCGTTTAACTCTGGTGAAAATCCTGAGAATTTTTGTGTAATAAATGGATTAATAGCATTTACATAAATTCTACAAGCATTAACGAAACTGTTTTCTTGTAATGGCAGTTTGTATCCTAATGTAATATTATTGATTCTGAAGAAATCTCCTGACTCTAAATAGTAAGTTGAAGCCACTGGTACTTGATTGAAAGGAGCAGGATTTGAAGCTGTTACATTATTTTGTGTCCAAAAATCTGTTGCTATTGAATTTTCAATATTTTCTCCATAAAAACGCTGTGCTTTTTTACCATTGTATACTTTTGCTCCGCCTGTACCGTAACCATCTACAGAGAAATCAAAGTTTTTATAATTGAATCCTAAACTTACTCCGTAATTTGTTTTTGGTAAACTTGAACCTACATATTTTTTATCAGCAGTAGCACTCAAAGCATCCTGAGTTACTTTGTCTCCAGCTGCATTGTAATACAACATTTTTCCTGTTGCTGTATCAAAACCAGCATATTCATAGATATAAAAACTTCCTAATGGCTGACCAACAGTAGTATTATCTAATAATTTAGTATCCTGACCGTTTCCTAATCCTCCACCAATAACTGGAGATAAAACAACATTTTTTAAACCAGTAAGTTCATTTTTATTCTGAGAAAAGTTACCACCAATCCAATAACTGAAATCATCATTGATTTTATCATCCCAACGTAAAGAGATTTCGTATCCTTTGTTAGATACTTCTCCAACGTGTGCAGGTGAAGCTGTAGTAATTCCTGATGACATGTATGGTTTTGTATTTAAAATTACATTATTAGTATTTTTATCATACACGTCAAATGTTCCTTTTAATCTGTTATCTAAAAGTTCGATATCAAAACCGGCAGAAGTTTCTTCTGTGATTTCCCAAGATAAACTTGGATCGATTTGAGAACTAATTGTTGTTCCTTCATACAGAATAGAACCTCCTAAGTAAGCATTTAAACCAGAAGTATACCCTTGGCTGTTAAGAGGTACATTTTGATTTCCTAATTTACCCCAGCTTCCTCTAAGTTTTAATAAGTTCACTACTTTAGAATCTGCCAAGAAAGCTTCTTTAGAAATAATCCATCCTGCACCAAAAGCCGGAAAAGTTCCCCAACGGTAGTCTTTTGCAAAGTTTGAAGATCCGTCACGTCTAACAGTTCCTGTTACTAAATATCTATCCATTAATTTATATTGGAAACGACCTAAGTAAGAAGCTAATTTTGTTTCGTTGAAAACCTCATCTTTATAACTTGTTACATTAGTAGCATACTCAACATCTTTTAGAGACCAATAATTAGAATCTTCATTTACATTCTTTCTTTTTATTGTCAATTTCTCTCTTGCTCCTTTTACATAAGTTTCAACACCTGCTGTAACTTCAATATCGTGAATTTCGTTGAATACCTTATTATAAGTTAAGTAATTAGACAAACTCCAGTTATAATATTGTTCTCTTCCTTTTGTCAATAAATTGATATTAGCAGTTGGAAATTCTTTTTCGTAATCACTTGATACTTTATTAGGATTTGCTGCTAGCCAAATATTTTTAGTGTCATCAAAATTATACTGTTTCCATGTATAATATTCTCCATTAAATTGAGAAGTAAATTTTAAAGAAGGTAAAATATCATAATCTAATTTCAATCCTCCTTGCAGCATAACACTACGTTGTTGTTCGTCAAAGAAATCTAATTGAGCAACCGGATTTCCAACATTATTTATTGAGTTTCCTGTTTCACTTGCAAAACCGTCATCTCCTACACGAGCCACTCCATATTTACCATCAGGAAAAAACACAGGAACTACTGGTGATTGTTTGTAAGCATTAGTGAAAGCAGATAAAGGCTTAGGAGTAGACTTGCTTGATGTTAAACTGAAATTTTGAGTTAAAGTTAATTTCTTAGAAATTTTAAATTCATTATTATTTCTAAAAGTAGTACGGCCAAAATCCAATCCGTTTAAAACTGCTTTTTCCTCATAATTTCCTAAACTAAAGAAATATTTGATGTTTTCAGTCGCTCCAGATATAGATACGTTATTTTGAGTATAACTTCCTGTTCTTGTAATTTCATCAAACCAGTCAGTATTAACAGGCTGATCCTGAGAGAATGTTGTAGACTGTAAAGCAGAGTTAGTATAATAAGAAAATTTATTACTACCTGCCATTTTTACTTTTTTAAGAGGAGATCTTACACCACCAAAACTTTCAATTTCAACAGATACTTTATCTCCTTTACCTTTTTTAGTAGTAATAATGATAACCCCATTCGCAGCTCTTGTACCATAAATAGCCAATGCTGAAGCATCTTTTAAAATGTCATATGATGTAATATCATTAGTATTAATATTATTGATGTTTTCTGTTGCCATACCATCAACAATATATAGAGGTGTTCTTCCTCCTAAAGCAGTACCCAAACCTCTAATTACAACAGATGGAGTACTTCCTGGTAAATCAGAAGATGTCACTTGAACCCCAGCAGCTTTACCCTGAATAGCCTGTGAAGCATTTAATACTTTTGTTTTGGCAACTTCTTCTCCTTTAAGAGATGAAATTGCTGTAGTATTATCAATCTTTTTTCTTGTACCGTAACCAATAACAACAACTTCTTTTAAGGCAGTATCAGCTGCTTCTTTTAAAGTAATCGTCATTGGTGCGGCAGTTGCCGGCACAGAAACTGGATCAAAACCTAACATAGAGACCTTTAAAATATCTCCAGGTTTTGCGTTGATTATAAAGTTTCCGTCGAAATCTGCATCAGCAGTAGCTCTGGCATCAGATGAAGCAATAACGGCACCCGGAATTCCCATTCCGCTGCTGTCAACTACTTTTCCTTTAATTGCCTGTACCTGCCCAGACATATATGCTGGCAGGAATAAGAGCACAAATAAGCTAAAAATAAAATTTTTCATACAGTTTGTAATCGTTTAAGTTAGTAGAGCCAAATTAAGCAATTACAACGTTGTAGTACATCAAAAGCCACTACTACACAGCTACATCATTATGTTAAAATCTGTTTATATAGTAATGATTATCAACACTATAAATGTTAAATAAATTTCATTAACATAACGTTATGATGTAGTAATGATGTATTGTAATAATGTAAAATTTGATGTGGAAAAATATAAATTCCGTAAAAAATAAATTCAAATCTTATAGAGTTAATAAAAACTTTGATAGGTTTTCGTCCTGAGTCAGGTTTAATTTCTTTCTTAGACGATATCTATGCAGTTCTACACCCCTAAAAGAGATGTTCATCATAGGTGCAATTTCCTTAGAAGAAAGGTTCATTTTTAAATAAACGCACAGTTTTATATCCTTTGGAGTTAAGTGTGGGTATTTTTTAGAAAGATTTATAATAAACTCGTTGTGGATTTGATTCAAATTGGTCTCAAATATTTCCCATTCGTGTTTATTTACTTCATTTATTTTGATTGCTTTTTTGATTTCACTTTTCAGCTTATTAAAATCTTTCTCAGAATCGAGAATATTTTGAATATTCTCAATCATTTCACTTTGTTTGGCTATAGACAAAGATTTTCCTGCCACTTCTGATGATTTACTTTGAAGTTCTAATTCTAAAATATGTTTTTCGTATTCCTGAATATTTAATTCATTCTCTTTTTTTAATTCCATTTCGAGAATTTCACGCTGATGTTTCAATTCTTCTGCCTGCAATTTTAGTTTTTGAGTATAGCGAAGTTTGTTCCACTTATAATAGAAAAATAATACCGCTCCTATTATTAATAAATACAGAAATATCATCCAAAATGAAAAATACCATGGCTGAGCAACTTTAAAATCAAAACTGGAAACTTTTTCATAATTAGCTCCGTCGTGTTTAAAAATTACAATAGAATGTGAACCGCTGCTTAAATTATTAAGAACAATGGCTCCGTTTGAAATCGGAATATAATTTTTTCCTTTATTAACCTGATAAAACAAATTAGGCTTACTGGCTCCGTAAATTCCGGATATGATATTTATTTTAAGCTCAGTATTGTGTTTTATTTTCCCTTCGTTTTCGAGCAGCAGGTTTTCATTATAAGCTTCAACTTTTACTCCTTTGTTTTGTTCGTTTTCATATCCTAATTGAAGCGAAATAAAACCGTCGTCAAGATTGAGTAAATAATGATTTTTGCTTCTAAAGATTCTCAGATTTTCGTTAATTAGTTTTCCTTTATAATATTTCTCCTGAATAATATTCCAGACAAATTTATTTCCGTGCGAATAGATATGATATAAAATTCCATCCTGAAGGACCATAAAATGGTCTTTATCAATAGCAACAACGTCTGATATATTTTTGAAATTGGTATTGAATAATTCGTTTTCTTCCAATTTATTTGAAATAGAATTAAACGTATACCAAACATTATTAATCAGAAAAAGAACTTCATTTCTAAATTCGAAAATCTTTACTCCAAAATCGTTTTTAATTTTACTTTGCTGGGTAATATTTTCAACTTTTTGTGTTTTATAATTATCATCAAAAAATACTCTGTACAATCCGCGGTAATTATCAGCAGCCCAAATTTCATTTTTCTTGTTTTGAGCCACATATTTTATAGGTTTCGAAAGATCGTTAATTCTTATGCTTTGGTTTAGTTTTGAAACGTCATTGTAAACTAAAACGCCACTGTAAGTCGATTGAAAATAAGTATCGTTTATGATACTTTTTGACAAATTCCATCCGCCGCTTACATTATTAATTTTAGTTAATGCTCCTTTTTCGTAAACAAAAGTTCCATCATTATGACCAATAACATACTTATCATTTATTTTAGTAATATTCCAGCCCTGCCCTTGCGTATTCGAAAGCATTTTGAAATTCCCTGAATCAAATTCAAAAATACCGTGGTTTGAAGCGATCAGATATCCTTTATCAATTGTTGCAACTGAATAAACAGAGCCTAAAATTCCGGAATTGTCATAAAAAAAGGAAATTGGTGAATTAACCTCAACATGAGCAATACCATTATCCAGTCCGAGCCAAAGATCATCCTCTGTGTCAAAACCAATACTTAAAACCGAATTGTTCATCAAAACATTATTTCGGTCGATATTTTTGTAAGTGTTGTTATTAAAATCGTATATAAAAACACCTTTGTTTCCGGTACCTACGACCAGTTTATTGTTTTTAATAAATTTGGCAACATTAATTCCATTTAATTTTAATGTTTCATTTAATGGATTATTCCAGGGTATTAAACCATTATTTTCGACTATAAAAATTCCTTTTTTCTGGGTAAAAATATAGGTTTTGCCTTTGTATTGTTCGATGGCATGAACCACAGTATTTTTTAAAATATTCCAGCCTTTTGGGTTTGAAATTCTGGAGCCATTCATTTTAAAAAGGCCTTTTTCTACCGAAGCTGCATACAAATTATTACCTACAACAAAACAGTATGATATTAAAAATGGAAATTTGATCTTTTTAATGTGTTTTCCATCATAAATAAAAACATCATTGAAAGACTGAAAATATAATGAGCCGTTGAATCTAAAAATTTTCCAGATTTCTTCATTGTCTTTTTCATCAAATAACCGAAGATTTTTGGTAATTGAAACATAATGCATTTTACCTTTTTCTCTGTACCAATATCCAAATTCTTTGTATGAACCCGAGTAAATTTTATCGCCTTCGATTAAAATAGAACGAATGATGGTTTTATTAGGCAAAGAATATTTCTCCCAAATTACACCGTCGTAACGTAACAAATAATGATTATTGGCAAAGTACATGGCTTTGTCTTTGCCTTGTGCTACATTCCAGATTTGATTATCACCCTGATAATCTGATTTATTATAATTTTCTACGAAAGGAAGTAATTCTTGTGCTTGAATATGAAAAGCAATGAAAAAGAAGAAAAATGATTTTATAAGTATCGTTTTCAAGATATTCGGATTTAAATTCAAAGATACTTACAAATATTGAATTTTAGGGCTTAAAAAAAAGCTTCTCACATGAGAAGCTTTCCTTTTAATTATATCTAGATTTTTAATTTTCCAGTAATTGAAAAACCTGATTGGCAATTTCGTATTCTTCATCTGTTGGAACAACCAAAACTTTTACAATTGAATTTTCAGAATTAATTTCTCTAATTTCTTTCGAGCGAATTTGATTTTTTTCTTTGTCAATTTCAATTCCAAAATAATCCATATCGGTACAAACTAATTTTCGCATATATGAAGAATTCTCGCCAATTCCGGCAGTAAAAACAATAGCATCTAATCCATTTAAGGCTGCGGCATAAGAACCAATTGTTTTTCTGATTCTGTAAGCATTCATAAATAATGCTAGTTGACAATCTTTGTTTCCTTCTTCGGCCTTTGCTTCAATATCTCGAAGGTCGCTGTAACCGGTAAGTCCTAGCATTCCGCTTTGTTTCAGCAAAATAGAATTAACTTCATCCGGAGTATAGCCCAGATTTTTAACCATATAAAAAATTACCGACTGATCTATATCTCCGGCACGGGTTCCCATAACTAAACCATTTGCAGGCGAAAATCCCATTGTGGTATCAATGCTTTTTCCGTCTTGTACGGCGGTCATACTACAGCCATTTCCTAAGTGAATTGTGATTATTTTAGAATGCTTTTCTAAATAACTAATTGCTTTTTCAGAAACGTATTTATGACTCGTTCCATGAAATCCGTATACACGAACTTTATGCTCAGTTAAAAGATAATTTGGAATGGCGTATTTGTGAGCCACAACCGGAATTGTCTGATGAAAAGCGGTATCAAAAACGGCTACTTGTTTTGCCGATGCGAAGATTTCTTCGGCAACATTTATTCCAACCAAATGAGCCGGATTATGAAGCGGAGCCAATTCTGAAAGCTCTTTTATTTTTTCTTTTACTTCTTCGGTAATTATAGTTGTATCAGAGAAATAACTTCCTCCATGCACTACTCTGTGTCCAACAGCTGTAATTTCTGAAGTTGATTTTATTACCCCTTTTTCGGGATCAAGAAGCATATCGGCAACCTTTTGCAGACCTACTTTGTGCGTTAAAATCGGCAGAATTTCTTCGTGATTTCCTGATGCTGTTTTAAATGTCACATTTGAAGTTTCTAAACCAATTCTGTCAATCATACCAGAACAAATTACTTCATTTGTTGGCATAACCATTAATTGATATTTTATTGAAGAACTTCCTGAGTTTATAATTAGTATTTTCATTTTTTTTAAAGTTGCTAAGATGCTGAGTCTCTAAGTTGCTAAGTTTTATACGTACACCAAAGTAATTTATTTTTAATTTTTAATTCTCAATTTTTAATTTTTAATTGAATTTACATTCCCTGTGCCTGAATTGCCGTAATTACAACCGTATTGATAATATCATCAACCGTACAGCCTCGGCTTAAATCGTTTACAGGTTTATTTAATCCTTGCAGCATTGGGCCAATTGCCAGTGCTCCCGTTTCTCTCTGAACGGCTTTATAGGTATTATTTCCTGTATTTAAATCCGGAAAAATAAGCACACTTGCCTGTCCGGCTACTTCAGAATCCGGCATTTTGCTTTTTCCAACAGCGCGATCGACAGCCGCATCGTATTGAATTGGTCCTTCGATTTTTAAATCAGGACGTTTTTGTTTGACAATTTCTGTTGCGGTTCTTACTTTATCAACCTCATCTCCTTTTCCTGATGATCCTGAAGAATAAGAAAGCATCGCAATTTTGGGTTCAATTCCGAAAGCTGAACTTGATTCTGCGGATGAAATAGCAATTTCTGCCAATTGTTCAGCTGTTGGGTTTGGATTTATGGCACAATCTCCAAAAACCGAAACTCTGTCTTCTAAACACATAAAAAACACGGAAGAAACTACTGATGAATTTGGTTTAGTTTTAATGAATTGAAGTGCCGGTAAAATCGTATGCTGTGTTGTATGTGCGGCTCCCGAAACCATTCCGTCAGCATGGCCTTTATACACCATCATGGTTCCAAAATACGAAACGTCTTCCATTAAATCCCTTGCCATCGTAATACTTACATTTTTGGCTTTTCTCAACTCATAATACGTATTGGCATAATCTTCGTACAGTTCAGATTCTATAGGATTAATGATATTTACTTTTGAAAAATCGAGCGTAATTCCAAGTTCTGTTACTTTACTTTCGATTTGTTTTTTATCTCCAATAATAGTGATATCAACTACATCCATTGCCAGAAGTCTTGATGCAGCTGTAATAATTCTATCGTCATTTCCTTCCGGAAGAACAATATGTTTACGGTGCTGTCTGGCTCTTTTAACCATGTTGTATTGAAACATTTTTGGCGTCATGCCTTCTGCTTCAAAAGTGATTAATCTTTCGGATAAAGCGTCATTGTCAACGTATTTCTCAAAAGTGTTTATAGAGGTTTCAATTTTGTGTGTATTATTAGCATAAATCTCAGATTTTATTGATCCTATTTTGTTTGTAATATGATAAGTTCCACCATCAACTGCAATAATTGGAACAATGGCCGAAAGTCCTTCTATAAGCTTTAAAATACTTTCTTCGGGAACAATATTTCCTGTTAAGATAATTCCTGAAATAGTGGGATAGTTTGCTGATTCGTTAGCCTGTAACGCTCCAAGAATAATATCCGAACGATCACCCGGTGTAATTACTAATGCGTTGTTATTTAGATGCACTAAGTAATTATGCAATTGCATGGCTCCTACACTATAATGACCAATTTCGTTATTTAGATAGTTTTCTCCAAATAAGACTTTTGCATTGAGCTCATTTACAATTTCCTGCATCGTTGGATTATTTAATGTCGATACTAATGGAATTGTATTTATTAAAACATGCGAAGGCAAAGTTTTCTGCAGACTTTTGGTAACCAATTCGATATTTTCTGGTTGTACTTTATTGGCAAAAACCGATAAAACTTCGACTTCTTTTACTTTAAATGAATCGTAAACCAGATAAAGACTGTCCAGCAATTCTTCTAAAGTTTTGCCGACTCCTGAACCGATAATAATGGTTGGGATTCCGAGATTTTTGGCAATTAAAACATTCAAATCCAATTCGATAGAAGTTCCTTCACCTGTAAAGCTTGTTCCTTCAACTAAAACAAAATCAAATCGTTCTTCCAGTTTTTTATATTTCTCTATAATGAGATCTAAAACCTCACCTATTTTCCCTTTATTCTTCTTTTTAATCAATTTGCTTTTTGTTATTGCATAAGCATCTTCAAACTGAATATCAAGGCTAAAATGAGACAAAACGGTTTCAATATGATTATCTACCTCACCATCAACAAAATCTTCTATTATAGGCCTGAAATAGCCCACTTTGGCCGTTTTACCAATCAAAAGACTCATTAAGCCGAGAGTAATAATCGACTTTCCACTGTTTTGATCGCTTGTGGCTATATATACTGCTTTACTCATAATTATTTATATTTATTCTAAATAACAAATTTATTAAAAATCCTTAATGATTTTATTGAAATAAACGTTAAAACCAACGTCGTTTCTTGAAATAAATAATTAAGGCTATTACCAGCAAAAACATAATACCCATAACGACAAAATAACCGTTTTGGGTTTTAAGTTCCGGCATGTTTTCAAAGTTCATTCCATATACTCCCACAATAAAGGTAAGCGGAATAAAGATGGCTGAAATTATTGTGAGCGTTTTCATTATCTCGTTCATTTTTCGGCTTTGTTCCGAGAAATAAAAGTTGGAAGCGCTTTCAAGAGCGCTCATATCCGATTCAATCTGCTCTAAAAGTTCTAAACTTTTTTGATGAAGTCTGATAAAAAAATTAAAGGTTTCTTTTTGAATTAAACCATTTTCATCTTCATCATCTTTTTTGGTTTTTAAATAGTATAATGAATCTCTAAGCGGTACAATTGATCGTTTTAAAAAGTTTAAATTATCACGATGATTTTCTATTTTTACTAAAATAACCGGATCTGCCCCTTTTTTGGTCATGTTGATTAGATCTTCAATCTTATCTTCTTCATCTTCAATTGTAATGTAGAAGTTTTCCATAACCGCATCTAAAAGTAAATACAAGAGATAATCTACTTTTTTGGTTCTTACAATTCCCGCGTGCGTTCTTAAACGTTCACGAATATGTGTAAAAAAATCGCTTCGTTTTTCCTGAAAAGAGATTAAGATTCCGTCTTTTAGAATAAAACTGATTTGCTCAACACTGATATTATCTGAGTATTCAGAAGGAAGCAATGATTTTATATTAAAGAATAAAACATCTTGCTGTTCTTCTAACTTTGTTCGTTTGGTTGTGTTTAAAATATCGGCTAAGAGAAAATCGTCGAGTTTAAAATGGGCTCCAATTGTTTTAAGTAAATTAATATCGTTTAAACCATGAACATTTAACCAATTGTTCTTTGTAAAATCAAAACAAGAATTTAACGCCAAAACTGTAAACTTTTCATATTCAATAACGTCTGCATCATCATATACAAAGAGCTGCATTTCGGTTTCATGTTCTTTATGCAAGCCTGTATATTCTAAAGTAATGTGTTGCAGCTTTCTTCCTTTCTTGTATTTAATCTTTCTCATTCAAAAAAATTTACAGTAGTAATATTACGAAAAAGAATCTGAATGGTAAATGACAATTGTCATTTTGCATGGAAAGATTTAACAAGATAGGTCAAGATAAAAAAGTAGTCTTTTTACTACTTTTACTTTTAAATTAAACCCGACAGGTTTTAAAAACCTGTCGGGTTTTTAAACGAAGCAATGAAATATGCATAAAATTGAAAGTTTAGAATATGGAAAGTTTTACCACATTTATAATCGTGGAATTAACAGCGAAAATATATTTAAAGAAAATAGAAATCATGAGTATTTTTTAATGCTTTATACCAAACATATCGACCCAATTGCTGAAACATTAGCTTGGTGTTTATTAAAGAATCATTTTCACTTATTAGTAAAAATTAAAACTTTTGAAGAAATTCTAAAAAACCAAAACGAATATGAAATCAAAAAGATAATCCCTCCGCATCAATCTTTTGGAAATTTGTTTAATGCATACACAAAAGCAATTAACAAAGGTTATAACAGACATGGTTCGCTATTTGAAAGACCTTTTAAGAGAAAACTAATTGATAATGACGCCTATTTACGTTCGGTTATAAAATACATTCATTATAATCCAGTAAATCATAGATTTTGTCAACATCCAATAGAATATCCCTGGAGTTCTTATCTAACTTGTATTTCTGAAAAGCCAACTAAATTAAAACGCGAAAAAGTAATTTCTTTATTTGATAACAAAACCTCATTAGAAGCTTCTCATAGTCAAAGAGAAAATTTTACTTCATTAGAAGAATTTCTTAATTTAAGTTAAAATCTTCCTTCTACAGCAAACCCGACAGGTTTTAAAAACCTGTCGGGTTTAACTAAACGCAAAAAATATCCATAAAAAAAACCGAGTCATTTCTGACTCGGTTTTCTATCTTAATACTTTGTACTAATTTCTTAATACTAAAGAATTATTTTACTTCTTCGAATTCAACGTCTTCAACATTGTCTCCAGATTGCTCTTGTTGTGGAGCAGCTTGTTGACCTTGTTCTCCACCTTGAGCGTACATTGCTTCTGTAGCTGTTTTCCAAGCTGCATTTACATTGTCTAATCCTTTTTGGATTGCGTCAAGATCTTGAGATTGGTGAGCCATTCTCAATTCAGTTAAAGCATATTCGATAGCTGTTTTTTGATCGTCTGTCAATTTATCTCCTAACTCTTTCAATTGAGATTCAGTTTGGAAGATAGTACTGTCAGCTTCGTTCAATTTCTCAGCTCTTTCTTTTGCAATTCTGTCAGCATCAGCGTTAGCTTCAGCGTCTTTTTTCATTTTTTCGATTTCTTCAGCTGTTAATCCAGAAGAAGCTTCGATACGGATATCGTGAGATTTTCCTGTTCCTTTATCAGTTGCAGAAACTTTGATGATACCATTAGCATCGATATCGAAAGTTACTTCGATTTGAGGAACTCCTCTTGGTGCTGGTGGAATACCATCTAAGTGGAAACGACCGATAGTTTTGTTATCAGCAGCCATTGCTCTTTCTCCTTGTAATACGTGAATTTCAACAGATGGTTGAGAATCAGCAGCAGTAGAGAATACTTGAGATTTTTTAGTTGGGATAGTTGTATTAGACTCGATTAATTTAGTCAATACACCACCCATAGTTTCGATACCTAAAGAAAGAGGAGTTACGTCAAGTAACAATACATCTTTTACATCTCCAGATAAAACTCCACCTTGAATAGCAGCTCCAATAGCAACAACCTCATCAGGGTTAACACCTTTAGATGCTTTTTTACCGAAGAATTTTTCAACTTCGTCAGCGATTCTTGGCATACGAGTAGAACCTCCTACAAGGATTACTTCGTCGATATCAGATGTAGATAAACCTGCATCTTTTAATGCTTTAGCAACTGGCTCCATAGAACGTTTTACTAAAGAATCAGATAATTGCTCAAATTTAGCTCTAGATAATTTTTTCACTAAGTGTTTTGGTCCAGAAGCAGTAGCAGTTACGTATGGTAAGTTGATTTCTGTTTCAGCAGAAGATGATAATTCAATCTTAGCTTTCTCAGCAGCTTCTTTCAAACGCTGTAATGACATTGGATCTAAACGTAAATCAATACCTTCTTCAGATTTGAATTCGTCAGCTAACCAGTCAATAATAACCTGGTCAAAATCATCACCTCCTAAGTGAGTATCACCATTTGTAGATAATACTTCAAATACACCGTCTCCTAATTCAAGAACAGAGATATCAAAAGTACCTCCACCTAAATCGTACACAGCAATTTTTTGATCATTTCCTTTTTTATCTAATCCGTAAGCAAGTGCAGCAGCAGTTGGCTCGTTGATGATACGCATAACTTTAAGACCAGCGATTTCACCAGCTTCTTTTGTAGCCTGACGTTGCGCATCGTTAAAGTAAGCAGGAACTGTAATAACTGCCTCAGTTACTGTTTGACCTAAATAGTCTTCAGCAGTTTTTTTCATTTTTTGAAGTGTCATTGCAGACAACTCCTGAGCAGTGTATAAACGACCGTCAATATCCACACGTGGAGTATTATTGTCACCTTTTACAACACTGTAAGGAACTCTTTTTGCTTCACCTTCAGTTTCAGCAAAAGTGTGTCCCATAAAACGTTTAATAGAAGCAATCGTTTTTGTAGGATTCGTTACTGCTTGTCTTTTTGCAGGATCACCTACTTTAATCTCTCCACCTTCAACAAAAGCGATGATAGATGGTGTAGTTCTTTTTCCTTCTGCGTTAGGGATAACAACTGCTTCGTTACCTTCCATTACAGAAACACAAGAGTTCGTCGTACCTAAGTCAATTCCGATTATTTTACCCATTTTTTATATATTTAATTTTGATTTAAATTTTATAACTCAGGTGGCATAAGTCAATCTTTGTGCCAATATAAAAAACCAAAGTAATTTGTCAGTTTTCCTGTTTACAGGCAAAAATCATCTGCCAACATGACATTTTTCAAACCTGACAATCATGGCATGATGCTGTTTTACATGTCATTATTTACAGTTTGAGATCATTTTAAAGAAATCAAACTATAAAAATTCGGTCTCATTTATCAGTCAAAAAAGTATATATTTGAGATAATCAAAACTTTTTAAAATAGAAAAGATGAAGCTGTACTTTTTACTTTTATTAGTTCTTTTTTCTGAATTGGGAATCTGTCAGACCAAAAATAATATTCATATTACAGGCAGAATTACAGGAAAAATTCCAGAAGTAATTGAATACACTTTGCCAATAAACGGAATTGATTTTTTCGGTTTTACAGATTCTGTACAGCCGGATTCTGCGGGTAATTTTCAAATAAATCTTAATTCAAACCAAACGTGTTTTCTTGATTTATCATACAAATACAAGTCTTACGGAACTTTAATTATAGAACCCGGAAACACGTATACTATTGAAATTGACACCGATGCTCCGGAAAACAGATTCAAAGTACAATCTAAAAATGAAAAAGGTCAGGAATTATACAATCAAATTCAAAACAGGAGTATGATTGTTGGCGGACATTTTGAATTAGAAACCAAAAAATACAGCAGCGACAGCATTATTTCGGAAATTAAACAAAAGCTAACACAAAGTCTTCAAAATGAATTAGAAGGATTTAAACAGCTTTTAAAAAACAAATCGATTACAAAAGATTTTTACAATCTGATCGAAACCGACAGAACTTATTTTTACAAAGGTGCACAAGGAAGTCTGGCTTTTATCAATTACTTAAACGAAACCGGAAATAAAAATGCACTTAATAAAACTCAATATACAGAACTCTGGAGTGACATATTCAAAACCAATCCTGTAACTAATCCTGAACTTCTTAAATCGCCCTGGTTTTATTTTTATATCGAAAATTATTTAAGATATAATGAATTAATATTGGATGCTGCAGATATTTCAAAACTGACCGAAATAGGAAAAAAGGGTCAGATTCATACACACAGAATAAATTATGCAAAAAAACATTTATCAAAGCCTCAGCTGGAATATTATTTAGCCGCTTATATTTATTATGAAGCAATCAATAATAATTACGAAAAAGAATTAATAACACTTTTTGAACAATTTAAAACCGAATATCCTTCAAGTCCTTATACTCATTTTCTTGATCCTGTAATTATTCCCATTATTGCATTTCATAAAAAACAAGAAGAACCGCTTAATAACAAAATACATTTTACAGACAATACAGCAGTTAATTCTGTAAAAGATCTGTTAAAAGGATTGAATGGAAAACAATTTTATATAGATATTTGGGCGACTTGGTGCGGACCTTGTAAAGCAGAATTTAAAGACAATCAAAAACTGTATGCTTTGTTAAAATCAAAAAACATTACTATGGTTTATATTTCCATAGACAAAGAAAACAGAGAAAAACAATGGCGTGATATGGCTCATTTTTACAATTTAGAAGGCTATCATATTCGTGCTAATGAAAAACTGGATGCTGATTTACGAAACTTATACGGAAGTCAGTCACTTGGAATTCCCTGGCATTTCTTGGCTGATGAAAATGGAATCATCATTAATAAAAGTCTAAGCGGTCCATCACAAATTGATAATTTAGAAAAACAACTCAATAATAATTAAAATACACAAGATTTTGGAAATCCGAAAATCGGGATTAATTTAGCCCTAAACCATGTATAGTAGCTTAACGTTGGTATATATTTTCGAAAACTTAAAAGAACCTAACCCCTAAAATGAAAAAAGACTTCCTGTTATTTAAAATACAAAACTAAAACTGGAATTTTGGGGCAACCCAAAAAAATATAAATAAAAACAAACAATATGGAAAACTCAAACGAAAACGAGTCGGAAAAAACATTACCGACATATGCTATTTTATTAATTAACATTATCATTTTTATTATTTACCTGTTTATAGGATTTAGTTCTGATTTATCGGACAATATTATTGGGTTTATGTTATTTATACACGTTGTAATTTGTATAGTTTTTGGTGGAATTTCGAAACGTACAGTTTGGTATATAACAGCAGGAATAATAGCTTTTCCCCTTATTTCACTTATTCTTAGTTATAATTAATTGGTCAAAACAAAATTACCAAAACAACAACCGAACAAAAACAAATCTAGAAAATCTGCTTAATGGAAAACTACAGCATCATTATATTCATACTCGCCATTGTTATAGGATTATCTGCCTTTGCTGATAAAGCAAAATTACCCTACCCTATTTTGCTGGTAATTGTGGGAGTTGCCATTGGTTTTATTCCAACTATGACCGAAATCCAGATCAATCCGGAAATTATTTTTTTGATATTTCTTCCGCCTTTGCTATACGATGCATCGTTTAATATTTCACCAAAAGATTTCAAAACGAATCTGAATACAATCAGCACATTGGCCATAACTTTGGTATTTCTTACCACTTTTTGGATTGCCGTTGCAGCTCATTATATGATTCCGAATATTTCCTGGCCGCTCGCATTTGTACTCGGAGCAATACTTTCTGCAACCGATGCCGTTGCTGCTGTAAGCATTACAAAAGGGCTTGACATTTCTCATAAAACCATCACAATTCTCGAAGGCGAAAGTCTTATAAACGATGCTTCAGCACTTGTGGCTTATCGTTTTGCAGTTGCAGCTGTAATGGGTTCCGCTTTTGTTCTCTGGAAAGCAACCTTGCAGTTTATCGTTTTATTAGGAGGCGGTTTTCTAGTGGGTATGATAATCTCTAAAATACTGGCGTTTATTTTAAGCAAAGTACATAAAAACACCAATGTCACGATAAGTTTCATGCTATTGATGCCTTTTGTAGCGTACTTAATTGCAGAACAATTTCATGTTTCGGGTGTAATCGCTGTTGTTGTTTCTGGATTATCTATTGCCCGTTTTAGCAAAAAAATATTTCCCGAAAACCTAAAAAACAGTTCGCGCAGCCTTTGGGATATTATAATATTTCTATTAAACGGATTGATTTTTATTTTAATTGGCCTTAATTTCAGATATGTACTAAAAGATATTGACAACGACATGATTCTGCCTTATATCGGCTATGCATTTATCATTACGATTGTGACATTGTTAATCCGGTTTGTTAGAATTTTTCTTCAAAAAATCAATCTTCAAAAAGCTTTTAAAAAGACTCGCAATGGAAAAAGAAAAGTTAGCGAAGATGCTCTTCTGGATTTTAACAACAGTATAATTTTAGGCTGGTCTGGAATGCGCGGCATTGTATCTCTTGCCATTGCCATCGGACTTCCGAGAGTTTTGGAAGACGGCAGTCCGTTTCCTGAACGAAATACGATTATATTTATTTCTGTGGCAGTAGTATTAATAACTCTTATCGGACAAGGACTTACACTTCCGTGGATAGTAAAAAAACTAAACACACGAAAAGAAGTTCAAAATTAATTACATTCGTAAAAAAAACTATGAATGAAAAATACCCTTTAGTATTAGACCGAATACAATCAACATTAATTGATTCTGTCCTAATAATTGCTTGTATGATTGTTATTTCGGATGTTTTATCAAGTTTTAAAAATGTTCCGGATTCTTTAAGAATGGTTTTGCTGATATCTCTGTTTTTATACGAACCAATTGCAACAACATTTGGCGGAACAATTGGAAATCATATAAAAGGAATCAGAGTTCGAAAAAACTCAAATGAAGATATGAAAATCAACATCTTTCAATCATTCATTCGATATTTCTTAAAACTATCATTAGGCTGGCTTTCTTTTATTACAATTTTTTCAAGCAATAAAACAAGAGCCATTCATGACGTAATAAGCGACACTGTAATGATAAAAATTGAACCAATCCAAATCAAAAAATAAATAAAAAATAATGAGCGAAGAATTACAAAGCCAATTTGAAGAATTTGAAAAACCGGCTGTCATCCGAAGAAAACTTTTACCATGGTGGATTAAAACTTTTTGCTGGATTTTTATGGTAATGGGAGTTTGCTGTGCAGGTACATTAATTGCAAGTGCGTTTATGACCAATGTTAGTTTATCTCTTTACGGATTTTCGAGCAATACAGCCTATTCACCAATTGGTATATTTATAGTGGCAATAATGGCACTTAAAGCGTATGCAGCATTTTCTCTTTGGTTTGAAAAAGATAATGCCATATTAATTGCTAAAATTGACGCTATTATTGGAATTGTAATTTGTGCTGCATCAATGTTTGTTATTCCTTTCACTTCAAGTAATGGAAGTGGAAATATTTCATTCAGATTAGAAATTGCTTTCCTAATTCTGTATTACATCAGAATAAACAAAATAGAATACGCATGGGATAATTTAGAAATTATTTAATTAAAAACGTTTCAAATGACTTCAGAGATTCTTTCTACAACACCAGATTCAGAGATTGTTACGACAAGAATTCTGAATTTTCCGCAAGAACTTGTTTTTAAAGCGTGGAGCGATCCCGAGCATTTAAAAAATTGGTGGGGACCAAAAGGTTTTACGAATACTTTTCATGAATTTAATTTTTGTGAAGGCGGAAAATGGAGTTTTATTATGCATGGCCCCGAAGTGGGAAATTATGCTAACGAATGTGAATTTATAAAAATAGAAAGACCTAATTTAATAGCCTGGAAACGTCATTCTAAGCCACTTTTTCAAATCTTAACAACATTTGAAACTGTTGCTCAAAATCAGACAAAAGTGGTTTTTAAAATGCTTTTTGAAGCCGAAGATGAATGCCAGAAACTAAAACCTTACGTGGTCGATAAAAATGAAGAGAATTTTGATAAGCTTGAAGTTGAGTTATCAAAAATGAAACCTTAACAAACTCGTTTTTTATTCGTAATTTCGGTTTTAAATTAAAATTACAAATAAAAAATGGCTTCATTTACAAAAGAAATTTCTTTTCGCTGGTCAGATCTTGACCCAAATTTTCACGTTCGTCATAGTGCTTATTACGATTTTGGTGCGCAGCATCGTATCGAAATCCTCGAAGAACTTGGCTTAACTTTAAAAGTAATGCAAACACAAGGTTTCGGACCTGTTTTATTTAGAGAAGAATGTATTTTTAGAAAAGAATTAAAACTTTCAGACAAAATATTTATTCATACCAAAACATCAAAAATGAAGGCCGATGCTTCGCGCTGGTCGATCATTCACGAATTTAGAAGAGAAGACGATACACTTTGTGCAACTATTACAGTCGATGGCGCATGGATGGATACTAAACTTAGAAAACTAGCTTCTCCAACTCCTGAAATTGCCATTCAGGCGTTAAGCATTTTCCCAAAAAGTGATGATTTTGTTGGATTATAAAACCAAAAAGAAATGAAGTATTCTATAGCATTTTTATTTTTTTTAGTCATTTTTACAAACTGTGAGTTGCGTAAATCTTCAAAGGAAAACGTCGCTCAGGAATCGCCAAAAACTCCAAAAGAAACTGTTATTGCTTATTTAGCCGCAACAAATCAATTTGATCTTAAAGCAGCAAAAGAATTCATAATTCCGAACAAGGATAATTTGATGAATTTAGAAACGCTGAAAAAAATGGAAAAAAGCATTCCAGATGATCAAAAAGCCAGATTTCTGGATAAAGAAAAAAATGCTGAATACTACGAAAAAGAAATTACAGATTCGACTGCCCGCATAGTTGTATCTCCAAAGGAAGTTGCCATGCCAATAGAATTTAACCTGAAAAAAGTAAAAAACAAATGGTTAATCGAATCCGTAATTTCACTTTAATACAAAAATTCTAAAGCTATGATCGATTACATAAAAGACTTCAGAATAGGAATTTTTATTGCCATTATAGCCATCACAACGATAGTTTTAGGAGCTGTAACAGAAAAAATGCTTCGTTACTTTTTATATCGAAAACTCAGCCAGAAAGAATATGATGTTACGGGATTTAAATTCTTAAAACATTTAATAATAACCGTAATTTACATTCTGGGTTTTGCATTTGCTTTAATTCAAATTCCTGAATTTAAAATCATCGGACATTCATTTTTAGCCGGAGCCGGTGTTATTTCGCTCGTTGCGGGTTTAGCTTCACAGCAGGCTTTAAGTAATATTGTAAGCGGTGTATTTTTGGTAATTTTTAAGCCTTTCCGAATTAACGATAAAATCACAATCAATAATTTCGTGGGAACTGTTGAAGATATAAATCTCAGACAAGTTGTTTTAAAAGATGCCGAAAACAATCGAATCATAATTCCAAACTCAGTTATCAGCAATCAAATTATCGTAAACACCAATATGCACGATACCAAATGCTGTAAAATAATCGAAATTGGCATTGGTTATGAATCTGACATCGAAAAAGCTTTGGAAATTATGAAAGATGAAATTGCCAAACATCCGCTTTTTATTGATACCAGAACTGCCGAAAATAAAAAACAAAAAACACCTCTGGTTGTCGCAAGAGTAGTTGCATTAGCTGATTCCAGCGTAACTTTAAAAGCGTGGTCGTGGGCAAAAAACTCAACTGATGGCTTTGTTATGTATTGCGATTTACTGCAGAGTATAAAAAAACGTTTCGATGAAGCCGGAATTGACATTCCTTATCCACAAAGAGTTGTAACACTAAAAAAATAGTTTATTCAACATTTTTTCTGATAATTTTAAGAGTCTAACTTTTGGTTTTCAAAATACATAGCGGTAAATTTATAATTCTATCTAAATGTATTTTAAATGAAAATTATCAAACTCGCCATATTATTGCTGCCTTTGTTTTGTTTTTCGCAGGAAGACAAAATAAAACAATTAGATATTAATTTAACTAATTACGAATATCCGTTCCCAGTTCAGTTTTTAGAATTGAATATTCAGCGCCAGACTTTAAAAATGGCGTATATGGATATAAAACCAGACAATTACAACAATAAAAATATTGTTTTACTTCACGGAAAAAACTTCAACGCAGCATATTGGGAAACTACCATAAAAGACTTAACAAAAGAAGGTTTCCGCGTAATTGTTCCCGATCAGATTGGCTTTGGAAAATCATCCAAACCAGATAATTTTCAATATACATTTCAGCAGTTTGCAGAAAATACCAAGAAACTGCTTGATCATTTAGGCATTCAAAAAACAACAATTTTAGGGCATTCTATGGGTGGAATGCTTGCCTCAAGATTTGCTTTGATGTATCCTGAAACTACTGAAAAATTAGTTCTCGAAAACCCAATTGGTTTAGAAGACTGGAAATTGGTCGTACCATATAAACCCGTAGATTGGTGGTACGAATCTGAATTAAAGCAAAATTATCAGGCCATTAAAAAATATCAAATGGAAAATTATTACGACGGAAAATGGAATGCCGATTACCAAAAATGGGCTGAACTTTCTGCCGGGTGGACTTCTGCGCCAGATTATAACAAAGTTGCCTGGAATTCTGCTTTGATGTACGATATGATTTTTACACAGCCTGTTTTATATGAATTTAAAAACATCAAAAGTCCAACACTTTTAATCATCGGAACAAGAGATAAAACCGCAATTGGAAAACCTTTGGTTTCTGAAGAGGTTCGAAAAACAATGGGAAATTATGCTGAATTGGGCAAAAAAACGCAAAAAGCAATTCCAAACTCAAAATTGGTTGAAATTCCAAATACCGGACATTTACCACATATCGAAACTTTTGATCAATTTATAAAACCATTAATCGTATTTTTGAAATAAATAATCTTTTTTTAGCCACGAATTCACGAATTTTATTAATGAATTAATTTAAAAAATAATTCGTGAATTCGTGGCGGAAAATTTTTAAAATAACTAATCTAAAATTAAAATAATATGTTTACAATCGATCAAATCAAAGAAGCACATGCTAAAGTAAAAAGCGGAGCTGATTTTCCAAATTATATACAAGATTTAATTATTCTGGGTGTAAAAGGTTACGACACTTTTGTGAATGACGGACACGTTGAATATTATGGTGTAAATGGTTATTCTGTTACATCGGATGAAAAATACAGTCCAATTTCGATTGCAGTGAGCGTTAATAAAGAACTTTTTATTGAGTTTCTGTTAAAACATCAAAATGGAGAAACGGATTATCTTACTTTTTGCAATCACGCAGGTCAATGCGGAATCGCAAAATGGAGAGTCGATATTATTGAAATGACGTGTACTTATTTTGACAGTGCCGAAAACGAAATATTAATTGAAAAAATCCCAAGTTAATTTTATAATTGATGGCAAATTTTAATCAGACTTCATTAGCTAAAAAAAGTATTTTATTAATGCTTTTTTTAGCTTGTTTTTCAGGTTTTTCTCAGCATAAAAAAGACAAACCAAAATTTAAAGTAATTGCTTTTTATACTGCAAAAAACGATCAGGCACATATAAGTTTTGTACATGAAGCCAATAAGTTTCTTCCAAAACTGGCTGAAGAAAACCATTTTGTTTATGATTCTACCAACAACTGGGATAATCTTAACGCTAAATTTTTAGCCAATTATCAGGTCGTTTTGTTTTTAGATACAAGACCTGAAACAAAAGAACAGCGTGACGCTTTTCAAAAATATATGGAAAACGGCGGTGGTTTCATGGGGTTTCATTTTTCAGCATTTGCCTTAAACAATTCAAGTTATCCGCAAAACTGGGATTGGTACCACAATACATTTCTTGGTTCCGGCGAATATGGAAGCAATACCTGGAGGCCGACATCTGCCGTTTTGAGAGTTGAAAACCAGCATCCGGTAACAAAAAACCTTCCTAAAACTTTTTCATCAGCACCAAACGAATGGTACAGATGGAGCAACGATCTTAGAAAAAATCCTGATATAAAAATTCTTTTGGCAATCGACGAAAGCAGTTTTCCTTTAGGAACTGGACCAAAAGCACACGAAATTTGGCATGAAGGTTATTATCCTGTAGTTTGGACAAACAAAAAATACAAAATGCTGTACGTAAATATGGGACATAATGATATTGATTATGAAGGCGGAACTAATAAAACACTTTCTTATACTTTTGAAAATAAAACCGAAAGCAAACTCATTCTTGATGCG
Source organism: Flavobacterium sp. (assembly GCF_039595935.1). NCBI lineage: Bacteria > Pseudomonadati > Bacteroidota > Flavobacteriia > Flavobacteriales > Flavobacteriaceae > Flavobacterium > Flavobacterium sp. The sequence goes on along the minus strand of NZ_JBCNKR010000006.1, from coordinate 2,515,736 downwards.
TTGCTTTGGTTAGGAACTTCTAAAAAATAAAACCATTAAAATGTCTAAACTTTCTCCCATCATAAACGTTGAAGATTTATTAAAATTAAATCCTTTAGAAATTATTCTAATTGATGCCAGAGCCGGAATTAATGCTGAGGAAAACTATAAAGCAGAACATTTAAAAGGCGCCCGCTATGTTGATTTAAACAAAGATTTGGCAACAGTTGAAGATCCTGCAAATGGTGGAAGACATCCACTGCCTTCGCTTTCTAAATTTTCTGAAGTGCTTTCAAAACTGGGAATTTCTCCTTCTTCACATATTGTAATTTATGATGATAAAAACGGATCAAATGCAGCGGCGAGATTTTGGTGGATGCTAAGATCAGCTGGACATGAAAAAGTTCAGGTTTTAAACGGAGGTTTACAAGAAGCTGTAAAAGCAGGCTTTTCAATAAGTTCTGAAAAAGAAAATTTTGAAACTACAGAAAAATATCCAATTTCTGAATGGAAATTAAAAACGGCTGATATAGAAGAAGTTGAAAAAGCCCGAAATAATAGTGATAATATTGTAATTGATGTAAGAGATAAAAATCGTTTTGACGGACTCACTGAACCTTTAGATTTAATAGCAGGACATATTCCCGGAGCTGTAAATGTTCCTTTTAGTGAAAATCTGGATGAAAATGGCCTTTTTAAATCTTCTAAAATTTTAAACGATAAATATTCAGAAGTATTAAAAGATAAATCGTCAGAAAACACAATTGTACATTGCGGTTCAGGAGTTACAGCATGTCACACTTTATTGGCAATGGATTATGCCGGAATTGAAATTCCAAAACTATACGTAGGTTCATGGAGTGAATGGTCCAGAAACGACCGCGAAATGGCGACCAAAAAATCAGAATAAAATTATATTTTTTTGCTACTTCCTTTAAAATGATTATTTCTTTTAACCCTTTAATCTGTGGCAAAAACAACAAATATTTAAAATACAAAAAATGCAACACTGGGACATATTATTATCTAACCAGGTAAACAAAAAAGCTTTTATAGACAACATACTTAATGGAGAAGCAGAAGGAGAATTAGCCATTTTTAATACTCAAAAAGGAATTTTGTTCTCTGACATAGCAATCGAAAAATTCATCGAAAAAGAATACCAATACGACAGCGTAGAAGCTTCTCCTGAATCACACCGACAATTACGCACCTTTTCATCTGGTGAACGTAAAAAAGAATTTTTAAAATACTGCATCAATCAAAAACCGGATTTTATCATTTTTGATAATCCTTTTGATCATTTAGATCAGGCTTCAAGAGTTATTTTAGCCGATTCACTTAAAGATTTAACGAATGATATTGCGATAATTCAACTCTTAAATCGTGTTGTTGATGTTTTGGAATTTGTTCCGAATAAAGCACTGATTAAAGACAATACTTTTGAATTACATCCGATTTCAAAAAACGAAAATCATTTTAAAACATTAAATACTTCTGCAGTTCCAAAAGCTTTAGAGCCGCATTCTTTTCACGAAAGTGAATTAATCAAACTCGAAAATGTTTCGGTTAGTTACGACGAAAGAAAAATTCTGAACAATATTTCATGGACTATCAAACAAGGCGAATTTTGGCAGTTAATCGGTCCAAACGGTTCCGGAAAAAGTACCATTTTATCTTTAATAACAGGAGATAATCCAAAAGGATTTGGTCAGGATTTATATTTATTTGGAAGAAAAAAAGGAACCGGAGAAAGTGTTTGGGAAATCAAAAAACAAATTGGTATTTATACTACTTCGATGATGGATTTGTTTCAAAAAGGCCACACGCTGGAGCAAATGATACTATCCGGATTCTTCGATCAAATCGGACTTTATACAGAACCCACAACGCATCAAAAAAATATCGTTTCGCAATGGCTTGAAGTAATCGAAATGACGCATTTAAGAAAAAAACGTTTCATCGATTTAACATTAGGTCAGCAAAGAGTTGGCTTGATTGTACGTGCCGTATTAAAACATCCGCCGTTATTGATTTTAGACGAACCGGTAGAAGGCTTAGATGACGAAAATGTAGATTTGGTAATTCAGTTGATTAATACCATAAAACAACAAACAAACGTTACAATTTTATATGTTTCACATCGAATTGAACAAGGGCTCGCTCCTACTTCGGTTTTTGAACTTTTACCATCTAAAGCTGGTTCAACAGGACAAATAAAAAGTTAATTTTAAACCATTAAGATATTAAGTTAATTAAGAATGTTGTACTTAATTTTCTTTTTAAGAATATTAAGCTTTCTGCCAACTTAACTTAATTAACTTAATATCTTAATGGTAAAAAACTGGACAAATATTAAACGTAAAGTATATCTGTAGAGACGCACTGCTGTGCGTCTACGCAACGAATATACTTTTACCATAGGAAACTGGTTCAACAGGACAAATAAAATATCATTCGGAGTTTGAGTTAAGGAAATATAAAAATCGGTAAATGAAGCAATACAGCATTAAACAGAATGGAAACAGCGAAATAACTGTTTCATTTGATTTAAACAAATCATCCTTAATTTTTCCAGTGCTTTTCACTAGTTCTATAGCCATTATAGTTCTTACGCAAATAAATATTCAAACTTTACAAAATCAATGGCTGTCATTATTGTTTAGCTGGGTAGTTATTGGTTGCATTGTATTTAAGGATTATTTTGAATGGTACAAAAACAGAAATCACGTAATCACCATAAAAGATGAAGATTTATATATCAACAATAAGTTTCGCTGTCAGCTTTATAAATTAAAATCAGTAAATATCTGCTATATAAATTCGTATAATTTAGGCTGGATGGTTTATCTTGATATATTTCCCGATTCATCTCATGATTATACCATTAAACAAAGATTACACGAGAAGGAAGCTAATGAAGTTGCTAAAGCGATTTCAATATTTCTCAACAGAAATATTAAAATTGAATCATAAAAAAAGCTCCAAATTGGAGCTTTTTTTATATAAGTGAATAATAATCTAATTAATTTTCCTCTTCCGTATTATGCGATTTCACATAATTACGCCATTTCTCAATACATTCTTTAAAATCGTCTGGCAGTTCAGTATCAAAACGCATCATTTCGCCTGTATTTGGGTGAACAAAACCAAGTGTTTTAGCATGTAAGGCCTGACGAGGCAAAGCTTTAAAACAATTTTCGATAAACTGTTTGTATTTTGTAAACGTTGTTCCTTTTAAAATCAAATGACCACCGTAACGTTCGTCATTAAATAACGGATGACCAATATGTTTCATGTGCGCACGAATTTGGTGCGTTCTTCCTGTTTCCAATTTACACGAAATAAGAGTCACATAACCAAAACGTTCCAAAACTTTATAATGCGTAATAGCAGGTTTACCAATTTCAGGATCATCAAAAACTGCCATTTGCATGCGGTCTTTTAAATGTCTTGCTAGGTTTCCTTCAATTGTACCGCTATCTGCAGCGACATTTCCCCAAACAAGAGCAATATACTCACGTTCAGTAGTTTTAGCCTCAAATTGTTTTGCTAAATGCGTCATAGCCGCTTCTGTTTTGGCAACAACCAAAAGTCCGGAAGTATCTTTATCAATTCGGTGAACCAAACCAGGACGCTCACTGCTGTTCATTGGCAGATTATCAAAATGATGCGCCAAAGCATTTACAAGAGTTCCTGTATAGTTTCCGTGTCCCGGATGCACAACCATTCCCGGCTCTTTATTAATCAACAAAAGAGCATCATCTTCATACACAATATTCAACGGAATATCTTCAGGAAGAATGTGGTTTTCAAACGGAGGATGCGACAACATAATCGTGATCACATCAAAAGGTTTTACTTTATAATTTGATTTTACCGGAATATCATTTACAAAAATATTTCCGTCCGTTGCTGCATTCTGAATTTTATTTCGTGTAGCATTCGGAATCAAATACATTAAATATTTGTCAATACGCAAAAACGCCTGACCTTTTGGAACTTCAAATCTGTAATGCTCAAATAATTCGTCTTCCAGATCTAAGTTTTCTTCAATATTATTGTTGTTCATCTTGTGGGGTTTCTACAGGCACTGCAGTACTGTCTGCCTGGCTGTCATCTACATAACTTGCTTTTCCGTCACCTAAAACCAAATCAATTTTAGACGCTTTCAAAACGCGGTCTCCTACTTTTAAATTTCTGCCTTTATAACGCATTTCAAGAACCATATCTTTTCCAAGATTCGGGATATAAGTAATCGTTCCCGGCTCAAGTCCTAAAGCTTTCAAAGTTGGAACCGCTTCACGATATGTTTTTTCAATTAAATCAGGAATCTTAACAGAAGAAAATCCCGATGAGTTAATTTTAATATATATTTTTCTTCCAACTTTAACCTTAGTACCAGGCAGCGGATCCTGCTCTACAACGCTATATTTTGGAAATTCACTTCTATAATCAACACTATCCAAAAGCACATAATCTAAGTCAAGCTCATCTAATTTTTCTTCAACTTGTTCTTCAGTCAGTCTGGCCAAATTTGGCACTGCAATTTCATGTCCGTGATCAGTTGTAAAAGTCAACCAATGCATAAACAAATACCCTAAAACTGCGATAATTCCTGCTGCACTTAATACTTGTAAAAAAAATACTCGGCTAGTTAAATACTTACGTAAACTCATAAATTTATTTTTAGTTGACGCAAAGATAAAGTATTTCATTTCAAAAAAAATGATAATTTTGTTTAAAACAAGAAAGCCGCTGACTGTCATCCTGAGCGAAGTCGAAGGAAGGAGCTATTTCCTGCTGTCCGCTGTATCTTTTGCGCCGAACCCCGGCACAAAAGGATGCCGCTCCCATCAGGGCTAGGGCATTCAGTTTCAAAAGAAGATTTTGTTTTTTATTAAAACAACGACAATATTGTCAGACTGAGCGAAGTCGAAGTCCCGCATGCTGCATCACTTTGCGTAGACTTCGACTTCGCTCAGTCTGACAAGCAAAACGATTAAACAAATTAACGATTAAACAAATAAACAAAAAGTCAATGAAAAACATTGCCATCATCATGGGCGGATATTCAAGCGAATATAAAATCTCGCTTATCAGCGGAAACGTTGTGTACCAATATCTTGACAAAACAAAATACAACGGATTCCGAATTCATATTTTTAAAGAAAAATGGGTTTATGTAGACGCAGACGACGCCGAATTTCCAATTGACAGAAATGATTTTTCTGTAACAGTAAATGGTGAAAAAATCAAATTTGACTGCATTTTCAATGCCATTCATGGAACTCCTGGCGAAGATGGATTAATGCAGGCTTATTTTGAATTATTAGGTATTCCTCAGTCATCATGCGATTATTACCAATCGGCATTGACTTTCAATAAAAGAGATTTGTTATCAGTTTTAAAACCATACGGAATCAAAACGGCAATTTCTTATTATCTAAATAAGGGTGATATAATTAATACTCAGGAAATCATTGCAAAAGTTGGTTTACCTTGTTTTGTAAAACCAAACAAAGCAGGTTCAAGTTTTGGAATTTCAAAAGTAAAAACAGAAGCTGAACTCCCAATTGCAATTGAAGTTGCTTACAAAGAAGATAACGAAATCATAATCGAAAGTTTCCTTGACGGAACCGAAGTTTCTGTCGGCGTAATTAATTACAAAGGAGAAGTAATCGTTTTACCAATTACAGAAATTGTTTCAGATAATGATTTCTTCGATTACGAAGCCAAATACGAAGGAAAATCACAGGAAATAACACCAGCCAGAATCTCTGACGAATTAACAAAAAAAGTGGGAGAAACTGCAAAACGTGCTTACGAAGTTTTAAAAATGAAAGGGTTCTCAAGAAGCGAATTCATCATTGTTGACAATGAGCCTTATATGCTTGAAATGAACACAATTCCAGGTTTAACTACAGAAAGTTTAATTCCGCAGCAGGCAAAAGCAGCCGGAATTTCTCTGGAAGATTTATTTACAAATGCTATTGAGTTAGCTTTAGCTTAAAGATACTAAGGTTCTGAGATTCTAAGTTACTAAGATTTCAGAACCTTATTTTTTAAATTTATACAACTATGAGGCTAAGCGAAATCGAAGTCCCTTCCAAAAAGAAAACCTTTGCCTCTCTGAACCTTTGAACCTCTAAAAAAAAAAAATGAAAGAAATCTTCGAATGGAATAGATTATTTTACAACAACCTGCCTGAAACCTTTATTCTGGAGGTAATCTTCCGCTCGACGGTAATGTTCACTATTTTATTGCTGACATTAAAACTGGCAGGCAAAAGAGGCGTAAAACAATTATCGATTTTCGAAACCGTAATTATCATTGCTTTAGGTTCTGCGGCAGGCGATCCGATGTTTTATGAAGATGTTGGAATAATTCCAGCTGCAATAGTTTTTTCTACTATAATTATTTTGTATCGCACCGTAACCTGGCTTACAGGAAAAAGCAAAAAATTTGAAGAATTTATTGAAGGCAGAACCGAATGTTTAATCAATGACGGAAAATTTTCTGTTTCAACTTTTAGAAAAGAAAGTTTAGCTCAGGATGAATTTTTTGCAGAATTGCGTATCAAATCAATAGAACATTTAGGTCAGGTAAAACATGCATTTATTGAAACCAGCGGTGAAATAAGTGTTTTTTATTATGAAGATAAAGATGTTGGATATGGATTACCTATTTTACCATCATTATTCTACACAAAAAGTAAATTCATTCCATCTGACGGTATTTACTCCTGCTCTTTCTGTGGACATACAGAAGAACAAAAAACGGGAACAGCAAATTGTAAGGTGTGCAAAAAAGACGAATGGGTAGAAGCAATCAACACAAAAAGAATAACTTAATTTCAAAAAACTCTGCGCCTTTGTGCCTTTGCAGCTTTGAATCTTAAAAAGAAAATGAAATGCGAAAAGCAATATTTCCGGGATCATTTGATCCAATTACACTTGGACACGAAGATATTATCAGAAGAGGAATTCCTTTATTTGATGAAATCATAATTGCTATTGGTGTTAATGCCGAAAAAAAATACATGTTTTCATTAGAAGAAAGAAAACGTTTTATTGAAGAAACTTTCAAAGATGAACCAAAAATCTCTGTAATCACTTACGAAGGTTTAACAATTGATTTGGCAAAAAAAGAAAAAGCAAATTTTATACTTAGAGGTCTGCGCAATCCAGCCGATTTCGAGTTCGAAAAAGCTATTGCACATACAAATAGAAAACTTTCTAAAATTGAAACTGTATTTTTATTAACCGCAGCAAAAACATCTTTTATCAGCTCTAGTATTGTTCGTGATGTATTGCGAAATGGCGGTGAATATGAAATGCTGGTTCCGGATGCTGTTAGAATAAAAAAATAAAAATAACCCCAACTCATTAATTTATGACATTAACAAAAACAATTATCTCCTTTTTACTACTAATCTTCTGTAACATTACTTTTGGTCAAAAATATTTCGGACAAATTGTAACCCCAAAAAATGATACTTTAAGTGTTGAAATAAAATTTGATGCATCTTTTAATGTAAACCGATTAATTGGTTTACAGGACAAAATTACCGTTATCGAAAATGGAGTTACTAAAACTTATCTGCCAAAAGATTTAAAAAGTTTTAAAATTAGATTAGAAAAAGAAATAATTCCTTTTGAAAGCGTTGATGAAACAACTTTTGCACAAATTTTATATTCTAATAAAATAAAACTCTATAAAGTTTTAAATAAAATATCGCATAGCCATATAATAAGAATATATGTCATTAAAAAAGCAGATAAAAATTATGCAAAAATGCCAGCAATGGGGTTGAGTCGATTAATTACTAAAAATGATATGCTGCCTGCAATTGAAGATTGTAAAACTTCTTATGATAAAATTAATAACGACGAAATTAAAATTAAAGACGAAGAGGTATTAATAGAATTCATTAAAGATTACGAAACTAATTGTTTTTCAAAATAAAACATAAAAAACATAAAAAACACAAACTTGCAATCAATGCAAATTATAAGTAATTTCGCATTTTTAAAATAAACAAACAATAATGAGTATCGAAAGAGAATTGAGCAAACGAAGCGGATCTAAATGCGAACTTTGTAATGCCGAAGAAAACCTAAAAGTATATCAGGTACTGCCAACAAAAAAAGGCGGTATTGATGAAGCAATATTAGCATGTAACACTTGTATTGACCAAATTGAAAATCCAGATAATGTCGATTTAAACCACTGGAGATGTCTTAATGACAGCATGTGGAATGAAAATATACCGGTTCAGGTTGTTGCATGGAGAATGTTAAGCCGTTTACGTTCTGCAGGATGGCCGCAGGAATTACTTGATATGATGTATTTAGATGAAGATACTCTGGCATGGGCACAAGCTACTGGCGAAGGTGAAGATGACGAAAACAAACTAGTTCATAAAGACAGTAACGGTGTTATTTTGCAGCACGGAGATTCTGTAGTTTTAATAAAAGATTTAAAAGTAAAAGGATCTAGCATGGTTGCCAAACAAGGAACTGCTGTTAGAAACATTCGTCTTGACCACGAAAACGCCGAATACATTGAAGGAAAAGTAGATGGCCAGCAAATTGTGATTATTACGCAGTATGTGAAGAAAATTTAATTTCTAAGGTTCAGAGTGCAAAGATACAAAGGCACAAAGTTCCAAACCTTTGCTTACTTTGTCAATCTTAAAATTTGAACCTAAAAACAAAAAAGCTGTTCTAAATAGAACAGCTTTTTTTATGATAATATAAAAAGATAAAGAACTTAAACTTTGTCCCTTTGTCTCTCTGTATCTTTGAACCTTAAAGAAATTTATTTTTGGAATAATTTGCTGATTTGATCTTTTACAAATGGCTCAGAAACACTGTTTGTAGCCGCATCTCTGTCTTTGCTTGAAACCATAAACTGAACTGTAGCTTTGTCCGGAACAACATTTCCTGTGTAATGTAACCAGATGTAGTTGTTTGGCAATTCTAATTTAATATCATATAACGGAGTTGCAGTGAAACCGCCCATGATAATATTGTAAAGGTTTGTATAATCGTTATTAACGTTTTTAAAAGAAAATTTTCTTAACGGAGAAGAATCATCATCATTTAAGATACTAGTGTAGTACACTGTATACTCGTCTCCAATTTTCTGAATGTAGTTGTTATTTACTTTTCCTAATTTCTCTACAGGAACTGTTTCAATAACTTTAATTTGTGCAAACGAAACAAAACTAAATAACAAAATGGCAATGGTAATAATCTTTTTCATAGTGGATTTGGGGTTTACAATTTTACTGCAACAAAAAAACACAGAAATATTGAAAAAACAGCTATCAAATCATTATTTTTTTACACAAAATTGTTAATCTTCTTCAATAATTCATAAAAAACTGACATCCAGAAAGATAAATCAAAACATAACCCTCTACAGCTATCTCAAAAAACCTAAAATTTCTTATTTTTTTCTTCTTCTTTCTTTATAACATTTCGGGCAACTTCAATTTTAAACTTTTTACCCTTCATTTTTTCATCTCTAATGTTCTTAAGAAGGTCTTTTACTTTCCCAAATTTCACAGCTGCAAATGAAACAAAATCTTTTACTTCTATAAGTCCTAAATCATCTTTTTCAAGTTTTCCTTTTTGAGAAAAGAAACCCACAATATCAAACTTATTCAATTTCGTCTTTTTCCCCCCGCTAATATAAATTGTTTGAAACTCGGGAGGCTTTGGCAGACTTTTAATATCTTTTACATCCAGAACTTCCATATTATAATCAATATAATCAAGTTCTTTTTCGCTTTCGTGTACAATAATATAAGCCGTACCGGTTGCCTGCATACGCGCTGTACGACCGTTACGATGCGTAAATTCGTCTTCTTTTAAAGGCAGATGATAATGAATAACGTGTTTCATTTCAGGAATATCCAATCCGCGGGCAGCAAGATCAGTCGTGATGAGGTAACTTACACTTCCGTTTCTAAACTGAATCAAAGCACGTTCACGTTCATCCTGATCCATTCCGCCGTGATAATAAACTGAATAAATTCCTTTTTCGTTTAAAGTATCGCTGATACGTTCAGCAGCATCTCTGTGATTACAAAAAATAATAGCCGACTGTGATTTTAAAGAGCAAATCAAATTAAATAAACTCTCCAGTTTATCTTTAGAAGGAGAAAGAATCATTTTCATCGAAAGATTAGCCTTCTCTTCTTCTTCAGGAATAAAATCTAAAACCGTTGGGTTTATAACTCGTGTATATTTCGGAATTTCAATATCAGATGTAGCTGATACTAAAACTCTTTTATTCACTTTCGGTAATCTTCCAATGATAAAAGACATTTGTTCGTGAAACCCAAGCTGAAGCGATTTATCAAACTCATCAAGAATTAAAGTCTGAATTTTATCGGTTCTAAAAGTTTCCCTGTCAATATGATCGGCGATTCTTCCTGGCGTTCCAATTAAAACGGCCGGAGGATTACTTAAATTCTTGATTTCAGTATCAATTGAGTGTCCGCCGTAACAAATATTTACTTTGTACTGCGTTCCCATTTTCTTCCAAACCTGTTCAATCTGAAGTCCCAATTCTCGTGAAGGAACCAAAATTAAACATTGAACCGATAAAATTTCCGGCTGCAATAATTCTAAAACAGGAAGTAAAAACGCTAAGGTTTTTCCAGATCCCGTTGGAGAAAGTAACAAAACGTTGTTGTCGTTTAGAATTAAATCTTTTGCAGTTTCCTGCATTTCGTTTAGGTTTTTAATTCCTAAATTCGAAAGTATATCGTTGGAATGGTGTTTTTTATTCATTTTGCAAAAGTAGAGAAAATAGTTGGCAGTGTACAGTTTTTAGTATTCAGTTTGCTATACTTTGTCTGTAATTTTTTAACGCAAAGTGCACTAAGTTTTTTTTTCCAGTTAAGCATTATAATAATGCAAAGTTCACAAAGCTTTATCCACAAAGCTTTGCGAACTTTTTGTTTTTTAAAACCTTGAATATAAAAAAGATCTTTGCGCACTTTGCGTTAAAAAACACAAAGTACATCAAACTCGAAACCTGAAACTTGAAACAAAAAAAACTTATATTTGATTCGCATTAATTAAACCAAACCATGAAACTTTTTACCATTCTCTTTTCACTTTTCACAATAACAATCGCTGCTCAAAACAATAAAAAATACGATACCTTTTTTGAGAAAGGAAACGGCAATCAATCGGCTTCTTATCAAGAAACTATTGCTTATTTTAAAATGCTGGCGAATGATTTTCCAACCATTCAGATGAAAGAAATGGGATTAACAGATTCGGGTGAACCTTTACACATGATTACTTTCAATCCTGATAAGGAATTTGATTTTGATAAAATACAAAAAACAAAAGCGGTTCTTTTTGTCAATAACGGAATCCATGCCGGAGAACCAGACGGAATCGACGCCACAATGCAGTTTTACAGAGATTTAGCAATTGGAAAAATAAAAGCGCCAAAAAATACCGTTTTGGTTATCATTCCGGTTTATAATATCGGCGGTGCTTTAAACCGAAATTCGACAACACGCGCCAATCAAGATGGACCTGAAATTTACGGTTTTAGAGGAAATGCGAGAAACTACGATTTGAATCGTGATTTAATGAAATCAGATACTCGAAATACAAAGAGTTTTGTAGAGATTTTCCAAAAAATAAACGCTGATGTTTTTATTGACAATCACGTAAGTAACGGCTCTGATTATCAATACAAACTGACATATATCATGACAGAACACAATAAACTGGGAAAAGTTTTGGGTGATTTTATGAATGATGAAATGATGCCGGCTTTGGTAAAAGATCTTCAGAAAAAGAAAATCGAAACGACGCCTTATGTCGATTCTTTTAAAGATACTCCAGACAAAGGTTTTGGACAGTTTGTCGATAGTCCGCGATATACAACGGGTTACACTTCCCTATTTAATACAATTGGTTTTGTGGTTGAAACGCACATGCTGAAAAAATATGCCGAACGTGTAAAAATGACCTACGAATACATGAAATCGACTTTGGATTTTACCGATGCGAATTACCAAAAAATAAAAGATTTAAGAGTAAAAAATCTTGAACAATATCAGCCTAAAAAATCTTATACTTTAAAATGGGAATTAGACAGCACAAAAGCCACAACTTTTTCATTTTTAGGATATGAAGCGGGTTACAAAAAAAGCGAAGCCACAACTGGAAACCGTTTATATTACGACCGAAGCAAACCGTATAAAAAAGATGTTCCCTATATTAAAGAATTCAAATCACAAAAAGAAGTTGTTATTCCTTCTGCTTATATCATTCCACGTGGTTACTGGAATATAATTGAACTTTTGAAAAACAATAATATCTCGTTTAAACAAATTCAAAACGATACGATTATAGAAGTTGAAAGTTATCGAATTGCCGATTTTAAAACGGTTCCTTCTGCTTACGAAGGACATTATTTGCATAGAAATACAACGGTGACTTCTAAAATAGTTAAAATGGCTTTCGCCAAAGGAGATTACATCGTGCCAACCAGCCAAAAAGGCGTAAAATATCTTGTAGAAGCTTTTGAACCAGAAGGTGTTGATTCGTTCTTTAATTGGAATTTCTTTGATCCTATTTTACAGCAAAAAGAACATTATTCTGAATATATTTTTGAAGATACAGCGGCACAACTTTTAAAAGAAAATCCTTCTCTAAAAACTGAATTAGAAACTAAAAAACAAAACGATCCTGCTTTTGCTAAAAATCCAGAAGCCCAATTGGATTGGCTTTATAAGCATTCTGTTTATTATGAAAAGGCACATATGCAGTATCCTGTTTATCGAGTGCTTTAGTTTTTTTATTGTGTAGTTTTTTTAACGCAAAGTGCGCTAAGATTTTTTTCTTTTGAGGATTTTTAAAAAGTTAAGATCGTAAAGCTTTACGCATAGAACTTTGTCAAAGTTTAAAACTTTGACAAAGTTGAATCTCAAAGATTTTTTACATTAAAAATTATGAAATACAAACTCTTTCTTGACGATATTCGTGATGTAAATATGGTTTACAAAAAACTAACTAATGATGATTTTGTTGTAGTTAGAAATTTCGACGATTTTAAAAAAGTAATTATTGAAAAAGGATTGCCTGAATTAATTAGTTTTGATAATGATTTAGGTCTTGATGAAAATGATCAGATTGCGGAAGACGGTTATGCTTGTGCTAAATGGCTGGTTTATGAATCTGGATTAGATTTAAGAAATTTAAAATTTAATGTACATTCTGCTAATCCAGTTGCAAGTCAGCAAATTCAGGGCTTACTTGATAATTATATTAAGCATTTGAGAGCTAACAATTAAATACAACTAATAAAAGATTAAATGAAATGCCTAAAAAAGATATTATATGTTTAGCTTTCCTTTTTATATCAATGGGTTCACTCATTTTTTTCGGAAATAAATATCAGGATCAAAAAAAAGCTTTAATTGATAATAACAAATTTATTACAGTGGCAAAGGTTTTTGATATCAGTTATAGAAGAAGTTTTACAGATGCTAGATTTTATTTTTATTTTAATGGAGTAAAATATGAGTCTGGAAAACATATTGATAACTCCGGAAAAATGTATATTAATAAATACTACAAAGTTGAAATTGCGAGTATAAAGCCAGAGTATTCCCGTATTCTGTTAGATCATGAGGTTATTGATTCAATGGAAATTGTTAACGCTGGGTTTAATTATCTAACTGAGTAAGTTTCTAGCACTACGTAAACATTCCTTCTCTGATCTTTTTTATATATTATTTAATTTATACTCCGAAGTATAATATTATGCTGTTTTGATGCTTTACAAATCTTAGGAATTGATTCTTAAAATTTAAGCATTAATCAATTATGGTTTTCCGTAATTTTCAAACTTTACATGTTTTTATTTTTGAATATTCATTAATTTAAAAATAAAAAATATGGCTTGGAGTTTTCGTAAACGCATTAAAGTTATACCTGGAGTTCATTTAAATTTAAGTAAAAATGGTATCAGTACTTCCATAGGAGTTAAAGGAGCTAGTATAACATTTGGAAAATCAGGAAATTATTTAAACACAAGTATTCCTGTTTTAGGGATTAATAGCCGTCATAAAATATCTGGTTCAGAAAATAATTTAAAGCCGGAAATGTATGAAACTATTGAACTTTCTGACAACATTTTTAGTTCTGATATTCAAGAAATCACAAGTCAGAATATGCAAGGAATCAAGGAAGCTATTGTTATGGCTAATCAACAAAAAAAAGACCTAAACAAAGATCTCTCAAAAATTCAAACATCATTAAGTTCTTCAAAATTAAAACTTGGCTTGAGCTATTTTTTAGTTTATGGCTTAGTCAAAAAAGATATTCCTGAAAGAATAAGAATAGACATTACAACAAAAAAAGAAGCTATAAAACAAACAAAAGAACAAATAGAGAATAGTTTTGTTAAGCTTGATATAGAATTTGATCAAGAAATCATGGAACAATACAAAATCCTTGTAGAAGCATTTAAAAAACTTATAACTTCACAGAAAATTTGGGATGTTACAAGTGCATATTATCAAGATAGAGTTGCTGCAAGATCTTCTGCGAGTACTTTAGTAAAAAAAAGAGAGGTAAGGTTTTCATTAAGATCACTTCCAGACATAAAATCTGATTTTAATGCTTTATATTTTCAGAATGCAAATGGTGCAGATTTATATTTTTATCCAAGTTTTATAATTATGTATTCAAACAACAAAGATTTTGCATTAATTGGAATTGATGAAATAATTTTTAATCAAAGCTATGTACGGTTTACAGAGACAGGCTTTATTCCTAAAGATTCCAAAGTAATTGATCGTACATGGGCAAAAGTAAATAAAAAGGGTACTCCTGATAAAAGATTTAAAGGTAACTATCAAATTCCTGTGGTTCGTTATGGAGAAATTAAGCTAAGAACAAATACCGGATTAAATGAGGAATACGAATTTAGTAATTATGAACTTACTGAAGAGTTTGGTAAAGCCTTCAGAGATTATCAATTAACAATAAAATCTTTAAAACATCTTAATTAATGTTCGCCCGCTACAATAAAAAGATAAAATTAAACTCTCAAAAAAAAGCCTAATAAAACAATTTTATTAGGCTTTTCAAATTTTAAAAAATAAAAAAACTATTTATTTTTTATGTTTGATATAGATATTAAACTTTCTTTTTTTAATAAACTTTCGTAAAGATTTTATTTTTTACAATTATATAAAAGATATAGATTAGAATTCCAAAACTTGTTAATTCTTAGAATTTGTAATCTTAAATACTGGGTTTTTCTCTTCCTGAAACAGCAACTTAATATTCTCATAAGAGTTTTTAAGCGCTTCTTTAATTTGTTCTTTGTTCAGCCAGGCCACTTTTTCAATTCCTTCTTCGATTTGACCGTGCGGAGTTCCTTCAAAATCAGACTGCATTTCGAACCAATGCGTGATTTTAAGTTTGTATTTTCCGTTACGTTTAAAGATATGATAGGTCTTTTGAAGTTTGTTTATAACGCGTAGTTTGTTTACGCCAGTTTCTTCTTCAACCTCGCGCATTGCTGTTGCTTCAATGTCTTCTCCCTTCTCGATTCCGCCTTTTGGCAAATCCCATTTTCCGTTTCTAAAAATAAACAGAACCTCACCTTTCTTATTATACACAAAGCCTCCGCCCGCTTTATTTACGGGAATTTTAGCTTTAAGTGTTTTCATTATCTCACTTTCGTCAGGATGATATAAAATGGCTTTTTGAATTTTATTTTGAAAAATTTTTATAATAAGCTGTTCGATATCAATACTTTCCAACAAGAACAATTGAAAATCTGTTTCTCTCGAGATTTCATTTGTCAAAAAAAGTGGTTTGTCGTTTACAAAAACTTTATACATTTGTACTATGATTTTTAATAAAGATACTGCCGAAAAAACAGCCGAATTGCTTTTGCAAATAAATGCAATTAAATTGAATCCAGAAAATCCTTTTACATGGGCTTCTGGATGGAAATCTCCTATTTATTGCGATAATAGGTTAATTCTTTCATTTCCAAGCATCCGAAACTACGTTCGCGATGAATTTGCGAAAAACATTGAAAAACAATTTGGAAAACCTGATGTTATTGCTGGTGTTGCTACTGGAGCCATTGGAGTTGGAATTCTTGTTGCCGAAAGTCTTGGACTTCCGTTTGTATACGTGCGTCCGGAACCTAAAAAGCACGGAAGACAAAACCAGGTTGAAGGTTTTTTACAAAAAGGACAAAATGTTGTGGTTGTTGAAGATTTAATCAGTACCGGAAAAAGCAGCTTGATGGCTGTTGAAGCTTTAAGAAATGAAGGTGCTAATATTAAAGGAATGGCTGCTGTGTTTACTTATGGTTTTAGCGTTGCCATAGAAAACTTTAAAGAAGCAAATGTTGATTTGTTTACTTTGAGTAACTACGAAAACCTATTAGATTTAGCTGTTCAAAAACAATACATTACAGAAGACCAGCAATCAACCCTGCAAGAATGGAGCGTTAGCCCATCAACCTGGGGGCAGGAGTAGATTTTAGATTTTAGATTTTAGATTTTCTAAAAATCGCTTCGCTCTTTTTGGAATTTGGAATTTAATTATTGGAATTTATTTAAAATCCAGCTTTGCGAACTTTGCACAATTATACACAAAGCTTAGAAAGAAAACCTTGCGCACTTTGCGTTAAATAAAAAAAATAAAAACAAAATAATATATGAACTTAGAAAGTCCAAAAGTTACTGTTCAGAAATCAGCTCAGGATTTATTCGATCAACTGACTGATGTTAAGAATTTTGAAAAACTAATGCCGGATAACATTGCTAAATTTGAAGTAACTGGTGAAGATGCTTTTATTTTTGGATTGAAAGGTATGCCGGAAATCAAATTAAAAATGAAAGATAAAGTGGCTCCAAACAAAATTGTTTTAGGCGCTGCAAGTGATAAACTTCCGTTTACTTTAACTTCAAACATAGACAGCATTTCAGATTCAGAAAGTGCAGTTCAATTATTCTTCGAAGGCGAATTCAATGCCATGATGGCAATGATGGTTAAAGGTCCGATCAGTAAGTTTATTGAAACTTTAGCAAACAATATGCACAAGCTTTAATAATGGTAAATTATTAATTGTGAATTATAAATGAAAGCCTGATTTAACGATCGGGCTTTTTTTTGCTGCAGATTAAACGCACTTTATTGATTTTTTTCTCACGCAGATCTGGCAGATTAAGCGCATTATTTTTCAGAAAACAAAAACAACTTAGAGTCTCAGCATCTCAGAATCTTAGCAGCTTAGTAAAGCATCTGAATCTCTTTTATCTCAAATTCTGAAACCGAGTCATCTTCTAATAAAACCTGAAGTTTTCCAACTGACGAAACGCCCTGAATGATTCCCATAAAGTTTTTATCATCAAGGTTTTTAAATGGCGTAGGAATACCTTTTCGAAACAATGAATTAAAGTAATCTTTCCAAAAAATGGCAGAAGATGATTTCCATAATTCGATTTTTTCTTTCATTTTTTCAGTAATAGAAATTACTAAAGCTTCCTTATCAAAAGATTTTCCGGCAATAACCGCCAGAGAAGACCCGCGTGGCAGTTCTTCAAAATTAGTTTGGTTAACATTTAAACCAATTCCAACGACTGACACGATTCTGCCATCGCTTTTTAGTGTGTTTTCGATGAGTATGCCACCAATTTTCTTATTGTATGACATTATGTCGTTTGGCCATTTTATGCATAAATCAGGGATATTTAAAGTTTTTAAAACTTCTAAAACCGACAAAGAAACTACAATGCTGAGGTTAAAAACCTGTTCGTTATCAAACAGAAAATCCTTTACCAAAACACTCATAATTAAGTTTTTACCTTTCTCAGACTGCCACTTCGCTCCCATTTGCCCTTTGCCTTTTGTCTGATTTTCAGCCGTTACCACCGTAAAATTCTCCTGTTCATCCTGACCAGATAATGATTTAAGGAAATCATTTGTAGAATCTATGGCATCGAGTTTGATTAGTTTCATTAAATAATTTAAATATCTTAATTTAATATTTTGTTAAGGTTCAAAAATAATCACAAAATTTGGTAACTTTACAAATTCATATAAAATAATTCATGGCGAAAAAGACTATTAATAATGATGTTCTACTGGCGAACATAATCAAAGGGATTGAAGAAGTAAAAGGAAATGATATCGATATTCTTGACTTAAGAGATATAGATACAGCAGTTTGTGACTATTTTGTTATCTGCAACGGAAGTTCTAATACCCAAGTTAACGCCATCGTAAACTCAATTCAAAAAACAGTATCTAAAGACTTAAAAGACAAACCTTGGCACGTAGAAGGAACCGATAATGCAGAATGGGTTCTTATGGATTATGTGCATATTGTGGTACATGTTTTCCAAAAACACATTCGCGAATATTACAATATCGAGAGCCTTTGGGGTGACGCCAAAATAACTACAATCGAAAACAAATACTAAAGAAAAATTTTTCTAAATGGCTAAAGATAATAATCCAAATCCGAGTAAATTTAAAATAAGTCCCTGGTTAATCTATACCGCAATACTTTTGGTTTTTTTATTTATAAGTTTTGCAACCGGTGGATCAAACTTAAGCGAACCTGCTCAATTAACTTCTTCTAAATTCAACACATTATTAGAAAAAGGACAAATTGAAAAAGTTATCGTTTATAATAAAGCCGAAGCTGAAGTATACTTAACTACTGCAGCATTAAAAGATCCGGCTAACGAAAAAGTTTCTAAAGATATTTTTAAAAACCCTAACAAAGGACCACATTATACTTTAGAAATTGGTAACGACCAGATTTTTCAAACTAAACTTGAAAAAGCAGTAAGCGAAGGCAAACTGAAAGACTTCAATTTCATCCAAAAAAACAATTGGAGCGACATCCTAATCAGCTTACTTCCTATTATCATCATTATTGGTGTATGGATTTTCATTATGCGTAAAATGTCAGGCGGCGCTGGTGGCGGAGGCGGACAAATTTTCAATATTGGAAAATCAAAAGCGAAACTTTTTGATGAAAAAACAGATATCAAAACTACATTTAAAGATGTAGCAGGTTTAGAAGGTGCAAAAGAAGAAATTCAGGAAATTGTAGAATTCCTTAAAAACCCTGAAAAATACACTAATCTTGGAGGTAAAATTCCAAAAGGAGCTTTACTTGTAGGACCTCCGGGAACTGGTAAAACATTATTAGCAAAAGCTGTTGCCGGTGAAGCACAAGTGCCATTCTTCTCTCTTTCAGGTTCTGATTTCGTAGAGATGTTCGTGGGAGTTGGAGCATCACGTGTACGTGACTTATTCAAACAAGCTAAAGAAAAATCTCCTGCAATTATTTTCATCGACGAGATCGACGCTGTTGGTAGAGCAAGAGGAAAAAGCAATATGTCTGGCGGAAACGACGAAAGAGAAAATACTTTAAACCAGTTATTGACTGAAATGGACGGTTTTGGTACAAACTCTAACGTAATTGTTTTAGCTGCAACTAACAGAGCTGACGTTCTTGACAAAGCTTTAATGCGTGCCGGACGTTTTGACAGACAAATTTTTGTTGACTTACCAGACATTCGCGAAAGAGCCGAAATCTTCAAAGTACACTTAGCTCCTATTAAAAAAGTTGAAGGTCTTGATTTAGATTTCTTAGCAAAACAAACTCCGGGATTCTCTGGTGCTGATATTGCAAATGTTTGTAATGAGGCTGCTCTTATTGCTGCTCGTAATAACAAAGCTGCTGTTGACAGACAAGATTTCCTTGACGCAGTTGACAGAATTATTGGTGGTCTTGAAAAGAAAAACAAAATTATAACTCCAGAAGAGAAAAGAGCTATTGCAATTCACGAAGCGGGTCACGCTACTGTAAGCTGGATGCTTGAACATGCTGCGCCGCTTATTAAAGTAACAATTGTTCCTCGCGGACAAAGTTTAGGAGCTGCATGGTACTTACCAGAAGAAAGACAAATCGTAAGAACAGATCAAATGTTAGACGAAATGTGTGCTACTATGGGAGGAAGAGCGGCTGAAAAAGTAACTTTTGACAGAATTTCGACTGGTGCATTAAGCGATTTAGAAAAAGTAACTCGTCAGGCTCGTGCTATGGTTACGATTTATGGATTAAATGATAAAATTGGAAACGTTACTTATTATGATTCATCAGGACAAAGCGAATACAATTTCTCAAAACCATATTCTGATGAAACTGCAAAAATTATTGACGCTGAAATTTCAGAATTAATTGAAGGTCAATACCAAAGAGCAATTCAAATTCTTGAAGAAAACAAAGACAAGCTAAATCAGCTTGCTGATATACTGATTGAAAAAGAAGTAATCTTTAAAGATGACTTAGAAGCTATTTTCGGAAAACGTACTTTTGATAAAAATTTAGAAGAAGTGGTTTCGTAAAAGCATTCAATAAATATGTAATATTTTTTAAAATCTTAATTCAAAATACCCTTTTGAATTAAGATTTTTTTATCTTTGAACGTTTTCAATTAACATGTAAAGTATTTCATATAAAAAATGAATTTTTTCAAAAAAATATTTGGTTCCGGTGAGTCCTCTTCTGACGAAGAACACGAAAGTGAATACGCAGGAACAGCACCCGCAAACAGTCATTTATCATTAGATGAGCAATTCATTTTTAATTTTAAGAAAAATGGCGGTAAGTTTTTGTATTGCGAAAACAAAGCTGAAGTTGCTGAACAATTTGAAAATATTTTAGAAGAAAACGATTGGTTTGAAAAGGAAGTTTTATGTTATGAACCTGCTCTTTTTCATTTATTAGAAGAAAACAAACTATTTTATATTGCTCCTTCTAATCCAAAATTTTTATTAGCAAGCTGCGAAAACTTAATTGCAGAAGAAGGTTCTATTTTGTTTTCATCAAAACAAATTAGACAAAACAAACCAAACGATTTACCGGCAAATATTGTAATTCTTGCCACAACAAGTCAAATTCTCCCAATGAAAAGCGATGGTTTAAGTGCCATAAAACGCAAATACGAAAGAGATTATCCGACTAATATTACCACAATAAAATATTTCGAAAAAGCAAAAGAAGAAGATTTTACTCAATACGGAAGTGTTGCAAAGAACCTGTACTTATTGCTGCTAGAAGATCTTTAAGATGAACGAAACGCTTAAAAGAACCATTTCTGGTGCTGTTTATATTGCTCTGCTCCTTACTTCAATCCTGTTTTCTACTGAAAGCTTTATCATTCTTTTTGGTATTTTTTTAATTATTACCATTTATGAATTTTCTAATATTGTTAACCTAAATAAAACATTCTCGATTTTATTTGGAACTTTACTTTATACAGTAACAATACTTATTAGTCATTACAATATAGAAACTACGGCTTATTTAAATAATACTTTAAATTTAAATGTAAGTTTAGAAACCAATATAAAACAATTAGATCTTGTGCTTTTGGCCATAACTCTTGTTGTATCGATTAAGTGTATCATCTTTTTGTTTTATGACACTGTTCAAAAAATAAGCACATCCTCAAAATATTTATATCTGTTAGGATACATTACATTGCCTTTTATTTTTATCGTAAAGATTTCCTTTGGAACAAATGATTATAATCCAAAGATCATAATAGGCTTATTTGTATTAATCTGGACAAATGACACTTTTGCTTATTTGGTAGGGAAATCAATGGGAAAACATAAATTATTTGAACGTGTTTCTCCTAAAAAAACCATTGAAGGCTTTTTAGGCGGAATGGTTTTCGCAGCTTTTGCAGGTTTTTTAATTTCAAAATTGTACATACAGCCAAATCCGGCTTTTAGCAATAAATCTATTCTTATATGGACTATTATTGCTTTAATCGTAAGCATTTTTGGAACAATCGGTGATTTAATCGAATCAAAATTTAAAAGAATTGCAGGTGTTAAAGACAGCGGTTCGATTATGCCGGGACACGGAGGTATCTTAGATCGACTAGATAGTGTTATATTTGTAGCACCAATTATATTTTTATTTTATCAAATTTTATATTATGTTTCATAAAGAAGGAGGCCCGTCTATTTTATTAGGTACCGTTTTTGCGGTAGCAGTACTTTTAATTGCTGATAAATTCATTGATATTTCTTGGCTAAGAATACTGGTGCAGATTTTCGGCGTAGTAATTTTGATTATAATTTTACAATTTTTCAGAAACCCAAAAAGAATTGCTGTCAGAGACATCAATCACATTCTTGCTCCGGTTGATGGAAAAGTGGTAGTAATTGAAGAAGTTTACGAAGGTGAATATTTTAAAGACAAACGTTTACAGGTTTCTATTTTTATGTCGCCAATCAATGTTCACGTTACGCGTTATGCGATGGACGGAATTATAAAATTCAGTAAATATCATCCTGGAAAATTTTTGGTTGCATGGCACCCAAAAGCGAGTGAGGAAAACGAAAGAACTACAGTAGTAATCGAAAATGATACTTTTGGAGCAATTCTTTACAGACAAATCGCTGGTGCTTTGGCAAGAAGAATTGTAAATTATGCTCAGGAAGGAATGCAGGTTGTTCAGGGAACTGATGCCGGTTTTATTAAATTTGGATCGAGAGTAGATTTATTTTTACCTTTAGGTACACCTATTAATGTAGAGTTAAACCAAAAAGCAATTGGAGGAAAAACTATTATTGCTACAAAAGCGTAAATGGCAGAAAAAGATTTAGATACACGCTTCAACGAGGCTGTGGAAACTGCAATGAAAATGACTCAGGCCTCACTGCCGCAAGATGTGCAGCTAAGACTTTATGCATTTTATAAACAGGCCACTTTTGGCACTGCTGTATATAATCAGTCTGAGAATTTTGATTTGCGTAATGCTTTTAAAACAAATGCCTGGATGCAGATTAGCCATTTATCAACTGATGAAGCCAAAGAGAATTATATTGAAATCATTAATTCGCTAACATCAAAATAAATTTTATTATGAAGAATAACATTGTTCGCTTTAGCATTTTAGCTTCATTTTTACTCTTATTTTCTTGTAATGATAACAATAAGCTTACTGAAGTAGTAGAAGTTCCGCTGCCTACCAAAGAAGAAAAAATAACAATAGGATCTCCAAATGATGTAAAAGCAGACCCGGGTTCGTTTGAACTTACTAAACTGCCTTTTGCATACGACGGATTAAGTCCGGCTCTACGTTCTTTAACTTTAGAAACGCATTATTCTAAACATTATTTATCGTATACAAATAATTTTAATAAAGAGATTGTTTCTACTGAATTTGAAAATATGCCGATTGAGGATATTCTGAAAAAGATGGATTTAAATAATGCTAAGCTTCGTCAGAATGCCGGCGGATATTACAATCATACGCTTTATTTTAATGTTTTAACTCCAAAGGAACAGACTCCAAAAGATACACTTGCGGGCTCTATTAATAAAGAATTTGGATCATTTAACAATCTTACTAATCAGTTTAAAGGTCAGGCTGAAAAGCAATTTGGTTCTGGCTGGGTTTGGCTGGTTGTTGACCGATACGGAAAACTTCAAATTACAACAACTGAAGATCAGGATAATCCGTTAATGAAAAATGCTTTGATTCCCGGAACTCCAATTTTAGGTATTGATTTATGGGAACATGCTTATTATCTGGATTATCAAAACAGAAAAGGAAGTTATATTGACGCTTTTTATCAACATGTAAACTGGGAAAAAGTAAATGAATATTACGTCGAGGCTCTCAAAAAAGTCAAGAAGGTATAAACAAAAAAGCTGATACAAATTGTATCAGCTTTTTTGTTGTTTTTAAGATTTATTTATTTCACTTCATAAATAAACGACTCAGAAGGTTTAATTTTTACTCTCGCAGTTCCTTCTCCATTTTTTACCGTAAAATAGGTTTTGTTTTCTAAGTATAATTGATCTAAAAGCACATAATTTCCGTCTTTTAAATTCCATTTTGAAATAACATCAGCAGGAACTTTTAATTCAAAATCACTTGTTTTTTCAGATGAAAAATTAGCCACAATAATCAACTTTTGTTTTTCTGACCAACGAACGTACGAATAGATTAATTCATCATAACCTGTATTATTTTGACGATTTACAGACTGAATCTCCTGAAAACTCCCCATTAAGGCAGGGCTTTTTATCGAGAAGTTTAATAATCGTTTGTAAAAATCACGCAAAGCTTTTTCTGAATCTGATAATTGTCCGCCGTCAAATTTGCCTTCGTTCATCCATTTTTGATGATTTGGAACACCAATATAATCGAAAATAGAAGTTCTTGAATGAGTTCCAAAACCTGCATTTTCATTTCCGGCCTCTCCTACTTCCTGTCCAAAATAAACCATAGTTGGCGCTGTACTCAAAGTTGTTGAAACGACCATTAAAGGTTTTCCTCTTTCCGGCGTTCCTGCAAATTCCGGTGAAGCTAAACGTTGTTCATCATGATTATCTAAAAAATGAAGCATATGATGTTCAATATCAGCCATTCCTTTTTGAATATCAGATAATCCGTCTGGAGAAGATTTTCCTCGAATAATATCTTTCAGTTTATCATACGTTTCAACTTTATCATACAAATAATCCATTTTTCCTAAACGGATATAGTTTCGATATTCATTAGGATTATAAACTTCTGCCAATAAAAAGGCATCTGGATTTTTCATTTTTATTGCCGAATTCATATAACTCCAAAATTCGTACGGAACCATTTCGGCCATATCGTAACGGAAACCATCAACCCCTTTTGCAGTCCAGTAAAGCGCAATAGATTTAAACTTTTTCCAGGAATCAGGAACATCTTTATCCTGCCAAAAATCAAAATGTTCTTTATATGACTTTTGGTCAAATCCAGCAGGAAGTTCAGGAAAATCTTTTGAACTATCGGGACGAACACCATAGTTTACTTTTACAGTTTCGTACCAATCATTTTGATCCGGTTTTACTTTACGAGATCCATTTCCTGTCCATTTTGCTGGGTTTTCATCAAATTTTCCATCAATAAGCGGATTTTTTTCTCCATTTAACGGAACATCTCCATCTGGAATTTCAAAATGCTGCTGCGGGATATAATAGAAATTATTATCGCGTTTGTATTCAACCGTTACATCATCATCGGCACCAAAATCTCTTACGCCTTCAGGATTGTTTTTTCCTTCGTATTTGCGGGCAATATGATTAGGCACAATATCAATAATCAACTTTAAACCTGCTATATGAGTGCGGACAATCAAATCTTCAAATTCCTGTAATCGGTTTGCCGGATTTACAGCCAGATCCGGATTTACATTATAATAATCTTTTACCGCGTATGGAGATCCAGCTCGGCCTTTTACAACTTCAGGATCATCATTTGAGATTCCGTAAGCTGTATAATCGCGTACCAATGCATGATGAGGCACACCAGTGTACCAAATATAGTTTACTCCCAAATCTTTTATTTCATGAAGTGCTTTATCTGTAAAATCATTAAACTTCCCTACTCCGTTTTCTTCAATTGTTCCCCAAGGTTTGTTGGTTTTGTTTTTATTTCCAAACAATCTGGTAAAAACCTGATAAACAACAATTTTATGATCTTTCGAATTTTCTTCTTTTACTTCACTCATTTTTAAATCTTTTGTTTTACAGCCAGAAAACAACATTGCTCCGGCTAATCCCACAGCAATAAATTTACTTTTTATCATATTTTTGAATCTAAATCTTATCTATTTATTGGAGTTAAAAAACCAAATCCAATTCCTAAATT
This sequence comes from Flavobacterium sp., assembly GCF_039595935.1. Classification (NCBI taxonomy): domain Bacteria; kingdom Pseudomonadati; phylum Bacteroidota; class Flavobacteriia; order Flavobacteriales; family Flavobacteriaceae; genus Flavobacterium; species Flavobacterium sp. The sequence goes on along the minus strand of NZ_JBCNKR010000006.1, from coordinate 2,490,004 downwards.
TAATCTATTTTTTAAAACCCAAAAGCAACGGGCTTTAATTTGTCTTTTTGCAACAGCGAAATCGTTAACTACAACGAAAGAGTTCCGGGTTTTGTTGATAAATTGATGAGGTACAAAGTGGCATAGTGACAAAGGTGCAAAGCTTTTAAAATAATCTAAAAAAACTTTGAACCTCTGCTCCTCTGAACCTTTGCTCCTTAAAAAATAAACACATAAATTAATGCTAATAACAATCTAAGGTTCTATCCTTTTTTATAAATTTGACAAAAATTTAATCACTTGAAGAAATTACTCTTTTTTATATCTTGTCTGCTTTTATTAAGTGTTCAAATCATTTCTGCGCAAGCACCTAAAAAAAATGCACAGGCACCAAAAAAAATCAACATAGAACATTCTGACTACCTTGATGTTGATCAGGAAACTGCACCAGACGCTGTTTTGCTTACAGGAAATGTAAAAGTAAATCACGACGGAGTAGTTCTTACGTGCAATAAAGCGTATTATTTTCAAAAAGAGAACTACTTAAAAGCTTTTGGAAACGTGCAATTAGTACAAGGTGATACGTTGTTCCTAAACAGTAAATATGCTGAATACAACGGGAATATGAAAAAAGCTTTTGCAACCGGAAATGCTGTTATGACTTCACCAGATGCAACTTTGCAGACGGACACTATTAACTTTGACCGAAATACTCAGGAGGTTTTTTACAATACTAAAGGAACTATCATTAACAAAGACAACACTTTGGTAAGTAAATCCGGTAAATATTTTGTTACTGAGAAAAAGTTTCAGTTTTTGACAGAGGTTACGATTACGAATCCAAAATACGTTATTAAATCAAATCATTTAGATTATTATAGTAATTCAGGGCATACTTATTTACTTGGTCCGTCGACAATTACAAGTAAAGCCAATTATATTTATACCGAAAGAGGTTTTTATGATACCAAGAAAAACCTCGCTCACTTTTTACGGAAATCGTATATAAAATACGACGACCGACTCATTGAAGGTGATAGTTTGTTTTATAACAGAAACACCGAATTTGCTTCGGCAACACGAAATGTAAAAATCACCGATTCTATTAATAAAGGGCTTGTAAAAGGTCATTATGCCGAAATTTACAAACTTAAAGATTCAATGTTTGTAACGAAACGTGCAGTTGCTATTAACTTAGTTGAAAACGATTCGGTTTACATTCACGGGCAGAAATTAATGGTTACCGGAAAAGAAGGCGAACGTATTTTAAGAGCTTTTAAAAATGTTCGTTTTTATAAAACGGATATGAGCGGAAAATGTGATTCTATTCATTCAAATTCAAAAACGGCTCTTACAAAACTAATTGGAAATCCTATTTTGTGGAACGGAGACAGTCAGATTACCGGTGAGGTAATGCACTTAATTGGAGATAATAAAACCCGAAAATTAGATTCGCTAAAAGTTATTAATAATACTTTTTTAATATCCAAAGACACTCTCGGAACCGGATATAATCAGGTCAAGGGACTCAATTTATTTGGTAAATTTAAAGACGGAAAACTTCATGATGTAGATGTCATCAAAAATACCGAAGTTGTCTATTTTATGCGGAATGATGCCAACGAATTAATCGGAATTAATAAAAATGTAAGCAGTAAAATCAACCTTATTCTTGAGAATAATGCAGTAGAAACTATTACATTTTTTAATCGTGTCGACGGAGATATTTTCCCCGAAGAAGATTTGCCGGAAAATGCCCGAAAACTGCGTGGTTTCGTCTGGCGCGGCGATGAAAGAATAAAATCAAAAGATGATATTTTTTCTGCCGAAGAAAATGAAATGAATGACAAATTAATCAAAGAAGGAAAAGAACAGGAAGAAAAAGATAAAAATGTTCCGCTAAAAGTCAGGAAAGAGACTTTGAATTACGACAAGAAAAAACCAGCTGTGAAAGCAGATACTTCGGCTGCAAAAACTAAGAAATAGTTTTCAGTCGCAGTTTTCAGAAACCAGAAACTTAAAAACACATTTTAATTTTCAGTTTGAGCTTTGAAATCTTTGCATTAACAATGCAACCTTAATTTTAACCTTACAAACTTTGCGTAAATCTTTGCGATCTTTGCGTTAAAATTAGTCGCGCTTTTTAAGCACAGTTTTCAGAGCCAGGAGCAAAAACCTCAGAACATTAGTACCTTTGTCACTTTGAACCTTTAAAAAGAAATGAACCCAGATTTTATAAAATATCAGGCACAAACTTCTCCTTATCCTTTAGGAATGGAAGTTTCGCACGCCATTGGCTCTTATATTTACGATACAAACGATAAAAAATATTTAGATTTTGTTGCCGGAGTTTCGGCTTGTACGCTTGGGCATCAGCATCCTAGAGTAAATCAGGCAATAAAAGATCAGTTAGACAAATATTCGCACGTAATGGTTTATGGAGAATATTCGCAAAGTCCGGCTGTACAATACTGCAAATTAATGGCTTCTTTCCTGCCAGAATCTCTAAACAAAACGTATTTAGTAAATTCAGGAACAGAAGCTATTGAAGGAGCTTTAAAATTAGCTAAACGTACAACAGGACGCAGTCAGCTAATTTCATGTCATAACGCCTATCACGGAAACACAATGGGATCTATGAGTGTTATGGGATTTGAAGAACGAAAACAAGCATTTAGACCACTCCTTCCTGACGTAGATTTTATTACCTTTAACAACGAAGAAGATTTACAAAAAATAACAACCAGAACTGCAGCTATTCTTTTAGAAACTATTCAGGGCGGTGCCGGATTTATTCAGCCGGAAAACAATTTTCTGCAAAAAGTCCGCAAGCGCTGTGATGAGGTTGGAGCATTGATGATTGTGGATGAGATTCAGCCAGGTTTTGGAAGAACAGGAAAGCTTTTTGGTTTTCAAAACTATGATGTCGTTCCGGATATTGTAGTTATGGGAAAAGGTATGGGAGGCGGAATGCCAGTTGGCGCTTTTACAGCTTCTGCAGAAAAAATGGATCTTTTGACCGAAAATCCAAAACTGGGACATATAACCACTTTTGGAGGACATCCTGTCATTGCGTCAGCCTGTTTAGCTACTTTGCAGGAATTAACTGAAACAAACTTAATGCAGGAAGCCTTAGAAAAGGAAAAACTCTTTAGATCACTTTTGGTACATCCTTTGATAAAAGAAGTTAGAGGAAAAGGTTTAATGCTGGCAGCAATGACCGAATCGGCAGATATTACCAATGAGGTGATTTTAAATTGTCAGGATAAAGGTTTAATATTGTTCTGGCTTTTGTTTGAAGGATGCGCCATCCGGATAACGCCGCCATTAACCATTTCTGAAGAAGAAATAAAGGAAGGCTGTGCCATAATTTTGGAAGTTATGGATGAAATACTGAAAAGAAAAAAAGCTTAATTTTAACTCATTTAATCTTTTAAAAATCAAAAGATTAAACTTAAAAGCAGAATCAAAATTCTGTTATTATTGTTAATTAAATTGTTCAAAACAATTAATTTGCCTTCCCCACATCAATAATATGGTTGCCTAAATTTATATCAGGCTAATTTCAAATAATACAGAGTATGCAATTAAGCAACGAAGAAGAAGATTATAACCTATCCTTATCAAAATTTGAGTCGATGTTAAAAACTAACAAAGTACTCTTTTTTGATTCTGAAGAATTTGAAGAAATTATTCTTCATTATTTAGATATAGGTAAGGCTAATTTAGCAAAAAAGGCCTTAAAACTTGCATTAGACCAACATCCAAAATCTACAGGCTTAAAATTAGTACAAGTAGAAATGCTGGTTTACGAAGACAAACTTGAAATAGCTGAGAAGCTTTTAAACGAGTTGTATGCAATTGAACCGAACAACGAGGAAATTTATATCCAGAAAGCCAATATCTGCTCTAAAAGAGATCAACACGAAAAAGCGGTAGAATTACTTAAAATTGCTTTGCAATATACTGATGACTATGCCGACGTGTACAACTTGATTGGAATGGAATATCTTTTTATGGATAATCTTGAACTGGCAAAAGAAAGCTTCATTAAGTGTCTTGAAGAAGATTTAGAAGATCAGTCTGCTTTATACAACGTGGTTTACTGTTTTGAATTTTTAGATCAAAATCAGGAAGCTATTGTATATCTAAACGAATACATCAATAAAAACCCATACAGCGAAATCGCCTGGCATCAGCTTGGAAGATTGCATTATGGTGTAAAAGAATATGAAGATGCGATTCGTGCTTTTGATTATGCAACCCTTATTGACGATGAGTTTTTAGGTGCATTTATGGAAAAAGCAAAAGCATACGAACGTCTTAAAAAATACAATGAAGCAATCGAAAGCTACAATCGTACAATCGAATTAGACGACGCTACTTCGTATGCATTACTGCGTATTGGTAAATGCTATGAAAAGCTTGGAAATTCTATAAAAGCACTTCAATATTATAATCAGACTGTACATGAAGATCCGCTTTTAGATAAAGGCTGGATTGCGATTACAGATTTTCATGTCCGCCAGAAAAACTTTCAGAAAGCCTTATTTTTTGTCAATAAAGCATTAGCTATTGACAACCAAAATCGTTTATACTGGAAACGTTATGCGACGATTAATAAACAAATGAACTTTTTTGAAGAGGCTGAATTTGGTTACAGAAAAGCTGTAGAGTTTGGCGATTATGCGCTTGATACGTGGTTATATTGGGTTGATATACTTCAGTTTTTAGGAGAATTCGAAAGTGCTATCCAGACTTTACTTCAGGCAACTGAATATTTCCCGGAAGAAAACGAAATCGAATATCGTTTGGCTGGTTTATACTTTATGATTCAGGACAATACAAAAGCAAAATTCCATTTAAGTAATGGTTTGCGCTTAAACTTCGATAATTATATCTTGATCGAAGATTTGTTTCCTGTGGTATGGACTAAAAAAACAGTTAGAAATTATATCGAAAAATACCGTAAATAATAATGATTGATACTCTAAAAAGAAGATTTGGTCTATTGGGTCGTAATATAAGTTATTCATTTTCTAAAGGTTATTTTACAGAAAAATTCAACAATGAAGTTTTCACAGGCAACAGCTACGAAAATTTTGATATTTCTGAAATAAGCCATTTTACAGGACTGTTAAAAAACAATCCTGACCTGAAAGGACTTAATGTTACGATTCCATACAAAGAACAGGTAATTCCTTATTTAGATAAATTATCAAAAAAAGCAGCTTTAATTGGTGCTGTAAACACTATTAAATTTACCAAAAACGGAAAATTAAAAGGATACAACACCGATTATTACGGCTTTAAAAAATCATTAAAACCATTATTAGAGCCTCACCATAAAAAAGCCCTTATTCTGGGCACGGGCGGGGCTTCCAAAGGAGTTGCATTTGCTTTAGATGAGCTTGATATTCCGTATACTTTTGTTTCAAGAGAGGCAAAAGAAAATATCATTGATTACAATTTAATTAATGCTACCACTTTTGATAATTTTCAAATTATTATCAATTGTACTCCGGTTGGAACGAGTCCGAATATCGAAGCATGTCCTGATCTTCCGTATGAGTTTTTTACAGAAAAACATATCGCTTACGATTTAATTTACAATCCGGCAGAAACACAGTTTTTAAAAAATGCAAAAGAAAAAGGTGCAGTTATTAAAAACGGATACGACATGCTTATTTTTCAGGCAGAAAAAGCCTGGAAGATCTGGAATAAATAAAAAAGCCTAAAAATCAATAAGTTAAAGTAATTTTCGTAAATTAGTCTACACATTTGTAGATAGTTATGAAAAAAACTTTACTTTACTTCTGCATTTTATTTTTTATTACACTTGCTTCAAAAGCACAGGAATCTCAAAATACAAATGAGACAGCAAAGAGTGTTTATGAAGAAGCCCGATATCATTATTATCTAAAAACGATTCTACTTTTTAATGAATATTTAGATACTGATTCCGGCTCATTTAATACTACTGAGATTCGTTTTCTACATCCTATTGCAAACAAAGCGTGGAATTTGCGAGTTGATCTTCCTTTAGTATCAACAAATACATCTTCTATTAATAAAACCGGTATTGGTGATATTGGTGTTGGCGTAAGCTATATTCCATATTTAAACCATCAAAATGGAGGCGTTGCTTTTAGAACCAGAATTATTTCTAATTCAGCTGTTGATCCGGCTTTGGGAACTGGAAAATGGGTCTTTGCCCCTGCTGTCTTCTACGGAAAATATTTGATAATGAATAAACTTTTATGGATAAGTTCATTAGAAAATCAAAGCAGTTTTACCGGATCAAGCAACAGAAGCAAAGTCAACACTACTTCATTTGAAAATTACTTTATGTTTCTTTTTGGAAAAAACTGGGTTGCTGCCGATGCTGCTTTTCGTTATAATGCCACAAACAAAGGTTTTCCAAATAATGCTTTTGTTGAATTTGGACGAAAAATAACCCCGAATGATCTGGCATATATTCACCCAAGTGTTGCATTTGGAAATCATAAAAGTTATAATTTTGGTATTGAAGTAGGCATGTTGATATTATTTTGAATTCAGAATAAACAAGATTTAATTCCTAAACATCCGGTTTTCAATTCATTTTTCTAAAAATATTACGAAATCAGAATTTTTAAATCTTTCAAATAATCCATAAAAATTAACATATCAAATACGTAAATAAGTGTAAAGAATAAGAATTTCATCGTAAAACTCAGCATAAACAAACGATTTATTTTGTATTTAGAAACACCTTTACTATCTTTCGCACTGTTTAAAGTAAAAACCTTATACATTTAAAAATGTTAGAAGAAAAGAATGATAACCTGCATGAAGCAGACGGAAAATTAGGAATCGATATTAGTGATTCTACAGAAAATGATGCAGTACAAGCTACAGAACCAGAAACTGTAACTGAAACTCCTGTTTCAGAAACTAAAACTGAAGTTGAAGAAACATCTGAAATTGCAGAAGCTGATCATCAAAGTGCATTGGATGCCATAACAAATTCAAATGCCGAAGAAAGTGAAGATGAAACGCTGAAAGAGCGCCATGAAATCCCTATGAAGGATTATCACACTTTTTCTTTAGATGCACTTGTAGATGAATTAAAAAAACTGGTTAACATAGACAAAACTATGTCTGTAAAGGATCATATTGAAGAAATCAAAAAATCATTTTTACTACAATACAATCATCTTTTAGATGAAAAAAGAGAAGAATTCAATGCTACGAAAGAAGATCCAAATGATGAATTTGAATATCATTCTCCTCTAAAATCTAAGTTTGATGAATATTATAATATTTTTAGAGAAAAAAGAAATGCTCATTTTAAGCATTTGCAAACAAATCTAAAAACGAATTTAGATAACAGACTTGCTATTGTTGAGGAATTAAAAGAACTTATCAATCCTCAGGCAAACATAAAAGATACTCTTAAACATTTTAACGATTTAAGAGAAAGATGGAAAAACGCAGGAGCTATTCCAAAAGATAAATACAATCACGTTTGGAACAACTACCATTTTCATGTTGAAAATTTTTATGATTATCTGCATTTAGACCGTGAAGCAAGAGATCTTGACTTTAAACACAATTTAGAGCAGAAACAAAAAATTATAGCAAGAGTTGAAGAACTTGTAAATGAGGCTGACGTAAGCAAAGCTTTCCGTGAATTACAAGATTTACACAGACTTTGGAAAGAAGATATCGGACCGGTTTCTAAAGAACACCGTGATTCTATCTGGAATAAATTCAGCGAATTAACTAAAAAAATCCACGACAAGAGAGAGCTTTTATTTGAAAGTCAAAGAGCCAGTGAACAGCAAAATCTTGAAACTAAAAAAGATATTATAGCTAAAATAGAAGTTTTAGGAACTGAAAAAGTAAATTCTCACTCTCAATGGCTGGTTCAGATTCAGAAAGTAGAAAACTTAAGAAATGAATTTTTTGCTGCCGGTAAAGTTCCTGCAGAGGTTAATGAAGAAACCTGGGCTGCATTTAAAACGGCTGTTAGAAATTTTAATGCATTCAAAAATTCGTTTTATAAAGACATCAAAAAAGATCAAAACGATAATTTAAATAAAAAAATGGCTCTTGTAGCGAAAGCTAAAGAACTGCAGGAAAGTACTGATTTTGGTTCTACAACGCCAATTATGAAACAAATTCAGGAAGAATGGAAACAAATTGGCCATGTTCCTAAAAAATATTCAGACAAAATCTGGAAAGAATTTAAAGACGCCTGCAATCATTATTTTGATAAATTAAAAGAACACAAATCAGAAGAAAATGCTGATGAGGTGGCTGCTTTTGATAACAAAAAAACATATTTAGATACTTTAAGAGCGTATCAGCTTACGGGTGACCATAAAACAGATTTAGACGCTATTAAAAAACATATTGAAATATGGAAAGGTTACGGAAAGGTTCCTTTCTCCAGACGTCATATAGAAGGAAAATTCAATAAAATTTTAGATGCTCTTTTTGAAAAATTAAGTTTGAGTAAAAAAGAAAGCGAAATGATGCGTTTTTCTAATAGAATTGATTCTTTATCAGACAGTAATGATACACGCAAATTAGATAATGAGAAAATTTTCATCATGCGTAAAATTGAAGAAGTACAGAATGAAATTTTCCAATTAGAAAATAACATTCAGTTCTTTACTAATACTAAAAATGCTAAAAAAGAAAATTCTATAGTTACTGAAGTGCGTAAAAATATTGCAATTCACAAAGAAAGTCTTGAAGTTTGGAAAGATAAACTGAAACAATTAAGAAACTTAAATCAGGAATAAAACAGGAAAAATTTCCAATATTTTTAAATTCCAAATTCCAATTGAATATGGTTTCATTGGAATTTGGAATTTATTTTTTACAATTTTTAAAAAGGTGTAATGAATTGATTCATTACACCTTTTTTTATGATTACTTTTTGCGTTCATTTTTTAACGCAAAGATCTCAAAGATTTTTTTATTAAGGAATGTTTAAAAACATAAGTTCACAAAGCTTTTTCAAGACAAAGCTTTGCGAACTTTGTATAGAAGTATAAAAACAAAAAACTTGCGAACTTTGCGCAAACCTTTGCGCTCTTTGCGTTAAATAATACAACAACGAAAACTAAAACTTAACATTCTCATTAAATTTCGTAAAACTATTCTGCAAAATATTGATTATATTTGAGTTAACACTATTAGATAACAAAACAAATAACATTAAATATTAATTTTTTTAAACAACTAAGAACATGAAATTTACTAGAAAAGCAAATGCCAACTGGAAAGGAACCGGCATGGAAGGAAAAGGAACTATAAGTACACAAAGTACTACTTTAGATAACGCTCAATTATCTTTTAAAACAAGATTTGCTGACGGAGTTGGTACAAACCCGGAAGAACTAGTAGCTGCGGCACATTCAGGCTGTTTTACAATGCAGCTGAGCTTTTTACTTAACGAAGGCGGTTACACTGCAGATGATTTATCTACAGAAGCTACAGTTACTTTTGAAGATGGCTCTATCACTTTAATCCATTTAGATTTAAAAGGAAAAGTACCCTCAATATCTGCTGAAGAATTTGAAAAAACAGCATTAAAGGCGAAAGAAATCTGCCCAATTTCCAAACTATTGAATACAACCATCACATTATCTGTTGCATTGGTTTAAGCATTCTTCAGGCATAAAAAAAACCATTCGTTGTGGCGAATGGTTTTTTTATGAAGTGAAATAACTAAATTAGTTCATTGTAGCTTTTAAAGCTTTTGCCTCAGCAGTCATTTCTAATGCTTTATAAACTCCTAACAATGTTTTAGCAACATCTTCGTTTTTAGGATCTAATTCATTTGCTTTTTTAAGGTAAGGAATTACTCCTTTAAATACATCTTCTCTCTGCGCTTTTAAAACATCGTAACGTTTCATATCTTTTGCAGAAGTACCCAATTTATTCATTTCGTCGATGATTGGTTTTTCAGCTTCTAACTTTAATGCAGCAAGATTTAAGTATGCATTAGTATAGTTTGGATTGATTTCGATCGCTTTTAAGTAATATTTTTCAGCATCTGCATTGTTTTTTGCGTTTGCACTTAATACACCTAAGTTAAAAACTAAATCAGCATTGTTTGGATCTTTTTGTAAAGCCTCACCAACTAATTTTTTGTATTGATCGTAATCTTTTGTTTCAAGGTATAAGTTAGCTTCAGTAAGAATTAAAGAACTATCTTCCGGATTAGTTTTTCTAGCGTCTGCAATAGCTTTTTTAGCTTCTTCGATTTTTCCTTTTTGAACTAAAATTAAAGCCAAGTTTTTGTAGATTTCTCCTCTCTTTGAAGGAATAGCTTCTGTTTTAGGTTTTTCGTGAGTTCCTAATTTAATAGCTAAATCTCTTTCTTTAGCGTTAGCGAAGTTATCTTCATTGTTATTCGCTTTGTTTGTAGCTAAATATAAAGTTCCTTTTCCTGAATAGTTTAGTTTTTTCAACTCCTCATACATAGGAAGTGCAGTATCAAAATCCTGAGCGTTTACAGCTGTAGAAGCTGCGTAGTAAAGGTTGATAGTGTCGTTTTTATCTAACAAGTAAGCATCGTATAATTTTTTTGCACCGTCAGCATGTTTGTTAGCCTGAGTATCAGCAATAGCTGAATTAATCAACAATCCTTTGATGTTAGTGATTGAAGCAGCAGCCTGAGTAGAATATTTTTGTTTCCCAGAAGCTTTTTCAACATCGATTAATTTTTTATAACTGTCAGCAGCAGCAGTTAAGTTTTTGCTTTCTTCAACTTTTTTGTTAGCAAGATCTAAGTAAGCATTTCCTTGTACAAAATAGAATTGCGCCTGCTCAGTATCTTTTGCATTTACAATTAAGTTCTCTGCATCTTTTAATTGTGCAAGAGCCCCTTGTGCATCACCGCTTTTCAATGCTTTTTCAGCATTTTTAATTTGATCTTTTTGAGCAAATGTAGCTACAGAAATCAGAAATGCTGATGCTAGTATAACATATTTACTTTTCATAATGTTCAATTTGTATATTTAATTTAATTTTCGTGTGGTTCTATTTTATTCCTCAGATTCTTCTTCTTCAGAATCATCTTCGTCTTCAACTACATCGTCAGAATCGTCATCATCATCTTCAGCGGTTCCATCGTCTTCAAGAACTTCATCAAGATCTGGTTTAACTCTTTCAATTGCAGATTCTACAACGTTTCCATCTTCATCAACAACAACTTCTTCAGCGTCATCTTTCATTACCTTTGTAACGGCTGCAATAGAATCTTTACCTTTTAAGTTAATCAATCTAACCCCTTGAGTTGCACGTCCCATAACACGTAAATCCTCAATTGCCATTCTGATTGTTAATCCAGATTTATTGATAATCATTAAATCATCGGAATCAGTAACAGCATTAATCGAAATTAATTTACCTGTTTTTTCTGTAATATTAAGAGTTTTAACCCCTTTACCTCCACGGTTTGTAATTCTGTAAACATCTTCACCATCTTCATCAACCAGTTTAGTACGTTTACCGTATCCGTTTTCAGTTACAACTAAAATTTGCGAATCGGCAACATCATTTTTAGCTACAGTAACCATACCAATTACTTCATCAGTATCATCTTTTAATGTAATACCGCGAACTCCAGAAGCTGTTCTTCCCATCGGACGTGTTTTCGTTTCTTCAAAACGAACCAGTTTTCCTGACTTCACAGCAAGGATAATCTGGCTTTCGCCATCGGTTAATTTAGCCTCAAGTAATTCATCACCATCTTTAATAGTAATCGCTGCAACACCATTAGCACGAGGTTTAGAATATTTCTCTAAAGAAGTTTTCTTAACCTGTCCTTGTTTTGTTACCATTACAAGGTTATGTGTATTGATATAATCTTTGTCTTTTAAATCTTGTGTACAAATGAAAGCTTTTACTTTATCTTCACTTTCGATGTTGATAAGGTTTTGAATTGCTCTTCCTTTTGCTGTTTTACTTCCTTCCGGAATTTCATAAACACGCATCCAGAAACATTTTCCTTTTTGCGTAAAGAACATCATATACTGGTGATTTGTTGCAACGAACATGTGTTCAAGGAAATCCTGATCTCTTGTTCCGGCACTCTTCTGTCCTACTCCACCTCTGTTTTGAGTTTTGTACTCAGATAGGTTTGTACGTTTGATATAACCTGCGTGAGAAATTGTAATTACCACATTCTCATCTGCAATTAAATCCTCAATACTTACATCACCTCCAGAATATTCGATTTGAGAACGACGATCATCTCCGTATTTATCACGGATTTCTGTAAGCTCTTCTTTAATTAAATCTATTCTTAAATTAACATCAGCTAACAAAGCTTTTAAGTGTTCGATTAATTTCATCAATTCATCATACTCAGCTCTTAATTTGTCCTGCTCAAGACCAGTTAACTGACGCAGACGCATTTCAACAATAGCACGAGCCTGAATATCTGATAATTTGAATCTTTCGATTAACTTTTCTCTTGCTTCATCTGTGTTTTTAGAACCTCTAATTAACGCAATTACTTCGTCAATATTGTCAGAAGCAATAATTAAACCTTCTAAAATATGCGCTCTTTCTTCTGCTTTACGCAATTCAAACTGCGTTCTTCTTACTACTACATCATGACGGTGCTCAATAAAATAGTGAATCATATCTTTCAGATTCAACAATTGAGGACGTCCTTTTACTAATGCAATATTATTTACACTAAAAGAAGATTGTAATTGTGTATACTTATATAAGGTATTTAAAACTACGTTTGGCGTAGCGTCACGTTTTAAGATATAAACGATACGCATACCGTTTCTATCCGATTCGTCACGGATATTCGCAATACCTTCAATTTTTTTCTCGTTAACTAAATCAGCCGTACGTTTGATCATTTCGGCTTTGTTAACCTGATAAGGAATTTCGGTAACAATAATAGACTCTCTTCCGTCAACTTCTTCAAAACCAACTTTGGCACGCATTACAATACGTCCTCTACCAGTTTTAAAAGCTTCACGAACACCTTCATAACCATATATTATACCTCCAGTTGGAAAATCCGGAGCTTTAATATGTGTCATTAATTCGTCTACTTCAATATCATTATTATCAAGGTAAGCCAAAGTACCGTTAATAACTTCCGTTAAATTGTGGGGCGGCATGTTTGTCGCCATACCAACTGCAATACCTGTAGCTCCGTTTACTAACAAAGTAGGAACTCTTGTTGGCATTACTTTTGGCTCATATATAGTATCGTCAAAGTTTAATTGAAAATCAACAGTCTCTTTTTCGATATCTGCCATAATTTCCTCAGAAATTTTGCGCATTCTAGCCTCAGTATAACGCATTGCTGCCGGGCTGTCACCATCTACAGACCCAAAGTTACCCTGACCATCAACTAATAAATATCGCATACTCCATTCCTGAGCCATACGAACCATCGCATCATAAACAGAGGTGTCACCATGCGGGTGATACTTACCCAGAACCTCCCCTACAATTCTCGCAGATTTTTTGTGGGCAGATCTTGAAGTTACACCTAAATCATACATTCCGTAAAGAACTCTTCGATGCACTGGTTTCAAGCCATCTCTAACATCAGGAAGCGCTCTCGATACAATTACTGACATCGAATAATCGATGTAAGCTGACTTCATTTCATCCTCTATGTTAATAGGAATTAACTTTTCTCCTTCAGACATAAGTTGTTATGTTTAAATAATTATTTAGTTTCAAAGCGTGCCAAGATACGTTTTTTTAAAATTTTTTCAGCTATTTCCTTACACTTATTTAAATGATTTATTAACAACTTTAATTTTAGTTTTGGTTAATAAATTAAGCGTTTTTTAACGCTTTTATTGTTATTTTTTTTGTCAATTAGCTGACAGTAGTTCTCGATGGGTACGGTTTTTGTTTTTCATACTGTAATTCATTAAATTTACAATACCAATTATATATTATGGATGATAATTTTTCACCAAGAGTAAAAGATGTTATTACATACAGTAAGGAAGAAGCCCTTCGTTTAGGACACGACTTTATTGGTACTGAACATCTAATGCTGGGCATTTTAAGAGATGGTAACGGAAAAGCTATTCATATACTTAATAACCTGGCAGTCGATTTAGACCATTTACGCAGGAAGGTAGAAATACTGAGTCCCGCCAACCACAGCGTTGAAGTAAATGCCGAAAAGAAAAACCTTCATCTTACCCGACAGGCCGAAAGGGCGCTGAAGACCACTTTTCTTGAAGCAAAAGTATTTCAAAGTTCGTCGATTAGCACAGCTCATTTGCTTCTATGCATCTTACGAAACGAAAACGATCCAACAACCAAGCTGTTGAATAAGCTAAAAATAGATTATGACATAGCTAAAGAACAATATTTAAACATGACGCCAAACGAAGAAGAATTCTTAGAAAACTTGCCAAGAAACGAATCGTATAATGACGATTCAGGACAAGATGACAGTCTAAAGGAAAGCAGTTTTAATAATCCCGCCAATAAGTCAAACAAAAAATCTAAGACTCCGGTTCTGGATAATTTTGGGAGAGATTTAACAGAAATGGCAGAGGAAGGAAAACTTGACCCTGTTGTAGGACGCGAAAAAGAAATTGAACGCGTTTCTCAAATTTTAAGCCGAAGAAAAAAGAACAACCCGCTTCTTATTGGAGAACCCGGAGTTGGTAAATCTGCTATTGCAGAAGGACTTGCGTTACGCATTATTCAAAAGAAAGTATCACGTATCCTGTTCCACAAACGTGTAGTTACTCTTGATTTAGCTAGTTTAGTGGCAGGAACAAAATACAGAGGCCAGTTTGAAGAAAGAATGAAAGCCGTTATGAACGAGCTTGAAAAAAATGACGATATCATTCTATTTATAGATGAAATTCATACTATAGTAGGTGCTGGTGGAGCAACAGGTTCTCTTGATGCATCCAACATGTTCAAACCTGCTTTAGCAAGAGGCGAAATTCAATGTATTGGCGCTACTACTCTTGATGAGTACAGACAATATATTGAAAAAGACGGCGCTCTTGAAAGACGTTTCCAGAAAGTAATCGTTGAACCAACTTCTGTTGAAGAAACAATCGCTATTTTAAATAACGTAAAAGACAAATACGAAGATCACCACAATGTAACGTATACACCAGAAGCTATTGAAGCCTGTGTTAAACTTACAGATCGTTATATGTCTGAACGTTTCTTACCAGACAAAGCTATTGATGCGCTTGATGAGGCCGGATCTCGTGTACACATTACAAATATTGATGTTCCAAAACAAATTTTAGATTTAGAACGTCAGTTAGAAGAAGTGCGTGAAATGAAAAACATGGTAGTTAAAAAACAAAAATATGAAGAAGCTGCCAAACTTCGCGATGATGAAAAACGTATCGAAAAAGACCTAGCTTTAGCACAAGAACAATGGGAAGAAGATTCTAAAAACAACAGAATTGAAGTTACAGAAGATAATGTAGCCGATGTTGTTTCTATGATGACCGGAATTCCTGTAAACAGAATTGCACAGACAGAAAGCAACAAATTAGCCAAATTACCTGATTTAATTCAGAACAAAGTAATTGGTCAAAATGATGCTGTTCTTAAAATCGCACGTTCTATACAACGTAACAGAGCCGGACTTAAAGATCCTAACAAACCAATTGGTTCATTTATTTTCTTAGGTCAGACTGGTGTTGGTAAAACACAATTAGCAAAAGTTTTAGCAAAAGAATTATTTGATTCAGAAGATGCGCTAGTTCGTATCGACATGAGCGAATACATGGAAAAATTTGCGATTTCTCGTTTAGTTGGAGCGCCTCCGGGATACGTAGGTTATGAAGAAGGTGGTCAATTAACTGAAAAAGTTCGTAGAAAACCATATTGTGTTGTTCTTTTAGACGAGATCGAAAAAGCACATCCGGATGTATTCAATATGATGTTACAAGTTTTAGATGACGGATATTTGACTGATAGTTTAGGTCGCAAAATTGACTTTAAAAACACTATCATTATCATGACATCTAACGTTGGTGCACGTCAATTAAAAGACTTCGGACAAGGTGTTGGATTCGGTACTGCTGCAAGAACAGCTCAGGCTGATGAAAACTCAAAAAGCATTATCGAAAATGCATTGAAGAAAACTTTTGCTCCTGAGTTCTTAAACAGAATTGATGACGTAATTGTATTCAACGCATTAGAAAAAGCTGATATTGATTTGATTATCGAAATCGAATTGAAAAAACTATATTCTCGTATTGCAGAGTTAGGTTACAAATTAAGCTTAACAGACAAAGCTAAAGCATTTATTGCAGAAAAAGGTTTTGATAAGCAATTTGGAGCAAGACCTCTAAAAAGAGCAATTCAGAAATATGTTGAAGATTTGTTAGCAGAAGAAATCATCACTTCAAAAATACATTCAGGAGATGAAATCCTGATGGATCTTAAAGATGATTCACAAGAACTTTCAGTAGAAATTCATAAAGCTGAAGAGCCGACAAATCAATAAATTAGTCAAAATTTATAACATTAATAACTCACCCGTTACGTTTTCATAACATAACGGGTGTTTTTTTTAGATAATTTACTATCTTTAGTAAAAGCAAATAGCTATTTTTGAATTTAAATTCTTTAACATAAAAACAAAATATGCTTCAACACAAAGTCATTTTAGGCAGCGAAGAATGGTGCTCATTTCCAGAACTTGGAATCCCGACAATTAAAGCTCGTGTCGATTCTGGTGCCAAAACTTCGGCGATGCACGCTATCAACATAGCTCCTTTTATAAAAAATGATGCTAATTGGGTTAAGTTCGACATCAACCCAATTCAGAATAACATTAAAACTATTATTCATTGCGAAGCTCCGCTGATTGACAAACGAATTGTCAAAAGTTCAAGCGGTTACAGAGAACACCGTTACGTTATTCAAACTCATATAAAAATCGGCGATGCAAAATGGCCGATAGAAATGACTTTAACGAATCGTGATTCGATGGGTTTTAGAATGCTTTTAGGCCGAGAAGCCATGAGCGGACGTGTATTGGTAGATCCTGAACAAAAATATCTTTTAGGACAGCCATCTCCAGAAACCTTAAAAGAGTTATACCAAAATTCAGAAAAAGCTAGCTCTGGTTTAAGAATTGGCCTTTTAGCCAGCAATCCTGAATTATACAGCAATAAACGTATTATGGAAGCCGGCGAAATGCGCGGTCATGAAATGCATTTTTTGAACATCAAAGAATGTTACATGAAACTTGATGCGAAAAAACCTGAAATTCATTACAGAGGAGGAAAAATTCTAAATGAATTTGATGCAATAATCCCGAGAATTCGTCCAAGCATTACTTTTTACGGCTGCGCCCTGACACGTCAATTTGAAGCTCTAAAAGTTTTTGTTTTAAATTCGGCAACAGCCATAACACAATCAAGAGACAAACTGTATTCTTTACAGTTACTTTTAAACAGCGGAATTGATATTCCAACCACAGGATTTGCTAATTCTCCGCTTGATACAGACAATTTAATTAAAATGGTGGGAGGTTCACCTCTAATCGTAAAATTATTAGAAGGAACACAAGGGAAAGGCGTTGTTTTAGCCGAAACCAAAAAAGCCGCAGAAAGTGTTATTAATGCTTTCAAAAGCCTAAATGCCAATATATTAGTTCAGGAATTTATTAAAGAAGCCAACGGAAAAGACATTCGTTGTTTTGTAATTGACGGAAAAGTAGTGGCTGCTATTCAACGCGAAGCTATGCCGGGAGAATTTAGAGCTAATATTCATCTTGGCGGAACCGCATCTGTCATCAAAGTAACTTCTGAAGAAAAAAGATCGCTATAAAAGCCGCAAAAGCAATGGATTTAAAAGTGGCGGGTGTTGATATTATCCGCTCTTCTAAAGGACCGTTATTGCTTGAAGTAAACTCTTCTCCCGGGCTTGAAGGAATTGAAGGCGCAACCAATAAAGATGTTGCAGGAGAAATGATTAAAGCGATTGAAAAGAATTTTAAACTTTGTTAAGTTCATTTCAACTTAATATCTCATAAATAATTTAGCAGCTTTGTCAAAGTTTCGAACTTTGACAAAGCTTTTTTTATTTAACTTTAAAATAAAAATTTATGCTTTTCCCTTATTTTGATATTATTCTCAGAAGCGTTGCCGTTTATTTTTTCATGACAATAGCATTACGCATTTTTGGCAAAAAAGAACTCTCTCAATTAAATACTGCCGATATTATTCTGATTTTGTTAATCAGTAACTCGGTTCAAAATGCAATGGTTGGTCCTGATACCAGTCTTTTAGGCGGTTTGGTTGCGGCGCTGGTTTTGTTTGTAATCAACTTTGCTATCAAAAAACTAACACGCCGATACAAGACACTTGGTAATATATTACTGGATAAACCAGAAGTATTAATTCACGACGGTAAACTTGATTTTAAAGCTTTAAGCAAACTGGATATTTCTGATGAAGAATTAAAAGAAGCCATGAGAGAACATGGAATCGAATTTTTCAAAAATGTAAAACTGGCTATGCTGGAAATTGACGGAACGATAAGTATCATTTCTGAAGATCAGGATAAACTAAAACAAACACATTATAAAAGAAAACGCAATCATAAAAACTTTAGAAAATAAAAGTTTTCATTTCTTAGTTATTTAATGTTTTAGCTTTTCCATAAAATGATAAAAGTAAATCTTCATCGGCAAATCTGCCATCAAGATCATATTTCAAAGGTGTTTTTACCAAAAGCGTACTAAAATTACCTTCGACATCAATATAAATTTTCTTCATATAATATCTTTCAGAAGTAATTAAGCAATCATGAATAGCATATAGCATTTTTTTTCGTGATTTCTTTTCAATACCCATCATATCAGTAACTTTAGCAATCACCAATATGGTATCGTTTCTTTCTACAGAATAATATTTTAGTTTAGATGTATCAATACCATTCAAAGTCCTGCTGACAGATTCTTTTACATAACATGAAATTAAATCCGATTCTTCATTCGGATTACTGGTAACTTTCTTCTGATCTGCTTTCAAACGAATTCGTCTAATATCATTTTCTTTACAGGAAATAAAAGAACAAAAAATAAGTGAGCAAAATAAATGCGAAATTATATTTTTTTTGATTTTATACATTACTTTGGGATTAGCAGTTTCTCAAAATCATTTCAATCTATTCTACTCACTTCGTCATTTATTGAAACTCATGTCAAATAATCCCGCAAAGATCCTTTTACGAAACTTTAAGATTGACTACTAAAAATTAAAAGAATATCATTTCAAGCCATTTTTCAATAGCAATACACCAAAATAAAAAAGCCGATTTCAATTCGAAATCGGCTTTAAAATATTTAAATAAATGTGATTATATCTCACATTTCGCAATAATCATTTTACTAAATAAATACGCTTAGTACAAAGTAAACCAAACCTGCTAATATTGCAGAAATAGGAATAGTTAAGATCCATGCCCAAACCAGGCTTACTGTAACTCCCCAGCGAACTGCAGATACACGTTTTGTCAATCCAACACCAATGATAGATCCTGTGATAGTATGCGTTGTACTTACTGGAATTTTTAAGTGCTCAGTAAAGTAAAGTGTCAAAGCTCCAGCTGTTTCTGCAGCAACACCTTCAAACGAACTTACTTTTGTGATTTTAGAACCCATTGTTTTCACAATTTTCCATCCACCACTTAAAGTTCCTGCTGCGATTGCAGAATAACATGCTAACGGAATCCAGCTTGGCATTTGTCCTTTAACACCTAAATCTTCATTTGGTAAAACAACATCTAACCAGGCATCCATATGAACACCATGATTTGTGTTTATGTAAACTGCAACAGCTGCTGCAATAATACCCATTACTTTTTGAGAATCGTTTCCTCCGTGACCTAAACTAAAAGCTGCAGAAGATAGTAATTGCATTTTCTTTAAAGCAGCATCAGCCTGATGAAGATTTAAACTGCTAAATATTAAACAGAATGCGCTAACTGTTAAGATAATAAAGGCTACTAAAAACCATTTAATATTATGAGCTTCAAAAGCAACACTCCAAAAATGCGAACTGAACCTTGGTTTTTCAATTTCAGAATAAGGAACCATTTGAGAATATACAAACCAGATTGTCGCAATCATTAAAGCTCCGGTGAATATTTTTGGACCAATACTTTTACGAGAAGCATTAAGCAGCCAAATCGAGATTAAATAAGAAGCCAGCGCTCCTAATAATGGTGCTAAAACAATAAAAGCAATAATAATAAGAACTCCCGAAGGCATTGCCCCATCTTTTCCAGCCTTATACCAGCTCACAATTTCATACCAATAATGAGTTGCTCCGTCTTCTCCAACATAGCCTGAGAATCCGTGAACAGCAATTGCATGCGCTACAGCTGCTCCAGCAAAACCTCCAATTAATGTATGTGAAGAACTTGAAGGGATTCCTAACCACCAAGTCAATAAGTTCCAGCATATTGCCGCAATAACTCCAGCCAAGATAACTACTAGATTAATTTCCATAGTGTGCGCCGTTTTAGCAACAGTATCTGCAACACCAAATCCAAAAACCCAATAAGCCAGAAAGTTAAAAAATGCTGCCCAGACTACCGCCTGAAAAGGTGTCAAAACCTTTGTTGCAACAACAGTCGCTATAGCATTTGCCGCATCATGAAAACCATTGATGTAATCAAAAATTAAAGCAAGTACTATAATTAATATAAGTAGCGTCATAAAATTATAACTTCAGAATGAAAAATTGAATTAAGAATGTTTTACAGAAATAGATTCTAGTATGTTTGCAACACTCTTACATTTGTCTGTTGCTGATTCTAAAACAGATAACACCTCTTTATATTTAATGATATTTTTAGCGTCTGTTTCGTTTTCAAAAATTTCAAAAACTGCTTTGTTATAAACGTTATCAGATTTGTTTTCCAGTTTGTTAATTCTGGCACACGCATCTTTAATAACTTTAAAATTTTGTAAGTTTCTCAACTCTTTTACCGCACTGTCAATGTTTTGACAAGCTTCAAGGTTGATTTCTGTCATTTTTCTGATAGATTTTGTAATCTTATCTACCTGATACAATCTCATACGGCTAGATGCACCATGAAGGTAATCTGCAACGTTATCAATTGAAGTAATTAATGTATGAATATCTTCACGGTCAAACGGAGTAATGAAGTTTCTGCTTAACTCTAAGTTTGTCTGACGAGTGATATCTTCTCCTTTTTGTTCTAATTCGTCAATCTTTTGAAAAAGAATCTCTCTTTCCTTTAATGGTAAATTTACAGCTTCGTGTAAGTTAGAAGCTAATTCAATTAAATTGCTTGAAGCCTCTTCAAAAAGTGGAAAGAATTTCTTGTCTTTCGGCACTAAAAATTGGAAAATACTGTTTATTGACATTTTTATATTTTTGATAGTGCAAAATTACTTCATTAATATTTTACAATGTTAAGCCATTGTTAACAAATCGTTTTCTATTTGAAAACTATCAAGGAATAAAACTGTGTTTTCTATGTCGTTATGTAAGATTCTGTCTTCTTTTACCAAGGGCACTACTTCTCTGTAACTGCTTAGGAACATTTCGATAAAATCACTTGATTTTAAAGGCTCTCTGTACGCAATTGCCTGAGATGCATTCAATAATTCAATAGCTAAAATACGTTCTAAATTATCTAAAATTCGTAAGGCTTTTGTCGCTCCGTTTGCTCCCATGCTTACGTGATCTTCCTGCCCGTTACTCGAAACAATACTATCGATACTTGCCGGAGTTGCCAATTGTTTGTTCTGACTTGCTATACTTGCCGCCGTATACTGCGGAATCATAAATCCTGAATTTAACCCCGGATTATCAACCAAAAATGCCGGAAGATTTCGTAAACCAGAAATTAACTGATAGGTTCTTCTTTCTGAAATACTTCCTAATTCTGCCAAAGCAATTGCCATAAAATCCAACGCCAACGCTAAAGGCTGTCCGTGGAAATTTCCTCCTGAAATAATCTGATCGGCTTCTATAAATATATTAGGATTATCGGTTACCGAATTGATTTCAGTTTTGAATACTTTCCGAACATAATCAATCGCATCTTTTGAAGCGCCGTGAACCTGCGGCATACAACGGAAAGAATAAGGATCCTGAACATGTTTCTTTTCCTGAGCGATAATTTCGCTTCCTTCTAAGAATTCAGTAATTCTTTGTGCAGTTACAATTTGCCCTTTGTGCGGACGTATATAATGTATCAATTCATTAAATGGTTCGATTCTTCCATCAAAACCTTCCAAAGAAATAGTTCCGATTAAATCTGCCAAGTATGAATATTTATAAGCTTTTATTAAAATATGAGCTCCGTAAGCACTCATAAATTGAGTTCCGTTCAACAGAGCTAAACCTTCTTTTGACTGCAAAACAATTGGTTCCCAGTTAAAATGTTTTAAAACTTCTGCTGAATCTGTTTTCTTTCCTTCAAAAAACACTTTTCCTTCTCCAATTAAAGGTAAAGATAGATGTGCCAAAGGAGCTAAATCTCCAGAAGCTCCAAGTGAACCTTGTGTATAAATAATAGGAAGAATATCATTATTGTAAAAATCTACCAAACGCTCTAAAGTTTTTAACTGAACCCCAGAGTGTCCATAACTTAAAGACTGTATTTTAAGCAAAAGCATCATTTTTACAATCTCAGCAGGAACTTCCTCCCCTGTTCCGCAGGCGTGAGATTTTACTAAGTTTTCCTGAAGTTTAGATAAATTCTCGTTTGAGATTTTAACACTATAAAGTGACCCGAAACCTGTATTAATACCGTAAATAGGAGCTGTATGCGACTCCATTTTTTTATCTAAATAATCACGGCATTTTTGAACATTTACTTTCGCTTCCTCAGACAATTCAAGCTTTTTATCATTTGCTATAATTTCGTGCAGCGTTTCTAAAGTTATAGTTTCAGTACTAATATAATGGATATCCCTCATGATATTTTTAAATTTAAGGTGTCAAAATTCAACAAATCAATATTAAAAAGCAACATTTTATCACAATAATTAAAATTCAGATAACTGCAATTCTTGACTTTTATTTATTTCTCAATCGTTTAATACAGAAAGTTCAGGTAGTTTTCAATTATATTTCCCTTAAAAATCAAACCTTTGCTCTCACAAAATTCAATTTTAAATCAGCTGAAATATATCAAAACAGCAACTTAACATATTTAATTTTAACAAATGCTCAATATTAAAATGTAAGGATTTGAATTATTAAAATATTCGTAAAAAGGCTTTTTGAGTTTTTAACTTTTATAAAAATCTGTACTTTTGAAAAATCAAAAATGAAAAGTAACAGTATAAAATATCAATCTACAATTATTACAACTCAAACAGGAGTTGCAATTGCTGTTACCACAATTTCTACTACAACAACTACTACCCCTTAGGGGTATACATTTTTACATATAATCCGGTTTGTCTGTACTTTTTTCGTAAAAGAAGAAAGGTAATGGATACATGAAAAACATTTACAAAGAAAAAAAGTCGCAGTTTTCAGTTTCAGTTCACAGTTTATAACCTTTGAACCTTAGTTACTCAAAATCTTTGCACCTTATTAAAAAATATCACAAAAATGAAAGTATTAAAATTTGGCGGAACTTCGGTTGCCAATGCTCAAAATATAAAACTCGTTCTCGAAATTGTTAACCAAAAAGCCAAGCAGGATAAAGTAGTAGTTGTAGTTTCTGCACTTAGTAAAGTAACAGATTTATTGCAATCAGCAGCGGCAAAAGCGGCAGCAAACGACGAAGGCTTTAGAGACATCGTTGCCGAAATCGAGAAAAAACATCTTGACACACTTAAAGAATTGATTCCGGTAAGCGAACAAAGCAGTTTGTTAAGTCATGTAAAAAGAATCATTAATCATTTAGAAACTTTATTAGACGGTTGTTTCCTTTTAGGAGAATTATCTCCAAGAACTGCCGATACTATTTTAAGTTTTGGAGAATTACTTTCTTCCTATATTATCGCACAGGCTTTTCAACAAACTGAAAAAGATGCTGTTTACAAAGACAGTCGAGAATTAATTAAAACAAACGCAGATTTCGGAAAAGCGGCTGTTAACTTTGAAATTTCAAATAAATTAATTCAGGAATATTTTGCTTCGAATGATGCAAAAATCAATATTCTTCCTGGGTTTATTGCACAAACTTTAGATGGAATTACTTCTACTTTAGGACGCGGTGGATCTGATTATACTGCAGCAATTATCGCCGGAGCTATCGATGCAGAACAACTGGAAATCTGGACTGACGTAAACGGAATGTTTACTGCAAATCCTAAAATCGTAAAACAAGCACAGCCAATTGCAAACATTTCATATCAGGAAGCGATGGAATTATCGCATTTTGGTGCTAAAGTTTTGTATCCGCCAACAATTCAGCCAGTTTTAAGAAAAAATATTCCAATTTTAATCAAAAATACTTTTGAACCGGAAGCCGAAGGAACTTTAATTTCTGACGTTGTTTTATCAAAAGATACAGTTGTAAAAGGAATCAGCCATATTGATAATATTTCGCTTTTGACTCTTGAAGGACCGGGAATGATTGGTGTTGCGGGCTCATCAAGACGTTTGTTTGAAGTTTTGTCTCAGGAAAAAATCAACGTTATTTTTATTACTCAGGCTTCTTCTGAACACTCTATTTGTATCGGAATTCTAAATTCTGATGCAGACAATGCTGAGGCTGCCATTAATAGAGCTTTTGAAATCGAAATTGCACAAAACAAAATCGATCCTTGTTATGTAGAAAAAGACCTTTGCATTATTGCTTTGGTTGGTGAAAACATGAAAAATCACCAAGGTTTGAGCGGAAGAATGTTCAGCACTTTAGGAAAAAACAACGTAAACATTCGTGCCATTGCGCAAGGTGCTTCTGAAAGAAATATTTCGACTGTAATTAATGAAAGAGACGTCAAAAAAGCACTGAATACTTTACACGAAAACTTCTTTGAAGAAAACACAAAACAGCTGAATTTATTTGTTATGGGAGTTGGAAATGTGGGTGAGAAATTCATCGAACAAATCCACAATCAAAAGAAATTCTTAAAAGATGTTTTAAAAATTAATGTTCGTGTAATCGCTTTATCAAACTCAAGAAAAATGGTATTTGATGAAGACGGAATTTCGTTAAAAGATTGGCAAGCGACTTTAGATAAAGGCGAAGAAGCAATTCCGACAGAATTCATAGCTCGCGCAAAAGAACTGAATTTAAGAAACAGCATTTTTGTTGATATTACGGCAAATGCAGGCGTTTCTGACCTATACGAGAAATTCTTAAAAGAGAGTATTGCGGTTGTAACTTGCAACAAAATTGCATGTTCATCTGCTTACGACAATTATAAAAAACTAAAAAGCTTATCACGTCAATACAATGCTCCGTTTTTGTTTGAAACGAATGTTGGTGCGGGATTGCCAATTATTGATACGGTAAAGAACTTGATTGCTTCTGGAGATAAAGTGCATAAAATTCAAGCGGTTTTATCGGGAAGTTTGAACTTTATTTTCAACAATTTTGATGAGAATAATTCTTTCCACGATGTGGTTAAAGAAGCGGGAGTTCAAGGTTTCACAGAACCAGATCCAAAAATCGACTTAAGCGGTATCGATGTTGCTCGTAAAATCTTAATCCTAATTCGCGAAAGCGGTTACGAAATGGACATTGACGCCATTGCAAACGAATCGTTCCTTCCAGCAGAATGTTTAGCAACAACAAACAATGACGATTTCTTTGCATCGTTAATTAAACATGCATCTCATTTCGAGAACATTTACAAAGAAGCTTTAGCCAAAGATTCAAGATTGAAATACGTTGCGCAATTCGAAAACGGAAAAGCAAGCGTAGGTCTGCAATTCATTCCAAAAGATCATCCTTTCTACAATTTAGAAGGAAAAGATAATATCGTGCTTTTCTATACAGATCGTTACGTAGATCAGCCTTTATTGATCAAAGGCGCCGGAGCCGGAGCCGCGGTTACCGCTTCAGGAATATTTGCAGATGTAATCCGCATAGGAAATATATAAAGGTGCTAAGGTTCTAAGATGCTAAGGTTCTGAGTTTTTCTCAACTAATCTTAGCCTCTTAGATCCTCAAAACCTTAAACCCTTAAAAATAAAAAAGTTGCAAAAGAAACCTTAGAATCTTAGCATCTTAGAACCTCAGAACCTTAAAAATGGAAATTAAACTTTTTTGCCCGGCAACTATCGCCAACCTCTCATGCGGATTTGACGTATTGGGACTTTGCTTAGACAATGCGGGCGACGAAATGATTGTTCGAAAAGTCGATCAAAAAGGAGTTCGAATTACTAAAATTGTCGGTGCCGATTTGCCTTTGGAAACCGAGAAAAACGTTTCTGGAGTTGCAGCTTTGGCCATGTTGGAAACTTTAGACGAATTGGACTTCGGATTTGAAATCGAAATTTATAAAAACATAAAAGCTGGAAGCGGAATCGGAAGCAGTGCTGCAAGTTCTGCCGGAGCGGTTTTCGGAATTAATGAATTATTAGGAAGACCTTATTCTCGTAAAGATTTAGTTCAGTTTGCGATGCAGGGTGAGAAATTAGCCAGCGGAAATGCGCATGCTGACAACGTTGCCCCTGCCCTTTTAGGAGGATTTACTTTGGTAAGAAGTTATGCGCCTTTAGATATTATAAGAATTGACAGTCCAGAGGAATTGTACGCAACGGTTGTTCACCCGCAAATTGAATTAAAAACTTCTGACGCACGTTCGGTTTTAAAACAAAATGTTTCCCTAAAAAGTGCCATTATGCAATGGGGAAATGTAGGCGGATTGGTTGCAGGTCTTTACACTAAAGATTACGAATTAATCGGAAGATCGCTTCATGATGAAATCGTGGAGCCTTTAAGAAGTGTTTTAATTCCGGGATTCGATCAAATCAAACAAACCGCTTACGAAAATGGCGCTTTAGGATCTGGAATTTCAGGTTCTGGTCCATCAATTTTCGCCTTAAGCAGAGGAAAAGAAACCGCTGAAAAAATCGCAAAAGCCATGAGCGACGTTTACGAAAAAATGAATTTACCGTATGAAATTCACGTCTCGAAAATCAACCCTGATGGAGTTAGGATTTTGTAAAAAGTGAAATGTATTAAATAAAAAAGCATTAAGACAAAGTTTTGTCAGGCTGAGCGAAGTCGAAGCCCACGCAAAGTAAAACACATTCAGTTTGTCATTTCGACGGAGGAGAAATCTGCGCAAGTAACTCCGCAATGAGAGTCAAATCTTTGTCGAGCTTCTTGCGCAGATTTCTCCTCCGTCGAAATGACAAGAAAACGGAATAATTATTATTGAAACTTAGAATTTAAAAGTTTGAAATTGACATTTCAAAAAATCTAAAATCTAAAGTCTAAAATCTAAAATATCACAATGAAATATTACAGTTTAAACCATAATGCCCCAAAAGTTTCTTTTCAGGAAGCTGTTATACAAGGATTAGCAACTGACAAAGGATTATATTTCCCAGAAAGCATCACACCGCTTGATCCTTCTTTTTTTGATAAAATCGAAAGCTTAAGCCACGAAGAAATTGCCTTTGAAGCCATAAAACAATTTGTTGGCGACGAAATCCCGGCAGAAAAACTAAAAGAAATCATTGCCGAAACTTTAGTTTTTGATTTTCCTGTTGTGAAAGTCGAAAACGGAATCTATTCGTTAGAATTATTTCACGGTCCAACAATGGCGTTTAAAGACGTTGGAGCACGTTTTATGTCGCGTTGTTTGGGTTATTTCAATAAAGACAAAAAAGACGCTAAAAACACCGTTTTAGTAGCGACTTCTGGAGATACAGGCGGTGCTGTTGCCAGCGGATTTTTAGGCGTTGACGGCGTTGATGTTGTTATTTTATATCCGTCAGGAAAAGTGAGCGATATTCAGGAAAAACAATTGACAACTTTAGGGCAAAACATTAAAGCACTAGAAGTTGACGGTGTTTTTGACGATTGTCAGGATATGGTGAAAAAAGCGTTTTTAGATGAAACTTTGGCGCATAAAAATCTGACTTCTGCAAATTCTATTAATATTGCGCGCTGGTTACCACAAATGTTTTATTTCTTCTTTGCTTACAAAGCCTTGAAAAGCCAAAACAAACCTTTGGTTTTCTCTTGCCCAAGCGGAAATTTCGGAAACATCTGCGCCGGAATTATGGCAAAGAAATTAGGTTTGCCAATTGAACATTTCGTTGCTTCTACCAACGTAAACGATACGGTGCCAAGATTCTTAGAAAACGGAAAATATGACCCGAAACCTTCTAAAGCCACAATCTCTAACGCCATGGACGTTGGAAACCCAAGCAACTTTATCAGGATTCAGGAATTGTACAACAACGACTTAAAAGCTTTCGAAAAAGACTTTTCTTCTTATAGTTATACTGACGAAGAAACATTAGTTGCTCTAAAAAATATTTATAACGCAGACGGTTATATCGCAGAACCGCACGGCGCTGTTGGTTATTTAGGTTTGAAAAAAGAACTAGAGAAACACCCTAACGCCATTGGTATTTTCTTAGAAACAGCGCATCCTATTAAATTCTTAGATGTTGTTGAGCCTGCTTTGGGAATTACGCTTCCTATTCCTGCTCAAATTAAGAGTGTTATTAATGAGGAGAAAGTTAGTATGAAGATTGGGAGTTATGAGGAGTTGAAGGCTTTCTTAGGGTAATATCTTTATATTTTGATATACTAAACGACTGAAATAAATTTCAGTCGTTTTTTTTAGTTAATTAATATAAATTAATATTTTTTAGATTTATTACTTCTATTAAGTTTAAAAATCTCTTAAGAAAAAAACATATATTTGAAAGTATAGAAAAACGAATTAAACCTTCGATTATCTACCCTAATTTAAGTGTACATGCGAAGGTTTGTTTCGCATATATAAGTTAGCAGAGATTTTGAGAAAAATCGTAGAAAAAATGAAATACATAATATTGTTTTTAATAATTTTTATCTCTTGTGATAATCCGAGAAAAAATAAAAATATGATTCCTGAAAAAAAGATTTCTAAAGAAAATGTTCTTCAAGATATTTCCATTTTAAGAAAATGCGGTTTTTTTGAAGATTTAAAGAAACTTAATGATAAAGAAGTATTTGAACAATTACACTCAAATCGAATCGACCACTACTCCAAAATATTTGAGAAAAAATACGATCCAGGAATGGAATTAGACGAATTTGACTTAGCTTGTCTTGATGAACGTAAAATGATTTATTTAGATTTAGAAGCCGATGTTAGCGCTGAAAACAATGCTTATATAAACGTAATCAAAATGTTTTCAAATCTATCAAATGGTTCCTTCAAACCTCAAGATATTACTGAAAAATGGCAAAGCCCTACTGGACCAATTACAATAGAATTTAAACTGGAAAATGAAATTATAAGGTTTAATCCTAAATATTCTGACGATTGGTTAGACTCAAAAGTATTTGAAATTTGTCAAGAAAAAATAAAGGCAAAGAAAACGAGAATTGTTGAATGTCTTGGCGAAAGTGAACATGGATACGGCCAAAATATTGCTTTTATGAGAATAACCGAAACTGAACAAAAAATTTTAAAAGATAATTACAAATATAAGTTTCGCGAATAAAAACCTCTGCTAACAGCCGTTACACGAGATTGGGACATTAGGCTAAATTTAAAGATAGTTTTGTACTTGTAAAATTTGTACATAATCTAAAAAAAATATCCCCCTGCGAGAGCGTCTCGTTTGTGAACAAAAGAAATTCAAAACCAATTGGAACCCTCACGAGCAGGACACTTGCGCTAGCGAAGGAAAAACAAGAAAAAGAAACGAATAATTGAATGACAAAAGATCCAAAATATTATTTATTAAAAAAGAATCTTTTCCTATTAGGGTTATTGATATTGGTATTAAATGACTTCTATCTTAAATATGCTTTTTCAAATTTTATAACGGGTAAATTATCCGACTTTGCAGGTCTTTTTATTTTTCCTTACTTCATTTCTATTTTTTTCGAAAAAAATGCGAACAAAATTTATCTTCTAATTTCAGTAATTTTTACTTTATGGAAATTTGAAATATCGCAACCATTTATTGAGTGGATTTCGAATTTTACAAATTTAGCTTTTTACAGAACTGTCGATTTAACTGACTTAGTTGCATTAGTAATTCTGCCATTTTCCTATCTTTATTTCAAAAGAAAAGTAACAGAAATAGAAGAAAAAACAAATACTATTTTTAATTCTGTTATTGGAATTTTGTCTCTGTTAATTTTTGTAGCAGATTCAAATCCTAGACAATCTATTAAGCTAAAAAATGTCTCAAATAAAGAATATAAAATTCCTTTAAATAAAGATTCAATATTTCAACAATCCGATTTTAGAGGTCAATATGACAGAAACAGGGACGATAGTTTATTTACATTTTGTTTTCAAATACCAGAATATAATGCACAAGTTACCGCAGTAACAACAATTCTAAAGACAAGCGACAATATTATGACGATTAAACTTGACACTATAACAGAAATTGAAGTCTATGGTAAATTATTTATTGGAATTAAACAAAGTGATATTAATAATTGTAAAAAATTTAAGTCTGAAGATTTGGAAAAATACTTTCAATTAAATTGCATTAATCATTTAACTTCAATCAAGAAATCAATAGATAGACCATATTATGTTTACTATTCAAATGATTATAAATAAAGAATGATTAATACTGATAAAGGCTATACACATACTAGTGCGAGCGTTCCGTTTGTGAACACAAAAATTCAAATACCATTTGAAGAGTTTACAAGCGAAACGCTCACACTAGCAATTGTTTTTCAATGATTTATATATTTTTAAAATTAAAAAAACAATATTAAAACATGAGTACAATATACAATTTTGAAAAAATTGAAATCATTAAAAGTCTAATAAGAATCTCTTCCTGGTTTTTAATTTTAATATTGTTGTTTGCTATAATTTTCACTTCACTTTCTACTGGATTTGAAAGTTATTCTATTAATTATTGTATAGTCTTTCTATCTATTTTTACATTGTTTTTCAATGCTCTAATTTTATCCGTAATTTCTATTTTGTATAAATTAAAGAAAGAAAAAATACTTTACAACATTAAAAAAGAGTCAATCTTATTTCTGGCTTCTATCGCTAGTCTGATGCTTTTAAGTTTTATAATACATTTAAAATTACTAAAATAATTATTTTGTTTTATTATTATTTGATTAATCAAAAACAAAAAACTGCTAAACAATAATTTCAGCTAAAGCCATTCCTTATATTTTCTAATGTACTTTTACACCTCACATTTTACATCTCACATTTTACAAAATATATGATTACACAAGCAACTCTACAAGACATTCCCGCATTAACAACCTTAATAAATTCAGCATACAGAGGCGAAACCTCAAAAAAAGGCTGGACAACCGAAGCGCATTTACTAGAAGGAAAAAGAACCGACGAGCCCGAAATGACCGAAATCTTTTTGGATCCAAAAAATACTATTCTGAAATTTACTGAGAATGATAAAATCATCGGTTCGGTTTTATTGGTCGAAAAAGGACATCAATTGTATTTAGGAATGCTAACCGTTTCGCCAGAACTTCAAAACGGCGGAATCGGGAAAAAGCTTTTGGCTGAAGCCGAAAATCAGGCTAAATCTTTAGGATTATCAAGCATTATTATGACGGTTATTTCAGTTCGCGAAGAGCTTGTGGCCTGGTACAAACGTCACGGTTATGTCGATACCGGAAAACGTGAAGCTTTTCCTGAAAGCGAAATTCATACTACAGTTTCTGCAGTTCCTTTGGAGTTTATTTATTTGGAGAAAAAGATTTAATTAAAAAATGAACATAACCCTTTTCTCTAAAAAAGACACTAAACCCTCTATTTGGAGCGGCGGATTGACATACGAATATATGATCTATCCCAAAACAGCAAATTATTCTGATAGAGATTTTGGATTCAGAATAAGTAGTGCTACAATAGAGCAAACGCCTTCAGAGTTTACCAAATTTAAGGGCTATCACCGATATTTGGTTATGCTGGATAACGATTTACAGATTGAGGTAAACAAAGAAAAAAAGATATACGGGAAATATGAAATCATGGAATTTGATTCGGATGATGAGGTAACTTCTTTCACAAAAGGCACTGATTTTAATTGGATGGTTTCTGAAAAAATATCCCATCATAAACTAGAAATAGCAAATAATAATCAGAATTGTAATGCTGAAATAGCGATTGTATTTTCTTTAGATACAACAGTTATTACCATTAATGAAAAACCATACCGTTTAGAAACCAATGATTTATTGGTTATTGAAAATGAGAAAAAGGAAAATTTAATGCTTCATTTTTCTACTGAATGCCTGTTTGGGATATTGGATTTTTAATTCTAATTGTATGATAAAGAAAGCCAAAGTTTCCATACAGTTTGTCATTTCGACGAAGGAGAAATCTGCGCAAGAAGCTCGACAAAGATCAGACTTTCATTGCGGAGTTACTTGTGCAGATTTCTCCTTCGTCGAAATTGTAAAAGTCACTTATTTCGGTAACGGATTTATCATTTCGATTGGCTTTTTTCCATCAATTCCCTGATGTGGCCTTTCGTGATTATAGTAATATAAATATTGTAATAATTCTTCTTTTAGTTCTTCCAAAGAATCAAAATCAGTTTCTCTGAGCAGATCATCTTCAAGAGTTCGCCAGAAGCGTTCGACCTTCCCGTTTGTCTGTGGTCTATAAGGTTTTGTATGTCTGTGAACAATTCCCAATTCCATAAGCATTCTCTCAAAAGGATGGTTATATTTCTGCTGGCTGGTTTTGATTCCAAATTCAGGTCCATTGTCAGATAAAATCTCTTCAAATTTTATCTCATAATGATCGCTTAAGATGTTTAAGCATTTTAATGACGCAAACATAACCGTTAAACTAGTGATGTCTGGGATTAATTCTGCCCAGGCAATCCGGCTGTAGTCGTCAATTATACATACTAAGTACAATTTTCGATTTTCTCCTTTTATGATGCTTTTGCTTAAGTGATGACAATCAATATGACCAAGCTGTCCCATTCTTTCCTTGATTATTTTTTGATGATTCTTTTTAATCTTCGGAGTTAACCTGTTTATTTTATTACGCTTTAAAATATTATAAACTCCTGAATATGAAGGTGTGTTTTTTCCTAATTTTGGCTTTAAGATACTAACAATTTCATATTTGTTGTTTCCTTTTTCCCTTAATTCAATTACTTTTCGTTCTATAAATGGCAGAGGACGTCTTGTCTTGTATTTTGGACCACGCTTCTGAGGAAGCAGATCCAAAGACTTACCGCTCTGCTTATAACGGTTATAATACTTTAAGAAGCTTTTTCTGCAGGTGTCATTTGCCTTGTAAAAATCCATCGCCTTTTTATGCAACGGATGAGTCTTGTTTTTTACTTGCTCATATTCTTTTATTAAAAAACGATACTTCTCTAAATAGTTTCTCTCTAATGTTGAATCCTGACTGTTATTTCTCATCGCAACAAAATTTATTAAAGGTAAATTTTGTTACCGAAATATCTAACCTTTACAGAAATGACAAGATTGGGGATAAAAAATCATTTTAATCCTTTTAATCTGTGGCTAAAAATCTCATGTTAGACGCACTGCAGTGCATCTCTATGAAAAAATGGAACCTTTGAACCTAAGAAACTTTTCTCTTAATCTTTGATAAAAACTCATGCGAAACTCCTAAATAAGAAGAAAGATTCTTATTATTTATGGTTTGAACTTTTTGCGGATAACGTTCTATAAAATCAAGATAACGCTGTTTGGAGGTTTTGTTTAAAACATCTAAAAGTCTTTGCTGAATGGCAACATTCGCACGTTCGATCATTAGAACATGAAACTGCATAATCTTAGGCACTTCTTCAAATAACTGTGCTTTTTTGATTTTACTGATGACTAAAATTTCACTGTCTTCAATAGCTTTAATGTTGTAAGTTGTTGGTTTTTGATGATAGAAACTTTCCAGATCACACATCCATTCATTTTCGAACGAAAAGAAAATTACGGTTTCAGTTCCGTTTTCGTTTAAGATATAAGTTTTAAACGAACCTTTTAAAATAAATCCCTCATAGCTGTTATGAGAATCCTGAATTTGCAGAAATTGATTTTTTTTAAGTTTGATCAATTCGGCCTTTGAAACAATAATGTCCCATTCTTCATCTGTAAGCGGAATTTTTCGCTCAATGTTTTTTCGTAGTAGGTTGTACATTTTGTGGTTTTGTTTAAGTATAAGTGGTTTTGTCAATTCATTATTTATTAGGGGTTTAAACAATGTAATCGATTACGTAAAAGTACGTTATTTATCCATTTTTGTAAATCTACAACTGTTAAAAATAGGCTTTTCGTAGAAATATTTTTAAAAGTTTGAACTTGTTCAACTTTTTTCGCCTCAATTATAAGCAGATTTGTACTGTTAAATTTTACAAAAACCAAACTTAATCAAACAATGAAAATTAAAACAACAATCGCAGTGTTTATTACAACACTATTTCTTGGTTTTACAGCCTGTAATACTGAAGAAATCTCATCTGCATCAAATGAAAACACAGCAATCGAAACTCCGGCAGAAACAAGCTCAGGAAACACAACAGCTAAAATTGGAAATTGTTCTGAGGTTCCCGGCTGGGCATCTCAAAACGGAAGCACAACCGGCGGCGGTTCATCTGCTGAAACAACTGTTACGACTTATGCGCAATTAAAATCGGCTATTGAGAGCAGTTCTGTTAAAGTCATCAAAGTTTCGGGAACTATTACGGTTACAACCAGATTGTCATTTCAGGATCAAACCGGAAAAACGATTTATGGTACAAGCGGAGCAAAATTGGTTTCGACTAATCAAACGAAAGATGCTTCCGGAATTATCAACATTAAAAGATGTAAAAACATCATTATTAGAAATCTGATTTTTGAAGGTCCAGGCGCTTATGATACCGACGGCTGGGACAATGCTATTCTGGACGAATGCACCAATGTTTGGGTCGATCACTGTGAGTTTAGAGATGGTGTTGACGGAAACTTCGACATCAAAAACAAATCAGATTATATTACGGTTTCGTATACAAAGTTCGGTTATTTAAAAACGCCAAAACCAGGAGGATCAGGCGGAACTGACGATCATAGATTTTCAAACCTAATTGGTTCAAGCGACGGCGCAACGGGCGACCGCGGTAAATTAAGAATCACTTTTGCAAGATGCTGGTGGTCTCCGGGATGTAAAGAAAGAATGCCAAGAGTTCGTTTTGGAAAAGTGCATTTAGTTAACAACTTCTACAATAGTACGGTTAGCAATAAATGTATTGCGGCTGGTTTTGAAGCCGATCTTCGTGTTGAAAGCAACGTTTTTGAAGGCGTAAAAACACCGATTGAATTGATGAGCGGTTATACTGCCGTTACAGCAACAGATAATGTTTTTACCAATACAACAGGAAATCAGGCGGGAAGCGGCACAGCATTTACTCCACCCTACTCTATTGTAAAATTGAGTAAAACAGCAGTTAAAGCTGATATTACAGCCAATGCCGGAGCTACTCTGGGCGGTAATATCTGCGGTTCATTTTAAAATATGAGTTAGTTTTTAGTGCGAAACCACGGATTACAGTGATGTAATTCGTGGTTTTTTATTTAACCGCAAAGACATCATAATAATAACGCAAAGATTGTAGAGACGCACTGCTGTGCGTCTTCGTTCCAATTGTCTATTCTGTGTGTTAGACGCACAGCAGTGCGTCTCTACGGAAAAACCCTCTGAACCTTTGTCACTTTGCCTCTCTGAACCTTTGTCACTCTTTTAAAGCACCAACTCCTCAAACAAACGCTGAATTGTTTTCTCTAAATCCTGACATAACCCAGGATGAGGTCTTGAAGTTTGAATGGCAGAACTTCTAATGGCTGTTAACCATCGAAAACGTTCTGGTATTTCAAATTCGGCAATTGGACCACCGTCTTTTGCTCCGTTGGCAATTTTTACCAAAGAAGTCAGATTACATTCTAATTGTTCGATGTCGAAATCATTAGACAGTGCCTGAATTTTTTCTTTATTCAGATGAAAAAGAACCTTTATAAACCTGGCTTTTTTGCAAAACAAAATGATTCCGATATTCAGAAATTCTTCGCGCTCTACCCTTGGCACAACGCGAATCACAGCATATTCGTATAAGTGATTATCTTGCATTTTGCGCCTGATTTACAAATATTTCTGAATTCTCTAATCTTGTTTTTAAAAACTGCAAGTAGACATTTCGTAAGCCTTCAGGCGTTTCGTCTGCATCTTCCCATTGCAGCCAATCTTCCGGAATCGTATTTACAATTTCTTCTAAAATTTCCGGAGTTAAAATCGCTTTAAACTCAGCATCTACTTCTTTTAAAAGTGAAGCCTGAGGCAATAAAACGTGATCTTTTATCAACGCAAACGGACTTTTAGCATGCTGCTCCCAGTTATTCCATGAATGATGAAAATACAAACAAGCGCCATGATCAATAAGCCATAATTCTTTATGCCAGATCAGCATATTGGTATTTTTGAAAGTTCTATCGACGTTTGTAATATAAGCATCCAGCCAAACGATTTGTGAAGCTAATTTAGCGTCAACAGTTGTTACCGCAGGATCAAAAGTAATAGCACCAGATAAAAAATGTAACGCTAGATTTAATCCCTGACTTCCTTGCAGTAAATCCTGAATTTCTTCGTCGGCTTCGGTTCTTCCGAAAGCTTCGTCGAGATTAGCGAATACTAATTCTGGTAATTGCAGTTTTAAGGCTTTTGCGATTTGTCCGCCAACTAATTCGGCGATTAAGGCTTTTACGCCGTGTCCGGCACCTCTAAATTTTAATACGTATTTAAAGTCGTCATCGGCTTCTGCTAAAGCGGGTAAAGATCCGCCTTCTCGCAGCGGCGTTATATAACGCATGACGTTTACCGTTCTGAGATCGAAGTTGTTTTTCATAAATACAAACTTACGATTTTTGATTTTAGATTTTAGAGGGTAGATTTTAGATTTTTTTCTGGGTGTTTTTTGTGACGCAAAGTTCG
Source organism: Flavobacterium sp. (assembly GCF_039595935.1). Classification (NCBI taxonomy): domain Bacteria; kingdom Pseudomonadati; phylum Bacteroidota; class Flavobacteriia; order Flavobacteriales; family Flavobacteriaceae; genus Flavobacterium; species Flavobacterium sp. Next base: position 2,452,935 of record NZ_JBCNKR010000006.1, on the reverse strand, counting down.
CAAAGGTTTTTCGCAAAGAGCGCTAAGTTTTTTTAAGGTTGCTTTGCTTTTTTAAGATCGCAAAGATTCTTATTGCAGAGTATAATACACTTAGCTTGTCACCCTGAGCGAAGTCGAAGGGGCGCAAGTAACTCGCCAAAGAAATTAACTTTGAGAAATAGCTTTGCATTCCTTCGACTTCGCTCAGGATGACAAAAAGAATAACAACCTCTGCGATCTTAAAAAGCAAAGCAAACCCAAAAAAACTTAGTGCCCTTTGCGTAAACCTCCGCGAACTTTGCGTTACAATAAATCTTTTAAACTCAAAAAAGCTTTTCCTAAGTTTTTAATAATATCCGAGGCTATAAAAGATTCGTAACCTGTTTTTGGTAAGGCAATATCTGCTGTTAATCCGTGGATGTAAACCCCGAATTTTGAGGCGTATTTTGGTTCATAGCCTTGCGCTAAAAGACTTGTGAGGATTCCGGTTAAGGTGTCGCCGCTTCCTGCTGTTGCCAGAGCCGCATTTCCAGTTGTGTTTTCGTAGACAGAAGTTCTGTTTATAATAAATGTTGGAGCGCCTTTCATGACCACAATGACTTTGTATTTTTCTGAAAAAGTAATTGTTTTTTGAAATTTTTCGGATTCAGAGTTCCATTTGCCTATTAAGCGTTCTAATTCTTTTGGATGAGGTGTCAGGATTGTGTCTTCGGGAACTAATTCGAGCCACGAAATGTTTTCGGAAATAATATTTAAAGCATCGGCATCAAGAACTAAAGGTGCTTTATTGACTCTTAAAAACTCAAATAATGCTTTTTGCGTTCCGAGCTCCTTTCCTATTCCCGGGCCAATTCCGATGGCTTGCGGAATCAGGGGCAAATGTATGTTGGTAATAAAATTGGTATTTTCGTCTGTAACGGTCATGACTTCCGGAATCGAAATTTGAAGGATTTGATAACCGCATTTGGGTATAAAAGTCGTTACGAGTCCACAGCCTGATTTTAAACAGGCTTTTGAAGCCAAAACCGCTGCACCAACTTTTCCGTAACTTCCGGCGATAATCACAGCGTGGCCTTGTGTTCCTTTATGTGCTTTTGGATTTACGGGTTTGTAAATCTTTAAAATTTCTTCTTTTGTGATTAAATACGGAGACTTCATCTGGCTTCTTTTATAAATTAAAGTTACAAAAAAATTAAAAACACGAATATCTCTTTAGAACGGTCAGCCCTAGCCCTGATAGCAGCGACATCCTTTTTGTTTTTTCTTTAAAAACAAAAAGATATAGCGGATAGCAGGAAATAGCTCCTAAATATTGCGAAATTTATAATTTAAGGCATTTAAATTCGATATTTTTTGAATAGATTTGCAAAACAATTTTATAAAACAACACAATGAAAAATACTGCGCTTACGCACATACATGAAGGTTTAGGAGCAAAAATCCTTCCTTTTGCTGGTTATAACATGCCTATTACATACGAAGGTGTTAATGCTGAACATGAAACAGTTCGTAATGGTGTGGGAGTTTTTGACGTTTCGCATATGGGTGAATTTTTGTTGACTGGGCCAAATGCATTGGCTTTGATTCAAAAAGTGACTTCAAATGATGCTTCGACTTTGACAATTGGAAGAGCGCAATATTCTTGTCTCCCTAATAATGAAGGCGGAATTGTTGATGATTTGATTATTTATAAAATGAAAGAAGAGCAGTATTTACTGGTTGTAAATGCTTCTAATATTGATAAAGACTGGAACTGGATTTCTTCTCACAATGATTTGGGTGTTGAAATGAAAAACCTTTCTGATGATTATTCTCTTCTGGCAATTCAGGGACCAAAAGCGGTTGAGGCTATGCAGTCTTTAACTTCTGTAGATTTGTCTGCTATTACATATTACCATTTTGAAGTGGGCGATTTTGCCGGAATTGAGCACGTAATTATTTCTGCTACAGGTTATACAGGTTCTGGAGGATTTGAAATTTACTGTAAAAATGAGGAAGTAGAACAAATCTGGAATAAAGTTTTTGAAGCTGGTGCTTCTTTTGGCATTAAACCTATTGGTCTTGCTGCCCGCGATACTTTACGTCTTGAAATGGGATTCTGTTTATATGGAAATGACATTAACGATACGACTTCTCCGCTTGAAGCAGGTTTAGGATGGATTACAAAATTTACTAAGGATTTTACTAATTCTGAGGCTCTTAAAAAACAAAAAGAAGCGGGTGTTACCAGAAAACTGGTTGCTTTTGAAATGCAGGAACGTGCCGTGCCAAGACATGATTATGAAATTGTGGATGGCGAAGGAAATGTTATTGGTATTGTAACTTCTGGAACTATGTCGCCTTCTATGAATAAAGGAATTGGTTTGGGTTACGTTACCGTTGCTAACAGTGCTGTTGACAGCAATATTTTTATTAGAATTAGAAAAAATGATGTTCCTGCAAAAGTGGTAAAACTGCCTTTTTACAAGAAATAATTTAACTCTCTATAATTTACAAAATGCATTGCGATCTAAAATTGTAATGCATTTTTTTATGCCATAAACTCAAAATTTTCTTATTTTTTATGTAAGATTTTTATAGAAAAATATAAACCCATTTCAAAAAATTAGCGTAACTTTAATATAACTGATGACATAATACCTATGAACAAATTCTTGTTGCTGTTTTTATTGTTTTCTACTTCACTATTTAGTCAAAATAGCGCCGAGACATGCGAAATACTCAACAAAATAAATGCAGTAATCCAAACTGAACATTTACGTCCAAAACCGGTTGACGATAGTTTGTCAGTTTATGTTTTTGATAACTTAATAAATGAGTTAGATCCGTCGAGAAACATCTTTTTTAAAAGCGAATATGATGAAATGGCATCAAAATATCGTTTGAATATAGATGATATGATTCTTGAAAATGATTGTAGCTTTTTAACCGATATTACAGCAAAATATATAAATGCTTTGATTAGAACTAAAGAAGTTCTTGAAAAAATTCAAACTACTGCCTTTGATTATACTAAAAAAGACACCATTCGGTTTTATAAAAAGTCTTTTCCTTTTTATTTAAAAAAAGAAGATCTTGAAAAAGTGTGGCGAAAAAAACTTCGTTATCAAATTCTGGATGATATTGCAGATGTGAGCGACAATCTGGATTCTATAAAAGCAAATTTTAATTCGATCGAAGCCAAATCACGAAAATTGATTTTATCAAATGAAATATGTCGTTTTAGTACACTTCTAGAAACCAAATCGAAACAGGACGAAAATCTGTATAATTTTTTCTGCACTTATTTTGATCCGCATACGGCTTATTTTAGTGATGATTCTAAAAGCAGCTTTGTTGCTTCGTTGTCAAAAGAACATTTGTCTCTGGGAATGACGGTGAATCTTAACGAAAAAAACGAAATCATTGTTCATGAAATTGACCCAAACGGCCCGGCGTATCAAACCGGACAAATAAAAAAAGGCGATCAGATTATTTCGGTTTCGAATCATAAAGAAACACTTCAGGTTTCCTGTGCTTCATTAGAATCTATTTCGACTATGATTTTATCCGAAGCGAATAAAAGCCTGACTCTTACGCTAAAAAGAAATTCGGGTAAAAACTTTGATGTTTATATCGAAAAGCAAGTCATGAAAGACGAAGAAAATTCGGTTTTCAGCTTTATAATTGGTAAAGAAAGTAAAATTGGATACGTAAAAATTCCTAGTTTTTATGCCGATTTAGACGGAAACAGCCGTAAAGGGTGCGCTGATGACGTAGCGCGAGAAGTTATTAAACTTGAAAGAGATAATATAAAAGGTCTCGTTATTGATCTGATTGACAACGGCGGAGGTTCGATGGAAGAAGCTATAAAACTAGCCGGAATGTTTGTTGATTATGGGCCAATTTCTATTGTTGTAGATCATACTAAAGAAAAATCGATTATAAACGATCCGTATAGAGGAATGATTTACAAAGGTCCGATTGTAATTTTGGTAAACAGCAACACGGCTTCTGCAAGTGAATTTTTCTCTTCGATTATGCAGGATTACAACCGTGCTCTTTTATTAGGCAGCAGCACACTTGGAAAAGCGACCATGCAGACGATTCTTTCGCTTGATGAAACTAAAAATACTGATTTTCTTAAAGTTACAATAAATAAATTTTACAGAGTTACCGGAAAAAGTCATCAATTTATTGGCGTTACGCCAGATGTAATTCTTCCTGAATTTTACGAAGATATTTATCAAAAAGAAAGTGATTTTCCGACTGCAATGAAAAACGACAGTATAGAATCGTTTTTAAAATACAGACCTTATGTAAAACGAAGCCTGATAGATAAATTGGCTAAAAACAGTTCACTGCGCTTAGCAGACAATTATTATTTTAATGATATTAAAAAGATTAATTTAAAAATTGATCAGATTGTAAATTCTCCTAAGTCAGAAATTCCGATGACACTGGAGGCTGTCTTTAAACAGAAAAAAATCGTAAATACTTTATGGACAGAAATCAATACTTTCAATGACGAAAATAATCCATTGGATGTTTACAATTCTTCTGTGAATCAATTTTTATTAGGTTCATATCCAAATGATAAAACCATAAACCAATATCAAATGGATAATTTAAAAACAAATCCGTACCTAAATGAAGCTGTAAATATTATAAACGACTTTAATGGTTCGAAATAGTATTTGTTTCAGATTCTCGATTTAACCGCAAAGTGCGCAAAAGTTTACGCAAAGCACGCAAAGAAATTTCTCAGTTAAGGTATTATAAATATAAAAAAGTTCGCAAAGTTATATTAAGGATAAAGCTTTGCGAACTTTACGTTTATAAACACAACCTCAAATAAAAACTTAGCGTGCTTTGCGGTTAAATCTGAAACCTTAAACTTGAAACAAAAAAGAGCCATTTTGTTTTTGGAAAAATAAGGAATAACCGTATTTTTGCATCACAAAACTAAAAATTAGAAATGGGAAGAGCGTTCGAATTTAGAAAAGGAAGAAAAATGAAACGTTGGTCTGCAATGGCCAAAACATTTACCCGAATTGGTAAAGATATCGTTATGGCTGTTAAAGAAGGCGGTCCTAACCCAGATGCCAATTCTAGATTAAGAGCCGTTATACAAAACGCTAAAGCGGCCAACATGCCAAAAGATAATGTTGAGCGTGCTATAAAAAATGCCAGCAATAAAGATACAGCCAACTATAAAGAGATTTTGTTTGAAGGATATGCTCCTCACGGAATTGCAATTTTAATTGAAACTGCATCTGATAACAATAACAGAACTGTAGCTAATATCCGCAGTTATTTTAACAAATGCAACGGAACAATGGGAACTCAGGGTTCTGTTGAATTTATGTTTGACCATACTTGTAATTTTAGAATTGCTAAAGAAGGTATTGATGCCGAAGAACTTGAACTAGAATTAATCGATTTTGGTGCCGAAGAAGTTTTTGAAGATGAAGACGGAATCTTAATCTACGCTCCTTTTGGCAGTTTTGGTGCTCTTCAAAAAGAATTAGAAAACAGAGGACTTGAAATTTTATCTTCTGGTTTTGAAAGAATTCCACAAATTACAAAAGAATTAACAGAGGCTCAAATCGCTGACGTTGAAAAATTAATCGAAAAAATTGAAGAAGATGATGACGTTATGAACGTTTATCATACAATGAAAGAAGAATAATATTTATTCCTGATAAAATTTTTAAGCCTTGGATTTATTTCCAGGGCTTTTTTATTTTGAAAAAGTCTATTTTAAAAGAAAGGCAAAAATTTTATAAAGTAAAATAAACCTTTATATTTGCTGATATAACAAAATTGCCCCAAAATAAAAAACATGCAAACATCAAAATTTACAAGAATTGCAGTAATAGTATTGGTACTATTATTTCTGGTCTTAAGCGTAATCAGCTGTAGTACACATACGCACACACATACTCATACAACTTCAGGTAAAAAAATACCGCCTGGACAAGCTAAAAAAATGAATGGAGATAAAAGTGCAAAAGCTTATGCTCCGGGACAGCAAAAAAAGAGATAATAAAAAGCCTTCTGAAATTCAGAAGGCTTTTTCATTACGTTTTATCCTAAACTAGTTCGATACTTTTATTAAATAAGTTCCTTCCGGAAGTTCACCAATATTAGTGGCATTAACTCCCATGATTTTTTTGCCCTGAGAGAAAACTTCAACATTTTTAACCACTTTATTTGGTTCATTTGGCGAACCGGCAGTTTTACCTGCTGCAGCTGCCGGTGTAGTTTTTTTAGCAGCACCAGGAGCCGGAGCTGAAGCCGAAGTTCCTGCAGGTTTTGAACTATTATATGCCTCCATAACCTGTTCGTCTGTCATAGCTACCGTATACAATTTCAAATCATCAATATCTGCATTGATACTTGTAACTGTGTTTAATTTTCCAATATTCAGAATATATCCTTTCGTTGCACGCTGTATGCCATCAACGGTTTTCAATAACTCACCGTTACGATAAATTTTTGAAACATTTCCATCATAGGTTATGCTATACATATACCAAACTTCTTTCGCAAGCGGCACAGAAGCTAAAACATCATTTCCCGGTCCCCATCCTGAAAGATTTACTTCAGAATTTCCTCCTGCTGATGCCTGCTGTGTTAATCCAAAATACTGAGCATTAGCTGCAGTTCCATAGCCTACAATATGGTTTACTGCATTTATGGCATTAAATTTAACCCATACAGATATTGTTCTTGGTTTATTCGCCTGTGGAAGATCGCCTACTACAACCTGAAAGGCTTTATTGGTCAGTCGCAAAGCACCTCTGGCTGCTCCCGTTCTGTCATTAGCATAAACAGGCGCTCCTAAAAAAGAAAGGGTGTTATCAGCGCTATTCAAATTTCCATTGAAATTAAATTCCTGAACAGGATTTTGTGAATTAGCATTTAAAAAACTTACAAACATTAAAGTGAGTAATATTTTTTTCATATATCGATTTTTTTTACAGTCTATATTTGAATTTTGTAATCAAAGATTGTTAGACATTGAACTTAAAGCTTAAGCATTTTTTGATTACAAAATTTTAATTGTTTTTTTACAAATTTTGTTAAAACTATAATTTTAATTCAGCATTACCAAATGATTCTTACATGTAAATACATAATTCTCACAAAAATAATAAGTTCTATCTTTCTTCTAGGATTTTGCTTAAATACTTAAGAAAGCGAAGTCGGTTTAAATGCAAATAAAAAAGCCTTTTTAAAATTAAAAGGCTTTTTAGTGCTACTAAACAATATAAAAAACTAACTATTAAAAAATGAATCAAATGGCTTTATTTCGAAGTTATTTTTTTTGAAGGTGCATTGGAAATCTTTAATAAATAAGTTCCGTCAGGAAGGTCATCAATTGTCATTGAATTATCGCCTACTATTTTTTGTCCTTGCGAATACACTTCAATTTTTTGTGATCCGGCATTTATGTCCTTATTGGCAATTATGTTATTTGATGTTGTGGCTTTTGCCGAAGTTTTAGTTTTTACAGCTGTTGTTGCTTTAGTAGTCTTAACAGCATCTGCAACAGCAATAATTATAGGCTTAGAGTCATCATAATAAGCTGCAACCTGTTCGTCAGTTAAAGCTACATTATAGATTTTTAAATCATCGATATCAGCGTTTATACCCACAGTTGTGTTTATTTCGCCTAATCTAAAAACATTACCTTTTGTTGAGCGTTTAAGTCCGCTTATGTATTTTAGCAACTCACCGTTTCTATATATTTTAGAAACAGTTCCATCAAATGTTATGGTATATTGATACCAAACACCTTTTGATAAAGAAGCCGAAACAATAACATCATTTGCTGCGCCCCAGCCAGCCAGACTTAAATCTGAGGTTGATGAAGAAGCCGCCTGCTGCAGTAAACCAAAATATTGAGCGTTGTAAGGTGAACCATAACCCAAAATATAATTTGGGGCTGCTATATTATTAAATTTAACCCAAATACTTATCGATCTTGCACTGTTTCCCTGCGGAAGATTGTCGATAATTGCTTCTAGTGATCTGTTGTTTAAGTTTTGAGCTTTCCCCGCAACTCCATACCTGTCGGCTACAAAATCATTTGTTCCTGTGAAAGAAGTTGTGTTAGATTCGTTGTTTAAAGTTCCATTGAAATTGAACTCCTGGATTGGATATTGAGCGATCGCATTCAAATAACTTACAAACATTACTGAGAGTAGAATTTTTTTCATAATAGCAGAGTTTAGGGTAAATAAAATGCCTCAATTTTGTATAGCTAAGCTATATCATTATGCATTTGGACGAAAATTTTTTCGTTAATCGACCTAAAAACTCGTTAAAATAACCAAAATTGATAATTTTAAACGTCAAATTGATTTTAATTATACTTTTAAAAAAGTTCTTAATTTTATAAATTAATCTCAACTAAAACCCTTAATCATTAAATTAATCATACTCAAAAACTATATCAAAATAAAGTGTATTTTTACAATCTTTAAAATTTAATCATAAAAAAAACTCCATTCTGATCAGAATGGAGTTTTAGTTTTTAAAGTATATTTCTTTTATTTTACGAATTCAATTTTTTGAGTTTCTTCTTCATTAACACTATCAAAGAATCCTTGTTCATTCATCCATTCGTCGCTAAACACTTTGCTCATGTAACGCGAACCGTGATCTGGAAAAATTGCAATTATATTACTGTCTTTTGTAAACTCGCCTTCTTCTGCATATTGCTTAATTGCCTGCATTACTGCTCCTGAAGTATATCCTACAAACAAGCCTTCTTTACGGGTAATTTCTCTTGCTGAATGAGCACTTTCTTCATCGGTCACTTTCATGAATTTGTCGATGATGTCAAAATCTGTTGCAGAAGGAATTAAGTTTTTCCCTAAACCTTCAATGCGGTACGGATAAATTTCTTTATTATCAAATTCTCTTGTTTCGTGGTATTTTTTCAATACTGATCCAAAAGCATCTACACCTAAAATTCTAATATTTGGATTTTTTTCTTTTAAGAATTTAGCAGTTCCTGAAATAGTTCCTCCGGTTCCGCTGCAAGCTATAAGGTGTGTGATTTTTCCTTTTGTTTGTTCCCAGATTTCGGGACCTGTAGTGTTGTAGTGTGCATCAATATTTAACTGATTAAAATATTGATTGATATAAACTGATCCTTTTGTTTCTTCGTGTAATCGTTTTGCTACGTTGTAATATGACCTTTCATCATCTGCAGAAACGTGAGCCGGGCAAACATAAACTTTTGCTCCTAAGCTTCTCAACATGTCAATTTTATCTTTCGATGATTTTGAACTTACGGCCAAAATACAATTGTAACCTTTTATAATACTTACCATTGCAAGACTAAAACCTGTATTACCTGATGTAGTCTCTATTATGGTATCACCGGGAGAAAGTATTCCTTTTCTTTCGGCTTCTTCAATAATATATAACGCTATTCTATCTTTTGAAGAATGACCTGGATTAAAAGCTTCTACCTTTGCGTAGAAATTTCCTTCTAACTCTTCGGTGATTTTATTTAGTTTAATAAGCGGGGTATTACCTATTAACTCTAAAACATTATTATAAGCGTTTATTTCTTCTTTCATAAAAAAATAGTTAATCAAAGATGCTTTTTAAACATCTCGACAGGTTGCAAATTTAACAAAATTTTTCTAATTAGCTTTTAATTTTTTCTAAATCTAATAAAAAACTAAATTCTTTTGCTAAGTCTTTTAAAGCCTCAAATCGTCCTGAAGCCCCGCCATGTCCGGCATCCATATTAGTATCTAAAAACAATTGATTATTATTTGTTTTTAAATCTCTTAATTTTGCCACCCATTTTGCCGGCTCCCAATATTGTACCTGAGAATCATGCAGTCCTGTAGATACATACATATTAGGATATTTTTGAGCTTTTACGTTATCGTAAGGTGAATACGACAACATATAATCATAATATTCTTTTTTGTTTGGGTTTCCCCATTCGTCATACTCTCCTGTTGTAAGCGGAATACTGTCGTCCAGCATTGTTGTAATAACATCTACAAAAGGCACCTGTGCTATAACTCCATTGTAAAGCTCCGGGGTTTCATTTACAATAACTCCCATCAAAAGTCCTCCTGCAGATCCACCTTCAGCATATAGATGTTCTGGCGAAGTATATTTCTCGTTTATTACAAATTTAGAGCAATCGATGAAATCTGTAAAGGTATTTTTCTTTTTTAACAGTTTTCCGTCTTCATACCATTGTCTTCCCAGGTCTTCTCCTCCTCTAATATGCGCAATTGCATAAACAAAACCACGGTCTAAAAGAGAAAGTCGCGTTGAAGAGAAATAAGTATCCATTGTTATTCCGTATGAACCGTAAGCGTAAAGAAGCAGCGGATTTTTACCATTTTTCTGCAGTCCTTTTCTATAAATCATCGAAATTGGCACTTTTACACCATCTCTTGCCGTTGCCCAAACACGTTCTTCAACGTAATTTTCCTTATCAAATTTTCCTCCTAAAACCTGTTGTTCTTTTAAGATTTCTTTGGTTTTAGTTTTCATATTAAAATCAATTACAGATGATGGTGTTGCCAGCGATTGATAGCTGTAACGCAAAATATCTGTATCAAAATCAATATTTGTTGTTGTATAAGCATTGTAGGTTTCACTTCCAAACGGCAGGTAATAATCCGGTTCACCATTCCAAGGTATAATTCGGATATGATTTAAGCCGTTTGAGCGTTCTTCTACAACTAAATAATTTTTAAAAATCTCAATATCTTCCAGTAAAACATCTTCTCTGTGCGGAATAACGTCAACCCAGTTTTTCTTACCTGTTTTATTTTCTGGGGTTTTCATTAATTTGAAATTCGTTGCCTTATCTTTATTAGTTAAGATATAAAACGAATCTTCATAATGCGAAATACTGTATTCTAAACCACGAACACGTTTTTGAAAAACTTCAAATTCTCCATCTGGATTATCTGAGTTCAAAATTCTGTATTCAGTTGTTAAAGTACTTGAAGAACTTATTACAATATATTTTTTAGATTTTTCTTTGCTTACAGAAACATTAAAAGTATCATCGGTTTCATCATACACTAAAACATCTTTTTTAGAATCTGTGTTTAGTTTATGCCTGAAAATTTTATCAGATCTTAGTGTTACTTCGTCTTGTTTGGTGTAAAAAATAGTTTTATTGTCGTTTGCCCAAACTGATCCGCCTGTTGCATTTTCGATTTTATCAGAAAGAATTTCTCCTGTTTCTAAGTTTTTGATCTGAATTGTATAGATTCTTCTTCCTACAATATCAACACCAAAAGAAGCAAATTTATTATCCGGACTAATACTTAAACCGCCTAATTTAAAGTAAGCGTGTCCTTTTGCCATTTCGTTGCAATTGAAAAGAATTTCTTCGTCTGCAGAAAGGCTTCCCTTTTTTCTTGAGAAAATAGGATAATCCTGACCTGTTTCAAAACGCGTAATATAATAATACCCGTTGTAGAAATAAGGAACTGATGAATCATCTTCTTTGATTCTTCCTTTCATTTCTTCATATAAAGATTCCTGAAAATCTTTAGTATGAGCGGTCATTTTTTGATAATATTCGTTTTCCTTATTAAGATAATCGATAACTTCAGGATTTTCCCTGTCGTTTAACCAAAAATAATTATCTATTCGGGTTTCTTTGTGTTTTTTTAGCGTTTTTGGAATTTCTTTGGCCTTTGGAGCTTCTATGTTGTTTTGCATTGATTGAGCAGTTATTTTTAAATACGAAGGAGCAAAAGTAGTACAAACGCAACAGAACAGAATTAATTTTTTCATAAAATATTCTATTGAATTAATACAGCAATATACTAATTTTGTCTGAAATAATTAAAAAATCAATAAAAAATGGATTTAATGGGAATGATGGGTAAACTTAAAGAAACCCAGCAAAAAATTGAAGATACAAAGAAACGCTTAGATACTGTTTTAATTGACGAACAAAGCGCTGACGGATTACTAAAAGTTACAATCACTGCTAATAGAAAAATTAAATCAATTTCTGTAGATGATTCTCTTTTAGAAGATAAAGAACAACTTGAAGATTATTTAATTGTAACGCTAAATAAAGCTATCGAAAAAGCTACAAGCGTAAACGAAAGAGAACTTGATGCCGTAGCCAGAATGGATATGCCGTCTATTCCCGGAATGGATAATTTGTTTAAATAATTTCTTAGATACTAAGGTTCTAAGCTGCTAAGATTTTGAGGCTTTTGCTTTGCTTAATATAAAAAGACGCACAATTGTGCGTCTTTTTAGTTTTTTCTTTTTAAAGTTTCCAAATATAAAAACTTAGAATCTTAGCAGCTTAGAACCTCAGTATCTTAGATTAAATCTTCGAAAACATCTCCAAAACATACGTATGCATTACTTCTTTGTAATCTAAATGCGTTACGATTCGGAGTTTATTATGTCCAAGGGAGCTTATTAAAATATTTTTTTGTTTTAGTTTTTCAATCAAAAGCTGGTCGCTGTAACCTTCTGCCAATGAAAAAATCAGAATATTAGTTTCTACCGGTTCTACTGAAGAAATCCATGATTTTGTACTTAAAATAGCACCAATTTCTTTAGCTCTGCGATGATCTTCTGCTAGACGTTCTATATTGTTGGCTAGTGCATATAATCCGGCAGCTGCCAAATAACCTACCTGACGCATTCCTCCGCCTAATATCTTCCTGATTCTCAACGCTCTGTAAATATCAGCTTTACTTCCAAGCAGTACAGAACCTATTGGAGCGCCTAATCCTTTTGATAAACAAACTGAAATAGTATCGAAAATAGCACCAAATTCCTTTGGGTTTTGTCTTTTTGCTACTAATGCATTCCAAATTCTGGCTCCATCTAAATGGAATTTCAAATTATTAGCATCGCAGACTTTTTTTATATCTTTTAAATCTTCAAGTTCATAACACGCACCTCCACCTTTATTGGTTGTATTTTCAACACAAACTAAACTTGTGAGTGGACTGTGGTAAAATTCAGGATCATTTATTGCTGCTGCAACCTGAGCTGCATTAATCATTCCGCGGTGACCATCCAATAAACAGCAGGAAACACCGCTGTTGAAAGAAACTCCTCCTCCTTCATAATGAAAAACGTGAGCATATTTATCAGCAATTAATTGTTCTCCGGGCTGCGTATGAAGTTTTATTGCCGTTTGATTTGCCATAGTTCCAGACGGAAAAAAAAGTCCAGCTTCCATACCAAAAAATTCTGCTACTCTTGTCTCTAATTCGATAACTGTAGGATCTTGTTTGTATACATCGTCGCCAACCTGAGCGTTAAACATATACTGCAGCATCTCATACGATGGTTTGGTAATGGTATCGCTAATTAAATTTATTTCCATATAAAACTATATCTATTTCGAACAGCAAAATTACATATTACTGTTAGTTATTAATCTCTTGTTTTAATAAATTTTAACTTAGAGATTACATAGAACCAAATTAACGTAATATTTATAAAAATCATATAAAACTAGCATTAATAATTTAAAAATTGATTTTTGATTTTTTAGAATAACCGTATTAAAAAATAAAAAAACACATGCAGCACTTTTAGTCTGATAATTTATTAAGGTATTCTAAAAACTAAATCTTATTTTTGTACAACAAAATTATGCATTAGTTCTCAAGTTAAATTAATGCAATATCAACAAAAAACATCTAAAAACAAGTTATTAATTTATGACAACAGCCGAACAAGTAAAAGGTATTGTGGAGCGCCTTGGTGCGTTGAGGAGGTATCTTTGACGTTGATGCCAAGCTAATCGAAATTGCAAACGAAGAAGAAAAAACTTTTGCGCCTGATTTTTGGAACAATCCAAAAGAGGCTGAAAACATTGTAAAAAATCTTCGAAACAAGAAAAAATGGATTGAAGATTATGATAAAGCTGCCACTCTTACTGAAGAATTACAGCTTGCTTATGATTTTTATAAAGAAGGTGAACTTTCTGTAGAAGAGCTGGATGAGCAATACGATACAACTCAGACTCATATAGAAAACATCGAATTTAAAAACATGCTTTCTGATGAAGCCGACAGCTTAAGTGCTGTGGTTCAAATTACTGCCGGAGCCGGCGGAACTGAAAGCTGTGACTGGGCCGGAATGCTGATGCGTATGTACATGATGTGGGGCGAAAGTTACGGTTACAAAATCAAAGAACTGAACTTTCAGGAAGGTGATGTTGCCGGAATTAAAACGGTTACCCTTGAATTTGAAGGTGATTATTCTTTTGGTTATTTAAAAGGAGAAAACGGAGTTCACCGTTTGGTAAGAATTTCTCCTTTTGACAGTAATGCTAAACGTCATACTTCGTTTGTATCTGTATATGTATATCCGCTTGTTGACGACAGTATTGAAATTGACATTAATCCAGCAGATATTGAGATTACAACATCTCGTTCGAGTGGTGCCGGTGGACAAAACGTAAATAAGGTTGAAACTAAAGTACAATTGGTTCACAAGCCAACAGGAATCCAGATTCAGTGTTCAGAAACACGTTCGCAGCAAGATAACAGACAACGTGCCATGCAGATGCTTCGTTCTCAATTGTATGAAATTGAGTTAAAGAAACAACAAGCACAGCGTGCTGATATTGAAGCCGGAAAAATGAAAATCGAATGGGGTTCGCAAATTCGTAATTACGTAATGCAGCCTTATAAATTGGTTAAAGACGTTCGTACAGGTTATGAAACCAGCGATGTCGACGGGGTTATGAACGGAAATATTGATCCTTTCCTGAAAGCCTATCTAATGATGATGGGACAAAAGGAGGAAGAATAGTTTGCAGTCGCAATATACAGTGTTCAGTTTTTTTAGTATCCTGGTCTCAGTATACAGTCACAGTAAACTTGAAACCTGAAACTTAAACCTTTAAAACTAAAAAATTATGATAAAATGGGCAGATGTAATTCATTTTACAAATAAAGGAAATCCAACTCCTGAAAAAAGAGTTGAAAAAACGGAGGAAGAATGGAAACAAATTTTAACTCCGGAAGAATATCAGGTAACTCGTTTAAAAGGAACTGAAAGATCTTTCAGCTCTGAAATGTGCAGTTTATTTGAGCCCGGAATTTACGAATGTAAATGCTGCGGTACAATTCTTTTTGATGCAAGCGAAAAATTTGAATCAGGAACAGGCTGGCCGTCTTTCACACAGCCAATCAAAGAAAATGCAATTGGATATCATGCCGACAGATCGTACGGAATGGTTCGTGTCGAGGTAGTCTGCAATGTATGCGAGGCTCATTTAGGACACGTTTTTCCAGATGGTCCGGAACCAAGCGGTTTGCGATATTGCATTAATGCAGTTTCTTTATCAAAAATTAAAGAATAAATATTAAGCGATTCCTTTTAAAAGTGAATCGCTTTTTTTTGCTATTTAATCAACTTAACAAAACAAATGTAAGTTACTGCTTACCAATAAAATAATTTATTTAACTACAAATAAATTTTAAGATTATTCGCCCAAAAATATAGCAGTCACAAATCTATTTATTAGAAAAACTTCAAAAATTTAATAGTTAAAATGTTAATTTTGTAATATTTAGACTTCTATTTTAAATATTTATTAAGAAAAACAAAAAAAATATTAGGTAATTAAAATCTAATTTATTTTATTTGGCAAAATTAATCCCCAAGTCGAATAAAATTTATCAATGAGATCCTATTCAATTCAAGAAATTAATGAAGTAATTAACGGTGTAATTTACGGCACTACTTCACAAAGCATTACCGCAACAGAGCAATTAGAAAAAGCTACAACTTCAGAAATTTCGTTTATAGGAAACAAAAAATACGAAAAATACTGGTCGGCATCAAATGCTTCAATTGCTATCGTAAATGAAGACATTTCAATTGAGCCTGGCGAAAATCGTGCTTTTATTAAAGTAAAAAATGCCGATTTGGCAATGTCGCAGATTCTTGCCCTTTTTGCCCCGCCTACTCCGGTATTTCACAACAATATCCACAAAACTGCAACTATTGACGAAACTGCCATAATTGGCCAGGATGCAAAAATTGGTGCTGGCTGTTATATTGGACCAAAGGTAGAAATTGGTGCCAATGCAATTATTTATCCAAATGTTACAATTCTTGATGAATGTACAATTGGAAAAAACACAATTATCTGGTCAGGAACTGTAGTACGCGAGCGTTGCCATATCGGGAGCGATTGTATCATTCACCCAAATGCTACAATTGGAGCTGATGGTTTTGGTTTCCGTCCTTGTACAGAAAAAGGTCTAGTAAAAATTCCGCAAATTGGTAATGTAATTATTGGTAACGGAGTCGAAATTGGAGCAAATACATGTGTTGACCGTGGAAAATTTAGTTCTACTATTTTAGGTGATGGCTGCAAAATTGACAACTTAGTACAAATTGGACACAATAGTAAACTTGGAAAGTTCTGTATCATGGCTGGAAACAGTGGTTTAGCAGGTTCTGTAACTTTAGGAAACGGGGTAATTATTGGCGGAAGCGCTTCTATAAAAGATCATACCACAATTGGCGACGGCGCAGTTATTGGAGCCGGATCTGGTGTAACAGGAGATGTTCCCGCAGGAAAAACAATGTTAGGTTATCCAGCTGTGGAAGCTCGTGATGCATTAAAACAATGGGCAATGCTTAAACGTATGGTTTGCAGTTCTAAAAAATAATTCAATTTAGTTTATATATAAAAACCATCTGTTTCGGCAAATGTTTTTTTATAATGCTTCGCATTCAAAATCAATTATCTTCATTAAAAAAATCTCAAACATTTATTTTTAACACATAGAATAGATTTAAAAAACTTAAAAAGGCGTTTCAATTATTTAAAACAAATATAGTTTTAGTTATGTATTAGAAACCAGTTTATTTTACACCTTTCTTTTGTTTATAATATATTTCTATGTAACTATATGTTTAAATAAAAAATCAGTATATACATTTTTCTTAATTCATAATCAAATTCATTTATTTCAATTGATTTTGTAAATTAGCCAACACTATTTTGTAAAATCAATATTATATCATGGATTTAAACTTCAATAAAAACGAAGATCATAATAAATTACTTCTTTCAGAATTAAAACAAAAGTTTGCAAAAGTTAAATTAGGCGGCGGCGAAAAACGTATCGAAAAACTTCATGCCGAAGGAAAAATGACAGCCCGTGAGCGTATCGCTTATTTATTAGATGAAAATTCAGAAAATATTGAAATCGGCGGTTTTGCCGGAGAAGGAATGTATACAGAACATGGCGGCTGTCCTTCCGGCGGAGTGGTTGTGAAAATAGGATATATAAAAGGAAAACAATGTATTGTTGTGGCCAATGATGCTACTGTAAAAGCTGGCGCATGGTTTCCTATTACAGGTAAAAAAAATCTACGAGCGCAGGAAATAGCTATCGAAAACAGACTGCCAATTATTTATTTGGTTGACAGTGCCGGAGTTTATCTGCCTATGCAGGATGAAATTTTTCCAGATAAAGAACATTTCGGCCGAATCTTTAGAAATAATGCTCAAATGAGCAGTATGGGAATCACTCAAATTGCTGCCGTTATGGGCAGTTGTGTGGCGGGTGGTGCTTATTTACCCATTATGAGCGACGAAGCCTTGATTGTAGACAAAACGGGAAGTATTTTTCTTGCCGGAAGTTATTTAGTTAAAGCTGCCATTGGCGAAACAATAGACAATGAAACTCTTGGTGGTGCTACAACGCATTGTGAAATTTCAGGCGTGACTGATTATAAAGCCAAAGATGACAAAGATGCTTTAGATAAAATTAAAAATATTGTAGATAAAATTGGTGATTTTGATAAAGCGGGCTACAGCAGAATTAAAGCTCAAAAACCTGATTTAGAACCTAAAGATATTTACGGAATTCTTCCAAAAGCCAGAACTGAGCAATATGACATGATGGAAATTATCAAACGTTTGGTTGATAATTCAGAGTTTGAAGCTTACAAAGACGGTTATGGTCAATCTCTTATTACAGGTTATGCCAGAATAGACGGCTGGGCGGTTGGTATTGTAGCCAATCAGCGTAAAGTAGTAAAAACTAAAAAAGGAGAAATGCAGTTTGGCGGTGTTATTTATTCTGACAGCGCTGACAAAGCCACACGTTTTATTGCCAATTGCAATCAAAAGAAAATTCCATTGGTATTTTTACAAGATGTTACCGGTTTCATGGTAGGTTCAAAATCTGAGCATGGTGGTATTATTAAAGATGGTGCCAAAATGGTAAATGCGGTAAGTAACTCTGTAGTACCAAAATTTACTGTAATCGTAGGAAATTCTTATGGTGCAGGAAATTATGCAATGTGCGGAAAAGCCTATGACCCAAGATTAATTTTTGCATGGCCAAGTGCTGAATTGGCGGTTATGGGCGGTACACAGGCGGCAAAAGTTTTAGCTCAAATTGAAGCTTCTTCGCTTAAAGCGAAAGGAGAAATTATCGATGAAGCCAAAGAAACTGAACTTTTTACTAAAATAAAAGCGCGTTATGATGAGCAGACTTCACCTTATTATGCGGCTTCGAGATTATGGACAGATGCTATTATAGATCCGCTTGATACCCGAAAATGGATTTCTATGGGAATCGAAGCTGCAAACCACGCTCCTATTCAAAAACCATTTAATTTAGGCTTAATTCAGGTTTAAGTATTCTAAAAAGTTGTAAATCGTGTTAAATAAATAGTAAAAAACTTATTTTCAGATACTTAAATTAAATATATCATTAAAAATTAGTAACTTTATGTGAATAATTTTTAATCACATAGTATCATGGAAAATATTAAAAGCTTAAATAAGTGGGCAAATGCTCATACTTATTTACCAGTAGATTTAGTACGTATTATATTGGGTGTTTTTTTATTTATGAAAGGAGTTTCGTTTGTAACTAATGTTCAGTATCTGCATGATTTAATATCTCCTATCGATCAGTTTGGCGGCGGAATGTTTCTTTTGCATTACATTGCTCCTGCTCACATGATTGGAGGTATAATGATTGTTTTTGGGCTACTTACCCGCTGGGCAATTGCAGCTCAATTACCAGTACTATTTGGTGCTGTCCTGGTTAATTTTATGGGACGAATGCATTCTGAAAGTTTAATTCTGGCAATAGTAGTACTTTTACTTTGCATCTTCTTTCTTTTCTATGGAGGCGGAAAACACTCCGCTGATTACTATTTTAAAATGCAGCAATAACAATAAAATCATTTTATCCTCAAGTAATTTATTTTGCTTGAGGATAAATAATAAAACCATTTTTAAGAAGTAATTAGCACTTAAAATTTCGTTTATTGTGTTTTATGAACTAAATTCGCTGCCATGAATTGGATTCGTAAAATCATACTTTTTATATCATTTTTGATGATAGGATTTTTTGCTTCTCAGGCAGAGGCGCTTCCTGTGCAAAAAATCGAAAATGAAAAAACCGATTCCAATTTCTCAAGAGAGATTACAGATTCATCAGCCTTTATTCAACCGCAGGGAAGTTATCAATTTGCGGCAAACATAAAAACAGATCATCCCGTTTCAATAAAATGGTTTGATACAATATTATTAGCTGTTCCACAGCACAAAACTGTTAAATCTGCCTATAACTTTAGCAGTCAGTTTTCTACTCAGAGCAAAAAAATCTCATTACTGCTCTACGCCTTCCATTTTTTCTGGTAATTAAATTGAAATTTTAATTTGGAGAAAAACTCCAAACCCGTTAAGCCGTTTTCGATCTGAAAACAGTTTATTATTTCATATTATTTATCAAATTTTAAAGTAAAAATGGAAACAAGTGTAACCATAATTGGCCTTGTGATTGCTATAATCGTGGCCATTCCAATCTATTTTTCAGCACGATCGAGCGCTGCAAATAAGTCTAAGATTTTAAACATCAAAAAGAAATTCAACCCAAACAATCCGCATGAGTTTGATTTAACTGAATCTCAAAGCAATAAAACGCTTACAATAGATCATAAAAACAGAAAATTCATTTTGATGAATTTCAATCCAAAACAGCAAGAATCTACTTATGTTGATTTAAAAAGTGTTTCATCTTGTAAATTAATTTTAACTACAGAAGGCAGTTCTGACACGATTGTTAAGATTGATTTTGAATTTCAGGACAGAGAAACTTCTAAAAAAATTATAATTCCATTCTATGATTTTGATGACGACCGCATTAAACAAATCAGCGCTTATCAAGATCATATGTTTGCGAAAAAATGGCTTAAAATCATTCAGGATTCTATTTAATGTTAGTTATTTAATTCAGTAGAAAGAGGCTCTTTATGAGTCTCTTTTTTTGTCTATATATGATATTTGTCATTTTATGTCTGTGGTTCGTGTGGTAATTTTGATGAAAACTAAATCCGTCATTATGAAAATCTCTTTGACACAAAAGTATAATGTCCCAGGTCCAAGATATACAAGCTATCCAACTGTTCCTTATTGGAATGAAGATAATTTTACTGTAGAAAAATGGAAATTATCTTTTCAAAAAGCCTTTTCAGAAAGTAATTCGCAAAACGGAATCAGTTTATACATTCATTTACCTTTTTGTGAAAGCATGTGCACATTTTGCGGCTGCAACAAACGAATCACAAAAAATCATTCGGTAGAAGAAAAATACATTCAGGCACTTTTAAAAGAATGGAGCTTGTATTGTAAGCTTCTTCCCGAAAAACCTTCGATAAAAGAAATTCATTTAGGAGGCGGAACTCCAACTTTTTTTTCTTCAGATAATTTAGAACATCTTATTAATGGTATTTTCAGCTTTGCCAATAAAGCCGAAAATTATGAATTTAGTTTTGAAGGACATCCTAATAATACAACTTACGAACAGCTGAAAAAACTGTATGATTTAGGCTTTCGCCGAGTAAGTTTTGGCGTTCAGGATTATTCTGAAAAAGTTCAAAAAGCCATTAATAGAATTCAGCCGTTTCATAATGTTGCCAAAGTAACTTTTTGGGCCAAAGAAATTGGTTATAAATCTATTGGTCACGATATTATTTTCGGACTGCCTTTTCAAACTATTGAAGATGTAATTGATACTGTTGAGAAAACAAATTCTTTAAAACCAGACCGATTAGCTTTTTACAGCTACGCTCACGTGCCATGGATTAAAGGAAATGGACAGCGTGGTTTTAATGAAGAAAATCTCCCTAAGGATGCCGAAAAGAGGTTATTATATGAAACCGGAAAACAGCTGCTTTCTATAAATGGTTACCATGAAATTGGTATGGATCATTTTGCATTGCCTACAGATAGTTTATTTCATTCGGTAGAAAATAAAAATCTGCATCGAAATTTTATGGGCTACAGTGCTTCAAAAACACAGTTAATGATTGGTTTGGGAGTTTCATCAATTAGCGACAGCTGGTACGCTTTTGCCCAAAACACTAAAAATCTTGAAGATTATTATCAGTTATTAGAATGGGATCAGCTTCCTATTGTAAAAGGGCATATTTTAGATGATGAAGATTTAATCATTCGAAAACATATCCTCAATTTAACCTGCGAACTTGAAACTTCCTGGAACAAGAATTCTTTAATTTTTAAAGAACTGCCAGATGTTTTAATTTCTTTAAAGGAAATGGAAAACGATCAATTAATTGTAATTGAAGACAATAAAATTAAAATCACAGAAGCCGGAAGACCATTTGTACGCAATATTTGTATGGCTTTTGATTTACATTTAAAAAGAAAATCACCGGAAACGAACTTGTTTTCGATGACAGTTTAATGGCAGTTAGGAGTTCCTTGCACAAATAAACTCATGTTTGAGGGAGATAAGTAAGGAATTCCTAAACCTAAACCTCTTAAAATAAATAATACTCCAATTATCACAGCAACATAAGGAATTGCTTTTTGAATTTTATTTCGAAATGGCAGTTTTAATAACGAATGTATGTAAACAACAATTGTCATTAAAGGTATTGTTCCTAATCCATACAAGAGCATATACAGAACTCCAAAGCCGGCACTCTGCATGGCAATTGCTCCAAACAACGCCACATAAACCATTCCGCATGGTAAGAATCCATTCAATAAACCAATTGTAAATAGAGATTTATAACTCTTCTTTTTAAACTGCTTACCTAAATTAGATTTTATATTGGCTATAATTTTATAAACGGGTTTCGAAAAATTGTAGTTAGCAAATACTTTTTCAGGAATTAAAACAATCAAAATCATTGCAATACCTATAAAAATCGACATTTTTTGCTGTATTCCAGCCAAAAAAAATCCTCTTCCTAATAATCCGAAAATTAAACCTATTGTTGAATAAGCTGTTAATCTGCCTAAATGATAGGTAATAATTTGTGTTACTTTTTTAGCTTCATTTTGATGATCAACCGGAAGCATCATAGCAATTGGCCCGCACATTCCAACGCAATGCAGGCTGCTGATAAGTCCTAAAATGAAAGCTGAAAATAACATTTTTATATTTTTAATTTATCAAATTATTCATAGATATTGTATAGTCCCTACGAGACATTTTTATTTTGGGCATCCTAATTTTTCTACCAATATCTTGCTCCTAACGAAGCATAATATCATTATTATAATTTATATTTTCATCAACATTCGTTTCCACTGATATGTTGACCTTAACAGAGCATTTTTATTCTAATTGATAATTTAATTCGTTTATACCTAAGTTACATTAACAAAACATTTACCAATCACAAACATTAGCTAATATTGTTTAGCTTATCTCGTAGAGATTAAATATCGGTAGATACACAAGCGTAAACGCTCTCATGTCCCATAGGGACTAAACATTTACACAAAAATGACTACATTAATTTACGTAAATAACTTCTTTTGTTAGGTACTTTTTCCCTTCATACTGCCATTCCATATTCACATCCCAGCGTCCTTTTACTAATTTTTTCTGCGGAATAATTAAAGAAGAATTGGTTAAAGCTATTTGCGTATTAAAATCAAATTTCTTGTTTGAAGCTCGGTATAACAAAACATTTCCTTTTACTTTATCGCTTACAAAATCTGCCGGAAAAGTAATTTTCACACCTTCTTCTTCAGATTTAATAGAAGGTTTGTGCTGTAAATCATGAGCATTTTGAATTCTCGCCATTTCTTCCTGAAAATGCGAGTCGTGTTTGTAATATTCTTCTACAACCAAATCATTATCATATTTACTATTTGACTGTACTTCAAAAACAAAATATAAAATAAAGGTCATAAACAATGCAAATGCAATGACAATTCCGGTTCCCCAATTTATTTTCATGATAGTATCTTTTTAATTAAAACTTCGTGGTCCTAAAAAATTTGTTTTAGTTGTCTGGAGAAGTTTTGTTCCATTATAAACTCCAATTTTAACATTGGTTTTATCACTTTCTAACAGAACTTCTTCTATTTCTATAAACAATGTTCCTTGTGACATTGCTTCTTTTGAAACTTTAAAATGCTGTTTTCCAACATTTTTAATTTCACCTTTCTGATCGATTAATTCAAAATGAATATCATTGTAATCTTTCATTGTTTTGTTTACAATTTTATATGTGTAAACATTACTGATTTTATCTCCTTTGTGCTGAAAAAGCTGCCCTGGTAATCGTAAAATAACAGCCTGAACATCTGTTCTAAGAAATAACATTCCAACAAATACACTTAATAAAATTGAAAGAACTGCTGTGTAGCCTTTCATTCTCGCAGTAAATTTAAAAGGCTCTTTTTTTGCTATTTCATCTTCAGAAGCATAACGAATTAATCCTTTAGGTAATCCTACGCTTTCCATTATATGATCGCATTCATCGATACAAGCAGTGCAATTTGTGCATTCTAATTGCGTTCCGTTTCTAATATCAATTCCCATTGGGCATACATGAACACACTGAAGACAATCTATACAATCTCCTTTTCCGGTTAAAGCTCTGTCTTCTTTTTTATTAAACTTAGCACGTCCTTCTTCTTTTTCGCCTCGTACAAAATCGTAAGCAACGTTTATTGATTTATTATCCAGAAGAACACCTTGAAGTCTTCCGTAAGGACAGGCAATTATGCAAACCTGTTCGCGGAACCATACAAAAACAAAATAAAAAACTCCTGTAAAAATAAGCAGTGCAATAAAGTTACCCGACTGCTGAATTGGTCCTTGTTCAATCATTAAAAACAAGGCATCGCTTCCTACTATGTAGGCTAAAAAAATATTTGCAATTACAAAAGAGATTAAAAAGAAAACGATCCACTTCATGGTTCTTTTTCTGATTTTTTCTCCATTCCATTCCTGTCTTGCTAAACGCTGCTGCGCACCACGGTCACCGTCAATCCAATATTCGATTCTGCGAAAAACCATTTCAAGAAAAATAGTCTGCGGGCAAATCCAGCCACAAAAAATCCTTCCAAAAACTACTGTAAACAAGATTACGAATACAACGCCTACAAGCATTGAAATTACAAAAAGATAAAAGTCCTGAGGCCAAAAAGGAAACCCAAAAATATTAAAACGACGTTCGATAATATTGAACATCATAAATTGGTTTCCGTTTACTTTTATAAAAGGGTTTATGAATAAAATTGCCAGTAAAACATAACTGACTATTTTTCTGTAATCGTAAAATTTACCAGACGGTTTCTTCGGAAAAATAAATTTTCTTTTACCACCTTCATCTATAGTTCCGATGGTATCTCTAAAAGCTTCGTCTGGTAAATTTGACATGGTATTCTAATTATTTTTTAACTTCTGTACTATCTTTTGCTGTTTTAGCAGCGTCATCTTTTTTCGGTGCATTTTCATCTACCCAAACATCTCCTTCTGCTTCTTTTGGATCTTTCGGGTTACTTCCCTGAAGTGATAAGATATAACTTGCTACTTTTTGGATTTCTTTTGGTTTTAAACCATTGTTTTTCCAGGAAACCATTCCTTTTCCGTCTCGACCTCCATTAGTGATGGTATGGAAAACATTTTTGATTCCTCCTCCTAAAATCCAGCGATCATCTGTTAAGTTTGGTCCAATCTGTCCTCCGGCATCAGCTCTGTGGCAGGCTGCACAATTGGTCATAAAGATTTCTTTTCCTGCTGCTAAACTTGGTTCGTCTGTAAGGAGAACAACCGTTTTTTCATCCATCAAATCCGGAGCAGTTTTTAGATATTCCTCAACATCAATTTTTGCCTGAGCCATTTCTTTTTTAAGCTCCATTTCCTGATCGTCAGCTCCTAATACATCGTAACGTACTACATAGATTACTCCAAAAACAATACAGATATAAAATAGATACACCCACCAAGGCGGTAAATTATTATCAAGTTCTTTAATACCGTCGTAATCATGATCCATTAACAAATCAGCTTCTTTAGACATTGGCTCTGTCTTGGTAAGCTTATGCATTAATTCTTTAAACCAGGTACTTTCTTGAATGCTTAGGCTGTTTTCATATTCTAATTTTGCCTTTTCTTCTGGTGACATTAATTGATACATCACTCTATTTACTGCACTAAGTGTTATTTCAATTGCAATAAGAATAAACAGGAAAACAAGTAAAAAGACAGACACCATTGGGTATTTGATAAAAGCAGGTCTGTCGCCTGAATCTATAAAATATTCCATTAAAGCAAATACGATGAAGAAAATCAGCGGTATTCTAACATATACTGGGAAAAACTTTTTCATTTTATCTATCTTTTGAAATTATACTAAACCTTCATCTAAAGGTATGTTACTCATTTCCTTAATTTTATCTTTTTTATAAGAGAAGACCCAAATACCTAATCCTACGAAAAAGAAAAAGAAAATCAAGAGAGAAAGAATCGGATAAATTTCTATACCCGATATCGTTTCCATATTGTGTTTTATTTGTTCAAACATGATGTTGTTATTTAGATTTTTCTTTTACTTTAATATCAGTACCAAGTCTTTGAATATAAGCTATCAATGCTACAATCTCTCTTTCGTTCATAGGAACAAAATTTTCTCCTTTTGCAGCTGCTTTTTTCTTACTGTCTTCATAACTTTTTACAAAATCAGGATCGCTTTCTAAGCTTTTCTCAATTTTTACAGCCTGGGCTCTTAAAGTTTTTTGAGCATTTTCAACATCTTCTTTAGAATAAGGAACTCCTAATGTTATCATTGCCTGCATTTTCTTTTGAGTCAATGAAGTATCCATTGGTTTATTATCAAACAGCCATTTGTATCCTGGCATGATAGATCCTGCTGAAGTACTTTGCGGATTCCACATGTGATTGAAATGCCAGTTATCATTGTATTTTCCCCCTACTCTTAATAAATCCGGACCAGTACGTTTAGATCCCCATAAAAATGGATGGTCGTACACAAACTCACCTGCTTTTGACTGTGGCCCGTTGTAACGTACAACTTCATGTCTGAAAGGTCTAACAGATTGTGAGTGACAGCCTACACATCCTTCTCTAATGTATAAATCTCGTCCTTCAAGTTCTAATGGTGTATATGGTTTTACACTTGAAATAGTTGGAATATTTGATTTCACCATGATTGTAGGTACAATTTGAATAATACCTCCAATTAAAATAGCAATTGTAGCTAAAATTGTTAACTGAATTGGTTTTCTTTCTAACCATGAGTGGAATTTTTCTCCACTTAATCTGCTGCTGCTTATTCTTTGTAAAGCTGGGGCCTGAGCTAATTCGTCTTCAATTGTTTCACCAGCTTTAACAGTCATAATAATGTTATAAACCAATGTAATCATACCTGCAAGGTATAAGGTTCCTCCAATTGCTCTCATCCAGTACATTGGCATAATAGCCGTTACTGTTTCAAGGAAGTTTCCGTATGTTAAAGTTCCATCCGGATTAAACTGTTTCCACATTGATGCCTGTTGAAAACCTGCAACATACAATGGAATTGTATAAATTATAATACCTAAAGTACCAATCCAGAAATGGAAGTTTGCCAGTTTTTTAGAATATAAATTTGATTTTGTCATTCGTGGAATTAACCAATAGATAATAGCAAATGACATAAATCCGTTCCATGCTAAAGCTCCAACGTGAACGTGCGCTACGATCCAGTCAGTATAATGTGCAATAGCATTTACATTTTTTAGAGAAAGCATTGGTCCTTCAAAAGTGGCCATTCCGTAACCAGTAATCGCTACTACGAAGAATTTTAAAACTGGTTCTTCACGAACTTTATCCCACGCACCTCTTAAAGTTAAAAGTCCGTTGATCATACCTCCCCAAGATGGAGCGATAAGCATTACAGAAAACGCAACACCTAAATTCTGTGCCCAGTTTGGCAATGCTGAATATAATAAATGGTGAGGTCCAGCCCAGATATAGATGAAAATTAAAGACCAAAAGTGTATAATTGATAATCTATAAGAATAAATAGGTCTATTAGCAATTTTAGGAACAAAGTAATACATCAACCCTAAGAATGGTGTTGTTAAGAAAAATGCAACCGCATTGTGTCCGTACCACCATTGTACTAATGCATCCTGAACACCGGCATAAACTGAATAACTTTTTAAAGCAGAAACCGGAAGTTCGATGTTATTAAAAATATGCAGTACTGCTACGGTAACAAATGTTGCGAGATAGAACCAAATGGCAACATACAGATGACGCTCTCTTCTACGAAGCATTGTACCAATCATATTAATTCCCATTACAACCCAAATTAACGCTATGGCGATATCAATAGGCCATTCTAGTTCTGCATATTCTTTTGAAGAAGTATACCCTAATGGTAATGTAATTGCTGCGGCGACTATGATTAACTGCCAGCCCCAGAAGTGAAGATTACTTAAAAAATCACTAAACATTCTCGCTTTTAGTAATCTTTGCATCGAATAATACATTCCTGCAAAAAACGCATTCCCAACAAAGGCGAAAATAACGGCATTTGTGTGTAAAGGCCTTAAACGACCATAACTAAGCCACGAAATCCCATCTGTGATATTGGGAAAAAGGTACATAACCGCTAAGGTCAGTCCCACTAACATACCCACAACTCCGAAAAGAATAGTGGCGTAAATGAATTTTTTTACAATTTTGTTGTCGTAATAAAACTGTTCCATTTCCATAATTTATACTTGTTTTTCTTCGATTGGCGAATTATTATTTTGGGAAGTAATTTTTGTCTCGTCGTCAAATAGAATTCTGACCGAGGGCGTATAATCGTCATCGTACTGACCAGTTTTGACAGCAACAATAAAGGCAATAAAGAAGCATATTGCCACGAAAATACTCACTGAAATTAATAGATAAATAACACTCATACCGTAAATTTATGTTAACAAAATTACTAGGTCGTCGGCGTTTAAAATATGATAATTATCATGGTTGTAGAAGAATGTTAAAATTAAGTAAAATATTCTTACAATTACTTAAAATCAATATAAATTTCTATTACTGAAGTAGTTAGACATAAAAGTCACAAAACTTACAATCGTAATTGTGCTTAAAGGCATTATGATTGCAGCAACTAACGGAAGAAGATTTCCGGTGACAGCAAAAGTGAGTCCAACCACGTTATAAAGAAGTGACAAACCAAAACTCATTTTGATAATCAGGATCGATTTATGAGAGAGTTTTAAGAAGTAGTTTAATCGTGAAAATTCGCCCGCATCGAGAATTGCATCGCAAGCAGGAGAAAATACATTTACGTTTTCGGATACAGAAACACCAACATTACTTTGTGCCAAAGCGCCGGCATCGTTTAAGCCGTCTCCAACCATCATAACGTTCTTTCCGGTTTCCTGCAGTTTCTTGATAAATTCTAATTTTTGCTCTGGTTTTTGATTAAAAACCAGCTCTGTGCCTTTGGGCAGAATAGTTTCAAGATTTTCTCTTTCGCCATCATTATCTCCGGAAAGAACTTTAATATCATATTCTTTACTTAATGATGTAAACAATTTTTCTAATCCGTCACGATACTGATTTTGGAAAACAAATTTCCCGTAATATTGATTATCAATTTTAATATGAAGCGCTGTTTTTTCTATTTCTGAAGAATCCAAAATCGGACTTTCAACAAATAAAAAAGATCCAATTTTTATTTCTCTGCCTTCGGCGAAAGCCAAAATCCCTTTTCCGGTAATTTCCTCAAAATCATCAATTTTAATTCTGCCATATTCTGGTAAAAAGTCATATAGCATTCGGCTTAAAGGGTGATTTGATCCTCTAAGAACATTTTTTATGAGAACAAAATTTTCATCAGAAAGTGCTGTTCCTTCGTATAAAATATTCGATTTTTTATTTGTTGTAATGGTTCCGGTTTTATCAAAAACTATAGTATCTACTTTAGCTAATTGTTCTATAACCAAGGCATTTTTGAGATACATTTTTTGTTTTCCCATTATTCTCAGAATGTTTCCAAAAGTAAAAGGAGCTGTAAGTGCCAATGCACACGGACAGGCAACAATTAAAACAGCTGTAAAAACATTAAACGCAATAGTAGCATCTATAAATATCCAATACCCAAATCCGGCGAAAGCAATGAATAATAAAATTGGCGTAAAATAACGGCTTATAGCATCGGTAATCGTTTTGTGTTTCTGTTCGACTTTTTTCTGAAAAATTTCATTACTCCATAATTGTGTCAAATAACTTTGCGAAACAGAATGTATCACTTCCATTTCTATTACTTTTCCAATTTGTTTACCTCCGGCAAATATTTTATCTCCGGATTTTTTAGTAATAGGAACGGCTTCCCCCGTAACAAAACTATAATCGATTTCGGCTTTTTCGCTAATTAAAATACCATCTACCGGAATCAATTCCTGATTTCTAATCAACAATCGGTTTCCTTTTAAAACGTCATAAATAGGAACACTTTCTTCTGTTTGATCCTGATTTATTCTCGTTACTGCAATTGGAAAATACGATTTAAAATCACGTTCAAAACTTAAAAAACTATAGGTTTTGGTTTGAAACATTTTTCCAAGCAAGCATAAAAAATACTAAGCTGGCTAAACTGTCAAAAAAACCTGGGCCATGATCCATCAGCATATCATAAGTACTGCGGATAAACATGACAATAATTCCTAAAGCAATTGGAATATCAATATTGAGCATTCTCGTTTTTATACTATGATAAGCCGAAACATAATAACCGCTTGCTGAATATAAAAAACTTGGCAATGCCAAAAGAAAAATTAAAATTCTAAAAAATGGTTTGTAACTATCTAACCAGAATTCTTTGATTTCGAAATATTCCGGAAAAGACAACAGCATAATATTTCCGAAGCAAAAAAATGCAACACCAACTTTGTAAGTCAAACTTCGGTCAACTTTATTTTTTCCTGTTTCGTAGTTTTCTAAACTTATATAAGGTTCATAGCCTATGGAACTTAGAAGATAGGCTATGTCTTTTAAAGAAACTATTTCAGAATTGAATGTAATTCGAACTTTTTTCTCAGGAAAATTAACCTGTGAAACATTTATTCCTTTTTGCAGTCGGTTAAGATTTTCTAAAATCCAGATACAAGAGCTGCAGTGAATATGCGGAATATTTAATGATATTATAGAAGTATTTCCTTCCTGAAATTCCAGAACTTTGTTTAAAATGGCTTCATTTTCAAGAAAATCGTATTTTACCTGAATATCCTTTGGAGTAGCTCCGGGAGATTTTTCAAAATCGTAGTAGCAGGTTAAATCATTTAGACTAAAAATTTCGTAAACTGTTTTACAGCCTGTGCAGCAAAATTTTTTCTCATCAAAATTGATTTCTTCATTTTTAGGAATAGTTAACCCGCAATGAAAACAACTCTGCTCGCTCATAATTTGTTTTTTTAATTAGCAAAATTCCAAATAAGCGGTGACTTTAAATATGACATTTATCATGTTATAATGAAATCTAATTCTAAATTAATGAAATATTTATTCAAATTGAAATATTAACCTTTTCTATGTATTTTTAGTCGTAAAAGTACTTTTTAAACATAAGAATTGGTTAATTTTGCACCAAATTACTCTTGCTATGAATAAATGTGATCAATGTATTGTTCGTCAGCTTTCTTCTTTAAAAGCCCTAAATAAAGATGAAGTTGTAAAATTGGCTAATAGCAAAACGACCTACACAATTAAAAAAGGCGAAGCTATTTTTGAAGAGGGCGAAGTTACCAATGGTGTCTTTTGTGTAAAAGACGGTGTTGGAAAACTTTCTAAATTGAGCGCCAACGGAAAAGACCAAATCGTTAAACTTGTAAAATCAGGTGAACTTTTAGGACAGCGCTCGATGATTAGTAATGAACCTGCAAATTTATCTGCAAAAGCTATTGCTGACATGGAAGTTTGTTTTATTCCGAAAAGCGAAATCATCCATTTTTTTAATAATAACAATCAGTTTTCTTTGAATTTGATGCAGTCTGTCTGCGAAGATTTAAAAGAATCTGAAAACGATAAAATTGCTTTAGTTCAAAAAACGGTAAAACAGCGTTTGGCTGAAACTTTATTGCATTTACATGATGAATTTGGAGAAAACACAGATAAAACCTTAAAAGTTCAACTTACCAGAGAAGAACTTGCCGGAATGATTGGAACTGCAACAGAAAGCTGTATCCGTTTGTTATCTGATTTTAACAAACTGGAATTGATTGAATTAGTAGGTAAAAAAATTATGCTTAAAGATGTCAGAGCATTAAAACGTCTGGCCGAATAATTATTGTTTTTTAGCTTCGTTCCAAAAAACATCCATTTCTGCCAGCGTCATATCCATCAAAGGTTTTCCAAGTTCATTGGCTTTACTTTCCAGATATTGAAAGCGTTTAATAAACTTTTTATTAGTTCGCTCTAAAGCATCTTCAGGATTTACATTTAAAAAGCGGGCATAATTTATCATTGAGAATAAAACATCACCAAATTCGGCTTCAATTTTATCCTGATCACCAGCTTTTACTTCTTCCTGAAGTTCGTTTAATTCTTCCTGAACTTTATCCCAAACCTGATGCGGTTCTTCCCAGTCAAAACCAACGCCTTTTACTTTATCCTGAATTCTGCTGGCTTTTACCAATGCCGGTAAACTTCTTGGCACGCCTTCCAAAACTGATTTTTTACCTTCTTTAAGTTTCAGTTTTTCCCAATTCTGTTTTACTTCTTCTTCATCTTTCACAACCGTATCAGAATAAATATGAGGATGACGATGAATTAATTTATCACAGATTTCATTGCACACATCAGCAATGTCAAAATCATTAGTTTCTGAGCCTATTTTAGCATAAAAAACAATATGCAGTAATAAATCTCCAAGTTCTTTTTTTATTTCGTTTAGATCATTATCAAGAATAGCATCGCCTAATTCGTAAGTTTCCTCAATTGTCAAATGCCTAAGTGTCTGCAATGTCTGTTTTTTATCCCACGGACATTGTTCACGAAGTTCATCCATTATAATTAATAATCTCTCGAAAGCTTTAAGCTGAAGTTCTTTACTCATTTTTGAAGTTTTTTATGGTTTAAACCAAGATCTTGTAAAAGTAAAAAATCCTGCCTAGAAAACATCTCGACAGGATTAATATATTTTGAATGTAGACAATTACTACTCTTCTTTTTTAGCTGAAGCCTTTTTTGCAGCCGGTGCTTTTTTTGCCGCTGGTGCTTTCTTAGGTTTTTCTTCAACTGCTGGAGCTTCTTCTGGAGTTTCAGCAGCAGCCGGAGCTAAGTCGGTAACTAAACCTTTTGTTTGAAGTGTATTGTACCAGTTTAATACTTTTTTAATATCTGAAGGATAAACTCTTTCTTCATCATATTCCGGTAAAATTTCTTTAAAATAAGCACTTAATGTTGCATTATCTTCTTTGTGAGAAATCGCCTGACCTTTATTTTCTTTAGTTGCAATTTTCTGCATTACTTCAGTCAGCGGTTTTTCACCTTCGTGTGTATAAATTGAAATTTCAGACAATAAACTTACGTTACTTTTTAAGTTTACTGTAATTTTTTTTCCGTCTAATAATGATTCTGCCACAAAACCTGTACGAGTCTGCACCTTCAATACATATAAACCTGGTTTTCCAGAAATGGCTAAAATTTTGTCTAAATTCATGTTTATTAAAATTAGTATTAAGAATTTTTATCTTTTATGCTGTTCTTAAATTATTTAAGAACTTTTTATCTGCCTTTTTTAGCGGCAGCAAATTTCATTCTGTATTCCTGAAAAGTTTTACCTTCGGTAATGTTTTTTAATTTCTTCTGAATTAAACGCTTTTTCAAAGAAGATATTTTATCCGTAAATAAAACCCCTTCGATATGGTCGTATTCATGTTGAATAACTCTGGCAATTAAACCGTCAAAAACTTCTGTTTTCATTACAAAATCTTCCTCACAGTATTCAATCGTAACAGTTGGTTTTCTGTAAACATCTTCGCGAACGTCTGGTATACTCAGGCATCCTTCATTAAAACTCCACTCCTCACCTTCTTCTTTTACGATTTTAGCATTTATAAAAGTTCTTTTAAAACCTTCTAAATCTTTCTGTTCCTGTTCATCTAAATCCTCATCATCACTAAAAGGAGTTGTATCAATAACAAATAAACGAATTGGCAGACCTACCTGAGGCGCAGCTAGTCCAACTCCTAAAGCATTGTACATTGTTTCGTACATGTTTGCTATTGTCTCTTTTAAGTTTGGATAATCTGGCGTGATTGCCGTTCCTACTTTTCTTAAAACAGGATCACCATATCCTACAATTGGTAAAATCATTTGTTTTTATTTAATGTTTTTATAATGAAAACCTTGAATTAGGTTCTCATAATTCAGCTGGCAAAAATAATAAAAAATAGTCAACGATTGGCTGTAAAGCTACATTATAACATAATTTTTATATGCTTTTGAAAACTCAACTATAATTATGCCAAAATATTTAGTACAATTCTTAACTTTGCTAGTAAACCTCACAATATGTTAGACCGAATCTCGAAATTCACCAACAGTACTTCGTTTTTAAATGCTTCAAAAGTTACCATTGCTTCTGTTGTACCTGTTATAATTTTGAATTTTTTAGGTCATTTTGAAATTGGTTTTACGATTGCATTGGGTGCTTTTTACACCTATCCCAGCGATATTCCGAGTTCATTAAGTCACAAAATCAAGGGATTAATTGTAGCTTCTTTTATCGTATCCGGAGTAAATTTATTAGTAAATCTTGCTTATCCTTTTCCTTTTTTATTCTATCCTTTTTTAGGGTTTCTGCTATTTTTATGTTCCATGATTTCTGTGTACGGGCAGCGCGCGACTTTGGTTTCGTTTTCTGCTTTATTATCTATTTCATTGTCATTTGGGCATTTACATACTGGTTTAGAAGCGCTTCAATATTCGGGTTTTATTTTTATTGGAGGAATTTTATATTTAATAGTTTCACTGGTTTTTCATTTTGTACAACCTTATAAATACATAGAACTGCAAATTGCTGAAGGAATAAAACTAACGGCAAAATATCTAAAATTAAGAGGTGATTTATGGAGTCCCGAAGCTAATAGAGAGAAAATCATTGAAAAGCAATTAGCGATTCAGGTCGATCTTAATTTGATTCATGAGGATTTAAGAAAAATGCTTATTGGCAATCAAAACACATCAGGCACAACAAGTCAAAACCGAAAAATGCTTTTGGTTTTTATTACTTTGGTTGAAATTCAGGAATTAGCTCTTTATACTTCTTTTGATCACAGTAAACTTCATGAAAAGTTTGCCAAACATCCCGAAGTACTTCGCACGTATCAAAATGTGGCATACAAACTGGCTTCTACCCTTAAAAAGCTTTCAAAAAATGTGCATCATATTGCTGTATATGTTGATAAGAATGATCTTAAAAATGAATTAGATGCACTTGAATTTGCCATTTTTGATTATGAAAAAACATTAGGAAAAGAGGAAGCTGCAGAAGGTGTTTTAATGCTGACCAATATGCTGAAATATGCTAAAAATCAGGTTGGAAAAATTAAAACAATTCAAAGAGCTTTGTCACTGGCAATGCAGTCTTATAAATTAAAAGATAAAGACAAGGAGTTAGAAAAATTCTTAACGCCTCAATATTATCCTATAGGAACTCTTATTGAAAATTTAAGTTATTCCTCTTCAATATTCAGGCATTCGCTTCGATTGACTATTACTATTTTAATTGGTTTTATTATTGGAAAGTTTCTTCCATTTCAAAATGTTTACTGGATATTACTTACGATTGTAGTTATTATGCGCCCAGGTTACGGCCTGACAAAAGAGAGATCTTATAATAGAATTTTCGGAACTATTTTGGGCGGACTTTTGGCTTTCGGAATTGTTTCTGTAATCCAAAATCATGTTGCTTTGAGTATTTTCTCGATTATCTGCATGCTTTTAGGTATTTCGTTTACACAGATCAATTACAAAATAAGCGCAACTTTTGTTACGATGTATGTGGTTTTTATTTACGGAATTTTAACTCCAAATGTTGTTGAGGTTATTCAGTTTAGAATTCTTGATTCTCTTGCCGGAGCAACACTGGCTTTTATTGCAAACCAATTTTTATGGCCGGCCTGGGAATTTATCAATACGCCTATTCATATTGAAAATTCAATCAGAGCCAATAAAAATTATCTTAAAGAAATTGCCGATTTTTATAACAAAAAAGGTGAAGTTCCTACTTCTTACAGACTTTCAAGAAAAAATGCTTTTATTGAGATTGGAAACCTCATGACGTCTTTTCAGCGTATGATGCAGGAACCAAAATCGAAGCAAAAAACGATGCCGCTGGTAAATAATCTGGTCGTATTAAATCATTCGCTTTTGTCAGCTTTAGCTTCTTTGTCAACCTATATACAGTCGCATAAAACAACAGCAGCATCAGAATCTTTTAATTATATTATCAAAACTATTTTACTGAACTTAGAACATTCTGTTTCAATTTTAAGAAACGAAACGATTATAACAGATACTTTTTTTGATAAAGAAGATGTGATTTTACAATTTGAAGAATTAAAGCGTAAAAACTTTTCTCGCCTGGCAACAGATGACGAACTTGACAAAGAAACGCGACAGGCCAAAATGCAGGAAGCCTCTATGGTTATCGAACAATTAATATGGATGAGCAATCTGGCAGAGAAAATCCTGAAAACTACAAAAGAATTAAAAGCGGTGAAAACTGATTAAAAAATAAAGGACTTAGATTACTAAGTCCTTTTCTTTATATTGGGAAACTGAAATTATTTAATTTTTAAAACTTCAGCTGTATGTTTTCTCATTTCTGCCAATAACTCTGGTTTATCGTTTAGAGTTGTTCCGTAAGATGGAATCATTTTTTTCATTTTGGCTTCCCATTCAGGTGTTTTAATTTGCTTTGTAAAACATCTGCTAATTAAGTCAACCATAATAGCAACAGCTGTTGAAGCTCCCGGAGACGCTCCTAATAAAACTGCCAGAGATCCATCATGAGTTGTAATTACTTCTGTTCCAAATTCTAAAACTCCACCACCGTTTTCTCCTTTTTTAATAACCTGAACACGTTGACCCGCTTTTTCTAATTTCCAGTCTTTAGAACGTGCTGTTGGTAAATACTCACGAAGTGCTTTCATTCTGTCTTTTGGAGACTGACGAACCTGCTCAATCAAATATTTTGTTAATGGAATATTGTGGAATCCCGCAGAAAGCATCGGAATTAAATTGTTTGCTTTTATCGATAAAGGCAAATCCAAATAAGACCCATTTTTTAAGAAACGTGTTGAGAATCCTGCAAAAGGCCCAAAAAGAAGTGCTTTTTCACCGTCAATAACACGAGTATCAATATGCGGAACAGACATTGGCGGTGCACCAACGCTTGCTTTACCGTAAACTTTTGCCTGATGTTTAGCAATAACTTCCGGATTTGTACATTTTAACCATTGTCCGCTTACTGGGAAACCTCCATAACCATGTCCTTCAGGAACACCTGCTTTTTCTAATAATGGCAAAGAACCGCCACCGGCACCAATAAATACAAATTGGGTATATGCTTTTCTTTTTTGACCTGTAGATAAATCTGTAATTTTAATTCTCCAGGATTTATCCTCGCGCTGTCTTAATTTTTTAACCTCATGATTAAAATATAAAGTTACACCGTCCAGTTTTTCAAGATAATTAAACATGCTTCTTGTTAAAGCTCCAAAATTGACATCAGTACCCATTTCCATGTGAGTTGCTGCTATTTTTTCGCCCTCTTCTCTACCTTCCATTACAAGAGGCATCCATTCTTTCAGCTGATTAAAATCAGTACTGAATGTCATATCTGCAAAAATAGGATTGCTTTGCAGTGCTTCGAATCTTTTGGTAAGATATTCAACATTTTTTTCTCCCCATACAAAACTCATATGTGGTACACTTTTAATAAAATTTTCCGGAGACGGAACTTTATTTTCCTGTACTAAATAAGACCAAAACTGACGAGAAATTTCAAATGATTCTGCTATGCTGATTGCTTTTTTAGGGTCGATACTTCCATCCTCTTTTTCAGGAGTATAATTTAATTCACAAAATGCAGAGTGTCCGGTTCCTGCATTATTCCATGCATCTGAGCTTTCGGCAGCTGCTACATCTAATCTTTCGTAAATTTCAATTTTAATATCCGGCTGCAGCTCTTTCAAAATTAATCCAAGAGTTGCACTCATAATTCCAGCTCCAATAAGCACTACTTCACTATTGGAACGTATTGTATTGTCAGGCATAACAGTAATTTGTTTTAAAATGCAAAGGTACTTTTTTCAATCGCAAAAAAAAACTAATTTTTACATGATAAAAGTTAGGAAATTATAATTTTTTCTAAAAAAGAGAAATTAATCCAAAATAAACTTAAAAACGCTTAGAAGAAAGATAATCCTGAAGCATAATTGTAGCAGAAATTTCGTCAATCAGCCCTTTGTTTTGGCGCTGTTTTTTACTTAGTCCGCTATCAATCATTGTTTGAAAAGCCATTTTTGATGTAAAACGTTCATCAACACGAATTACTTTCATTTCCGGAAAAATATTTGAAAAATGTGTTACAAAACCATTAATCACAGACGCACTTTCTGATGGCTGACCGTTCATTTGTTTGGGCTCGCCAATTAAAACTGCTTCTACTTTTTCTTTGGCAAAATAATCTTTTAAAAAATCAATTAAAGTATGGGTTGGAATTGTGGTTAATCCTGATGCTATAATCTGCATTTCATCAGTGACAGCTATTCCTGTGCGTTTTTGTCCGTAATCTATGGAAAGGATTCTTGGCATTTTTTAATTTTTTTATAAAAGATAAAGAAAAATTATAATCTTTAAAGAGAGTCTTTATATTTTATAAAACTGAAAACTAAAACTATATTTTTCTCAGTATCAACTTCATAAACAGAAACATAACCTTTAAAAACATAATCTCTAATATTTTCATTATCAAAATATTTTGACTTAGTAAAATGAAAAGGATATTTTAAATCTTTTTTAATATTTTTAAGCAAATCTTTCCTGAACTTTAGTGCTGCTCTAGGTTTATCTTTATAAATATAATGAACTTGTTCTTTTAATAATTTTAAAAATTCATTAGAAATCTTAATTGTCATATTCCGAAAATGTATTATCTAAAATAGAATCTACTTCATCTACTGAATACAACTTTTCATTTCCACTTTTTAATTTAGCATAAGCTGCATGCACTTTTCTTTTATCATCTTCAAAATCAGAATCTTCTTCAATAATTCTCAATTCACTAGTAGAAAACTCACTTAATAACTTAAGTACTTTCTCTCTAATCTCTGGCTGAAACTCTAATCTAATCGCTTCCATAATACTTCATTTTATAATACAAATATAATCCTTTTTGAATTGATCGCATTTTAAAATAAACCTAAAAACCAAAAGGCCCGCCCTGAAATTCAAAACGGACCCGAACCTAAATATTTAAAACTAAAAATTATTCTCTTTTATCGATTAAATAATCTGCTGAAAAAACCTCTGTGTTCTTCTCCTTGTTCCTCTTCATAATTAGCAAACTTTGCCTGATTTTTTTCATGTTCATAAATCAGCTCCTTAATATATTCAACATAGCTTCTGTTTTTTTCTTCTAAGAAACCTATCAAATATTTTTCACTGAATTCAACTCCGCTTGCGGCCTCAATTTGAAGTAATTTTTTATACAAAGGTTCAATATGCATAGCCACAACTTCTTGCGGAACAGATTGTCTTCTTCCGAAATAATTTACAATTACACCATTTTCATCTCTTGCAATATCAAAATCTGTAATAACCCAATAGTATCTTCCTGATTTTGCAAGGTTTTTTACGATGGCATGAAAGTTTTTTCCGTTTTTCAAATTCTCCCACAGCACTTTAAAAATAACCTTTGGCATATCCGGATGACGAATAATATTATGCGGCTGTCCCATTAATTCGTAATCTTCATAACCGCAGACATCAACAAAAACTTCATTAGCATATTCAATTATGCCAAAAGCGTTTGTTTTACTCATAATTACCTGAGTTTTATCCCATGTTACTTCTTTATCAATTACGGTTACCGGAGTTCGGAGTTGATTTTCCTGATTCATGTTCTGTAGATTTTATGTGTTTTGGATTGGATTTTTAATTCTTGTTTTTCAGAATTAATTCGACAAAAGTAGAAGTAAGAAAAAGTTCAAAATCTGACAATTGTCATATTTTGATATTAAAAAAACTTTTAGAGGCATTTATTTAAAACTAAACTTCATTTCTAAATTTTATTTATCAAATTAAAAACAAAAAGTTACATTTATAACACTTTCAATTCCGTTTGCTTTTTTGCTTTTCTACAAATACCTTATCTTTGCCAAAAATTTAAACTATGAATTCTTTACAGACTATAATTGAACAAGCTTGGGAAAACAGAGCTTTATTACAAGAAAAAACTACAACTGATGCTATTAGAGAAGTTATCGAATTAGTTGATGCAGGAAAATTACGTGTTGCAGAACCAGTTGGTGATGGTTGGCAGGTAAACGAATGGGTTAAGAAAGCAGTTGTAATGTATTTCCCAATTCAAAAAATGGAAACATGGGAATCTGGTATTTTTGAATATCACGATAAAATGTTACTAAAAAGAAATTATGCTGAAAAAGGAATTCGTGTAGTACCAAATGCTGTTGCACGTTACGGAGCTTATATTTCAAGCGGTGTTATTTTAATGCCAAGTTATGTAAATATTGGTGCTTATGTTGACGAAGGAACTATGGTTGACACTTGGGCTACTGTAGGAAGCTGTGCACAAATTGGTAAAAATGTTCACTTAAGCGGTGGTGTTGGTATTGGTGGTGTTTTAGAGCCATTGCAAGCTGCTCCGGTAATTATTGAAGACGGTGCTTTTATTGGTTCTCGTTGTATCGTTGTAGAAGGTGTTCATGTTGGTAAAGAAGCTGTTCTTGGTGCTAACGTTTGTTTGACAGCTTCAACAAAAATTATTGACGTTACTGGTGATGAGCCTGTTGAAATGAAAGGTTTTGTTCCTGCGCGTTCTGTTGTAATTCCTGGAAGTTATACGAAAAAGTTTGCTGCTGGAGAATATCAGGTTCCATGTGCTTTAATCATTGGTACTCGTAAACCATCTACAGATTTAAAAACTTCATTAAATAATGCCCTTCGCGAATACGACGTTGCGGTATAATTTAAAAAAGAAATAAGTTAAAAATCCAAATTCCGATTTAATCATTGGAATTTGGATTTTTTTTACGTCAATTTGTAATCAATTAAAAGATTCCCTTTTTAAATGAAGATACTTGTTATTCAGCAAAAAATGATTGGCGACGTTTTAGTCAGCAGTATTATTTGTAACAATCTGCGCACTGCTTATCCCAACGCTCAAATCGATTATTTAGTTTATGCTTCTACAACTCCGGTTTTAGAAGGAAATCCAAGTATTGACAATATTATTTTATTTGAAGAAAAGCATCGAAAAAGCAAGAGTGAACTTGCAAAACTTGTCTTTGAAATCAGAGCTAAAAAATACGATTTATTAATCGATGCTTATTCAAAATTAGAAAGCTGGACCATATCTCTATTTAGCGGCGCAAAAAGAAAAATCTCTTATAAAAAACCCGGAAGAAATTTTCTGTATACCGATAATGTCCCTTTTGCTCCTTTTCCTAAAACCAATTTAGGTTTGGCAATCGAAAGACGTCTTTCGTTATTAGAACCTTTAGATTTAAAAATTGAGATTGATCCAATTCCGAAATTATTTGTTTCAGAAAAAGAAAATCAGGAAGCTTTAGCATTACTCGAAAAACATAACGTTCGAAAAGATAGAAAAACTATAATGATTAGTCTTTTAGGAAGCGAAAAACTAAAAACATATCCTTTAGAATTCATGTCTAAAGTGGTAGATTTTGTTGCTGATAATGCCAATGTAAATATTCTGTTTAATTATTTCCCGAAACAAATTGAAGAGGCAAAAACGGTTTTTAATGCCTGCAAACCTTCAACACAGGAAAAAATATATTTCGATTTATTGGGCGGAGATTTGCGTTCGTTTATTGCACTTATGAATCAATGCGATGTCATTATCGGAAACGATGGCGGCGCCATAAATATGGCTAAAGCATTAGGAAAACCTTCTTTTATAATTTTCTCTCCATGGATTGAAAAGAAAATCTGGGCTACTTTTGAGGATGGAATTCATCATCTTTCTGTGCATTTAAAAGATTATCGAGCGGATTTATTTGAGCAGAAAACAGAAAAAATGCTAAAAAAAGAAGCTTTGTCTTTATATCAAGAATTTAAACCTGAATTCTTTAAAGACAAAATCGAATCATTTCTGAAAAAAAATATCAGCTAAAAATGATTTCTCAAAACCAACTTTTATCGGCTTTACTGATCACTTACAATGAAGAATCTAACATTCGGGAGGTTCTTGATAATCTGGCTTTTGCTGATGAAATAATTATCGTAGATTCTTTTAGTACCGATAAAACTTTTGAAATTGCTTCTGCATACAAAAATGTAAAAATTGTTCAGCGAGCTTTTGATAATTTCGCTCTTCAACGCAATTTTACAATTGATCTGGCGGCAAATTCCTGGATTCTTTTTATAGATGCAGATGAAAGATTAAGTCCTGAACTTCAACAGGAAATTAGAAAAGTTATAAACCACGAAAATAGCGCCTCTGCTTATTTTGTTGCACGCGATTTCATTTTTAAAAATAAAAAACTTCGTTTCAGCGGCTGGCAGAATGACAAAATAATTCGTCTTTTTAAGAAGGAAAATGCGACTTATAACAACAATAAAATTGTACACGAAAAATTAATTGTAAACGGAAAAACCGGAAAACTAAAAAACCGGCTAACGCATTATTCGTATTCGAATTATGAAGATTACAAGCAAAAAATGATTTTTTACGGCAAGTTAAAAGCACAGGAAGAATATTCAAAAAATACCAATCCTAACTTTTTTCATTTTTATATCCGTCCTCTATACCAATTCTTAAATCAGTATTTATTGAGATTTGGAATTTTAGACGGAAAAAAGGGCATTATAATCTGTTATCTAAACGCACTAAGTGTAGCGGTTCGTTTTCAGGAACTTAAAAAAATAAGAGCCAAAAGCTAAGATTTCTTCCAGAATTTCAGTTTCTTTTTTAATCTTTTCTTTCTCGCAAATTCTTCCTGAAAATTTGAGGTTGCCTGCCACATTTTTTCAAAAATTTCGCTTTCGTTTCTATCCGTATAAAATTTAGCATATTCATTGCTCATAACCGCAATCATTTCTTTTTTAGGCGTTAAACGGCTAAAATTATTCATGCGCTGTTCAAAGCTCATATTTTCATGAAAATTCATTCGGTTTAAATCAACTAAAAAGAAACTGTATATATTGTTTTCATTCTTTTTAATCAACGTATTTCCCGGTGAATGATCTAAAAATTCCACTCCTTTTTCATGAAGATCAAACGTAAATTTTACAAACTGTCTTAAAATATTTTCATTATCCGGATAATCAGGAATTTCAACCAATTCTCTATAAGTCAGTTCCGTAATTAAATGCTCGCTGGCATAATAACTATCTTTTAAACCAATTACTGTAAAGTTCTCCAAAAATGCAATGGGCTGCGGCGTACCAATTCCTTTTTCGAGCAAAATAGTCGCATATTCAAATGAGCGTCTGGCTTTTGATTTTCTAAAATATTTGTAGGCAATTTTATTGACGATATTCGGAATTTTAAACGATTTGATGTTAATGGTTTTTCCATCTAAATCAAACAATTTTATCTTGTTACGATCTCCATTTCCAAAAAGTTCGCCTGACGAATTAAATGTTTTTATTTTATCAAGAACTGATGCTGTGCTATTTTCGAAAAGAGGATTTACTTTAAAATTCATTGGTAGATTTTTATAAGGCAACAAAAATACGTATTTAAGACTTCAAATTATTATTGTACTTTCGTAAAAAAAGAAAATAATGTCCCAAAAAAGTATTTTTCTAGAAACACACAATATAAACAACAGAGCTACAGGTTTAGGAACTTTTAATTATGAGTTAATTAAAGGATTATCATCGCTGGATTTCAATAATTACGAATTAACGCTCAACAGCTCAAAACCTGAACTTTTAAAAGACGAATTTAAAGACAAATTCAAATATCATAAATACAGCAGTCTTTCGAGACATCCGTTGTTTAGAATTCGAAAAAAATACGATTTATGGCATTCTGTAAATCAAAACATTAAAGTTGAGCCTTTTCATAAAACCAATTATGTATTAACGGTTCATGATATTCATTTTGTTGAAGAAGTAACCAACGAAAAAAGTCATAAATTAAAAAAGCTTTTTAAAGGAAAACTTGAAAGAGCAACGGCTATTACTTACATCTCAGAATTTGCCAAAAAACACACACACGAGCATTTTAATGTCCCTAATGTTCCTGAATATGTTATTTACAACGGAAATCCAATTTCTACTCTTTTAGATACTTCGACGTTTGTTTCTAATGTTCCCGTTGATAAACCTTTCTTTTATTCGATTGGTGATTTTATCGAAAGAAAAAATTATGGTTCGATTATTAATATGATGAAATTAATAAAGGATTTTAATTTGATTATTTCAGGAAATAATGACAAAAAATACGGCGAAGAAATCAAGAAATTGATTGCAGATAACGGCTTAGAAAATCAGGTTTTTTTAACCGGGAAAGTTTCTGATGAAGCCAAACAGTTTTATATGAAAAACTGTACGGCATTTCTTTTTCCGTCAATTCGTGAAGGTTTCGGACTTCCGCCAATTGAAGCTATGAGTTTTGGTAAACCTGTATTTTTATCTGATAAAACTTCTCTGCCTGAAATTGGAGGCGATGTTTCTAATTATTGGAACAATTTTGATCCTGAATATATGAAAGATATTCTTTTTAACGGATTAAATCATTTTGACAGCAATAAAAACGAAATAGAAAGCTTATTGAAAAAAAGAGCTGCAAGTTTCGATTGGAAAGTTGCAGCTGCTGAATATTTTAATGTTTACAAAGAGATCTTAAAATAAAGAAATCTTATAAATGTTTGAACCATTGTCCCAGATTTCTTTTCCAAATATAGAAATCTGAGGGCAAAACTTTAAAAAAGTCAAGATTGTTCTTGATTTCATTAAAAGTTGAACCTTTTACAAAAGCCAGTTTTTTCCATTTATGAGGTTCCATATAAAAAAAGTTTCGCATGGTTTTGTAATTG
This sequence comes from Flavobacterium sp., assembly GCF_039595935.1. NCBI lineage: Bacteria > Pseudomonadati > Bacteroidota > Flavobacteriia > Flavobacteriales > Flavobacteriaceae > Flavobacterium > Flavobacterium sp. The sequence goes on along the minus strand of NZ_JBCNKR010000006.1, from coordinate 2,408,375 downwards.
CTTTCATTTACAGTTTCCCATTTATTTAAAAACTCTTCTTTATTGATATCTGTATCATGTCCCCAGTTATTGAACTTCATTTCCAGCTCTTCTTTTGTTCTGGAAATACATTCATGCAAAATCGGCCCTTTAAAATAAATAATTCTTTTACGGGTTTGTCTTCCTATTTTATAACTCGGGTAATTGGTCGCCACCATAATTTTTGTTGGCTTTTTTACATACAATACTCCGTGATCTGTTCTTTTATAAAGATTTATAAGACATGGCGAAATCTGAACCTGATTTTGTTCAGGATTATTTAGAAAACGGTTTTTTGATTTTAAGAACTTTACAAATCCTTTAAAATCAAGAAAATATTCATCGGCATCAAGCTGAATAAGCCAGTTCCCTATTCCCATTTTTTCGGCAAGTATTTTTCTTTCACGAACTTCACACTCCATACTTGTCAGCTCCGGACGATAAAAGTTATCTTCCAGAATTTGTATTTTAGAATCTACATCAATAGACTTAATCCATTGAAAAAAATCCTCTTCTATTACAAAAGATTCTCCTTTCCAGGTTTTTCTTTCTTTATCAATTGCTAGAAAAATTGAGTCAGATTCTTTATATATTTGTGGAATCGCAATTTTGAGCAATTCATAATCATACGACACTAAAAATCCGACCTGAATTTTTTTCATTTATATTAATTTGTTTGGACAAAGATAAAAACATTCCGAAATTATCTACTAAATTTGCATTTGATTTTTTAAGATAATTTTAACTTAAATAATCCCCTTCCCTAGTAAAACAAAAATCATGCAAATTCTTCAAAATCCTGTAATTTCTGTTATAATTCCTGTGTTTAATGCGGCTTCATTTTTAGATGAAACTTTAAAAAGTATTCTAAGTCAAACATTTTCAGACTTTGAGCTTATTATTTTAAATGATAAATCTACTGACGAAAGTTTAAACATTATTAAGAAATTTCAGCAAGAAGATAATCGCATTATTATTATTGACAAAGAAGAAAATGTGGGTCCCGCAAATCTAAGGAACGAAGGAATAAACGCTGCAAAAGGTGAATATATTGCCTTAATGGACGCAGATGATATTGCAATGCCAACACGTTTTGAAAAACAAATTGAAGTATTAAAAAACAATCCCGAAATTGGCGTTTGTGGTACGTGGTTTACTTTTTTTGGAACAGGCAAAAACAAAATCATCAAACATAACACAGAACCAGATGCGATTAAAGTATCTTTTTTACACAGTTGTAACATCGGAAATCCAACTGTAATGTTTAAAAAAGAAGTTTTGGGTGATTTAAAATTTGATAATGATTACGTCCCTGTTGAGGATTATGATTTATGGAGCAGATTACTTGCCAAAACTAACTTTTACAACATTCCGGAATCCTTATTAAATTACAGACAGCACAACAACAATATCAGTAAAACTAAAATTGATAACGTTAACCGCTCTGTGCGACGAGTAAAAATAAATCAACTGACTCAGCTTGAAATTAACCCTGAAGATCCAAAAATTGATTTTTACTTAAATGCTGTTTCATTTAAAAAGAGGCTTTCACCAGAAGAGGTTATTGAAACAATTAATGCTTCTAAAGTTCTGATTTCGCAAAATGAAAAACTAGGATATTTTAATCTGGAAGTTTTTCAAAAACACATTACAAAAAATCTAATACGCATTATTCGCAATGCGGGTTCTTATAATCTTTCATTTTATAAACATTTGAAAAACAACGAAAGTGTATTATTTCAGAAAATAAAATGGATCGATAAAGTGATTTTGTATTTTAAATCTTTAAAAGGAAAATAACGAGTTAAATATTCGTTTTAATGTAGCGCCATAAATATTTCAGTTTTAAAGAAAAACTGGCTTTTTCTAAAAACTCATTTATAGCAATTTCAGCTTCTTCAATATTTTTATATTGTTCCGATTTTCGCAGTTTTAAAGCTTCAAATGCTGATGCTTTTAGCAAAGTCGACATAACTTTTTTCATGTTATGGGTTCTCGCCTGCGGAATGTTTTGAAGTATTTCTTTTATATTACGATAAGAAGAATAACGCTGAAAAAATGGAGATTGTAAAGAATAAACTCCTCCTGAATGCCATCTGTAAACGGCTGCCTGGAAATTTAAAAATGCGCCTTTTCCGTGACAAAGCGCTATTGAATAAAGTGTGTTATCTTTACCGTATTTGAATTTTTTATATTCTAAAGGATCAACTGCATCTTTTCTAAATAGACTTGTTAAAGTATACGTACAATAAGGTTGAAAAAGTGTATCAAAATCAATTGTATATACATCTGGCAGTGTTTCTTTAAAATCGTTTGGCACTAATTCTGTATCTTTTCTGGTGAAAAAATCGGTCCACGTAATTACGTATTCAGTATTATTTTCTAAAAAATCAACCTGTTTTTGCAGTTTTTGTTCATCAATCCAGTAATCATCTCCTTCACATAAAGCTATGTATTTTCCTTGTGCCATAGGAAAAGTTATATCACTCCAAAAATTGATTTTTTGAGAATATTGATTTTCTTTTTGTAAAACGAGTTTAATAATTAAAGGATATTTTTCGGCAAATTCTTTTAAAATAACCGGAGTATTATCTGTTGAAGCATCATCATGAATAATAATTTCAAAAGGAAAAGTAGTTTTTTGATTTAAAAAACCTTCTAAAGTTTCTACAATAAATTTTTCATGATTGTATGCATCACATAGAATACTTACGACTGGCTGGTCTAAATTTCCTTTCCAATTTAAAATGATATCACTTTGATTTCTCATGAAATAGCTACTAAGATTTTTTTGTATTAATTAAAAAGATTGATTTTTAGAAATCAAGTTTTTTTGCCGGAACTCCAAATACAGTTGTATTTTCTTTTACGTTTTTGATAACCATACTGCACGCTCCTACTGTTGCGCCTTTTCGAACCGTTACACGCGGAAGAACTGTTGCACGGGTGTTTAATGTTACTTCTTCTTCAAGCACAACAAAACCGCCTGTGAAAGAATAAGAACTCAAATGTGCCCATTTGTGAATTTTTGTATCGTGGCCTAAACCTACATATCCTTGAATGGTAACAAAATCTTCAATAACACAGTCGTTACTTATATTGGCATACATAAAAACCAGTAATCCGGTTCCCACAACTGCATTTGTATTTAATTTTGTCGAAGGGTGAATTAGATTGATAAAGTTTCCGCCTTTTGCCTGAATTAATTCAGCATAATGTTTTTTCCATTGTACGGTTCCTAATGCACAAATAAAAACATCATTTTCCTGAATTACATAATCTTCTACAGAGCTTAAAATGGCCGGATAATTGTCAAAACCTTCAAGTGCATCGGCTTTATCATCGAGAAAACCTTTTATCGTATATTCAATATTATAACCAGAACATTGTGTGGCCAAATCGTAAACTTCACGACCAAAACCCCTTGCTCCTACTATGATTAAATCTTTCATTATTCTATAATTAAATTACAAGCTCCCCAGGAATATCCTACTCCAAAACCGGCTAATATTACATTTTTAATATGAGATAGTTTTTCTTGTTTTTGAGCATCATAAAGTGCGATCGGAATTGTAGATGATACTGTATTACCGCAGTGTTCCATCGAAATAAAGAATTTTTCTTCCGGGATTTTTATCTTTTTTCTTAAATGATTCAGCATGTATTTATTCGCCTGATGAAAAACAAATAAATCAATATCTTCCTGAGCCAAATTAGATTTTTCTAAAATTGACTTTGTAAGTTTTGGGACAAATTCTCCAGTGAAATTAAAAATCTCAGTTCCGTTCATGAACAAATTCTTATCATTTCTGATATTGCCAAATTCATCCTGAATATCTTCATTTTCGTTTGAAACCGGAAAACGCATTCCGCCTTGTTTTACAATAAGGTTTTCTGCTCCTTTTCCGTCAGTACCGAAAATAAAATTACCGATTGAGCAAAAACCTTTTTCGCTGCTTATTAAAGTTGCTGCTGCGGCATCTCCAAAAATAGTTTTATTGCTTTTATCCCTCGGATGTATAAATTTTGTGTACGTTTCTGAAGTAATCAGCAAAACATTTTTTGCCATTTCACCGGCAATTAATCCTTTTGCCAGACTTAATCCATAAACAAATCCTGAACAGCCTAAATTAAAATCTAAAGCTCCAATCGAAGTATTCAAACCTAATTTATCCTGAATAATACAAGCTGTTGTAGGCAGAAAATAATCCGGACTTTGGGTACAAAACAATAAATAATCTATGGTCGAACGATCTATATTATGTTCTTCAAATAATTTTTCGGCCGCTTTTACCGCCATATCTGATGAAAATTCATCAGCTGCACTTATATGTCTGGAATTTATTCCGGTTTTGGAACTAATTTTTTCAATATCCCATTCCGGAAAATCCTGATTAATCAACTCATTAGACAGAATTGCTTCTGGCAGATAATAGGATATGGCTTTAATATGTGCTTTCATCTACAAATTAAATTGTTGAAGTTCTTCCTCCGTCTAAAACTAAATTTTGTCCCGTAATCCAGCTGCTTGCATCTGATAATAAAAATACAATTGGATTTGCAACCTGAGACGGTTCTCCATATCCTAAAGGATATTTTTTTTCGTCCTGCTGAATAACTTCAAGAGATAAATCTTCAATAGATTTTGAGGTAATTTCTGTTTTTACCATTCCTGGCGAAACGCAATTTACACGGGTTTTACTCGATGCAAATTCATTTGCCCAAACTTTAGAAATCGCAATTAAAGCTCCTTTGCTGGCTGCATAAATTCCGTTTCCTTTCATACCAAATAAACCGGCAATAGACGAAACTAATACAATTGAACTTCCTTTGTTAATTTTTTTCTTTTTGAAAATTAAATTAATCAGATAAGCAATCGAATCAAAATTGATACTTCTCATTTCATTCATTAATTCTTCTGAATAAAATTTTACAGGCGCAAGTGTTACAACTCCGGCTGAATGAACAATTCCGTCAACATTTTCAATTGTTTCAACAATAGATTTTATATCTTCCATTTTAGATAAATCAGCAGCTATGAAACTGTTTTCACTTCCACATTCAGCTATTAATTTTTCTAAAAAATCTTTACGTCTTGCAATGGCGACAAAAGTTCCGCCTTGTCTTACAATTGCCTGACAAGTTTCATAACCAATTCCTGAAGAGGCTCCGGTTACTAAGATTTTTTTTCCTGATAAATCAAATGGATTCATTATATATCGTTTTGTTCTTTTTGTAATTTTTGTTTATTGAAAAATTCATAAAACTTTAAAATTCTAAATTCTTCGTTTCCAAATATTGGAGAATGATCTTGAAAGTTCGCCAGATTGGGCTGAATATTTTCTAATATTTTTTTGTCTTCATTTAAAACCAAATCCAGAGAATCATTCGAACTATTATTTATAAAATCAATAATATTTTGTTCTGATTCGCTTAATTCTTTTTCAAATTTTGTTGCAAAATAACGTACTCTTAAATTGGTTTTTGAAGGAGATTCAGGAAACATAAATCCTAGATAAAATCCTTTTCCTTCTACTGTACTCACAAATGCATTTGGATATAGGTAAAAATGATAATATCCTTGTGTTTTGAAAGTTCTCGCTGATAATGATTTCTCAATAATTTTATTGGGTTTTACATCTTCTCCTTTTGGAAATTCGCACCAGCTGTGAGCATCAAAAAAATCAAATTTTTCAGGCGGAACGGAACCAAATCCCATTTTGGCAAATGAATTTTCATGAACCGAAGTACAATGATAGCACTCTAAAACATTCTCAACCAGAAGTTTCCAGTTCGCTTTATGTTCGATTGAATAATCGATTGTTTTGGATCCAAAATGTAAACTTAATTCTTCAAGCGGCGTAAAGATATTTCCTAAATATTCATATAAAGTCTTGTCGAATTTTTCGTTTAATTTTAAGAAAACAAAATCTCCACAAAAAGCCACTTCATATTCTTTAAGCTTTAATTCATTTATTTCTTCTCTTTCAAACGAATTTCGGCACATTAAACCTACAACATTTCCTTTTTTCCCGTAAGTCCAGTTATGATACAAACACGATGAAACTCTGTTTCCAAAAGGTTCTTCGTGTATCGTATTAAATCTGTGCAGGCAAACATTTTGAAAAGACTTAATTGTACCGTTAAAATTTTGAATAAAAATCTTGTTTCCATAATACTCAAAAGTCACAAAATCATTATTGTTTAATAATTCATTTTTGTGAGCAGCGAGAATCCAGGATTCATTTAAAAATAAAGATTTTTCTTTTTGATAAACCGATTCGTCTATGTAATCAAAATTTTTTATCATATTTCTATTAAATCAGAAATCACAACATTGTCCAGCTTAATTTTTGCTGTCCCCCATGATAACCCAACTCCAAAACCGCAAACTATTAAATCTTTAGACGTATTTGTAAGGCTTTCTTTTAATTGAGCCACAATCGTTAAAGGAATTGTAGCAGATGAAGTATTTCCAAATTCTTTTAATGAATACGGAACTTTTTCAACTGGCAGTTTCAGTTTTTTTACTATCATTTTGTTCATCATCAAATTGGCCTGATGAAATACAAAATGATCTATTTTGTCAATATCAATTTCGAATTTTTCAATAAGTTTTTTTACCGTTTTAGGCGCCTGAGAAATTCCGAAACCAAAAACATCCATTCCGTCAAGAACCAAATTGCAGGAATTTCTGCTGATTCCTTCTTCGATAGTAACAACTTTAAGCGAATCTTCGTTTATTCTGTTTCTAGAACCTCCATCTGGAATAATAATAGCTTTATAACCAGAACCATCTGTACCTAAATCAAAATCTATTTTTTCTGCATTTTCGTCAAATTCAAATGCTGTTGCACTTCCTCCGTCACCAAATAACGGAACGGTACTTTTATCTGTTTTAGAAAGTAATTTACTGCTTGTATCTCCGGCTAAAAGCAAACCTTTTTTAAGTCCCGTCGCTTTCATCATTCCGGCAATAATCGACATTCCGTAAACATAACCTGAACATCCCAGCGGAACATCAAAAGCAACACAATTTGTAGATAATCCTAATCTGTCCTGCAGTATGGCAGCAGAAACAGGTAAAATATAATCGGCAGTCTGAGAAACAAAAACCAAGATTTCGATTTCGTCTTTCTGCCAATTTAAATCTTTAAGCAATTTTTCAGCAGCTTCACAGCATAAATCAGAAGTGCAAATATCTTTTGTCGCAATTCGTCGTTCTTCAACTCCGGTTGCTTCAATAAATTTTTGAATCTCTTCCTGTGTCAAAATATTTAAATCAACATTTAGTTCCTTATTTTTAGGAACGCTGCAGGAAATACCTCTTATTGCAATATCATGTACTGAAAAAGCTGCCATTTAATTATGCTTTATTTTTAATTATTTCGAAGATGTCATTTAATGAATTAGAAGATTTAATTTCGTCTCCTGTTAATTTCACATCATATTCTTCGTCAGCCATTGCAATTAATGACAAAGCTGTTAATGAATTCCATTCGTCTAAATCTCTAAAAACAGTTTCCTGTGTAATAAGAGCTGCATCTGTATCATCTAAAATATCTGCAAAATTTTTCAAAAAAGCGTTGATTTCCATAGTAATCTTAAATTTATTTTGTTTTCATTTTTCACATTAATCATACCAAATATTGAAAAACATTCTTTTAAGCGAATTAAAAAACTTAATCTACTGTTAACCAATCATGTTAACTAAAAGTTTTACTTCTTAAAATGTTATAATATTTAGTTATATCAAAAATTAAGGTTTCTTTTCCTAATTTTACCCCGCAAATATAACAATAGTTTATCCTTAAAGATAAATTTAAACCCACTAAATCAATAATTAAATGATTCCTGTAACCAAAACTTTTTTGCCCCCGCAAGAAGAATACAACGCTTATGTAAAACGTGCATGGGATAAAGTTTGGCTAACTAACAGAGGCGAACTAACATTAGAACTTGAAGATAAGCTTAAAAACTTTCTGAATGTTTCTAATATTATAATTACAAATAACGGAACGATTCCAATTCAGATTGCTTTAAAACTTTTTGGAAAAGGCGGCGAGATTATTACAACGCCATTTTCTTATGTTGCCACTTCGGCGGCGATTGTTTGGGAAAATTGTACTCCAGTATTTGTAGATATTCACCCGGATTATTTAACAATTGACGAAACCAAAATTGAAGCTGCCATAACACCAAAAACAACTGCAATTTTAGCAACTCACGTTTTTGGAAATCCATGTGATGTTACTGCAATTGAGAAAATTGCTAAAAAACACAATCTAAAAGTTATTTACGATGCCGCACATTGTTTTGGGGTTACCTACAACAATGAATCTATTTTTAATTTTGGAGATGTAAGCACCTGCAGTTTTCATGCGACTAAATTATTTCATACCGGAGAAGGCGGCGCCATGTTTTGCAATGATGCCGATTATCACCAATTATATTACAGTCATAATTTTGGACATAATGGCCCTTTGGCTTTTCATGGTTTGGGAATTAATGCCAAAATTTCTGAGCTTCAGGCAGCTATGGGTCTGGCGATATTTCCGTACATGAACCATATTATCGACGAAAGAAAAAAAGTAGTTGACTTTTATAATAACAAATTAAATTTCAATACTGTACAAGCTTTAAAAATAAGAGAAAATACAGAATGGAATTATAGTTATTATCCGGTAATTTTAGATTCAGAAGAAACTTTATTGAAGGTTTTGAATGCTCTGGCAATTGAAAATATAATTCCTCGTCGTTATTTTTATCCTTCTTTAAATACGATTGAATATACGAAAGGAGAAAAAATGCTAATTTCAGAATCTATTGCTTCGCGAATTTTATGTTTACCTTTATACGTGGGAATTCCTGAAACTGATCTGGAAAACATTGTTCAAATTATAAATATACAAACATTACAATAAAAACCATTTTATTGTTTTCTAATACATTACGTTATGAATCAAGATATTAATACTGAAGTTCACAATGCTTTTGAAGTAATTAAAGAAGGCGGAATTATTCTTTACCCAACTGACACTGTTTGGGGAATTGGATGTGACGCTACTAATCCTGAGGCTGTTGCTAAAATTTATAAACTAAAACAACGCGCCGAAACTCAAAGTATGATTGTTTTAGTGAATGGTGAAAAAATGATTTATAACGTTTTTAAGGATATTCCCGAAGTTGCCTGGCAGATTATGGATTTATCTGAAAAACCAACAACTTTAATTCTTGACGATGCCAGAAACGTAGCTCCTAATGTTATTTCTGCTGATAAATCACTTGGAGTTAGGCTGGTAAAAGAACCTTTTTGTTATAAATTAATGGAAAGAATGAAAAAACCATTAGTTTCGACTTCCGCAAACATTTCAGGTCAGCCAACGCCGCAAAGTTTTAAAGATATTAGTCCGGAAATTATAAACGGGGTTGATTATGTGGTGAAATTAAATCAGGACAAAATCAACGGAAAATCATCTACAATTATCAAGTTAACAAAAGATTCGCAGGTTAAAGTTATTCGTAAATAAATTTTAGATTTATAAAAACTTAGAAAATAAGTGGCTTCGACTTCGCTCAGCCTGACAGATTATAATGTCATCCTGAGCGAAGTCAAAGGACATCGCAAAAAAAACTTAGAGTCTTAGTATCTCAGAACCTTAGCACCTTTAAAAACTAAACCACTTTAAGGCTCTCAATCAACCAATCAATATCTTCTTTTGTGTTGTAATGACTAAATGAAATTCGGAGATTTGGCAATTTTAGGTCATCTTCTGAAAGCATTTCTTTTAAAACATGCGAAGGTTTAATGCTTCCGGACTGGCAGGCGCTTCCTCTTGAAACTGCAATTCCTTTCATATCCAAACTAAATAAAAGCATCGATGTTTTATCTGAAGAAAAAGGCAGCGTAATATTGATTATGTTGTAGAAATCCTCTTTTTTTCCGTTAATTCTAAATCCCGGAAAATTAATTTCCAATTGTTCGATAAGATAGTTTTTTAGATCAGAAATATAACTTCTTTTCTTATCTAAATTTTCATACGAAAGCGACAACGCTTTTGCCATTCCGGCAATTTGATGTACGGCTTCAGTTCCGGCACGAAGACCTTTTTCTTGTTCTCCACCGAAAATGATAGGCTGCAAACCAGAGTTTTTACGAATAAAGGCAAAACCTACTCCTTTTGGTCCGTGAAATTTATGCGCACTCGCCAGAATAAAATCTACAGGAATGGTTTGAAGATCGATTTCGGTTTTTCCAATTGACTGAACAGTATCTGAATGAAACAGAGCTTTGTATTGTTTACAAATAGTTCCTACTCTCTCTAAATCTAAAACAGTACCGGTTTCGTTATTTACGTGCATTAAACTAACGATCGTTTTTTTCTCTTCGGATAATAAATTAGAAAGATGCGTTAAATCAAGACTTCCATCTGCATTAACATTTACATAATCAACCTGAATATTGTAATCAGACTGCAATGCCAAAACACTGTATAAAACAGCATGATGTTCGATTTTTGAAGTAATAATACGTTCAACTTTAAGATCTTCAACTGCCGATCTTAAAATCCAGTTATCAGCTTCTGTACCGCCAGAAGTAAAAACAATTTCCTGCGCTGAACAATTAAGGTGTTTAGCGATACTTTTTCTTGAAAGTTCTAAAATGGTTCTGGCATTTCGGCCAAAACTATGTGTTGAAGACGGATTGCCAAAATCTTCTGCCATGATTTTTGTCATTTCCTGAATAACTTCAGGTCGCATAGCAGTCGTTGAGGCGTTATCGAGATATACTTTTTTCATTAATGCAAAGTTATAAAATATCAATTGTCTAATCTTAAATATCATTTGCCAAATTTTTCACTATTTTTGGCACAAATAAAATCACGATGAAAAAATATGCAAGCCTTTTATTACTGGCGCTTTTCTTAAATGGATGTGATGACGGCGATCTAACGGTTGATACAATCGATTTTGATTCTGTTACGCCTACAAGCTGTACTACATTTGATGAAAACAGTACCAGTACTGATCCTTTTATAGTATATAAATTAAAATCTCAGGAAGCTTTTATTCTTCAACTGCCAAGAACAGAAGGCTTAATAAATGATCCGGGTACTGTAGAATATGACATTGACAATGCACAATATCGTGTTTTATACAGAGCTTATAACGGAACTGTGGCCAAAGACAATATCTGCGGAACTATCCCGCCAAGTACACCAAATGTTACGGAAGAATGGGTTGGAACAGCCGGTAAAATAGAAATTGTTACTGATCAGGTTACGACAGATCCTGATGCAAATGGAGCTACCAGAATTAAAGCCTACAATCATACTATTAGATTTAATAATGTAACCTTCTTAAAACCATCTGGACCTCAGGTTGAAGAACTTTTTGAATTTGGTACACTGCAAACAACGGTAACACCTGCCGATTTAACGTTTGCAGATACTGATACCAATAAAGCGGAGGTTTGTAATGGCAATACAAAAATTTACAATTACAATGCATCTTTTACATTAACTGTAGAAAGCTTAGACCCATCACTTCTTAAAAATGAAGCTACTCCAACAGGACAGCCAAGAACACAAGATATAACTTCTTCGACAAACAAAGTTGTTTATAGAACTTTTAAAAGCGGAACAGGAAGTATTACCTCAGATTATAATTTCTGTGGATCACAAATTCCAACTTTACCTTCATTAAGTCAAACCTGGATTGGAACAAATGATACAGCTGCAGGTACAAAAGCAACTATAGAAGTTACGACAGAAGAAATTGCCGGTGGAGCAAGTTACATACATACTGTTGTATTAAAGAATGTAGTATTGAAAAAAGACAATAGCTCTTTTAAATTAGGCAACAGTTTTCTTTTAGGAAAAATAACAGTAACTCCTTAAAAGTCTAAAAAAGGATTCCAAAAAAATCTTATTTTATTCCTACAAAAAAACGTCCGTTTTTCATTTGATTTTCTATCGAAATCAGTTTTGAAAAACGGACCTTTTTTATGCTTAAAATTCTAAAAAATGAACTCTAAAATTGATCTTTATTTATATTTTGACGAATGTAAATTTCTGTTGCACCTAAACCATATTTTTGATAATTGGCATCTCGAAAATCAATTCCTTCATAACGGCCTAATAAAAAATCCAGTTCGGCTTTTAGAATTCCTTCGCCAACACCGTGAATAAAAACAATTTTTGGAATACGGTTTTTAATCGCAAATTCAATATGTCTTTTTGCTGTTTCAGTTTGTAAAGTCAAAATATCATAATTAGACATTCCGCGTTTATTTTTTACCAGTTTTTCAATATGTAAATCAAATTCCGGAACTGCAACTTCACGTTTATCCTTCTTTTCTTTAACAAAACTTCTCGGTTTTGGTTCCGTTTTCTCTTTTGTAACTTCTTCTAAATTAATTCTTTTAATAGAATTCATTAAATTACTGGAATCGTGAATTTTAACTAATTCATTGACAAAAAATGTCATCATAAATCCATCTTCAGTTTCGATCAAAACTTCATTGTTTTTAACCGAAACTACTGTTCCGTTTATCGCTTCGTCTAAGACTGAAACTTTATCTCCTTTAGTCAACATCCTGCTCCTCTTTTTCTTGATTCTTACTTGGTGTTTTTGCACTCAGCTGCATCATCCCAAACATAAAAACAGCAATTGCAATTACCATTATATAAATATTTTTATCATCAGAAACCTGCTCATAAAGCGCAACCGAAATCGCAAGAATCATAATTAAAATTTTAAAAGTTTTCATTTTTTAAAGTTTAAGAATCCAAAAGTATAAAACTTTAAAATAGAAGTTCTTTTCTTCTGAAATGTTATCGAATATTTTTTTGTAAAATTGTAAAAAATTACCCTGTGAATTTAGACAAATATATGATCCCCTGCCTGTTCAAAAAGTTCTTTGGTTTTGAGTGTCTGGGCTGTGGTTTTCAGCGATCTTTATTCTTACTTTTTCAGGGAGAATTTTCAGCAGCTTTTAAAATGTATCCGGCGATCTATACAACGCTTTTATTTCTTGTTTTACTTTTATTTTATTTTTTCAATAAATCAAAAAATTATCAAAAAATAGTTTGGAAAGCTGCCGCATTAAATTTGGTTTGTGTTTGTTTTGGATACTATTTAAAGCACTTTTATTTTTGATATTTTAACTGTTTTTATTTTTTAATCTGGTTTAAAATATCGTTCATCATCTCAATCTGCACTTTCTGAATTTCGATTAATTCTTGCTGCTGATGCATAATCAAATGATCAATTTTATCATGAATCATTCTGATTTCTAATTCAGATTTCAGGTTAATCATATAATCTTTCTTGGCACGATTTCGGTCTTTTTCTTCCTGACGATTCTGGCTCATCATAATTACCGGAGCCTGAAGTGCGGCAATACAGGACAAAATCAAATTCAACAAAATAAACGGATAAGGATCAAAACCTTTATTGAGCAACAAATACACATTCGAACCAATCCAAACCACAATAAAAACTACAAACGAAATAATAAAAGTCCAGCTTCCGCCAAAATCAGCCACCTGATCGGCTATTTTTTGTCCAAAACTTCTTTTTTCATCTTCATCTTCAACAATACTCACGATTGATTTATCTTCTTTTAAAGATGAAATAACACTTTTTTCAAGATCAGAAAGCGCTCCGATTTCAGTAGACAGATAATTAGAAATATATCTTTGGCGATATTCATTCAATTCCTGAAATGAAATACAATCTTCATCACAAAACGAAGGATGATCTTTAATAATAAGACTCAAAATAGGATCGTGAATAGATTTTCCGCAGATTTTCTCGTTTTCGGGAAAAGAAATATTAGAAATAGCACTTTTAAAAGTTGAATTATTTTTCATCATCGTATATTTTATACGCTAATTTACACAATTAACTTCTTAAGAATCTTATAAAACATAACCATTTATCTCTCTTTTATTTATCACAAATACCACCCTGAAAACAAAATTTCTTTAGTTAAATCGTGTCCTTATTTACAAAAAACGCCTTACTTTTAACGTTTTAAAATATCCACTCAATTTTACTATTGTGACAAAAGACAATATCATACAGAATATCAAGGCATTAAAAAGCCATTCTCATATAAATTACGGTATAAAAACCAAAACAGAAGATTTTACAGAGAAGCTTTTCTACACTCTTTTTGATTCTAATGCCGCGCTTGACGAAAGCATCGACGAACTTGAAATACGTTTTAAAGAAATTGCTGTTCTCGCCTGCAAAAAACCCGAAAATTTATGCGAATCGATTTGGGACAGATTTGTTGAAAAACTTCCGGGAGTTCTGGAAAAATTAAATCAGGATGCTGAATATATCTTAGAAAATGATCCGGCATCAAACAGTATTGACGAAGTTTATTTAGGATATCCGGGGTTTTATGCCATCGCTATTTACAGATTAAGCCACGAATTATACAAATTGGATTTGCTGTTATTTTCAAGATTAATGAGCGAATACGCACACCGAATTACCGGAACTGATATTCATGCCGGTGCCGATATTGCTTCGCCATTCTTTATCGATCACGCAACGGGAATCGTTATTGGTGAAACTACCGTTATCAAAAAACACGTAAAAATTTATCAGGGTGTAACTTTGGGAGCTTTGAGCGTAAGCAAAGAAATGAAAAATGCGAAAAGACATCCAACCGTTGAAGCAAACGTATGCATTTATGCTAATGCTACCATTTTAGGAGGCGAAACTACCATTGGAAAAAATAGTATAATAGGCGGAAACTCATGGATAACAAAATCTATTCCTGAAGATTCTATCGTTCTGAATACCACTACAACAGAAGTTAAAATAAAAGAAAAAAAATAAAATGGGTCCACAGAAGTTACTAAACCTAATTGGAAACACTCCATTAATGGAAACCGTCAATTTGGTTAAAAATAAAAACGTTAAGCTTTTACTGAAACTTGAAGGAAATAATCCGGGAGGAAGTGTAAAAGACCGCGCTGCATATAATATGATCGCCGCTGCTCTTGAAAGAGGCGATATTAAACCAGGTGATAAATTAATTGAAGCAACAAGCGGGAATACCGGAATTGCCCTTGCCATGATTGCGCAATTATTTGGTATAGAAATCGAATTGGTTTTACCAGAAGATTCAACTAAAGAAAGAACACAAACTATGCGTGCTTATGGCGCAACAGTTATTTTAACGCCAGCAGAAGAAGGAATTATTGGTTCTAGAGATTATGCTGATAAAAAAGTCGCTCAGGGCGGTTATTTGATGCTAAATCAGTTTGCAAACGACGATAACTGGAAAGCACATTATAAAACCACAGGGCCTGAAATCTGGAATGATACTAACGGAACTGTAACGCATTTTGTTTCGGCAATGGGAACTACAGGAACCATTATTGGAACTTCGACTTATTTAAAAGAAAAAAATCCGGCGATTCAAATCGTAGGTGCTCAGCCAAGCGACGGATCTCAGATTCCGGGAATCCGTAAATGGCCTCAGGAATATTTACCTAAAATCTTCGATGCCTCGAAAGTAGATACCGTTATTGACGTAAGCGAAGAAGAAGCCCGAGAAATGACTAAAAGATTAGCGCTTGAAGAAGGCGTTTTTGCCGGAATGAGCAGCGGCGGTTCTGTAGCAGTAGCCCTTAAAATTGCTGAAAAATTAGAATCTGGAGTTATAGTTGCCGTTATCTGCGATCGCGGTGACAGATATTTGTCTTCGGATTTGTTTGACTAAAAGGTTCTAAGGTTCTGAGATGCTAAGGTTCTAAGTTTAAAAACTTAATATAAAAAGCTTAGCAACTTAAAAAAACTTAGCACCTCAGAACCTTAGTAACTTAGTACCTAAAAAGAAAAAAAATGAATTACAGAAAACTCGGAAAAACAAACTTCAATATCTCTGAAATCTCACTTGGAACCTGGCAGATTGGAGGAAAATGGGGTTCAGGATTTAATGATAAAACAGCTGATGAACTTATCAATACAGCAATCGACAACGGTGTAAATTTTATTGATACTGCCGATGTTTATGAAAACGGATTAAGCGAAACTGCTGTTGGAAGAGTGGTTCGCTCCCGCTCTGAACGTATTTATATCGCTACAAAATGCGGACGTCAGATTAACCCGCATGTGAATGACGGATATCAGCCACAAGTGCTTCAGAAATTTGTTGAAGACAGTTTGAAAAGAACCGGACTGGAAACTTTAGATTTGATTCAGCTGCATTGTCCTCCTACCGAAGTATATTACAGACCTGAAATCTTTGAAATGTTTGATCGTTTAAAAGATCAGGGGAAAATTTTAAATCTTGGCGTAAGTGTCGAAAAAGTTGAAGAAGCTTTAAAAGCTATTGAATACTCAAACGTAACCACGGTTCAGATTATCTTTAATTTATTCCGTCAGCGTCCATCACAGTTATTTTTCTCAGAAGCACAAAAGAAAGATATCGGAATCATTGCCCGTGTTCCTCTTGCGAGCGGACTTTTAACAGGTAAATTTGATGCCAAAACAACTTTTGACACACAAGATCATAGAAATTTCAACAGAAACGGTGAAGCTTTTGATAAAGGCGAAACTTTTTCGGGAATCGATTATGATTTAGGATTAAAAGCTGTTGAAAAACTAAAAGCATTGTTTCCGGAAACTGAAAATCTTGCTCCTATCGCTCTGCAATGGATTTTGAGTTTTAATGACATAAGCTGTATCATTCCGGGAGCTTCAAAAGAAAGTCATGTACTTTCAAACTTATCAGTTTACGATTTACCTAAACTAAGCGCAGAGAAAATTTCAGAAATGAATAAAATTTATGACGAATATATAAAACCTTCTGTACATCATCTTTGGTAAGGAAATCACTAAACAACTCCTAAAAAAACAAAATCTAGTCAGCATCTAAATACCTGAATATTTTATACTTTATTCAGGGGTTAGGCTTATTTTATTGTTTTTTAAACTTTTCATGGCTTTTTAAAATTCTTAAAACCTTCTTCTTTGTAGAAAAAATTAAAGCCATGAAAAAAATTACATTATTAGCCATTACAATTTGTTTAACGTTTACCGCCTGCACTCCTGAGGAATACTTAAAACCAAAAAGTCCGGCAGTAACACAAGATGACCAATCTTTAAAAGAAGAAGAATCTAAAAATTTAGAAAAAATGTATAATGAGATCGTTGCACTTTCTGACAGTAATGCAGCATGCTCAGGAGATTGGGACTTTATTGCAATAGGTAAAAAACCTTGCGGAGAACCAGAAAAATATATTCCATATTCTTTAAAAATAAATAAGACTGATTTTTTAGCTAAAGTCAATTCATACAATGCAAAACAAGAAACTTTCAATAATAAATGGAATATCAGTTCAACTTGTGAGGTAGTTCCTAAACCTGTAGCTGCTGCCTGTATCAATGGAAAAGCAACTTTACTATATCAAGCTGATCAAAATATAGAAAAACAAGAGTTAGAAAAATTATACGATGAAATTATTGCGCTTTCAATCAACAATGCATCATGTTATGGAGATTGGGATTTCACTGCAATAGGATCAAAACCTTGCGGAGGACCAGAAAAATACATTCCTTACTTTGTAAAAGTCAATAGGACTGATGATTTTTTTGCAAAAATCAATATGTATAAAGCAAAACAAATGGAATTCAACCGTAAATGGAATATTAGTTCAACATGTGATGTTGTTTCTGAACCAATAGCCGCTGCTTGCATTGATGAAAAACCAACTTTATTATATAGAGCTGATCAAAAAATAGAAGAACAAGAGCTGCAAAAATTGTACAATGAGATTATTGCACTTTCTGATATCAATAAACCATGCACAGGAGAATGGAGTTTTACGGCAATAGGATCAAAATCTTGTGGGGGACCAGAAAAGTATATTCCTTATTCTTTAAATATTAACACTGCTGATTTTTTTGCTAAAATCAATGAGTATACTATGATGCAAGAAATGTTTAACTATAAATGGAAACTTTATTCTACTTGCGATGTTCCTCGCAGACCCAAATCAGTTGACTGTGTTGACGGAAAAGCAACATTCATTTATAACTAATTTTTGGTAAACCTCAAGTTCTGAGCTTTTATTAAAAGTTCAGAACTTGAGGTTTAATATTTTATTTTCACGCAACCTTTTTAAAAAACAAACATCTTCATAATAAAAAAGTAAACAAATCATAATCATGAAAAATATAAGCTTCTATTTAAAAATTGTATGTCTCTTAATTCTTTCCCGCGAAAGAGATGATGAAGAATTAATGGACGACATATAAAAAATTGAGTTTCCCAAAAAAAAGAAAAAAACCTTAGAATCTCAGAAACTTAGATTTCAAATTCAATTTTAAATTCGGCCCCTTTATTTTTTCCTTCGCTTGCAGCAGTAAGCTGCCCTCTGTTTTTCTCGATAATCTTTTTACATAAATATAATCCAATTCCGGTTGAAGATTCATTAGCAGTACCCAAACGGCTCATTTTGGTGAATTTTTTAAATAATTCTTCAATCTGATTTTTATCAAAGCCTATTCCTCTATCAGCAACCGTAATTACAACATTTGAATTTTCTTTGTAAATCCTCACTTTTACTACGCTGTCAAAATACGAAAATTTAATAGCATTACTTATCAGATTTACCAAAACCTGAACTAATAGTCCTTCATCGATTCTAAGTTTAGCTTCGTTGATTTCAACGCTTAAATTCAGAATTATATTTTTATCGATTAATCGCTGTTCGACCTGTTCATTTATAAACGGCAGAATATTTTCAAAAGAAATAATTCTGATTTCCTGATTGGTTTTTACAACCTGATCTTGTTCTTTTAATAACTTAATAAAGTTTTCGATGTATCGGAATTGTAAATTAGTCGATTCGCAAATTAAATCAGCCAAATGTTTAATCGATTCCGAAGGATTTTCACTTAAAATCAATTTGGCCAAACCCTGAGGATTTCCTGCAAAGTTTTTCAAATCATGAGAAAGCATATAAATTAAATCCTGTTTTTCGTTGATAAAACTTTCAGACTCATAAATAGATTCCTGAATATTGCACATTAACAGTCCTGCTTCATCAGTATAATCAGTTGGAAGAATCGATAACTTTCTGTTATTTCTATAATCGTCCAGTGATTTTGAAGCCAGTGAAATAGGTCTTATAAGCTGTTTTAAAACAAGCAAAGTAATTCCGGTTGCTAATAATGTCATTATTAATGAAAAAACCAAAATTGATGCAGCGGAAATAGTATGTTCGAAAAAGAGTACAAAAAATAAAATTCCAATTAAGGGAATATGAATTCCTATAAATGCGACAAATAAAAATTTAAACGCATAACTTTTTTTTAAAAAGCCAATTTGTGAAAGATTATGATACAATTTCATAAAAAAATAACAAAACTATAGGTTATATATTGTAGTTTGGGGCTCAATATCAGCGACAAAGTTAACTTTTAAAGTTTATTAAACTAGTAAATTACATTATTTGACAAAATATTATGAAAATAAAATTTGTAAAAGTTTACAAAGGCTTATTTTTGCGCTATGGGAAGAAAAAATACAGACAAAGTTGTCTTTCATCAAATTCAGGTTCTTGATGCCGGAGCAAAAGGAGTCTCAGTAGCAAAAGCTCCTGACGGAAAAGTAATCTTTATTCCGAATGTCGTTCCTGGCGATGTTGTTGATGTACAAACATTCAAAAAAAGAAAAGCATATTACGAAGGAAAAGCCGTAAAATTTCACGAATTATCTCAACATCGTGTAGAGCCAATCTGCGAACATTTTGGTGTTTGCGGCGGATGCAAATGGCAAAATATGAAATACAGCCAGCAGTTGTATTTCAAACAAAATGAAGTAAAAAATCATTTACAGCGTATAGGAAAAGTTGAACTTCCGGAATTTGAAAATATTCTAGGTTCAGAAAAACAGTTTTTCTATAGAAATAAAATGGAATTTTCGTTTTCTAACAGCCGTTGGTTAACCGAAAAAGAAATTGGCAGCACAGAAGATTTAGGAAACAGAAATGCATTAGGATTTCATATTCCGAAAATGTGGGATAAGATTCTTGATATCGAAAAATGTCATTTACAGGAAGATCCGTCAAATGCCATTAGAAATGAAATCAGAGCTTTTGCCAACGAACATAATTTAGCTTTTTTTAATCCAAGAGAACATTCAGGATTATTAAGAACTTTAATGATTCGTACCGCTTCGACTGGAGAAATTATGGTTTTAATTCAGTTTTTTGAAGATGATAAAGCAAACCGCGAACTGGTTCTGGATCATGTATACGAAAAATTTCCGCAGATCACTTCTCTGCAATATGTTGTAAACGCAAAACAAAATGATACTATTTACGATCAGGATATAAAACTTTACAAAGGAAGAGACTATATTCTTGAAGAAATGGAAGGTTTAAAATTTAGTATTAACGCTAAATCTTTCTATCAGACAAATTCAGATCAGGCTTACGAATTGTACAAAATAACAAGAGAATTTGCCGGATTAACCGGAAATGAAACTGTTTACGATTTATATACAGGAACAGGAACTATTGCTCAGTTTGTTTCTAAAAAAGCAAAAAAAGTAATTGGTGTAGAAAGCGTTCCAGAAGCTATTTTAGATGCTAAAGCCAATGCAGAACGCAATAATATTACGAATTGCGAGTTTTTTGTTGGAGACATGAAAGTGGTATTCAATGAAGCTTTTATAGCACAACACGGAAAACCTGATGTTATTATTACGGATCCGCCTCGAGACGGAATGCATGCTGCTGTAATTGATCAAATTCTAAAAATTGCACCTAAAAAAGTAGTGTATGTAAGCTGTAACTCTGCAACACAAGCACGTGATTTAGCTTTAATGGATGAAAAATATAAAGTAACACGCGTACGTCCGGTTGATATGTTTCCGCAGACACATCATGTTGAAAATGTTGTACTTTTAGAACTTCGTTAATAAAAACCATAAATGAAAAAAATAGTTTCTCTTTTATTAATCTTTACTTTTGGATTATCCGGTTGTGAGAAAGATGATATTTGCGATGCAAATACACCAACCACTCCCCGATTAGTAATCGAATTTTATGATAATGCGGCTCCTACCGTTCTTAGACCTGTTACCAACTTAAAAGTAGTGGGTGTAGGTAAAGATGATACTGACGCTATTGTTTTTAACGAAAACGGCACTTCGGTAACGAAATATTTAACGAGTGGAAGCAAAATTTCTATACCATTAAAAACAGATGGTACTTCTACTTCTTATAAGTTTATTTTTAATGCTACCAGCGCATCTCCTAACACAGATGTTTTGACATTTAATTATGCAACACAAAGTGTATATGTTTCGAGAGCCTGCGGTTTTAAAACCACTTTTACATTAAATCCTCGTGATGCAACTGCAAATTCAGGACTTATAAAAACAGATCCTGCCGGAGACGGGATATGGATGTTAAATGTTAATGTAGTAGAATCTAATATAGAACTTGAAAATGAAACACACGTTAAAGTATATTTTTAGCCTTTGCTTTTTGCTGTTCATGTTTTTGGGACAGGCTCAGGAAGTAAAAGATTCTACAGCTGTAAAAGAAGTTGTTACTGAAAAGCCAAAAACCAAAGCTTCAAAACCAGACGTTCAGGAAGTTAAAAAAGATAGTATTCCTTTAAAAACAGATCGTTATGGTCTACGTGTTGGTGTTGATTTATACAAACTAACAAGAGGATTTTACGACAAAGATTATAAAGGTGTTGAATTTACTGCCGACTGGCGTTTAACAAAAAAATACTACGCCGCTGCCGAACTTGGTTTTGAAGATAAAACAACCGATGATGACAGATTAAACTCTACTGCAACAGGAACTTATATAAAAGCAGGTTTTGATTATAATTTATATGAAAACTGGCTGGATATGGAAAACCTTATAACAATAGGTTTAAGAGGAGGTTTTAGTAATTTTAGCCAGACTTTAAACAGTTATAAAATTTACAATCCAAATCCTTATTGGGGAGAACAGCCGTCAATAAATGTTGATCAAAAATACAATGGTTTAACCGCTGCGTGGTTTGAAGTTGCTATGGGAATTAAAGCAGAAGTTTTTAACAACCTTTTTGTTGGTTTTGGCGTTCAGCTAAAGCTTTTAGCAATGAACAACAAACCTTCTGGTTTTGATAATCTTTATATTCCGGGATTCAACAGAACTTATGACGGAAGTTTTGGTGTAGGATTTAATTACACAGTTTCGTATTTTATTCCGATTTACAAAAAGAAAGTAGTTGTTCCTGAAATCGTAAAAGAAGCTCCTAAGAAAAAATAATATTTTTTCATATAATTTAAAAAGCCTCAAATTCAATAATTTGAGGCTTTTTAGTTTTCTTTTATTTTAAGACAATTGAAATTCAACTGCCGCTTTTGCATGTATTAAAGTTGTATCAAAAATAGGAACTGATAAATCTCCTTCTTTTATTACCATCGGAATTTCGGTACATCCTAAAATAATGCCTTCTGCACCATTTTTAACCAGTTCATTAGCAATTTCGAGATAACGTTTTTTAGTTTCATCCGTCACAATTCCTCTGCCAAGTTCTTCAAAAATAGTATAATGAATAAAATCTTTAACTTCTTCATTAGCAGGAATAATAGCTTCAATACCTTTCGCTTTTAGCTTATCTTTAAAGAAATCAAGTTCCATTGTAAATTTGGTTCCCAATAACCCTACTTTTTTCAGGTTTTGTTTCTCAATTTCAACAGCTGTTTCTGCCGCAATATGAATAATAGGCAAATCAATCGCTTCCTGAAGTTTATCAGCAATTAAATGCATTGTATTGGCACATAAAACGATAGCTTCTGCCCCGCCGGATTTTAAAAATTCGCAGCCTTTAAAAAGCATTTTAAAAGTCGAATCCCAGTCATTATTGTCGTTATTCTTTTTAATATCAGCATAATTAAACGAGTAAACCAAACATTCAGAGAAGTTTAAACCTCCCCGTTTTTCATTTATTCCAAGATTTATAAGTCTGTAATAATCTGAAGTCGAAACCCAGCTTATCCCGCCAATAAGGCCTATTTTCCTCATAATTGCTGATTTTAAAATTTTATCCGATAATTCTAATTCCTTTTATAAAAATCCATTTCATAAAAAGTTTTTCGCCGTCTTTTGTTTTTACAGCCTGAAATTTAGGCCCAATAATAGTTGCCACAACAAACGATGTCATCGGAATCCAGATTCCTGTTAATCCAGTGTATTGCGCAATTATAAATCTTCCTAAAATAAATAAAATTGCAAATGTTCCTAATTGATACAGGAATGCTCTTACTTGTAGTTTTGTCATTTTTTTTTAGATTCAAAGCTACAAAGTGACAAAGAGGCAAAGTTTTTTTCTTTGCAACTCTGCAGCTACAGCTTTATATTATTTACTTGACTTATTTTTTAGGTTCAAAGCTACAAAGAAAGAAAGGGGTAAAGTTTTTTTCTTTGTTACTTTTAACCTTTGTCACTTTGTAACTATTAAGAAACTTGAAATTTCGTTCTTTTACTTCCTTCGTACATTTCGTATTTAACCAAACGAGCTTCAAGGCTTCCGTTGAAAAGTTTGATTTTTCTTGACGGTTTTAATCCAACAAATTTCAAGGCTTCAAGATTTGCGGTTATAAACCAGGCATTTGTTCCCGGATAATTTTTCTTTAAAGTATCCCCGATATTTTGATAAAAACGCTCCATGTGAATATCTAAACGCTCATCATAAGGCGGATTGAAAACCATGTGCAGTTTTCCTTCAACTTCTTTTTCAGTATCAAAAAAGTTGTCTTCGTGAATCGTTATATAATCATCAAGATTGGCATTTCTGATATTATCTTTTGCTTTGCTAACCGCACTTGGTGCTTTGTCAAAACCTTTTATAGTATAGTGAAACTCTCTGGTTTTCTTCATTAAACTATCAACGATTGTATCAAACAAATCGTTATCCCAGTCTTTCCATTTTTCGAAAGCAAATTCTTTTCGGTTAATATTAGCCGGAATATTACAGGCAATCATTGCCGCTTCGGCAAGAAAAGTTCCGGAACCGCACATTGGATCTAAAAAATGACTTTGGCCATCCCAGCCAGATAACAAAAGAATTCCAGCAGCTAAAACCTCGTTTATAGGCGCAATATTCGTAGCCGTTCTATAACCACGCTGATGAAGTGAATTTCCTGATGTATCTAAAGAAACCGAAACCTGATCTCTATCAATATGTACATTAATTCTTAAATCCGGATATTGTTTATCGATACTTGGTCTCTGCCCTGTTCTTTCTCTAAACTGATCGACAATCGCATCTTTACATTTTTGAGAAACAAACTCCGAATGATTAAAATAAGTAGAATGAACCGTTGTATCAATAACAAAGGTTTGGTTTGCATTCAGGAGTTTTGACCAGTTTATGCCGGCAATTCCTTTATACAAAGCCTGTTCGTTATTAGCTCTAAAAGAATAAATTGGTTTTAGAACTTTAAGTGCTGTTCTAAGCGATAAATTAGCTTTGTACATAAACCCTTTATCTCCTTTAAAACTTACCATACGCACACCTTTTTCGACATCCTGAGCACCAAGCGTACGCAATTCTTTTTCTAATATTTCTTCAAAGCCAAAAAAACATTTGGCAATCATTCTAAAATTTTCTTCCATCTTTATTTTTGTTTTAAAAAACAACCCCGATCGCCGACAGACGCTAACGTTTATTTAGGTATCGCAGCGAAATAGTTATTTTTCGGCAAAAATACACTAAATTTGCCGGACTTTGAATTAATTGAAATAGAATAAATGTCTGACGCACCCAACTCATCTACACCAAATCCGGAAAGAAATACCGAAAGCTGGTTCACATCCTGGTTTGACACTCCGTATTATCACATTCTGTACAAGGATAGAAATTATAGAGAAGCGCAGATTTTCATGGATAATTTAACGCATTATTTAAATCTGCCTGAAAAGGCTAAAGTTTTGGATTTAGCCTGCGGAAAAGGACGTCATTCTATTTACCTGAACCAATTAGGCTATAATGTTTTAGGTGCCGATTTATCTGAAAACAGCATTGCTGAAGCCAGCAAAAACAGCAACGAACACCTGCATTTTAAAGTGCATGATATGCGCGAGCCTTTTGAGGAAAAATTCGACGCTATTTTCAATCTTTTCACGAGTTTTGGCTACTTCGAAAGTGACGATGATAACCTTACAACACTAAAAGCAATTAAAGAAAGTTTATCTGAATATGGTTTTGCTGTCATCGATTTTATGAACGTAAATCAGGTTATCGAAACTCTGGTTCCCGAAGAAGTAAAAACGGTTGACGGAATTGATTTTCACATTAAAAGATATGTTGAAGACGGGCATATTTTAAAAGAAATTGATTTTGAAGACCAAGGCAGAAAATATCATTATACCGAAAAAGTAAAAGCGCTGACTTTAAAAGATTTTCAGGATTTAATGGAAGAAGCCGGAATTTATCTTCTGGATATTTTTGGCGATTATAAGCTTAAAAAATTCCATAAAACCGAAAGCGAAAGATTAATCATGATTTTTAAATAAATTGGTTAAGCGTTTAATCGTTGATTTGTTTAACCGTAAAACAAATTGACAAAAACCGATTAAACGATTAAACAAATCAACGATTAAACAAACTAAAAATGAACTATTTACTACCCTTATTTTCTGTACTTTTAGGATATAGTGTGGCTTTGTTTATAAAACCAAACAACAAAACCAATTTAAAATTACTACTCGCATTCAGCGGTTCTTTTTTGTTATCGTTAACCGTAATGCATCTTCTGCCGGAAGTTTACAGTTCTCATAATCACAAAATTGGTTTATTTATAATGGTCGGAATTTTATTCCAGATTGTTTTAGAATTTTTCTCAAAAGGAGCCGAACACGGACACGTTCACGGACACGCAAAAATGTCTCAAATCCCATGGCTTTTATTCATTAGTTTGTGTATTCATGCCTTTTTAGAAGGTTTTCCGGTAAGTCATCATCATGATCTGGCTGTTGGCATTGCGATTCATCATTTACCAATTGCCGTGATTCTAACGACATTTTTCATCAATGCCGATTTAAACAAAAAAGCCATTTTTGCTTTCATGCTGACTTTTTCTGTTATGACACCTCTTGGAACTGTCGCTTCAGAATATCTGTCTTTTTTAAACGATTATTATACCGAAATAACCGCGATCGTGATTGGTATTTTATTCCACATTTCGTCCACAATTATTTTTGAAAGCAGCGAAGGACACAAATTCAATATTGCCAAAGTTTCGATGATCGTTCTCGGAATTCTATTGGCATTCTTTTTATAATCTGGGCGTGTCAGTATTTAAGAAAAGGCCCAATCAACTTTGCGTTCATTGGGCCTTTTCTTAAATACTGCCGGGCTATCCGCGCTACTTCGGTAGCCAGTTCCTATCCCTCACGCAAAAAGTTTCAGGTTTCAAGTTTCAGGTTGCAATATCAACATTAACAATTGACAATTAACAATTTATAATTCATAACTATTTCCCAGTTCGTTTTTTCTCTTCTTTATTACCAAAATCACGTTCCTGAACCTTAATCTTTTTATTTCCAAAGTTGTAAGTCACAGATAATCTTGCAAATCGACTGCTTTCATTTTGGCTGTAAACCTGAATTACACCGTTTACAATCGATTTATAATCTTTTAAATAAGACGTATTAAAAATATCATTAACCAAAAAAGTCAGCTGCAGATTATTTTTCAGGAAACTTTGTCTAATTGCAATATTCAATCCAGCCATATAACCAATTTCATATAAACCTTTTTTAAACGGAGAACTGTAAAAATATTCCAATTGCAGCTTTGTAGTTTCACTTAGCGTAAAAGTATTTTCTGTTGTAAAATAAAGCTGTTCAGTGTTTGACGGAACTGCATTTATCTCCGAAATAAAACTTGTTTTAGAACCTAAAAGATAAACAGAAGTCAGTGTTTCGAACCAGCTTGTAACTTCTGCTGAATAACTCTCTCCAATACCAAATGAACTTTCATCAAAATAATTTTGTCTTGTTATAACCTGCGTATTGATTTCAGGATTTGAAGTAAAAACAACTCCGTAACCATTTGTTGTTCTATTAAAGAAAATATTAGTTCTTAAATTCTTTTTAAAAGAATACGTAAAGTCAAAATTATTACTAAAAGAAGGCCTTAAAAACGGATTTCCTTCTGAATAACTATTACTATTAATATAAGAACGAAATGGATTCATTAAACCAAAACCCGGGCGATTGATACGTTTTCCGTAAGTGAAATTAAAACCATGATTCTCATTCAATTGATAATCTAAATACAAACTTGGAAACAGCTTTAAATAATCATTTTTCACTTCCTGATGTAACGTCTCAGAATATCCGTTTGTTTGTGTATTTTCTAATCTTAAACCCAATTGAAAAGAGAATTTATCATTGAATTTTTTATTTCCGTTAATATAAACCGCCTGATTATTTTCTTTGTATTCAAACACATTCGACTGATTTGCATCCAAAACTTCACTTCCGGAAATTGTGTTATAATAAAACACATCGCTGTTACTTTTTACAAAACTTACTTTTCCGCCATACGAAAAATCAAAAGCTTTCATTGGATGTTCAAAATCAGCTTTCAAACTAAAATTATCAATATTCTGATTTGAATTATTTCGTGCTGATTGATTTGTGTTTTGATACGTTCCGTCTGGCAAGTACGATTTTGCTACGAAGTTTTTATCGAATTTTGAACCGTAAGTAAAGTAATCCAAATCGACGCTTACTTTTTTCCCTATTGAATCTAATTTTGAAATTAAATGCGCGTTATAAGTCTGGCTTCCTGAATATTTATCATTAAAACCTCTATTAACCAAAAGCGAATCGACTGAATTTGAAGTATTAAAAATCTTGATTCTGGTATTCGAATTCATATCCGGATTATAACTTTCGTTTAAATACTGAAAACCAATTGTCGTTTTATCCGAAACATCATAATCTAAAGATAAACGCCCCGAAAGACTGTTTTCTTTTTGTTTAGAAACATCTCTTAATTCCCAAAGTCCAGTTGGATAATAAATATCCAAATCTTCTGTATTATTTGTGTTTCCAATACGTCCGTTTCCGCTAAACGCAAATCTGAATTTATTTTTGTTGTAGAAGAAACTGTTTCTTAAAGTATAAATTCCGTATTTATTTTGATCGTAAGATGTTGTTGTCGCGTTTTTCCAGGAATCATGCATTCCTTTTTTCATAATAATATTGATAATTCCGCCCGTTCCGTTCGCTTCATATTTTGCAGGAGGATTGGCAATAACTTCAATACTTTTGATATCATTTGCCGAAATTGATTTCAGGAAACTATTCAATTCCTCTCCTGATAATTCAATCATTCTTCCGTCGATCATCACTCTCGAAGCGCCTTTTCCTAAAATATTTATAGAACTATTTTGTACGACAACACCCGGAGCGGTATTTATTGCTGTAAGCGCATCGCCGCCTGTTACGGCAATATTATTTTCGACTTTATAAACTACACGATCAATTTTTTGTTCAACCGTATTTTTTGCCGTTTTTATCACAACTTCATTCAAATTGGCAATAGTTTCTTTTATAATAAGTGTACCTAAATCTGTGTCTTTTTCAAGAGAAATCTCTTTTTCAAATTCTGAAAAACCTAAAAGATTGATTCCTATTTTATAAGTTCCTTTTTTAAGATTAATTTCAAAAGTTCCGTCTTGTTTGGTCGTAGTTCCGTCGATAATTTTTCCTTCTGAATTGAATATCGAAACATCTGCCCATTCTAAAGGTGTAGTTTCAGTTGACACTTTTCCTTTTAATTTTAAAGTTGACTGCGCCAAACAAAACAAAGGCAATAGTAAAAAGATAAGGAGACTTGAATTTTTCATAATTTCTAATTTTAACTTGTTTGATTAATTTGAAGCAAAGTTGCCTTAGAAATTTTCCAGATTCGACCGAGAAAAAAAAGTCGAACCATTTTCTGTTCAGGAAATTGGTTCGACTTTATTAGTTATGAAGTACGACTTTTTACAAGATGTTTATTTTCAACTATTTCGGTAAGCCGTTGGCGTTAAATTGGTGTATTTTTTAAAAGAAGTATTAAAGGAAGATTTTGAATTAAAACCAACTTCATATAGTATTTCTAAAACCGTAAGTTCTTTTTTAGAAGCATCTTTTAAAATATGCATGGCTTTTTGAATACGATATTCATTTACAAAATCAAAAAAATGCTGATCGATATGATGATTTATCAAAACCGACAAATCACGAACCGGAATATTGATCTGATTTGCCAGTTCCTGTATCGTAAGCGACTGATCGAGATAAGGTTCTTTTTCCGTCATATAATCTCTTAAAGCATGAATCTGAGTTTGAATTAAATCGTTTTGAATATTTTCCGAGTCGTTTTTTGTTGTACTTTCCGGAAGAATGTCTTTAGTGAGTTTTAATTTAGAATTTATTCCTCTAAAAAGCTCCGGATGATTGAGCGCTTTCATGATAAACCAGCATGTAATAAGCAGTGCAATGCTGCCTACCAAAACATTAGCCCAAATAAAAGTGTTATTATAATCTGTGTATCGCAATAAAGTTTTTAATATCACAACAATATGTGCGATAAGAAAAACACTAGTCATTTGAAAAAGCCAAACATAAGTTGAGAAACTTGTATTGGCATAATTTTCTAAATAAAGCTCTTTATATTTTCTTAAAATTAAAAACACACCCACAATATAAAATACATATTGAAACTCAACAATGGCATGAAAAAAAAGCATTTCAGGCATTTGATTGTGAACTTTAAAAAACTGGATTTTCTCTATTTCACCCGCCAGATAAAATCTTGGCAGAAAAATTAAATTGACCAATATAAAGGGAAATCCATGCAGTAAATGTTTCCACTTTAATTGAAAATCAGAATAACAAACCGCAAGAACAAATAAGTAAAATAAAGGCATTCCGAGTAGACAGGTTGTCCATCTAAAAACTTCAATATCTAATTGTTCCTCAATAAATTCATAGAAAAAAAATCCGCTTAGATCAATTGCAGATAAAATAAAGAAGAAAGCAAACAATCTGTTTGCCAGTTTATTTTCGGTTTTTACGGTAAATAAAAAGAAAGCCAGAAGCAAGGAAATAAAAACTGCAATCCAGGCAATACCGTTCAAAAAACTTAGTTTATCCATTGGGGTTTTATTAGTTAACAAATATAATATTTTAGTTTATTAAGAAAGAATCCTGAAAGTTTTCAGGATAAAGAAAAACTTCAAAAAAATAAAAATCCAAGCGAGTTTACTTTCTAATTTTTCCTGTTTTTGCCATAAAATAGTTTAATTTTGGAGGATAACTATTTCGACAAAAAATGACATTTACAAAAACAACCGAACAATCTTCAAAATACGAACATTTAGAAAAAATGTCAGTTCAGGAACTGCTGACCAATATTAACAACGAAGACAAAACTGTACCACATGCTGTCGAGAAAGCTTTACCGCAAGTCGAAGCTTTGGTAACACAAGTTGTTGCCAATTTAAAATTGGGAGGCCGTATTTTTTACATTGGCGCCGGTACGTCTGGGCGTTTGGGTGTTGTAGATGCATCAGAATGTCCGCCTACTTTTGGTGTTCCTTTTGATTTAGTAAACGGAATTATTGCGGGCGGCGACACGGCAATTCGTCGTGCAGTAGAAAATGCCGAAGACAATGCCACACAAGCCTGGATTGATTTACAAGCTCATAATATTAATCAAAATGATATTGTTATCGGGATTGCTGCATCAGGAACAACTCCTTATGTTATTGGCGGTTTAGAAACTTGTAATGAGAACAATATTGCAACGGGCTGTATTACCTGTAATGCAGGAAGTCCGCTGGCATTGACTGCAAAATTTCCAATTGAAGTAGTTGTAGGTCCTGAATTTGTAACCGGAAGTTCGAGAATGAAAGCCGGAACTGCACAAAAACTAGTTTTAAATATGATTTCGACCACTGCAATGATTCAGCTTGGAAAAGTAAAAGGCAACAAAATGGTTGATATGCAGTTGAGTAATATTAAACTGGTTGACAGAGGCGTAAAAATGATTATGGGAGAAATTCCGGTTTCGTATGAAGAAGCTTCGGAGTTATTGAAAAAATATGGCAGCGTTAGAAATGCTGTTGATAATTATAGTAAGTAAAAGGTTTTCTGTAAAATGTGAATTTTAACGCAAAGTTCGCAAAGTTTTTTTCTCAAAGTTTTTTTCGCAAAGTTCGCGAAGTTTAAATAAAATTAAGAAGGCAGAGTTCGCAAAGCTTAGATAAAAAACCTTGTGAACTTTGCTGTTAAATATCATTTACAACAACTTTAAACAAAGAAAACCTGAAACCTGAAACAAAATTTCAAAATGAGCACAAATAAACAATTATTAGGAAAAGGAATTAAATATTTAACAGGCGCTCTGCCTTTGATGTTTCTTGGGCCGTCATTAATATATAACGCATTTATGAATCAGCATACGAACTGGCATTATTTGGTTCTCGGAATTGGAATTGTAGCTTGTCTGGGTTCAATGCTTTTGACCTTTTTAGGACTGAAAATTATTATGAGAGGTTTGTTTAATGACTAAATGAGTCGTTCAAACAAACCCGACAGGTTTTAAAAATCTGTCGGGTTTAATTAAAACTTACAATTCAAAATCTTTATTTAAAATTCATGGAAGAAATAATCCACATTCAAAAAACATTCGAGAAAGTTGTTTATATTGATAAACGAATAAACAATCGGGAATTTGAAGATTGTGTTTTCAAAAACTGTGATTTTTCAAACAGTAATTTTAGTTCAAATAGTTTTTTAGACTGTGAGTTTATCGATTGCAATCTTTCCATGACAAGTTTAGCAGGAACTAGTTTAAAGAATGTAAATTTCAGGAATTGCAAACTTCTGGGAATTGCATTTAATGAATGTGATGATTTTCTTTTTCAGGTTCATTTTGAAGAATGTACGCTCGATTATGCTATATTTTCTAATAAAAAAATGCCCAAAACCAAGTTTATAAATTCGTCTGTTCGTGAAGTAACATTTGTGGGAACAAATTTAACCAGTTCTGTTTTTGCCGATTGTGATTTAGACGGAGCTATTTTTAACGAAACACAATTGGCTTCGGTTGATTTTAGAACAGCATACAATTATAAAATAGATCCGGAATTTAATGCAATGCGAAAAGCCCAGTTTTCTACTCAGGGAATTGCGGGACTTTTAGATAAATATGACATCAAAATTGTATAGTTATGAATGCTGATACTTCTTATCTGGAAAGCGTTAAAAAACAGTTTTTGTATTATAAAATGCTGGGCGAAAAGGCTATGGATCAATTAGAACCAGAACAGCTTTTTGTATCCATAAACGAAGATACTAACAGTATTGCTACGATTATTAAACACATTTCTGGTAATATGCTTTCACGCTGGACCGATTTTTTAACTTCTGATGGTGAGAAAGAATGGCGTAACCGTGATGCCGAATTTGAAAATGATTTAAAATCGAAAGAAGAAGTTCTCGAAGTTTGGAACAAAGGCTGGAATTGTTTTGAAAATGCTTTAAAAAGTCTAAAACCAGAACAGCTTTCTGATATTATTTATATTCGAAATGAAGGCCATACAGTTATTGAAGCCATAAACCGTCAGCTGGCACATTATCCTTATCACGTGGGACAGATTGTTTTTTATGCCAAACAATTGAAAAACAGTGAGTGGGAAAGCTTATCAATTCCGAAGAATAAATCAGGAAATTACAATGCCGAAAAGTTTGCCAAAGAGAAAGAAATCAAGAACTTTACTGATGATGAATTAAAGAGATTGAAATAATAAAAGCCATAGGCTTTAGGCTGTAAGCAATAAGCAAAAATGCGGCCAAACTAAAGCTTAAAACCTATTATATAAAGCTTAAAAGCATAAAAAAAAATGAAAAAAATACTATTCTTATTTCCGGTACTGGCTTTAGTATCATGTTATAATGCCGAACATAACTGTAAAGATTTTAAAAACGGAAAATTCAAATTTGAGTTTGAACTAAACGGCGTTAAAAAAACTACTTTTTTTGAGCGCAAAGACAGTATTGAAATTGAAACTTTTGAAGGAAAAACAGATACTTCGACAATTCGCTGGGTAAGTGATTGCGAATATGTTCTGCAAAAGAAACATCCAAAAAATATGGCTGAGGAAAAAGCTATCAGCATGAAAATTTTAACAACTGAAAAAGATTCATACACTTTTGAATTTGGAATGGTTGGCTCTGAAGAAAAGCAAAGAGGAAAAGTTTACAAAGTTGATTAAGACTTTTTAAAACAATATTGAAAGCTCCTATTTTGGAGCTTTTTTTGTACAATAATGTATTTCGACTTTGAACCTTTGCCTGTCTGTAACTTTGTAACTCAAAAAACAAACGTGTTTCTTTTACATTTCTATTTTAAAATAGTATTTTAGGGCTTTAATCTAACCAAATGAAAAATACCATTTCGCAAAGAGTTGCCGACTTTTTAAAAGGATTTCCACCGTTTAATTTTTTGCATCAGAAAGATTTAGAAAAACTATCTGAACAGATTTCTATTATTTATAAAGAAAAAGATGCTGTGATTTTTGCCGAAAATGATAAAACACATGATTCTTTTTATGTCGTTCATAAAGGCGCTGTTGCGTTGAAAAAAAGCACTAAAAATAGCGTTTTAGACATGTGTGACGAAGGTGACATTTTTGGATTACGTCCGCTTTTGGCACAGGAAAACTATATTATGGAAGCTGTGGCACATGAAGAAAGTATTCTCTATGCGATTCCAATTGCTGTTTTCAAACCTTATGCGCTTGAAAACAGAAATGTTGGTAATTTCCTGATTGAAAGTTATGCCTCAAACACCCGAAATCCTTATTCAGACATTCATAAAGATAAACTGTATGGCGATGATCTTCTGAATGAAAATCTGCATTCAAGTAATCATTCATTTGATTTAACACCCATCAAATATTCAAAAAAAATAGTAACCTGCAGTCCTTCCACCACTGTAAAGGATATTGCTAAAATTATGGGCAAAAAGAAAGTAGGAGCCATTTTGATTGTGGATGAAATGCTTCCTATTGGTATATTAACTGATAAAGATCTTCGAAATAAGGTTGTTACTGGCGATTTTCCAATTACAACAACTGCCGAAACGATAATGACAAAACCAGTTATTACGTATCCGAAAAAAATGACGGTTACAGAGGCACAAATGGCCATGATGAAAAGTAATATCAGTCATTTATGTCTAACAAAAGACGGAACTGTTAATACCAAAGCAGTTGGAATTTTATCCAAACATGATGTCATGGTTGCACTTGGAAATAATCCTGCAGTTTTGATAAAAGCTTTAAAACGCACGAAAAAAATCAAAGAAATAAAACCTATTCGCAACCAAATAATGCAGTTACTTCAGGGATATCTGGACCAAAATATTCCGATGACTTTAATTACCAAAATCATAACTGAACTTAATGAAGCCTGTACAAATCGAGTTATAGAAATTTGTCTTGATAAAATGAGCAGTCCGCCGCCGGTAAAATTTGCATGGCTGGCTCTCGGAAGCCAAGGAAGAGGCGAACAAATGCTGCATACAGATCAGGACAATGCAATTGTATATGAAAATGTAAATGAAGTTTTTAGAGACGAAACTAAAATATATTTCTTAAAACTCTCCGGACTTGTTAATAAAGGCCTTTTTGATATTGGTTATGATTATTGCCCTGCCGAAATGATGGCTTCGAACCCAAAATGGTGCATGAGCCTTGATGAATGGAAAACTCAGGTTCATTACTGGATTACCAATCCCGGAAAAAATGAAGTTTTACTTTCATTCATTTTCTTTGATTACAGCTCTACGTATGGCGATACTGAAATCGTCAATCACTTATCTGACTATATTTTTGAGACAATTAAAGCCAATCCTATTTTCTATATGCATTTGGTGAGCGGTGCATTGCAAAGCCCTTCGCCTACTGGATTTTTCAGACAGTTTTTAGTTGAACAGGACGGTGCAAATAAAGATAATTTTGATATTAAAAGAAGGGCTTTAATGCCTTTAACGGATGCTGCCAGGGTTTTGATTTTATCTCATTCGGTAAAATCAATCAGCAATACGGCTGAACGTTTTGAAAAATTAGCAGAACTTGAACCTACAAACAGAGAATTGTATTTATCGTGTTCGTATTCGTTTAAAGCTTTATTGAAATTTAGAACCAAGCAAGGACTTTTGCATCATGATTCAGGACAGTTTATTGCTTTGGAATCTTTATCCAAAATGGAAAAAATTAAACTGAAACGTACTTTTAAAACTATTAAAGAGCTTCAG
Organism: Flavobacterium sp.; assembly: GCF_039595935.1. NCBI lineage: Bacteria > Pseudomonadati > Bacteroidota > Flavobacteriia > Flavobacteriales > Flavobacteriaceae > Flavobacterium > Flavobacterium sp. The sequence goes on along the minus strand of NZ_JBCNKR010000006.1, from coordinate 2,372,981 downwards.
GAATTGATTTCAGTACGTTTTAATATCTCAAATCTGGTATAATCATGAGTTTATTCAATTTTTGGAAAAAAGAAGAAAATCTATTTGATGAAAATATCACAATTGAGGAAACTCGTTTTGTGGTTTTAGATACCGAAACGACAGGTTTTGATTACGAAAATGACCGAATTTTATGTATTGGTGCTTTAGTTATGCAAAATGGAGTTATTTCTGTTCAGGATAGTTTTGAAATCTATCTTGAACAAGATCATTATGATAAATCGACTGCACAAATTCATGGTATTTTAAAAGATCTGCTTATAAAACGTCCGACGGAATTAGAGGCTTTGCAACAGTTTTTGGAATTTTTAGGCGATTCTGTAATTATTGCGCATCATACTATTTTTGATGTTACAATCATCAACAAAGCATTAGAACGTAATGGGCTTCCGGTCTTAAATAACAAAACTTTAGATACAGCGTATTTATATAAAAGAACTTTGATTAAATCTCATTTATTTGAACGCAAAGATCATTACACTTTAGACGATCTTGCTGATAAGTTTGATATTTCTAAAAAAGACCGTCATACTGCTTTAGGTGATGCTTACATTACTGCTATCGCATTTCTTAAAATTGTGAAGAAGTTGAAAGAGAAAAAAGAAATCAATTTGAATTCTCTTTTTAAATAAAATGATTCTACAACTTATTTTTATTTAAAAATTCACTGTCTTTCTTGAATAAATAAATTTTATTGTTTTTGAAGTATTTTTTTGAAAATTTACCTAAAGAGTCGGGTTTTCTATATACTTTTTTATCTGCATATCCATCTTTTTGTAATAGTATTATACAATCTCTATTTGATTTTATTTCTACAACAAAAGATCCCAGACTATCTGTCTGGGTCTTAATGTTATTGATATTCACGGTTACATTTTTTATTGGTTTATCAGTATCGTAATCGTAAATACTGCCATAAAATCTATTATTAGTGCAACTGGATAATAGAAACAGTAGAAAAATGATTTTCTTTTTCATCTTTTTATTTTTATTCATTAATCTTCAAAGTCTACATTGCTTACAATCTAAACTTATTATTATTTTTATACTTATAAGTATATTCATTAGACTTTTTGTCTCCCGGCAAATTATACTTTATTAAAATTTCATAATTGCCATAACGCATAAACTGGTAATTACTATTTAAAAAACGTTTCGCTAAAGACTCAACATTTCTATCTCCATTGATATAAGCATTAATAATCTGATTATTTAAATCCACCCAATCTTGTTTGTAAAGCAACGGCATATTGTATTTAAAAGGGAAATTACCTTTTGTCCAGGATTGGTTTACATCATTCTCTATACTGGTCATATAATAAGCATTTAGTGGAATCGCTTTTGCCGGAATAACCCCCAATTCATCTGTGTCTCTATACTTAATAGTGTAATTTCCAAGTAAAGGATAGTCTTTATACAGATACGGATAAATATCCGTTGTATAATACTCATCATTTAGTTTAGATTCTGCTGTGATAATTGGTTTATTATCACTATAATTTACCCCTTGAAGCTCAACTATATCAAATGCTTCTTGACTTGAAATCGTATTTGTCAAATAAATAACATCTGAATACAATACTCCGAAATTATAACTCTGCGTATTGATAGCATTCATTTTAGCCGTAAAGGTTTTATATTTACTCGAATTAAACGAATAGGATAAACGATCAATACTTCCTTCTGCTTTTGATACTGCATCCGCTTGATTTTCTTTTATCTCAATATCATTGCCTTCATCACTGATTGTATTTGTTCGTGTATTTGATTGAGTATTCCTAGATGGAGTCTTTTTTAAACTGCTCACTATTGAAAAGTTATATTTCTTTTCTTGCTTAATATTAGGCAGATCATAATACACTTCATTTTTAGTTATATCATAATTAAAAGCTGTCGCTTTTACATTTGACATTCCATCTTCATTTATTTTGATACTGGTTTCCCAACTCGCATCTTCAAACAAATAATCCTGACCTCTTTTTAACTGAATATATCCTTTTGGATATTCTTCTTCAAGGAAATATTTCTGATTTACAACCGGATATGAGTATTTAATATTTGAAAGAGGAATATGATTTGGTGCTCCGCCTGTTGTAAATAATCTTTCCTCATATTCAGTAGCAATTTTCCCATCTACTTTTATTGGCTGGAAAACACCATTTACCATCTTTTGAAAACTAACTTCAACCTGAACTTTCAGTTCTTTGTTTGGTGGCAAAATATCTGTTGAAACAAAATTTACTCTGTCTTTCATTGAGCTCCATTCGAAAGTTCCTGTTATTTCTTTTGTTCCATCAAAAACTTTGAATTTTTCTAATATTACTTTATAAGTAACATCTCCAGTATCTTCAGGAATTACAAATGCTTCATTGACTTTCATTGAAAAAGCAGCCTGCGGTACAGCAAAAACATCAACATCTGCTGAACTTTGTTTTGGTGTTACGTCTGTTATTAATTTAATTCCGCCTAGAGGAGAAGCATTTTCAAACTGACATTCTTGACCAATTTCTAATTTGAATCTGAATTTGCCTTTAATTAATCCTCCCAAAACATTCATATTTCCTCCCACATAACCTCGCATCCAAACCGGATTTGGCAGTTTTGCCTGCAACAAAACTGCAGCTCCTCCAGAAATGATTGGAACTTTCATTTTTATAAAAGCAAGTTTTATTCTTACTCCCAATTCTCCCTGCAAATAAGCATAAGATTGCCCGTTGGCATACCAACCATTTATACCGACCAATTTTCCAGTATTAGAACATCTGGCTTCTTGGTAATCCTTAAGCATAATATCGAATCCCATTCCTGCTTGAAAACGGGCATAGAAAAGCAAGAAACTCAAATCTCCGGTATCAAAGTCTAAACTTGATCCAAATGCCAACCCGCCTCCATTGGCCAATGTATTTTCATCACGCATGTAATCTAACTGCTTGGCATCGACGCCTAAAATCTGTGCTACAACTGCTGGCGGTTGAGGACTTGCCGGAAGTTTGTTTCCTGCCATAAAGTAACTCGACGTTTTTAAGAATGCACCTGCCACTCCTATTTTTATGCCACATCTGTCGTCTGGTGTTCCTATATACATATACCAATCTTTTGGGTCTTTATGAAAAACTCCCCAAATAGCTCTTCCTCCTGGCCCTGTTCCCGATAGGAAATTTCCCGGAGTATTGATGTAGACATCAGTTGTGGCATGCAGAGAATTATTCTGAAAATCAAACTCTATAGCTGCTGCCATTCTTATCCCCACATCTTCTGACAATGGTGTAGGTATTGCTTTATCTGCTTCTGGAATATATTTACTGGCAAAAGAACCTTTTAAATCTGACTCGCTAATACCTAAAAAGCTGGTTTTTGAAGTAACATTCGTAGCAACTTTCTGAATCAAATTATTTATCTTGTCCATTCCTGGAATTTTAGCCATCACATCTGCTTTTCCAAAAACGGCTACTCTGTTTAATCCACCCTTTGAGTTGAACACCATTTCAAATCCGGCTTCACCATCACAAATTGTTTCTGAACCGATATGAAAATAAACCAAAGCCTTAAGGCCTAAATTTATTTTTTCGTCAGGTGTATAACTGAGTCCCGAAGGAGAAAAATCACCAATAGCTATATCAGAATTTCGGCGCATTTTATAATACGCCCCACCGCCAAAACCATTAATCATAAATGGTGCTGGAGTTGGAGATAATTTTACTGACGCATCAAAATACCAGTACCTGAATGTTGTACGGCCGAAAATAGCTTTTGCTTTTACAGTCACTAATTTTACATCTACTTCTAAATCTGCATTGAAACCATCACCATATACAGGATCCTTTTCCATCAAAATCAGTCCCCCTTTCATTTTCATTCCGCCAAACTCACAATTTATATTAATGGCTGAAAGATCAAGGCCTGCATAACGGCTTTTTTGCCTATATCCGTCATCATACATTTTTCCCAATATCCCAACTCGGGCTGTTGCTCCGGCACCAACACTCTCCATTAAATTTATTCCTAAATCAAAATCGATTCGGGAATCATTTCCATTAATCGCAATATTTATATTGCCAATGGAAACAGGAAAATTACCAAAAGCAACTGTGCCTTTATATCCCATATTTCGAACAGAAATTATCGGAGAGACGGTCTGTAACTGTAAGTTTTCAAAAGTGATTCCTTTAAAATCTACGGTATGTTTTCCTTCAACATCCTTATCATCTGTAGCAGTTTTATTTGTTCCAAAAGAAACTGATCCATTTAAATTGGCTTTGGGCAAAAATCTTCCGTTGACTAAATTTAATTCCACAGAACTATTTGGCAGTAACAATGCTTTTGCTTTCCAAATATCAAACGCGATCGAATCTTTTGTCACCACAACCAGCTGTTGCTGTTCAATAGATATAAATCCGTTATAATACAAACCTGCTCTATTGGTTTGCGGTGGTGATTTTGGAGTTGCTGCTTTAATTACATTTGTATTATCTGCTAATTCAGGCTCTGTTTTTCTCGTTGATGCAATTGCTGTATCTTTTTTATCTTCTTTTGGTGCCTTACTTATCGGCAAGAGAATCTGACCGCTTAAATTTGCTTTTACAAAAATATTGGCAGCAATAGTGACATCGATATGATCCAGAGAATATGCCCATGATTTTTCTTCACTTGTAATTCCTCTATCAAGTGGAAAAACATTATCTGCATAAAAAGTTCCCGAAACTCCAAATTTGTCAATAATAAGATTTTGTGCTCCTACATGGATTCTTCCCTTATTTGATGCAGTATCTGTCGTTTGGAATTCCTTTGGCAATCCTACATCAAAAGTTTCAATAAATACTCCTTTCCACGATTCAGGGCTTGGTGCCAAAAGGGCATTTTTTGTATAATAATCCGGAAAAACTACTTTTGGATCGTTTTTCAAGTCACTTAAATCCAATACTGCATTGCTGATCAAAAACTGAAAATTACCTTCAAAATCTTTTCCGTTGCGTTTGTCTTTCAACACAAACGGCTGCAGGCTTACATTCACTAAAATATCATTCCAGTCACCAGCTGTAAAACTGAATTCTCCTCGAACTCTGTTAGGAATCTGTTTTGTAACACCATTATAGAATGTTTTAGGTATTGTTGTTTTTGCTTCGTCAACAGTTTGAGTTTTTGTATCAATTGGCAGAATCAAATCTCTTGAAAACTCAACTGCTCCAGAGATTTTCATTTCTTTAAAACCATCACAGTCGATTGTTACATAAGTCAAATCATTGACAACATTTCCCGTTTTCATGTCAAATCCTCCATACAAAGACAATTGCCATTTATTATCGCTAAACGGAATATCAACATTGCCAAGCAATACTAATTTTGCTTCGCCAATAATCCCGCCCTGATGAGAAAGCTTTACATTATCGGCTCCAAAAAACAGCTGCATTGGCTGACCTTTTTCATTTTTCTGCGGAATATCAACCCTGCAGAATACAGTTAAAGTCGTATATTCTGGTGAAAATACTGCTTTTGTTATCCCAATAGAATATTGAACATTGTTTACTGTATTTCGAATACCAACAGGAAGTTCAACCAAATCCTGATTCGAAAAATGATCTACCCAGCGATCTGCAGCGGCTATCTTTTCTATCGAACCGGCTGCTGCATTCAGCTCTTTGGGAGGTACTATATCCTGCCCGTAAGAACTAAAAATCCAAAACAGAGTAAATAAGGCAGATAAATATAAGTTGTAAAACTTCTTCATAGTAAATAATCTATATTGTAAATTGAAACCTGAATTTCATTATGTTTTAATATCAAGGTATTCCTTTCGTTAAAAACTGTAACCGTAATTAAAATTGAGCATTGTGTCATTATTTGAAGGCCTGTTTGTTGAGCTTCTGAACATTGATGTCATACCTAGCGAAAAATTGTGTTTTTGCATTAGGGTATAACTGTTATTGAGTTTTATTCCAAAAACCGAACTCGAACTTGCATCACTTTGAGTATTATTATACAATAAGCCAAAATTGGAGTTCAATTTTTCTTTCAGCAGTTTTTTTGAAACACCAACCGAAGCACCAATCGAAGAGTTATCAAATTGCCCGACTTGATTATTGGTATAATTTAAGGAACTGTTCAAAGCGGTTTTAATGCCGAGAAAATTGACTGTATGAGCCAAATTATAATTCTGGACTGTACTTGCTTGTCCTTTTCTTATAATTCCGCCTTGCTCATTGGCCTGACCAGCAATACTGTAATTAAAGATCATATTTTGATTTTTCTTTTTTCCAAAAGAATAGCTCATATTCAGGTTTGCATTTTGAGATAGCTGTCTATAATTTAAAGTATCGGAGGTAACGACATTTGGATTATTGATAAGTTCAAACTGATCGAGTTTTTTATTGGTATAGGTCGAAAAATTAGAATAGCTTCCTGTAAAATTCAGCTGATCTGTAATTTTATAATTCATATTAATAGAGCCTACAACTCGTTTGCTGCTTTGTTTTTTGTCATGTGCCAAATCATCTCTTTGGTATCCTAAACTACCAGAAACATTAATATTATCATTATAAAAAGGCCTTGAAAGCCGAAGTGCAATATTTTCTAAATCATTATTAAAATATAATGCGCCTAAAGTCTTATAATTTGGATCAATACGCTCGTATGTTAATCCTAATCTTGTTTTTTGAATATTGTAATCAAAATTTACATTTAATGCGTTAAGAAAAATTGTACTTTCTCTTGCTGAATAAAGACTGTTTCTAAAACCTCCTCCATTGATGGTTTCTGCGCGGGTATCATCTGTTAATACAGAAAGCGCATACTCTACATTAAAAGTCAGATTTTTCAATAATGAAGTTCCAAAAAGCAGACTGTTTACAAAATTTGATTTAGGTGTTACACCGCTGTCATTTCCAGTATATGCTAAAGAATTTACATTGTCTTTGGCATAAAATCCAATCCAACCTATTTTATACCGTTCTTTTTCGAAACTGGTTTTTGTACCATAACCAAATCGTTCATAAACAGGAACGCCCCCTAAAGCGTTTTCCTGATTTATTGCTTTCGACAACTGTCCTGCCATCAAACTTACTTTAAAAGGGCTTCTTGGTGTCAATTCAAGACCGGCACCTCTAAAAGGAATTCCGCTTAAAGTATAAGGCGAAAAAGTCATACTTGCATTGCCTATATAAGCTTTAGCCCATTTGTATTTAGGCATAATGCAAATTCGGTTAAAATCGAAAGGTGCAGTATAGCCCAGTTTGTTTCCTTGATTGGTCAGGCTGTAAAATATCGGAATATTAAAACTAAATGCACTGACATTCAAATTACCCGAAAGCAGATACGTAAAAGGTTCTCGAGAATTTTGCTGGTTTGAGTTATAATACATCAGGTTGGCATTAACTCCTCCCGTAACCTTAAAATTAGGTTTGTAAAAACTTTCTAAATCAACATTTTGCGAATAGCCATTTTTACAAACTAATAACATCAAAACAATAAGAAGCGTTAACCAATTATTTTTATTATTCATTTTCATTAATTGATTCCTCCTTTATTGTTTTTGTACTTTGATGTCGCATAAAATATAAGAGCTGGTTCCGTTTTTTACCATATCTTTTATTTTGATTGCTCCTTTTCGACCGTCTTGTGTTTTGAACAAAACAATTCTTGGATATGCATAACCAAATTGCTGTTCTCCAGCGGCACTGTAATTAATATTTAATGATTTTATTGGAGCATCATTTACCATGGCATCAAACTGTGTTTCGGTAAAATTTAATCCGCAGTTGCAAAGATTTTGGGAATTTACAAAAATGGTACTCTGAGCATTTTTGAGTGACAAAAATCCATAGTTATTGACTTGATCCGGTGAAATGAATTTGTTGTATGTCAAATTACTGTTTAACCCCTGAAATGCAATATCTATCAAACTGCTGTTCTGATCATTGATTTCATTTGCTTTATACACTTGTCTGGTTGTGGTCGAAAACATTGCACCAATATTATTATTGTTGTGTGCTGCATTTATGCCTAATTTAATATTGGTCAGAATTCGCAGATTTGTATTTGGTTGGACTGTTATTGTTGATTTAAAAACCTTGCTTGTTTTATCATTTGATGCTTCAAGTGTAACTTCGTGTGTGCCAATGGTTGTAAAAACAACTGTTGGGTTTTCTTCAGTTGATACTGCAGGATTTCCTCCTTCAAAAGTCCATTCGTATTTTGTTGCACTGATTGATTTATTACTAAAATTAATTGTAACAGGCGACTGATAATCATCGTTTTCAAATCTAGGCGCATATGAAAACTGGCTTACTAAAAGCGGTTCAACTGTAATGGTTTTCGTTACTTTTTGAGTTTCAAGTCCATTAGAAACCGTTAAAGTAATTACGTGTTCTCCTGGACTCGTAAAAACAACATTTGGAGGTGTTTTCCCAGTAAAAGATGCCGGTATTCCGTCCTGAAAATCCCATTTATAAGTAAGTCCTTCTCCAAGAGTATTGTTTGTTATAACTACCTCAACAGGAGAATAACTGCTTTTTACAATTTCATGCGTAAAATCAATATTGATTCCTTCTCTAATTAAAACCGTTTTGCTGATTTCTTTACTCTCGCCATCAGCATTTGACGCTCTAAGTTTTATTGTATATGTTCCCTGCTTATCATACAGGATTTCTCCCGGATTTTTCAAAGATGAAGAACTTGGGCTTCCTCCTTCAAAAGTCCATTCGTATTTATCTGCTCCAGTGATTTTGCTGTCAATTTTAATGATAACCGGCACCGATTCTTTAGCATTGACATACAAAGTCGTAAAATCGCCTTCGACAGCTATAGAAGTTTCTTTATAGCAGGAAATTGTTGCAATAAATAGTAGTAAGAGTAAAGCTTTTTTCATTTTGTTGTTATTTAAACCACTGCAGTTTTTGATGACTGCAGTGGTTTTTCAAGGCATTTTATTTATTACAATTATTTTTATAATCTTCTAAAACCTTTATCAATCCTTCAAGCGTTTTAAAATCATAGTTTTCAAAAACAAGCGAATCACATTTTAGGTATTCTGCAACATTTTTTTTCAGTTTATCATTACTCGATTTATTAGTATATAAGCCTTTTTCTTGTGATGGAATTTTAAGAATAAAATCTGATGGCAATAATGGATTAACCAAAACCATGTATCCATTTTCTTCATACAGAATTTTATAGAAGCTTGAAAAATCAAAACTCAACGAGTTTAAACTTCCCGCAGCTGCCAAAGTATTTCCCATCGTTTTTAGTCCTAAATAACATTCTTCTTTTCCATCTTTATCAATACAGAATCTTACTCCGTTTTTCGATTTGAAATTTTCTGTTTTTTCACGGCCTTTTTCGTTTGTAAACTTCAGCGTTACTGTTTTCCCATAAGCAGTCATATCTGCCATTCCACTTGATGATTCTGCTTTTATTGATTGGAATTCGGCCGTAATTGGTCCCGATTTTTTTTCTCCTTTCTCGTTTATAACATATCCAGTCTGCTCATAAATATTAGCAGAATTTGAACGCTCAGTATTTATTTTTTCAGTATTAGCTTTTGCTTGTTCCATTCTTATTGCTTCTACTCCAGCTTTTCCCTGATGTTGTAATGTATAGCCATTTCCAACTAATACTCTTAGAATATTCATTGCCGTAATGTCTCTACTCATTTTGTATCCTATTGGATTTCCACTGTTGTCAAAGGCCGCTCTAAATACCTTTTTATCAAAAGTTATCAATTCTTCACTTAGAAATTTACTGTACCCTGATAAACTCCCACTTTTTGCAAACCATGTTGCAATTAGATAATTATCTAAATCAAATACTTCATATTTTAGTTCTCCATTAGAGGATGGGGAGGTTACTTTGATATAACCAATCCTTTTATCCTGCGGATCTTGATTCTGTGCTTTTACACTATAAATAGTCCCAGCATCATCTATTCTTAGTTGGTAGGCATCTATAGCTTTATTTGCCTGATCTATTTCATTTTTAGCTCCAAGTAATTTTGCCGAAATACCAGTTGCTTCTCCATTAATGAAATTTTCGATCATGTCAATATTCAATCCATCAGCATTTAGATAATTATGTTCTACTAGCGCAGCTACAACACTTTTCTCATTGTTAAAAGGATTAAACTTTGCTGTAGTAAATTCCATTTCATTTGACTTTGTTGTTTCATCATTTTTGTATTCCATTATTGGAATAGCTGGAACTGGCACCACTTGCTTTAACTGAATGCTTATCTTATAATTTTTATCTAAACTCGAAATTTTAAACAATGGTTTTTTGCCTTCTATATAAGCAACCGTTTTTTCATCAAGTTTTATTTCGCCTTTGTCAATTTTAATTTTTTGCGCAAAATTATTAATAGTAAATAGTACTAAAAATAAGGTTAAAATTTTTTGTTTCATGTGTAAATACTTTATTTTAATTAATTTTTATTCATAGTTAATCTAGCAGCGATTATTTCAAATGCTGTTAGTTTTGTTGTTTATAATTTTGTGGTATTATACTTGTAATTATAAGCTAAATTTGTACGTATTATTCGAGTAAAACTTATAAAAAAAGTCTGGAGGACAATGAATTATAATTTCTACTTTATTTTGATATTAAATCTTTATAAAAAAACTAGATTTTGATTTGCATGCTGCCACACGAAAGGATTACTGCAAGACTTTCTAATTTTCATTTCTATTCTACCTTGACATATTTTCGATAATATTTCAAAATATATAATGGAAAAAAAGCTAAAAAAACAGGTAATAAAGAAAAAATAAACTTTATTTTAAAATATTGAAAAGGGTCTAGAAAACAAACTTCTAAAAACATTAAAAACAAATAAAGTATCGTTGGGAAAATAAAAAACTTCTCCTTTCTATTGTCTTTATCTATAAAGTAAAGAAAAAAACATGATACAAATATGACATGAAAAAAAATTAAATTAAGAATTATATATATTCCACCCCCTCCATAATCAAAGATTATATCATAAAAAACAATAAATACCAAACCTAAGAAATAATTAAAAACATTACTGATTCCATATTTAAACCATAGTATTAATATGAAAAATATAATTATAGCAATTGACGATATCTGAAATAAATTTAAATTCATAGTCATTTTATTTAATTGTTATTTTAAAAGCTTCTGTAACAAATACACCTTCTATATTTATTTTTGGATTAAACCAATTATCAATTTCTTCAACTTTAATATTCTTTTGCAAAATACCTTGTTCTATTAAATACTTTGATGTATTTTTAACAATATCTTCTGCTACTTTCAAATAATTTGTTTTAAAAATAGCATCTCCAGATGCCAATACTCTTTGAGGTTCTGAATAAAAAACTGGTATATAAAATACCTTTTTATTTAATTTTCTTGATATCTCATAGTCAATAATACCTTTCATAGAACATTTGTTTTTTGAAACAAATCTTGTCATTTTTTTAAAAATCTCTAAATCTAATTTTGTTTGGTTTAATTTAAATTTTTCTGAAATTAACCAGGATAAATTTTGAACATACATTAAGTACCAATCAGTTCTTAAATAGATTTGATCTGGATAACCACCATCTGTCGTAATATGTTCTGCTGTAAGAATAGGATTTCCGTACATTATAAAGTCTTTGGACTTATTACTTAAATAAACATCTTTTAAAACTTGTTTAAGAGTTTTTCCTTTAAATATTGAAATCTGAAGTGATGTATCATTTAAAAACTTAATGCCATATTTTGTTAAATAATAATTAAAAAATTTTATCCAAGGTTTAACTTCACTTTTCAATGAAATTTCAGATTCCATTTTCCATGCATCAATATATTTTTGTACAGTTATTGAATCAGCATTACTTAAATCAATATTTTCTTTAATATCACTAGGTTTCAAGTTATTTATTTCTGAGTGAGCATAACTATCTCCAAATCTATGTAATAATTTACCAAGCTCACTTATATCATTTTCTTGAGGATTTAAAAATTTAACTGCAGTAAAAAATTCTTCTATACCGTGAAAACCTCCTGTTAATGAATGTATAGTTTGTTGAGAACCATCCAAATGTCCCCAAGTATCATTCAATTCAAATTTTGTTTCACTATGAATGGTGGTATCTGGTGCTTCTGCAGCTTTAGCCAATTTTAAAGCTATATCTGGATTCATTCCCAACATAATAGATACTAAATAAACCGTAGAGTAATGTCCATCCGTTTCATATTTCCCACTATTCTGACTTTGAAACGCATATAATTTAAATGCAGTATCATTAATCTGTTTCCAGTCGAGATGGCTTAAAACTGTTCCTGAACTATAATCCATTAAAAAATCAGTGCTTTTTTCTATAGTTTTATAGACTTCAAAAGGATGTTCTAATTTAAAAATTCCGTGACCGAGTTCATGTGCTGCTGTTTTGGATAATACATTTCCTGAATTAAACACATAACCAAACTGTCCATTCAAACGCATATACCCCTGCTGTCCTGTACTGGAAGTTTTATTAGTCATAAAAAGTACATAACTCGATTCTGTCGATTGATACAAGCTATTGATTTCTTGCTGTTGCGCACTGTATGTTGAAGTAATTGTATTTTTTTCTGTCTGTATGACATTACCCGAAACTACGCTGTTAATGTTTAAAACGGGCTCTTTAGTAAAATTAACTTTTACACCAACTTTATTATAAATCTTCTGGGTATCTTTAATAATGTCATCGAGCTTGGTTTTTGAATCATCATCAGTTGGAACCAAAGCAACATTTACTTCTTTCGGTGAAATATGCACAAGCATAAAAGCACCTATTACTTTCCATTTTTCACCTTGTTGTATTACTGCTAAAATTTGCTCTTCTGCGTAAGTCAATTTACCTTTTACAGTCAGAATGAAAGTTTTATCATTTCTAACAAAATCAACTTTGCCCCCGCTTTCGGTTTTGAAAACGACATCCTCAAGCTTGATTTTATCATCTGTTAGGGTAACTGTTGCCAACACGGTATCGCTCTGCCCATTTACAACGGCTTTATAAGGCAAGGCTGTTTTGCCGACTTGTTTATACAGTTTTTTCAAACTTTCTCCGGCATTTTCAGGTATTACATCAAAGGCGTACTTGCTTTTTTCTCCCTTACTTGTATCTTCATTGTTTGAAAAAGCAATACTAATTCCTTTGGCCATAAACTCTATTACTTGACCGTTTTTGTCAACTCCGTCTGTGTTGGAAGCTGTTGATTTTCCACCAACTGCAGGTTCAGTTGCTTCATTAGTACCGTCTCCGTTTTTATCTAAAGTATAAATTTTCCCTGTACCATCTGTAATTACTGTGTCTTTTCCGCCTGGAATGGTAACTTGTTCACCGTTTTTACCGTTTACGATTATGTCTCCATTCGGGTTAATAACTATTTTCCCAATTTCAAACGAAACGCTTTCTTCTATTTTTCCGCTTTTTCCTTCTCCGGTAAAATCTTCTAAATCAGTAACATTTTTCCAATCTGAATTGTAACTTGTCTCTACAACTCCGCTGATTAATTGATAATCTGTATTAATTAAAATATTATTGAACTCAACGGCAATTTTAGTATCTTTTAAATAAGGCACAATGATATAACCACGTCCTGAATAAGGGCTGTGTCCTGATAATTCCAAAACCGTAACAGGAAAATCACCAGCAGTAAAAGTCTCGCTCTGAATTAAATTGTCAAGAGGTTTCTGATTCTGAATATTAACTTTAGGAATAATTCCGCAATTGTAAGCTTGAACTCCATTTGTTTGTGTTGGCGTGGTAAAAGTGCTTAAATTAGAATAAGTAAATGACTGAATACCATCTGATGCGGCATCACAGCTCAAACCTACACGAAACTGATACGTTACTCCAGGTTCTAAATTGGTAATCAAACTCTGAGTATTTAAACTGTTTGTCGAAAACCATTGCGCATTACGCACGTCTTGTTTTTTATACTGTACCTGATATTTGGTATGTTCTGGCACTCCCTGCCAGGTTATTTTAACACTGTTTGGTCCCTGAGCTTCGCTTAACAAAAAGGTTGGAGCGGCACAAGAAGCGGTATATTTAAAGGAATAGATTTCGCTGTATCCATCATTTTTGAAAACGGCATTTTCAGATAATCCTGTTGTTGATATTGCTCTTACGCGCCATGCATATCGCATTCCCGGCGTCAGGATTGGCATGCTTAAATTATACAACAAAGCAGTGCTGAAGAGTGTTTCCTCATACAAAACAGGTGCCATCTGAAAAGCAAACTGCGGATCTAATGTTGGGTCAAGAAGCTGTTTTAATTCGAACTTATACGAAATATTGGTCGCGTTCATCTGGCGTGGTGTCCAGGTGAACATGATATTAGGGAAATCGCTTGCCGCAACTTGTTCGCTTTTTTGTGGCGTATTTAATAAAGGCGGATCGTTTAATATTAAATATAAACTAGCACAACTTTTCTGGGATATTTTTTGGTTTGTGATGTAATCATACATTTCAAAACAAAAATTATACATTCCTTCAGGCAGTCCGTTGACATATTGTTGTGCTGTGATGCCTTGTAGGTTTTCAAGCCTAAATAATGCTGAAATATCGGTATTGCTCAATGTCTGAAGTTCACCTCCATTTATAAAAATAGGTCTTTGCTCAGTAGCATAATCACTTGTTTGTATATTAAGTCCGTTGCCCTGAATATAAAGCTTTAAGCGTACCTGCCTGTTGTTTATCGAAACATCTGTCGGGTTTACCATCAGGCGCATTTTGACATCCATACTTGTGGCATAGTCGGATATTTTCACACTATACGGACTGTTGAAAACTGGTGTCAACTGCACAGGAAATAATTGCGCATAACCATTTAAGCTAAAAAATAGCGTTAGGACAAAAAGATATATTCTATTTAAAAGATTCTTCATTTTTAGTAGATGATGATTTTTTTGACAAGGGTTTGCTGTTCTGTTTCCAGTACCAAAATGTAAATTCCGGATTGCAGGGAAGTATTAAAATCGACTTCGTAATTTTTCTTTCCCGAATCTTTTTTCTGCATGGTATATTCTCCCGTAGTAGAAAACAGTCTTAGATTTACTGCACTATTATTCTCTAAATTAATAATGGCTTTAAAATTTCCGTTGCTTGGGTTTGGCGTTACAATAAAATCAATAATAGATTTAGCAGTACTGCCTCCATTTGGCAAAGTGCTTCTTTTTTCTACCGTAATATTTTTATTGTAAATTGCAAAACATTCGTCCTGTGTCTGCTGCAGACCAATGGTATAAGTGCCCGTTTTGTCAAACCTTAGCGTGATGTATTTTTCTTTCTGTTCTACTGTTATGACATCTTCAGGAATTATCCAATTGGTGCTTTCACCAAATGGATTACTGGTATTGACCAAAATAACTTCTTCATCAATATAAGCCTGAGAACTCAATAAAAATTCTGAACTGATTACTGCCTTTCTTGTTTTAATCACGATTTCATCTTCGCCTACGCATCCTAAAGCCGAAGTTGCTTTTACATGATAAGTTCCGGCTTTTGTCAAACTTACTGTTGCTTGGTTTGAAGTAAATCCGTTTGAAGATGTCCAGCTGTATTGTGCATTTTTATCAGCAATTGATGCATCCAATTCCAAAACCTGATCATCGCACAAGGTTCTGTCTTTTCCTAAATCAACCACAATTGGATCTGGATTTTTCAGGGTAAATTTCTTCTTATACACACAGCAATCAGGACAACTAATTGTTACTTCATAATTTCCTGCCGGCAGATTATTCAAGTCTTTGGTAATCGCTCCTGTATTCCATACATAACTGTAAGGTAAATTTCCTCCAGTAACATTTAGTACTATCGAGCCGTCGTTAACATTATAGCAAGTTGGATTTTTTACTGTCTCTGTTGAGAAAATTCCTTTCGGATCACCTACAAAAATACTTCCCTGAACTACGCATCCTTTTGCATCTGTAACCAATACAAAATAATTATTTGTGGTAATGTTTTCAATTTTTGCAGTTGTTTCTCCATTTGTCCACTCATATTTGTAAGGCGCTGTTCCTCCAGATACATGAGCTTCTGCCCAGCCATCGTCGCCATTGTTGCATCTTGCATTTAATTTTGTAAACGTCAAATTCAATTTTGCAGGCTGTGCCATGTATTGAATTGC
The DNA here is from genome assembly GCF_039595935.1 of Flavobacterium sp. Lineage (NCBI taxonomy): Bacteria > Pseudomonadati > Bacteroidota > Flavobacteriia > Flavobacteriales > Flavobacteriaceae > Flavobacterium > Flavobacterium sp. The sequence goes on along the minus strand of NZ_JBCNKR010000006.1, from coordinate 2,356,826 downwards.
ATCTGTTTCTTTTACCAAAATATTATTGGTATAAGTTCCCAATTTTATTCCGTTTGCATCTTCGATATTCAAGGCATATGTTCCTTCAGAAATATTATTGAGCGTTTCTGTTTTTTCGTTCCATACTTTCCATGAACCGTCGTTTTGCTTTTTCTTCCAATTATAGAAATATGGCAATCCGTTATTTTTATCTGCCTGAAGCTGAATACCGCCTTTTACATGAGCGGTCAAAATTCCGTCCTGCGATTCATCTCTTTGATTATCCTGCGGATTTATATCTGTTTCATTTCCGAATTCATTACTTGCATTACAAGAAATAGTACGCTTTATTTCGAAAGTCACTTCAAGCGGATCTGGGTCGTCTAAAACGACAACAGAATTTGAAACATTACAACTTGATTTGTTTGTTGCAGCATCATAATTGGCATCATGTACATTTAAGGTATAAGTTTCTTCTGGAAGATTGTTTAATGAAATCGTATAAATGCCATTATTAAAATTAGTCGATGCTGTTTGTATTTCTCCTTTGCTGTTTTTCCACTCATACCAATACGTATTATTGGCTGAAATAGTCCCACCAGTAACTTCAACGATAATTTTTCCGTTTGTTGCTTTGTAAAAACTCGGATTTAAGACTTCTGTGTATTTTATTCTTAATGGTACTATAGGTTCTATAATCGTTACACTTTCTTGTGTTGTACAGCCTTTTGCATCTGTTATAAATACCCAATATTCGCCAGCTTTCAGAATCGTGTTTTTATCCGTTTCTACATCATTAGACCATTTATATTCATAAGGTGGTGTTCCACCAACAACATTTGCTGTTGCCCAGCCATCGTTTCCTCCATTACAGAAAACATCTCCATGCGCAATGCTTACAGATAATTTTGGGGATTCCTGCATGAATTGAGTTGCATCTATTTCTTGAGTCAATACATTATTAACATAAGTTCCTAAAACGATGCCATTCCTGTCTTTTACATTCAAGGCATAGTTTCCGTGTGAAAGATTAGAAGCAGTTTCTCCTTGAATATCAGAGAGAGGGAACCATGAGCCATCTGTCTGTTGCTTTTTCCAATAAAAAAAATAGGGTAATCCATTATTTGCAGAAGAAGCAAGTGGAGTTCCACCAGTTACATGTGCTACTAGAATACCATCTTGTGATTCATCACGCTGACCGTCTTTTGGCTCAGTATCTTTATCGTTGCCGAATTCATTACTTGCATTACATGAAATAGATCTCACGATTTCAAAAACAACTTTTAAAGGATCTGGCTCTGTTAATGATACTTTTGATTCTAATACAGAACAATTCGTAATTTGATTATTGGTTTCGTTGTAGTTCCTATCTTTTATGGTCAAGTAATAATCATTTGTAGGAATTCCATCAAGAGTAATAACGTATTTTCCGTTTAAGAATTCTGTAGTTGTAGTTTGAGAGTTTCCATCTGCATTTTTCCATTCAAAACTATACGAACCATCATTATTTGGAGTACCTCCTGTTATTTCCGCAACTATCTTTCCGTTTGTGGCACCTGAAAAAGTTGGTGTAATAATTTCTGCATATTCTATTGCTACTGCAGATTGTGGCTCAGTTATAATGACACTCCCTTTTGTAAAACATCCTTTTGCATCGGTCACTTCAACAAAGTATTCTCCAGCTTTTAATTGGGTTATTTCATTTACATTTACAATACCTCCATTAACATTGAACCATGTGTAATTATAAGGAGCCATTCCTCCAACTACATTTGCTTTTGCCCAGCCGTTATTTCCGTCATGACATGAAACATTTCCAGAACTGAAAGTTAAATCTAATTTTATAGGTTCTATTATTGCTTTTACAGCTGGTATTGCTGTAACTAATTCTGTTTTATCATATGCTCCTTGCACAATTCCGTTAGCATCTATAACATTTACCGCATAATTTCCTTTAGAAAGATTTTGAGCAATCTTAGAAGTCTGATCGTCTAAAACATCCCAAACATTTGTTGCAGAATTGAATTTTGACCAAACATATTGATAAGGCGCTGTTCCTCCTGTTGCATTTGCTATTAAAATTCCATCTAAAAATTTATCTGTTTCAGTATCTCCGTTTTCTGAATTACAAGATATCGATTGGGTTTCTGATAAGGTAATTGCTATTGGATCTGGCTGAGTTAAAATTTGAGAAGATTCGATAATAGAACAATTTGTTTTATTAGAAGCATCTGCATAATTTTTATCTGTTACGGTCAATTTATATTCACCAAAAGGAACATTTTCTAATGAAATAATATAAGTCTTATCAGCAGCATTATATTGGGCTGTTGCCGGAAATTCTTCTCCAGTTGTTTTTACCCATTTATAATCGTATGATTTGTCGTCTTTTATTGTTCCACCACTTATAGAGGCTGTAATTTTTCCGTTGAATGCACCAAAAAAAGTAGGATCTTGTTTGTATGTATAGCTTAAAGTTAATGGAGCTGTTGGTTCTGTAATCGTTGCTTCTAAAACTTTTTCTTCACCAAGTTCAATTTTACCATCAACCAAAACCTGAACTCTGGCTACACAGCCATTCATGTCTTTTACTTTTATACGATAAGTTCCCGGATTTAAGCCAGTTATAGTATATGGAGCATTGTTAGGAAACGGAATCCAATTGGTTCCATTGTCTAACGAATAATAATCATTTCCTGATAACTTGCGGGTTCCTCCAGTTGGAGTTATAGTTATCGTAGCGTCTTGGGCGTCATAACATTGTACATTTCTAGTATTTAATGTAAAATCTAACGGAGGCGGGGATGTGATTGTAAATGATTTTAAATCATAATGATCTGTAATAACAGCTGTACTCACGCCATCTTTGAATCCTATTAACTGTAATATGTAACTTCCCTTTCTTATACCCGAAATGGTAAAAGATTTATCTGAACCAATAGCTAATGAACCATTATAATCAGTAGGAGTATTTTCGGCGGTAACATCCAATATAGTATAATTTAATTGTTCGCCATCATATAATGTCCTATCGAATACAAATTTTACAGCTCCATCATCAGTATCACTGCAAGTTGGCTGAGTTACTATTGCCGAATTAACGATTGGTGCAGATAGGCGTATAATATAAAAAACAGGATTTGAAGCTACTCCACAAGCTTTTTGTCTGATAAAAATTTTATTCCCTACATTATTAAATGTATTTGTTCCAAGAATATCAACTGCATTTGCAGAAAAACTTGATTTTGTGTTATATTGGGGTAAATCTACCCAGTCTGATGAATTAGGATCTTCACTTGGAGATGGATTTAATGAATACTGCCAATTATACTCTGAAGGAAGAAAACCTGTGTTTGATTTTATATCAATTTTGGTTTCTGTTGGCAGGTCATTTTTGATCCCAGGATTTGCAATAACAAGAACGGGGCGGATCTTTACATTAAAAGAAGATCGTCCTAATCCATCTCCATCACTATCTACATTTCTAAATTGTTTAAATTCAAAATCAACATCATAGCAACTAAATTTATCTGTCCTTGTAACTCTACCCATATTATAAGGCCTATTTCCTCGACACGACTGCCTATCATATCTTGAAGCAGAAAAAAACATGGATTGCAGAATTTTATCTGCTCTGAATGTAGTTCTAGTATCCTCGTAAGTATAATAGGTAATAGATCTGTCATCATTATAAGAAATATTTAAAGCATTGTAATTATCAATAGGTTTCTTAAATTCAAGCCTAACAAATGCTTCTCCACAATTGTGATGTTCATCATTAATCGCCCAGCCACTAAAAACAACTTCATATGAGCCTAATTCTGGAGCCTGCCCAAAACTAAAATTGCAAACCAATAAAAAAACGAATAAGTAAATCTTCTTCATACACCTAATAAACAACAGTTAAAACTTCTTCTTTTGCAGGATTACTACTTTGCAGACTTGGAATTAAATGATACTCATATTCCATGTTTATTTTTAAATTTTTATCTTCAAGAGTAAAAACATCTCCATTTAATTCTTTCCATAATGTGGGCGGAGATCCTTTTAGATTTTTATAGATGCTTAAACTGGTTACTTTTTCTTTATTTTTAGTATAATCCCAAGTCAGAGTAATTTTTTTATTTTCACGATCGGGTAATCCTTGCAAAAATGAAATGATCTTAACAGGCATAAAATCCAAAACCTGAACAGTTACAACAGAATGATCCAATGAAGACCACAGATTACTTTTGTCTCTGGCCAAAATAGCGTACTGATAAATTTTCTTGTTCTCTATCCTATCATCTGTAAATTCCTGAATCGTATCGTTAATTTGTTTAATTTCCAACCACTTATCCTGTCCTTTTTCTCTTCGTCTTAGGCTATACCCAACTACATCTTCACTATAACTTCTGATCCATTTTAAATGGATTTTTCCATCTTTATTGTCATAATCTTTAAAAATTGGCGCAGCCGGCGGAATTTTATCCGGTTTATCTAAAACTAGAATATCTGATGGTTCCGAAATATTATATCGCATGTCTTCAGCAGCAATTCTATAATAGACTTTGTTGTTGGTCATTTTCAGACTTACACTATCTTTATAGGTATTTCCGACGTATGATTTATGATAAATATCTACAAACTCTTCTCCCGCAGTATTGGCTTTTAGAATACGGTAACCTCGTAAATCTTTTTCTTGATTGGGTTTCCATTTTAATTGCACCACTCCAAGACTGTCAATTACCCCTTCCAATCCAATTGGTTTTGCAGGCGGTATAGAATCTACCGGTTGTACTAACATACTTTGGGAAGTTAATCGTTGATTATTTTTGCCAACAACAGAAATAGTAAAATAATTGGATGGATATAAATTTTCTTTATAATTAAGTTTTCGCTCAGATGGTGAAATTATTTTAGAAACAACTTTGTAAGGCCCTTTATCATTATCTGCTAAATTGATTTCGTATCCCTGAATAAAACTTTCTGATTCTTTAGGATAATCCCATTCCAGATTGACTTCATTTGAATTAATTATATTATAATCTACTAATCTTGCCGAAGTAACTATTGCATCGATTCCTTTTGTCGTAATTGGTTTAGTTATTTCTCCTTTTTCTCCAAATGAAGTAATCCCATATAATCTGTAGTGATATATTTTATCGTTGACACTAAGTGTATCAACATAATACATTGTTTTTGACGGATGATCTTCTTTGTCATTTAAATTAACAAGTGCTGTATTGGATATTGGTGCATAGTTAATCCCGTCAGAGGATTTCTCTACCATAAAAGAAGTATAAATTCTTTTAAAGATCTCATAATCCCATGAAAGCATTACTTTTTTATCATCTGGAATTGCAATAAAATCTGTTGGAGCTGGCAGAACACTATAATCTTTTAATCCAATTACATAAGAAGACTCTTTTACTTTTGGACTTTCAAAAACACTTATCTGATAAGCATATACTTCATTGTTTTTTACATTTGTATCTACAAATCCCCAACCCGCTTTTAGAGCACCTTCAAAACTCATATCGGCAGCATATAAGGCAAATGTATAACGCTGATCTAGCTGATCTGCTATATTTACAATTTTTGATAATTCTCCTTCTTTTGCTGCGGTTACCTCAAAACTTTCCCCATAAATAGATTGTGCAATAATAGCTGCGTTATTATCCTTTTGTACTAACTCAAGCCAGGAATCTAATGGTTCCGGCATTAATGATTTTGGCGTAAGAAGTATTTTTTCGGGTTTGGGTAAAATAATCCCATCCCGTAAAACCGTAGTTCTGGTAATTATAAATCCTTTTTTATTTGCTTTCTGCCACTCAATAGGAGAATTAACTGCCCAGCGAATCAAAATTTTATCTTTTTGAGCTCGGGCATTGATCATGACGACCGGACGTTTTGTTTGTGAGTAAGAAAATGAAATAAATAGTAAAAATAAAAAAAGGAATATTTTTTTTGCCATTATAATTATGCAATTGTTTTCATGTTAAAAAGCAAATACTCCAAGACTAGTGGAGTATTTGCTCTATTTTTATGAATATATGTTTTAGTATACGTACTGAGTAGTTTGTGTCGAAATAAAATTTCCACTTTGGTAACTTTCTACTTTTTCTGTTGGGTAATTGTTTGCATCATATGTATAACTATATGTTGTTATACTTGTACTAATTTTATCTCCAGATCCTGAAATAGAAGTTTTTTTAACTAGATTATTAACTAATGTCTCATCTTCTAATAACAAACCTAGACCTGTAACATTTTTTAAAGGATGATTTTTATTATCGTATTCATATACATATGACTTTTCGTCACCATAATAAGAAACTTCAAGTTTTACCAGATTACCTTCTTTTAATGTGTATTTTCCAGTTGCACCATATTCTTGTTCGTCACCTGTTGTAACTGTGCCTCTAAAATTGTCATAAGAAACCGTTCCGTCTGCATTATGAATATATTTAGTTTTATAATAATAGGTTCCATTAGGAGTCTTTTGAATTTCATTAGTCAGCTTTCCATTTGTGTAGGTGTAATCAGTAGTTACTGCAAGATTACCATTTTTATCAATTTCCTCAATTTTTGTAATAAAATCTCCAGTGTAAGTATATTTTAAAACAGAACTATCTTCGTCTGTAATACTAACAATTTTATTTCCGTTATATACATAATTTCTATTTGAAGAACTTCCATCAATGTCTATGTCAGTTATTTTTTTTACTAAAATTGAAGAAGCCGGATCTGATGAATTATTATCATCCTTTGAACAAGAGGTGAATACAAATGCAGCAGCACTTAATAAACATAAAAGTTTTTTCATGATTTTGATTTTTAAATTAGTTAGCTAATCTAAAAATCAAAATATGAGTAAAGCTCCACTAGAAGCTTAAATTATAACAAAATAAGACTTATTGAATTTATGTTGAAAAAATATTTTTACAGAAAAAAAACGCTACGAACATAATCTTAGCGTTTTTAATATTTTAATCTAAAACCAAACCTATTTGGTTGTCATCGTCTAATTCTAATTTTAAATTCTATATCAATAAATATATTGAGCTATTTCGGTTGAATCATCACCTATGGCTATCTTTTCTGTTGGAAAATCGTTTTTATCATATTTATAATTGTATGTTACTTTATAAACATGTATATTACCTACAGAACCTGAGATATGAGTTAATTTTTTCATATTATTAACAGAACCTTCATAATTTTCCACATTTAATGGTGCTTCAAATCCTATTATATTTTTTTTGGGATTGTTTTTATTATCATATTCGAAAATAATTGTATGTTCGATACCTTGAAAATATTCATCCTTAATTAAGTTACCATTCTTAAATGTTAATTTTCCTTCTCTTACTGTGTAATATTGCACTTCTGTTTGAGAATTAATACTGACTCTTTTATACGAAATTGTCTCATCTAAGTTGTAAACATATTCAATTTTATCATAATTTAATAAACCTTCTTTCCTTATAATTGAAGTTATTAATTTTTCCTCAGCATAAATAAAATTTGTAGTAATATCTAATTTACCATTTGCATCAATCTCTTCTTGTTTAGTAATTAAATTTCCTGTATAGTAATACTTAGTTTCATATCCGTTTTCATTTGTAATACTTATTATCTTATTTCCATCGTATGTTATATTCTCAGAATAAACAACATTATCACCTTTGATGTTAGCTATCTTCTTTACTAAAGTGGATGAGACAATAACTGGTGATTGATTTTCATCATTTGAGCAAGAAGTAAATACAATTGCAATTAGACTCAAAATACTTATAATTTTTTTCATGATTTAGATTTTAAATTAAACATCAAACTTAAATCTATAAAAAAGCCTATCAGTCCACAATAAGTTTAAATTGCAATAAAATAAGATATAACTTATTAAAAATTTAAATTAAATAATAATTTATTTACTATTATTACTTATTAATCAAAATTTATTAAATCATGAAAAAATTAAAATTTTTAATTGCTTTTTTATCAATTTCATTATCATCATGCAGTAATGATGATAATTCAAAACAGGACAATTATAACCCTGAAAACGAAGAGGTTATATTATGCATGACTGATTATATGAATGCGTTAAACGATCCTAATTCAAAACCTACAGCAGCGAGTAGAAAATCATCAAGATGGGAAGTTGGACAAACCATTAAAGTAAAATTCTTAGATGGAAGTAATATTCAACATGAACTAGTTAAACAATATGTAAGTCAATGGACTGAATATGCAAATTTAAATTTTGAATATGTTTCTAAAATTGAGGATGCACATATTGCGGTAGCTTTTAATTTAGGTAGACCTGGTGCATGGTCTGAAATAGGAGCTAGATTGTTACTCCCTGGTTCTCTTTACTTTAATTATCAGAATACGCCTTCAATGCGCTTAGGAGACATTTCAAATAGTGATTCTTCACGTAGAACAGTATTACATGAATTTGGGCATGCCTTAGGTTTAGTACATGAAACAACTAATCCTACTGCAAATATAAATTGGGATTTACCAAAGACTTACAAATATTTCTATGATTCAAAAGATTGGTCAAAAGAAGAGGTTGATAGGCAGGTAATACAAAAAATGAATTCTAATGACACTGATTATAGTATATATGCTCCACTTTCTATAATGCATTATAATACTCCTGCATATCTTACAACTGATGGTGTAGCAGTAAATTCAATGAGTACTTTCTCAAATTGATAAAATAATGATAAATAAATGGTATCCATTTCCTATAGTTTCAAGTATAGAATCAGGAACAAATATTCTTAAAATCCCTTGGACTAAAAGTATAAAATCTCAGAATGGTCAGTATGAATTGAGAATTGATGATCACGATGGATTTCTTAAAGTGGTTAATATTATTAATAATCGTACGATTTGGCAAATGGGAGATAAACTTTATCCATACATAATGAATTGCATTTTGGAAAGGAATGGCAATCTTGTATTAAGATCAAGTCGTAGACCTAGTTTTATTGGCGTTAATATAACTCTCAGCACTAACACTTCAGAATTTCCTGGTTCTGCACTACATCTTCTAGATGACGGAAACTTAGTATTAGTTTACAATGAAGCAATTAAGTGGTCTTCAAAAAATGGCAAATCATAATTAAAAAAACGCTAAGAAATCAAATTCTTAGCGTTTTCATTTTTATTCTAAAACCAGACCTATTTGGCCATCATCATCTAATTCTGTTTCTACTGAATCATCTTCTTCTGAAATTTCAGGTTTTTCAGGAACTTCTTCAACTGGTTCTTCGTACGGAAGCGGGTCTAACAAATTCACTTGTTTTAATTTATCTGTTGTCAATTGGTTTCCTAAAGCTTTGAAACCTTTTACGGCTATAAAGTCTTCTACATCAATATGTAGATCGTCTTTTTGAACTCCTTTTACTTTAGCAAAAACCAATTGTGCCACAGGGCGATAATCTGTCGAAACGATTTCTAATTGCGAATTCGGATGGTCGGTAATAAAACTTTCTTCTTTACCTTCATTCTCAACCAGAAAACGTTTCAGGAAGTAACGCTCTTTTTCTCCATCATAATAAATGGCAGAAATCGGTTTTTTTGGTTTCCATTTTTCAAGAACAATCATATCTTCATCGAAATGAGTTGACAATTCCGGAATTATGACCTTTAATTTTCCTGACTGGTTAATTATCAATATTTTGTCTGTTGGTTTAAATTCTCCTAACAGCTCTCCTCTTGCATCGACATTTAAACGTTTTACAGTATCATCAAACCAAACTTTTCTTGGCAGTAATGTTGAGATCCCTTTTTCCTTTAATTCGATTTTCTTGATTGGATATTTGGTTACTAAGTTTCCTTTAGAACCACGTCCTTTTATTGCCAATTTAGCAAAATCAATATCGAATTTCAGTTTCTTAATCGTTCCAACCTGACGAAGTAATATCGTTACTACCTCAGCTTCTCCGTTTGGATTATGTGAAAAATAAACAACCTGAGAACCGTTTGTACCATTCGTTAAATCATAAGCTTTGTCACGCGTTACTCCTGTAACATTAAAACGTTTTATGTATGACGGACCTGATTTACCATCACGATACATCATATTGTAAATCGTGCGTTTATCGTTTTTATCAAAAACGGCAACGTGTATAATATCTTTTCCTATAAAAGTTTTAGCATCTACTTTTGTAATCATCAATGTTCCGTCTCGTAAAAACACGATAACATCATCAATATCAGAACAATCACCTACATATTCATCTTTCTTTAAACTCGTTCCTACGAAACCTTCTTCACGGTTTACGTAAAGTTTTGTATTACGTAAAACTACTTTTGTAGCCTCAACATTATCAAAAACACGAAGCTCTGTCTGACGTTCGCGGCCTTTTCCGTATTTCTCTTTTAATTTAGTAAAGTAAGCAATTGCAAAATCTGTTAAATGTTCCAGATTATGCTCTACTTCTTTCATTTCGTCTTCTAACTTAGCGATTAAATCATCGGCTTTATCAGAGTCGAAACGTGTAATACGAATCATCGGGATTTGAGTCAAACGCTGTAAATCGTCGTCATTAATTTCTCTGACGAATGATTTTTTGAAAGGCTCAAAACGATCGTATAAATATTTGTAAAGTGATTCTCTGTCTCCGTATAATTTGAAGTCGATATACATTTCTTCACGAATGAAGATTTTCTCCAAAGTAGAAAAGTGCCACTTATTTTTTAATTCTTCTAACTGAATTTCTAATTCCTGACGAAGTAAATCAACTGTTCTGTGTGTTGAAATTTTCAACATCTGAGAAACACCAATAAACAACGGCTTATTATCTTCGATAACACATCCTAGAGGCGCTACAGAAGTTTCGCAGGCTGTAAAAGCAAACAAAGCATCAATTGTTTTGTCTGGTGAAACGCCTGGGAAAAGATGAATTAAAATCTCAACATCAGCAGCCGTATTATCTTCAATTTTTTTGATTTTGATTTTACCTTTATCATTGGCTTTCAAAATACTATCAATTAAACTCGATGTATTGGTAGAAAACGGAATCTGTGTAATTACCAATGTATTTTTGTCTAATTGCGAAATTTTAGCACGTACACGCACACGTCCTCCACGCATTCCGTCATTATAATTTGAAACGTCGGCGATACCTTGCGTCATAAAATCCGGATAAAGCGTAAATGGCTTTCCTTTTAAGATTTTAATCGAAGCGTCAATTAATTCGTTGAAGTTATGAGGCAAAACTTTTGTAGAAAGCCCAACCGCAATACCTTCTGCTCCTTGTGCTAAAAGTAATGGAAATTTTACCGGAAGGTTAATCGGTTCGGCTTTTCTACCGTCATAAGATAATCCCCATTCAGTAATTTTTGGAGAATATAAAACCTCCAAAGCAAATTTAGATAAACGTGCCTCAATATAACGGGGCGCTGCTGCACCATCTCCAGTTAGAATATTTCCCCAGTTTCCCTGGCAGTCAATCAATAAATCTTTTTGACCAATCTGTACCATAGCATCACCAATACTAGCATCTCCGTGTGGGTGATACTGCATGGTGTGACCAACAACATTGGCAACTTTATTATAACGACCATCATCCAGCTCTTTTAAAGAGTGCATAATACGACGCTGAACTGGCTTGAATCCGTCTTCGATAGCAGGAACTGCACGTTCCAAAATTACGTATGAAGCATAATCCAAGAACCAGTCTTTGTACATTCCCGTTACCTTCGTAATAACATCTTCTCCTTCTTCTTCCTGATTTTCGTAAAAATGCGCTCCTTCAAAATGTTTTCCTTCTCCATCAATCACATCATCATTGCCATCCTGAATATTATCCAGATTTTCATCTTGATTATTTTCGTCGTCGTTTGGAATTATGTTATCGTCTTCTTCGTCTTTCATTTAATTATATCTAATTATAATTTTATTTGTTTTCAAGAAGTTCTTTTAAAACTTCAACGCTTGGTAAAACAGTTTTATATTTACTGGCAAATATTTGCTCGTTGTTTTCTGGCAAAGTATATTTTACTACGGCTTCGCTTTTAGTTTGGCAAAGTACAATTCCGATAGTTTTATTTTCATCCTCCAAACGCATTTCTCTGTCATAATAGTTGACATACATTTGCATTTGACCTAAATCCTGATGTTTTAATTCTCCAATTTTAAGATCAATAAGTACAAAACATTTTAATATCCTGTTATAAAAAACCAAATCAATTCTAAAATGTTTATCATCAAAAGTAATTCTCTGCTGTCTTGCAACAAAAGTAAAACCATGACCTAATTCTAATAAGAAATTTTCCAGCTTATTAATGATCTTTTCTTCTAACTGAGATTCTGAATATTGATGTAATTCTGGTAATCCTAAAAATTCAAGAATATAAGGGTCTTTGATAATATCTTTCGGCTTTTCAATGATTTGACCTTGTTCTGAAAGTTTTAAAATTCCTTCTTTATCTCTACTTAAAGCTAATCGCGTATAAAGTGCCGTATCATATTGACGTTTTAATTCCCGAACACTCCAATTGTGTTTTTCAGATTCAATTTTGTAAAACCGTCTTTCTTTTTCATCTTCAATTCGCATTAAAAAAATATAATGACTAAAAGTCAATTTAAAAAAAGAAGACAAAGTTTGATAATCTACTTTATTAAATTCCGCAGACACTGTCTGCTCTTTTTGAATTTGTAAAATCCGAGACAGTGTCTCGGATTTTGAGAAAGTCAAAAAGAGCTTCCTCATATTTTCCAAATTATCAATAGAAAAGCCTCTCCCAAATTCTTTAGTTAATTGCTTCGAAAGATCTTTTAAAAGCTGTTTGCCATATTCAGCCCTATCTTTTCCATTTTGCTCTTCTTCAACAATAATTCTTCCTATTTCAAAATAAGTAATTGTCATTGTAGAATTTACGGTACGTAAAACCTGTTGTCGGGCATTTTGCAATAGCTCGGCAACTTGCTGGAAAATAACTTTATTTTGAAGACCGTCTGACACTATTTATATTCTATAAATTCTTAAACCTCCTCAAGCTCATCAATCTCCACCTTCAAATTCTTGATAATAAAATCTTGTCTGTCTGGCGTATTTTTTCCCATGTAGAAAGATAACAACTGCTCGATTGAAGTATGTTTATCCATCATAACAGGATCAAGACGAATCGTGTCTCCGATAAAGTTCTTGAACTCATCTGGCGAAATCTCTCCCAAACCTTTAAATCGGGTGATTTCTGGTTTTGGTTTTAATTTTTCAATTGCATCTTTTCTTTCTTCTTCTGAATAACAGTAAATTGTTTCTTTTTTGTTTCTAACCCTGAAAAGCGGTGTTTGTAAAATATACAAATGACCTTCTTTTATTAATTCAGGAAAAAATTGCAAAAAGAACGTAATTAAAAGCAAACGAATGTGCATTCCATCGACATCGGCATCGGTTGCGATTACGATGTTGTTATAACGCAATTTCTCTAATCCGTCTTCGATATCAAGTGCAGCTTGAAGCAAGTTGAATTCTTCATTTTCGTACACAATCTTTTTAGACATTCCGTATGAATTCAAAGGTTTACCACGCAAACTGAAAACGGCTTGCGTATTTACGTCACGCGACTTTGTAATCGATCCGGAAGCCGAATCTCCCTCGGTAATAAAAAGCGTACTTTCTAAGTTTCTTGGGTTTTTAGTATCAGGAAGATGCGCTCGGCAATCTCTTAATTTTTTATTGTGAAGATTGGCTTTTTTAGCACGATCTGTTGCCAGTTTTCTAATACCTGATAATTCTTTTCTTTCGCGTTCTGCCTGAAGAATTTTACGTAATAAAGCTTCAGCTGTCGGCGGGTTTTTATGCAGATAGTTATCCAGTTTCGTTTTGATAAAATCATTAACGAAAGTACGAACAGAAACTGCTGGTGTTCCGTCATCAGAACCCATATCAGTAGAACCTAATTTTGTTTTGGTCTGAGACTCAAAAACGGGTTCCATTACTTTAATACTAATCGCACTTACAATCGATTTACGAACGTCTGATGCTTCGAAATTTTTGTTGTAAAACTCACGAATTGTTTTTACAACCGCTTCACGGTAAGCCGCTAAGTGCGTTCCTCCCTGCGTTGTATTCTGCCCGTTGACAAAAGAGTGATATTCTTCGCTGTATTGCGTTTTACTGTGTGTTAACGCAACTTCGATATCATGATCTTTTAAATGAATAATTGGATATTCTAAATCTTCTTCGCTGATGGTTTCTTCAAGTAAATCGCGAAGTCCGTTTTCTGAATAGTATTTTTCTCCGTTGAAAATAATTGTTAAACCATTGTTTAGGTAACAATAGTTTTTAACCATTTTTACGACATATTCTAAACGGAATTTATAGTTTTTGAAAATCGTTTCATCTGGCGTAAAAGTTACTTTTGTTCCTTTACGTTTTGTAGTTTCAATAATATCTTCTTCTGAAACCAGATTTCCTGCAGAGAATTCAGCTGCTTTTTGTTTGTCTTCACGAACTGATTCTACTCTGAAATAATTTGAAAGTGCGTTTACGGCTTTTGTTCCGACACCATTTAAACCTACCGATTTCTGGAAAGCTTTTGTATCGTACTTTCCTCCTGTGTTCATTTTCGAAACTACATCTACTACTTTTCCTAACGGAATTCCACGTCCATAGTCACGAACCGAGACTGTTCTGTCCTTAATAGTTACCTCGATAGTTTTTCCGGAGCCCATAACGAACTCATCGATACAGTTATCTAAAACCTCTTTTAGAAGAATATAAATACCGTCATCCGGAGCAGATCCGTCTCCAAGTTTTCCGATATACATTCCGGGACGCATACGGATATGTTCTTTCCAATCAAGCGAACGAATATTATCTTCGGTATATTGATTTTGCTCTAGCATATATGAATTTAGGATTTTTGGCTAATGTACCATTTCTTAACAAAAAATGAAAGCGTATTTTCTTTTTGTTATGAATAATAACAGTTTAAAATCTATTTAAATTGATTTTAAAATAAAACGGACGATAAAATTATAAAATAAACTGCTTTTTCAGCAAAAAAATACTATTTGATTCCGAGTACTTCTTTTGCCAGAGCAATCATTTCAGGCGTTCCCGTATTTTTGTTTTTTTCATCTGAAAGTTTCACAACGCCTTGCCAATGCGTATTATCGGGTTTGGTTTCTGTCAGTTTTATAACCATATTCATAGCAGGAAGGCCAACGTCGTTTGTGAAATTTGTTCCAATTCCGAATGACATTTTTATTTTGTCCTGACAAAAATCAGCGATTGTTTTTACTTTATCAAAATTTAGTGAATCCGAAAAAACAATGGCTTTAGATTTCGGATCAATTCCCATTTTGGTATAATGCGAAATTACCTTTTTTGCAAACTCTACCGGGTCGCCGCTGTCATGTCGGACGCCATCGAAAAGTTTAGAATATTTTTTATCAAATTGATTGAAAAATATTTCTGTCGTATAAGTATCTGTAAGTGCAATTCCGAGGTCGCCGCCATAAACTTGTGTCCAATGTTCCAGGCTTATCGAATTTGCCATTTTAAAACCATACTGAGCCGCATGAAACATAAACCATTCGTGTGCATGCGTTCCCAGCGGACGTTTATTATTGACCATAGCAAAATGTACGTTGCTTGTACCAATAAAACTCTGACCTCCAAAAGCTCTTAAGGTTTCATTTACCAAATTATGAACATCATAGGAATGTCGGCGTCTTGTTCCGAATTCTAAAATAGAAACGCCTAACTTGTTATACTTGTCAATTTTATCTTTGGTAAGATTTTTTATGGCTTCGTCATTTAAGCGGATTAAATGATTTGATTTATAAAAAAGTTCAGAAATCAAGGCCATAAGCGGCACTTCCCATAAAATAGTTCGATACCAAAATCCTTCGACTGTAACTTTGATTTCTGAACCTTCCTGAGAAATCTGAACTTCTGAGGGATCATAACTATATCCTTGTAGAAAATCTAAATAAGTGGGATCAAGGTAAGGACAATAATGCGCTAAATAATTCTTTTCTTCTTTTGTCAAGCGAAGATCTGACAATGCATCAACCGATTTTCGAAGCAAATCTCCAAATCCAGGCGGAAAAATATGTTTTCCTCGATTTATAAATCCATAACGAACCTTTGCCTTTGGAAAAAGCCTGATTACGGCATGTTGCATCGTAAATTTATAGAAATCATTGTCTAAGATTGATTTCAGAAAAGTAGTCTCCATATCGCATTCATTCAAATCCTGAATTGCTAAGATACGGCAATTAAGCAAAAGAAGAAAATTCTATTAATTGCAATATTTAATTTATTTCTGAATTACTTTAAAAGACAAAATACTATTTGTATCGGCAAAAATCGTGATGTAATCTCCAATAGTATTATCATATGGAATTTGAAATTCTAAACCGCCTCTTTTTTCTTTTGAATTTTTAACGAGAACTGCCTGATTTCTTTTATTTAAATAAAAAACCTGGTCTGACTTGGTCAAATTTTTAATTTCAACATCTATTTTATCTCCGTTCTTAACTTCTATTATTCCTGAATTTGGAGATTTAATTTTAAAATCGTTCTCGATTGTTTTATTGTAAATTAAAGGTCCGTTAAGAAAATCATCTTTACTTATTCTTTCTCCCAAATAAGAACCTGAATCCGGATAATGTTTCGCAAAGAAATAATCAGGATCTGTATCAAAATAAACCGGAGAAAAATCTGTTACCATTCTGCCTTTACTGCTGTCATAATAACCTTGTCCCCAGGTAACATCAATGAGACGCCATTTTTTATCAATTAAAACCATATTCCAGGCATGATTTGAAGAAGTGTTTTTTCGGCCGATATCTCTTACCGAAATTTTAGAATCTCCTCTGATTATCTCACATTTTAATCCTGATAATTGTGCTAAATGCTGATACAAAGCAGTAAATCCTTCGCAAACAGCTTTTTTCGAACTAAATGCTTTTTGAAACAATTTATCGTTCAATTCTTTAATTTTTCGCTGTTTTTCTGCTTCTGTTGAATAACTGAATCCCTGCGATTTAGGCGGATTTAAATAAGCATTGTAATCGTATTTTATATTGAAGGCAATCCAGCTGTAAATAGCACGTGCTTTATCATAATCAGACTTGAAATCATTATTGATTTTATCCGCTAATTGTTCAGTCGAATTAAAATTTTTGGGATATTTTAAAACGATTTTATCAACTTCATTATATTTCTGTGCAAATACCGAACAAGTAAAAATGATATTCAGCAAAAGGAATATAAAACCAATCTTTATTTTTTTCATTTATTAAAAACTTGATTTTATGATATTTTTCAATTCCTGATCTAATTCAGGATTTGAAATTTTATTGTGTTCTAAATCGAAATTGGCATTGAAAGAAGGAAGCGAAAATGATCCTTTAATCTCACCGCCGTAACGAGGAAAAAGGTTTTGCGCAATTCCTAAAACAGATGCTCCTCCTCTTCCGCCCGGAGAAGTAGCTAATAATAACATTGGAATATGCTGAAAAACATCTTTTTCAATTCGGGAACTCCAGTCGAAAAGATTTTTGAAAGCAGCAGAATAATTTCCGTTATTCTCTGCCATAGAAACAACCAGAATATCGGCTTCTTTAAGTTTATTTAAAAATGCTTGTGCAATTTCATGCTGACCGATTTCTTTTTCTAAGTCTACACTAAAAAGAGGCATTGCATAATCGTTTAAATCCAAAACCTCAACATCTGCACCTTCAAACAGGCTTGATGCATATGTTGCTAATCGTTTGTTGATGGATTGTTTACTATTACTTCCTCCAAAGGCTATAATTTTCATATTGTGGTATTTATATAATTGGGTACTTTCAAAAATTAAGCCATAAAATTTTTTAGGCATTTTCGATTTCAAAAACTTCTTTTTGTATTTCTACAGAATAATCATTTGGCGAAATACTTCCTCCAAAAGCTTTTGCATAAACTTTGGTAAATTCTGCACCAAAATACAATATAATAGCCGAATAATAAACCCAAACTAATATTATAATTACTGATCCTGCCGCTCCGTAAACACTCGCAACTGTAGAATTGCCGAGATAAACGCCGATTGCAAATTTACCTATCATAAATAAAATTGCGGTGCAGGATGAGCCAATAAATGCATCTTTCCACTTAATAATTCCATCTGGTAAAGTTCGAAATATAATCGCAAAAAGTAAGGTGATACTAGAAAAAACAATCACCAAATTAATGATATAAAAAAAATAAACGGTACTGTCTGGGAAATACAGTTTTAATCTGGCATTTAAAACATCTAGTGTTGCATTGAGCATTAAACTAACAAGCATTAAAAACCCAACAGAAACAATCATCGAAAATGACATAATTCTGTTTTGAATGAATTTCTTTAGTCCTTTATTGGGTTTAGCTCTTAACCCCCAAATATAATTGATGGAACTCTGAATTTCGGCAAAAACTCCTGAAGCTCCAACCAGCAGCATTACAACCCCAAAAATGGTTACAAAAACATTACTGTCTGACAATTGTACATTTTTGATCGCTTCCTGAATCTGCACAGCTGCATTATTACCAACCAATCTGTTTATTTGTCCGTATAATTGTCCGGTTACAGCTTCTTCTCCAAAAAAGAATCCACAGATTGTAATGATAATAATTAATAAAGGAGGCAGTGCGAAAATGGTATAATAGGATAATGCCGCACTTAATTTTATGGCATTATCGTCGTTAAATTCCAGAAATGTATTTTTTAATAAATACCATGATTTCGAAAAAATATTATGATTTTTCATTTGCTGATTTTTTGATATTCTCTCAAATTTACGCAATATTGAAAAATTCTTAATTCTTGATTTTTGGCGGAATTTTACATTTTTTCCATCTACCGATATGTAATTCCTAACGGAATATTTTACGGGATGATAAAACATTTTTACTACCGATATTTATTCCTAACGGAATATCTTGCAAAGATTTAATTATTCTTAAGGGAATATTTCCCAAAATGATAAAAAACTTTGTTACCGATATTTAATTTCTAACAAAATATCATATCAAGATTTAAAATTTGATTTTAAAAAAAGAATCTCGTAGAGATTTAATATCGGTAACAAAAAAAAGAGGCATATAGTAATTGTTCCGTAGGAACTATAACTTATTTATAATGACAAAAAATCCCTTTATCATAAACTGTCCATAAACTTGCTTTTTGATTTGCAGCTTTTAAAGCATTGTTTGCCCAGGTATTGCAGGTATAAAAAAGACTGTAACTTCCTTTAGCTTCATAAAAAGCATCTTTTTTTCCGTAACTGTGACCTTCTATCCATTCCGGATGAATTGGATTTCTAAAACTCTCTGAAATATAATTAACCAGACTTTGGTAGTTTTCTTTTGAAATCATAATGCGTTTACAATCTTCGCCTTCTCTTAATTGTTTGAAAAATGTAGTATGCATTGCAGAAGAACTGATTCCGAATGCGGCTTTACAAGCTGTACTTGCTTTTAAATCTGACCATTCTGGTGTATCCAGATAAAAACCTTTGTCGCCCCAGCCGAAAGCAATAAAATTCATTAATGAATCCTTTGATTGTGTCTGGTTAAACTGGATTTCATTTCTCCAGTCTTTGATTTCATTTTTTATCGGAACGACAATATCGGTATGAACACCATTTGAGAGGATATAAATTGGAATTGGTCTTTGCTGTTTTACAAAATCTGCATCAGAATTAACCGTGATTTTAGAAATCAGATAAACTGATAAAACATAAAGAACAAGAAATCCGAAGATTCCGAAAAGTGTCCACCCTAGAAATTTGAAAGTTTTTTTTAGCATTTTAATTGGTATATTTTAGATTAGTAATTGGTAATTTTTCTGTAACCAATTTTTAAGCCAAAAATTTTTATTGCTGAAAATGGTACACGGATTTTACGGGTTCGCTTTCGCGAAAGCGCGGATTTAAACGGATTTTTTTTGAAAAAGATTGTCAGGCTGAGCGAAGTCGAAGCCCACGCAAAGAATGACAATACTTTATGGAGCTTACGTGGACTTCGACTTCGCTCAGCCTAACAATAGAGACTTAAATAATAAACATAAAAAAAACTGCTGAATTCCTCCAGCAGTTTTAGTCTATTCTCTTGTTTCTTTCTTCTTTACTCTAAAAAAAAATTAAACGTTGAAACGGAAATGCATCACATCACCATCTTTTACAACATATTCTTTTCCTTCTACTCTGAATTTTCCAGCTTCTTTTGCTTTTGCTTCAGAACCGTAGTGAACGTAATCCTCGTATGAAATTACCTCAGCACGGATAAATCCTTTTTCAAAATCAGTATGGATAACTCCTGCAGCCTGTGGTGCAGTTGCTCCAATATTAATTGTCCAGGCACGAACTTCTTTTACACCAGCTGTAAAATAAGTTTGTTGTTTTAATAATTTGTAAGCTGCACGAATTAAAACTGATGCTCCCGGCTCTTCAAGTCCCATATCTTCAAGGAAAATCTGACGCTCTTCGTAACTTTCTAATTCTGTAATATCAGCCTCCGCTCCTACTGAAAGCACAATAACCTCAGCATCTTCATCTTTTACTAATTCACGAACCTGATCAACATATTTGTTTCCGTTTACTGCAGAACTTTCGTCAACATTACAAACGTATAAAACCGGTTTTGCTGTAATTAACTGGAAAGCTTCCATTAAAACTTCTTCATCATTATTTTGAGGAACAACTGTTCTTGCCGATTTTGCCTGTAAAAGAGCTTCTCTAATTCTGTTTAGTAAAGCTTCTTCCGCCTGTGCTTCTTTGTTTCCTGTTTTTGCAGCACGTTTTACTTTTTCTAAACGCTTTTCGATTGTTTCTAAATCTTTCAACTGCAATTCGATATCAATCGTTTCTTTGTCACGAATTGGGTTTACGTTTCCGTCAACGTGTACAATATTATCATTGTCAAAACAACGTAAAACGTGAATGATAGCATTACATTCTCTAATGTTTCCTAAAAATTGGTTTCCAAGACCTTCACCTTTACTCGCTCCTTTTACCAAACCTGCAATATCAACGATATCTACAGTTGCCATTTGAACGCGCTCTGGTTTTACCAATTCTTCTAATTTATTGATTCTTGGATCCGGAACGTTCACAACACCAATATTAGGTTCGATTGTACAAAACGGAAAGTTCGCACTTTGCGCTTTTGCATTAGATAAACAATTAAATAATGTTGATTTTCCAACATTTGGTAATCCTACAATTCCTGCTTTCATATGTAGATAAAATTTGTTTTTTATGTTATTGAACCTCTCTGAGACCCCAAAAATACTGTGTTCTGCCTCAAACACTTAGTCTCTGATTAGTCGTATTTATATTACTTTTTACAATAGCCCGTATTTTGATAAAATCATACTTTTTGGCTTTAAAATTTTGCAAATATAAGATTTAATAGCTCTTAACTAAACAAAAAATGACGATATATGTTTTTTTAATCCTTTTCTTAAAAAAAATCAAACTTTTTTATAATGTTTTGTTAAATAAGATTATTTTTATCACAATATTTAACAAACCACTTGAAATTTTTTAACCAAAACAACAATTAACATGAGAAAAATTGCAATTTTATTTTTTTTATTTAACACCGTCTTTATTTTTGCTCAGAGGCAAGTTTCCGGTGTAGTAAAGGACAATACAGGAACTCCACTGCCTGGTGTAAACATTATCGAAAAAGGAACAAACAATGGTGTATCAACCGATATCGATGGATCTTACAAAATAACTGTAAAAGAGGGTGCTTCATTAGTTTTCAGCTATTTAGGCTACAGCAGCGTTACGAGATTAGCCAATTCTTCTCAAATTGATGTTTCATTATCTGAAGAAGGAGGCCAAAGCCTTGATGAAGTAGTAGTTACAGGATCAAGAACGGCTGCCAGAAGTAACACTACCAGTGCACTTCCTATTGATGTATTGTCTACTAAGGACCTTACTTCTACAGGACAGGCGACATTTGATAAGGCTTTACAATACAAAATTCCTTCTTTTAATACGGTTCAAACTCCGGTAAATGATGCTACGTCATTATTAGATCCGTATGAAATTAGAAATATGGGGCCAAGTAGAACGTTGATTCTTATAAATGGTAAACGTAAAAATTTAAGTGCATTACTTTATGTTCAAACCTCTCCGGGTCGTGGGGAAACAGGTGCAGATATTTCTGCGATTCCAACAGATGCGATCGAAAGAGTTGAGATTCTTCGTGACGGAGCTTCTGCGCAATATGGTTCTGATGCAATTGCAGGTGTAATGAACATCATTTTAAAGAAAAACAATACTGATGGTTCTATTACTTTAAGAAGCGGTATTACCTCTGAGGGTGATGGAGAGATGCTGGGCGTAAGCTTAAACAACGGAACAACAGTTGGTGAAAAAGGTTTTTTAAACTATACAATTGATTTTTCTAAAGTGAATTTAGCAAACAGACCGGGAAAAGTTGATGCAGAAGGTGAAGCGGGAGATTTTGGTGCTGACATCGCTGATGTTCAGTCTTTTTTAGCCAGACATCCTGATGCCAGAAACATTAACGGTTCGCCTGAAACTGCTGCTGCAAAATTCCTGATTAATGGAGGAAATTATATTAGTGAAACTACTAATTTGTATTATAACGCAGCATACGTTTACAAAAAAGTAAATTCATTTGCTAACTTTAGAACTCCTTATTGGAGACCACTTGCAGATGATCCATACTTAAATAATTTCTTTGGAAATGGTGATCCTAACAACCCTTCTTATGATGGTTATGGACCAACTTTTGAAGGAGATTTAAATGACTATAACGCTACTTTAGGTTTTAAAACCATTAAAAACGGATGGAATACTGACGCTAGTATTACTGTTGGTGGTAATAAACAAATTTATATTGTAAATAACTCTGTTAACAGATCAAACATTGTAGATGCTGACGGAAACAACGTTTATAGAGAAAACAGCCCTATTTCGTTTAAACCAGGAGGAACTTCTTTTAATCACGTTGTTGGAAACATTGACGTTTCGAAAATTGTATCAGATCAGATCAGTATTGCTTTTGGAACGGAGTTCAGAAGTGAAAACTTTACTGTAATTGAAGGTGATAAAGCTTCTTGGGACGGAACCGGTGCTGACTCATTTGCAGGAAACAGACCTGAAAACTCAGGAAAATGGAACAGATACAATGTGGGGGTTTATCTTGATGCGGCGTTTGATATTACAAAAGACTTTTTAATCAACGGAACTGTTCGTCATGAAGAATATAGCGACTTTGGAGGCGCAACCGTTTGGAAAGCAAGTACAAGATATAAATTCCTTGATGATAAAGTTACTTTAAGAGGTTCTGTTTCTACAGGTTTTAGAGCGCCTACTTTACATCAAATTTATACTCAAAAATCTCAATATTCATTTGTTGCCGGACAAGGAATTCAAATTAGTGGTATTATTAATAATATTTCACCTCAGGCAAGACAATTAGGTATTCCTCGTTTAAGTCCCGAAAAGTCTACTAATATTACTGTAGGTGTTGGTGCAAAACCTTTTAGAAACTTCAATTTTACAATTGACTACTATAATATCAAGGTAGAAGACCGAATTGTATTAGGAGACAGACAAGATACTCAATTTGGTAATGTAGCATGGTTTTCTAACTCATTCGATTCAAGAACTTCTGGTTTAGATGTTGTAGCCAATTATAATAATATTGGAATTGGAGAAGGAAAATTAGGCTTTAATGTTTCTGGAAATATAACTTTACAAAACGAAAGAATTTCTCCTGTAACCAATAACTCTTTTGGAGATATTTTAACTTCTTTAACTTTTACATCAAGACCTGACACTAAATGGATTCTTGGAGTAAACTACGAAATAGGTAAATTCGGGTTTTCTTTAAACAATACTTACTTCGGAAAAACAACTTTTAATCAAGATGGTTTAGATGAAAATCTAAAAACTGAATTTATTCCTAAAATCGTTACTGACTTAGGAGTAAACTTTAATGCCACTGAAAAATTTACAATTGCCTTAAATGTAAACAACTTATTTAACGTTTTACCAGAATGGAAGTTCGTAGCCGAGAATGCTGCCGGAGAAGCAATATTAGCAGATCCTGCACAAACAAAAGCACAATCTAACCTGATTACTTTCAACCAGCGTTATTCAAGAATGACTTATGATGGATTCCATTTCAGCCAGTTAGGAACTATGTTTAATTTATCTTTAAACTATAAATTCTAAATCTGAAATATCCTAAATAATGAAGAGCTGCCTTAGGGCAGCTCTCTTTTTTGTAATTTTATAATTAAAATTCAAATGTTATGGCAAATTTATACGATGGAAAAATGGCGGCAATATATGATGCCATGTATCAAACCTTTGTCAATTATGATGAAGAATATAATTTTTACAACAATCTTATTGAGAACAATAAAACTTCCAGCATTTTAGAAATTGGAAGCGGTACCGGAAATCTTGCAAAACGATTTAATCAAAACAATCAAAATTATCAAGGTCTTGATTACAGCGAAGACATGATTTCGATTGCAAAAGAACGAAATAAAGACTGCATTTTTAACAAAGGCGATATGCGTGATTTTAAATTAGATAATCCTGTTGATTCTATTTTAATTACAGGAAGATCTACAAGTTACCTTATATCAAATGATGACGTTAACAGGACTTTTGATTCTGTACATAAAAATCTTAATCCAAACGGAATATTAATTTTCGATTTTATTGATGCGAATCGTTTTATTCCTTTTACAAAAGAAAATCCCATTATAATTCATGAAGCCGAATATGAAAATGTACAATACATAAGAGAAAGTCATTGGGACACCAATAACGCATTAGAAAATTTTATGCTCGAATGGACAGCAAAATATTATGCTGTTGAAAATGGTGAAAAAAAAATTATCGAAAATGATTTTTCTACTGTTCGTGTTTTTACACGCAACGAAATAGAACTGTTTTTATATTTAAACAATTTTGAAATACTTCAAACTATTGATCGAAAAACGTATGCCTATGACACTTACGTTATTGTAGCACAAAAAAAATCCTGAACTTAATGTTCAGGATTTTTATGTTTTTTAAATAAATTACAACTTATAATCTAAAGACGCAATAATCGCTTTTTCTTCGTCAGTAGCTACAAATCCAGAAATATCCCAATAATTGGTCATGATTTTGTTTCTTTTATTAAAAAGAGATTTCTCTTTAAAAACATCGCTCTCTTTATAAGTAAAATTTTGTTTGTTGAAATGGGTTGTCGTAAAACTATTTCGAACCTGAATCTTTTTGGTTACATCTTTTAAAATAAGATTATAAGCAATTTCTTCATTTGAACCCAGCAAATAATAATCCTCACCATCAACTCTGTAACTTACGTCAATATACGATTTAGTAAGGTTTTTAGAATTAACTTCCGTTTTTTCTTCAAGCTTATCAAGGTTTTGTGGTGTAATATCAATTTTAAATTCTACGATTAATTTCTTTTCAGGATCGTAAACAATTTCAAAATTATCAACCGCTTCTTTTGCTTTATCAAAAGGTGTAATATACATTACATAATAATCCTTATTTTTAGCGTGGCCTCTAATTACAAAATCATATTCTTTTTTTGCTTTCGGATCTAAAAGCGGATCAAAGTACTTAAAATCAGAATAATTCTTCATGATATTATTCAAATCATAACCTCTTAAATCAGCGCTCACGTCTGATTCCAGCAAACCATACGATCTGTTTTGTTCTACCAAAAGAGTTGTAGAAGGACTTCCCGAAAACTGAAAATTAACCAAGCCGTCATTATAGTAAGAATATTTATTATCCATTATAAAAAATTCTCTTACATAAACCTTTAATCTATAAGATGCTGCTAGTTTTTTTGATGAATTATCTACAAGTTTTTGAAGTACTTTTTGTGGAGACTGTTTACTAAGAACAATTTCATCTAGTTTGGTATTATTACTTTTTAGATAAACAACAAATT
Source organism: Flavobacterium sp. (assembly GCF_039595935.1). Taxonomy (NCBI): domain Bacteria; kingdom Pseudomonadati; phylum Bacteroidota; class Flavobacteriia; order Flavobacteriales; family Flavobacteriaceae; genus Flavobacterium; species Flavobacterium sp. Next base: position 2,330,880 of record NZ_JBCNKR010000006.1, on the reverse strand, counting down.
TTTGATCTCCGTTTAAAGATGTCCAGCGTACCGTTAGAGTTTCATAATTGGTTTCTGAAACCTGTACATTAGAACCTCCGGTAAGCATAAAAGTTACTTTACCATCTTTATTGCTGGATAATATTTGTTTTGTTTTTAGAATAACAACCGTGGCATTTTCAATAGGTAGCTGTGTTTCTATATCTTTTACTACAATAGAATATTGTTCTTCCTGCGAAAAAACAGTTAAACTAAATAAAACAAATAATAAAAGTATGAATTTCCTCATAAGCTTATTAAATTTTCAACTAAAGTATTATTTTTCTAACAATTATGCAACACCTAAAAAATAAAATATTAATTATCAACAAACTAGCTTAACAAAATACCTGATGTCAGGGTAAAAAAAATCCTGAGCATTTGCTCAGGATTGTATATTATTTGATAAAGTTCTTAATGTATCCAAATACAAATAAAAAAGCTAATAAAAAAAGTATTAATTCATTGTAATCGATCCAGTAATAAAAGAGACTGTAAATCTTATTCTCATATTCGTTTTCTTTATTTTCTAAAATTGTCACTTTCTCATTAAGCTCAAAATTAGTAACAAGTCTCAATTCTCCTTGATCATACCTAATTGTATCTTTACCTTTATAGTATTCAACTTCAGGAATATTTCTGTTTATTAATACTGAACCTCCTCTTCCCGATGTATGTGATGATGTTATCTCACGAAGTCCAATTATTTTACCTTCATAAAAATTATAGTTATCTAGATTTTTAACTTTAAGAAATATAAATCCTGAATAAACTATAAACAAAGAGAACGTTAATGCATTATTTATTATATAACAACGAAGTTTACTCGCCATGTAAAAACGCCTGTCTGTTCAACAAGGTTTCTTCATCTTCTACATGGTTATCATCCGGCACACAACAATCAACAGGACAAACAGCAGCACATTGAGGCTCATCATGAAAACCTTTACACTCTGTACATTTTCCCGGAACGATATAATAAATCTCGTCAGAAATTGGAGTTTGAGCATCATCAGCATCAACCTCAGTTCCGTCAGGTAAAATTATAGTTCCTTTTAAACTTGTTCCGTCTTTATATCTCCAATCATCTGCTCCTTCATATATTGCTGTATTTGGGCATTCTGGTTCACAAGCCCCACAGTTTATGCATTCGTCAGTTATAATTATTGCCATCTTTTTGTTTTCTTAAAGTTAAAAGCCTTAAAGTTCTAAAGTCAAAATTAAGGCAAGCATAGCTTTTGACTTATGACTTTTGACTTTCGACTTAATTATACTTATTTTTGTGCAAAATTACAATCAAAACAATTCATAAACAAACATTATGACATTAGAAACAAAAAAAAGTGTTTTTGTTGAATTAGGAAAATTTTTAAGTCAGTTTTCTGAAGGGCATTCCGCGAAAAAATCTGACGTTTTATATAATGATATCTTTTTTGATGATTTCGAAAGACTTATTCATCTTTCGCAGTCACATAATGGATGGTACACTCCTGAACAGGTCTATTTTTCTGTAAAATCATGGGCAGACGCTCTAACTAAAGAAAACATCGATAAATGGACTTCGATGTACGATTTTAGTAAAGCTGATAATGAAAAAACAGTTGCCTTAATTTTGGCCGGAAATATTCCGCTTGTAGGTTTTCATGATTTTCTTTCTGTTTTAATTACCGGAAACAAAGCTTTGGTAAAAACTTCATCAAACGATCAGCATTTATTGCCTTTTTTAGCAAAATATTTAATTGCTGTTGATGAAAATTTTAAAGATAAAATCACTTTCGTGGAAGGAAAACTGGAAAATTTCGATGCCGTAATTGCAACAGGAAGCAACAATACAGCCCGTTATTTTGAATATTATTTTAAGGACAAACCTTCTATAATTAGAAAAAACAGAAATTCGGCAGCAGTTTTAAACGGAAAAGAAACTCACGAAGATTTAGAAGCTTTAGGAGAAGATATTTTTAGATATTTTGGTTTGGGATGCCGAAATGTTTCTAAACTTTTTGTTCCAAAAGATTACTCTTTTGATGCTTTTTTTCAGGCCGTTTTCAAATATCAGGATGTTATACAATATGAAAAATATGCCAATAATTACGACTACAACAAAGCCGTATTTTTAATGAGCAATTTTAAACTGACAGATAACGGATTTTTAACCTTAAAAGAAGATTCAAGCTACGCCTCTCCTATTTCGAGCGTTTTCTTTGAATATTATGAAAGTCTTGAAGATTTAAAATCACGTTTAAAAATCGACGAAGATCAAATTCAATGTATTGTAAGCAATGATTTAATTGAAAATAGTGTTGCATTCGGGCAGACGCAAAATCCTCAATTGTGGGATTATGCAGATAACGTTGATACTATAACGTTTTTGTTAACAACAAAGTAAAAAAATGTTTAATTATTTCGAATTATTTATCGCTTTTTCAGCTCCTATTACCGAAATTTGCATCTTTAAATTTTTCGACAATTTTTTCGACTATTAACAACAACCATGAAAAAACACAACTACAGCGCAGGACCAAGTATTTTACCTCAGGAAGTTTTTGAAAAAGCATCAAAAGCCGTTTTAAATTTTAATGATTCAGGATTATCTATTCTTGAAATTTCGCACCGAAGCAAAGATTTTGTGGCTGTTATGGATGAAGCTCGTTCGCTGGCTTTAGAATTATTAGGACTTCAGGGAAAAGGATATCAGGCTTTGTTTTTACAAGGTGGTGCAAGTACTGCATTCCTGATGGCTCCTTATAACCTAATGAAAGAAAACGGAAAAGCGGCTTATTTAGATTCAGGAACGTGGGCAACTGCGGCTATTAAAGAAGCTAAACTTTTTGGAGAAACTATTGTTGTAGGTTCTTCAAAAGACGATAATTATACATATGTTCCAAAAGGTTACGAAATTCCGGCAGATGCTGATTATTTCCACTGCACTAGTAACAATACCATTTTTGGAACTCAAATGAAAGAATTCCCATCGACAAACGTTCCAGTTGTATGCGATATGAGTTCTGATATCTTCTCTCGTGAATTAGATTTCTCAAAATTTGATTTAATCTATGCCGGAGCTCAAAAAAATATGGGGCCTGCAGGAACAACTCTTGTTGTGGTTAAAGAAGAAATCTTAGGCAAAAACGGAAGAACAATTCCTAGTATGTTAGATTATTCAAAACATATCAAAGCAGAAAGTATGTACAATACTCCTTCTGTATTTGCTGTATATGTTTCATTATTAACATTACAATGGATTAAAGCTAAAGGCGGAATCGCTGCTGTTGAAAAATTAAACAACGCAAAAGCAGAATTACTTTATAATGAAATCGACAGAAACCCATTATTTAAAGGTGCTGCTAAGGTAGAAGATCGTTCTGCAATGAACGTAACTTTCTTACTTAACAATCCTGACCATACTGAAACTTTTGATGCTTTATGGAAAGCTGCAGGAATTTCAGGATTGCCGGGTCACCGTTCTGTAGGCGGTTACAGAGCTTCTATTTACAACGCTATGCCTATCGAAAGTGTACAGGTTTTAGTTGATGTAATGAAAGCGCTTGAGTCTAAAGTTTAATCGTTTATGCGTTTAATCGTTAATTTGATTAGCTGTTTAAACGCAAAATGTTGCCTTTAGAAAAAAAATCAAAAAAGAAAAATAATAAATTGGTTTATCGATTAAACAATTAAACGCATAAACGATTAAACAGTTAAACCGATTAACCAAATAAACAATATACCAAAAATGAAAGTATTAGCAAATGACGGAATTTCTAAAAGTGGAATTCTAGCTTTAGAAAAAGGCGGATTTGAAGTAATAACTACAAAAGTAGCTCAGGAACAAGTAGCTAACTTTATCAATGAAAACAATGTAGACGTAATTTTAGTTCGCAGTGCAACTAAAGTTCGTAAAGATATTATCGACGCTTGTCCTGGTATCAAAATCATCGGTCGTGGTGGTGTTGGTATGGATAACATCGATGTTGATTATGCAAAAAGCAAAGGAATTCATGTAATCAATACTCCGGCTTCTTCTTCAGAGTCTGTGGCTGAGTTAGTATTCGGACATTTATTTTCTGGTGTTCGTTTCTTACATGATTCAAACAGAAATATGCCTTTAGAAGGTGATTCAAACTTTGAAGGTTTGAAAAAAGCTTACGCTAACGGAACTGAATTAAGAGGAAAAACTCTTGGAATTGTGGGCATTGGTCGTATCGGACAAGCTACTGCAAAAATGGCGCTTGGTCTTGGTATGAAAGTTATCGCTGCAGATAGCTTTATTCCTCAAGTTGACGTAAAAGTTGAATTTTTCGACGGACAGTCTATCACAACTACAATTGTTTCTCAATCTTTAGAATCTTTATTTAAGGAAGCTGATTTCATTACATTACACGTTCCTGCTCAGGATGGTTACATCATTGGAGAGAAAGAACTTGAAATCATGAAAGATGGTGTTGGAATTGTAAACTGTGCTCGTGGAGGTGTTATCGACGAAGTAGCTTTAGTAAAAGCTTTAGATTCTGGGAAAGTTGCTTTTGCAGGTTTAGATGTTTTCGAAAGCGAACCAAAACCAGAAATGGCAATCTTAATGCACTCTAAAATTTCTTTAACTCCTCACATTGGAGCTGCAACTGGAGAAGCTCAGGATAGAATTGGTACTGAATTAGCATCACAAATCATCACTTTGTTAAGCTAATTAACTATAATTAAATTACTTAGAAGGGATTTATTAACACAGTTTAATAAATCCCTTTCTTTTTTTGTTTAAATTTGATTGATAATCTAAACCCTAAATATCATGTTTGAACAATTAACCCAATTAGTACAGCAATATGGAGGCGATGCTGTGGTAAACAATAACGCTGTCCCAAATGAACATAATGACGCCGTAATAAGCGAAACAAGCAGTTCTATTTTTGAAGGATTAAAAAAGATTGTTTCTGAAGGCGGTACCGATCAGATTGCCGGATTATTTAATGGAAATTCTCCAATAGACAGTTCAAATCCAGTTGTACAGCAAATTCAACAACAATTAAGCGGAAATCTAGGAGAAAAATTTGGTTTAAGCAGTGCCGATTCAAATGGAGTCGCTTCCAATTTGATTCCGCAGATTTTAGGCTCTTTAGTCAACAAAGCAAAAGATCCAAACGACAGTAGTTTTCAAATTTCAGACATTATAAATTCCATTTCAGGAAACAGCGGACAAGCTTCGGGAATTATGGATACCATTTCTAAATACGGAACTCAATTTGGCCTTGACCAAAATAACGACGGGAAACTTGACGTTGCCGATGTTCTTGTAGTTACCAAAAGTAAAGGCGGCATTGCCGGTTTTATTGGGAAGTTGTTTGGGAGCAAATAAAGGTTCTGAGGTGCTAAGACACTAAGGTTCTAAGATATTGAGCAAAATATAAAAGGGGCTGTCTCAAAATGGAGAGAGCCCCTTTTTTATTACAACAAAAAAACTCAGAACCTTAGCAACTTAGAACCTTAGCAACTTCAAAAAAAATTCGTAACTTTATTGTATGAAAAAATGCATTGCCATATTAGCTTTACTAGTAACAATAATTGCCTGTTCGACAACCTCGCCAACTATTGCAAGTGCTGATAATGCTTCAAATAAAAAAATAAACGATACCGTAAGAATTGCAAACGATTCGCTTGAGTATGAAGTAATAATTATTGATAATGGTTTTAGCAACTGGCTCGTTTCGAGAGCTTATCCTCGCAATTACCATTCATTACAATATCTCGAAAATAAAAATAATTTGTATGTAACCGAATGGAACAACCGTGTTTTACAGCCACAGCGTTATAACCCGGATTTGTACGAAATGTCAATTAATTACCGTCCTGACATTCATTACGGTTACGAAGTAAACTACTTAATTTACAATTACATGATTTATTTTCAAAATACTTACAAACAAAAGCTTTGGGGTTATGTTCCTTCAAGATAATTACTATATTTGTAATCATTACAAATAGCAATGAACAAACTAAAGCAACGCTGGGGAATTACCTCAAATTTACAAGCCGTTATAATTCTTACCGTTTTTGCCATCACCGGATCGGCATCTGCCTGGTTGTCTAAACCTTTTTGTGTTTGGCTCGGCATTACAAAAGAAGACTTTGGAGGCTGGTTTACTTTAATTCGTCTGCTGATTATTTTCCCAATTTATCAGGTTTTACTCGTTGCCATCGGAAGTATTTTCGGGCAGTTTAAATTCTTTTGGAATTTCGAAAAGAAAATGCTGAAAAATATGGGACTTGGCTTTTTATTTAAAGATGAAAAACCACAGATTTAATTCACTTTAATTAAACTCATTAGGTTGTCTCGTAAAGAAATAAGTATAAATCCATGTAAGTGTAAATGACGGAATTACATCAGTAAAAGGAATAATTTCTTCAATAAAAGTCAACACACTTGCTACTTTCCCAACTCTTCCTTTATACATTCTGCTCATAATAATGGCCGCAATTGGCGCCCAAATTACATCTGAAAATTCTCCAAGTAAAGGAATTGAAAAAGAAATCATACCAATACCGTCCAAAATTAAACCAAAAAGTAATTTTGACATTCTGTTATCTTCTACAACTTTTAAATCCTGCATGTTAAGTAAATTTTGAGGTTATTCGAAATTAAAAATAATTTATGAGAATTGTTTTACTATCAATTAAATTTAATTTTCAAAATTTCCACATCAATAAACAGACCAGTTTTAAACTGCAGATTTAGATTTAGATTTATGAAAAAATTGGAATTTGGAATTTAAGATATTGGAATTTGATTCTAAGTATAATCTTCGTTTCTTTGTAAAAACAGTTTCACTACATGATACACGCAAAAAACATACATAAATTCTATGACAAACTTGAGGTTTTAAAAGGAGTTGATTTACATATTAAAAAAGGCGAAATTGTTTCGATTGTAGGCGCTTCCGGTGCCGGAAAAACTACTTTACTGCAAATTTTAGGTACTTTAGATGTACCCGAAAGAAATCCTGAATCTTCTTTAACCATAAATGGTACAAACATTTTAAAATTACAAGATGTTGAAACCGATAATTCTAAACAAGAAAAAGCATTCAAAATTATAACCTGGATAGGTTCTATTTACACCATAGCACTAATCGTTTTTTTATTGTTTTTTAAATCAAGAATACAATATGATACCTTGGGTTTAATAACACTTGGTGTATTATTAATGCCAATTCTTTTAATGCTTATTTACCATAGCCGCTATTTTAAAAAGAAAAGCAAACAAGATAAAATACTATCTGAATTCAGAAACTTAAATCTTGGGTTTATTTTTCAGTTTCATCAATTATTACCTGAATTTACAGCTTTAGAAAACGTATGTATTCCGGCTTTTATGGCAAATAAACCAAAAACTGAAACCGAAAAAGAAGCTAAAAAAATACTGGAATATTTAGGTTTATCACACAGAATACATCATAAACCAAGCGAACTTTCGGGCGGTGAACAACAGCGTGTTGCCGTTGCGAGAGCCTTAATAAATAAACCTGATATTATTTTTGCTGATGAACCGTCTGGAAATCTCGACACGCATTCTGCTGAAAATTTACATCAGTTATTTTTTCAGCTTCGTGATGAATTCGGGCAGACCTTTGTAATTGTTACTCACAACGAAGAATTAGCCAATATGGCCGACAGAAAATTAGTTATGGTCGACGGTCTGATTAGTAATTAAATTGCTTTAGGCTAATCACTAAAGACTAATTACTAAGAACTAAAAAAAAAATGAATCAAAAAGAACTTAAAGAATTTCTTGACGAAAAAGTCATTCAATATAATAATCAGGATTTTATAGAAAGTGATCCTGTACAAATTCCGCATCTTTTTACTCAAAAAGAAGACATCGAAATTGCCGGTTTTCTAAGTGCTTCAATTGCATGGGGGAACCGCAAAATGATTATAAAGAATTCTCATAAAATGATGGAATTAATGGGCAATACGCCTTATGATTTTGTCATGTCACATTCTGAAGATAATCTGGCTGATTTAGAAACTTTCGTCCACCGCACTTTCAACGGAAAAGATTTCGGCGGATTCATTAAAGGTTTACAACACATTTATAAAAATCATAGCGGATTGGAAGCTGTTTTTGCCAAAAATCAGGAAAAAGACAGTCTGCAGAAAAGCATCAGCGAATTCAAAAAAATATTCTTCGAAATTGATCATTTGCCGCGAACTCAAAAACATATTTCAGATCCGTTAAATAATTCGGCAGCAAAACGCATTAATATGTATTTGCGATGGATGGTTCGTCAGGACGCAAAAGGTGTAGATTTAGGAATCTGGAAAACTATTTCACCTTCAGTTTTATCCTGTCCGCTTGATGTACATTCAGGAAATGTTGCCCGTAAACTAGGAATTCTTTCGCGAAAGCAAAATGATGCAAAAGCTTTACTAGAATTAGACACACAATTGCGCAAAATGGATGCTGGAGATCCTGTAAAATACGATTTTGCCTTATTTGGTTTAGGAGTTTTTGAAGGCTTTTAGAGTTTAAAAATTGTAGATTTTATTTTAGTTTTATGCTGTCAGGCTGAGCGAAGTCGAAGCCCGCATTCCAATTGGCACGCCTCTTCGACTTCGCTCAGAGTGACAAACAAAACAACAATACGTTATCTAAAATTACAAATTCTACAAAAAACCATCATTTTAACGTACATTTGCACAAAATTTAATGCAGATGAGCACTTTCGAAAAATTCAATCTTCCAAAATCATTACAAAAAGCTGTTGACGAATTAGGTTTTGTTACACCAACTCCTATTCAGGAAAAATCCTTTTCTGTAATCACGTCTGGACGCGATATGATGGGAATTGCACAAACCGGAACCGGTAAAACATTTGCCTATTTACTGCCGCTTTTAAAATTATATAAGTTCACTCATACCAATACTCCAAAAATTGTAATTCTGGTTCCAACCCGAGAATTGGTGGTTCAGGTTGTTGAAGAAGTCGAAAAACTGACTAAATACATGTCAGTTAAAACGCTTGGAATTTACGGTGGAGTAAACATCAACACTCAAAAGAAAGCTGTTTATGAAGGAGTTGACATTTTAGTAGGTACTCCGGGACGTACTATGGATTTGGCTCTGGATGCTGTTGTTCGTTTTGATGTAACTCAAAAATTAGTTATCGACGAATTTGATGAAATGCTGAATTTAGGTTTCAGGCCACAATTGACTTCTCTTTTGGCTATGATGAAAACCAAACGTCAAAATATTCTGTTCTCTGCAACGATGACAGACGAAGTTGATGATATATTAAATGACTATTTTGATTTTCCTGAAGAAGTTACGCTTGCTCCATCGGGAACTCCGCTTGAAAAAATTACACAAATTACCTATAACGTTCCAAACTTCAATACAAAAGTAAATCTGTTGAAACATTTATTTGAGACAGACGAAAGCATGGATCGTGTTTTGGTTTTCGTAAATAATAAAAAGATTTCAGACATGCTTTTTAATCGTATTGAAGAGCATTTTGAAGGTCAGTTTGGGGTAATTCATTCTAATAAATCTCAAAATTACCGTTTGAGCACAATGGCTGAATTTCAGGAAGGAAATCTTCGCGGATTAATTACAACCGACGTTATGGCAAGAGGTTTAGATATTTCTAACATTTCGCATGTTATCAATTTTGAACTTCCGGAAGAACCTGAATTGTACATGCACAGAATTGGTCGTACCGGTCGTGCAGACGCAACAGGAACTGCAATTAGTTTTGTTTCTCCGAGAGAAGAAGAATATAAAATTGAAACGGAACTTTTAATGGATCAGGAACTTAAAATCGCTGATTTTCCTGAAGAAGTTGAAATTTCAGAAAAATTAATTGAAGCCGAAAAAGACAAACTGCCAAGAAAGTTTTTATTGAAAAAACCTAAACTTGAAGGTGATGGTGCTTTTCACGAAAAATCTAAAAAGAACCAAAAAGTCAATCTGGGAGGCCCTTCAAAAACAAAAAAGAAAACCCACGGTTCTGTTAACAGAAATATGTTGAAGACAAGAAATAAGAAGAAGAAAGATGGTAAATAAGACACTAAGGTTCTAAGTTTTTTTCTCACCAAATAAAAAAGAAGGTTCAAAGATTTAATAATCTTTGAACCTTCTTTTTTATTTTTTTAATCTTAGTTCCTTAGAACCTTAGCATCTTAGAACCTTTAAAAAATTATATTTTCGTAAAAACAAGCCCTACAGGCGAACATAACTGAATTCTTTTTCGTGTATCGGTGATTTTTCCGGTTTTGATATCTCTTTTAAAAATAACAATATCATTAGTGTACTGATGTCCTACTAAAAAATAATTTCCACTTGGGTCAATAGCAAAATCTCTTGGGCCTTTTCCTAAAGTGCTTTGCTGCTCAACCAATTCTATACTTCCGTTTTTAAGAATTTTATAAACAGAAATAGCGTTAACATCAACACGATCAGAAACATATAAAAAGTTTCCGTCAGGCGAAATTTTGATTGCAGCAGCGCCGGTTCCGCCTTTAAAGTCTTTTGGAAGAATACTTGTTTCGGCAATCACTTTTAAGTTTCCGGTTTTATCATAACTAAAAGTTGTCAGTGTACCGTCTAATTCCTGAACCAGATAAACAAATTTTCCATCTTTACTGAAAGTCAAATGTCTTGGGCCGCTTCCTGGTTTCACATCAACACTGCCTTTTAACGTTAAAATTTCATTTTTAGAAGCTGGATTATATTTATAAATAAAAACTTTATCTAAACCTAAATCATTAGAAAGTACAAACTTTTTATCCGGAGAAAAAACAACCATATGAACGTGGGCTTTTTCCTGACGAGCCGCATTTGGTCCTTTTCCTTCGTGCTGAATTAATTGCTGTACTTCAGAAATACTGCCGTCAGCATTTTTTTTATAAACTACAATACTACCGCCGGAATAATTAGCGGCAATTACATTTTTATCATCATTTATTAGATGACAAGGATCCGCTCCTAAAGCATCATTTTTATTTAAAAAATTAACTTTACCAGATGCAGAATCGTATCCAAAGGCACTTACAGAACTCTGTGTACCATTCTCGTTTACGGCATATATAAATTTATTATCTGCCGAAACCGATAAATAACTCGGACTTACAACATTTTCTGATGAATTTTTTAATTTAAATTCTCCCGAATTCGCGTCAAATTCATAAACGTAAATTCCATTACTCTGGCATGTATTGGTATAAGTTCCTACCAGCAGGTTAAATTTATTTTGAGCTTTTGCAGTTGTGACAGCCAAAGCAGAAAATAATACTAGATATATTTTTTTCATAATATGTTTTTTGAATACTGCTAAAATAAACAATAATATCTTTCTTGTCATTACAAATAAAATCAGAAAAGTTACATTTTTAGAAACTTTCAAACCATATAAGTCATATAAGTTCATTTTAGTTTTTTTTCAAAAAAAAATGAAATCCTAAATTTTAATTATTTTAATCTCAAAATTCGATTAAACTTATAATCTCTTACATGAACTTATATGGTTCAACTAAAAATTTGTATTTTTGACCAGCATCTTCGTGAAAAATAAAACGTAGCGAAGTAAATCGAAGCCAGAATGCACTTTAAACATCCCGAAATTCTATACTTTCTCTTTTTATTGATTGTACCAATTTTGGTTCATTTATTTCAATTACGACGATTTAAAACCTCTTATTTTACCAATGTTCGTTTTTTGAAAGAATTAGCGGTTCAAACTCGTAAAAGTTCCAAAATCAAAAAACGATTATTGCTTGCCACACGTCTTTTACTGCTTACGTGTGCCATTATAGCTTTTGCCCAGCCTTTTTTTGAAGCCAAAGACAGCAAAAATGCCTCAAACGAAATGTATATCATTTTAGATAACTCTTTTAGTATGCAGGCAAAAGGCAAAAAAGGAGAATTGCTAAAACGTGCCGTGCAGGAATTACTGGAAAATACTCCTGAAAATGCTCAGTTTTCTTTACTAACAAACACAGATAATTATTGGAATACCGATATAAAATCGTCTAAAAGTGCTTTACAAAACCTAAAATATAGTGCGACGCCTTTTGAACTTTCGTCGATTATGGCAAAAGTAAAAGCGCATAAATCGGCACATAAAAAAGATATAATTATTATTTCTGATGCTGTTGGTTTAAAAGAAAACGACATCAAAAATACTGATTCTGAAGAGAAACCGTATTTCATACTTTCTGAAGCTGAACAAAAAAACAATGTTTCAATAGACAGTGTTTACATCAATCAGACTTTAGAGAATTTCTATGAAATTGGCGTCAATTTATCAGCTTACGGCGAAGATTTCAAACCAATTTCGACTGCTTTATACAATCAAAATAAACTGATTGCCAAAACAATTATCAATTTTGATACGAAGAAAAAGAAAATCAACTTCACAATTCCAAAAGAAGCTTTTCACGGATATGTTTCAATCGAAGACAACGGTTTAACTTATGATAACAAATTGTTTTTCAGCATTTCTAAAAACAAAAAAACAAACGTAATTAGTATTGGTGAACCTGAAAAAAGCAATTTTTTATCAAGAATTTATACTTCTGCCGAATTCAATTACAACAATTACTCTATCAGCACTTTAGATTATAATAGTTTAGAAAAACAAAATACGATAATCTTAAATGAATTAGTCGAAATTCCGCAGGCTTTGCAAACCACTTTAAAAGCTTTTGTTTCTAAAGGTGGAAATTTAGTTGTAATTCCTTCTGAAAAAAGCTCAGTTTCAAACTTGAATGCCTTTTTAGGAAATTTTGGAAAAATCCAATTCAATACTCTCAAAACAGAAAGCAAACAGATTACGAAAATTAATTTCGATCATCCGTTATTTTCTGGAGTTTTCGAAAATAAAATTACCAATTTTCAATATCCAAAAACAAACAGCTCATTTGATATTTCAAGTCCTTATCCCGCCGTTTTATCTTATGAAGATCAAAGTTCGTTTGTTACAGCGGTACAAAACCCAACAGCTGGAATTACTGTGTTTTCGGCACCAATAAACGCTGCAAATTCAAATTTTCAGCAATCGCCATTAATTGTTCCGTTGTTTTATAAAATGGCACAGAACAATCAAAAAACGGGTGTAAATGCCTTAACGATTGGAAACAATCAGCCATATTTTGTGGATGTTTTATTGACAAAAGATGCGATTTTGGAAGTAAAAGGAACGGAAGATTCGTTTATTCCGATTCAGCAGATTTTAAATAATAAAGTCAAATTAACGTTTAATGATTTTCCGGATACAGCTGGAAATTACAGCATTTTTGACAAAAAAGAATGGGTTGAAAACTTGAGTTTCAATTACAAAAGAACCGAAAGCGATTTGAGTCAGGTAAATACAAACGTAGTTTCTGATTTTAAAACCGCCGATACGATTTCGACCATTTTTAACACCTTACAAACTGAGCGTACTGACAGTCAAATTTGGAAATGGTTTGTTATCTTTGCACTGTTATTTTTAGCTTTAGAAATGGCAATTATAAAATTCGTGAAATGATTTTTTTCACCATTAAGACATTAAGATTATTAAGTTTTTCCTTTATGAACTTAGTTTTAATGGCTAGAAAATTAAGTTTCTCTTCTTTATTAACTTAATTTCTTAATGGTAGAAAACAAAAAGATTTAATGTTTGATAAATAAATATCCAAAATATGAAAATAATCATCAAAAGCGCCAAAATTATCGACTCAAAAAGTCCGTTTCATAACCAGACCGTTGATCTTTTAATTGCAGATGGTTTAATAGAAAAAATAGGCGTTTCTCTTCCAAACGACGATGCAGAAATTGTAAGATTCGACGATCTTCATGTTTCTCAGGGATGGTTTGACAGCAGTGTTTCTCTTGGAGAGCCGGGTTATGAAGACAGAGAAACTATTGCAAACGGGTTGAATGTTGCTGCAAAAAGTGGTTTTACGGCAATTGCACTTCAGCCAAACTCCTTCCCGATTATCGACAATCAATCTCAGATAAATTTTGTAAAGAATAAAGCAAATGGTTCTGCAACAGAGATTTTTCCAATTGGAGCTTTAACAAAAGCCAGCGAAGGAAAAGATATGGCCGAACTTTACGATATGAAAAATGCCGGAGCGATTGCTTTTGGCGATTACAACAAAAGTATCGACAATGCCAATGTGCTTAAAATAGCTTTGCAATATGTACAGGATTTTGATGGTTTGGTAATCGCTTACTCACAAGACCCAAATATTAAAGGAAATGGTGTTGCAAACGAAGGAATTGTTTCTACAAGATTAGGTTTGAAAGGAATTCCGAATCTGGCAGAAGAACTTCAAATTTCAAGAAACTTATTTTTACTGGAATATACAGGCGGAAAACTTCATATTCCGACAATTTCTACAGCAAAATCGGTTCAGTTAATTAGAGAAGCTAAAGCAAAAGGTTTAAACGTAACTTCAAGTGCTTCTGTACATCATTTAGTTTTAACCGATGAAAAATTAGATGGTTTTGATACCCGTTTTAAAGTTACACCGCCATTACGAACTGAGGTTGACAGACAGGCTCTTTTAAACGGAATTGCCGACGGAACTATCGACATGATTACTTCAGATCATAACCCGATTGATATTGAATTTAAGAAAATGGAATTTGATACTGCTAAAAACGGAACTATTGGTTTAGAAAGTGCTTTTGGAGCTTTACTGACTGTTTTACCTTTAGAAACTGTAGTAACAAAATTAACTGCCGCAAGAACAGTTTTTGGTCTTGAAAACCATACAATTGAAGAAGGTGCAAAAGCAAATCTTACTTTCTTTACTCCTGAACATAAATCAACTTTTACGAAAGAAAATATTCTTTCAAAATCTAAAAATTCTGCTTTTTTAGGTACTGAACTTAAAGGTTCTGTATACGGAATTTTAAATCAAAATCAACTTGTTACAAAATAATATAATGGACAATAATACAATCGAAGAAGGAAAATCAATTGCAATTACTAGTTATATCTTAATTATTGGCGTTTTGATTGCCATGTCTATGAATTCCGAAAATAAAAATAGTTTTGCATCTTTTCATATTCGTCAGGCATTAGGATTATCGCTTACTTTTATTTCTTTTGGAGCTATAATTAGTAATTTCGACAGCTTCTTTATTACTTTCCCAATGTGGATTTGTATTTCAATCCTTTGGACTTTTGGTATTTTCAATGCTATTCAAGGGCAAACAAGACCAATTCCGTTGGTTGGTGAGCTTTTTCAAAAATGGTTTAAATCTATAGGATAAAGAAAATTTAAAATTCTAAATTCCAGAAGCTTTGTCAAAGTTTAAAACTTTGACAAAGTTCAACGATAGATGAGAAAACTCATAACCCATAACTCCAAACTCTTAACTTCAAAAAAATGAACCTATCTTTAGAATATAAAATCAGAGAACCAAAAGTAATTCTACAAAAAAATCCGTTATTACTTTTATTACATGGATACGGCAGTAACGAAGCTGATTTATTTTCTTTTGCTTCTGAACTTCCTGATAATTATTACATTATTTCTGCAAGAGCACCGTATGATTTGCAATATGGCGCTTATGCTTGGTACGCAATTAATTTTGATGCTGACCAAAATAAATTTTCAGACAACGAACAAGCCAAAACTTCAAGAGATATTATCGCTAATTTTATTGATGAATTAGTGGCAAATTATCCAATTGATGCTAATAATGTAACTTTAATTGGTTTTAGTCAAGGTTCGATTTTAAGTTATGCAACGGCACTTTCTTATCCGGAAAAAATTCAGAGAGTTGTGGCCATGAGCGGTTATTTTAACGAAGAAATTATCAAAGAAGGCTTTGAGAAAAACGACTTCAAAAACCTAAAATTCTTCACTTCACACGGAACTGTAGATCAGGTTATTCCTATTGAATGGGCCAGAAAAACACCTGCTATTTTAGAAAAATTAAATATTCCGGTTACGTACAAAGAATATCCTGTTGGTCACGGAGTTGCTCCGCAGAATTTCTTTGATTTTAAGAATTGGCTGGCTTTGTAAAGTTTTCAGTCTCAGTGGCAGTTTTCAGTTATAAATAGTTTTAAATTACAATCTCAATCTAAACTTTGTCAAAGTTTGAAACTTTGACAAAGTTCTAAACTGTAAACTGTGACTAAATACTAAACTACTGACCTGTATAAATAATCTTTCCGTCTTTTTTCAAGACATATCCTTTCCAGGGAATCAATTCTAAGTTGTCTTTTTTCCACGAATCACCTTCAGATTTTCTTTCTAAAATGATAGATTCTTTTTGAGTGTCCAGAAAAAGTTCTGCTTTATTTCCGTCAAAAATAACATATGCAACAGTCGTATATTTTTTTCCGTCATCAGCGTGATTTAATCTTGTGCTGTTTTCAAAAATTCTGATACATTCATTTTTAAGAGTTGACCAGGTATAGCCGGCAGAAGCTTTACATCCATGAGTATCAGAATCTCCTCCAACCATTTCTTTTTGAGGCTCTTTTGGAGTTGTATTTTCCTGAGAAACTTTTTTGGCGCAAGAAAACGCAGCAGTAATCATAATTGTCAATAAAAACATCTTTTTCATAATCCTATATTTTTTTTAATATTGGTCAAAAAAAATAGGATTTAAAAATCCTATTTTTGATATAACCAAGTTTGATTTACTTCAAATGTAATATTTTCTTTATCGTCAACAAAGTATTTTAACAAGACTTCTCCCCATAATTCTCCATTACTGTAATCTGCAATAATCCATCTGTGATTTAAAATCTTTACTTTATTAATTATAAATTTGTTTGGCCCAATCTGATCTTGCCCTGTGTAAGGATTTCCTTTTGGCTCTGAGTTAAAATCTAAAAGTTTCTCAGTTACAACCGGAATCAGTTTTTCGTATAAAATTACTTTTCCTCCAGATGCGCTGTTATCAAAATAATTCTGAGCATTTTCATTATGTTCTAAAGAAAAGTAATCGGCTTCGGCTAATTTAGTTGATACTAAATTAATACTGTCTCTTAGCTTTTTTGTTGTTTTTTCATATCTCTCTTCACCAAATTTTACTTCCTGACTATAGAACATATAAGTAAAAACATTCATTAATATCGCAAGGATAAAAAGATAAAGCATTAAGGTTTTTTTCATTTTTGTGGTATAATTAAATTGTAATTTCTAAATTATCGTAAGCCAGAAAAACATTTTCGGGAAGCTGTTTTTGTACTTCTTCGTGAAAACCTAAAACGTGGCTGATGTGCGTTAAATAAGCTTTTTTTGGTTTTACCAAATTGATAAAATCCAGTGCTTCCTGTAAATTAAAATGCGTATCATGAGGTTCCACACGCAAAGCGTTAACAACTAAAACTTTTAACCCTTTAAGCTTATCAATTTCAGCTTGTTCAATTGTTTTTACATCGGTTAAATAGGCAAAATCGTCAATTCGGTATCCAAAAACCTGTAACTCTCCGTGCATAGCGTTTATCGGAATTGCCATTTTATCTCCAGCCGCAAAAGGCTCGTTGTTTTTAACTTCGATAGTTTTTACGCTTGGCGCTCCGGGATATTTATTTACGGTTTCGAAAACATAATCAAAACGGCGTCTTAAATTATCGAGAACACGTTTATGTCCGTAAATAGGAATTTCTCCCTGACGGAAATTAAACGGACGAATATCATCCAAACCAGCAGTATGATCTGCATGTTCATGCGTAAATAAAATAGCGTCGAGTTTACGACATCCGCAAGAAAGCATCTGCTGTCTAAAATCAGGGCCGCAATCGATTACAAATGAATGCTCGTCCCATGTAATCCAGATGGACACACGGAGCCTTTTATCCTTAGCATCAGTGCTTTTGCAAACGGGGTGATCGATTCCGATGATGGGAATGCCTTGAGAAGTACCAGTACCTAAAAAATAGACCTTCAATTGAACTTAATTTTTTTACAAAAATAGGATTATTTCTCTTTCATTAGAAGCCTAATTTACTAACTTTGTAACAAATCTATTTAAAATAAAATGGGTACAGAAATAAAACTCAAAGGTGACAAGGTCATCGAACAGATTCCTTCTATAAAAGACAAAGCTTTACGCATTAATTTAAACGAGAATATTTACGGAACATTTGCTGAAATTGGTGCTGGACAAGAGACAGTTAGACACTTTTTCAGATCCGGAGGTTCATCAGGAACTATTGCAAAAGCAATGTCGGCCTATGACAAAGATTTTAGTGACGCTGTTTATGGAGTTGAAAGTGACGGAAGATATGTTACTGAAAACCGACTTAAAAAAATGCTTACGTTTGAGGGAGAATTGATCGAAGAACGTCTAAGCAGAGAAAAACACCCAAATAAACTTTTCTTCAGCTACGCCAATACGGTAGCAACAATAGATTTTGCCAAACAATTTAAAGGACACGGCTGGGTTGGAATTCGATACCAGATTGAACCAGACGAAGCTTATAACGAAATCATTCTTCACATTCGTTTTAAAGAAACTGATGCCAGATTACAACAAGAAACACTTGGAATTTTAGGTGTAAACTTAATTTACGGTGCTTTCTATAAATATAATGACCCTAAACGTTTATTACGTTATTTATACGATCACTTAGATAAAGATCAGTTAGAGATTGATACTATTAACTTTTCTGGTCCTCGTTTTGCTGATGTAGACAATCGTTTGATGAGTTTACAATTGGTAAAAAACGGAATGACTGATGCCGTAATGTTTAATCCGGAAGGAAAAAACATTCTTCCGGCTGCTATTTTATACAAAAAGAACCTTTTAGCCCTTAGAGGAAGTTTCCGTCCGGTTACGAAAGTAAATATGGACATGTACGAGAAATCTCTGCAAATGTTCCTTGAAGAAAATAAAGTTGAGAAAGATAATACGTTGGTTGTTTTTGAAATCACACTTTCGAATTTACGTTCTGACGGGGAAATTGATGAACGTGACTTTATGGACAGAGCCGAATTACTTTGTTCGCTTGGACAAACGGTTATGATTTCGAATTTCCAGGAATATTATAAAGTAGTTGAGTATTTTGCCAATTATACCAAAGCCCGTATGGGATTAGCAATGGGTGTAAACAACCTTGTTGATATTTTTGACGAGAAATATTACCGCCATTTAAGTGGAGGAATTCTGGAAGCTTTTGGAAAATTATTCTACCGAGACATGAAGGTTTTCCTTTATCCAATGCTGGATGAAAATGGAGAATTAATGACTTCCAGCAACTTAAAAGTTCATCCTAGAATGAAGGAATTATACAAATTCTTTAAGTTCAATGGAAAAGTTATTGATATTACAGATTACGATCCGCATAATTTGGAAGTTTTCTCTCGTGAGGTTTTAAAAATGATCAATCAGGGCAAAAAAGGCTGGGAACCAATGCTTCCGCCTGGTATTGCAGAAATCATCAAAGAACACCACCTTTTTGGATATCACCCGCAGAAAGAATTAGAACAAAATACATAATAAAAAGTCCCTTTATTGGGACTTTTTTTAGTTTTGAGTCGCAGATTTTAGTCGCAGGTATCTTGTGAAATATTTTTTTTAACGCAAAGCACGCTAAGTTTTTTTTTCTAAGCATAGTTTAAAAACTATAAAGTTCGCAAAGCTTTGCGTTGATTAAGCTTTGCGAACTTTGCACATTATAAATGTAATATTTATTATATAAAAAACTTAGCGTGCTTTGTGTTAAAATCTTATTCGGTTTCGAAAAACCTGAAACAAAAACATTATTTCAAAATCTGCGCTGCGTGTTCTTTTGTTTTTACGTTTTCAATTACCTCATCAATAATTCCTTTTTCGTTGATTACAAAAGTAGTTCTGTGAATTCCGTCATATTCTTTTCCCATAAATTTCTTTGGTCCCCAAACGCCAAAAGCATTGATTACAGATTTGTCTTCATCTGCTAATAAAGGAAATGGTAATTCGTATTTTTCTTTGAATTTAACTTGCGCTTTCTGGCTGTCGGCGCTTACACCAAGAAGTTCATAATTATTTGCCTGAAAACGATGAAAATTATCCCTCAAGTCACAAGCTTCTGCTGTACAGCCCGGCGTACTTGCTTTTGGATAAAAGAAAACTACTAATTTTTTTCCTGCATAATCAGCTAATTTATGTGTTTTACCATCCTGATCAATTCCTGAAAAATTTGGCGCTTTATCTCCGGCTTTTAATGTTGTCATATTTTTTTTATTTTAGATTTTAGATTGTTGATTTTAGATTTTAGATTCTAAATCATTATTTTTTTTCTCTTATTAAATTGCATAATGATTATTATAGCAAATCCTCCTAAAGCAAAAGCTATTAAACGATCCAATTGATAGGAAAAGTGTTCTTTCGATTGCTCTGCAAAGGATTTCATATTCTCTATACCATCTTCAGCTTTTATTCCATTTTTTAAACTTATAAGATGCAAATCTACCTCTCGATTATAAGTATCACAAAGCCAACTTCTTTGAAGATAGACAATGCAAATTATGAGCATTATTAATAATATTTCGATAAAATATAATTTTAAAAATTTCAGCATCTATTTGTTATTTTATACAATTCTAAGATAATTAAATTTCAAATACAAATACTGGAATTGCCCCAGATTGAAGTGAAAACCCCGGAATTATGATAGTTTACATTTTTTGTATTTAAAAAGCGACCGACGGAAGCTCTTTTAAATACTTAAAAATCTTACTAGCATAATGAGGAGTTGAAACGAAAAGCTGGATTAGGCACATCATCAAAATTATACTATTTTTACGGGATTAAATATACAAAAATGAATAAAGAAGCCCGTGTGCAATTTGTTATAGATACACTAAAAGAACTCTACCCTACTATACCTGTACCGCTTGACCATAAAGATCCCTATACCTTATTAATTGCTGTTTTACTTTCGGCTCAATGTACTGATGTTCGCGTGAACCAGATTACGCCTTTATTATTTGCAAAAGCCGATAATCCGTATGATATGGTAAAAATGTCTGTGGAAGAAATAAAAGAAATTATTCGTCCGTGTGGTTTGTCGCCGATGAAATCAAAAGGAATTCACGGTTTGTCTGAAATTTTAATTGAGAAACATAATGGTGAAGTTCCGCAAAGTTTTGAAGCGCTTGAGGCTTTACCGGCTGTTGGACACAAAACAGCAAGTGTTGTAATGTCTCAGGCGTTTGGTGTTCCGGCTTTTCCGGTTGATACACACATTCACAGATTGATGCACAGATGGAATCTTTCTAACGGAAAAAGTGTTGCACAAACTGAAAAAGATGCGAAAAGATTATTTCCAAGAGATCTATGGAACGATCTTCATTTGCAGATTATTTGGTACGGAAGAGAGTATTCACCTGCCCGCGGATGGAGCTTAGAAAAAGATATTATTACCAGAACAATTGGTAAAAAATCTATAATAGAAGAAGCTGCTAAAAAGAAAGTTTAGCAGCTTCTTATTTATTTTACATGCCGTTTTTTAAGGCATTATATTCATTTGTCATATCAAGCGCTCGGTAAACTCCTAAAAGAGACTTTATTACGTCTTCGTTTTTAGGCTCAATCGTCAGCGCTTTTTGCAGGTACGGAATAGCACTTCTAACAATTTCGTCTTTTTGAGCATTCAGTTTTTCGTACTCTTTTTGTTCTTTCGGAGTATTTCCAAGCTGATCCATCTGGTTTACCAATTCTTTTTTAAGCTGCATTTTTACGTAAGTAAGATTAATGTAGCAATCCATACATTTTGGATTTAACTGTAAATCCGTTTCGTAATATTTTGACGCATTTGCGTAGTCGTTTCTTTCCAGATAAGAATAGGCTAAAGAAATCAAAACTTCTTCTTTTTTAGACGGCGGAGAAACATTCCTTGGTTTTTCATATAATCCAGCCTGAATATTTGATTCTCTGGCACTCATAGAAATAAAAGCTTCTTCTTCTTTCGTTTTTTTGTTTGTTGCGTAATAAATAGTTCCTTTTCCGGTGTAGTTTATTTTTCTAAGTTCTTCGTAATATTTTATAGCAGAAACATAATCTTTTCCTGTTAAAGATGCTCCGGCTGCATTCAGCAGGTTTAAGGTATCTTTTCTGTCAATTAAATATACTTCGTAACTTTTTCCTGCACTTTCTTTGTAGTTTCCGGCTTTGTAATCTTTAAAAGCTCCATCTACAAGTGTAGATTTCATGGCTTTTAATGCTAAGTTTGCTTTAAAGGCATACTTATAATTACGCGAATCATTTTCATATAAAAGAATATCCTGAAACGCACTCGACGCCTGAGCAAAATTATTTACAGCATCAATGTTTTTAGCGGCTAAGTCTTTGCATACATTTCCTTTTAAATAAAAGAAATCAGATTTATCTGTATCTGAAGCATTTACTATTAAATATTCTATTTTTTTTAAAACTGCCAATGCATCTTCGGTTTTTCCTTTATCATACAAAGCCTGTGCTTCTTTTATTTGATCTTTTTGAGCAAATGCTGCAACATTTATCAATAATAGAAATAGTAACATCTTTAGGTTCTTTTTCATATTTCGGTTAGATTTGATTGTTATAATAGATTTTTGGTTTTTTGGTGATTTTTTCACAATGATGAATTAGACATTTTTCAACTTGCGAAAGAGAAAATTAAAATCAGAGAAAAATTGCCATATATCCTTAGATTCAATTTCCTATAATTTGGTTTCTTAGAAAAGGATTAAGAAACCTTACAATCAAAACGAAATAAAGCAGTGTAGTTTTTCTTCATAAATTTCTGGTTATTGGTGGGACATTATTTTTTTATTATTTATCTAAACTTCTTTTAATTAGTTGTTTTAATACGAAAAATTCTTCATTTTTAATTAAATAGTAATTATTTTTTAACTAAAATAAAATTTATTATCGAATAAAGAAATGTTTTTCATAAAAATATTAAATTTTAACAAAAAACAAATTTTACCTAAATATAATTTTCAGGTCAATTTCAGGTAAACAAAAAGTTTATGAGAGAGATACCAAATGTTTTTAGTACAACTTTTTACAAAGAAAATTAAAAGCATAAAAAAAACTCACTACCTGTATGCGTATACAACTAGTGAGCTTTTAACCAAAACGACCATTTGGTTTTTCTTTCGAAATAAACATCCGACCTTTCAGGCGGGCTGCTTAATTAGCTATAATCTCAAAATTTTTATCTTCGATTTTCACAACTGTTAGAGCTTGTGAATAATTTAGCAAAAAAGAAATGACTTCTTTTTTTGGTTTTAAATCTTTAGAAGCTAATGCTTTTTTTGAGTAAATTTTCGCCATACTGTGTAAATGTTTTATACAAGTATAACGGACTAATTTTCAAATTAGTATTAGTTGGTTAAAATAATTTGATGTTTATCAATAATTTTTCTCAAATTCATCAAAGCATAACGCATTCTACCCAATGCTGTATTGATACTTACATCAGTTAATTCTGAAATTTCTTTGAAACTCATATCCTGATACATTCTCATTACCAATACTTCTTTCTGGTCATCCGGAAGTTCTTCGATTAACCTTTTTAAATCCATTTCTACCTGATCTACAATCATTCTGCCTTCAATATTTAATGAATCATCAGACATGATTGAAAAAATTGAAAACTCTTCGGTTTCTCTGTACATTGGCATTTTTTTGGTTTTGCGAAAGTGATCTACAATTAAATTATGAGAAATACGCATAACCCAAGGCAGGAATTTGCCTTCTTCGTTATAAGAATTGCTTTTTAAAGTTTTGATTACTTTAATAAAAGTATCCTGAAAAATATCATTTGAAATATCTCTATCAGCTATCTTAGAATATATAAAACCATATATCTTAGATTCGTGCCTTTTAATTAATGTTGCCAGGGCAGCTTCATTGCCGTCAACATAATTTTTTACTAATAGAGCGTCTGGAGTTTGCAGATCAGCCATAATACTACTTTTTTAGTTTTAATAATTTGGAGTAATTTTTCTAAAAAGTAATTTTATGTAATAGGCGGATCTTTTTTTAGTTATGTTAATATTGTGACCAAATTTAACAAATATTTATTTTAAAAAGCAAACAAAAAGAATAATAATTAACAATAAAATGTCTTTTTTTTTGTTGTAAAGTTTTTTTTCGACCAAAAACGTTAAAAAAAACGGAAACTGATTTCTGTTTTTATTATTTCAAAAACAGTTGCAAATAACTCATAACTAAATATTTAAGTTATTCACAAACTGTTCTGACTACAAAAACTCAAACTATTTATTTTTATTGGTAAACTCTTACGTAATCAACGTAATATTTTTGAGGAAAAACTGAATCATCTACTTCAGGACCTCCAAAATTACCTCCAATAGCTAAATTTACTATGATATAAAATGGCTTATCAAAAGGCCATGTATCTTCATTTTTTACTGGCGGGTTGAACGTATAAACCAATGTTTGATCTACAAAAAAGTCAATCTTTTCTTTATTCCATTCAATTGCATATACATGATATCCTTCTTCAATATTTGGAAATTCTGTTCGCTTTGTATTAATTGTATTTCCGTGACTGTCTTGCGTATGAAGCGTTGTATAAACCATGTGAGGATCTCTTCCGATATATTCTAAAATATCAATTTCTCCTGTTTTTGGCCATTTTACTTCATCTATATTAGCACCCAGCATCCAGAATGCCGGCCATAATCCGTGACCAATTGGGAGTTTTGCTCTGGCTTCGATGCGGCCGTATTTAAATTCTTTTTTGCCTTTTGTGGTAATTTTTGTCGAAGTATATTTAGTTCCTTCTTTTCTGGCTTCGATAATCAGATTTCCATCTTTAATCTCGTGATTGGTTTTGGTATAAATCTGTCTTTCATTATTTCCGTATCCGCAAAGGTTTGGACATCCGTCACCAAGTTCGAAATTCCAGACTTTTTCGTTTATGTTTTTCTTATTAAAATCTTCTTCCCAGACTAATTTTCTTTTTACTTCCTGCGCATGCGAAAAACCGCTGATTAACAATAGTAAAATTATTTTTTTCATAATCTTATTTTAAAATAAGAAGGCCAGCCGAAACTGACCTTCTCAAAATTACTAATTAATTAACTCCAATTCTATTGATAGATTCTCACGTAGTCAATCTGCATAGATGCCTGCGTAAATGCACTGTCAATATTTCCGCCTAAATTACCTCCCATTGCTACATTTAAAATCATGAAAAAGTCGCTGTTAAAAGGTAAAGAACCATCGTTTGCTACAGAATGAAGTAAATCGTC
This sequence comes from Flavobacterium sp., assembly GCF_039595935.1. Classification (NCBI taxonomy): domain Bacteria; kingdom Pseudomonadati; phylum Bacteroidota; class Flavobacteriia; order Flavobacteriales; family Flavobacteriaceae; genus Flavobacterium; species Flavobacterium sp. The sequence goes on along the minus strand of NZ_JBCNKR010000006.1, from coordinate 2,305,662 downwards.
GTCTACATACGTTTTTACTGATGTAGGGCTCCATATTAATTTATAAACATGGAATTCTGTTGAAACATTGGCATATGTTTTTGATGCTGTATTTCCGTTTCCGCCTGAATGTCCAGGGTAATGAAGTGTACTAAGTATTACGTTTTGGTTGTTGCCCACGTGTTCCATAATATCTATTTCCCCACAAGCCGGCCAAGGTTTGGTCGCATAATTTTGTCCTAACATCCAAATCGCCGGCCATGTTCCCGCACCAGCAGGAAGTTTAGCACGAACCTCAACTTTTCCGTAAGTGAAAGCAAATTTAGCATCTGATTTTAATCTTGCAGAAGAGTAATCAGCTCCTCCAGAAGCTTCTTTTTTAGCTGTAATTACTAAGTTTCCGCCTTCTACTTTGATGTTTGAAGCTGAGTTGGTATAATTTTGTTTTTCATTATTTCCCCAGCCGTTATCGCCTCTTCCTAAATCATAATTCCATTTTGTTGCATCAGGAGCTCCATCTGTATTGAACTCATCTGACCAAACCAGATTTGTATAATCTGTTGTTGGATTTTGAGTTGGCTTTGTAGTGGTAAAAATATGATACCAGGCTAATGCAGGATTTCCTCCCATTACAGCTCTTACTACCATTCTGTTGGCTGTGATAGATAAGATCTCGTAAGAACTTTGGCCAATATAGTACCCCATAAATCCACCATCAGAGAAATTCAACATAGTTCCTCTTGTTTGTGTTGCATGGTTAGGGTTTTTAGTCACAACAGATTCTGATGGGCTTAATGAAACGTTTTTAACTCCGCTTGCGTTATAAGATAAACAAGCATCATCTGGTCCACTTCCTCCTGCTACACTTGTAAATGCAGCATTAAAGAATGTTGATCCGCCATTGTCTAATTCATATTTCAATTGTCCGTCAACTAAAGAGAAAGTCAACTCGTTTTCATATAAACAGCTGCTTGCTGGTGAACCCGCTTTTTCAAATGGTCCTGCCTGATAGTAGTTTGCATAGTAGTTTTTAGTTGCATCTCCATCGTTTTGACCAACTCCTAAGTGTCCTGCTTCTGAAGCTGACCAATACCATTTTTTAGAGGTACCAGCGGTTAAGAACTGAACTGCTTCGTCGTCGCTAAAGTTACTTAATACAGTAACATCTACTGTTGTGTTTGATGCTACACCACCCCTACCGTTTGCAATTACAGTAACTGTATAGGTATTTACACCCGTTTTTGTGAAACGTTTTGTGAAAATTCCGCTTGGTGAAGTCTCTGAAGTTCCGTCGCTAAAAACATATTTATAGGAAACTGCACCATCTGCTTTTGAAGTAAATTTTACAGTTCCTGATCCGTCTCCGTTTGGATCATCGGCAGTTTTACCTACAATCTCAGCTGTAACCTGAATGTTTGAAGGAGCCGTTAAATCGCCAAAAGAATAATCGTCTTTTTGACAACTTATTGCTAACAGCAGAGCAAAAAGTAATACGAAGTATTTATTATATTTTTTCATTTTGTTATTTTTTATAAAATGTAAACTCATTTTAATTTCGTTGATAAGATTTGCTCTTATTTATGGAAATAAACGTTGTCAATGTAAATGGTATGACTTCCGCTTGGGTTTCCTGAATAAATAAGCTGCGCAATATGAGCTCTTGTAGTTAATCCTGTAAAATCACTTAAAGGAATATCTAAACTTACCCATTGTCCTTGTGCCGGAGCTGTAAACTTAAGTTCGTGCTCTTTATCATCTCCTCCTCCGTTATAAACTCCGTTTGCTCCAAAATCAACTAATTTAATTCTGAATTCTGTATAATCCGAAGACCAAACATCTACATGGAAATGCGTCATTCCTGTAGCATCAATTGTTGTAACCGGCTCAATACCTACGAAATTTAAATCTGAATATTTTTTTACTGCATTTCCTGCAACTGCTGTTTCTTCAAGTGTTGCTGCAGACCAGTCTGTACGCCAAGTTTGAATTGGAATATTAGAATATGCATCGCTGAATAATGAAATAACATTTGCTGCCGCTACATTTGGTGTTGGCGCAGGAGTACTTAATGTTTCAACATCTTTATAGAAATAAATATTATCTATAAATACAGTTCCTCCAGCCCAAGGAGTTCCAACAAATTTCAATTGGAAAATATCGGCTACTGTTAATCCCTGACTTGTAAATGCTGAGATTGGAATATCAATACTTGTCCATTGATTAGCTGTAAGATCTCTTGTAACTGGTTTTTCACCATTTGTTTTACTGATTAATGATGTCTCGATTTTTTGTAAATCTGCTGTCCAAACATCCATGTGGATGTAATCCATTCCAGAAACGTCAACTGTTACATTATCTGCTAAAGCAATTCCCTGGTAGCTTAATTTGATATAATTCAACATTTTGTCTCCATTAAGATCAAATTCTGTCCAGCTGCTTCCTTGTCCTGCTTGTCCCCAATCAGGGAAATAGTTTGTTCCGGCAACATTTGTGTATTTAGAACCGTAAATAGAAATTACGTTTCCTGCTGCTCTGTTTGGAGGCGTTGGTGCAGAAGTTGTTGGGTTTAATACCAGTTTTGCTTCAAACTGTTCTGTATGCTCAGTTGTTTTAATCGCAGCACTTTTTGAAACTACACGAATCGTGTAAACTCCAGCTTCCTGATACGTATATGAAACTGATTCGCCATTATTAGCCGAAATTGGGTCTGGTTTTCCTGCTTCTCCAAAATACACATCATAAAACAAAGCAAAATCTGCAGTTGCTTTTACGGTTACTTTTTTAGAAACTGATAAATCGTTTGTTATAACTACTACTAAATTTTCAGGAGCTCTAAACGAAACTACAACTTGCTGCGTTACTTCTGTAGTTTTCCCTGTGATCCCCATTGCAATAATTTTGCTTTGGTAAGTTCCTTCTTTATAAACGTGTGTAACTGTTCCGCCTGAAGGAAAATAATCAGATTCAGGTGATCCGTCTCCAAAGTTTATTTTGTATTGTGTTACTCCTTCTCCTTTAGGTAAAAAAGTTACTTTACCTGAATTATCCTGAGTTACAGTTGTCAAAGCAGATATGTCTGCTGGTGCGGTAACACCATCCAAATCAATATTGCTGTCGTCGCTTGAACAGCTAAAGAATAGCGTTAAAACGACAAGACTTAATATATAATGTAATTTTTTCATAATAGTATTTTTTTAATATCCAGGATTTTGCTGCCAGTTTCCGTTTGCGAATTGAATTTCTTCGATTGGAAGCGGGAATAATTCGTTTTTATTTGCTGTAAATCCAGGAATTGTTCCAACAGCTTTACCAGTTCTTACTAAATCAAAGAAACGATGTCCTTCTCCCAAAAGCTCTACTCTTCTTTCTGCCCAGATAAAATCTGTTAAAGCAGCTCCAGAAGCTGTGATATTATGGTTGTTGTCTCCAAATGCACGCTGTCTAACAAGGTTTAAGTATGTTCTTGCTTTTCCGTCATCAATTCCGCCTCTGTTATAAGCTTCAGCAGCCATCAAAAGAACATCTGCATAACGAATTGCTCTATAGTTATTTGGATTTGTTAAGTTTAAATCTCCCTGAGCATTTGAGCTTCTTTTTCTTGGAAGATATTTTCTGTTGAAGAAACCTGTGTCTTCATTTCCTTTTCCGTAGCTAACTCCTTTTCCTCCATCGTAATTAGCATTTGCAGCAGCAAAAGCAGCGATGTCTAAAATGGCAACATCTTTACGTCTGTCTCCCACTTCAAAAGCATCTGCAGCTTCCTGAGTTGGTACATTAAAACTAAATCCTGAAGAGAAAAGTGGTCCTGAAAAGTTTCTAACACCGCTGAAACCAACTGCTACGTTACCTTCACTACATTGTAAACATCCAAATCCAGCTCCTTCAACATCTGTGTACTGCACTTCAAAAATAGATTCTGGTCCGTTTTCTCCATCCATTTCAAAAATTGAATTATAATCTGTTACTAAAGAATATTTTCCTGAAGTGATTACAGACTCTAATGCTGCGGCTGCCTGAGTATATTTATTTTGATATAAATAGGCTTTTCCTAATAAAGCCTGAGCTGCACTTTTTGTTGCACGGCCTTTTTGAGAAGCATTTGGCGCCAGATTAGCAGAAGCAAAAATTAAATCAGCTTCGATTGATGCATATACTTCCTGAACTGATGAACGTGGTATTGTTTTTTCGTCTCCAATTTTAAATCTTGCATCACCTTTCATCGGAATACCGCCAAACCATTTTACTAATTCAAACTGATAATAAGCTCTTAAAAAACGTGCCTCGGCAATAACTTGTGTTTTTTCAGGAAAATCGGTTTTATCCTTAAATTCAAGAATATAATTAGCTCTTTGAACTCCTGCAAACATCCAGTTCCAGATGTCTCTTAAATTGCTGTTTGTCGGCGTATGGATCATATCGTCAATTTGCTGCCATCCAATAACATCCGTTGGGCTTTCTCCTCCACATAATGTATTATCTGAAGCAATTTCTCCCAATATAACATTTGCATATGAAGATTGAAGCAAATCGTAAGCAGCAATTAAAGCCTGATCGTAATCTGCTTTTGAATTAAAATAGTTTTCAGAATCTATTGAATATTCTACTTTAGGGTCTACAAACTCATCCGAACAAGAAATACACAAGGTCGAAAACAGAGTAAGAGTTATAACGGTTGTAAAGAAATATTTTTTCATTTTCATTAGAATTAGAAATTAATGTTAAGCCCCATTAAATAGGTTCTTGGAATTGGGTAGAATCCGTAATCGATTCCTCCACCAATTGGCGCACCGCTAGAAGCTCCCGGATCAAAACCTTTATATTTGGTAAATGTGTATAGGTTATTTACTCCTGCATAAAGTCTTAATTTTGAGATTCCCACTTTTTGAGTAACGCTAGGACTAAGTGAATATCCTAACTGAACATTTTGGATTCTGAAATAAGAAGCATCTTCAACAAAATAACTAGAAAGTACATTGTTTGATGTTGCTCCTGTTGTCACTCTAGGTGTTGAATTTGTTGATCCTTCTCCTGTCCATCTGTCTAAAACATAATTTAAACGATTAGCATCAGAAAGTGTTCTTTCGTAGTTACGAATCATATCGTTTCCTACTGAAGCAAAAGTATAAACGGCGAAATCTACGTTTTTATAATTTAACTGAAGATTGAATCCCATTGTTGCATCCGGAATTGGATCTCCAATGTTTGTTTTATCTTTTGTATCAATTACACCATCGCCATTTACATCAACATAACGAAGATCTCCCGGCGCTGCAGCAGCTCCTAAAGCAACTTGTGATGGATGAGCATCAACTTCTGCCTGATTTTGGAAAATTCCGTCTGTTTTATATCCATAGAAATATCCAATTGGTTTTCCTACTTCCATACGTGCTGCAGCTGGTTGTCCTACACCAAAAGCACCAGTCTCGATAAATCCTGTTCCGTTGTTTACTTCTAACACTTCATTTTTAAGGAATGTTACATTGTAAGCTAGACTAAATGAGAATGAATCAGAAATTTTATCTTTATACTCAACAGAGAATTCAAAACCTTTATTTCTAACAGATCCTGCATTTAAAGTTGGAGCACTTGCACCTGGAGCACCTGTACCTGTAATTCCTGAAACCGGAATATTTTGAATCAATAAATCTTTTCTGGTATCGATGAAATAATCTGCTACGATGAAAACTTTATCATTTAAAACTTTTAAATCTAAACCGACGTCAAATTTCTGTGCTTCTTCCCATTTCAAATCCGGGTTAGGAACTTGTCCTCCTGCTGTTCCGTTTACTAAAGTACCATCAAAAACATACGTTGCTTCTCCGTTTAAAAGTCCTAAATATCCATAATTCTGGATTTGATCATTTCCTAAAGTACCGTAACTTCCTCTTAATTTCAAGAAATTAATAAATTTAGGAGTTCCAAAAAATCCTTCTTCAGAAACTACCCAACCTGCAGTGAATGATGGAAAATATCCCACTTTGTTTCCAGGTCCAAATTTTGTAGAAGAATCACGACGAAGCATTCCAGATAATAAATACTTTCCTTTATAATCGTATTGAAGTCTTCCAAAATAAGATAATCTTCTTTGATCATAAACGTATGAACTGTTTGTTAAGGTTGCTGAAACTCCTTTTGTTAAAGAAATATCGGCAAATTCCCAAGAGTTATTAGGAACATCAAAACCTGTTGCAGAAAGTCCGTTACCCCATTCTTTAAAAATAGTTGTACCAAGAGTTCCTGTAACATTATGTGCGTCTGCAATTTTTGTGGTGTAAGTTCCAAAAAGGTCAAATGAATAATTGTTATCATTTACTGCCGATTGATTAACAGAACTTCTTTGAACGTCAAATACTTTTCCGCCATAACTAATTTGCTTTGCGAAAGATTTACCTTCACTATTTGAAGTATTAAAACCGATTGAACTTGAAAGTGTAAATCCTTTGAAAATTTTGTAATCAAGACCAAAGTTTCCGTTCAGTTTTTTATAATTGTAATCATTATATGTATTAGCAATCTGAGCAAGCGGGTTAATAATCTCATTTCCTAAACCTGTTGTACTTGGCACTAAAGTAAATTCGCCATTTGCATCATATGGTTTTAAAGTTGCAGGAACGTTAAGTGCATTAAACAATACAGAACCCAATCCGTTTTCGTTTAATGTTTTTCTTGTGAAATACGTATAAATAACGTTTGTTTTTAATTTGAATTTATCGCTTAGGTCTGCACTTAAACCAAGTCTTGCCGTATTTCTTAAGAAACCAGATTTATCTCCGCCAACAATACCTTCCTGATCTAAATGCGATCCACTGATAGAATATGTAAGTTTATCAGATCCTCCGGAAATTGTCAAATCGTTATTAATAATTGGAGCTTTTTGAAAAACTTCTTTCTGCCAGTCTGTTCCGGAACCTAAACCAGAAACATTTGGATAAGGAAGCGGTCTTCCTCCATTTGCATAACTTTCATTTAATAAAAGTGCATATTCTGTAGCGTTTAAAGTTGGTAATTTTCTTGAAGTTTCCTGAAAACCAGCATAACTGTTAAACGAAACTCTGGTTTTAGTATTCTTTTTACCCATTTTAGTCGTTACCAAAATGATTCCGTTTGCTCCAATAGTACCATAAATTGCGGCCTGAGCATCTTTTAAAACGGTAATGGTTTCAATATCATTTGGACTTAAAAGACCTAAATCTCCAACATACCCATCAATAATAACAGTTGGCGCATTTTGTCCGTTTGTGGCTATACCACGAATACGAATATCCAATGGTGCACCCGGCGCTCCTGACTGCGTCGTTACGTTTACCCCTGAAACAGTTCCTTGTAAAGCCTGCTCGATTCTTGCTGGTTTCAAGATATCAAGTGTTTTGCTGTCTACAACAGAAACAGCTCCGGTAACTTCTCTTTTCTTTTGAGTACCATAACCAATAACAACGACTTCGTCAAGAGACTTGGCGTCGTCGGCCATTTTTACAGTCATTTTAGTTCCGGAAACTACAACTTCCTGAGTTCTGTAGCCTATGTAACTAAAAACAACAGAAGCTCCCTTCGAAACTCCCGATAACTTAAAAGATCCGTCAAAATCGGTGGTTGTGTTTTGTGACGAACTTTTAACTTTTACATTAACGCCAGGCAATGCTAGTCCTGACCCATCTACTACCGTACCGCTTACATCTATAGATTGCGCAAAGGCAAAAGATGTACACAGTGAGAGTACAATTAGTAATAACTTAGATTTCATAATTAGTTAGTTTTTATTGAAAGCTAAATTTATCTGTTCCCTTTATGAAAACGATAAAATTAACCTCAACAAAAAACATACATCATAAAAAAATCTACTCTAAATTTAGGATATCATAAAATACACCGCTGTATAACTATAATTTCTCAATGTTAATTTCTTTAACATTTCCGCTCTGTTTTCCCAATAAAAGCATAATGTTGTGGTAATGTATAGTTTTTTTGAGCCGCTTTTTGAAATACTATACAGCCAGAATATATTCAACTAAACCGATTTCGTGCTGCAAATCCATTTTTTTACGCAAACGATACCTTTTTATCTCAACACTTCGAACCGAAATATTAAACATTGGAGCAATCTCTTTTGAAGATAGATTTAATCGAAGATAAGCACATAAACGCAGGTCGTTTGGCGTTAAGGCCGGATGCATTTGTTTTATTCTTTTTAAGAAATCTTTATCGGCATTATCGAATGCTTCTTTAAATACATTCCACGAATCTTCTTCGGTAATATTTTTATTAATCGTACTAATTACAGATTTGATATTTGAACTGTCGTTTTGGGCTGTTTTCTTTAAATCTTCTTTAATAAAAGCTAATAATTCGTTTTTACTATTCAAACTCATTGTCGAAACTGCGAGTTCGCGATTTTTATTATCAACGTCCTGAGAAAGCTGTTCATTACGAATTCGCATTAATTCCTGCTCGTTTTCTAATTCTTTAATTTCTAAAAGAAGATTATTTTCTTCAATAAGCTTTTCTTTTTGTTTTTGATAATAATTACGATACGCTTTATTAATAAAATATCCGAGTGCAATCATTAAAAGGAGATATATGAAACAAGCAAGATTTGTTAAATACCAAGGTTTCAAAACCACAAATGTATAAACGGCTGTATTTGGCAGAATGGTATTGGCATATTTTGCTCTTACTTTAAAAGTATATTTTCCCGGAGGCAGGTTTTTAAAATTTGCCGTTGCTTTTGTACTCCATTCGCTCCATTCATTTTGAAAACCTTCCAGCGAATATTGATATTCAGAATTAATATACTTATTGTACTCAGGTACCGTGTAATTGAGCGTGATGTTATTTTCGTCGTGACGGAAACTACCTTCACTTGTAATTCCGACATTTTTGAAGTTTTCGTTTTGTTTATTTATGGTGATATCAGTAATAAAAACGCTGTAGTTTTTAAAACTCAAATCATCAATATTTAAAGTATAATAACCATCAGTAGTTCCAATTAAATAAGTTGATTTTGAAATTTGTGTAATATTTTCATAACCTAACATTGAATTGGTTAGCGAAGACGGAATCGGAATTATATTCTGCTTTAACTGATTACTTAATTTACTGGCCGAAAAATAATGAATGTAGTTTTTAGAAAATAACCAGATTTTGTTTGAATTATCTACAATTAATTTTCCTGATGTATATTCGTCTTTTTCGAAAATTGAACTCAAAACAGTATCTTTTTCAAATTGTCTGGTTTTAGGATTTAATTTAAAAATTCCGCCTTTGTAAGCATAATAAATCGAATTATTAAAAGTGGTTAAACTGGCGCTGTTTCCTTTTTGAGGAGATTTGTAAGTATAAAAATCATGTGCTTTTAAAAGTGATTTGCCTAGTTTTAATCTAAAAATTCCTTTGTATTCGTGGCTCACATAGACATCGAGATTTTTTGTGATTTCGAAATAACGGGAAGAATAATCAAACCCATGAATTTTGTTTTTAAAAATCCATTGATTATTTATTTTTTCTAAAACCGAAAGTCCATAATAATTTCCCTGAATTAACTGATTTTTATTTCCCGGAACCGGTTCAAATTTCCAGGTTCCCGAAGCTGAAAATATACTTCTCGCCGAATCATTTGTAACGATAAAAGTTCCGGAATCGTGTCCGCAGAAAAGTGTATTATCATAAGTAAACAAAGACCAAACCTGACCTTTTGTACCATTTATAAATTTGAATTCAGAATTGCTTTGCGTTGGCTTACAAAACAATCCCTGATTGGTTCCAATGTACAGCATTCCGTTAAAAACTGCCGATGCGTAAACCGTTCCTAAAACTCCTGTATCATCTGTAAAACTATGAACAGGTGACTGAATGTTGATACAGTTAATTCCGTTGTCAAGTCCAACCCATAAATTCTGGTCTTTATCTTCAAAAAGAGACAAAGCGGTATTATTACTCAAACCTTTGCTTTGCGTTAAATGATATTTTAGTTTTCCTTTATCTGATAAAATAAAAACTCCGTTTGAAACTGTTCCTAATGCAAAACTTCCGTCCTGAAGACGCTGGCTGCTGTAAACAAAACTCGATTTTAATTCTGAATCTACATCAGTAGTAACTCTTGTCAGCGAATTTCCAACAAGTTTATAAATTCCATCTAACTGCGTTTGAATTAGCAAACCTTCATCTGTTGCAAAAACATTCGCAATTGTAAATTTCTTCAGAGTTGGATTATCTGAAACTAATTTTGCCCTGCCGCTTTCAATTTCAAAAAGCCCTTCTTTTGTTGTTTGAAAATAAATCGCATTTTTAGTCGCAAATGATTTTACTACACCATTTTTAGGTGCAATAATATTAAACCTTTTGGCTTTGGTATCATAAATATAAATTCGGTTTAAAGATTGAAACAGAATCCATTGATCGTATTTTAAAATATTCCAAAACTGCTCATCATCCAGAATTTTATTTTTGATTTTATCGCTGAGTGAGGTGTATTTTAATTTACCATCTTCGCTTCTGGCCCAGTAGCCAAAATTCATATAACTGCCCGTAAAGACTTTATTACCAATAACTTTTACCGAACGAATAATGGTTTCATTCGGCCCCGGATACAATTGCCAGCTGGTTCCGTTATATTCTAAAAGTCCATCATTATTAGCAAAATACAAATAGTTTTCATCGTCCTGAGAAATCATCCAGCTTTGATTTCCGGCTCCATAAACAGAAGTAGAATATTTAACAATGGGAGGAAGTTCTTGCGAAAACAGCAGGAAATTCATCAAAAACAGCAGTACAGATAGTTTAGTTTTCAAATTTGGTCAGGATTTTAAGGGTACTAAAACAGTTCTAAAATAGCATATTTTATATGGAAACCACAAATTTTTAGTAAAATAAAAGATTCCATGATTTAATGATGAAAAAATATATTGCGTTCCAGCGGTTAAAACAGCTGCTATGTTTAATTTCTTCCTCAATCATATTCAACATAGCCCATGGTTGAAACCATGGGAAACGTATAGTAATTAATTTTCATTCAAATCAACATTCAAAACATGGTAATTCTGTTAAGATTTGGAACAATATCCTTAACAAAACTCTGTTCAAAATTGATTACTTTTGTAAAAATTGACTTTTTTTATGCAAATTGATCTTTCTACACTAGACCCGAAGCAAAATATTATAATAAAAGGTGCACAAGTACATAATTTAAAAAATGTAGATGTAGCCATTCCGCGAAATAAACTTGTTGTAATTACAGGACTTTCGGGATCAGGAAAATCAAGTTTAGCTTTTGATACCTTATATGCAGAAGGACAACGCCGTTATGTTGAAAGTTTATCATCATACGCACGTCAGTTTTTGGGGCGTTTAGACAAACCAAAAGTTGAATATATTAAAGGAATTGCTCCGGCAATTGCGATTGAGCAGAAAGTAAATACAACAAATGCCCGTTCGACAGTTGGAACTTCTACAGAAATCTACGATTACATAAAACTTTTGTTTGCCAGAATTGGAAGAACTTATTCGCCAATTTCTGGACAAGAAGTGAAAAAAAATACCGTTTCTGATGTTATTTCTGATGTAAAAACGCTGGAAATTGATAGTAGATGGCTTCTTCTTTCTCCAATTCATTTAGAAGAAGGTCGTCAGCTGGAAGATAAATTAAAAATCCTTTTACAACAGGGTTTTGCCCGTATTTTAGTCGATAACGAAATGGTTCGTCTGGATGAGTTTTCTCCTGAAAATCTTCATCAATTAGACAATAAAGACATTTTGCTGGTGATCGACCGTATTGTTGTAAAAGAAGAAGAAGAATTCTACAATCGTCTTGCAGATGCTGTTCAGACTGCTTTTTTTGAAGGAAAAGGAATTTGTTTTCTGCAGGAATTAGGCACAAATAAACGTTTTTCATATTCAAACAATTTCGAATTAGACGGCATTACTTTCCTTGAACCAAACGTTCATTTGTTTAGCTTTAATAATCCTTATGGAGCTTGCCCGGTTTGCGAAGGTTACGGAAATATTATTGGCATCGACGCTGATTTGGTTGTTCCAAATACATCATTATCCGTTTTTGAAAGCGCTATTTATCCGTGGCGCGGCGACAGTATGAGCTGGTATAAAGACGAATTGGTGAAACACGCTTACAAATTCGATTTTCCAATTCACAAACCTTATTTTGAACTTACAGAAGATCAAAAAGATTTAATCTGGACTGGAAATAAGTATTTTCAGGGTCTAAATGATTTCTTTAGAGAACTTGAAGAAAAAAATTATAAAATTCAAAACCGTGTCATGCTTTCGCGTTACCGCGGAAAAACAAAATGCCATGCCTGTCGCGGTAAACGCTTACGAGAAGAAGCTTCTTATGTAAAAATTGGCGGAAAAACAGTTTCAGATTTAGTCGATCTTCCAATAAGACATTTGGTTACTTTTTTCAAAAATCTTGAACTAAATGTTTACGAACAGCAAATCGCAAAACGTTTAATGGTCGAAATCAATAATCGTTTATCGTTTTTGACTGAAGTTGGTTTAGATTATTTAACCTTAAATAGAAATTCGTCAACACTTTCAGGAGGAGAATCGCAGCGTATCAATCTTGCTACTTCATTAGGAAGCAGTTTAGTTGGTTCAATGTATATTCTCGACGAACCAAGTATTGGTCTTCATCCAAAAGACTCTGAGCGTTTGATTAAAGTTTTGCTTTCGCTTCGTGATTTAGGAAATACGGTAATTGTGGTAGAACACGACGAAGATATTATGAAAGCGGCCGATATGATTATTGATATTGGTCCCGAAGCCGGAACTTTTGGAGGTCAATTAGTTGCTCAGGGAACTTATCCTGAGATTTTAAAATCTGATTCGCTTACTTCAAAATATCTTAATGGCGATTTAGAAATTTCTGTTCCGAAGAAAAGACGAAAATTCAAAAACCATATTGATATTATTGGAGCCAGAGAAAACAATCTTAAAAACATTAATGTTACTTTTCCTCTTGATGTTTTAACGGTTGTAACCGGAGTTTCAGGAAGTGGAAAAAGTACTTTAATTAAGAAAATACTATTTCCTGCCATGCAGAAAAAACTGGAAAATGCTTCAGAAAAAGCGGGGCAGTTTAGTGAAATATCAGGATCATTCTCTCAGATAAAACATATTGAGTATGTAGATCAAAACCCTATCGGAAGAAGTTCGAGATCAAATCCTGTAACTTATATTAAAGCTTATGACGATATTCGTGATTTATATGCGAAAGAAAAATTATCAAAAATAAGGGGTTATCAGGCTAAACATTTTTCTTTTAATGTTGATGGAGGAAGATGCGAAACTTGCAAAGGAGAAGGCTCTATAAATGTTGAAATGGTCTTTATGGCCGACGTTTCTCTTCCTTGTGAAACCTGCGGTGGAAAAAGATTTAAAAAAGAAATTCTGGAAGTTACTTTTGACAATCAAAATATCAACGATGTTTTGACCATGACAATTGATGATGCCATTGCTTTTTTTGAAAAAAATAAACAATCAAAAATTACACAAAAATTACAGCCTTTACAAGATGTTGGATTAGGATATGTTCAATTAGGGCAATCTTCTTCTACTCTATCCGGCGGTGAGGCACAGCGTATTAAATTAGCGTCGTTTTTAGTAAAAGGTGCTACAAAAGATAAAGCTTTATTTGTTTTTGATGAGCCAACAACAGGACTTCATTTTCACGACATCAAAAAATTATTAGCTTCTTTTGACGCTTTAATCGAAAAAGGACATTCTATAATTGTAATTGAACACAATTTAGATCTAATTAAGTGTGCCGACTGGATTATTGATCTTGGTCCTGAAGGAGGCGAAAACGGCGGACATTTATTGGCAGCAGGAACACCCGAAGAAATTGTTAAAGTAAAAGATTCTGTTACCGGAATTTATTTGAAAGATAAACTTTAATAACGCTATAGGCAATAAGTTTTAAGCTATAGGCTTTTACTAGAAATGCCCTAAAACTCAAAAAGCGGTCTATGTAAAACATAGACCGCTTTTTTAATTTAATAATGTTTTGCATATAGCTTAAAGCTTATTGCGTATAGCTTACAGCCTAAAGCTCTAAGCTACTAAACATTTTTCTTCAAAAGGAAAACCATCTTCATCGATGGCTACTAATACCTTTTTTTGTTTTGATGCCTCCAGCGTAAGATATAGCCACGCAAATGACCATAATCCGAGGGTTAAACAAAAAATCATGAAATTTAAACTGTGGTTGACTACTTTTCCTCCTTTTGTAAGAACTGCAAAAAGTAGTTCATCATTTCTCTCTTCTAGTGTAAATCCGTTATGAACCTTGTTAGATATCATATTAGAAAACACCTGTACACTTTGTTCTTGACTTAGCTTATTGCTTTTCATAATCATTTGTTTGGTTTTGTCTGCATGTGATACTTAAAATTTAACAATTGGGATAGCTAATTTAGTCTTGAAAAAAAATGGGGGCGTTGAATTTTATCGCATCTCGCGAAATATTTTTCATATTGTCAATGAAACAGATGTAATAAAAATCAACATAAAATTAAACGTAATAAATCAAATTACAAAACAAATGAGCGAAAATCTTAAGATTTCTTTCACATTTTGAACTTGTTATAAAAAAACCTAGCTTTTATTTTTAATATTAAAAAATGGAGGTTCATAATCGCTTTTTAAATAATTTTCGGGTATAGTAGTTGTGTTTCCGTCTCTAAGAGCATTATAATGAGGCGACATGATCTCAATTCCGGCAGCATTAAAAGAGTCCTGAATATTTTGATGCAATGATGAGTAAATTCTGGGCTGTTTCGTAGGCTCCTTTGTGTATACGTTTATTTGATACGAAACATAAAAATCATCTAAACTAGTTTGAAGTACAAATGGAACAGGTTCTTTCTCTGTCATATCTGTTTTCAAAGCGGCATCTATAAGTGCTTTGTGAATGTCTTTCCACGGCACATCATAACCAATCGTTACCGTTGTATGAATTAACAAACCATCTTTTGATTGTTTTGTATTGGCCGAATAATTGGTTGATGTACTTGATAAGATCGTGGCATTAGGTATCGTAATATCTTCAAATTTAGGTGTTCTGATTCTTGTTACCAATGCTGTTTTTTCGATTACTTCTCCACTTACATCACCTATTTTAATAAAATCACCAATTTTAAACGGACGCATATAAGTTATAACCAAACCGGCAACCATATTCGCGATAGCATTTGAAGATCCTAACGAAAATAAGATCCCTACAAAAACTGAAACACCTTTGAAAATATCTGAATCTGAACCGGGTAAATACGGAAAAATAATTACCAGCATAAAGGCATACGCCAAAAAACGAATGATATTAAATGTTGGTTTCGCCCAGTCACTATAAAAACCATCCACTTTTATGTTTTCTTTATTAATTTCATCAACAAAAAACTTTATTATTTTAAGTGAATATCTGAATATTAAAATGATCACAATAATAGTGAAGAGATTTGGCAGAAAATCAACAAACCCCAAAAAAGCTGCTTTTATTGGAGTCAGTGTCCATTTTACTATCGTGGTAGTATAAGCATGAGTTGCGGGAAAAATATTAAAAAGAAATGGAAGCGTTACATATACCAGTAAAATAAAGGCAATTATTTTGATAATACTTATAAAACGCATTAGTACGTATTCCTGCCTTTCCGGAGTTAAAACATTGATATTTTTATATCTGAATCCTTTAAAAAACGTTTCTCTTCTTTTTGAAAAATAAGATTTTATTTTATTAAAAACTTTTGATACTAAAAACAGAACCAGACTTAAAATCAGTATCAATATGGCTGTAAATCCAATTCGTTTAGGTAAAAGTGAATAATTTTCGTTTTGATAGATAACCGCTTTTTTTATTGCTGTGAAATTACGTTTTGCAATTTCATTTGCTGTTTTATTTTCAGATTTTGCATCAGATTCTAAAATCGACATCAGAATAAAATCATCTTTATAAACAATATCGAAACTTATATCTGAAGGAACAATTCTTAAAGAATCTGGTCTGAAAATATCATCTTCATAAAGAGATTTTATTTTGGAAGTAATTGCCTTTGCACGGTTCTCAGCAGAAAATGATCCAACTTTATTATACACATAAAAAAGTGTATCCTTAAAAGGAGCTACAGGAAAGCCTTTAGGTTTTAGTTTAACTTCTTTTTTTTCTAAATTTTCATTAATTCGATTCTGAGCAGAAGAAATAAAACAAATTAAACCAACGAAAAACACCAACAGACAAAGTAATTTATTTTTCATATTCAATTAGAAATAAGTTAGTTATACTTCTAACAAATATAAAAACAAAATAGATTCGAAATTGAATTTCCTAATTTTGATTTTAGATTTTTATTCCGATTTTTCTGAAAATGTTATCAATTACCTTATTAATATCAGGAGAAATATTAAACTTATAATTCAGGTAAACGTATAAAATAGTCACCAAAATTGATTTTAAGGCTATGCTGATAAGCTGAAAAAATGGAAACTCCCAGAAATAAAAAACCAAAAACAAAACAAAAGTCAACAGCATTGACGAAAGTGTTTCTTTGGTGAAAGGATATAACTGAAGTTTTTTAACAACAAAAAGCAGTTTGGCCAAACTATACAGAGTAATGGATAATAAAGTTGCAAAAGCTGATCCGAAAATTCCAAAAATTGGAATAAATATCATATTAAGAATTACAGTTAATACAACGAGCATTAGTCCTAAATACAATACCATTCGGTAATATTTAGTATTAAAAATGATTGCATTATTATTTCCTAAAATTAAATCGAAATATTTAGACAATCCAATCATAAATACAACTGCAATACCACCGCTGTATTCCTTTGGAACCAATTCGTATAACTGATTAATATTCACAAAGATGCAAAGCATTACAAACCCGCCTACAATCTGGAGATTAATTGACGTTTTTTTATACAATTGATTCAATTCGTCATGTTTATTCTCATGCATTAATTTTGCCGTAATCGGATATACAATTTGATGCATCGCACGACTCGGAACCGAAATTACCAAAGCGATATAAGTCGCTACAGAATAGAACGCAATATTTTCAATCTGCATGTATTGATTCAATATCATTTTATCTCCATCTAAAAGCAAATTGGCAACGCTTCCTGATAAAATAATATAAAAAGTATATATCAATATATCTTTTGTATTAACTGGTATTGTAAACTGAAAAGTTGGCTTTTGAATACTAAATGCGTATAACATCGTTACCAGAAATGCCAAAAAGTATAAAACAGCTGTTGCGTACACAAAACCTTCAACACTGAGCCAATCGTAATAAACGCCTATCAATAGAAATAATGAAAACAATCGTAAACCTACTTCTTTAATAAAGTTTCCAAAAACGGAATGCATATTTACACGGAGCCAGGCATAAAATATTTCAAAATAAGCCATACAAAGCCCTATAAATGGTATTAACCAGATATAACTTTTTACAATCGCATTCTTTTTTGATACAAAGAATATAATCTCATCATAAAAAACAAGACCAATAAGCAAAAGCGGAATTATTAATAGTAACGGAAATAAAACCGTAAAGGATAAAAAACGGGATTTTTCTTCATCTGTTTGGTACTGCGAATAAAATTTAACCAAAGTATTTTGCATTCCAATTGCAAACAAAGGCATAATAACATTTGCAGCAGATGTGATATAATTCGTTAAACCATAAAAAGTGGCGCCTAAAAAAACAGGATATAAATAAAGTGTGTTAATGGCTCCAATTCCAAAGCCTATATATGTAATTATGGTGTTTTTAAAAGACTGGTTTAAGACAATACCCATTTTTTGATTGCAGAGTTTAGATTGTAGAGTTTAGATTTTTGATTTTCTGCTCTCTTTTTATTTTTTGAAATTATTATTTTAATGAATCAATTGTGCTAATTGTTTGGTAAGGTTTTTTCGTGAATATTGCTGTAAACCAACACCATTTGCTTGTAATTTTCCTTCCAGAAATTGATTATAAAAGTCCAAAATTACACTTTTTAGCTTCGCTTTTTCTGAATAATCAAAAAATACTCCTGTATTGGTTTCTTTTATAATATCTGCAAAATCAGAACCATTAGGTCCAATCGCAAGTATTGGGCGATTTGAGACCATATATTCAAATAATTTTCCCGGAATAATACTTTTAGTATCTTCTGAATTTATTTCGATTAAAAGCAAAACCTGAGACTTTTTTTGATGCGCAATAGCTTCGTTATGCGAAACATATCCTAAAAGATTCAAATAATCGTTTAATTTGAATTCATTGATAGCATCTAAAACTTCCTGACTTACAGCTCCAATTAGTTTAATTTCTAAATGCGTTTTAAAATCAGAAACTTCATTAAGTAATTCGACCAAACATTCCCATAAAAATTGTGGGTTTCTGTCTGATAAAAATGAACCAATATGAGCAAGTGTAAATTTTGTATCCAGAGTTTGCTTCTCCACTTTTTCTATATCGTAACCGTTAGTAATTACTGAAATTGGCTTTGTTGTAATGGCTTCAAATTCAGCTTTTGTAGTTTTACTGGTAACAATAATGGTATCGGCAGAATTAAGCACTTTATGCTCTAATTTTTTATGTTTTTTAGATGCATAAGATGATAAACGTAACGCTTTGTGATAACCAATTGTTGTCCATGGATCTCGGAAATCGGCAAACCATTTTACGTTTAGTTTTTCTTTTAATTCTAAACCAATTAAATGCAGACTATGCGGCGGTCCCGAAGTTACAATGGTGTCAATATTATTTTCTTTGATATATTTCTCAAGATAAGAAACAGAAGGCTTTACCCAAAATACACGGGCGTCCGGAATAAATAAGTTCCCTCTTACCCATAAAAACGCTTTATCTAAAAAGGTCTGCTTTTTTTTATGCGGAAAAATTCCTGAACTGATTTTCTTGGTTTTATTTTTTGAAAAAACAGAAGCCAGTTGATAAGGCTCCCAGATTTTATTTTTTAGAACAATTACTTTATCTGATATTTCGCTCACTAAACCTTCATCAACAATTGGATAAGTTGGATTTTCCGGAATATAAACAATAGGCTGAACATCAAAATCCGGCAGATATTTTACAAATTTCAACCAGCGCTGTACTCCCGGCCCACCTGCAGGAGGAAAGTAATATGTTATAATTAAGAGCTTTTTTTGTTCCAATTATTTTATTTCTATAAATTAGTTTTACAACTATATTTTTTATTCTTTTTCATTATTCAATTTTCCTAGCTCTTCAATATCTAATATATCCTTAGGTCTGTTTGAAGCTTTTTTTGCGATAATCAAATTATCATAATCAATAAAATAAACTGGAGTTTCATCTATCATCACCACAGTGGCATCTTCCAACAAAGATGCAAATGATTTATCTTCTAAACCTTTAACTACGGTCATTATATCAAGCCTTAAACCATAATTCAATAAAAAATCTGTCCATCCTGGAATAAACTGCATCGTCTCTATCGTCTCAAAGTCTCCTAAATTAATCGATTTTAGTGCTTTTCTTAAGTTAACCCTATTTTCAATAGTGTCCTCAAGATAAATATCAATATCTCCAGTATTTCTATTATAACCATATATATTTACAGCAAATCCACCAATAGTTATATACCTAACTTTGTTTTCAAAAAAACTATTCCAAATGGCAATTATTTGCTCATCCATTATTTTTTAGATCGAATTATTTTAGCTGTTTTTAAAGTGTAAGAAACCTTAATAATCGCCATCAATCGCTCTAATCTTTCTAAATAAGAAAGCGCCTTGATTTCTGCTATTCTTTTAGCTTCTAATTCTTGTGGAGTACCAAAACTTAACACATTATTTTTCATTGCTTAGTTTTTTAAAATACAATACAAAGATACAAAATGATTAATGGTAACATTTAAATCAAAAAATCTAATTTTCTCCTTTAAATCTCTTTCTTTCAAAATAAATTCCACCAGCCAGAAGCAGGAACATTCCAATCGAACTAATTAAATTGATTGTTCCTCCCGTTTTTATAACCTGAGGCTCAAATTTAAATTCGATGGTATGTTTTCCACCCGGAATTTCCATAGCTCTTAAAACATAATCAACAGGGAAATGATCTGTTAATTGTCCGTCGATATAAGCATTCCAGCCATTTTTATAATAGATCTCAGAGAAAACCGCTAAACCATCTTTAGCATTATTAGATTCGTATTTAATGTAATTTGGCTTGTACTGAACTACTTTTATTGTACCGGTTGTATCCCATTCTTTTTTCATGCGGGCATTTCTGAATTTGCCTTCATGTTCGCGAACATTGAAAACGGCCACATGTTTAGTATCAAGATGATCTAAAGCTTTCATTACATCGTCTGGTTTATTTACCAGTTTAACTGATCTTACGAACCAGGCGTTTCCATTTGCATCTGGATTAATTGATGGTATAGGCATACCTGTAGAATCAGCTCGAAGTACATACTTAACGTTTAACATATTAAGTATTTCTAAGTTCATTCCTTTGGTTTTATTTGCTATTTGGTAATCAAATAATTGCTGCATTCTTCTTGGTTTTGCGGCATGATAACCTCCAATTGAATGATGGAAATAAGAAGCTGTCGCGCTAGACATGTTTCCATCCATATCAAAAACTCTGTAATGCGTTGTATCTTCTAAAATTTTAGCATCGGCAGGGCTTTCCTGAAACGGAGCTGCAATCTGAACCGGACTCACAAAATCTTTTGCTGAAACGTATTTTTTATCTACAAAGAATAAATCGAAAATCATTAAAAGAGCAACAATTACAAGAGCTGTAGTTTGTGAAAACTTATTTTTAATGAACAACCATAAAACTCCAAATGTTACTACGATAAAGAATCCTGAACGAAGTAAATCTGCAGAATAAAGGCTTTTTCTATCTTCTATTATAACATCAACAAATTCTTGTCCGTATTGTTGAAGCCAAAAATCATCTCCGCTTGTTGTAAAATGGAAAAATCCTTTTGCAATTACTAAAATTATAATAACTCCTAACGCAAAAACTCCTGTTTGAACAAGTGCTTTTTGCTGTAATTTAGGCTCGTCTTTTGCTTTAAAGAAAGATTGAATTCCCATTACGGCTAAAACAGGGAAACACAATTCTAAAATTACCTGAATAGACGAAACTGCTCTAAATTTATCATACATCGGAACGTAATCTATAAAGAAGTCAGTCAGCAAAGAGAAATTTTTTCCCCAGGAAAGTATTAATGAAAATAATACTCCGGAAAGGAAAACATATTTAATTTTTCTATCATCAATAAACAAAGCCAGAACAGCTAAAAAGAACACTACAACTCCTATATAAGCCGGAGCAGCCACAATAGGCTGATCGCCCCAATAAGTTGGCATTCCGGAAACAAAGTTTTCAGCTTTATCAGACGGTACATTATGATCCATCATAAACTGATACATACTACTGTCTTTGCCTACATTTTCATGATTTGAACCACCAAAAAGTCTTGGTGCAATAAGATTGAAACTTTCTGCAATTCCGTAACTATATTCTGTGATATATTCACGGCTTAAAGCATTTTCGTTTTCTTTTTTAGTTCCGTCCGGATTAAAAGTTAATTCGCTGTTGCTTCTTGTACTAAACTTAGCATATTCACTTGTCGCTAATAAGTTTCCTGCATTGGCACCAATTGCAAAAATTCCGGCTACAGCCAAAGTTCCAATAGCAGTTAAAAGCGGTTTGTATTCTTTATTTTTTATAAAACCAAAAGTAAAATAACCCGAAAGAATCAATAAGAAAATCAATAAATAATAGGTCATTTGAAAGTGGTTGGCATTAACTTCTAATGCAACCGCAAACATGGTGAGCAAACCTCCCCAAATATATTTTTTCTGAAAAACGAGTATAAATCCGGCTATTACCAAAGGCATATAAGCAATCGCATGTGCTTTGGCATTATGACCAACTCCCAGAATGATAATCAAATAAGTAGAAAAACCAAAGGCAACTGCGCCAATAAATGCTTTTAAAGGATCTGTTTTTAAAACTAATAACAATCCATAAAAGCCTAAGGAATATAGAAATAAATAATCCGCCGGACGTGGTAAAAAACGTAAAACATCATCTATTTTACCCACAAAATCATTTGGATAATTTGCTCCCAGCTGATAAGTCGGCATTCCGCCAAAAGCTGAATTTGTCCAGTACGGTTCTGTATGTTCTGCTGCTCTAAAATCATTTTGCTCTTTAGCCATTCCGGTATATTGAGCAATATCCGACTGGTAGATTTGTCTTCCCTGCAGAACTGGATAAAAATAAATTAATGATACGAGAATAAAGCCCAGAATTACAAGGGCATGCGGATAGAATTTATTTACTATTTTCAATTTTGGCTGGTTTGGTTAAATGATGAATCCTGTTTGTTTAGGATGCAAACTTAATCTATTTCTTCGTAATCAACATAATCCCCAACTTTTTTGGTCTCACGCGATTTTTTAGCGTTTGTTGTATCGATGATTATTTCGTCGTTGCTGCTGTTACGAGTTTTTTGCCAAGTGTCCTGGCTATATTGCTGCTGTTGTTGTTTCTGAAAATTTTCTCCTGCCTTTTCAACTGCTTTTTTAACCAATACAGGCAAAAAGATTTGAGCTAAAAATTTAAAAATATAATAAAACGCAATAATCCATATTATCGTTTTAACCAAATTTGTAAAAGATGCTTCTTGCATGATCAAATAATTTTTTTCCAAAATTAGTAAATCCGTTGTTTAAAAATAAAATATGAATCTTAAATAAATAATAAAATATAGTACATTTGAAATACGTTATAGCTTTTTAATCAAAAAATACATTTATGTTGAAAATTAAAAACTTACTCTTTTTATCTCTTTATTTTATACCACAAATTTTCTTCGCACAGTATACTGATGTGATCAATTCGAACCGTCCGGGCGAAACAATGTCTGCTTATGCAGTTGGAAAATCAGTAATTCAGGCCGAAATTGGCGTTTATGGAATTAAAGAAAAACATGATTTGTTAGATTATGACGCTACCGGTTTTGGTACTGATCTAAGTGTTAGATATGGTGCTTTTTTAGAACAATTAGAATTTATTCTGGATGTTCAGTATCAAATGGAAAACTTCGACACTCCTTATACTTCTTATAAAAAAAATAACTTTAGACAAACTGTTTTAGGTGCCAAATATTTAATTTATGATCCTTATAAAAATTATAAAGATGAACCTAATATTTACAGTTACAAAGCCAACCATAGTTTTAAATGGCGTGAATTAATTCCGGCCGTTTCGATCTTTGCAGGAGCTAATTTTGTTGGTGCTGACAATCCTTATTATTTTTCTCCAAATGGGGATATTTCTCCAAAAGTTGCTTTGGTAACTCAAAACTTATTTGGCGGCGGAAGATGGGTTTTCGTAACCAATATTATTGCTGATTATATTGGAACAGATTATCCTAGTTATGGATACATCTTAACTTTAACGCACGGATTTAACGACAAATGGTCTGGTTTTGTTGAAAATCAAGGCTATAAAAGTGACTTTTACAGCGATGCTATTGTTCGTGGCGGTGCGGCTTATTTGTTATCTCCAAATATGCAGGTTGATGCTTCTATAAGTACAAACTTTAAAAACACTCCTTCTATTTTATATGGCGGAGTTGGTTTTTCATGGCGTTATGACGGCTGGTATAAGGAAAAACAAATTGCCAATAAAAACAAAGACAGAGCAAAGAAAAACTCTGATAATAAAGAAAATATAGATTATCAGGAAAAAGAAAGAAAACGTAAAGCCAAATACGAATAAAATTTAAATCAAACTTAAACAATAAGCTAATACCACTTTAATGATTACAATCAAAGAAGCCAAAACCAAGAAAGAATTAACCGAATATATAAAATTCCCATTTTCACTTTACAAGGATAATCCATATTGGGTTCCGCCTATTATTGCTGACGAACTTGAATCGTTTGATAAAACTAAAAACCCGGCTTTTGACAATGCCGAGGCTTATTTTTATCTGGCTTACAGAGACAATCAAATTGTAGGGAGAATTACAGCCATTATAAACTGGTCAGAAGTCAACAATCAGCATAAAAGAAAAGTACGTTTCGGATGGTTTGATGTAATTGATGATATCGAAGTTACAAAAGCACTTCTTGACAAAGTATATGAATTAGGAAGAAAACACAACCTGGAACATGCCGAAGGACCAATGGGCTTTTCGAATTTAGACAAAGTTGGTGTTCTTACAGAAGGTTTTGATCAGGTTGGAACTATGATTACATGGTACAATCACCCTTATTATGTTACACATTTAGAGCAATTGGGCTTTCAGGTTGAAAAACAATATATTGAAAGTATCTTTCCTTTTTCGAATGTTAAACCTGAATTTTTCTTAAAAGCACAGGCTTTAATTAAACAACGTTACGGACTTAAAGCGCTTAATTTTACTAAAACAAAAGACATTATGCCGCATGTCGACAAAATGTTTGATTTGTTTAATGAAACCTACGCTAAACTGGCTTCATTTGTTGCTATTTCAGATGTGCAGAAAGAATATTTTAAGAAGAAATACATCAGCTTCATTAATCCGGAATACATCAAGTTTGTAGTTGACAAAGAGGATAATTTAGTTGCTTTTAGCATTGTAATGCCTAGTTTTACAGAGGCTTTACAAAAAGCAAAAGGTAAATTATTCCCGTTTGGTTTTCTTCATCTTTTAAAAGCCAGAAAAAAGAGTAAAGATGTTGTTTTCTATCTTATTGGAGTTCATCCTGATTATCAAAACAAAGGTGTAACGGCCATTATTTTTGATGAATATTATAAAACTTTTTCAGAGAAAGGAATTCAAAATTGCATCAGAACTCCTGAATTATTAGAAAATAATGCTATTCATTTACTTTGGAAAAACTTTGATCCAGTTATTCACTGTCAAAGAAAGACTTATTTGAAAAATCTGTAGTTAGTTTTTAACTTATCGAAATGAAAAAAATAGGTGTAATTTTATTAATATTAATTTCTTTTTCGTTTAAAAAAGATCAAAATGATGTTTTATATGAAAATTATGTCAAGGCAATAAACCAAAATGGCACTGTTCAATTTTTCTTGGTAATTAATATTAAAAACTTAAATACAAATGAAGTAAGAGAAATATGTACGAAAGGCAACTTTTTACAAGGAGCAATTCATTATGAATATAATATTCCATATACTGAAAAAGGAATACTTAAAGCCTATGATATTGCTTTAAAAAACAAAAAAAGATATTTTGAATTTAAAAATGATAGTGCAATTGCAAATGTGGGCTTTAAAGATTATTCTGTGAATGATTTAAAAAAATTAGAATCTAGAATTAATTTTAATTTACTTGTAAATAAAATAAAAAAGAATAAAAAATGGTCTTCCTATCTAGATGATAAAGATTTAACATTGTATGCACACGCATTATTTAATAGAGGAATTTTAACAGGTGAAAATAGTTGTATGGGAGGCTCCCTTATTTATGTAGATCCCAATAGAGAGTTATAAACATAAAAAAATCCATTCGCCCCTAAAACGAATGGATTTTTTACATAAATAACAATTCATTATTCCACTTTGCAGTCTACTCTAGTCAGCGTATTTTTCTGATCAAATTTCAGTTTTGTTTTATCTTTAAATGATACTTTATCATTCGCTTGTACAACATCTCCATACCCTTCAATAAGAGTTCCTTCATTTTGCAAAAAAGCTACCTCTCTTACTGACGAAACTCCTTCAGACATAAAGGTATAATCGCCAATCAGCGTATCTCCTTTCATATTTCCAATAAGAGTCCCTTCATTTTTATCCTTTCCAACTAAATTATAAGTTAGTTTTCCGTTTACTTCCTGATGAGAATTTACATTAAAACTTAACTCAATAACACTTCCTTTTGAATTCCATGCATAGCATTGATTTCCTGCCGGTTCAGCTATCTCAGCTTCTTTAGGCGGGCTAGGTGTAATTTGTACTGGCTCTGTGGTAGTTGCTTTTTTACATGAAATAAGAACTATTAAAACCAGAGTCGTAATGGCTAATACTTTTTTCATAATTCTATTTTTATTTTGTGATTATGAAATAAAGTTAGTTCAAATAAAAAAAATCCATTCGTATAACAAATGGATTTTTTTACATAATTTCCACTTAAGGAAATCTATTTTTTTTATAAGTAATTACGAAACGTCAACTGTAGTACGTTCAGCAATTTCTTTATACGTTCCGTTAGTTAATTTCTCACGGATCGCTTCAAATGCTGTCAGCGTTTCATTAATGTCTTCAATTGTGTGTGAAGCTGTTGGGATCATTCTCAATAAGATAATTCCTTTTGGAATAACCGGATAAACAACAATAGAAAGGAAAATACCGTAGTTTTCTCTTAAGTCGTTTACCATAACCATTGCTTCAGGAATACTTCCTTCTAAGTAAACTGGTGTAATACAAGTATTTGTATCTCCAATATTAAATCCTTTTTCTTTAAGACCACTTTGTAATGCATTTACATTTTCCCAAAGTTTATCTTTAATTTCAGAAGAATTACGCAATAACTCTAAACGTTTCAATGAACCAATTGTCTGAATCATTGGTAATGCTTTTGCAAACATTTGCGAACGTAAATTGTATTTTAAGTAATCGATAACCGTTTTATCAGCTGCTACGAAAGCACCAATATTAGCCATTGATTTTGCAAAAGTAGAGAAGTACACATCGATATCATCCTGAACTCCCTGCTCCTCACCTGCTCCGGCACCTGTTTTACCAAGTGTACCAAAACCGTGTGCATCATCAACTAATAAACGGAAATTGTATTTTTTCTTTAATGCAGCAATTTCTTTTAATTTTCCCTGCTGTCCGCGCATTCCAAAAACACCTTCGGTAATAAATAAAATACCTCCGCCTGTTTCTTCTGCCATTTTAGTAGCACGCTGCAGGTTTTTTTCCATACTTTCAAGATCATTGTGTTTGTAAGTAAAACGTTTACCCATGTGCAAACGAACACCATCAATAATACAAGCATGTGAATCTACATCATAAACAATAATGTCATTTTTAGTAACCAAAGCATCAATAATAGATACCATTCCCTGATAACCAAAATTCAATAAATAAGCTGATTCTTTCATTACAAAAGAAGCCAGTTCATTTTCTAATTGTTCGTGGTAAGTTGTGTGTCCAGACATCATACGAGCGCCCATAGGATACGCTGCACCAAACTGAGCAGCTGCATCTGTATCTGCTTTACGAACTTCTGGATGATTAGCTAAACCTAAATAATCATTTAAACTCCAGTTTAGGATATTTTTTCCATGAAATGTCATTCTAGGACCCAACTCTCCTTCTAACTTTGGGAAAACGTAATAACCTTCTGCCTGAGAAGCCCATTTTCCTAAAGGTCCCTTATTGTCCTGAATTCTTTCGAATAAATCTTTTACCATAATTTATAGTGTAGTAATTTTTTTAACTTAATCAGCGAGCAAAATTAAACATTATTAATTTAAAATGAAGAACCTCAATTATTTTTATTGAAAAATATTCTATATGAAAATTTTAACAAGATTTACCTTTTTATTTTAATTTAATATTACCCAAATTTAAATATATTGTTGATTATCAACCATGACTTTTATCATAAGTAAAGCAATAGCACAATCTATTTTGAGCGTAAAGTAAAAAAATATTTTCTTCCATTTATAAATAGGAGTAATTAATTACCACATTTAAGTTTTTTAAGTACAATTCTCTGCGGCTTTCCTTTAAAACCTTAGAATACTTTATTTATAATGATAATAATTAAGAAGAATCCAAACACTTATTCGTCATTAAATTCACATAAAAATGAATTTTAGTTTTAACTTTGAAAGTACTTAATTTCTAATATCTAAAAAATGCCTTTAAGCAATTCAAAAGATTTAAAATTGGCTGTTCTTATTGATGCCGATAACGTGCCGTACAGCAATGTAAAAGGTATGATGGAAGAAATTGCAAAGCTTGGAACCCCAACAACCAAACGTATTTATGCTGATTGGACAAAACCAAATGCCAACGGCTGGAAAGGCGTTTTACTGGAACATGCCATTACACCTATTCAGCAGTATAGTTATACGGTTGGAAAAAATTCATCAGATTCTGCTTTGATTATTGATGCTATGGATTTGCTTTATTCTGGTAAATTGGATGGTTTTTGTATTGTTTCCAGCGACAGCGATTTTACCCGTTTAGCAGTTCGGCTTAGAGAATCCGGCATGAAAGTTATTGGTATTGGCGAAAAGAAAACCCCAAGTTCTTTTATTGTGGCCTGTGACAGGTTTATTTACATTGAGGTTCTGGATGGAGCCACTCAAAAGAAAAAAACAAAAACTACTGCTGTTGCCGAAGCTAAAAAACCAATCGAAAAACCGGCAGAAAAAGCACTTCATA
The DNA here is from genome assembly GCF_039595935.1 of Flavobacterium sp. NCBI lineage: Bacteria > Pseudomonadati > Bacteroidota > Flavobacteriia > Flavobacteriales > Flavobacteriaceae > Flavobacterium > Flavobacterium sp. The sequence goes on along the minus strand of NZ_JBCNKR010000006.1, from coordinate 2,277,262 downwards.
AAGTCGACAAACAAACTATCGAACTTATCGAAGCTACAATTGAAGATATTGAAGACGATGACGGCTGGGCATTTCTTGGCGATGTCGGCAATTTGATTGTAAAGAAAAAACCAGAGTTTGACCCAAGAAACTATGGCTATTCTAAACTTACACCTATGTTGAAATCCTTGACAGACATTCTGGAAATCGACGAAAGAGAATCTGACAAAAAAGGCATAAAACACGTTTATGTCCGATTACGATTCAACTAATTAATTTATTCCCCTTTATTATTTTTTAAAAACATGAGAAAAAAATTCTTTATTTACGGATTCTTATTGTTTCTAATTGTTGCTCGCAATTTATTACTACACAGGACGAGGTTATTTACTCGTTTTTATTATCCCTATTTTATTGGTTATTGGAGTTTACAATGCTTCTCAAAAAAAGCATGCTATTTTAAGGAACTTTCCGGTTTTGGGTTATTTCAGGTATTTATTTGAAATGATTGCTCCGGAAATTCAGCAGTATTTTATCGAAAGATCTACTGACGGAAAACCTTTTTCAAGAAATCAACGTTCTCTTGTTTATCAAAGAGCAAAAAATATCGATTCGAGTACGCCTTTTGGAACTCAGCTAAACTTAAACACCGAAAGCTACGAGGGAATAAAACATTCTATTTTTCCGGCAAAAGTAAACGAAGAATTACCTCGTGTATTAGTTGGTGGAAAAGATTGTAAACAGCCTTACTCTGCCTCTTTATTTAATGTTTCGGCAATGAGTTTTGGTTCGTTGAGCGAACACGCAGTTCGCGCTATAAATATTGGTGCGCAAAAAGGTAAATTTTATCAAAATACTGGAGAAGGTGGTTTAACCGAATTTCATCTTGCCGGCGGCGGTGATATTACATGGCAAATTGGTACCGGATATTTTGGATGCCGTGATGAAGAAGGAAATTTCAGTCCTGAAAAATTCTCTGAAAAGGCAAATCTTCCAAACGTAAAAATGATCGAAATCAAGCTTTCGCAAGGTGCTAAACCAGGTCACGGAGGTGTTCTTCCAGCTGCTAAAAATACGGAACAGATTGCTAAAATCAGAGGTGTAAAACCACACACCATGATTCTTTCTCCTCCGGGACATCATGCTTTTTCAGACAGTAAAGGATTAATTCGTTTTATTAAACAATTGCGTGATTTATCAAACGGAAAACCAATTGGTTTTAAATTATGTATTGGAAACACAGCTGAATTCGAAGCTATCTGTCATGAGATGATTGCCGAAGATACTTACCCTGATTTTATAACGGTTGATGGTGCCGAAGGCGAAACCGGAGCTGCTCCTCTGGAATTTGCTGATGGTGTGGGAATGCCTTTTGAGCCTGCTTTGATCTTTGTCAACAAAACTTTAATTGGGCTGAACATTCGCGATAAAATACGCATTATCGGAAGTGGTAAAATCATTTCAGGATATTCGATTCTGCATGCTATTGCTTTAGGTGCCGATATGTGTAACAGTGCAAGAGGCTTTATGTTTTCTTTAGGCTGTATTCAGGCTTTAAGATGTCATAATAATGAATGCCCAACAGGAGTTGCTACTCAAAATAAAATGCTGATGAAAGGTTTGGTTGTAACCGATAAATCAGAACGTGTTTACCATTTCCATAAAAATACGCTTCATGCTGCAAACGAACTTTTGGCTGCGGCCGGAAAAACTTCTTTTGCTGATGTTGATATCAATATATTCATGCGCGGAGATGAATTCACCAACTTATCTGAATTATATTTTCCGGATAATTTAACAAACGTTACGAAACGTAATTAAATAAGAAAGCCTCTTTTATAAAGAGGCTTTCTTATTTTAAAATCTATTTATTTTTTCTCTTTCATATTTTGAGATAAAAAGACAATAGCCCGCAATTTTAATTTATCTATGGGAAGTATACTGCTCTCAAACTCATAAAAATTGAGGATTCCGTCATTTTTAAAACATAAAGCATAACCATTATATCTTTTATTTTCTTTGGTTATTTTATACGATAAAGCCTTAACATCTCCAATTGTATTTTCTACTTTAAACTTCTCCAGATTGCTACTGCTTTTTAAAGCTTTAAAACTCGGTTCTATATCATCTTTTGATTCAAAATCATGAATAAAAATATTCAGGTTATCCGGAGATTTAAATGCCATTCTCAGCGTATCATCATGTCTGTTTTGAAGGTAATAATTCTTTTCTATTTTTACCTGCGTATCTAGTGCAATATAGAGTAATGAATCTTTTTCTAATTTTTGAAGACCATAATTTTCTTTTTGCGAAGCCGATAAACTGTCTAATTTTTCATAATTAGAATACAATATATCATTTGAAAATTTATTTAAAATTTCTCGCTGAAGCCTATAATTTTCTTTCATAGCTTCCTGAGTATTTTTAAAACTTTCCATAACCGGATCCATATCTCCAGATCTGGATCTATTGATTTCAGAACAAGTATACAAAAGTCTTCCGCCTAAAATTATTATAGACAAAATCCCCAATACGGTTCTCCAGGTAGATCTTTCATCCATAATTATTTCAAATCTTTACCTGTCAGAATAATATCATTTACCAGTTTACCTTTATCATCCAGATAAATATATTTTATTGTTGTAATGTTGTATTGCTGTATTGAACTTAGAATAGTTTTTAAATCACTGCTTCTTAAAATGCTTTCTTTCATTAAAACTTTAGCAGCTTCTCCTTTAAGAACAGCAGCATATTTCTGCGGCACTTCAACATGATAAACCAATTCGTTTTTATCGCTAATATCAATTTTCAGGATTTTTGTTCCGTCTTCATTTGTAATTGGCATATTTTGGTTCATTATTGAAAGCATTTGCTGGAATTGCGGATTTAAACCTGAGCCCGAAGATTCTTTGCTGTCAATAGAAACCATTTTGTTTTTATTCAACAGCTCATTTAATTCTTTTTCGTCGACTTTTAATTCGCCCAATATGGTTGCATTATTAGCTAAAAAGAACATTTCAAAGTTTACACCTTCTCTAATTAATTCCATAGAAGCATTGTCGTTTTTTAATATCTCACTAAACATGGCTGGAGACATTTGGCTGTACATAGATTTGCTCGATTCGTTTGGCTCAAGATTAGTATAAATCTTAATCTCGATTTTATTTTTGTCTAAAAAAGCATTTGCTTTTGCACCGCTGATAATATCATTATGAAAAAACTCGCTGGAATTATTAAAAGTATTAACGTATTCCTGCATTTTCTGTTTGGTATTTTTACAGCTTACCAGAAACAATAAAAGAACAAATGTGCATGCGATTTGGGTAGTTTTTTTGATCATAGTTTTATAGGTTTTATTAAGTAGAATTTTACACAAACATAATCTAATATTAGAAGTGTTCCAAAGAAACTTATTATTCTTAACAAAAAAGAAATAGCCCCTTTGCATATCTACAAAGAGGCTGTTTCCGATACTAATTCTGATATTTAATTAAAGTTTTGCTGTTTCTTTATTGTCGGTCGAAGCTCCGCTTTCTAAAACGGCTAATTCTTCTTTATCGACTAATTTCTGGGCAAGTATTGTATTATTATAGGCTAAAAAGTAAACATCAAATTTTACTCCTTCATCTATTAAATCTGTAGAAATCTGATCGTTTTTAATCATTTCTTTTAACAAATCAGGAAACGAATTAGCAGCAGCAATTTTATTTGCTTCATCCCCTTCTAAATTTGTTTCAATTCTAATTTCAATTTTATTTTCATTTAAAAATGCTTTCGCTGCTGTACTGGTAATTCCGTTACCTTTTACTGTCGATGAATTATTGTAAGTACTTACGTGTTCCTGTATTTTCTGCTTGGTATTTTTACAGCTTACCAACAGTAATGCAAAAGCAAACGCAAATGCGATTTGGGTAATTTTTTTCATAATTTTTTAGGTTTTTGGTTTATTTTTAACTCAAACATAATAAATTTATAACACAAAAACAACCTAAATTGCAAAATTAAAAAAATGCAATTATTTGAATATAAAGCAATTGTAGGAAAAATTAGAGCTAAAAAAAACTCTCTAAATAAGCTTTAAAGAGTTTTCTTAAAAATTACAAATAAACAGTGTTATAATTCTGTTATCGATTCTTTATTTATTATTTGTTTTACAAGAACCGTATTATCATCTGCCAGAAAATAAGCATCAAACTGTACTCCTTCATCTACTAATTCTTTAGGAATCTGATTTTTACCAATCATTTCCTTTAATAACTTTGGAAACGAAGCATCGGCATTGGTTTTATTAACTGCATTTTGTTCCAAATTGGTTTCGAAACGCAATTCAATCTTATTGTCGTTCATATATCCTCTGGCCGTAGTAAGCGTAACATCTTTAGCTTTAAAAGTTGCCGCTGTGCTATTATAAGCAGCCACATACTCCTGAAGTTTCTGTTTTGTATTTTTACAGCTCACCAGCATCAATACAACCATAATTACCGATAAAATCTGGCTTATTTTTTTAATCATAATACATTATTTTAATTTTTGAAGTCTTAAAAGTGCTTCAAGATAGTAATAATCTGCATAATTTATAGAACAATCGATCTCACTTCCGGCAGGTTTATGTCCGGTAGCATGCAGTAAAAATGCCGAATTTACATCGCGGCTTTGATAATTATCTGAAAGCGAAACAATCATTTTTTTAGACTTCGTTAAATATTCATTTTTCAGCGTTTTATCTTTTGTATAAGAACTCAATTCTAATAATGCCGAAGAAACAATTGCCGCTGCTGAAGCGTCTCTAGGCGCATTTGGAATATCCGGAGCATTAAAATCCCAATACGGAACCAGATCTTCTGTTGTTAGTTTATCCAAATATACCCGGGCTAATTTATGTGCAAAATCTAAAAATTTAGGATCTTTCGTTTCTCTATAAACCATAGTAAATCCGTAAATAGCCCACGCCTGCCCACGCGCCCACATACTGTCATCACTATAACCTTGGGCCGTTCTGCCTTTGATTTTCTTACCAGTTTCAAAATCATATATTAAAACATGATACGAAGTATAATCAGGTCTAAAATGATTCGCCATTGTCGTTTCGGCATGCTTTACGGCAATATCATACAGGTTTTTACTGCCTCCATTTTTAGAAGCCCAAAACAATAATTCTAAATTCATCATATTATCGATGATCGTATTGTGTCCGCCCATTTTATTGTGCGGCCATGATTGAATTGTTCCAACTTTCGGGTTAAAAAGCGTCGCCAAAGTATCAGCAGTTCTTAAAATAATTTCTTTGTATTCAGCATTTTTAGTCAGTCTGTATCCATTTCCAAAACTATTAAAAACCTGAAAACCCAAATCATGATCTGCAGCTTTACTAACCGATAACGGAGTCAGGAAACGCGTAAATTTATCGGCTTCTTTTTCCCATTTTTTATCTTTTGTAGCTTCGTATAAATACCACAATTCTCCCGGCCAGAATCCGCTTGTCCAGTCTTTGTAATTTACAAATTTCCATTCATTACTTCCATTCAGAACCGTTCTTGGAGAAGTTCCGTCATTCGGAATTACTTTCAGGGTTTTAGATGCCTGATCTGCACAATAATCAAGCTGTTTTTTAATATTAAACGAATCATTTTTTTGAGAATACCCTTGATTTCCAAGAAGAAAAACAGCCGAAATAAGGGCAAGAAATTTTGAATTCATGTGGTTATTTTTAGATAGATAGTTTATTAAAACGATAAATTTATAAAATAAAGTAAACCTATTCGAATCTTTGTATTTTTGTTTTACCAAAAAAGTACAATTATTTCCTTTTAGTCTTTCCTGTTTTAGTCCTCGTTTTCTTTGTCAAAGTTTAAAACTTTGACAAAGATTATTTAGCTTTCTAAATCAATCAAATTTTTAAAATTTAAAATCAATAATATTGCTATGACAATAAACAAAATTGTCTAAATCGTCAAAATATTGTATAATTTCATCTCGTTTCAAATTAGTTTTTAAAGATGACAATATTGTTTTATAAGATGAAAACTTATAATTCTTAAAATCTTTTCTAATATCAATTGGATTTTGATGAATATAAACAACCACATTTTGTAAATATTTCTCTGAAACAATTTTTTTTCTTTTAAATGGGGATTCGAATAACGAACCATGTCTTTCATAAACTTTATTATATGCTTGCGTGTAAGAACTAATAAACTTACTGAATTGTTTACTAGTAAGATTTTCAATAGAATGCAATCCTTTTTTTAATGATCTATTGTTTACTTTTTCAAAAAAAATTAATAAATCATTTTGTGATTTTATTCTAATTAAAAAATGAAAATGATTTGGCATTAAACAATAAGCATATAAATCACAAACACTATTCAAATATTTCAAAAACTGTTTCATAAAAAACAAATAATTTTCATCATTACGAAAAACTTCACCTCCATTAATTCCTCGATTGTAAATATGATAAAAACAATCTGGTTCTAAATTTTCAACTCTTATATCCATCAAATAATATTTCTTAATATATTAAGTCAAAAGTATAAAATTGTAAGATTTTTATATTAATAAACGATAAAAAAACCTTTGTCAAAGTTTAAAACTTTGACAAAGGGATCTAGAGTTAATAAAAGATAAATTGTAATTTTGTTTTAAAACCCAAACTTGAACAAGCTCAAAATACAATATTCTATTATATTTTTTTCAGTTATTCTACTTGGAATTCTTTCAAGAAAAATTTCCTTTATTCCGTTATGGATTGGTGATTTTCTTTACGCTGTAATGATATATTTTTTGATTCGAATATTTTTTCCTGAAAAGAAAACGCATTTTATCTTTTTGCTTTCTCTTTTAATTTGTTATTCGATCGAGTTCTTACAGCTTTATCAGGCGCAATGGATTATAGATCTTAGAAAAACACTTTTTGGAAGATATGTTTTAGGACAGGGATTTTTATGGTCAGACATTCTTGCCTATACTTTGGGCTGTACTTTTGTCTTTTTAACAGAAAAATTAATTTTAAAAAATAAAAAAATATGAAACTGGTTTTCGCATCAAATAATCTTAATAAAATTAAAGAAATTCAAAGTATTCTAAACGGATCTATACAATTATTAAGTCTGGAAGATATTGGCTGTCATGAAGATATTCCTGAAACGGCAAATACCATTGAAGGCAATGCTATTTTAAAAGCCAATTATGTAACCGAAAAATACGGTTATGATTGTTTTGCAGATGATACAGGTTTGGAAGTGAAAGCTTTAAACGGAGAACCAGGCGTTTATTCTGCCAGATATGCCGGCGAACAAAAAAATGCTGATGATAACATGAACAAGCTTTTAAAAGCATTAAAAGATGAAGAAAATCGAACGGCACAATTTAAGACTGTTATTGCTTTAAATTTAGAAGGAAAACAGTATCTTTTTACAGGTTTGGCTAAAGGAAATATTACTTTAAACAAATCTGGAAATCAAGGCTTTGGCTATGATCCTATTTTTCAGCCGGAAAATTATAAAGAAACTTTTGCCGAATTACCTTCTGAAATCAAAAATAAAATTAGTCATCGTGCAAAAGCAACCGAGCAACTAATTGATTTTCTGAATTCAAGAAAATAATTGTTTAAAATCCAACATTTTAAAGGTCAAAATTGATATTTCGCGACGTATTTTTTTTGGTTTATTTCGAAAAGGATTTTACTTCAAACATAACTTTTTGAAAATCAAATCATAACAAATATATAAATCTTAAAAATGCATTAGTATATCTGAATAATTAACAGTAATTTTGCACCCTATTTTAAAAACACATATGAATAAATTTGAACAATTAGGATTGAATGAATCGTTACTGAAGGCGATTTTAGATCTAGGATTTGAAAATCCGTCAGAGGTACAGGAAAAGGCGATTCCCCTATTATTGGAAAAAGACACGGATATGGTTGCGTTGGCTCAAACAGGGACAGGGAAAACGGCAGCTTTCGGTTTTCCGCTAATTCAAAAAATTGATGCCGACAACAGAAATACACAAGCATTAGTTTTATCGCCAACACGCGAGCTTTGTTTACAGATTACTAACGAACTTAAAAACTACTCAAAATACGAAAAAGGTATTAATGTGGTAGCAGTTTACGGAGGAGCTAGTATTACAGAGCAGGCAAGAGAAATAAAAAGAGGAGCACAGATTATTGTAGCAACTCCGGGAAGAATGCAAGACATGATTAACAGAGGTCTGGTAAACATTAAAAACATAGATTACTGTGTTCTTGATGAGGCTGACGAAATGTTAAACATGGGATTTTATGATGATATAGTTTCGATTTTATCTGATACTCCAGACGAAAAAAGTACATGGTTATTCTCTGCAACAATGCCGCAGGAAGTTGCCAGAATTGCAAAACAATTTATGAGCGAACCAGTTGAAATTACTGTTGGAACTAAAAACTCTGGCTCATCTACAGTTTCTCATGAATTTTATTTAGTGAATGCTCGTGATCGTTACGAAGCCCTAAAACGTTTAGCAGATGCTAACCCGGATATTTTTTCTGTGGTTTTCTGTCGTACTAAAAGAGACACTCAGGCTATTGCCGAGAAATTAATTGAGGATGGATATAGTGCTGCTGCATTGCATGGAGATTTATCTCAGGCACAGCGTGATGGTGTAATGAAATCTTTTAGAGGAAGACAAATTCAGATGCTTGTTGCTACTGACGTTGCTGCACGTGGTATTGATGTTGATAACGTAACTCACGTTGTAAACTACCAATTACCTGACGAAATCGAAACATATAACCACCGTTCTGGACGTACTGGTAGAGCAGGAAAATTAGGAACTTCTATTGTAATTGTTACAAAAAGTGAGTTGCGTAAAATTTACTCTATCGAGAGAATCATTAAGCAAAAATTCGAAGAAAAAACTATTCCATCTGGAATCGAAATCTGCGAAATTCAGTTATTACACTTAGCAAACAAAATTAAAGATACTGAGGTAGATCACGAAATTGACAACTACTTACCAGCAATCAACAATGTTCTTGAAGATTTATCTAAAGAAGAATTGATTAAGAAAATGGTTTCTGTAGAATTTAACCGTTTCATTACTTACTACAAAAAGAATAGAGATATCTCTACTCAATCTTCTGGAGAAAGACGTGAAAGAGGTGATTCTGAGCCAAGAGAATTCAATAATAACGGAGCTGTTCGTTATTTCGTAAACATTGGCTCTAGAGACAATTTCGACTGGATGTCTTTAAAAGATTATCTAAAAGAAACTTTAGATCTAGGTCGTGATGATGTTTTCAAAGTTGATGTTAAAGAAGGTTTCTCTTTCTTTAATACTGATCCTGAACATACTGATAAAGTAATGGACATTTTAAACAATGTGCAATTAGAAGGACGTCGTATTAATGTAGAGATTTCTAAAAATGACGGAGGCGGAAGACGTGATCATAATAACCGTGGCGGAAGACGTAATTCTGGAGGAGACTCAAGAAGAGACGGAAACTTCGCTCCAAGACGTGAAGGTTCTTCTGGAGGATTTAGAGGCGAAAGAAATTCTTCAAGAGGAGAAGGTTTCAGAAGCGACAGAAGCTCATCTTCTCCAAGAAAAGAAGGCGGTTTCAGAAGAAATGAAGGAGGTTCTGACAGAGCTCCAAGACGTTCTGAAAGCTTTGGCGATTCGTCAAGACCAAGAAGACCAAGAAGAGATTAATTTTTTAATATCTTAAAATACAAAATCCCAAATTCCTACTACAATTGGAATTTGGGATTTTTTTTATATTAAGAATCTTACTCTCTGCAAATGTGTTTTTTAATTGAAAACAATGTAATCCAATCTTCCTCGCTGACTTTGTTAATTTTCTGATAATTATATTCGAATACAGCAAAATATTTAATCTCGATTTACTACTTTTAGTGCTTTAAATCAGGATATGAAATATTTCGCAGTTTTCTTTTTTTTACTATTCTCCGCCATTGGTTTCGCACAAGAGACTGAAACTACAACTCCTCAAAGAGTATCGGGTTATATTATAAATGACGATAGTAAACAACCTCTTCCAAACGTAAATATCATTAACACCAACAAGGTACGCGGCGCAAAATCTGATTCAAAAGGGTATTTTGAAATTGATGTACAGCCTAATGATACGATTCATTTTTCTCTTTTAGGATTTCAATCTCTTAGAATCAGAGTAACAAATGACTGGATAAAAAATAAAGTAACTCGAATTCAGCTTACTGAAAAAGCAATTGCACTTGAAGAAGTTGTTATTGCTCCTTTTAATTTGACTGGATATCTTGAAATTGATTCAAAATTAATTCCAACAAAAGAAAACTACCGATACAGTATTTCCGGCCTTACACAAGGTTATGAAGCAGGTGAATATTCTCCAAATGCCTTTGGTAAAGTTTTAGGTTCTATTTTTAATCCTGCCGATATGCTTTATAATTTCTTTGGAAAAAACGCCAGAGAGCTCAAGAAGTTAAAGGATATGAAAAAAGACGATACGATAAGAAATCTTTTAGAGACCAAATACGATCGTGAAACTATTGCTGTACTTTTAGGAATAAGTAAAGATGAAATTCCTGAGATAATGCACCGCTGCAACTATTCTGATGCGTTTATTCAAACAGCAAACGACTTACAAATCTTAGATGCCATTAGTGGCTGCTACGAGCAATATAAAGTGTTGAAACGAAATTAAGTTTTCAGTCGCAGTCGCAGTTTTTTAGTTATCAATATTAACTAAAAAACTGCGACTGTAAAACTGTGACTGCAAACTATTTCACCGGTATATTCGAAAGAATTTCTAATACAAATTTCCAATATTTTTGAGCCGATGAAATGCTGGCTCTTTCATCTGGAGAGTGTGCTCCATGAATAGTTGGCCCAAAAGAAATCATATCCATTCCCGGATAATTTGTTCCTAAAATTCCACATTCTAAACCTGCGTGACAAGCAACCACTTTAGGCTGTTCACCATTTTGCTTTTCGTAAATATCTTTTAAAACTTCTAATATTTCAGAATTTACATTTGGAGTCCATCCTGGGTAAGATCCGGAAAGTTCAACTTCGCATCCAACTAATTCAAAGGCCGAACGCAAAGAATTAGCGAGATCAAATTTTGAAGATTCAACAGAAGAACGTGTTAAACATCCAACCAAAATTTCACCGTCTTTTACCACTACTCGCGCAATATTGTTTGAAGTTTCAACCAAATCAGCCATATCAGCACTCATTCTGTAAACTCCGTTTTGAGCTGCGTAAATGGCTCTGATAATCCCTTCCTGAACACCTAAATCCATTACTTTTTCAGGCAATTCAGTTTTAACGATTTCGATAGATAAATTAGGTTCAGTCGTTTTGTATTCCGCTTTGATATCAGTAATAATTTCCTGCATATCAAACACAAAGGCTTCATCAAACATTTGAGAAATAATCACTTTTGCAACACTTTCTCTTGGAATTGCATTTCTAAGACTTCCGCCATTGATTTCAGTAATCTGTAAACCAAAATTCTCAAAACCATCAAATAATAAACGGTTCATGATTTTATTTGCATTTCCTAATCCTTTGTGAATATCCATTCCAGAATGTCCGCCGTTTAGGCCTTTTACCGTAATAGTATATCCAACAGAGCCTTCAGGAACTTCTTCTTCATTATATTCTCTTGTCGCTGTTACGTCAATTCCTCCAGCACATCCAATATCAATTTCATCATCTTCTTCGGTATCAAGATTCAATAAAATCTGACCTTGTAAAATTCCTCCTTTAAGGTTTAATGCACCGGTCATTCCGGTTTCTTCATCAACTGTAAACAAAGCTTCAATTGCCGGATGCGGAATATCTTTACTTTCCAAAATCGCCATAATTGTAGCTACTCCCAATCCATTGTCTGCACCAAGAGTTGTACCGCGAGCACGAACCCAGTCACCATCAACATACATATCGATTCCTTGTGTGTCGAAATCAAAAACTGTATCTGCATTTTTTTGGTGCACCATATCAAGGTGCCCTTGCATTACAATTGGTTTACGGTTTTCCATTCCCGGAGTTGCCGGTTTTCTGATGATTACATTTCGAATTTCGTCTTCAAAAGTTTCTAAACCTAAGCTGTTTCCAAAGTTTTTCATAAACTCGATTACTCGCTCTTCTTTTTTTGACGGACGCGGAACGGCGTTTAAATCTGCAAATTTGTTCCAAAGTGCTTTTGGTTCCAGATTTCTAATTTCCTGACTCATTATATTTTGTTTGATGTTTAACAATTAAGAGTTTCAAAGTTACAAAGTTTAAATGCTTTTTTAGACACAAATTTCACGAATTAGCACTAATTAGTCACCTTAAAATCAAATTCCTCAAATACAATTTTTTTTTAGTTATAATAATTGTAATTATATTTACTTATCCAAAAATTATACTGTGAAATCAAAATATATACTTCCTTTATTTCTTTTAATCCAGATTCTCTTTTTAAAAATCCTGCCGTTTTTTCCAGATTATGTCGAGGGTCTTTACAGCAACAATTTATACATTAGAATTTCAAACTTTTCACGAACAATTTTAGGTAAAATTCCATTTTCGGTTGGAGATTGTATTTACGCTATTCTTATCTTGTCAATTATAAGCTGGTTTTGGAAAATTCGGAAAACCTGGAAGTCAGACTGGAAAGATCATCTTTTAAAAATCACAGGTAAAATTTCTGTTTTTTACTTTTTCTTTCATGTGCTTTGGGCATTCAATTATTATAGAAAACCTCTTTTCGAGAAAATGGAAATCAAAAGAGAATATACCGATGCTGATTTATTAGCCTTTACAAAAAGACTGATTGTAAAAACTAATGAAATTCAGTTTAAAATCACAAAAAATAAGGACAAAAAAATTAGTTTTCCTTATTCTCAGGAAGAAGTTTTTAAGATGAATTTAAACGGTTACGAAAATTTAGCAGCCGAACATCCTTATTTTAAATATCAGACCTTGAGTGTAAAAAAATCATTATTCAGTGTACCCTTAACTTATATGGGCTTTGGAGGATATTTGAATCCATTTACAAACGAAGCGCAGGTAAATGATTTATTACCTATGTATTCATTTCCGCTAACGGCTTCTCACGAAATGGCGCATCAAATAGGTTTTGCGAGCGAAAACGAATGTAATTTTATCGGTGTTTTAGCTTCTGTAAAAAATGACGATTTATATTTTCAATATTCAGGCTATAGTTTTGCTTTGCGTTATTGTCTTGGAATCTGGAAGTTTAAAAACGAGAAAGTTTTCGAAGTTTTAAAAAACCAAATAAATCCCGGAATTTTAAAAAACTATCAGGAAAGTCAGGATTTCTGGAAAAAATATGACACTTTTATTGATGAAGGTTTTCATTTTTTATATGATAATTTCCTGAAATCGAATAACCAGAAAGACGGAATGGAAAGTTACAGCAAGTTTATTGATTTGATGATAAATTATTACAGGACGAGAAAAATTTAGTTTTTGCCACAGATTGCACAGATTAAAAGGATTTTTTATTTTCTGTTTAATAATTAAAAGAAATATAATCTTTATTAATCTTTAATCCGTGACAAAAAAATAAACTCAACTGTAACAAAAATGTTTTCACTACTACTAATACTTATATGAGCGAAAATCTAGAACAGTCATTTGTTGCGCAATTGCAGGCAAATCAGAATATAATCCACAAGATTTGTAGGTTATATACTGATGGCGAAGATGCTCATAAAGATTTGTTTCAGGAAATCACCATTCAGCTCTGGAAAGCTTATCCAAAATTTAGAGGCGACAGTAAATTCTCGACCTGGACTTACCGCGTTGCTCTAAATACTGCAATTACATTATACCGAAAAACCAAAAGAACAATATCTACCGTAGATTATGAAAGTCATCAGCATTTTGTGAGAGATGTTGATTACAATTATGAAGAGGAAGAACAGATAAAATTGATGTACAAAGCAGTTTATCAGCTTAATGACATCGAAAAAGCATTAGTTTTTATGTATTTAGAAGACAAAGATTATCAAGAAATAGCCGAAACCTTAGGAATCAGCGAAGTGAATGCGCGCGTGAAAATGAACAGAATTAAGGGGAAACTTAAAAAAATACTAAATCCTTAAAAATTATTATGAAAGAACTGGATTTACTAAAAAAAGACTGGAAAAAGAACTCGGATTCTTTTGAACAAATTTCTGAAAAAGAAATCTATAAAATGATTCACAAAAAATCATCTTCTATTGTGAAATGGATTTTGATTATCAGTATTTTAGAAATTTCATTTTGGACTTTTTCCAACTTATTTATCAATACCGATGATGTTTTACGAAAAATAAATCATCCGGAAATTGTTACTGCCCTTGAATACCTAACTTACTTAAATTATCTGGTTGGATTAATTTTTGTGTTTATTTTCTATAAAAACTACACTACAATTTCTACTACTGTTGCAACAAAATCTTTAATGAGTGCGATTTTAAGAACCCGTAAAACGGTTCAATATTACGTATGGTATAATTTAGGAATGATCGTAATTACTTCGATCTTAAGTTTCTTTATCGCTTTTGTTTACAATCCGGATATGGCTTTCTTAAGAGATAAATTAGCTGTTAACGGAAAAGCGATGTTTGCCACAATTGGGATTTTAATTCTGGTAATTTTAGGCTTCTTTGGATTATTCTGGTGCTTTTACAGATTGTTATACGGAACTCTTTTACGAAGATTGTATGTAAATTATAAGGAGTTAAAGAAGATAGATTTTTAAAGTTGCTAAGGTTCTGAGATTCTAAGATACTAATTTTTTTTAACCTGAAACTTTAAACAAAAAAACAATCTAAAATCTAAATTCAGAAATCTAAAATCATTAATAATCCCATTGTCTCATTTTATTAAGTTCTTCCTGTGCTTTGATTTCTTCAGCTGGAATAACTTTTAAGAAAGATGGATGCTGCTCGATTGCATATTCTACTTTTTCTACAATCTGTTCGATTGTGTCGTTTTCGTAATCAATTTCAAGAGGTTCTTTAATTATGAAAGACTGAAGTATATTTTTCTTTTTCATACGAAGTCCTTTTTTATCAAAAGAACGACGGAAACCATCTATTACAATAGGAATTACAAGAGGTTTGTGCTGTTTAATGATATGTGCTGTTCCTTTACGAACTGGTTTAAAAGATTTTGTTGTTCCCTGCGGAAAAGTAATTACCCAGCCATCTTCAAGAGCTATTCTAATATTTTCCGTGTCGTTTGGATTAACTTCACGTTTTTCAGTTACATCGACCCCTTTTGATCTCCAGGTTCTTTCAACTGTAATTGCTCCAACATAAGCCAAAATTCTTGGCAGTAATCCAGCCTGCATTGTTTCTTTTGCCGCTACATAATAAATATTCATTTTAGGCTGCCACAAATACCCAATGTTCTTAATAGTATCTTGACGTCCGCTTAAACTTGCGTTAAAGACATGAAACATTGCCACAACATCAGCAAAATAGGTTTGGTGATTGGAGATAAACAAAACATTTGTATCAGGAAGTGTTTTAATAATTTCAGATCCTTCTATCTGTAATTCATTAAAACCTCGATATCTTCTATGGGTCATGGCTCCCAAAATACGGATTAACCATTTCTTGATGAATAATATATGCCCAAAAGGATTTCGTTTAAACAATCCCATAACGTCCGTTTTGTATTTTTTTGGTTAAGTCGCAAACATACAAAAATTATTCTTTTAGCAATAGTTTTA
Source organism: Flavobacterium sp. (assembly GCF_039595935.1). NCBI lineage: Bacteria > Pseudomonadati > Bacteroidota > Flavobacteriia > Flavobacteriales > Flavobacteriaceae > Flavobacterium > Flavobacterium sp. The sequence goes on along the minus strand of NZ_JBCNKR010000006.1, from coordinate 2,261,556 downwards.
TAAAATTTGCAAAACAAATCACTATTTCTATGAATATCAAATTGTTAATTTTTACGATTTACGATTTTTCTGAAAAAGTAAATCTTAAGACATCTCTTAGTTCACTTAAAATCATCGCCGTTGCTCCCCAAACAACATGATTTTGAATATTAAATGCCGGAACCAATATGTTATTTCCGTAAGAAGTTGACAATGTGGCTTCGATAATAATTTCGTCGTCTAAAAACACAGATAAAGGCAATTCAATAATATCTGCAACCTCGCGAACGTCCGGAAAAAATGAAAGTTCTTCTTTAGCAATTCCTAAATACGGATGAACTAAAAAGTTACTTGGCGGAATATACATTGGTGTAAAATGTTTTACAATCTCAATTTTTTCAGGAAGCACTCCTATTTCTTCATTAGTTTCTCGTAAAGCGGTTTCTTTATAATCTAAATCAGTGCTTTCATATTTACCTCCGGGAAAAGCTATTTGGGAAGAATGAACTCCATTGTAAGCATTTCGAACAATCAAGGTTAAATGTGTTTTTCCTTTTTTGGGATAAAACAACATCATTACAGCTGCAATTCTGGGATTTTTTGATTCAACATCTAAATTTTTCAAAGCCTGAATACGTTCTTTTGGAGCCATTTTTACATGTGACAGCTCTGCCGGAAGTTCTACTGGAATTAAATTAGGAACATATTGCAAAAAATCTTGAAAATCCATATTCAAAGTTTATTTTTGTACTTTCAAATTAAAATATAAATATACTCTAGAAAATGCGGTTCTACAAGTTTTCTAAAACAAAGCCATAAAAATGTACAGCAGAGAAGAATCACAAAGAATAAAAAGGGAATTTTGGGTAGCTTTTGCAGAAAAATATCCACGTAAATGGGTTCTTTATGACACTAAAATCAAAGATTTCTCTTTTAAATTTTATGTTGACAATAAAAAAGCACAGGTTTTAATTGATATTGAACACCGAAGCGACGAAAAACGTTTTGCCTATTTTGAAAAATTAGAAGCCTTAAAAAATATTCTTGAAGAAGAGTTCATCAAAGATTTGGTTTTCGAAAAAAACTACACTTTAGAAAGCGGTAAAAATATCAGCCGAATTTGGGTCGAGAAACTCGGAGTTGGTTTTAGCAATCGCAATAATTGGGATGCTATTTTTGATTTCTTCAACGAAAATATGCATGCACTTGAAATGTTTTATCTGGAATATGATGAGTTTATTAAGGAAATTGATTCTTTTTAAAGATTCTAAGACCCTAAGAATTCTATAAAACAAAAACCCGGCTGCTTTAATACAGCCGGGTTTTGTTTTACACCGTAAAAATATTATAAACTATAATATGGTCATCATAGTTAATATACAGCTGTTTACGATTATCTTGTTTTTTTCGGGTAATAATTGAGAGCTTACATTCGCGTCCGTCATTGTCTTTGCACATAAAAGAATAAACGATGTCCGTATCGTTTTCTTCACGCTCAATATAATCCAGAATATTAAAAAGTTGTATTTCCTGAGAATAAACTACAATTCTATGCTTATCAGTATCCAAAACAACCGAAAGGTTTACCAAATCAAGATTAGACCACTGCCCCCATTTACCTTTTTCATTTTTTTCCAGAACGCTAAAACCAGAAGTTTTAAAATGATACGACTGACTTTGAACTTGCTGCAATCCAAAACCAAAAAACAATAGTAGTATATATTTGTAAATAGAATTCATAAAATATTTCTTGCAAACATTTAAAACTCAAATGTAGTCTTTTCTTCGCTTGCAGTTCTAAAATCCGACATCATTTCTTGAACAATTTGTTCTACAGGCAAAATTTCATGGATCAATCCGGATATTTGCCCAATTTCGAGTTCTCCTTCTTCAAGATCACCTTCAAACATTCCTTTTTTGGCTCTGGCTCTTCCTAAAAGCGCTGCTAAATCTTCTTTAGAAGGGCATTTTTCATATAAAGCCTGAACATCATTATAGAATTTATTTTTTATCAATCTCACGGGAGCTAATTCTTTTAAAGTCAATTGAGTATCCCCTTCTTTTATATTAACTATCGTTTCTTTAAAATTATTGTGGGCAGAAGATTCTACTGATGCCGCAAAACGGCTTCCAACCTGAACGCCATCGGCACCTAAAATCATTGCAGCAAGCATTCCTCTTCCGGTAGCAATTCCGCCAGCGGCAATAAGCGGAATGTGAACTTTTTCCTTAACCATCGGAATCAAGGTTAAAGTCGTAGTCTCGTCACGTCCGTTGTGTCCGCCGGCTTCAAAACCTTCAGCCACAATAGCGTCTACCCCGGCTTCCTGCGCTTTTAATGCAAAAACACTGCTGCTTACTACATGCACAACTGTAATTCCTTTTTCTTTTAAAAAAGAAGTCCAGGTTTTAGGATTTCCTGCCGAAGTAAAAACGATTTTTACGCCTTCTTCAACCACAATATTCATGATTTCTTCAATATTGGGATATAACATCGGAATGTTTACTCCAAACGGTTTATCAGTCGCTTTTTTACATTTCTGAATATGCTCTCTTAAGACATCCGGATACATCGATCCTGCACCAATTAAACCTAAACCTCCTGCATTACTCACTGCAGATGCTAATTTATAACCACTATTCCAGATCATTCCTCCCTGAATAATGGGATATTTTATATTAAAAAGCGTTGTAATTCTGTTCATTAAAAACGGTTATTGTTTTATTATTTTTCCTGTCTTCTGTAAACCTTCCGATTTAAAAGTATAAAAATAAAGTCCGCTGGTTAAGTTTTCTACTGAAAGAACCGGATTTTGACTTGTTATTTGTTTCTCAATTACTTTTTGCCCAAGCAATGTATAAATCGAAATTGAGGCTGTTTCTGTTTCAAATGAAAAAGAAATTGTTGATTTTGCAGGGTTTGGAAACACTGAAAAATTAGATACAGGCTGAAAAACATCTACACTTAATGTCGAGCCAAAATTAGGAATTCCGAAACCATAATTATTATCCGGAGTTGTATATCTGTCAGCCGACTGAATAATCATATTTCTAATTTCCTGATTTGTTTTTGATGGAAATGCCTGCCATAAACAAGCCACCATCCCTGCCATTATCGGGCATGCAAAAGAAGTTCCGTTGGCCGTAGTAATTACACCAGAAGTGTTTGAAACAACCGCCGCAACACCTTGTGCCATAACATCTGGTTTGGTGCGGTTATCAAAACTTGGTCCAATAGAACTTGAAGATGCTTTTACTTTTAAAGCATTTACAGAACCAACTGTAAGCACCGAAACGCCATCAGCAGGTGAACCAATATGGTTTTCGGTTTGGTTTCCTTCATTTCCGGCAGATGCCACAACAAATATCCCTTTACTAAAAGCCATTTCTGCACCTCTGGTAATAAAATTTGTTGTACCATTCATATTGCTGTAGGTATGACTGTAATTGGCATTATCAAAAGCAAAATAGCCTAAAGAAGTCGTAATTATATCTGCTCCAACTGCGTCAGCCTGTTCTGCAGCTTCTACCCAATACGATTCTTCTACAGGATTTTCTGAGGCATCATTTTCTGTTATAAATAAATAATATGAAGCATCTGGAGCTGTTCCTACCAAAGAATTTTCTTTATAGCCTCCCATTGTTGATAAAACCAAGGTTCCATGATCATCTCCAGCGTAAAAATTCGTACTTCTGCTGACATAATCATAACCTCCTAAAATCTGATTATTATCTCGCAGTCTTTGAAAAGGTTCTGCTGTATTTACACCCGGAAAGCCGGCATCTAAAACGGCAATTATTTTGCCAAATCCTGTAAAATTCTGCTGATGCAAGGTTTGCCCGTTGAGCATTTGTATTTGATTTGCAGAAGTTCCATAAGCATAATCAACAGCTGTTTCGAGTTTTTTCTTTACTTCTGAAATTTTATTTACCGAAGCCTTTTTTGAAGTTCCGTTCAGGGTTTTATTTGCAAAAACAACTTTATCAACAAACGATAGTAATTTTAAGGCATTAATGTCATTTTGAGTTCCTCTGATATGCAGCGCATTTAACCATTTTGACTGCGCCAATACGGTTATTCCTGTACTCGTTTTTACCTGATCTACATAAGTAGTTTCTAGCGGAGCATCTGTAAGGTTTAAAGCAATATTTTGCGCAGTACGGCGGTCTAATGATCTCTGCGAAAGGGTTTGCGATGGATTATTAAAAAAATCCTGAGCATTTGGTTTTCCTGTAAAATATACCCAGGCATCTTCCTGAGCAAACAAAACAGTAGAAAACAATACTAAAAGAAAAGTAAAATTATATTTCATAGATACTCTTTTAAAAGGAAAACCTCATTAAAAAAGTATAAAGCTAAGAAATTACTCCCGAACCAACTAATTCATTTTCTAAATACCAGGCAACAAACTGTCCTTCAGTAATGGCTGACTGAGGCTCTTCAAAAGAAACATACATTCCGTCTTCAAATTGATGCAGAGTTGCTTTTTGCAACGGCTGACGATAACGAATTCTCGCCATTACATTCATTTTTTCGCCCGGTTTTAAAGCCATATCTTCGCGAATCCAGTGTACTTCAGATTCTCCTACAAATAATGCTTTTTTAAATAATCCCGGATGATTGCTTGTTAAACCTGTATAAATTGTATTGGTTTCAACATCAGTAGCTATAACAAATAACGGATCTGTAGTTCCACCAACGTTTAATCCTTTTCTCTGCCCAACTGTAAAATAATGCGCACCTTGATGGTTACCCATAAATTTTCCCATTTCTGGACGATAATTCAATTTTTGAGCTTCAATTTTTAGTTCATCTTCTAAAGATTCAGCTTCTTTTTCAATAGTATAAATTGGATCGTTTTTGTCGATCTGAACAATTTTACCTTCTTTTGGCTGTAATTTTTGCTGCAAAAATTCAGGTAATCGAACTTTCCCAATAAAACAAAGTCCTTGTGAATCTTTCTTTTCAGCTGTAACCAATTCCATTTCGGCCGCAATTTCGCGAACTTCTGGTTTTGTTAAAGCACCAATTGGGAATAAGGCTTTAGATAATTGTTCCTGAGACAATTGGCATAAAAAGTAAGACTGATCTTTGTTTACGTCATTTCCGGCAATTAATTGATAAACGGTTTTTCCGCCAACCTCAATTTCGCTTTTTTGACAGTAATGTCCAGTCGCAACATAATCGGCACCAAGACTTAGCGCGATTTTCATAAAAACATCAAATTTAATCTCACGGTTACAAAGCACGTCAGGATTTGGAGTTCTTCCTTTTTCGTATTCGTTGAACATATAGTCAACGATTTTTTCTTTGTATTCTTCGCTTAAATCAACAGTTTGAAACGGTATTCCGAGTTTTTCGGCAACCAATAAAGCATCGTTACTATCTTCTAACCAAGGACATTCGTTAGAAATAGTAACAGAATCATCGTGCCAGTTTTTCATAAAAAGTCCAATAACTTCGTATCCCTGCTGCTGCAATAAATAAGCTGCAACACTAGAATCAACTCCGCCAGAAAGACCTACAACTACTCGTTTCATTTTAAAATGTTTATATTTTTATAAGGGTGCAAAGATACGCCATATTTTAGAAAATTTAATCCCTTTTAATTAGTTTATATAATCACGCAGTAGATAAAACTTATTGTTTAAATACTTACTTTTAATATTCAATAAAGTTGTTATGAAAAAATACATTTATAGTTTGTTTTTCTTTTTAATCACAATGTCTTTGAGTGCGCAGAGGTATTCTTCTACGCTGCAGGATTATAATGCTTACAAGGCTTTTAGAGGAAAACCATTATCTGATAAATTTTCGAATATCGAATCTGTAAAAGTTATTTACGATTTGAGAAAACAAAAAATGTATTATTTCAACAGCACTTTAATTCCGCTTCATTATGATTTTGTGGTTAACTATTTGCGATACAATTATAATTTAGAAGTTTTTAATAATGAAAATTATAGTAACACTTTAAAAAACAGGGATTTTTTACTCGGAAATTTAAATCACATTAAAGGGACCGATAAATGGATTTTTGAATTGGCAGCTTCAGACAGAATGCCAATTGAGCAGATTGAACGTTTTTTTAATCTCGTTAAAAACTCAACTTTTATCAAAGATGATTTAAAGTTTTATCTGAATAATCCAGATCAAATGGAATGGTTTCATTTGGAACAATTTAAAATTCCGTGTGTAAAATCAGATTATATTTTTAATGAAATACAATATCAGGAAGTAGTTTCTGGCAATAATGTTGGCATTTTAAAAAAATACAACATTAAAGATCTGGATAAAACACAACCAAATCCTGATGAAATTATTGTTTTAGACGGAACGCCGGAAATTCTGCCAAATGTAAGAGGTATTATTGTTACAGAATTACAGACTCCGCTAAGTCATTTGGTTCTTTTGGGAAAAAACAGAAAAATTCCTATCATGGCTTATACACAAGCTTTAAAAGATAAAAACATCCAAAAATTACTTTCAAAAAAAGTCGAACTAAAAATTCAGGTTGATACTTTTTTCATTAATGAAACCAATAAAAAAATAGTTTTAAAAAATAATTCTAAAAAGAAAAAACTAACTATCGACAATACAATTACAGATTTAGTCGATTTATCTAAAATTCCAAAAAAAGGAGTTAATTATATTGGTTCAAAAGCACAAAATATGGCGTATTTGATTGCGATTTCAAAAGAAATTTCGTTTAAAGTTCCAGAAAATGCGCATGCCATTCCTTTTTATTATTATACCAAACACATTCAAAAAGAGTCAATATCTCCTTTAATAAATGAACTTTTAGCATCTACTAAAAAAGATTCGGCAGTTTGGGTAAACCAGCAGTTGAAAAAAATTCGCAATGCCATAAAAAAAGAACCGATTGACCCTGAATTACTTTCGAAATTAAATTTCGCTTTTAAAGACGCTAAATTCAAAAATTTCCGATTTAGATCGTCTACGAATGCCGAAGATCTGGATGATTTTAACGGTGCCGGATTATATGATTCTAAAACCGGAATTATGGGCGACAGCATTAAAACTTTCGAAAAAGCGATTAAACAGGTTTGGGCAAGTGTCTGGAATGAAGCTTCTTATAATGAAAGAGAACTTTTTGGAATCGATCAGCAAAATATTGCAATGGGCGTTTTAGTTCATCGTTCTTTTCCTGATGAACTTGCAAATGGCGTTGTGATTACAAAAAATATATTTAGAGAGAATTTCCCCGGAATTACGGTTAATATCCAAAAAGGAGAAAACTCAGTCGTAAAACCTGCAAAAGGAGAAATATGCGAACAGTTTGTGGCTTATCATCTTAATTCAGGAACAAGTGATGACGATTTTGATGTGGATTATACTTCAAATTCAAATCTCAATAATAATGAACCATTGTTAAGCCGAAAAGAAATGAGCCAGCTTTTTCTTTACAGTAAAAAAATCGAAGAAAAAATGTATCGTTATTGGCGAAAAAATCTGTTTCATCCTGTAGATATTGAATTTAAAATTGTGGGAGAAAACAGAGATTTATACATCAAACAGGTTCGTCCGTTTAATGATTAATAAAAAACTAAAAGATCAATTTCGTTGGTAACTGTGTTGACTAAAAGGATTTTAAAATCAAAATCCTGAATGTTTATTTTTTCCTGAATCGCTTTTCTAATATTTCCATTTTCTAAAGAAAAGTCACTGACAAAAGCAATCTTAACATCAACTGTATTTAAGTATTTTGAAGCTTTTCTGTTAACGATAACAGAAGCTGCAATGTAAAATCCAATTATTATGATTTGAAAAAATAAAAGTATTTCTATTTTTTCAAAAGGATACATTATGTCAAGAATTGAAAGTGTAATTGTGGCAAAAAGAAAAATAATTGCATTTACGGTAAAAGATTGAGTTCTAAATCTTAAAATCGAAAAAATAGCAAATAATCCAAAACCAATTCCTACTCCAATTTCAATTTTAGTAAATAAGTAACAAAGCGAAAACGTACAAAGCCCAACAATTACCATCAACGGGTTTATGGTTTCGTTATCTTTTCTGTTTGAGAAGAAATACAAAACCAAAATCGAAAAAAACAACAATAAAAATCGTCCGATAAGTTCGTTTAAGCCCATTGAATCAAAATATTAGTTCAATCAAATTTAAACAATTAGATAAAAAATCAGCCACGAATTCATGAATTTATTATAAAAACAAAAATTCGTGAATTCGTGGCCGAAAAATTTAATTCCTTAAATATCTTAATTGCTCATTTTAGGTTTTGAGTCAGCTTTATAACTTTGTTTTGGGTCGCTCATGTTTACTTCTTTCACTTTCCCTTTTGTATAAAACTGCCAGATCCCGGCTTTTTTACCATTTACAAATTTTCCTTTTGAAGCAACGGCACCGTCTGCATCGTAAAAAACCGCATCACCATTATATTCGTTATTTTTATAAACAGATTCTTCCTGAATCACACCGTTTTGCCCTAACTTTCTGTATTTTCCTTCTCTTGAACCGTTTACATAAGTCATTTCCTCAGCAACTTTTTCGTTTGGATAATAAACCGTTCTAACACCGTCTAATTTTCCTTTTTTATACGTTTCAGAAGTCATTAAAATTTTAGAAGCTTTATGGTAATATTTCCAAACTCCTTCTCTTTCTTTCCCTATTTCTTTTCCTTCGCTTACGACATTCTTGTTCTGATCGTAAAAAATAGTGTACGAACTTCCGTCATTAGCTGTAAAATCACGGGTTGCTATTACATCTCCTTTTTTCGTGTCGTCAAAAAATTTAAAAATTCCGGTTTCTTTACCGTGGCTGAAAGTACCTTCGTATCTAGGGCGTTTTGATTCATAAACTCCTTTCCAAACGCCGTCTTTTTTGCCATTAGCATCTAGTTTATTAAACTCAGTCTGGGCGCTTAAAAAGAAAACATTCAACAATGTCAGTCCTATTATAACTCTTTTGGAAATCATATTATATTTAATTTTTAACTTAAACGAGAAATCGTTTCATAAAGTATAACTATTCTTTTTCAAAGTTAAAATTTTCATTTGTCATTCGAAAAAGAAACCTTTCTTCTAAAATAAAAAATCCCGACTGAATCGGGATTTTTCGTTATTATTTCTTTTTATTCTGAGCTTTTTTAGCTGCTTCCTGCTGTTCCATTACTTCCTGAAGACGTTGTTGGAACTTGCTTGGCTTTTTAGGCTCTTTTAATTTATTTTCCTGAATTTGAGCATGAATTTTTTCACTGTCAACAATATAATTTTTAATAACAAACATAATTCCGATTGTAATTAAGTTCGAAATAAAGTTGTACAAACTCAATCCTGCACCATAACTGTTGAAGAAAATTAACATCATTAATGGCGAAACATAAATCATGATTTTCATCATTTTAGCCATATCCGGCATACCTTCCTGTTGAGGCGCTGCCATCTGCTGATCTCCAGAAGTCATTTTCATGTAGAAGAAAATTGCAATTGCTGCCAAAATTGGGAACAAACTGATATGATCTCCATACAACGGAATGTGGAATGGTAATTTTACAACGGAGTCAAATGATGATAAATCGTCTGCCCAAAGGAATCCTTTTTGTCTTAACTCAAAAGCCGCAGGGAAAAACTGGAACGATGCATACATAAACGGAAGCTGAATCAACGCCGGAATACATCCTGCCATTGGGTTTACTCCTGCTTTGTTGTACAGTTTCATTGTTTCCTGTTGTTTTTTCATTGGGTCTTTTTTGTATTTTTCTCCCAACTCATTAATATCAGGTCTTAAAACTTTCATTTTAGCCTGAGACAGGAATGATTTATAGGTAATTGGCGACATAGCCAATTTGATGATAATCGTAAAAATAATGATCGCAATTCCTAAAGATAATCCAATTGTAGAACTTAGGAATCCGAATAAAGGAACGAAGATTAATTTATTGATCCAGCCAAAAATTCCCCATCCTAATGGAATGATTTTTTCGAAATTTTTATCGTATGCTTTTAATGTTTTGTAATCTGCCGGTCCAAAATACATGTGCATTTTATAATCGATTTCACCATTTGTGAAAGCTAAAGGCACGGTAGCTTTAAACTGTTTTGTAAAAACAGTATCGATTTTATCGTCTTTTACTAAGTTTTCAGAAACTAAATCTGCTTTTTCGAAAGTAGTGTTAGTTTTTAAAATTGTAGCAAAAAAGTGTTGTTTAAATGCTATATAATCTACTTTATCAGGGGTTTCTTCTTTATGATCTCCCTGTCCTACGTAGCTTTCTTTTCCTTCTTCGTAGTTATAATAAATTTCAGCATAACGGTTTTCATACGAAACACTTTTTTCGTTTCTGTATGTTTTTAAATCCCATTGTAAGTTTAATGGTTTTGCTGAGTTTAAAACTTTGTTTAATCCCTGAGAACGAATATCAAAACCAACTAAATAATCGTTTGGTTTTAAAACATATTTATATTCTAAAAATTCGTTAGCTCCCGCTTTTAAACGCATTGTTAGAACCTGGTCTGCACCAACTTTTTCTAATGTTGGTTCAAAATATAAATCTTTAGAATTTAAAGTTCTGTTATCTGTTGTAAGAAGCTGTAAATTTAAGTTTGAATTATTGTTTTTAATTAACTCAACTAATTCTCCTGAACCTTTTCTAAATTTTTCGAATTCTTTTAAAGTTGCTTCAACAATATAACCACCTTTATTAGCAATTTTAAGTTTTACTTTCTCGTTTTCGATAGTTGTAAAAGTTTCTTTTGCAGAAGGAAGCGTCGCAGAATATGCAAAACCGCCTAATGTTTTTTGTAATTGTGCTAATTGAACTGTATCACCTGGCGTTACAGCAGCAGTTGGTACAACAGCAGTTTTTGCTTTATCGGCTTTTGCCTGAGCTTCTTGTTTAGCTACTAATTCTTTCTTGGCTTTTTCAGCAGCAATTTCTTTCTCAGAAGGTTTGTTTTGGTACATGATCCAAATCAAAATTCCGAATATCAATACAAAACCAATGATTGAATTAAGGTCTAATTTTTTTTCTTCCATTATTATTAAAAAAAGTTATTCTTCGAAGGTTATTAGTTATGAGATTAACTCAAATGTTACATCTTCTGGAATATTAATTATTATTTTTTATGTGCATTTACAGCAGCTGCTACAAAGTTTACAAAAATAGGGTGCGGATTTGCTACTGTACTTTTGTATTCCGGATGGTATTGTACACCAATAAAGAATGGGTGGTTTTCAAGTTCTACAATTTCTACCAATCCAGTATCAGGATTTACTCCAGAAGCTTTTAAACCAGCTTTTTGTAATTCGTCAGCGTATTTGTTATTGTACTCATAACGGTGGCGGTGACGCTCTGAAATTGTAATTTCACCATAAATTTTATGTGCAAGCGTATTTGGTTTAATATCACATTTCCATGCTCCTAAACGCATTGTTCCACCTTTATCGGTTACATTTTTCTGTTCTTCCATCAAACTCACAACCGGATGAGACGTTTTCTCGTTCATCTCTGTTGAATTGGCTTCTGCGTAACCTAAAATATTTCTAGAATATTCAATAACAGACATCTGCATTCCTAAACAAATTCCGAAGAAAGGAATATTGTTTTCACGTACAAAACGTACTGCTTCGATTTTTCCTTCAATACCTCTTTCACCAAATCCCGGAGCAACTAAAACTCCGTCCAGAGTTCCTAATTTCTCTTCAACATTATCAGCATTAATATGCTCTGAGTGAATAGAAATTACGTTTACTTTTGTTTCGTTTGCAGCTCCTGCATGAATGAATGCCTCTAAAATAGATTTGTAACAATCCTGCATTTCTACGTATTTTCCAACTAAACCAATGTTTACAGTTTGTTTTGGACTTTTTAATCTTTTTAAGAAAGTATTCCAGTTTTTAAGATCTGGAGATGCTTTTTTAGGCAGATCTAATTTCTTTAAAGCTACCACATCTAATCCTTCTTCAAGCATTAAATTTGGAACTTCATATATAGTAGAAGCATCAATAGACTGAATAACTGCTTCTTTCTTCACATTACAGAATAAAGCTAATTTCTGACGTAATTCCTGAGACAATTCGTGCTCTGTTCTACAAACCAAAATATCGGCTTTAATACCGCTCTCCATCAAAGTTTTAACAGAGTGTTGAGTCGGTTTTGTTTTTAATTCTCCCGCTGCTGCTAAGAAAGGAACTAAAGTTAAATGAATAACAATTCCGTTATTTTCTCCTAGCTCCCAAACTAACTGACGTACAGATTCTATATAAGGTAAAGACTCAATATCACCAACAGTCCCGCCAATTTCAGTAATCACAATATCGTAATCGCCAGATTTACCCAGCAATTGCATTCTGTCTTTGATTTCGTTTGTAATATGAGGAACAACCTGAACCGTTTTTCCTAAAAATTCTCCTCTTCTTTCTTTTTCAATAACTGAAAGATATACTCTTCCTGTAGTAACGTTATTTGCCTGAGAAGTAGGAACGTTAAGGAAACGCTCGTAGTGACCTAAATCTAAATCTGTTTCAGCACCATCATCTGTTACATAACATTCTCCGTGCTCATAAGGGTTTAATGTTCCCGGATCTACGTTAATATACGGATCGAATTTCTGGATAGTTGTACGATATCCTCTTCCTTGTAACAATTTTGCTAAAGATGCTGCAATGATTCCTTTTCCTAATGAAGAAGTCACACCGCCTGTAACAAAAATATATTTTGTTTGATTCATTCTGTTGTTGTTTGTAAGTAGTTGTGTAAAAAACTTGGCAAAAGTACAAATTTAATTAGACAATTTATCTATTCGAGAATGAGATAATTTACAAATTTTTAAACAGATTGATTACTTGGTTTTATTATCAATAATTTTAAGCTTTTATTAGCAGTATTTTTAAGAAATATCTTTAAATCGGCTTTAGATATTACTACTTATGCGGTGGCGAAAATTATTTATTTTGAACCTGAGTAGTATCCTGAATTATTTTTTCAGTTTTCATTACAGAATCGCGATGGCGTTTCATATCCTCTCTTATAGCTTCTACCTTATCTTGAGACATTTTATTCCTCAAATAATCAGATTTAGCAGCGAAAAAGATAGAAAAATATATTATCAATGGAATAAAAATCAGTCCAATTCCCATCCACATTCCAATTTTAGCAATCGAAGTTGAAATGTTTGCTTTTTTTGCCTGAGATAAACCAACTGCTCCCAAAATTATGGCAAAAACAGCCAATACTATATAAAGAATTGTAAAAGCTAAATGTGGAATTAAAACAAAAATAATTGCCAATACAGCTAGTATTATGGCTAGTTTGCTTTCGCTTTCTCCTGTTTTTGAAGGCTGGAAATATTTTTTCATTAATTGGTCTTTTTAGTTACTGTAAAAATATAAAAACACTAAAAAGAAGTTAATACACTGAAACAAAGTTACTAACAATTAAAACTCTCATTTCGTTAACTATTACCCTTCGGATACTGTTTTTTTATATTTCGGATTAACTCTTCTAAACCGTTTAATTTTAATTCGTAAATAAGCTGTAACTGCTGTCCTAATTCACCTTTTGGAAAACCTTTATTATGATACCAAACGACGTAGTATTCCGGAAGATCAATTAAATAACGTCCTTCATATTTCCCGAAAGGCATTTTGGTGTGTGCTAATTTTATAAGTTGTTTTTTGTCTTGTTCCATAGTTTTAGAAGAAAAAAGAAGCAAGAAAAAAGAATAAGTCTTTCTTCTTGCTTCAATTGTATGCAAAGCTATTATTAATTTACCGCAGATTAAAAAAGATTTAAATGATTTTCGCCACGAATTCACGAATTATTTTAAATGCATTGGTGAATTGCTTCGCCAGTTCGCTATCGCTCGAGTCATAACGAATAAAATCTTAGTCCCTTAGAACCTTAGCAACTTAGAATCTTAGTAATGCCATCTCACAAAAGCTTCCATCGCAGCATAAGTTGCTAAACCAAGCTGATGGTACAATTGTGCAGTTTCTCTGTTTCGGTCTTCGGCTCTCTGCCAGAACTCTCTTGCGTCTGTTCCCTGGAATACAACTCCGTCTTTTTGAGATTGGTGTTTGAAGATTCCGTGGCGTTTGGCCAAAACCTGATCCGGACTCATTGGCACCGCCATTTCGACTTCATCAATTCCCCATTCCTGCCAAGCTCCTCTGTACAGCCATAACCAGCAGTCATCCATAAATGGTTTTGGTTTTAAGTTTTTAACAGCTTCAAAAATAGCATCCAGACAAACTTTATGTGTTCCGTGCGGATCTGCTAAATCCCCTGCTGCATAGATTTGATGCGGTTTAATTTTTTCGATCAAATCCATTGTGAGCTGAATGTCTTCCTGCCCGATTGGTTTCTTTTCAATTGTTCCCGTTTCGTAAAAAGGCAATTCCATAAAATGAATCTGTTCATCCGGAAGACCAACAAAATAACTTGTTGCTCTAGCCTCCCCTTTTCTGATTAAACCTTTTATATAACGAACTTCCGGAATATCAATTTCGCTGTTCTTTTTATTCTCTAAAAACGTATGTGCTTTTTGGTAAATATTATCAGCCTCTTCGCTTTTGATTCCGAATTTCTCGTTATAATCAATCACGAATCTTGCAAAACGAAGTGCTTCATCATCCGCAACAGCGATATTTCCTGAAGTCTGATACGCCACATGCACTTCATGTCCCTGTTCCTGCAGACGCATAAACGTTCCTCCCATACTGATAATATCATCATCCGGATGCGGACTAAATAATAATACACGTTTTTTAGCCGGTTCTGCTCTTTCAGGACGGTTGGTGTCTTCTGCATTTGGTTTTCCGCCCGGCCAGCCCGTGATTGTATTTTGTAATTTGTTGAATATTTTAATGTTGATATCGTATGCAGGACCAGAATCTGCCAGTAAATCGCTCATTCCGTTTTCGATATAATCGGCATCGGTAAGCATTAAAATTGGTTTTTTAAGATCAAGTGCCAATCCTAAAACCGCTTTTCTGGTTAGTTTATCTGTCCAGACAATTTTCTCAACCAGCCAGGGTTTATTGATTCTCGTTAATTTTGAAGATGCTTCTTTATCCAAAACAAAAACAGCATTGTCATGTTCCTGTAAAAAAGAAGCCGGAACTCGGTTGGTTACTTCGTCTTCGACTGATTTTTTTACAATATTGGCTTTTCCTTCTCCCCAAGCCAATAGAATAACTCTTTTGGCTTCCATGATTTTCTTTACTCCAAGCGTAATAGCCGTTCTTGGCGTATTATTCAAACCAAAGAAATCTTTACTTGCGGCAACTCTCGTAATATGGTCTAAAGCTACTAATCTGGTTTTTGAGTTTTGAAGCGAACCTGATTCATTAAAACCAATATGTCCGTTTCCTCCAATTCCTAATATTTGTAAATCAATCCCGCCCAAAGCTTCGATTTTTGCTTCATATTCGTGACAGTAATCCGCGATTTGTTCTTTTGTTAAAAGTCCGTCCGGAACATGCGCATTTTCAGGTAAAATATCAACATGGTCAAACAAAAGTTCTTTCATAAAACGAACATAACTATTGATTGAATTGGGTTCCATCGGATAATATTCATCCAGATTAAAACTAATTACGTTTTTAAAACTCAAACCTTCTTCTTTATGAAGTCTTACCAATTCTGCATAAAGTCCTTTTGGAGAAGAACCTGTTGCCAGACCTAAAATACAAGGTTTGCCTTCTTTTTGTTTTTCTTTAATCAAAGCCGCAATTTCTTTTGCTACTTCTTTTGAAGCTTCTGTTGAATTTTCAAAAACAACAGTATTGATGTTTTCGAATCGCTTTTCGAAACCTGTTGCTTTATCTATTTTACTCTTTAACATGATATAGTTTTTTTTATTTTTCAGAATTACAAAATCGGCTAAAAGCCAAAATAAAGTTTATTTTTTTGTCGCAAAAAAGCAGGTCAAAACACAGCTAAAACAATAGCAGTCAATACCATATAAAGATAAAACCTTTATAAATGGAATACAATAAAATTTAAATTATTGATTTGGAGTAGAATTTGGAATATCATTTTATCTCACATCAGTGATTCCAAATAATATTGAAAAAAAGTGAATCTCATTTCACTTTTACTATTTTGCATTATTTTTGCATTTATATGCGTATTTTTTGCAAGACAAAGATACTTCATTATATTTTTAAGAACCAAAAATTGATATGAATATTTTGTTAATTTTTGAACTTTTAGGAAATACCAAAAGAAAAGCCGTCAAAATTGACGGCTTTTAAAAAAATATAGGAATTAAATATTATTTCCAATTAAATGAAATCTTCTTTTCTATTTCTGAACTTAAGCTCAAAAATACCGGACAAGTCATCGCCGCACGTTCCAGGATAATTCTGCTTTTTTCATCAGCATTGCTTTCTAATTCAAAAACAACTTCTATTGCTCCAATTCTGCGAGGCTCGGCATTCATAATTTTGGTTACTTCTGCAGTAGAACCGGTTAATTCTACATTTAAATCACGGGCTTTAATTCCCATAATGGTAAACATACAGCTTGCTAACGCATTTGCTACAGTATCTGTAGGAGAAAAAGCTTCTCCTTTTCCGTTATTATCTAAAGGTGCATCAGAAATGATTTCACTTCCTGATTGTATATGAATTGAACTTGTTCTTAGATCGCCTAAGTAGGTTACTTTTGATGTCATTAATTTGCTTCTTTTAAAGTTAAGTCTGAATCGTAATATAAAATATAGACACCTTTATTTGCGTGTCCCCCATCTTCTTTTTTATAGAATTGAAATTTATTGTCAACCTGTTGTGTTGTCATTAAATCAGTTGTCTCCTGATAAGTTTTTCCCTGAACCAAACGCATCATCGTATCAAAAGTTACGTCAAAACCTCTTGTTGCATAAGTATTTGGATTTACTTTATTTTTCAGTTTATATTCTTTTTTAAAGATCGAAACCGTCTGATCGTCGCTGTCTCGGGTAACCGATGGATACATTAATTTCAACTGTACTAAATTATCAAAATTAATTTCATCAGTATCCAATGTACTGTTTGGTTCTAAAATTACCAATTGTACCTGACATGTTTTTTGTGAATCGATCAATGCTTTGATTACACTTTTTATCATCGCTGTATTTCCCGTTTCCATCACGACATAATTCATACGTGTTGGCAGTAACAAGCTTTTTAAATTAGCAACATCTAAGCCTCCGGCCTCTGTCAAACCAGCAAAAACAACTCCTTTTTGGTTTTGTTTTATATAACTGATAACTGATTCTTTTTTCTTGTCAACAACAGCTACAATATTTCCATTTTTAGCACGCATATAATCAAAAATCGCATTTCTAACTACATCATTTGAAGGTATTGTTTGATATAAATTATCGATAGGATTTGCAACATCTTTTGATAATGGAGAAATAACCGGAACATTATACAAACGAAGTGAATTTGCAGTAGACTCAGCATTGTTTTGATAAAACGGTCCAACAACAGCATCAGCATCCTGCAACTTATTTTGTGCAATTAAACTTGAAATATTTGATGTTGTTTTAGTTTCCTGTGAGTCGTAAATAGAAACATCAATTGGCAGTTTTAATGTTTTAGCCGAATCAATCGCCATCATAGCTCCAGAATAAAAATCAAGCGTCATATTTAAAAACTTATCTGTTTTTAAACGTGCAGCCATTCCAGTAGTGTCGCTTTGCAATTTTGCTAAATTAAACGGAAGTAATAAAACCACTTTTTTACGTTCGTTTTGTCCTCTTTTCTTAGTCAATTCAACAATTTCAGGATCTGCAGAAACGGTTTCAGATTTTACTTTATCTACAATTTTAATTCCTCCGCCGCTGGTTTCAACAGGCCTTTCAACCGCTTTTTCAACTGGCTTTTCTACAGAAGTTTGTACTGTTTTTTCAGTTGGCTGAGACTGTGCCACAATTGGCTGCGGCGCAACATATCCGGCAGGAACTTTTAAAACCATTCCTTCTTTTACTCCTTCTGAAAGTGACGGGTTTAAAGCCACTAATTCTTCTTGTGATAAATGGAAAACTCTTCCTAAACTATAAAAAGTCTCTTTTGGTTTTACCTGATATTCCATATACGAAACTGCTTTTTTAGATTCAGCAGCTTTCTTAGGTTCTTCAGTTTTTGCAACTGCAGCCGGTGCAGGATTATCTGTTTTAGGAGCAGTTCCTTTTATGGTCAATCTATATCCGACTGGTAAACTTGAAACAATTTCAGGATTTTTTTTCTCTAATTCTTCAACCGAAATTCCGTATTGTTTGGCAATTCCAAATTTAGTTTCCTTTGGCTGAACATCATGAAAAACATATTTTTCAGCGCCTTTTTCTTTCTTTTTTTCAGATGTCGCAGCTGGTTTTGCCACAGATCCTTTTCCCGGAATTGTCAAGGTTTGACCTGGCTGTAAACCGTCTGTCACCAAAAACGGATTTGCCGCTTTTAAGGCTTCGTCTGTAAGTCCATATTTTTTTTCAATACCATATAAGGTTTCTTTTGGCTGAACTTCATGCGTTGTCGATTTCGAGCTACTTGTCGATTTTGCAGCTGTTTCTTTTTTATCAGTACTTTTTCCTGTCGGGATCAGCAAAACGGTATTTGGTTTTACGCCATTTCTTGCGTCCGGATTTAATTCGTAAATATCAAAAGGCGTAACCTTAAATTTTTGAGCAATCTGGTTAACCGTTTCTCCACTTGAAACCGTGTATTTTATCGCTTTCCCTTGTGAAAAAGCAGAACAGGTTACAAAAAAAACAAGTAAAAATAATGTTGAATAATATTTCATAAATAAGACTTAAACAATTTTAATTTCAATTCAAAAATAAGATACTAATTTCTCTCATACAAGATTCACGCCATTTGCCAGTTCATCCAAAAAATTATCGAAGATCAACTTCTAATTTGGCAATAATGATATTTTTATATAACTCATCTTCTTCCTTTTTCTTGCATTGGTACAAAACTTCTTCCATATTTTGGAATCTATCTGAATAAACATAATAAGAAAGACTGTTTACATTAAAGAAAAAACTAGCGTTAAAATCGCCAGAATCAATAAGTTTCATAATTAGCTTATCTCTCGGTACTGCGTCTGTAAATATACCTAAAACTAAGTAATACCCGTTTGAAACTTCTTTAAGATTATCATAAACTTCAATACTTACATTTTTCTCATTTTTAAATGGATTTTCTTTTAGTTCACGACGCATTTCTTCTATTGAAACTGCTTTTGATTTTTCTGCTGGAGATGCTTTTTTAATGGCTTCATCCTGATATTTTTTCAGTTTCATTAAAGCTACTTTATCGTCAAATTTTCTTGCTTCCATACTGTAGTAAGAAGCTTTACTAATATGACGTTTTACTTCTATTTGTTTTTGAGTATCTAGTGAATCTATTTTAGAAATTAAGGCCTGATTTTTGGCATCGCCTTGTTCCTGTTCAATTTTATAGCGTTTGATTTCTTCTAATGAAAGTCTTTGCTGAATTGAAGTTACATTGTTATTTTTTTCGCTTTCGCGGATTTTCTTTTTGTACTCCTGATTTTCTTCAACGGCAATTTTCTCCACTTTATTCATTAAACCGGCGTAGGCTTTTCGATTTTCTGCCAGTTCCTTTTTCAATTGAGAAGATAATTCACTGGTTTTTCCAATACTTTCGTAAGATTGTTTTTCCAAACGCTTAGATTCATCCACATTCAAAATATCCATTCGTTTTAATTCAACTAAATCATTGTTCATGGTATTTACCAATGAATCTAATTTTGCCATTAAAATATCCTGAACATTTTTATTTGCTTCTAAAACCAATCGCAGTTTTTCGACTGAGTTTTCTTTAGAACCGTTCATATCATTCAAATTAACTTTCAGATCATTAATTTTTATAATTTTCTCGTTCATTTCTTTCTGAACAACCAATCTGTCTTTTAAATCTTCGATTTCAACCGTTTTGGCTTTTGTTTTTTCAACCACAACCTGTTTTTCGGCAAGAGCCAGCATTAATTCTTCACTTTCGTTGGCTGGTTTTATTGCTTTTGTATTGATAGCCAGTTTGTTTCCAACAATTAATCCGTTTACAATTTCCGGATTTTGAGATTCCAGCTGTTCGATTGTAATTCCGTATTTTTTAGAAATCGAAAATTTAGTTTCTTTTGGTTCAACTACATGAAAAATCGTTTCCTGATTAATCACACGAACTCTTCCGTCCAGCGTTTTTCTTTTATTTGGAATTGAAATGGTCTGGCCAATCTGCAAACCGTTAATCAAAATATCTTTGTTGAGATTTTCTAAATCCTGAACTGAAACATTGTATTGTCTGGCAATACTAAACAAAGATTCTTTGGCCGCAACTAAATGGGTTGTTTTTGGAGAAGATGCACTTTCTGTTTTAGGAGAATTTGAAACCTGCGGAATAACTAATTCCTGTCCAACCTGAAGTCCGTTTGCCAGAATTGGGTTTGCATTTTGAAGAGCTTCAACCGTAACATTATATTTTTTTGATAAACCGTATAATGTTTCTTTTTCAGCAA
Organism: Flavobacterium sp.; assembly: GCF_039595935.1. Classification (NCBI taxonomy): domain Bacteria; kingdom Pseudomonadati; phylum Bacteroidota; class Flavobacteriia; order Flavobacteriales; family Flavobacteriaceae; genus Flavobacterium; species Flavobacterium sp. The sequence continues at coordinate 2,241,067 of NZ_JBCNKR010000006.1, read as the reverse complement.
CAATGTGAATATTTTGCTGATCCTGATTTATTTTTTGTGGAGAATGAACCGGAATCTTAATAATTTGGTTGTCTTTGATTCCGCTTTGCGATTCGGGGTTGAGTTTATAAATCTCATCTACAGAAACCTTATACTTTTGAGCTATAAAATAAGCGGTTTCCCCTTTTTGAATCTTGTGCTCAATAATTGAATCTTGCGCAGCTATTTTGTTAAAAGACAAAATAAACACAAGAGAAATCGTTAAAAGTTCTCTCATAAATAGTAGGTTATAAAAAATTAAGGCCTTACAAATGTAAGACCTTAATTTTAAAAATAATACTATTCCCACTCAATTGTTGCAGGTGGTTTTGAACTTATATCGTAAACTACACGGTTCACGCCTTTTACCTTGTTGATAATGTCGTTTGAAACTTTCATCAGGAAGTCGTAAGGTAAATGAACCCAGTCAGCAGTCATACCGTCTGTTGATTCTACTGCTCTAAGCGCTACTACTTTTTCGTACGTACGCTCATCGCCCATAACTCCAACAGAATTTACAGGAAGCAAAATTGCTCCAGCCTGCCAAACTTTATCATATAATCCCCAAGATTTTAATCCTTCAATAAAAACAGAATCAACATCTTGTAAAATTCTAACTTTCTCAGGCGTAATGTCTCCCAAAATTCTGATTGACAATCCTGGTCCCGGGAAAGGATGTCTTCCTAATAATTCAGGATCTATTCCTAAAGTAGCACCTACTCTTCGTACTTCATCTTTAAAAAGCATTCTAAGTGGTTCTACAATTTTTAATTTCATATAATCCGGCAATCCACCAACGTTGTGGTGCGATTTAATAGTTGCAGATGGTCCTTTTACCGAAACAGATTCGATAACGTCTGGGTAAATTGTTCCCTGCGCTAACCATTTTACGTCTTCTAATAAGTGTGATTCATCATCAAAAACTTCGATAAATACACGACCAATTGTTTTACGTTTTGTTTCTGGATCACTAATTCCCGCTAATTCGCCAAGGAAACGATCTCCTGCATCGACACCTTTTACATTTAATCCCATTCCTTTGTATTGATCTAATACATTTTGGAATTCGTTTTTACGCAAAAGTCCGTTATTTACGAAGATGCAATATAAATTTTGTCCGATTGCTTTGTTTAATAAAACTGCAGCTACAGTAGAATCTACTCCTCCAGACAAACCAAGAACCACTTTATCGTTTCCTAGTTTTTCTTTTAATTCTGCTACCATTTCGTCAACGAAAGCATTTGGAGTAAAGTTTTGAGGAACTTCAGCAATTTTTACTAAGAAGTTTTCCAGCATTTTTTTACCGTCAGTTGAATGGTAAACCTCTGGGTGATATTGAATTGCATAAGTAGTTTCGCCTTCGATTTTGTAAGCTGCGTATTCTACGTCATGCGTGCTTGCTAATTTTACAGCATTTGTTGGAAGTGCTTTGATACTATCGCTATGGCTCATCCAAACCTGACTGTTTTCTGAAACTCCTTCAAAGAAAGTTTCTCCTTCTTTAATATAAGACAAGTTGGCTCTTCCGTATTCTCTGGTGTTTGAAGCTGCTACTTCTCCACCGCTGAAATGCGCTAAATACTGCGCTCCGTAACAAACGGCAAGCAAAGGCATTTTACCTCTAATTTGCGATAAATCAGGATGCGGTGCATCTTCTCCTCTTACAGAGAAAGGGCTTCCTCCTAAAATTACGGCTTTATAACTTGATAAATCACTTGGAATGTGATTGTAAGGAAAAATTTCGCAGAATATATTTAATTCGCGAACTCTACGCGCAATAAGCTGTGTATATTGCGATCCGAAATCTAAAATAAGTACGTTGTGTTGCATGCGCAAAAGTACTTTTTATATTCGAAATTCAAAAATTGATTTTTGATTTTTTTTAAATCAAAAGACGCTAAGGTTCTAAGATTCTGAGATTCTGAGATTTTATGTTTCAAAATCTAAAAAAACTTAGCATCTTAGCGCCTTAGAAACTTAGAAGCTTAAATCTAAAAACCATTTTATTTCGTACATAACGAAAACCCATTTAAAATTTAACTATGAAATTAAAATTTATTGCCCTGACTGCATTCTTGTCGATCTTTTTTTCTTCTTGTAATGCTGTTGATGATTTATTGACTTTTACTATTTCGAACGATGCTTCGATTAAAATTAAAAGTACATCTCCGCTTAATTTACCAACGGAAATAATCACTCCGGAGGTTACCACAAATTCTTCTGCCGAATTTGAAAACAATAAAACTAAAGCTAGTTTGGTAAAGGATGTAAAAATCAGATCGCTTAAACTTACCATTTCTGATCCTTCTGACAAAAACTTTACCTTTTTAAAATCAATTCACTTGTATATTTCTACAACAGATTCTAATGAAATTGAATTGGCTTATCAGGACAATATTAATACATCTTCAAATGCAATCGATTTGATTTGTACAGATAAAAAACTAGATCAATATATTAAAGCTGATAAATATAAAATCAGAACTCAGGTTACGCTTAAAGAAACACTTACGCAAGATGTAACTGTAAAAGCAGATATGAAGTTTAAGGTTACTGCAGATCCGTTTTAATCTGAGGTTCTAAGGTGCTGAGCTGCTAAGGTTCTAAGTTTTTTTAGAATCTTAATTTAAAATGATAAGGTTCTAAGAAGCTGAGAAAAAACTTAGCATCTTAGAACCTTAGTATCTCTAAAAAAAATTACTCTTTCGTAACAATAATCGTCGCTCTAAATCCTGCGGCAAGATTGTTCCAATAATCATTTGTAACCAATTGGCCTTTATCGTCATAAACTCTGATTTCGGCAGTATTACCGCCCAAAGCACCAATATTTAAAGCTTCAAAATCCAGTTTATTAAATCCTTGGGTTAAATTTATTTTTACGTCTTTATAATTGGAATCTAACAAAATTCGTTCCTGAATTACAACATCATTGGATGATACTTTTACTAAATCGCCATCGATTGCACCGAAATCGCGGAATTTTACAATAAAATATTCTGATTTGGTTTTAAAATCTCCCAGCGAAATATTTGATTTTACTAAAGTCCCTCTGCCTTCTTTTAAACCTGCATCTTTAAGGGCTTTATCCAAATCCTTTTCCATTTTATCTACATACTGATCTCCCGGATTGGCAAAATCGTTTTGCTGATACATAGAAAATTTACTTTTTTCTGCACCAACCTGAAGCTGCGATTTTGGAGTTATACTCGTATTATCAAAAACGTTGGGTGTTTTTATACTTGGCATATCTGCCGTTTCTGTTGCAGGATCTTTTACCTGCGGAATCGGCGTTTTTTTCTTTGTGCTAAACTTAGGTGCCGGGATAGGCTTGAATTTTGTTCCAAATTCACTTTGAGCTGAAACGGTTACAGCTGCAAAAAATAGTATGAAAAATAAAATATGCTTCATTGAAAAGTGGTTATCGAATCGGCTTTATAATTTTTTATAGAACTCAGGTTAGCTTCACAAAAATAGAATAAATAAGTTTGGCTCGACAACTTTAAGAGTATTATAACAATATATTAGGCTAATATTTGCAAATCAAAAAACCTGCCAAAAATTCAAGAATTAAATTTCAATATATAAAATTCCAAATCCCAAAGCTCTTCTGATTTATTGTCATTTTTCTACTTAAAACTACTTTAGAATTTTGATTCTTAACAACTTATTCTTAACTTCAATATCTAATTATTTATCTTAAAATACAGCAAGATGGATTATATTGATTATTATAAAACTTTAGATGTTACAAAATCGGCTACGGAAGCAGAGATTAAAAAAGCATACAGAAAACTGGCCCGAAAATATCATCCCGATTTGAATCCGAATGATAAAGAAGCGGAGAAAAAATTTAAGGAAATCAACGAAGCCAACGAAGTTTTAAGCAGCCCTGAAAATCGAAAAAAATACGACAAATACGGAAAAGACTGGAAACATGCCGATGAATTTGAAAAGGCTGGTTACGACCCAAATCAGTCGCAATATTCGAGACAACAAAGCAGTAATCAGGATTTTTCTGGTTTTGGAGGAGATTTTTCAGGAAGTGATTTCTCAGATTTTTTCAATTCGATGTATGGTTCCGGACGAAGCAGCCGCGGACAGTCGAAATATAGAGGTCAGGATTTTAATGCCGAATTAGAACTTGATCTGGCTTCGGCTTACGCTACACACAAACAGAGTTTGACTGTAAATGGCAAGAATATCCGAATCACAATTCCGGCCGGAGTTGAGAACGGTCAGGTTATTAAAATTCCCGGACATGGCGGCGCGGGTGTAAACGGAGGGCCAAATGGCGATTTGTATATTACGTTTATCATTTCTAATAATTCAGATTTTAAACGAGAAGGGAATAATTTATATTCAAACGTTGATCTTGATTTGTACACGGCAATTTTGGGCGGAGAAATCAACATCAAAACTTTTGATGGAAAAGTAAAAATTAAAGTTCCTGCCGAAACCCAAACCGGAACTAAAGTCAAATTAAAAGGAAAAGGTTTTCCGGTCTACAAAAAGGAAAATCAGTTTGGCGATTTGTATGTAACCTACAACTTAAAAATTCCAACTCAATTATCTGAAAAAGAAAAAGAATTGTTTATAGAATTATCTAAACTTAGAAATCATGCGTAACAAGAACTTAGTCCAAATAAAACAATTTTGTATTTATCACGAAATTGAAAACACTTTTATTACTGAACTTAACAATTATGGTTTAGTTGAAATTATTATTGAAGAAAATGATGAATATCTACAGCCGGAACAGCTGCCTTTGATAGAAAAAATGATTCGGATGCATTATGATCTAAACATAAATATGGAAGGGATTGACGCGATTTATCATTTACTGAACAAAATTGAAGTGCTACAGCAGCATCTTACAAACGCACATAACAAACTCCGAATTTATGAGGAAAATCAAATAGAATAAAACTTATAATCTTCTTTTAAAATATCACAAAAAAGAAAGATTTTCGAAGTGATTTCAACTCTTCAAAATTCTTTTTCCCGAGCTTATTTCATAAATTGCAGCGCATTAATTAACCTGAATTGTTTTTTTAAATTCTGCAGAAACAATTCGAAAAACTCAAAAAATGAAAAGAGAAAATATCTTAACAGGATCGCCGTGGGAAGACAAAATGGGATACTGCCGCGCTGTAAGAATTGGTAATATCATTGAAGTTTCGGGAACTGTAGCCATTGTTGACGGCGATAAAGTAAAAGCCGACGACGCATACGCACAGACCTACAATATTATTGAGCGTGTTGAAAAAGTTCTGGAAGATTTAAATGTTGGCATTAAAGACGTTATCAGAACCAGAATTTTTACAACTGACGTTTCTACATTTGAAGAAGTTGCCAGAGCTCACTCAGCATTTTTTAAAGATGTAAAACCTACAACAGGTTTCTATGGAATAAGTAAATTAGTTGCTCCTGAATATTTGGTAGAAATTGAATTTACTGCTGTTGTACAGTAAGTTTTTGCAATGAAAAAGTTTATTTTTTTAGCACTTATAATTTTAAGTGTAAATTGTAATTCACAAGTAAATAAATGTTCCTATTTTAAAAACGGAACATTTATTTACAAAAATCCTAATTTTTCAAATTTCATTGTAACAAGAAATGGGAATGTGCAGGTAGAAGAAGATCAAATAAGACACATTATTATTGAAGGAACTGTTAAATGGATATCCGAATGTGAATATATCTTAACTTATACAAAAATCGATGTTCCTAAATTAAAAAAGTTAATCGGCCAAACTGTTATTGTCAAAATTAATGAAATTGATAATAATAAAATAAAGTGTTTATCAAAAATGAATGATATCTCATTAGAACTTGAAATGGTAAAAATTAAATAATTAACTCATTTTGTAATTTATTCCAAAAAATTATTCATGTTTGTGATAAAAACTATTTTATAACTATTAATGACTTCCCAAAGCCCAAAACAATTTTTACTTTCCTTACCTAAATGGATTATTATTTGTGCCTTAATAGGCATTCTTTCAGGATCTGCATCAGCATTTTTTCTTGTTTCTTTAGAATGGGTTACACAATATAGAATTCACCATGATTCGATTATCTGGCTTTTGCCTTTAGGCGGATTTTTAGTTGGAGCTGGTTATCATTATTGGGGAGAATCTGTTGTAAAAGGCAACAATTTACTGCTCGAAGAATACGAAAAACCTAAGAAAGTCATTCCGTTTAAAATGGCGCCTTTGGTACTTTTAGGAACTTTATTGACTCATTTATTTGGAGGCTCGGCCGGACGTGAAGGCACAGCTGTACAAATGGGAGGCGCAATTGCCGATCAATTCACAAAACTTTTCAAATTAGACAATTCAGAACGTAGAATTTTAATCATTTTAGGAATAAGCGCTGGTTTTGCTTCTGTTTTTGGAACACCTTTGGCCGGAGCTATTTTTGCTTTGGAAGTTTTGTATTTCAGTAAAATTAATTTTAAAAGTATTGTTCTTTCGTTTTTAGTAGCTTATGCCGCTTATTTTACTGTAGAATTCTGGGAAATCAAACATACGCATTACAGTATTCCTGTAGTTCCTGAACTTAGTTTTAGCAATACATTTTACATTATATTAGTTGGGGTACTTTCAGGTTTTGCAGCTTTATTATTTTCCCGAAGTACTCATTTTTGGGGTTCACTTTTCTCAAAAAACATTAAATATCCAACGCTTCGTCCGGTTATTGGCGGAATTGTTCTTGCCATCGCTATTGCAGGTTTAGGATTTACCAAATTCTCCGGACTTGGAGTTCCTGTAATTGTTGATTCATTTTCAAATCAAAGCGAATGGTACGACTTTTTACTTAAAATTTTATTTACCGGATTTACTTTAGGAGCTGGTTTTAAAGGCGGAGAAGTAACTCCTTTATTTTTTGTTGGTGCAACTTTAGGAAGCGCTTTATCAGCATTTATTCCAATGCCAATTGCGCTCTTGGCCGGAGTTGGTTTCGTAGCTGTATTTTCGGGGGCAACCCACACTCCTCTTGCGTGTACAATCATGGGAATGGAATTATTCGGCATTGAGCCCGGAATTTTTATTGCCATCGGATGTACAATTGCTTATTTTTCATCGGGTTCTGTTGGAATTTATAAATCGCAAATTGTAAAAGGTGCAAAATATAAATTGTATCAAAAGTTTCATAAAAAAGAGCTTCAAAATCTTTAGGAATAAATTTCAATTTTTAAATTCCAAATTCCAAAAAAGAAATCCGTTTAAATCAGCATTTTTGCCAAAGCGAAATTGTTTCATCGGTTTGGGTTAATATACAATATCAAAGATTCAGAAACGATAAACATAAAAATTAATAAGCTGCATTTTCATAATCTTTTTTTGTAGTATTGTTTTACCAAATTCAAATCATAAATACAACTAAAATGGCCTTCGGATTTCCAGCTTCTTATACTGAATTAATTCCTCTAAATCAGTTATCTAAATTAGAATTTATTCAAATTGCCATTAAAATATTTAAAAAAAACAACTGGTCAGTAGTTACAATTAATGAAGATGAATTAATTGTAGCAACCACTAATCAGAACACGTGGAATGAAACAATTTTATTTTCTTTTGATGACAATACGGTTATTATAAAAAGTAAATCAAATGGTTATCAGATTCATGATCTTGGTAGAAATAAAAAAAATACCGAAAACTTTTCCAGTCAAATATATGAAATGGTAAAAGATCTGCCTGCCTTAAATTTGGATAGAAACATTACTATACAAGATCTTGAGCAGGAAAACAATTACACTTCAACATTTCCTGTTTCTGCTTTTTATTCATTCTTTTCAATTTTTATACCTGTCAAAGATTATTTCATTACTCCGATTTTAATTAATCTAAACCTACTGCTTTTTATTGTCATGTGTTTTTCGGGAGTAAATTTCTTAACTCCAAAAGATCAGGATTTAATTGATTGGGGAGCTAACTTTGGATCCCTTACAACTGACAATGAATGGTGGAGATTATTCTCAGGCTGTTTTGTACATACCAATATCATCGATCTTTTTCTAAGCGTCCTTGCACTGGCTTTTATCGGAATTTTATTAGAATTATATATAAAAAAATCAAACTTTATTATTCTGTACATACTTTCAGCAATAAGTGTAAGTTTATACAGCCTTTATCAAAACAAAGATGTTATAAATACAGGTACCGCAGGCGTAATTTCAAGTATGATGGGAATCTTGTTAGTTGTATTTCTCTTTAAAAATTCTACAAAAGTAATTCGTGTAAAATCATTATTAATTTCCATTACATTACTCATAATAAACATTTTATATTCTTATATCAAAGATTTTAGTTTGACAGAATACCTAGCCGGATTTATTATTGGAATTCTTTTTGGAATAATTCTAGTCATTTTTGAAAAACAAAGGAAAGCTGCATTCATTATTATGACTTCAACAGCCACTATATTACTTGTGTTTTTCTACATAAAATATAAAAATACTCAGGTTTATATTTATCAAACTATGGAATATGAAGAAAGAATTCATGAGTTTGTTGACATGGAAAAAATGGCCTTAGAAGCTTATAGCACACAGTATGGAAATACTGTTGAAGAAAGTAAAGAAATGGTACTTTATATGATTAAAGATCGTGGAATTTACTATTGGAATGAAAACATTACACTTATCAAAGATTTAGATAAATTATATCTCCCGCATACTCTTCACAAAAGAAACTCAGATTTAATAAAATACTGTAATCTAAGAATTGATCTCTATGAACTGGCCTATAAAAAAATTACAGAAAACAGTGCTGAATACGACGACAGAATGATCGATATTAATGTTGAAATAGAAAAATTATTAAAGAAATTAAACGAATCGACTCCTGATAGTTAAAACCAATCTGAATATCAATTTACATATAAAATTTGTAAGCACTTAAAAGTGTGTTAATCTGAAAAATGTTTGTTGCGTTAGATTAAAAAAATGTAAATTCGCACACTATGAAAATACAAGATATTCAGGCAATTCAATTATTGCTTGCAGCTCCGAAAAAAATCGTAATAATACCACACAGAGGTCCAGATGGCGACGCTATGGGTTCTACTTTGGCTTTGTACCATTTTTTATTAAAAAACAATCATCATCCAACAGTTATTGCGCCAAATGATTTTCCTGATTTTTTAGCCTGGCTTCCGGGTTCAGAAACCGTAAAAATCTTTGAAAGAGATACTGAAAACTGTACCAAAATATTAGAAGAAGCTGAGTTAATTTTTACACTCGACTTTAATGCTTTTCATCGTACAGGTGAAATGGAACATACACTGGCAAAATTAACCGTTCCGTTTATCATGATCGATCATCATGAAAAACCACACGATTACGCAACGTATATGTATTCTGATACCTCTTACGGATCGACTTGCGAAATGGTGTATAACTTTATTACTTTTTTAAACAAAAAAGAAGATATTGACAAAACTATTGCAACTTGCATCTACACCGGTATTTTAACCGATTCTGGTTCGTTTCGTTTTCCGGGAACTACAGGAAACACACACAGAATTATTGCTGAATTAATTGATTTAGGAGTTGAAAATACTCAAATCCCGGTTTTATTATACGATAACAGCTCTTTCAGCCGTTTGCAGTTACTAGGCCGGGCACTTCAGAACATGAAAATTTTTGAAGAGCATAAAACTTCCTATACAACTCTTACGCAAGCTGAATTAGATTCATTTAATTATGTAAAAGGCGATACTGAAGGAATTGTTAATTATGGTTTAAGTATAAGAGGAATCAATTTTACAGCTATCTTTATCGAAAATAAAGACGAAAAAATAATCAAGATTTCTTTCCGTTCACAAGGAGGATTTGATGTGAACCAGTTTGCACGAGACCACTTTAACGGAGGCGGGCACATAAATGCGGCCGGCGGAAGATCTGAAACTTCGATGGAAGAAACAGTTAAAAAGTTTGAAGATTTAGTAACTAAACTAAAAATATAAACCAATATGAGCTACTTAAAACTTAGCATTTACTCACTGCTTTTTGCAGTTTTACTGGCAGGCTGTAAGCAGCATGAAGATATCAGAATGCCTGTTTCAAGGGCTTCGGGTACTTTTATGAAAAAGTCGGCTGACAGAAATAAAAAATTAGTCGCAAACGAAGAACAAGTTATCAAGAAACTCATCAAAAGTAATCCGAAAGTAAAATATTATGCCACTAAAAAAGGATATTGGTTTTATTATGATGAAAAAAGCACTACTGAAACAGCAACTCCAAAAAAAGGAGATATTGCGTATTTTAATTTAGAAGTAAAAAGTATAAACGGTGCTGTTATTTATTCAGAATCTGATCTTGGTCCGCAGACCTATTATGTAGACAAACAAGATATCATGATGGGATTACGCGACGGAATTAAATACATGAAAAAAAATGAGACCGTTACGTTCTTATTTCCATCACATATTGCTTACGGATATCATGGCGATAACAAAAAAATTGGACCTAATCAGTCCTTAATTTGTACCGTTACGCTTCGCAATTTTGTTCCAGATCCGGCACAGCCTGCAGCAGCTCCGGCAGCTTCTACAACTGCTGCTCCAACAACAGCAGCCGCGAAACCTACGATTGCAAAACCTGCGGTAACTAAACCTGCAGCTCAAACTAAAAAAGATACATTAAACCCATAAAAACAACATTTTACAAAATGAAAAAAAGTATTTTATTATTACTACTAGCCGTTAGTTCATTTTATTCATGTAAAGACGATCACAGCAATTTACCCGATGGTTTATACGCTGACATAGAAACTAATAAAGGACATATTATTGTTGAATTAGATTATAAAAAAGCACCAGTTACGGTTGCAAACTTTGTAACCTTAGCCGAAGGAAAAAACGAATTTGTTGCGGATGAAAACTTAAAAAAGAAACCATTTTATGATGGTTTAAAATTTCACCGAGTTATTGCAGATTTCATGATTCAGTCAGGAGATCCACTTGGAACGGGTTCTGGAGACACAGGATATAAATTTAAAGATGAATTTTCAGATTTAAAATTTGACAAAGCAGGTGTTTTAGCAATGGCTAATAATGGTCCTGGTACAAACAGTAGTCAATTTTTTATTACACACGTTGAAACACCATGGTTAGACAATAAACATACAATTTTTGGACATGTTGTAGAAAAAGGACAAGAAGTTGTAAATAAAGTAGTTCAGGGTGATAATATCATCACGGTAACAATTATCAGAAATGGTGAAGCTGCTAAAAAATTTGATGCTGTAAAAGTATTTCACGATTACTTTGCTGACATCGCAAAAGAGAAAAGCAAATTTGCCGGAGTTCAAAAAGAAAAAGTAGATTTTTATGCTTCTATCAGACCAAAAGCTACAAAAACTTCAACTGGTTTAGAATACGTTATTACTGAAAAAGGTTCAGGAAAAAAACCAGCTGCAGGAACTCAGGTTTACATTCACTACGCAGGTTTCTTAGAAGACGGAACTTTATTTGATTCAAGTATCGAAGACGTTAATAAAGCTTTTGGAAAATTTGATGCCACAAGAGCTGAACAACACGGTTATCAGCCAATTCCTTTTCAGGCAGGACGCAAAGATGGTTTAATCCCTGGATTTATTGAAGGAATCGAGCAACTTTCATTTGGAGACAAAGCTGTTCTTTTTATTCCATCTCACTTAGCCTATGGCGCAACGGGTGCAGGAGGAGTTATTCCGCCAAACGCAAATATTATTTTTGAAGTTCAATTATTAGAGAAACCTTAATTGTTTTTATAATTAAATTCTTATAATTATTTTTACGACCTAAATTCGAAATACAATGAAATTTAAATTTCTATTTTTATTCTGTCTGACTGTTTTAAACATTCAGGCACAAACTAAAAAACCAGCAGCAAAACCAGCAGCGCCCGCAGCAAAAAAAACAGCTGTGGCAGCTAATCCGGCTGAAGGTATTTTTGCAACAATCTCAACAACAAAAGGAGATATTGTTCTTTCGCTTGAATATGTAAAAGCGCCTGTAACGGTTGCTAACTTTATTTCTTTGGCAGAAGGAAAAAACCCTTATGTAACTGTAGAAAGACTTAAAGGAAAACCATTTTATGATGGATTAAAATTTCACAGAGTTATTAATGATTTCATGATTCAGGGTGGAGATCCTGACGGAAATGGTTCAGGAGGCCCGGGATATGCTTTTAAAGATGAGTTTGTAGAAGAATTAAGATTCGAAAAAGGCGGTGTTTTGGCAATGGCTAACTCAGGTCCTGCAACAAACGGAAGCCAGTTTTTTATCACTCATAAAGACACACCTTGGTTAAACGGAAAACACACTATTTTTGGTCATGTAGTTTCTGGAATGGACAATGTAAATAAAATTGTTCAGGACGATATTATGACAAAAATTACGATTACTCGTAAAGGTGCTGCCGCTAAAAAATTTGATGCTGTAAAAGTATTCAGCGATGAAGTAAAAAAAGGGGAAGCTAAAAAAGAAGAAGCCAAAAAAGTTGCTTCAGAAAAAGCTGCTTATTTTGCTTCATTAAAAGCAAAAGCAACTACAACTGCATCTGGATTAAAATATGTTGTTACTAAAAACGGAACTGGTGTAAAAGGTGCTGAAGGTTCTACAATTTATTTCCACTATGCTGGCTATTTTGAAGACGGAACTCTTTTTGACAGCAGTATTACTGATGTAGCAAAAGCTTACGGAAAATATGATGCAAACAGAGATGCTCAGGGCGGTTACAAAGCTTTTCCTTTTACTGTTGGAAAAAAAGACGGTATGATTCCGGGATTTATTGAAGCTCTGGATATGATGACAGATGGAGAAAAAGCAACTTTCTTTCTTCCTTCAAATTTAGCTTACGGACCACAAGGAGCCGGAGGTGTTATTCCGCCAAATGCAACTTTGATTTTTGAAATTGAAACATATCAAAATCAACCCTCTAAATAATTATATTAATTAGAAAATAGTAAAAAGCCATCAATTTATTTGGTGGTTTTTTTATTTTATAAATTCTGCAGAATCATCAAATATCAATACAATAAAATCCTTTCATTCATTACAATCATAACGTGTGTATATATTTTCTAGTAATTCTTAAACAAAATAACTTACCTTTGCCGGCTTAGTTTTTTTAAAATACATACAGAAAATGTCACAAAATAACGTATTAAAGGGAGTCTTTTTAGTTGCTTTAGGAGCTACAACTTATGGAATGCTAGCTACTTTCGTAAAAATGGCTTATGCTGAAGGATATACAACGGCAGAAGTAACAACATCTCAATTTGTACTTGGAATATTGGGCGTTTTAATTATTAATGCATTTCAAAAAGTAAGAAACAAAGAAAAAACAGTAAAAGCCACATCAAAAAACATTGCTAGTTTAATGCTTGCCGGAACTTCATTAGGAATGACAAGTTTGTTTTACTACTTAGCCGTAAAATTTATTCCGGTTTCAATTGGAATTGTTTTATTAATGCAGACGGTATGGATGGGTGTTTTGCTTGAAATGATTTTAGAAAAAAACTACCTTCTAAACAAAAAGTATTCGCCGTTTTTATTGTGCTTACCGGAACTGTTTTAGCTACTAATATTATCAATAATGACATTGTTCTTGATTGGAGAGGAATTGCCTGGGGAATTCTGGCTGCAGCTTCATTTACCACTACTATGTTTACCGCAAATCGTGTTGCAACAGAGATTTCTTCGGCTCAGCGCAGTTTATATATGCTGCTTGGCGGTGCTGTAATTGTATTTACATTTGGATTTTTTACACAAGTCACTCCTTTTAATCTGGCTATTTTCCTTAAATGGGGAATTGTTTTATCGTTATTCGGAACCATAATCCCTCCTATTTTAATGAATTTAGGTTTTCCTCTAACCGGAATTGGTTTAGGAAGTATCGTCTCAGCATTAGAACTTCCGGTTTCGGTTATGATGGCTTTTGTACTTTTAAATGAAACTGTAATCCTTTCTCAATGGATTGGTATTGTTTTAATTATTCTTGCTATCATTATTATGAATGTAAATTTTAAAAGGAAAATTTAAGACTTTTTACACAAAATTAAAAAAATGGTCTTTGTAATGTAATAAGTGTTAATTTTTTTAATAATTTCGTGATAAACAATTATCTATCATGAATTTACCCTGGCATTTATATTTAATGGCGATACTTTATATACTTGCCGGATTAAATCATTTTCGAAAACCAGGAATGTATATTAAAATCATTCCGCCATTTTTTAAAAACCCTAAATTAATAAATACTATAAGCGGAGCTGTCGAAATCATACTTGGCATACTTCTAATAATTTCTTCTACAAGCCATTTAGCTGCTTGGGGAATAATTGCTCTTTTAGTTGCAATTTTCCCTGCAAATCTCTACATGTTTCAAAATAAAAAAGCGAGTTTTGGTTTACCAAAATGGATTTTATTTGTACGTTTGCCCTTACAAATTGTTTTGATTTTTTGGGCATACCTATATACCCTTTAACAATCAAATCTATTAATCTAAATTTATTTTATTATGAAAAAATTGTTTGCAGAGTTCTTTGGAACTTATTGGCTGGTTTTTGGTGGTTGCGGAAGTGCCATTTTTGCTGCTGGATATCCTGAATTAGGGATTGGTTTTGCTGGTGTTGCTTTGGCATTTGGTTTAACAGTTTTAACAATGGCTTATGCCGTTGGTCATATTTCGGGAGGGCATTTTAATCCTGCCGTTTCTTTTGGATTATGGGCAGGTGGAAGATTTCCGGCTAAAGATCTTATTCCATATATTATTGCGCAGTGTATTGGTGCCATTGCCGCTGCGGGAACTTTGTACACTATCGCTTCAGGAAAAGCTGGTTTTATAATAGATAATACCAAAGCCGGAGCCTTTGCATCAAATGGTTTTGGGGCTTTTTCTCCAGATGGATATTCTTTGCAGGCTGCTTTTATTGCTGAATTTATACTGACTTTATTTTTCTTATTAATTATTTTAGGAAGTACAGATAAATGTGCCAACACTAATTTCTGTGGTATCGCAATTGGTTTGGGACTGACTTTAATTCATTTAATAAGTATCCCAATTACAAATACTTCTGTAAACCCGGCAAGATCATTATCACAGGCAATTTTTGCAGGAGGAGAACCGCTTTCGCAAGTTTGGTTATTTTGGGCTGCCCCAATTTTAGGTGCTATTGTAGGCGGATTTATTTATAAAACCCTTTTACAGAAAAACGAAGAAGAAACAAACTAATCAAAATAAAATATACAATATATGGGCTTTTTATATTTTTTGCTTATTGGAGCAATTTCAGGATGGCTGGCTGGTCAAATCTGGAAAGGTGCAGGTTTTGGACTTATTGGTAATATAATTGTCGGGATTCTTGGCGGTATCTTTGGCGGATGGCTCGCTGCAAAACTTGGTATTGGCGGCGGCGGGCTTTTATGGCAGATTTTAATTGCCGTGGGTGGTGCATGGATCTTACTTTTCCTTATCAGCCTGATTAAGAAAGCTTAAAATAATTCAGCATTTTTAAAATTTTAAAGAGAAAATCAAATATATTTATATTCGGTTTTCTCTTTTTCTTTAGGTAAAATCGAAAGAGAAAAGATTCATTTCAACTCAAATCTTAATTGTCATGAACGAAATTATTTCTTATTTCAGCACCATTCCGTCTTCACACCGGAGTTTAATTTTAGTGGGCGGTATTACCCTTTTCTGGTTAATCGAAAATACATTTCCATTGTTTCAAATGCAGTACAGAAAATGGCATCATGCCGGAATCAATATTTTCTTTACCATTACTACAATAGTGGTCAATTTTATTTTAGCATTTATTTTAATGAAAACAGCCAGCTGGACAACCGAAAATAATTTTGGAATTCTACAATGGATGCCCAAAATTCCTGTTTGGCTTTATGCTATTATCGGACTGCTTTTACTAGACTTAATTGGTGCATATCTGGTTCATTTTGTCGAACATAAAATTAAGTTTTTATGGCGTTTTCATATTATTCATCACACAGATACCTGGATTGACACCACAACGGCAAACAGGCATCACCCGGGTGAAAGTGTTATTCGCTTTGTGTTTACAACACTTGGGGTTTTAATTGTAGGAAGCCCGATGTGGATGGTATTTCTTTATCAGTCTCTATCGGTTGTGTTCTCGCAATTCAATCATGCTAACATTTCACTCCCGAATAAACTGGATGTTTTTCTGAGTTATTTTATCGTTTCTCCCAATATGCATAAAGTACATCATCATTACGTTCTTCCTTATACAGACAGTAATTATGGTAATATTTTCTCTGTTTGGGATCGCCTTTTCGGTACTTTTACATCGTTACCAAAAGAAGAATTAATTTATGGAGTAGATACACATATGCTTCCCGAAGAAAACAACCAATTAAAAAATTTGCTGCAAATTCCCTTTCAAAAATCAAGATCGGCAAAAAACCTAAAAAATCAATAAAAAAATATAGCTCGGCGAAACAACTAATTATTTTTTTTATTAATATTGATATATAAAATGAAAATCAATCTATTAATCATTAACCCTACTATTTTGAATTAATTTTCACGAGATGAAAAAGAGTAACCGCAAAGAGTTAAATTGGGAACAAACGGAAAAACTTGTTTCGTTAGCCTTAGAAGAAAAAAATCCATTTGAAATTATAAAAAAAGAATTTGGATTGTCAGAAAAAGAAGTTCTTGAAATCATGAAAAAGAAAATGCCTCTTGAAAAATTTGAGATGTGGAAAAAGAAGGCTATTGCAAATAAACCAAAACCTAAACCAATTAAAATTGATGATTTTGACGAAGACTTGGATGGAAAATATTATATAAAAAATAAATTTGACTAAGATCGAGACTCCTGTTTTTCAGGAGTTTTTTTTATATTTTTAAATTATTGTAACTTTTTTGTGATTTTTAAGTCAAATAGGAATAACTAAACAATATCAAATGAAAAAAATACTTTACACCTTAGCTCTTGCGGTAACTCTTTGGAGCTGTAAAACAGGTAGTTCTTCTGTTTCTCAGAAAAATGTTGTCGAGGTAAACATCAATCTTGTTGATGTAAAAGACGACAAAGTTTTAGTAACTGTAACGCCTCCGCCAATTAAAACGGATGAAATTATCTACAGCATTCCTAAAACAGTTCCTGGAACGTATTCTACTGATAATTATGGAAAATTCTCAGAAGATTTTAAAGCTTATGATGCTAAAGGAAATGCCTTAAAAGTAGAAAGACTAGGCGACAATTCCTGGTCTATTTCTAACGCAAAAACGTTAAATAAGATTACTTACCTTGTAAACGATACTTTTGATACTGAAAAAGGTACCGGATTTGGTAATGATGATGTTTTCTCTCCTGCAGGAACAAACATCAAAGCCGGAGAAAATTTCCTAGTTAACACTCATGGTTTTGTTGGATATTTTCAGGACAAATTAGAAGTTCCGTACAAAGTTACGATTACGCATCCTGAAACACTTTGGGGAGCCACTTCAATGACAGATGAAGATGCAAGCAAAACAAGCGATGTTTTTACTACATCACGCTATGCTGTATTAGTTGAAAACCCAATTATGTATTCTAAACCGGATTATACTACTTTCAACGTAAACGGAATGGATATTTTAATTGCTGTTTACTCTCCTACAGGAAAATTTACTGCAGAAAGTATTACACCGGAAATGAAAACGATGATGACGGCTCAGAAAAACTTTTTAGGTAAAGTAAATGCTAATAAAAAATATACTGTTTTATTATATTTGTCAAGCATGGCAAAAGATGATGCGCACGGATTTGGTGCTTTAGAACACCCAACTGCTACAACTGTTGTACTTCCGGAATCTATGCCTAAAGAAAGATTAGTAGAATCTATGAAAGATGTAGTTTCTCACGAGTTTTTCCATATCGTAACGCCATTAACAGTTCACTCAAAAGAAATTCAGTACTTTGATTACAATGCGCCATTAATGTCTGAGCACTTATGGATGTATGAAGGCGTTACTGAATATTTTGCAAATCTTTTCCAAATTAATCAAGGGTTAATCAACGAAGCAGAATTCTACACTCGTATTGCTGAAAAAATTGAACAGTCTAAAAAATTAGATGATACAATGTCGTTTACAGTAATGAGTAAAAATGTTTTAGAACAGCCTTACAAAGACCAATACTTAAATGTATATCAAAAAGGTGCTTTAATTGGAATGTGTGTTGATATTATCATTAGAGAAAAAAGCAACGGAGGAAGAGGAATTCTTGATTTAATGCACAAATTATCATTAGAATATGGTGTTGAAAAACCATTTAACGATAATGAATTATTTGCTAAAATTACTCAATTAACGTATCCTGAAGTTGGAGATTTCTTAAACAAATATGTTGCTGGAACAACTCCAATTCCTTACGATTTTTATTTAGCTAAGGTTGGTGTTACAAAATCTATTGAAAAGAAAGCTGGTGCAGTTTTCATTAAAGGACAAACGCCTTATATTAAAGTTGATAAACAAACCAAAGAAATTTCTGTTCGCCCTGAAATTGAATTAAACGATTTCTTCAAAAACTTAAATTTAAAAGCAGGCGATATCATTGTATCTGTTAATGACAAAGCTTATTCTTTAGATAACATTTATGAGCTTATTGGTCAGAGTGAAAACTGGAAAGAAAATGATCCAATTACTTTAAAAATAAAACGTGACGGTAAAGAACAAACTATCAAAGGAACTGTAAAATTACCATTTGAAGAAACTGAAACTTTTAAAGCTACTGACGCTTCAAAAGAAAAACTTAGAAATGCATGGTTAAAAGGATAATTCTCTTTTAATTTTTACTATAAAAAAACCGACAAGTGATTGTCGGTTTTTTTTGTTCTTTATGTTTTCAAGCTGAGCGAAGTCGAAGTCCTCACAAGTCAAATCCACAATACTAAGAGCTTCAACTTCGCTCAGCCTGACAATATTGTGTTTAAGATTCTAGTCCTTATTTCTTAACCGGAAATTTCCAGTCAAATTCATCCTTATCGTTGATTATTGCGCCAATTTCAAATTTTACAACTTCTTCAAATTCAGTTTGAAGAATAAACCAATTGTCTTCGTTGAAATAATTTTCGAAAGTATCGAAAGTTTCCTGATTGTATTTTGTAATTCCTTTTGCGGCAAAATCTTTCTTAACATCAGCAATTTTTCTGCCGATTATTTTGAATCCGAAAACCTCTAAATCAGCACTAGAAGCTACTAGATAACCTAATTTTAATTCTTCTTCTTCATAGAATGTCAATCTGATTTTTTGTTTATTATAAACAAAAATCACATTATCATCTTCGTCTTTATAGTTTTTATCAGGTTTCCCAAAAACAGCTGTAACATCGTTCTGCTTCATTCCGAAAAGCAGTTTATCAATTCCTGATTTTAAATTTATTTTCATATTTCGTTTTCTTTATTTGAAGTGCAAATTTCGTGAAGTTTTTTATTGTACCGCCACGAATTCACGAATTTTCTCAAATTTTAATTTTACCTCTTGCAACTGAACTTTCCTTTCTGTCAGGCTGAGCGAAGTCGAAGCCCTTTTTCGTCACAAAAGCCCTTCGACTTCGCTTAGGGAGACAATAATATAACAAATGAAACAGTGTAAACCCGTTTCACCAGTGTTATCCGCGGCCCATCTTAATTTTGATAATTCTTCTTATTCGGTTTTGAACTCATATAAAAAGTAATTTTTCCTCCATTTATAACATCGGCATGTTTTAAAAAAGGTCTAGTAAGTTCTTTTCCATTCAACAAAACCTTACTCACAAACACATTTTTATCTGATTGATTTACGGTTTCGACTTCAAAGTTTTTTCCGTTTTCTAAATTGAAAATTCCTTTTTTAACCAACGGACTTCCTAATGCATATTCATCAGAACCCGGGGCAACCGGATAAAATCCTAAACTGCTGAAAATATACCACGCACTCATTTGTCCGAAATCGTCATTTCCTCCTAAACCATCGGCACCATTTCGGTACATCTTTTTAAGAATCATTCTGATTTTATCCTGTGATTTCCAAGGCGAATCTGTCCAGTTGTACAAATACACAACATGATGAGAAGGTTCGTTTCCGTGAACATAATTTCCGATAATTCCGTCTCTGGTAATATCTTCTGTGTTTTCAAAGTATTTATCCGGCAAGTGCATGTTGAATAACGAATCTAAACGAATTTTAAATTTCTCGTTTCCGCCCATCATTTTAATCATATCGGCAGGATCTTGCGGAACGTACAAACTATAGTTCCAAGAATTTCCTTCAATAAATCCCTGTCCGTGTGTATCAAGCGGATCAAATTCTTTTTTGAAAGTTCCGTCGTTTAATTTCGGACGCATAAATCCTGTTTTCTCATCGTAAACGTTTTTATAATTCTTTGATCTTTCGATAAATTCATTATAAATATCTGTTTTTCCTAATTTCTTAGCCGCCTGCGCAATCGCCCAGTCATCGTAAGCATATTCTAAAGTTTTAGAAACTGATGAACCGTTTTTATCTTCGGGAACATATCCTTTTTTCATATAATATTCCAATCCATCGAAATAAGGAACTTTTGCCGTATTTACGCAAGCTTGAAGCGCCTTTTCTACATCAAAATTTACATTTCCTTTTACAATTGCATCGGCAATTACAGAAACAGAATGATACCCAATCATACACCAGTTTTCATTGGCATAATGCGACCAGATTGGCAGCATTTTATGAACACTTTGGTCTGAATGTGCCAGCATTGAGCTTATCATATCGGCATTTCGGGAAGGCTGTACAATGTTAAATAATGGATGTAAGGCTCTATAAGTATCCCAAAGTGAATAACTTGTGTAGTTTTTAAAGTTTTCTGTCTTATGAACATTCATATCCAAACCTTTATAATTTCCATCGAGGTCCATGTATTCTGTTGGTCCTAAAAAGGCATGGTACATTGCCGTATAAAAATTTACTAAATCTTCTTTTTGAATGGTTTCAATCTGAATTTTATTTAATTCCGTATTCCAGATTTCCTGACTTTGTTTTTTTACTTTTTCAAAATCCCAACCCGGAATTTCTTTTTTCATATTTTCTAAAGCTCCGGCAGAACTTACAGGAGACAAAGCCATTTTAATTTTGATTTTTTCACCTTCGTTTGTATCAAAATCAAAAAACAATTTTAGGTTTTGTCCTGCCATTTCAGGAAAATTTTTCGTTTGATCAAATCTTCCCCAAAAACCTCTGTAAACACTTTTTTCAAGTGCCGCTTGTCCGTAACTTTTTATTGGTTTACTAAAAGACATTGCAAAATAAACCGTTCTGGTTCTTGCCCAGCCGTTTGTCTGGCGATAACCTGTTATTAGAGTATCGTTTTCTACTCGTACAAAAGTCCAGACATTTTTTTTATCGTAATTGTAAATTCCTGAAGTTAAATCGAGAATAATATGTGCTTCATCAGATTTTGGAAAAGTATATTGATGCATTCCAACTCTGGTTGTAGCTGTCAATTCAGCTTTGATATTATGATCTTCGAGAAGTACACTGTAATAAGCAGGTTCTGATTTTTCTGTTGAATGCGAAAATGCCGACCTATAACCTGATAATGGTTTTGAAGCAACTCCGGGATTTAACTGCAGTTTTCCGGTTGTAGGCATAATTAGAAAATCTCCTAAATCAGAATGTCCAGTTCCGCTAAAATGTGTGTGACTGAAACCTACAATTGTTTTATCTTCATATTGATATCCTGCACAATATTTATAAACTTCTCCATTGTATTTTCCGTTTAAACCGTATGCAATGGTATCAGTTTCCGGACTTAATTGCACGCTTCCAAATGGTACTGTTGCTCCCGGATAAGTGTGTCCCATTTTTGCTGTTCCAATCATTGGATCAACATATTGGATTAAATTTTTAAGATTATTTTCTTTTTTCTGGGCATTTATCTTTGCTGTAAAAGCAAACATCAAAACTCCTAAAGCTGTAATTAATGTAGGTTTTTGTAAAATATTCATCAGGTATTTTTCTGTAATTGTTTCGTTCAGAAAATTACGATAAAATATAATTTTAAACTAATACCAACCGGATTAAAATCCGTTCATCGATTTTAAACTGGATAAAATCCAGCCCTACAATATGAATCGAGCCTGACGGCTCTTTATATTGATTCTGTTGAGTTGGTTGGTTCTGAAAAAAATAATCCATTGAAATTATACACACTAAAAGAGTTCCGAAGAGACGGTTTATATTGTAGAGCTGGATTTCAATCCTGTTTAAAATAGATCAGCTCTTTACAATAATTATGCTCAATTCGTTGATCTTTGGAAAAAATGTGATTGATTAAATTTACAAGACGTCTTATATAATTCATTTAAACTGGATTAAAATCCAGCCCTAAAATATGAATCGAGCCTGACGGCTCTTTATATTGATTCTGTTGAATTGGTTGGTTCTGAAAAAAATAATCCATTGAAAATTATACACAATCAAAAAGAGTTCCGAAGGAACGGTATATATTGTAGAGCTGGATTTCAATCCAGTTTAAAATAGATCGGCTTTTTTAAAGTTTTTGCTTTAGATTTTGTTTTACTTCGTTAAACCATTCGTTTCTTAAGATACTTAAAACGATAGAATCACGACGAACATTTTGATCACGTGTTGGCATATTACTTCTTAAAACACCTTCCACTTTACAGCCAATGCTTTTCATTGCGGCGATACTTCTTTCGTTATTATTATCGGCACGAAATTCTACACGTTCCATTCCAAGGGTTTCAAAAGCAAATTGAAGTAATAAAAATTTGCAATGTTTGTTTAATCCTGTTCCTCTAAAAGCAGATCCGTACCAAGTATAACCTAATTGCAATGTTTTAAAATCAAGATTGATATCGTAAAAACGGGTTGAACCAGCGTATTTTTGAGATTTTTTGTCGAAAACAATAAATGGAAATTCTTTTTGTTTATCTCTTTCCTTTATTGCCAGTTGAATATAGTTGATCAAATTCTCTTTTCCTTCTGCTCCAACCAAAGAATATTTCCAGGTTTCTGGTTCGTTGATCGAAATTTCCAATAAATTTTCTACGTCTGATTCCTGAAGCGGACGTAATAAAACGAAATCGTCTTCTAAAATTATATTGTCTGTGAAGCTGAAATTTGAAGTTTGGTTCATTGGTTTATTTCGGTTAATTAAATATTTCCAAACATTTTGGCTGTAAAATATAGTCCCTACGGAACAATGTGAAACTTATAAATAATTATATCTACCGATATTTAATCTCTACGAGATATTTACTTTGAATATTTTACTCGTTTAGGGATAAATTGGTAACAAAAAAATAAAACTACCAATATTTTAATCTCTACGAGATATAAATACAATATGTACTCCGTTAGGAGTATAATATCGGTAGAAAAATAATAAACCCGAAAAAAAATGTCCAGTAGAGACTATATTTTTCGCAAAATTTCACAAAATCACTCATTCATTTCATCATAACGTTCCGGAACTTGCGGATCGTAAAGCGGACATTTGAATTCTTCCATTATGTCTACTAATTTATTCATTGTTTTTCCTTCTGTTCCGTAGCAGTCAATTTTTACACTTTGAGGAGTCGTAATTACCTGAAATGCGCCTTTTCCTTTTGGGTTTTTCCAGCTGTTTTCATCCACTCTTTCCCAATCAGAAAATACAGAATTGATTCTATTTACGATTACTTCTGTTTGAAGAACAGCCAAACCTTCAACTTCTTGTTTTTCTACAAGTGCTTCATAAACTTCCTGATTATTCAGGTAAATTTCGTCCAGATATCTCCAAAAAAGTAATTCGTACATAGTTAAATATTTTTAAACCATATAAGTGATATAAGAAAATATAAATTCTTTCTAATCGAAAGCTGCCATCAAAAAAGGCTTCGACTTCGCTCAGCCTGACAATCTAAATTAAAATGAACTTATATCACTTATATGGTTATTTTTTAATAGTTGAAAGTTCCGTATTCGCTTGAAATAGTAAGTTTTTTAGCATCAGCTGCTTCTACTCTACCTACAATTTGTGCATCAACATTAAATGATTTTGAAATTTCAATAATATCCTGTGCAATGTTTTCAGGAACATAAAGCTCCATTCTGTGTCCGCAGTTGAAAACCTGATACATTTCTTTCCAGTCTGTTTTTGATTGCTCCTGAATTAACTTGAACAATGGCGGAACCGGAAATAAATTATCTTTTATAACGTGTAAATCTTTTACGAAATGTAGAATTTTAGTCTGCGCGCCGCCGCTGCAGTGCACCATTCCGTGAATATCGTTTGGGGTGTATTTATCTAAAATTTTCTTGATAATTGGCGCGTAAGTTCTTGTTGGAGAAAGTACTAATTGTCCAGCGTTTATCGGACTATTTTCAACTTCATCCGTTAAATTAACCTGACCAGAATAAATTAATTCTTCAGGAACGGCTGCATCGTAGCTTTCTGGATATTTTTTAGCCAAATATTTTCCGAAAACATCATGACGTGCAGAAGTAAGTCCGTTACTTCCCATTCCTCCGTTATAACCTTTTTCATAAGTTGCTTGTCCAAAAGAAGCCAAACCAACAATTACGTCACCTGCTTTAATATTAGCATTATCTACAACATCAGCACGTTTCATACGCGCTGTTACTGTAGAATCTACAATAATAGTACGAACAACATCTCCAACGTCTGCCGTTTCTCCTCCAGTTGAATGAATGGTTACACCAAAAGATTTTAATTCGTTGATTAATTCTTCTGTTCCGTTTATGATTGCTGAAATAACTTCTGCTGGAATTAAATTTTTATTTCTTCCAATAGTTGAAGAAAGCAAAATATTATCTGTTGCACCAACACATAATAAATCGTCAATATTCATGATTAAAGCATCCTGAGCGATTCCTTTCCAAACTGAAAGATCTCCGGTTTCTTTCCAATACATATAAGCCAAAGATGATTTTGTACCCGCTCCGTCAGCATGCATAATTAAGCAGTGATCGTTGTCCTGAGTTAAATAATCAGGAACAATTTTACAAAATGCCTGTGGAAATAAACCTTTGTCAATATTTTTGATAGCGTTATGTACGTCTTCTTTTGATGCCGAAACACCTCTTTGTGCATATCTTTTGCTAGAATCTGAACTCATGAAAATTAGTTTGTGTTGATGTGGTGCAAAGATAATCCCTTTTTTTAATTCTTTGGCTTATTCAAATATAGGTTTCGAAAAAAATCAAATATTTTGATATAAAAAAACCTGTCTTATAAAAGACAGGTTTATAAATTGGGTTTCAAAAAACTATTATTTTGTAAATAATAATTCTCTGTATTTAGTTAAAGTCCAGCTTTCGTCATCAACTAAAAGTTCTAGCTTATCGCAGTGATTACGAATATCTTCAAAATATGGTTTTACATTATTACAATACGCTTCGGCCATTTTTTGAGCATCTGTTAACTGATTTGCTTTTTTCCTTTCGTTGGTCATCGCCAGAACTTTAGAATTAATTCCTTCAATATGACCTGAAATTTCTTTAATTAAAACAATCTGTTCTCTTGCAATAGTTTCAAACTCTTTTCCGAAGATTTCTTTTAATCCTTTTACATTTTCGATTAATGTATTTTGATAACGAATTGCCGTTGGAATTACGTGATTTCTCGAAATATCTCCTAAAACTCTTCCTTCAATCTGGATTTTTTTAGTGTATTCTTCTAATTCAATTTCGTAACGCGCTTCGGCTTCAACATGATTAAAAATTCCTAATTCAGCAAATAAGTCTAAAGCTTCTTTCGAAACTTTGGCTTTAATGGCTTCAGGTGTTGTTTTAAAATTACTTAAACCTCTTTTCTTAGCTTCTTTTTCCCACGCTTCACTGTATCCGTCGCCTTCAAAAAGGATTTTTTTAGATTGTTTGATGTATTCTCTTAAAACATTAAAAATTGCATCGTCCTTTTTCATGTCTTTCGACTCGATCAGGTTTTCTACTTCATTTTTAAAATCAATTAATTGTTTCGCAACAATCGCATTTAAAGTTGTCATTGCGTTCGAACAGTTTGAATTTGAACCAACAGCTCTAAACTCAAATTTATTTCCTGTAAAAGCAAAAGGCGAAGTTCTGTTACGATCTGTATTATCTAATAATACGTCTGGAATTTTTCCAACAACGTTTAATTTAAGATCTGTTTTTTCTTCTGGCGAAAGTTTTCCTGTCGTTACACTTTCTAATTCAGATAAAACTTTTGTTAACTGCGCTCCAATAAATACCGACATAATAGCTGGCGGCGCTTCGTTTGCTCCTAACCTGTGATCATTACTTGCTGTTGCTATAGACGCTCTTAAAAGAGTTTCATTATCATTTACCGCTTTAATGGTATTAATAAAGAAAGTCAAAAACTGTAAATTGCTCATTGGCGTTTTACTCGGACTTAATAAGTTAACTCCTGTATCTGTCGCCAATGACCAGTTGTTGTGCTTTCCTGATCCGTTTACTCCTTTGAATGGTTTTTCGTGAAATAATACTTTAAAATCGTGACGTTCTGCTACTCTCTGCATTACATCCATTAATAAAGAGTTGTGGTCTACAGCTAAATTTGTTTCTTCGAAAATCGGAGCCAGCTCAAACTGATTTGGTGCTACTTCGTTATGACGTGTTTTTACCGGAATTCCTAACAACATACATTCCTGTTCTAAATCTCTCATATAAGTAAGAGCGCGGGTTGGAATTGATCCAAAATAATGATCGTCTAACTGTTGTCCTTTAGCAGAAGTATGTCCTAATAAAGTTCTTCCTGTCATCATTAAATCCGGACGAGAATTTGCCAAAGCTTTATCAATAAGGAAATATTCCTGCTCCCATCCTAAAGTCGCAGTTACCTTTTTTACGTTTTTGTCAAAATAACGACAAACTTCTGTAGCCGCTTCGTCAATTGCAGATAATGCTCTTAATAAAGGAATTTTATTATCTAAAGCTTCACCTGTATAAGCAATGAATACTGTTGGAATACATAAAGTTGTACCATATATAAATGCCGGAGAAGTCGGGTCCCAGGCTGTATATCCTCTTGCTTCAAAAGTATTACGGATTCCGCCGTTCGGGAAACTAGATGCATCCGGCTCTTGTTGTACCAATTGCGCGCCGCCAAATTTTTCTACTGGATCACTTCCGTCATAAGACGTTTCAAAAAATGCGTCATGCTTTTCTGCAGTCGTTCCTGTTAATGGCTGAAACCAGTGTGTATAATGTGTAACACCTTTAGACAACGCCCACTCTTTCATTCCCATGGCGATATAATCTGCCAGTTTTCGTTCTATCTTCGTTCCGTGTTGAATGGCATCTCTCACTCCTTTTAAAGCATCTGAAGTTAAATACTGCTTCATTGCTTTCTCATTAAATACATTTGATCCAAAAAGATTCGATTTTTTATCTATTTCTTCAAAGTGTACCGGCTTTCTTGTAGAAGCTTCTTTTAAAGCTTGGAAACGTAATGTTGACATTGTATATAATTTTAAAAATTCGTAATAATTTTCATTAAAAAATGAGGAACAAATATAAACAATTAAAGTCCCTGTTTTATAGATAAAATTGAGAATTTTGGACAATGATTTTTCAACAGAAGAGGCTTTTTATAAAGAATAATGATTGCGATATAAAGAAATATAACAAAAAACCTCAGTATTATTCATTAAATAAACATTTTTTCATAATTCCTTAACCTTAAAATTCAAAAACTTGCCTTTATTTTTACGAATTTATTTTTTTAACCTATAAAAAATTGTTCTTTTTAAAATATACCCCTATCAAAATTGCGCTTCTCTAAAAAATTATAGTTCACTAAACAAAATAGCCCCCTAATTTTTAGGACTAAAAAAATAAATCTATATTTGACCCAGCGAAAAAACAAAAAAAATAAATTTATATTATTATGGCTAAAATTAAGTTAGAGTACATTTGGTTAGATGGATACGAACCAACTCAAAATCTTAGAAGTAAAACTAAAGTTGAAGAGCACGAAAATTTCAAAGGAACATTAGAAGAACTTGGAAATTGGTCATTTGATGGTTCGTCAACTAAACAAGCTGAAGGTGGTTCTTCTGACTGTCTTTTAGTTCCAGTTGCAATTTATCCAGATCCAACTCGTATCAATGGATGGTTAGTAATGTCTGAAGTTATGTATGCAGACGGAACACCACACCCTTCTAACGGAAGAGCTACAATTGATGATGAAGATGATGATTTCTGGTTTGGTTTCGAACAAGAGTATTTCATCATGGATACTAAAACTCAACTTCCACTTGGTTTCCCAGTTGGAGGATACCCTGCTCCACAAGGGATGTACTACTGTTCAGTAGGTGGAAAAAACACACACGGAAGAAAATTAGTTGAAGAGCATGCTGATTTATGTATCGCTGCTGGAATCAACTTTGAAGGAATCAACCAAGAGGTTGCTTGCGGACAATGGGAATTCCAATTATTCGCTAAAGGAGCTAAAAAAGCCGGAGATGAAATCTGGGTTGCTCGTTACTTACTAGACCGTCTAACTGAGAAATATGGTTACTATATTGAATATCACCCAAAACCTCTAGGAGATACAGACTGGAATGGTTCTGGAATGCACGCTAACTTCTCTAACTCTGTTCTTAGAACTTGTGGTTCTCAAGAAACTTATGAGAAAATCTGTGAGGCTTTCCGTCCTGTTACTAAAGAGCACATCGCAGTTTACGGAGCTTACAACGAGCAGCGTTTAACTGGTAAACACGAAACTGCTTCTATCAACGATTTCTCTTATGGAGTTTCAGACAGAGGATGTTCTATCAGAATTCCTTTGATGACAGTTCAAAAAGGATGGAAAGGTTGGTTAGAAGACAGAAGACCAGCTTCAAACGGAGATCCATACAAAATTGCTGCTAGAATTATCAAAACTGTTAAATCAGCGCTATAATTCAAAGCTTAAATTATATTCTAAAAAGTGCCAGTATTTATTTACTGGCACTTTTTTTATATTTAAATTCCTCGTAAACCCGACAGGTTTTAAAAACCTGTCGGGTTATTATCTCCAACTTTGTCAAAGTTTAAAACTTTGACAAAGTTCCACCCCCTCAACTCAAAATTCACAATTCACAATTAACAATTATTACCAATACCTTTCTTATAATTAGTTTTAAAATTAAAGTTCAAAACTTATCTTTGTAGTTAATTAAAAAAAACCATTATGATAGTCTGGACTCTCTTTTTACTTGCTGTAGTTTTTATTCTTGCTTTAGACCTTGGTGTCTTCAACAAAACACCACATATTATTAGTACTAAAGAAGCCAGCAAATGGACATTGATTTGGGTAACTTTATCTTTTCTTTTCTCCGGAGTAATCTATTGGCTTTATACTACAGATTATATTGCAAATCCTGACGGCCTGAAACCTGCCGTGGCTTCAATGAAGTTTATCACAGGTTATTTAATCGAATTATCTTTAAGTGTTGATAATATCTTTGTAATTGCCATCATTTTTGCATCTTTTAAAATTCCGCAAAAATATCAGCACCGTGTTTTATTCTGGGGAATTCTGGGAGCAATTGTTTTCCGCGGATTAATGATTTTCTTTGGTGTTATGCTAATTAATAAATTTAGCTGGACAACTTATCTTTTTGGAGCATTCTTAGTATTTACTGCTATCAAAATGTTGTTTTCTGGAGAAGATGAAGATTTCAATCCGAAGGATTCTTTTGTGTACAAAACATTAGGAAAAGTGATTCCGATTACGTCTCACATGGAGCATGAGAAATTTTTCATTTTAACCGAAAAAGGAAAAAAAGCTGCTACTCCGCTTTTCGTTGCTTTGATCGTAATTGAAGTTATGGACGTTTTATTTGCTGTTGACAGTGTTCCGGCGATTCTGGCCATTACTTCTGATCCGTTTTTAGTATTTAGTTCTAATATTTTTGCGATTTTGGGATTACGTTCTATGTATTTCTTTTTAGCAAATATGCTGGCAAAATTCAGTTTCTTAGAATACAGCCTAGTTGCTATTTTAGCTTTTGTTGGATTAAAAATGCTGCTTCACGAATGGATTCACGTTCCAGAATGGGCTTCTCTTGGATTTATTGCTCTTTCACTTTTAGTTGGAATTTTGGTTTCTCTTAAATTTGGAAAAGAAAAAGAACTTACTGATTCTGATTTATAATCGTTTTAAAAAATATTAGCATAAAAAAGGAAATCTTTCGATTTCCTTTTTTTTATATAAAACTAATTATTTAAAACTATTCCTATTTTTTAACAATAAAATATAAGATAATACATATTTAAAGTATATTTTTATCTCATTATAAACCTTAAATTTTTATCATGAGAAAAAATTACATTTACGCCATTCTTATTTTTTTACTAGCCTTTACTTCTTTTGGGCAAAAAGTTACGCTTACTCCTACTACTGTTAATGGAGCCGCATACGGAGGAAATGGAATTAACCTTGGAGGAACGCCATATTCCAGTATTTCTTTAAATGTAAAAGTCGAGACACCAACTGTACCAGACAACAACGGAACCGTTACCGTTTATGTTGTCAACAATTTAAGTGCTACAGTAGCCATTGGAGGGAGCAGCTTACCTTTATATTTTGGTGGAGGAAAAACAGCTTCACAAAGTTTCACAATTAATATTGCCTGGGGCAATATTTCTTCTTTAGGCGGTCAAATTTATGCCGAATACAAAACAAGTGGTAATGTAACATACAAAAGTGCTTACATAGCTGTAACAAAAGGTTCAACAATGAATGGGGGAAGCCCGCAGGCTCCTGCAGACGCACCTGATCCTACTAAAATTGCTAACACTTTATGTTGCAACCAAACGGTTAGACTTGGTGATAAACCTGCACTAATAACAGGTTCACAATACGCAAATCCTTATCAAAACGAACCTTACGGGATTAACTCTTCCTGGGAAGCAAAAGGAAATGGAAGTGTAAGATTTAAAAATTTCGATAATATCAATAAAACATTAGACATTGATTATGTAACTGCAAGTGGAAATTTTACAGTTACAAGAAGCCTTGGCTACAATTCAAGCAATGATAAACCCAATAAAAGTAATGCGGTAACTATTACAGTTGTTCCTTCTCCAATATTAAGAAATTCGATATCATCTAGTTTACCCACAAACTCAGAAGGATTTATCGAACAATCTAGCTTAAAAAAAACTACAATTTACGGCTTAAATTCAGTAGTAAATTTAAAAGTTCTACAAGATCCTTTTTATGTTATACAACCAAGAGATCCTGGTGTAAATGTTGATTCTTACAAATGGGAATATACTACTACTGGATCTGGAACTTACGTAAAATGGACTACTATCCCTAGCGAAAATTCCGCTAATTTGGATTTTTCAGATCCATCTCAACTTTCAAATTTCGAAGACACATACTATTTAATTAGAAGAATAGCTATTTATCAAAACATCACCCAAATAAGTAATGAAATCAAAATCTTAGTAAGAGGCTTACGTTTTAATAATACAATTTGTTGTGACCAAATTTTAAAAATTACACCTCCTTCTACATTTGAAAGCCCTCAAATAATCAAAGGATCTACAGCTATTGTTGATGCACCAATTCAAGAAGGTCAGAATTTCACAGTTAATTCAATAACTTATCAGTGGCAAAGTCAAAGCATTGAAAACAATTATCCTAGCTCACAATGGATTGACATTCCAAATGCCACTTCTAAAGACTACCTGCCTTCACAGTCACTTATTGTAAGCTTTAACCAAAGAGGCGGTTATAGTTTTGAAAAAACATATAAATATCGTAGAATAGTTAAAATAAATTATTCAGTAGTTACAAAAGTATTAATTACTACAACAGCAACTAGCTACAGCAATGAAATTTCTTTAGATGGTACCGTTTCTCAAGCTTATATCCAATTATATCCAAACCCAGCTTCTTCCACTTTAAATATTGAATGCACAGCAGATATAACTAATTCAAAAGTTACAATTTCTAACATCATGGGAAATATAGTAAACTCAAATAATTATTCTGTTTTGAGCCCTAAATTGATAAGTATAAACGTTGCAAGTTTACCAACTGGAACATACTTTATCACAATTGAAAATGAAAATTTAGGCATTGTTCAGAGAACATTTATTAAGCAATAAATTCATATTTAAATAAAAAAAGGAAATCTTTCGATTTCCTTTTTTTTAACTTTTTAAACTTCTTAGTTCAATTTCTTAACATTGCTATCATCAATATTATACTTCTTGATAACCGCATTATAATCTGAATAATCAGCTTTATTAGCAGATTTATTATAAACTGCACCAGGAATAATTACCACTCTAAATGTTTTATTTGTTATAAAAGAAGCTGGCAATGTATTCAATGCAAAATCAGAATCTATGAAAATGGAAAATTGATCATACGAGAAAGAAAAATTGTATTGAGCTGTTCCATTAGGAAAATAATACACTTGTGGCAAAAGAGCCCAAGTATCTATTCCATCATTAGTATTAACTAATTCATAAACCAAAATATTATCAGTATTTGCTATAACAGGATTAAGTTCAAATGTTCTACCATAATCATTAGCACTAGTAAAGCTAAAAGTCACTTCAAAAATCTCATTAACATAACCTGGATCTCCTTTATCACCATCTCTTCCCGGAGGCCCTTCTGGCCCTTCACAACTAGTAAATGCCATTAATCCAACAACTGCGAATAACGTAAGTATCTTTTTCATAATATATTTTTTTTAAGTTTATAAAAGCATTCCAAAAACCAAACCAAAAATTTTGTTAAACGGGTTTTGAAATAAAATTTCTAATTATTTTTTTGCAACAACCTGATTCTTAAATAGGATTTTGCTAAAAAATAATACATGGTAAGGTAGTGAATTTTCCCAATATTCCCAAGTGTGCGCTCCCGGACGTT
The DNA here is from genome assembly GCF_039595935.1 of Flavobacterium sp. NCBI lineage: Bacteria > Pseudomonadati > Bacteroidota > Flavobacteriia > Flavobacteriales > Flavobacteriaceae > Flavobacterium > Flavobacterium sp. The sequence continues at coordinate 2,208,157 of NZ_JBCNKR010000006.1, read as the reverse complement.
CAGTATAATCGTGTTCCACCTTATTATAAACTAGTCTTCGGTGTAATTCTCTGTTAGGTTCAATTAAAAAATCATCGACTCCGCAATCAATAATTAAAGGCAGTTTGTTCGCTTTTATTTTATCCAGCATTCCCATAACAGCATGCTGTGCGTATAATTCAGAATTATCACTTCTATCTCCAAAAACAGGCTGCATTAATTTTACTACCTGTGCCGACGATTCGCGATTGAGCATTGTACTCATATCTACTGCCCCGCTCATACTTCCGGCAGCGCAGAATAAATCAGGATGTCTGGCTGAAAGATACAAAGCACCGTGTCCGCCCATAGAAAGCCCTGTTATTACCCTTCCTGATTTATTAGCAATCGTTCTATAGGTTTTATCAACTTTTTGAACTACTTCCTGCGTGATAAATGTTTCAAACTGACTTTCTTTATTTACAGGACTGTCCAGATAAAAACTGAAACTTTCGCCTTCCGGCATTACAATAATTAAATTATATTGATCTGATAAATTTTGAACTAATTTTTTATTGGGCGTATTTTTTAACCAGTCGCTAAAATGGCCGTAAGCTCCGTGCAGTAAATATAGTACCGGAAAAGCTGTTTTACTTTTTGCATAAGAATTTGGAAGTACCACAGCTGCTTTGTAGGTTTTATTCATGGCGGCACTGGCAACTTGTAAGGTATCTACTTTTGCCGCGTATGACATTGACGAAACACACAGAAAAACAAAGAATACTAAAATTTTAAGGTTTTTCATTTTGATAGTTTTTTTTCGATTAAAGGAATGTAAATATACCTTTTTTCTGAACAAACTATATTAAAATGATTTTCAAGTCGTAAAAAAAATAGCCACGAATTCACGAATTTAATTTAATCTAATTCGTGAATTCGCGGCTAATAAAATTTAACCTTCAAAAAATACTAACTAATAATAATCTTATGTTCGTGGCGGTATTGCGATGCGCTTTTACCTGTGTATTGTTTAAACGATTTGCTAAAGTGACTGAAATTATTAAAACCACTTTCGTAGCAGACTTCATTGATGCTAATTGGTTTTTCGGCCAAAAGTTTAGAAGCATGCACTAATCTGTATTCATTAACAAATTCTGTAAAAGTTTTGTTTGAAATCTTTTTAAAATATCTACAGAAAGAAGGTGTAGTCATACTCACCAAATTCGAAACTTCATCAATAGCGATTGACTGTTGGAAATTATCTTTCACATAATTAAAAACCACATTCATTCGGTCATTATCCTGAGTCTGCAGTTCCATTGTAAAACCATCTGCATTCAGCATTGTATATTCTTCAGACGAATCTAATTCATCCAAAATACTTAAAAGTGTCAGCAGGCGTTCAAACGGAAGCTGATCTTCCATCATTTCAATTTTTTTTCCAATTCGTTTTTTAGTTTCACCTCCAAAAGCAATTCCGCCTTTAGACTGAGCCAAAACATTTTGGATTTTTTTCATTTCCGGAACTCCAAAAAAGCCATTCCCTAAAAATTCAGGTTTAATATGAATAACGGTTTCATTTATATTACCTGTTTGTTCGTTCGTAAAACCGCAATGCGGTAAATTAGAGCCAATCAAGATCAAACTACCATTAGTATAATAGGAAACATGGCTTCCTATTTGTCTTTTTCCTGCCCCGCCATTTATATAAACCAACTCAATCTCTGGATGATAATGCCATAAATGAGCTTTGCTATTGGTCTTTTCGGCGTGTTTAGTGTAGGTAAAAGAACTTCCGTATGAGTTAGTTATCACTTCAAGAGCTGGGGCATTTGTCTTCATGATAATTTCTTTAAAAAATAATAGCAAATTTAACAAAATTGTCTAATAAAATTTAAAAATTAACCTACAACGGTTTCGTAAATGAGAATTTTTCATTAAAATCATCAAAATAAAAATTAACAAATTAGTACCAAAACGCCATTTTTTAAACAACCCATATTTTTATTTGAGATTTTTTTAGGATATCGTATTTATTCTACCTGTTTTATAGAGAAATGGCATTTCTGTAAGAATTTTGGAAGTTTTGAAAAACATTAAGAAATGAAAAATGTTTGAAAAATAATAGCCGAATTAACAAAAACACCTAAAATAATTCAAATTTTAACCTATAACGGTTTCGTAAATGAGAATATAGCACATAAATTGGAAAATAGAGTTGATATAAAATAGACACAACCGGAGTAATTTTACATCAGAGATTTAGAGATAAAAAAACTAAAACAAATACATATGAAAAAGATTGTAAAATTAAGTTTAGTATGTGCTGCTCTTTTTGCAGGTGTAAGCACTTATGCAATTGATGGTAATGAGGACTTTAATCTTCATGTATTGAAAAACGGAAAATTGATCACTTTTGGTCTTAACCAGACTCAAAAAGCAAAATTGACTATATATGATAAAGAAGGTACTTTAATATATACAGAAAATGCTACTGGTAAAGATGGAATTTTGAGAACTTTCAGCTTACAGGATTTTCCTGACGGAACTTACTTCTTAGAAGTTGAAAACAATGCAAAAAAAGTTAGATATGAAATTACTGTAAACAACGAAATCGCAAGTTTATCTTCAAAAGCAATTTCTTCAGTTAACAAAGTTTCTGATAAAAATACAAGCGTAGCAGTACGCTAAAAAAGTTATACTTCTCATAAGTATAAAACTAAGGTTAGATAGTTAGTAAAGTTAAAAACGCAAGTTTTAAAAACAGCTCTTTGTGGTTATTGGGCTGTTTTTTTTTTTGCTCTAAACTTTCGATATTAGATTTTAGATTGCAGATTTTAGAGTTTAGATTTTTTGTTTCAAGTTTAAAAAAACTTAGCATCTTAGTACCTCAGCATCTTTTAAAAAAACCTTTGTCTCTTTGTCTCTTTGAATCTATGTCACTTTTAAAAAAACGTTGAAAAATAACACATGAATTAACTAAAACGATAGAGATAATTCAAATTTTAACCTATAACGGTTTCGTAAATGAGAATATAGCATCGAAATAGGAAAATAGAGTTGATATAATATATGTATATCCTAAGTAATTTTACATCAGAGAATTAGAGATAATAAAAACAAAAAAATAATAGTTATGAAAAAGAATTTAAAATTGAGTTTAGTATGTGCAGTACTTTTATCAGGATTAAGTACTTATGCAATTGACGGAAACAACGCTTTTAATCTTCATGTATTAAGATCGAATGGAAAACTAATCACTTTTGCTTTAAACCAAACACAAAAAGCCAGTATTAGTATTTACGATAAAAACAACAATTTAATTTATTCTGAAAATGCTTCTGGTAAAGACGGAATTTTAAGAACTTTCAGCTTAGAAGAATTTCCAACAGGAACTTACTTTTTAGAAATCGAAGACAACTTCAAAAAAGCAAGACACGAAATCACTGTAACAAGTGAATCTACAGTTTTGTCTACAAAATCAGTTAATTAAGCAGATTTCTGCAAAACAATATAAGTGTAGCAATACACTGAAAAATTTATACTCGCATACAGTATAAAAATGAGGTTAGATAGTTAGTAAAGTTTAAAAACGCAAGTTTTAGAAACAGCTCTTTGTGGTTATTGAGCTGTTTTTTTTTGCTCTTTACTTTTTGATAAAACCAGCTTTACAAATATTCCGTTTTTTATATTTATTCATTAATAAAATGTAAGAAAAACGTAAAAACAAAAAATCTTAATATCATTAAAAAATAATAACCGAATTAACAAAAACGTTAAATATAATTCACGTTTTAACCTATAACGGTTTCGTAAATGAGAATATAGCATCGAAATAGGAAAATAGAGTTGTTAAAAAACAGGCATTTCTGTAATACTTTTACATCAGAGAATTAAACTAATAATTTAAAACTAACAGTTATGAAAAAGATTTTAAAATTGAGTTTAGTATGCGCAGTACTTTTTACAGGAAGTACATATGCAATTGATGGAAATGAAGACTTTAACCTTCATGTAATAAAAGCAAACGGAAAGCTTATCACATTTGCAATCAACAGACTGCAAAAAGCTACCCTGGCAATTTATGACCAAGACGGCACTCTAATTTATTCTGAAACAGCTTCAGGTAAAGATGGAATATTAAGAACTTTTAGCTTAGAAGAATTTCCTGAAGGAACTTATTTCTTAGAAGCCGAAGACAGCGTAAAAAAAGTGAGACACGAAATTACAATTACAGATGCTGCAACAGTTTTATCTGCAAAAGCAGTTTCTTGTGTCTATAAAACAAATGCTGATAAAAGTACAAGCGTAGCAGTTCGCTAAAAAAGTAATACTTTTCGCAAAGTATTCAATAGGTTAGGTAGTTAAAAAAAATTAAAACTGTGATTGTTTGAAACAGCTCTTTGTGGTTATTGAGCTGTTTTTTTTTGTTTTTCATCCAGAAAAAAAAACCACAATTCTCGTTTTAAGGGAATTATTCTTAATAAATGCATCTACCTGATTTTTACTGGGTTAAAAAAAATAAAAAAAAATAAATCCGCAAGCCCTGTATTTACGTACATAGCGTAGACAAAACACAGAAATAGTTTTAATTCAGCATTTTATGTGTCAAAAAACACGATTTTTTTGCTAATAATTAAATTTGTATTTGTAGTTTTGAACGTTCCACATTTAGTAATAAAACTTTAAAAAAAACATGACAAAATTTACCAAAGCGGGTTTAGTTGCGGCCTTTTTTTTAGCAACAGTATTTTCTTACGCCATTGATGGAAAAGGCGATTACATTTTGCACATTCAAACTGGAAACGGAAAAGTAGTTAGCTTTACTTTAGACACAGTTGAAAACTCATCTTTTTCGATCTACGACGAAAATCACAATTTACTTTATGCGGGCGAATCTGCAGCGAACAAATTGGAAGTATCAAAAACAATAAGTTTAGAAGGTTTTCCTGCCGGAACTTATGTTCTTGAAGTTACAGCAAACAACAAAGTTGCTAAACACCAAATTAAAGTTGTTGCCAAAAAGGCAAAAACTGTTAAGTTAGACGAATCTGTAAACGAAAGTCCAGGATTCCGCCGTTAAACCACCTTTTTTTGCCCCCACAAAAAAATGAAAAGCAGTTCTTTTACCAGAAGAACTGCTTTTTTTATTTATGATGGATTAAAATCTATCCCTACAATATGATTCGTTCCTTCGGAACTTTTTCAAGATTACCCGCAATCTTGTCATTTCGACGAAGGAGAAATCTGCGCAAGTAACTCCATAAAGAAAGGCGCCAATCTTTGTAGAGTTTCTTGCGCAGATTTCTCCTTCGTCGAAATGATAAACTGTATGAGATTTTATTTTACCCCTCTATCAAAAATAAAAACCGCCCGTTTCCGGGAGGTTTTCTATATTTTGTGTTCACAATCGTAATGCGCTAGCGGGGGAAATCGCTTTTGCCGGCACGAGGCACTGTACTAACGGGAGTAAACTTATTTTATTAATCTGCCATTTTATAATCTGTAAACTTATAAGTATTATCCTTTTTCCCCATTAATTCAACCGATTGAAAGTTTACACCTTCATCAGTTACTTGATAATCATAAACATCTATAACTCCGTCATAATTATGCAGTTCATAATATCTGCCATTCTCAACCCACCATTTACCGTTTTCAGTCGTTTGATCTACTTTACCACTCGGGTATATTACAACAAATAATAAAGCACTTGTTCCGTTTTCAAAACGGCACGAAACCCAATATTTACTTACTCCATCTTGTTGTTGCCCAGTTTCAGAACCTTTCCAACAACCTAAAAGCTTTGGATCGTATGTTTTTGTTTCAGATTTAACTTCAGATTTTTTATCTGATTTTACATCCAGTTTTGTTTTTGACTGACTAAAACCTAAGCTTGTAACAAGCAATAGCAAGATAATGATAGTTTTTTTCATTTGATTTTAGTTATTAAAGTTTTTTATTAAACATTAAAAAATCTTATAGAATTAAATTTTATAATTAATTCTTTATTACTTTTTTATTAATATAAATTCCATTTAGCTTAACCTGCATATTATAAATACCTTTTGATAAACGGGAAACATCTATTTTGTTGTTTTTATAATTTGAAATTTCATTTACAAGTTTTCCATTTAAATCATATATTCGAACATTTTCTATTTCATCATTATTATTTGTATTTATCTGTACAAAATCGTTGGCAGGATTTGGATAGAATGTCAAAAATGGTTCTTTATTATTTGATATTGTATTCAAATTATTAGCATATTTCCACAATATATTATTCTTACCATAGTACAAATAATCTTTGTAAACGATTCCATGCCACACGTTATCAAGTGCTGTAATATTTTCAGTAGTTTGTTGTGACTTATTATAAATCCATCCTTTTCTCTGATAAAATTGATCTACTGCCGAAGTAATAAAATAATCATTACTGTTTATTTTTATAATTGTGGCAATGTTAAAACTCTGATTAAATATAAACGGTGTGAATGCTGCCGTAGTTAGCTCTTTTATATCTGATACTGCATTATTACTTAAATTTAATGATAGCAAAGAAGTACCTCCTGTATTATTAGGGCCGCAGAAAAGTAATGAATCATCTGTTTTTACTAATCCTGAAGGGAAAAAATATTTTTGGCTATTAGCTGAATAAACCGAAGTAGTTTGCTTATTTACTAAATCATATTTCCAAATTTCAATGGAAAAATTATCTCCGCTAAAAAATAGATAATAAAGACTATTGCCTACTTTAATGACGTCACTATACTGTACAGATAGAGGACCTGAGTAAGAAGAAAGAGCTTTGGTATTGCTAATAGTACCATCTGTTTCATGCAAATAACTCCTACTAACAAAATACAACTTACTATCTTCTTCAAGATATTGAGATAATGCTGATGTTCCTCCTACACCTGAACCATTTCCAGTCTTTTCTTCTGTTAAAGGAAATGTTCCGTCAGCAGTACCATCACTTCTCCAAACTTTTGAACCGTTACTAAAATAAGGTTGAAAAGTAAAAATAAAAATATTGCCACACTTTCCTTCAAAAGTTGGGTCATTCCAAATTGGTATATTATCTTTAACTATTACTGTACCTTCTGAAGTTCCATCTGTTTTCCAGACTTGCAGTACATAATCTTCTTTTTTAATTAAAAAATAAATTGAATCTCCTGCAGCAGTAATCTTCCAAACCCTTCCATTAAGAAAGTTGGTCACTTTTACCGTTCCGTTTGCTGTTCCATCTGTTTTCCAGATTTCTCCGGCAGAAGTTTCGTCTTTGCCTATAAAATATAAAGTTCCATTTAAAATTGTAGTGTATCGTCTTAAATCTTGAACACCGCTTTCTTTACCAGAATAAACATCTTTGACAAGTGATGTAGTTTCTGTAGTTCCTTCACTTTTCCATATTTCAATACCAGTTTCTTCCTCACCTCCTAGAAATACAATATTATCGTTATATTCGATAAGATTTAGATCATTAAGATATTTAAGGGAATAAATTTGCTGTTGGGCTGCAATTTTAAAAGTTGTAAATATTAAAAAGAATACGAGTAGTTTTGTTTTCATTCAGGATATTAGTTATTAAAGTTTTCTGACAGTAAATATATGAGTATTTAAAATATCATTACTATGCAATCAACAAATAACGGATTGAACCAATTAATTCTAACAATCAGTTCAATCCGTTATTAATTTAAGATTTTATAATACTTACATATTCCTTCTATACTGCCCGCCAACCTCAAACAACGCCGAAGTAATCTGACCTAAAGAACAAACCTTTGTAGCTTCCATTAAATGATCGAATAAGTTTTCATTCTTAATAGCTGCTTGCTGTAACATATTTAAATGCTCGTTTACTTTTGCTTCGTGGAATTTATGCAAATTATCCAACATTGTAATCTGGTACTGTTTTTCTTCTTCGGTTGCACGAATAACCTCAGCCGGAATTACCGTTGGCGAACCTTTTGAACTCAAGAACGTATTTACACCCACAATTGGGAAATCTCCGTTGTGTTTTAAAGTTTCGTAATACAAACTTTCTTCCTGAATTTTAGATCTTTGGTACATCGTTTCCATTGCGCCAAGAACTCCGCCACGTTCTGTGATTCTGTCGAATTCTTGAAGAACGGCAGCTTCTACTAAATCGGTTAATTCTTCGATTATGAACGAACCTTGAATTGGGTTTTCGTTTTTCGCCAAACCTAATTCTTTATTAATAATCAGCTGAATTGCCATTGCACGACGCACAGATTCTTCTGTTGGCGTAGTAATCGCTTCGTCGTACGCATTTGTATGAAGCGAATTACAGTTGTCATAAATCGCGTATAAAGCCTGTAAAGTCGTTCTGATATCGTTGAAATCAATTTCCTGAGCGTGCAACGAACGTCCGGAAGTCTGAATATGATATTTCAGCATTTGTGCTCTTTCGTTGGCTCCGTATTTGTTTTTCATGGCTTTTGCCCAAATCTTACGAGCCACACGTCCAATTACTGAATATTCAGGATCAACTCCATTTGAGAAGAAGAATGATAAGTTTGGTCCAAAATCGTTGATGTTCATTCCGCGGCTCAAATAATATTCCACGTAAGTGAAACCATTTGAAAGCGTAAACGCTAATTGCGTAATTGGGTTTGCTCCCGCCTCGGCAATATGATATCCTGAAATCGAAACCGAATAGAAATTACGAACGTTTTTAGTAATAAAATATTCCTGAACGTCACCCATTAATCGTAAAGCAAATTCAGTTGAGAAAATACACGTATTCTGCGCCTGATCTTCTTTTAAAATATCGGCCTGAACCGTTCCACGTACTTGCGATAATGTTTTGGTTTTAATCTCATTATAAACATCCAAAGGTAAAACCTGATCTCCTGTAACACCCAAAAGCATTAATCCTAAACCGTTATTTCCATCCGGAAGATCGCCTTGGTATTTAGGTCTTTCGATTCCTTTGTCTTTATATAATTTGTTGATTTTAGCTTCAACTTCTTTTTCTAAATCATTTGCTTTGATGTAAATCTCACATTGCTGATCGATTGCCGCATTCATAAAGAAACCTAACAACATTGGCGCAGGCCCGTTAATCGTCATACTTACTGAAGTTAAAGCATGAACCAAATCGAAACCTGAATATAGTTTTTTGGCATCATCTAAACAGCAGATTGAAACTCCCGCATTTCCAATTTTTCCATAAATATCCGGACGTAAATCTGGATCGTTTCCGTATAAAGTTACACTGTCAAAAGCTGTCGAAAGACGTTTTGCAGGCATTCCAGCGCTTACATAATGGAAACGTTTGTTGGTTCTTTCTGGTCCGCCCTCGCCCGCAAACATTCTTGAAGGATCTTCGCCTTCACGTTTAAACGGATACAATCCTGAAGCAAAAGGAAATTCTCCTGGAACATTTTCCTGTAAATTCCAACGCAAAATATCACCCCAACCTTCATATTTAGGTAAAGCAATTTTCGGAATCTGTAAATGTGATAAACTTTCAGAATGTGTTGCAATCTTAATTTCTTTATCACGTACTTTAAAGGAGTAAACCGGATTTTTGTATTTGGCTACTTTTTCATCCCAATTCAGGATAATTTCCCAATTGTACGGATCTAAATCCATTTTTACTTTATCGAATTGATTTAGTAAAAGATTTAAAAAGATTCTGTTTTCGTCGTGTTCTGCAATTCCGCTTGGCAAAACAGTCGAATCGTCAATTCCTGCTTTTGTGATTTGAGGAACTTTTCCAGAAACCGATTCTATGGTTTTGAAAATTCCATATAATTTCTGAGCAACTTTTTGCTGCGAAATGGCTGTTTCATCATAGCTTCTGTTATTCTCTGCAATTTCAGATAAATAACGTGTTCTTCCCGGCGGAATCACGAAGATTTTCTCGCTCATTTCTTTTGTGATTTCAAAAGTCGATTTCAAATCTGAAGCCGTTTTTTCAACCACTTTATCCATAATCGCTTTGTAAAGCGTATTCATTCCCGGATCATTAAACTGCGAAGCAATTGTTCCGAAAACTGGCATTTCGTCTGGGCTTTTATCCCAAAGATTATGGTTTCTTTGATATTGTTTTTTTACATCGCGCAAAGCATCAAGCGCGCCACGTTTATCAAATTTGTTTAAAGCCACTAAATCGGCAAAATCAAGCATGTCGATTTTTTCCAATTGTGTTGCCGCTCCAAACTCTGGTGTCATTACATATAAAGAAACATCAGAATGATCCATAATTTCGGTATCAGACTGACCGATTCCTGAAGTCTCTAAAATAATCAAATCGTATTTCGCGGCTTTCAAAACCTGAATCGCTTCGGCTACATATTTAGACAATGCTAAGTTCGACTGACGTGTCGCCAGCGAACGCATATATACGCGAGGATTATTAATCGCATTCATACGGATTCTGTCTCCTAAAAGTGCTCCTCCAGTTTTTCTCTTAGAAGGATCGACAGAAATTAATCCGATTGTTTTTTCCGGGAAATCAATTAAAAATCGGCGAACCAATTCGTCCACCAAAGAAGATTTTCCGGCACCACCCGTTCCTGTGATCCCTAAAACTGGAATTTTAGAACTCATATTGCTTTCGTGAATTTTATCAAAAACTGGTTTTGCAATTTCAGGAAAATTTTCAGCTGAAGAAATTAAACGCGCAATTGCCGTTGGAACTTTATTTTCGATATGATCAATTTCTCCGTTTAATTTATCTCCAATCGGAAAATCGGAACGTTGTACCAAATCATTAATCATTCCTTGTAAACCAAGAGAACGTCCATCGTCTGGAGAATAAATTCTTGTAATTCCATATTCATGCAATTCTTCAATTTCGCTTGGCAGGATTACACCGCCTCCTCCTCCGAAAATTTTAATGTGTCCCGCTCCTTTTTCGTGAAGCAGATCATACATATATTTAAAGTATTCGTTGTGACCTCCTTGGTATGATGTCATTGCAATTGCATTGGCATCTTCCTGAATGGCGGTATTTACTACTTCTTCAACACTTCGGTCATGTCCAAGGTGAATTACCTCTACTCCCGTAGACTGAATAATACGACGCATGATATTGATTGCTGCATCATGTCCGTCAAAAAGCGAAGCAGCGGTTACAATTCTTACTTTATTTTTAGGAATATATGGTATTTGTTGTTCCATTTTATGAATATGATAATTTTAAGGGAGCAATTTACAAAATATTTTAATATTTGATTATGATTAAGGTCTTATGTTTTTCTTAATATAACGTTTTCGTTAATTAAAAGGGTAACAATTTAGCTAAATAGTTGATTTATAGCAAGAAACCTACTATGTGGCAATTTTGAAAAATCTATATTAAATATAGAAACACTTTTAAACCACTCCTATAGTAATTTAGCAATGTAGAAAAGGCCCCAAATTTTTACCAGAACTTGAAGTCTAAGTAGTAACGTAAAAATTTAAATGAAAATGAAAACAACATATCCACTAAGCATAATTTTAGCTCTTAGTTTTACTCTATTATCTTATGGAAAATATAATAATAGTAACACAAGAGAAAACATAAGTTTAAATAAATCTTATCTAAATAATAATTCAGATACAAAAGTTGACAGTGAGGTTTTAACTGATTTCTTTAAAAGGTATTCTGATTTAAAAAAATATCAAAACGAGGTTACAGCATTGTACAAAACCAGATCTTACGGACCAATTTGGTACGAAGATGACAAAATCAATGAATTCGGAAAAACCTTGTATGAAAAATTAAACGATACATATGAAGAAGGTTTAGTATTTGAACTTCCTTATAAATATGAAATTGATCAGATTTTTAAAAAGAAATCACAAGATAAACCTTCAAAAGCAGATTCTGATATGCTGTTAAGCTCAGCTTATATTATATACATGAATCGTGTTTATGTAGGTTTAGATGCCGAAACTGCTAAAAAAACAGGATGGCTTCTTCCTAAAAAAGAAATATCTTATGATACTTTGTTAGATTCTCTAATAACCGAACCTACTTTATTAGAGAAAAATGACGAACTTCTTTTTAATCAATACTATAAATTACAAGACGCTCTTAAAAAATACAGAGAAATAGAAAAAGCTAACGTTTGGAAACCTATCGTTGCCGAAAAACCCTATAAAGATCTTCGACCAGACGCCACTTCACCTACTATTGGCCAGGTTAGAACACGATTATTTATTTTGGGAGATTTAGCACGCGACTCAAAAAGCGATTTCTATGATCAGGAATTAATGGAAGGGGTGATGAAATACAAAGTAAGAAACGGTTTTAAACCCAATTACATTCTTTCTGAAGATCATATCAAGGAAATGAACATTCCATTAAAAGATAAAATCAATACTTTGATGGTTAATATGGAAAGATGCCGTTGGATTTCTCCAAAAATTCTAAAAGACAAAGAATATATTATTGTAAATATTCCTTCTTTTGAATTGGTTTATGTAAAAAACGGAAAACCAGAACTTACTTCTAAAGTATTTGTGGGATCATCTTTAACGAAAACAACCATTTTTAACGGAAATATCGATAAAATTGTTTTCAGCCCTTACTGGACTGTGCCGCAAAGTATTGTTGATAATGAATTGAAATTGAAAATGGCTGCCGATCCTAATTATCTGGCAGATCATAATATGGAAATGGTAAATGGTCAGGTAAGACAAAAACCAGGTCCAAATAACTCTCTTGGATTAGTGAAATTTATTTTCCCAAATCCTGAAGACATATACATGCACGATACTCCTGCAAAATCATTATTTGATTTTGAAAGAAGAACTTTCAGCCACGGTTGTATTAACGTAAACAAAGCGAAAGAGTTAGCCATTGCAATGTTAAAAGATTATCCGGAATGGACAACTGATAAAATAAATAAAGCTATGGCGGGAAAAGCAGAAAGTACATTTAAACTGCCAAACAAAGTGCCTATTTACATTACTTATTTTACATCATGGGTTCATGATTCCGGAGAAGTAAGTTTTTATCAGGATGTATATGAAAAAGATACAGAATTAAATAACTTTTTATTTCCTGTAGATGGCGTAGCTTCTAACTAAATATTATATCATAAATTGAGTAAAATCGGGAGTTCAGTAAAATGAATTTCCGATTTTATGTTTTTATTCAAAATAACATAACTTATTAATTTTAAAACTTTTAAGTCCTAAATAATATATTCTTCTGTCGGAAATTTGCATCGTAATACTACCACTAATATTAATGCAAAAAACAATTTATCATGAAAACAGAAAATATAGAAGGATTATCACTTTTTGAAATCAATTTATTAATTCAGCAGGGCGGAAGATTTGTAATGTTTCCAAACCTGATGACAAAAATTAAAAGTTATACGATTTATTTTATTCGTCCAGAAGAAAAACCATTTAAGTATGCCTTAAAACATTTCTTAAAAAATATAGTACAAGGGTGGCGTTCACTTCCGTTGAGACCATTTTACGTTTCAAAATCTTTGTTTTATTTAGCCATTGGCGGTAAAGATTACACTCACAATATTTTAGCCGATTTAAAACAGATTAATCCGGTTTACAATCCCAATTTGTACTGTTTGCAATACGTTTAATCACCTTTTTTGTACCCAAAATTTAGTTATATAATTTGTAAAAAGGTAAAACAGCAACTAATAAGAATAATCAAGAATCCTACCTACAACTTGAAAACAATACGCTTTTAGCTGGCTGTTCATCTTAATACAAAATTCAAAATCACCTTGTAAAATCTGCAAGGTGATTTTTTGTCTTAAAATACTATTTTAAAAGCATTTTGAGGCCTATATGAAGATGGATAAAATAGAGATTTGCAACTTCTTATCACCCATTTACAAATGAAAAAATACGTTTTAATTCTTATTATACCAGCTTTACTTATTTCATGTGATAAATTTACAACAAAAAATAGGATTTCATCTAATGGAATTAGTAACCCTAAACCACCAAAATCAGTAGGACCTTCGCGTATATTATTTATTGGAAACAGCCAAATTGAATATTTTGTAAGTGCCCCAACTCTTCTTCAGGAATTGTGTAATGCTAACAATAAACACATAGATGTGCAGCAATTGGTAACAATGGGAGTTTCGCTTGATGAAGTTTATAACACTAATAAAACAGAAGCGAACCAGATTTTTTCTAATATAGATAAGGATGGTAATTATTATGATTTTGTTGTCCTTCAGGAAGCGACACCAATTGCGTTAACTGATCTTGAAAAATACAGATTAAATTTAAAATTAATTGTAGAAAAAATACACAAAAACAGTCCTGATGTCGCCATATATGTCTATCAAAATATGTCTCCATTACCCTATACAAATCCAGAATATGATCACTACTATAAAGAATTACAAAAAAATGCCGTTTTAGCTGTCGCTTTTATTAAAAATGCAGGTTTATTGAGGGTTGGAGATGCTGTTAAAGATGCATATGATGGTAAAAGTGGTTATGAATATCTAATTAATAATAAAGATAATCTTCGTTATGGTAAAAATATACTTCACTTTACAAACGATGGCGGATTTTTACAGGCAGTTTTACTATATTCTACAATATTTGATAAAACACCTATAATTCCTAAAAAACTCATTTTAAGTACTGGAACCGGAGATAAAGACAATATGAGAAAACAAGAAGTGAATAAAGTAATCAGTAATCCAAAGGCTCTGGAAGAAATAGCTTTTAATAATAGATAATCCTTAAAAATATAAAATCATCTTATAGTTTATAAGATGATTTTTTGTTTTCGTTCATCTGAAAATTAATATCTTTCAGAAAATTAACCTAATCAAAAACTAATCTTCTATTTTATGAACGATGACGATTTTCAACCTAAAAAAAATTGGTGGGACAGGAACTGGAAATGGTTTGTTCCAACAGGATGTTTAAGCCTTATTGTACTTTTTGCTTTATTTATTGGCGTAATTATTTTTGGAGTTACCTCGATGATGAGAGATTCTGATGCTTTTAAAGAATCGTTGGCAGCAGCACAGCACAGCAAAATTGTTGTTGAAAAACTAGGAAACCCTGTTGAAACTGACGGAATGGTATCTGGAAGTATCAATTTACATAATGATTCCGGAGACTGCGATTTGCAAATTCCGTTAAAAGGTCCAAAAGGAAAAGGAACTTTATTTGTTGTGGCCACAAAAAGAGGCAAATGGAATTATAAGCAGATGTCTGTTTATATAGAAAAAACACAGGAAGAAATTGATTTATTAGAAAAATAATATCTGGAAAAATCATTTATATTTTATTCAATGAAAAACAACAAATTCTTTCTCGTTATTCTTTTAATTACCGCAGTATATTTCTGTTATAAAATCTTCAACTTTATTATTCTCGATTCAAGAATTACTTATGATAAAAATACTCCGGCATTAAAACTTAGTAATTTTATAAATATTTCAGAACACAGAATTACCTATAATCAAAGTACATATATTGATAATAAATTTGTTGGTTTTAATGCTCTAATTGATAAAAACCATTTTGTAACCCTCACTAAATTAGGAAAAATAAGTTCTGATTTTAAACTCATTAAAGTAAACAACAGACCCGATAACAAAAACAATAGTAACATTATAGGTTTTACACCATCGGATGGTCGGGAGAAAGGCGCTCGATATCTTGATTTATCTTCCTATCCTTTTTCAACCAGTAAAAACTTGTACTATTACTTAAATGGGGAAATTATTAATGTAAACAAATCCGGTTTTTATGAAATTGAAATAATATCATCTCTTTTTAATATAAATTCATCAAATAAAAAAACTGGTGATTTTGGGTATATAATGTCAAAAAGCAGGTCGTCAATAAGTTTTATAAATAAAAATGGAAATCTGTTCTTGATTAATGTTTACCCTATTGAAAATGCAAAATATGAAAGTTTACATAGTTTATTGAAAATTTAGGACACAAAACTATAAATCAATGTTAATTCTCAAACAAAATACTACATGTTTTCGAATAAAATTGTGGCTCTATTTTTGAATAAGTAGTATTTTTGAAACTTAAATAAACCCCAAAAAATGAAAAAGATTTTATTATTAGCCGTTGCATTTTCTCTTACTTCCTGCGCAGAGATGCAGCAAACTTTAAATCAATTGCCACAAATTTCTCAGGGAATTGGAGGAGTTGATATTGCTTCTGGATTAAAAGAAGCTCTAAATAAAGGAATTACTGTACAAGTAAGTAAATTAACCGCAGTAGACGGTTTTTACAAAAACGAAGCTGTAAAAATTTTAATGCCTGAAGAATTACAAAAAGTTGACGCCACTTTAAGAAAAGTAGGTCTTAGCTCTCTTGCCGATGAAGGAATTAAAATGCTGAACCGTGCTGCAGAAGATGCAGTAAAAGAAGCCACACCAATATTTGTTACGGCTGTAAAAAATATGACTTTTACAGATGCTAAAAATATCTTGTTAGGAAATGACAGTGCTGCCACAACTTATTTGCAAGGAAGCACAACTACAGCTTTATACGGAAAATTTAATCCTGTAATTAAAAGCTCGTTTGCCAAAGTAGGTGCTGATGTTGTCTGGACAAAAATTATCAATAAATACAACACTATTCCGCTTGTGAAAAAAGTTAACCCTGATTTGACTGATTATACAACTAATCAGGCTTTGTCTGGTGTATTTAAAATGATTGCTGTAGAAGAAAAAGAAATCCGTAATAACATAAGTGCAAGAACAACTCCGCTATTAAAAAGTGTTTTTGCTATGCAGGACGGAAAATAATTTTCGTTTAACTGTTTAATCGTTTAATTGTGTAACCGAAATTTACGATTCTGCATTTAAACGATTAAACAAATCAACAATTAACCGATTAACCAACTAAAAGATGCAAAAAATAACCATTCTTATTCACTGTAATGACCGAAAAAACATTATTGCTTCTGTAACGACTTTTATTGCCAAAGTTGAAGGAAATATAACTTATATCGATCAGCACGTTGATGTAGAGCAAAATGTATTTTTTATGCGATTGGAATGTGAATTTACCAATCCGAAAATTACTATTGAAAGTCTAAAAGAAGAATTCAATAAAACACTTGCCGTCGATTTTGATATGTCATGGGAATTGTACAATCAGGAACAAAAGCCAAAAATGGCCTTATTTGTTTCTAAATATGATCATTGTTTATTTGACATTTTAGGCCGTTACAGCGCAGGTGAATTAAATATTGAAATTCCGGTTATTATTAGCAATCACAACGATTTAAGATCTGTTGCAGAACGTTTTGACATTCCGTTTCATTGTGTTCCTTTTACCAAAGACAATAAAGAAGAAGGCGAAGCAAAACAAATTGAACTTTTGAAAAAATATGATATCGATTTTATTGTTTTAGCTCGCTATATGCAGATTATTACGCCAAAATTGATTTCTCTTTACGAAAATAAAATCATCAATATTCATCATTCGTTTTTACCTGCTTTTCCGGGTGCAAAACCCTACCATTCAGCTTTTAAACGTGGCGTAAAGATTATTGGAGCAACAAGTCATTATGTTACCGAAGAATTAGACGAAGGTCCGATTATCGAGCAGGATATCGCAAGAGTTTCACATATTCATTCTGTAGAAGACTTTATCATGAAAGGACGTGACCTGGAAAGAATCGTTTTAGCAAGAGCCATAAAACTACATTCAGAGCGTAAAACAATGGTTTACAGCAATAAAACGGTGGTTTTTTCTTAAGATGCTAAGGTTCTGAGGCACTAAGACTCTAAGCTTTTTGGAAGGGTTTATTTTATTAACCTTTGAACCTAAATAGAACCCGATCAGATTTCTGGTTATTTTGTACATATAAAACTGGACTGAAGTCCAGCTCTACAATATAATTTGTTCCTTCGGAACTATAAAAAGAGCCTTCGGCTCGATCCATATTGTAGGGCTGGACTTCAGTCCAGTTTAAATTCATATTGATATCAAATAATAAACCCGACAGGTTTTAAAATCTGTCGGGTTTTCTATTAAAATAACTTAGCGTGTTAGAAACTCTGAACCTTATCTAACAACAATTGACAATCTTGGATCATCAAAAGTGTTTACTTCATCCATCGTTAAACCAAGTGCATTTGCAACACCTTCTCCATATGCAGGATCGGCTTTAAAGCAGTTTCTGATATGACGAATTTGGATAAACTTTTGTGCGCCTCCAACTTGGGCTGCCGTATTTTTAAATAACAATTGTTTTTTCTCAGGAGTCAATAAATTGAATAATAATCCCGGCTGTGTGAAATAATCATTATCATCATCTCTAAAATTATGCGCCCAGGCATCTCCGTGAAGTTTCAACGGCGGTTCTTTAAATTCTGGCTGTTCCTGCATTTCTCCAAAACTGTTTGGCTCATAATGTTTTTTCGATCCGTTATTGCCGTCTACGCGCATTGCTCCGTCTCTGTGAAAAGTATTATACGGACATCTTGATGAATTTACAGGAATTTGGAAATTATTAACTCCTAAACGATATCTGTGAGCATCTCCATAAGAGAACAAACGTGCCTGAAGCATTTTATCTGGTGAAAAACTAATTCCCGGAACCACATGTGCCGGATTAAAAGCGGCCTGCTCAACTTCGGCAAAATAATTTTCAGGGTTTTTGTTTAGTTCAAATTCTCCAACCGGAATCAGTGGAAAATCGCTTTTTAGCCAAACTTTAGTCAAATCAAAAGGATGGAAACGATAATTCTCAGCTTGTTCTTCAGTCATAATCTGAACAAACATTTTCCATTTCGGAAAGTTTCCTTCTTCGATCGCGTCAAATAAGTCTCTTTGGTGGCTTTCTCTGTCGCCACCCACTAGTTTTGCCGCTTCTTCATCAGAAAGATTATCAATTCCTTGTTGTGTTACGAAATGGAATTTCACATAATGTCTTTCATTTTGTTTGTTGATAAAACTAAATGTGTGGCTTCCAAATCCATGCATGTGTCTGTAAGAGCTTGGAATTCCTCTGTCGCTCATTACAATGGTGACCTGATGTAATGCTTCTGGTAATAGTGTCCAAAAATCCCAATTATTATCAGCACTTCTTAAATTGGTTTTTGGATCACGTTTTACAGCATGGTTCAGATCAGGAAATTTCATTGGGTCACGGAAAAAAAATACTGGCGTATTATTACCTACTAAATCCCAGTTTCCTTCATTAGTGTAGAATTTCAAGGCAAAGCCCCGAATATCTCTTTCCGCATCTGCGGCACCCCTTTCTCCTGCTACGGTAGAAAATCTAACAAACATTTCAGTTTTTTTTCCAATTTCCGAAAACAAATCGGCTCTTGTATATTTGGTAATGTCGTGCGTTACGGTAAAAGTTCCGTAAGCCCCAGATCCTTTGGCATGCATTCGTCGTTCCGGAATTACTTCACGATCAAAATGCGCCATTTTCTCTAAAAACCAAAAATCTTGTAATAATACAGGTCCGCGAGGTCCCGCCGTCTGAATGTTTTGATTGTCTGGAACAGGTGTTCCTGTAGCAGTTGTTAATTTTTTGTTTGATTCCATAATGCTGATATTTAATGTTTTATCAAATATACAAACTAATCATTACGATATCTATAAACAAAATCGATTGCTATTATATTTTAATAAACAGAAATTATTTAACGCTGCAAAAAGCTCAAAACAAAGATTTTGCAAATCTTAACTTATGACCAACAAAGTAATAACAAAACCTTAACAGCAAAAGATTGATATATGTCAGACCTTTGTAAGGTAATAAACTGGTTATTTATTATTTTGGTTTTGGTTAGTTAAATGATGCCGGCATCTACGAGATGTCGGCATTCTTTTTTGGATTAAACTCCAATAAAAAAATTCCAAATTCCAATTTAAGCAAGTTTGGAATTTGGAATTTGAATTTATTAAAATTTTAAATTCATACATTAACTTATATCCAACAAAGTAATAACAAGATCTTAACAGCCTTACATTGATTTATGTCGGATCTTTGTAATGTAATAAACTGGTTATTTATTATTTTGGTTTTGGTTAGTTAAATAATGCCGGCGTCTTCGAGATGTCGGCATTCTTTTTTGGATTAAATGCCAATAAAAAAATTCCAAATTCCAATTTAAGCAAGTTTGGAATTTGGAATTTAAATATTGGAATTCTTTTCTAGTTTTTCAATCTTTCATGAAGTAATTTAAAATAGCTGAAAGCCTTTAATAATCGACTGCCGTGCCAGGAAAACATTTCACCGTCAACGAAAATGGTTTTAGCATGATGTGTAAATCTTCCAATTTCAAAGGCATCTTCTTCTTTAAAAGGATAAGGCTCAGAAGAAAGAAACACAAGATCAGGATCGCCTTCTAATCGCATTTTTTTGAGTTCAATTTCCGGATAACGTCCTTTATCTTCGTAGATATTCTTAAAATGATTCAGTTTTAATAACTCATTTATATATGTATCATTTCCTGCAGCCATATAAGGGTTTTTCCATATAAAATAAGCCACTTTTTTTTCAGGAACATCCTTAATATAGTTTTTGAAATCATTGAGGGCAAAAGCCAGTTTATCATTCCATTTTTGAGATTCAGTTCGGCAGTTAAACAACTGTCCAAAATCTGAAATCATCTGAAAATTATCTTCAACAGTAACAATATTCGTAACCCAGACCGGACATATTTCTTTTAACTGATTTACAATCTCTTCTGTATTTTCTTCTTTATTGCAAATGATAATATCGGGCTGAAGCAGTTTGATTTTTTCGAAATGAATTTTCTTTGTCCCTCCAACAATCTTTTTGGTTGATTTAAAATGATAGGGATGTACACAAAACTTCGTAATTCCGATTATTTTTTCTTCTAAACCTAAATCATATAATAATTCGGTTTGTGAGGGAACAAGTGAGATAATTCTTTTTGGAGAATTCTCAAATAAATGATTTGTCCCGAGTTGGTCTTGAAATTCTTTCATTGATTTAGATTGTGGTTTTAACGCAAAGTGCACCAAGTTTTTTCCGCAAAGTTCACAAAGAAATTATATGCGTAGTCTTATAAAAGTTTCTAAAGTTCTCAAAGAAGCGTCTAAGTTTTACTTTAAGTAAGCTTTGAGAACTTAAAAAAACTTCAATTCAAACCTCTGCAAACTTTGCGGAAAAAACTTGGCGCACTTTGCGTTAAAAATTATGTTCAAAGCAAACTTTAAACCTGAAACTTTAAACGAATAATCTCCTCCATTTCCTGTTGTACTTTCAAAGCCTCTTCTCTCGCCTTTTCAGCAAAATCTTTTCCATTTGAAGCATAAATAATAGCTCTTGCCGAGTTTACTAAAAGTCCCACTTTATCATTCATTCCGTATTTGCATACTTCGGATAAACTTCCGCCCTGAGCGCCAATTCCCGGAACTAGTAAAAAGCTGTCCGGAACAATTTTTCTGATATCGGTAAAATATTCTGCTTTTGTTGCGCCTACAACGTACATCAAGTTTTGACAGTTTTTCCACGTTTTAGAAGTTTCTAAAACTTGTTTATATAATTCTGTTCCGTTTGTGTTTAAAGTCTGAAAATCGAAAGCGCCTTCATTTGAGGTTAAAGCCAGCATTATTGTGTGTTTGTTTTCAAAAGCAAGAAAAGGTTCTACAGAATCTTTTCCCATATAAGGAGCAACTGTTACACTATCAAAATTCAAATCTTCAAAAAAAGCTTTAGCGTACATGCTTGACGTATTTCCAATATCGCCTCGTTTTGCATCGGCAATGGTAAAAATATCAGGATAATTTTCGTTGATATAATTAATTGTTTTGTGCAGAGACATCCAGCCTTTTATTCCGTATGCTTCAAAAAATGCTGTATTTGGCTTGTAACCTACTGTTAAATCATGGGTTGCATCTATTATGGCTTTATTAAATTCGAAAATAGGATCTTCTGTTTCTAATAAATGTGCCGGAATTTTAGTTAAATCCGGATCTAAACCAACGCATAGAAATGATTTTTTTTGAAGAATTTGTTCGTGTAGTTGTTGTGTTGTCATATTGTTTTTTACTTGTGGCGCAAAATTACAAATTATAATGATTAATTGTTAATTGTTGATGGTTGATGGTTGGTTTGGGGTGATTTAATATTATTGTCAGGCTGAGCGAAGTCGAAGCCCGTTTCAATTGAGATGCCCTTCGACTTCGATCAGGGTGATATCTAATTATTTTTAATTTTTAATTTTTAATTTTTAATTCACTACCAACATTGAATTCCTATAACATCTTCAAAAAATTGTGTAAAGAAAAATGCCGGGTGTCTTTTTACTTTTGAAAATAAACCCATAAATCAGACAAGTTATGACAACGCCACATATTGGAATCTCAAGCGCAAATTTAAAAAAGAGCGCTACTATATTAGCGACGATTTTATCTAATGAAATGACGCTTTATGTAAAAACCAGAAAGTTTCACTGGAATATTTCAGGAAACAGTTTCATGGAACTTCATAAATTATTTGAAGAGCAATACCGAATTCTGGAAGCTCAAATTGACGAGGTTGCAGAAAGAATTAGTCAGCTTGGCGAAAAAACCATCGGAACTATGAAAGAGTTTATCGAAAATTCGACTCTTAAAGAATCTCCTAAAGAATATGCTTCTCAAAAACACATGCTGGAAGAACTTCTGGAAAATCACGAACAGCTGGTAACGGAGTTTAGAGATTATATTCCGGTTTTTGAAAATGAGACAAACGATGCCGGATCTGCTGATTTTGTTACAGGTTTATTGCAGGAACATGAAAAAATGGCCTGGGTTTTACGCCGATATCAGGCATAAAAAAATCGCGAAATGTGAATTATGCAACGATCAGGAAAATTTTTGTAACGCATTCCAAAATGAGAAATTGCAACTTTACATTCACAATAATTACAAAAAAACGCGATCATGAATACGACAGAAATAAAAGGAAACTGGAATGAGCTGAAAGGGAAACTAAAGCAAAAATATGCTGAGTTGACAGATGATGATTTAATGTTTGCTGAAGGTAAAGAAGACGAAATGTACGGAAGACTACAGCAGAAATTAGGTAAAACTAAAGAAGAATTTCATCAAATTTTGTCAGACTTGTAAACCTTACTGACTCAATCAGGGAATACCGTCTAGTAATAAATGTATTAGACGGTATTTTTTTGAAAGTTTTATTTTAAAATATCAATGTTTAATAGTTTTTATAAAACTTTAAACGCGGTAACCAAAAATAAATTAATTATCTTTAACCAAATTTTTTCAAAAATGAAGCTATTTATAAAGTTCGACATTAATACCATCTGTTCACTTTATCTTAAACAAAACCTAGAAAAGCAAAATATCAATTTTACGACTTTAGGATTTGGTGAGATTGAGATTGATGATAACATTGATGCAGATGCACTCGAAACTTTAAAAACCAATTTAAGTCCGCATGGATTTGAAGTTGTTGAAAATCAAAAGAGTGTTCTAGTCCAAAAAATTAAAGATGCTATTATTGAGCTCGTCTTTATGGAAGACAGTAACAACTACAAAAGCTCGGTATTTTTAGCAGAAAAACTGAATCATAGTTACGGTT
Source organism: Flavobacterium sp. (assembly GCF_039595935.1). Lineage (NCBI taxonomy): Bacteria > Pseudomonadati > Bacteroidota > Flavobacteriia > Flavobacteriales > Flavobacteriaceae > Flavobacterium > Flavobacterium sp. The sequence goes on along the minus strand of NZ_JBCNKR010000006.1, from coordinate 2,184,669 downwards.
ATTTATCCAATGTTTTCTCGGAGGTAACCTATTCTTCTATAGAAAATTTCATCATTTTACAAAAAATTGAAAGAGCAAAACAATTGATAATTATCAATGAAATGAGTTTGACAGAAATTGCTTTTTTATTAAATTACTCAAGTGTAGCGCATTTGAGTACACAATTTAAAAATACAACAGGTATTACACCTTCGGCATTTCAGAGGATAATTAAGAAACGTAGAGAAAATTTAAAATAAAAACCTAAATACCATACTAAAATGCAGAAAAACGCATTAAATATTTTACTGGCGGATGATGATGAAGACGATCGTCTTTTTTTAAGGATGCTTTTGAAGAAATTAAAATACAAACTAACGTAGAATTTGTTCATGACGGGATGCAGTTGATGGATCATTTAATGGATTCTGATAATAAACTTCCGGATATTTTATTTCTGGATTTGAATATGCCAAAGAAAACCGGAAAAGAATGTTTGATTGAAATTAAAAAAACGGAGCATCTAAAAAATATAATTATTGCTATTTACTCTACTTCATCTTCTGAAGAAGATATTGAAGATACTTTTATTCAGGGTGCCAATATTTATATCAAAAAGCCAAGCGATTTTAATACGCTGAAAAAAATAATTAATGAAGTCGTGACCGTAAACTGGCACTATCATACCTCTGGGTTAAATCGTGATAATTTCTTGCTGCGACTAAAATAAAATAATAGTAACCAATGAAATGGATACCAAATTTTAATTCTTCAAACTCTTTGAGAGTTATTTTTGTAATCGCAGTTTTCATTCTGTTATTTCTTTCTTCTATTGCTTACAAACATAATCAGGACTTGAACGAATCGAGTAAACTGGTTATGCATACGTATGAAATAAACATTCAGTTAGAAAGATTAATGTCGGCAATTAAGGACGCCGAAACGGGCCAGAGGGGTTACATCATTACTCGAAATGCCCGTTTTTTAACTCCTTATATTTATTCCCGCGATAAGGTAAACACTTCATTTATTACTTTAAAAAAATTAACTGCTGATAACCCTGTTCAGCAGGAAAATCTTCGAAAATTATTTAAACTCATTATTCAGCGTTTTGTTTCTTTCGAAAATTGTTTAAAATACAGCGATCCCAAAACATATGATAAACGCAAACTCGACAATCATATGTTTGGGGGACGAATCCTGATGGAAAACATTCGTTTTAAAGTAGACGAAATGAACGACATCGAGAAAACGTATTTAAAAAACAGACTTAAAATTTATGATGACGAAATTTCTTTAAGTCCGCTCTTCTCTATTTCATTATTTTTAACGGCTTTATTTTTTATTCTTTTAGCTTTCAGACAAATCAGCAAAGATTTTCAACGTCTAAAAGTTTTCAATAAAAAACTTTTAATCTCAAACGGTTTAATTTCTGAATCTGAAGCAATTGGTAAATTCAGCACCTGGCAATGGGATTTAGATGCTGATAAAATTGAATATTCAGACAATCAATTTCGTTTATTGGGTTACGAACCTAACGCATTTGTTCCTATAAAAGAAACTTTTCTGAATTTTGTACACCCGGATGATAAAGAGAATATTTCAAATTCTATTGAAGGAATTATTAAAAACAAACAACTGCCTTTTATTTACTACAAAATAGTACGTCCTAACCACGAAATAAGATATTTTAAATCAACAGGAAAATTACTTACTGACCTGCAGGGAAATAATATTTTACTGGGAATTAATTTTGATATTACAGATGAACATCTTTTAAATATAGAATTACAGGAACGTAATAAAGAGCTTGAAAAAAGCAATAAAGAACTTGCTTCTTTTAATCACGTCGCGAGTCATGATTTACAGGAACCACTTAGAAAAATTCAAACTTTTATTTCGAGAGTTTCTGATACTGATAAAGCAGTAATGTCTGAAAGTGGAAGAGACTATCTGACCAAAATTGAAGTTTCGGCAAAAAGAATGCGTATTTTAATTGATGATCTGCTTTTGTTTTCGAGAACCAATACTACTAAAAAGGAGTTCATAAAAACAAATCTGGATGAATTACTGGCAAATGCCGAATCTGAACTTACTGAAATTATTGAAGAAAAAAGCGCCGTTATTGTAGCTAATAAACTTCCAAAACTGGCCGTTATTCCGTATCAGATCGAACAGCTTTTTATTAACCTGATCGGAAATTCATTAAAATACAGCAAGCCCAACAGTATTCCATCTGTTACTATTGAAGCCACAAAAGTTGATGCTGAACATTATCCGGAAATTTTAGATCAAAATATTAAAAAGTATCATAAGATTACTTTCACGGATAACGGTATGGGGTTTGATCCTCAGTTTAAGGAAACCATCTTTATTTTGTTCCAGCGTCTGCATTCTAAAACCGATTATCCGGGAACAGGAATTGGTCTTGCGATTTGTAAGAAAATCGTAGACAACCATAAAGGCTATATTTTGGCCGACAGTGAGCCGGACAAAGGTTCTGTTTTTACTGTATTTCTTCCTGAATAACACTCGAAAAAGCCTTAAAACACTAACATTATTAACGTTATATAAATTCTTTATGGGAATTATATAACGTTTCTTTTTTATGCTGTAAGGTAAAATCTTTCATTCGTTAGCATCTTTGTAATGTAATACTTGAGAAGTGAAAAAGAAAACAATATCTGTAGCGAAAGTAACTGTTCTGAAAGTGCTTTTTTTATCTGTGACGGCTGGTATTTTATCATGCAACAGAAAAAATGGATTTGAAAATAATACATTAGAAAGCGCCATAAAAAAAACAGAAACTTTTGCACAAAATGAAACCGAAGAAACAGAAGCTTATTTCTTCGTTGAAACAGCTAATATTGGAAAAACTATTATTTCTAAAAGTCAAGTTGCACAACAAAAAAGTTCAGACAAATCGATAGTGATTTTAGGTAAAAAAATCGAAGACAATCAAAACAAAATGCTGCAGGAAATAACAGAACTGGCTAATAAAAAGCTGATTATAATTTCTGAAATAAATGCGGCGCACAGAAGAGATACTTACGAATTGATTACCGCTAATTCTTCAGATTTCAATACAGTTTATCTGAATTCGATAAAAGAATGCCTGAAACAGCAGATTAATTTACTAGAGATCGTTTCTAAAGAAACCAACGATAAAATAATTTTAAAATTAGTATTGAAGTATTTGCCTGAACAATTTGATTTATTGAGGGAAACCGAAGATAAAATCAACCAAAAAAAGTAAAAAACGAATTATTTAAAAGCCCAGATTACTAACTAAATTATTTAATTATGAAAATGCAAACAAATTTTTTATGCGCCTTAACACTTTTTATTTCAGCTTCATTTGGAATGCTGCACGCTCAGGACAATAATGTAAACACAGAGTTTGGTGTAAAAGGAGGATTTAACATGTCGAATTTAATATCTGATGGAGACAACGAACCTAATGATGAAAATATTCTATACGGTTTTAATGCCGGTGTTTATGCCACATTACCTATTTCAGATTTCGTAGCAATTCAGCCAGAGATTTTATTTACAACAAAGGGTTCTGAATTAGAATACGACAATGCTTTTGCATCAGGAAATGCTAAATTCAGATTAAATTATATCGAAGTGCCTCTTTTAGTAAGAGTTAACATTACTAAAAACTTTAATGTTCATGCCGGTGGATATGCATCGTATCTGGTAAGTTCTAAAGTTACAGGAGACGGAACTTTTGACTTTAATGAAGACATCGACACAGACGATTTAAACAAATTTGACGCAGGTGTTTCTGCTGGTGTTGGTGTAGATTTTAACCCAATAAGCATTGGATTACGTTACAATTACGGTCTTACAACTGTTGGAAAAGAAAGAACTGTTGCGGGAACAACATATACGTTTCCAGACGCAAAAAACAGCAATTTGACATTATACCTTTCGTATAAGTTAAATTAAAAAAATTAATTAACCCATAAATAATAAAAACCATGTCAAACTTATTATACACCGTCGCAGTAATACTGGTTATTCTGTGGGCTCTCGGTTTCTTTGTATACAGTTTTGGGAGTATCATTCATATTCTTCTGGTAATTGCCATAATTGCCGTTCTGTTAAGACTTATCAAAGGCCGTGAGGTTTAAAAATTAATCAACATTAAATAAATATATTAATCTATTAAAAATCAAATATTATGAAAGCATCTAGCACAATTTTAGGATTCGCAGCTGCCGCTGCAGCAGGAGCATTATTAGGAGTATTATTCGCACCAGATAAAGGTTCTAACACAAGAAAAAAAATCAAAGATAAATCAAAAGATTACAGCGATAATTTGAAAACAAAATTTGATGGTATTGTAAGTACAATCACTTCAAACGGTAAAGAAATTATCGAAGAGGGAAAAGCAAAATTCAATCAGGTAAAAGATGATTTTAATACAGTTAAAGATGAAGCAAAAACTGTAAAATCGAACTACTAAAATACAAGTGATTTTTTCAAACCATAAATACCAATATCATGGAACCAAATGCAACAACAACCAACGAGAATTTAAATCTTTATGAAAAAGCTGAAAACTATACTAAAACTAGTTTAGAATTATTAAAACTCAAAACAGTATGTTCAGTTGCCGATGTTGTATCATCGTTAACATCTAAGATAGCAGTTGGAGTTGTTGTTGCATTTTTTACCTTATTCCTTAATGTGGGTTTAAGTTTATGGATTGGAAAAGAACTGGGAGAATACTATTTAGGCTTTTTTATCATGGCACTTTTCTATTTAATTGTTGCTATTGTACTGCACAAAACGCATCATAAGCTGATTAAAACTCCTATTGGAAATTCGATTGTATCGAGTATTTTAAAAGAAAAATAAATACTGATTTAACTAATTAATAACTAAAAAAGACTGATATGGAGGCTATTTATACTATTGATGAATTAAATCAGAGAATAAAATTGTTAGAAGTTCGCCAGGATGAAGAATGGTGCGCGATTAAGGATGAAATCGATGAAATTAAAGAAAATTTAAAACCTATTAATCTTATCCGAAACACGGTTGAAGAAATCAACGAAACAGTTGGTTTTAAGAGTCATCTGGCACAATCAGCCGTAAGTATAGCAATAGGATATCTTGCTAAAAGATTTATTGTTGGAAAAGGTGATACCATGTTTAAAGGTATTTTAGGTTCAATCGTTCAGCTTATCGTAACCAATCTGGTTTCAAAACCAAGCGAATCTTCGCATGACTCTTCAGATGAAGAAGAAGAATCATCACAATACGAACCATCATAAGAGTAATTGTCAAACTTAAATTTTAAATGTTATGGAAAAATTAAGTCACATAGTATTAAAAAATGGTGTATACATGTACTCTAATCTATATAAATGTTTTGAATACACAAGAGTATTTTTAGGTATCTAACCCGCTATACGTTTCTTAACTTATAACAAACGATTAAACGGTTAATACGTCACTATATTTTTTAAGGTTCTGAGGTGCTAAGGTTCTAAGATGCTAAGGTCTCTAAAGACTCTAAGTAAAAAAGCTAAAGTTCTCTCAAACCAAAAAAAGAGATTGTTTCACACAGGTGAAACAATCTCTTTTTCATTTAAAAAAATAAAAAACTTAGAAGCTCAGCATCTCAGAACCTTAGCACCTTAATTATAATTTTGATAAATAGGCAGTTTCAAACCAACATATACATTACAGCCTTTAGAAGTATCTGAAAATAAATTAGAGAAAAGTGTTCCTGAACCAACAAATAAAGGTCCGGCTCTAAAACCGGCTCCAATCTGTGTTCCGCTGTATTGCATGTAAGTTACCGGAACGTAAAAACTAAATTGTCTTGTTTCGTATCTCGGCGTAAAACTAACCGAATTAGCAATTGCTGTTCCGTTGATTTTTTTAGCATCGACTAATCCAAAATCAGTACTTAAATTCAGGTAGAATTTGTTGTCAATATTCCAGTCAAAATTAGTGTGAAGAGCCGTTGGTAAATTGGCCTTTACTCCTTTTCTGGAAGATATTTTAGTATAATTGTCATTAAAAAACTCAAAAATATCATCAGAATCATCAATATCATTTTGAGTAACACTTCCGGTTAAATTATAGGTGTTTTCAATAGCATTTTTATAATTCAGTTTTCCTATATCCGTTACGGCAATGGCCGCTTTTAGTTTATAACGGTTTCCGATACAAGTATGGCAGTTCGTGCGATATTCATACGTAAAACCTAAATCTACTCCCACTCCGGCCGAAGTCATATCGAATTTTGGATCTTTTCCATTTTCATAATCATAACTAGCAGAAGTTCTAAGTGTTCCCGTTGAACTATAAGTGCTCAAAGCAGGAGCAGCATCATTTTTATTAAAAGCCACACTTAAATCACTTCCGTTAATATAACCATTTACACCTGCTATTAAATATTTTAATGTAATTCCGGCTTTAATAAAATGTACATCATGATCTAATAATATTGTTCCGTAACTGGCTCCAATTTCTGCCCATGAATTCGTAACTCCATTTGGATTTCCGCCTGTAATTGTAAAACTATTCGATGCATCAATATCTTTATTTACCTCATCAATAAGCTGTCCGTTTACATCAACCGCATTTGTAATACTGCGAACACGTGTAAAAAGGCCAATACTATGCTCTGGCGTAATATTCATCATAAACGAAGGCCCTAAAATATCTACATTAAAATTCCCTCTGTTATTGGTTTTAAAATTTTTCTTCGCATCTGTATCCAGATCATAATTACCATCAAATATTTCTGCAAAATTAACGCCGTACAAATCATTTTGTCCGGTCGCACTTACTGACGAAATTGTAACATCGGCTCGGTACTTAGAATCAACAATAGCTGACGGATTGAATAATACACTCTGAATTCCGGCATAATTATCGTCCCGAAATCCGAAATACGATTGCGACCGCGCATAAAAAAAGCTCCCAAAGAAGCAAAATAAAAGTAGAGTTCTCTTCATAAATTGGTTTTAAATTGGTTGGCTAGTATTTTCTTTTGTTTATCAAAGATTTACAAATATTAAACAAAAAAAGACAATAAAAAAGGGTATTATCCCCTAAATTACTGATACTCTGAGTTTTTAAGAAAAGGTTTATAATTGGGAAGTAGATGATGGTAAAAAAAGGTACTTTTTTTGAGATGCTAAGATACTAAGGTTCTAAGATGCTAAGGTTTTGAGTTTTTTTTTCTGAAAAACTTTGTTTTCGTTTTTGGCAATAAAAAAAGCCGAACATAAGTTCGGCTTTTTATTATATAATCTTCTAAGGAAAACCTTAGAGGCTTAGCATCTTAGAACCTTAGCTCCTTAGTACACTTCTGACGCTTCCTTCAATTTCTCCATATTGTTCACCAACTGAAGCTCAGAAACGATTTTCTGAATATCACCGTTCATGATGTTTCCTAAATCGTAAAGCGTTAAACCAACACGGTGATCGGTTACACGACCTTGTGCATAGTTGTACGTACGAATTTTAGCGGAACGGTCACCAGAACTTACCTGAGAACTACGTTTTTTAGCGTCTTCTTCCTGCTTTTTGGCCAATTCCATTTCGTATAAACGAGAACGTAATACCATTAAAGCTTTATCTTTATTTTTGTGCTGTGATTTTTCGTCCTGACACTGCGCTACTAATCCGGTTGGAATGTGCGTTAAACGTACTGCCGATTTCGTTGTATTAACCGACTGTCCTCCAGGTCCTGATGAACAGAAGAAATCTACACGAACATCATTCATATCTACTTGTACATCAAACTCTTCTGCTTCTGGTAAAACCATAACAGTCGCCGCCGATGTATGTACACGCCCTTGTGTTTCAGTTTGCGGAACACGCTGTACACGGTGAACACCCGCTTCAAACTTTAAAGTTCCGTATACATCTTCTCCGGTAACTTCAAAAATTACCTCTTTGAAACCTCCGGAAGTTCCTTCGTTCATATCCACAACAGAAGTTCTCCATCCCATTGTTTCACAGTATTTTGTATACATTCTGAACAAGTCACCGGCAAAAATACTCGCTTCGTCCCCACCCGTTCCGGCGCGAATCTCCACCATTACGTTTTTAGCATCTTCCGGATCTTTAGGAATCAGCATAAATTTGATTTCCTCCTCTAATTCCGGCAAACGTTCTTTTGCTTCATCCAACTGCATTTTGGCCATTTCAACCATTTCAGCATCGCTTCCGTCAGCAATGATTTCGTTAGCCTCGTCGATATTTGCTAAAACTATAATGTATTCTTCTCTCTTTTCAACAAGCGCTTTTATCCCTTTATATTCCTGGTTAAGCGACTTATAACGTTTTTGATCAGAAATAACATCCGGCTGAATAATCAAATCCGAAATCTCATCAAAACGCTGCTTTACATATTGAAGTCTATCTAACATTTTCTAATTCCTTTTAGTGGTCGGCAAAATTACAAAATTTTTGTGGATTATTCTAGTGGTTATTTTTTGGGAAATTTATATTGTAATTTGATGTTTTTTGATTTTGAAAAACAGGGGTTTTTACTTGGTGGTTAATTTGAAAATTATGCGATGTTTGTTTTATTAAGTAAATTATTAATTATAATTTGTAAAAATCATTATAAGATTTTCAATAAATAATATTTATATATTTGTCTTATAAAAACTACATTATAGCATCGAAAACATATAAAAATTTAAGTAAATCAATCTTAATTAAATAACTCCAAATGAATAAAGTATTTTTATCTCATAGTTCTAAGCAAAAAGGATATGTTGAAACCGTAGCAAATAAATTAGGGAAAAATAAAATAATTTATGATAAATATAGTTTTGAAGCTGCTGAAATTACTTTAGATGAGATATATAAAGGAATTGACCAAACAGGTATATTCGTTTTTTTTATATCTAAAGATTCATTAACAAGCCCTTGGGTAGAAAAAGAAATTTTAAAAGCCGAGGAGTATGTTAAAAATGGTAAGATTAAAAAATTTTTACCAATTCTGATAGATCCTGAAATAAAACATGATAGTGAATTAATTCCTGATTGGATTAAAGATAATTATAATTTAAAATATTTTTCAAAGCCAACAAAAGTACATGACTTAATAAAACAATCACTTATGATTGTAAACTGGGAATTATATCCAAAAAGAAAAGCATTAAATCAATTGTTCATAGGTAGAACAAATCAGATAAAAGAATTTGAACAAAGAATATATGATTATAATCTCCTAACACCATCTAGTATTTTTGTAAATGGATTATCTAGTATTGGTAGAAGAAAATTTTTAAATCATGTTTTAGTAAATTCAAACTACATTAAAAATAATTATGAATTCCCTTCAATTATATTAGACAATCGTAATTCTATTGAGGATTTTATTATTAAAGTATTTGGGTTAGGTTATTCTGAAAAAGATGGTTTTGAAATAGTAGATTTATCTACAAAAACAATTGATGAAAAAGTCGAACTGGCTTTTGATTTAGTCCTAGAATTAGAAAAAAATAGAGATATACTTCTCGTTTTGGATAATTATTCCATTATTAATTCGACTGGCCAATTATCTGATTGGTATATAAAATTGATTGAAAAAATGTCAGATCTAAATACATTATCAATTTGTATTATTAGTACTTCTAAATTAAAATCATTTATATATAAAGATTTGACAAATATCTTTTCAATAAATATTCCTGAACTTGAACCATATGAAAGAGCTAGTTATTTTCAAGCACTATTAAAAATTGAAGATTTAGAGATTAAAAGAGAAAATTTTAAAATAATTACAGACTTATTCAGTGGCTATCCTGAACAGATAAGTTTTACTAACTCACTTTTAAAAAGTGAAGGAGAAGAGTATTTAATAAATCATTTGAATGAAGTTGTAGATTTTAATTTAGAAAAAGTAAGTCGAGTCTTAAAAAAATTTAACGATAATAAATTAGCAATTCAAATTCTAAAATTACTATCTGATAGTGAGTGTATTAGTTTAAATTTTTTAGAAAGTATATTAGACGATGATTTTGAGAAAGCAAAAGAAATAATAAGTGAATTCAGTAATACCTTTATTATTGAATATATAGGGAGTAGTAGAGAATTTATTAGGTTAAACGATTCTATAAAAGATTATGTCCAAAGAAATAATTATTCTTTGGATTCTAAATTTAAGAATAATATTATAAACCATATTAATGAATCATTTGAATCATTAGAAGTACTTGAAAGTGATACTTCAGACTTTTATATTTCTATCAAAGAAGCTCTTAAAAATGACCTTCCAATACCCGAAAAATTTTTAATACCATCTCATTATATCAATGCGATGAGAGACTTATACAACTATGAGAACAAATATAATGAAGTTATTGCTTTAGCCGATCGAATCCTACTTAATGAGAATTATTTAGATAAAAAAATCATTAAAGAGATTAGATATTGGCTTTGTTTAGCTTTATGTAGAAAAAGAAATGAAAGATTATTGCAAGAAGTACAAAAGATAGATGGAGTTGATCACAATTTTCTTCTTGGATTTTATTATAGATTGAAAGGTAGAAACCTAGATGCAATTGACAAGTTAAATTCTGTTCTAGCAATTAATCCAAGATTTTATAGAGCTAAAAGAGAATTAGTTCAAGTTTATATTAATATTGAACGTTTTAATGATGCATTAATTCTTGCGAGAGATAGTTATTTATTAGATAAATCTAATCCATTTAATCTACAAAGCTATTTTAGATGCTTAATAAAAACTACCGGTATAGCAAGCAAGTCTGAATTAACGAGATTACTTTTTGAGTTAGAAAAAAATCCACATGAAAAAGCACAAGAAATGTATTTAACAGCTAAGGCTCAATACAAATGCTTTATTGAAAACAATAAATATGATGCATTAAACTCCGTTGATGATGCTATTAGTGCATATCCGAAAAACATATATCCATATTTAACAAAGTTAGATATATTAAAAAAATATGATGATTACACTGGATTAAATAATTTAATTCTCGAAATCAATAATTTATTTGATCGAGATAATGAAATCTTTAGAAGATTGATGTATTTAAAAGCAGTTATTTATGTACGATTAAATAACAACGATAAAACTGGAGCCTTGGATTATTATTATCGTAACATCGAAAATAAATTTGGTCAATCAGTAAATGATATAGTGATTAATGAAATAAATAGTAAATAACCCTCAGCTCCCCTGCTGGCGCGAGCGTCTCGCTCGTGCCTATCTTACGTTCACGAGCGAGACGCTCGCGCTAGCAAGAGAGCAAGATGAAACTATTCCTTGTAATAAAGTTTATACAAATCATCCAACAATAACATTTCTTCTTCCGGCAGAAGCTGTAATGCAATTTCTAGTAAAGTCAATACATTAATATCGGTATCTTTATGAAAAACGGCTAAACTTCGGGCTTCTTTATTCATTAGAACAATGCTGGCTTTAAGCAAATCTGAAACCATTAGATTTAATTCATTGTATGAAGAAACTTTTAGCGGTATTGTAAACGAATTTTCTTCCTTATGCTCTGGTTTTAGTTTAGTGAAATACTTTCTTTCATTCATCAATACTAACAATTTTTCGGTTCTTTCTTTATTTTGCATTTCTATGATTTTTTATTCTAAAACGAAATTAGAAATAATAGATTATTTTTAAGTGATTGTAAACAATCAGGCGTATACAACCGAATTTAAAACTTACATGAAATATCTTATATTTGATAAAACAAATAAAAACTAAATGGAGGAAAGATTCTGCTGGCGCTGTGACACAGAAGTCAAAATGCTTGACGACAATGAATTTAAGTTATGCCGTGATGCATGGTTTGAAGGAAAGGAAGTTGTTGAAAAAGAGCTAGAAAAAAGAAATATTAAAGATTTTGTCTGGTTGGATAAAGTCGAAACTTTTGAACAGTATCGTTATTTACTTGAAATGTACCGCATATTAACCGGAGAATATGAATCAAACCCTTTGGCTATTTTGCATCATCAAAGAAGTCAGTTTGGAAAAGATTGTCCAAACTGCAATAAACCTTTCAGAACCTCAAGAGCGATATTTTGTGTAAGTTGTGGTTATGGTTCAGAAAACCTGACTAAAATTTAAACGTCTATTTAAGAAAAATATGCATAGAAAACTTTTGTATAAAATAATTCTATTATTTGGAATTTGCTTCTGTTTCATCTCTTGCAAAGAAAAAAACAAAAATGAAATCAAAATTACCGAAAGTCAGGCTTTGCAAATTGCAAAACGATACGGTATTTCTGGAGACAATGTTGAGATATACTTTGATACCTATACTTACTCAAAAACCACTTTAGGATACCAAAAAGGAAAAAGGAAATTGTATTATTGGTATGTTTCTAAAAAATGTAATCATTGTCCATTTATACAAATTGACGCTGTTACAGGAAATGTCTTTTTTGAAGGCAAATACACCTATATATATTAAAACATGGAAAACAGCATTGAAAAAAATTTACAAAATCTAACAACCCAATTACTTGAATTGGTAAAACTGAATTGCTGGAATACTATTTCTGACAATTTAATGTTCATTCTTTCAGATATTTCAGAAATTGAGGGAGAAAACTTTTTTATTCAACGTGTTAATAAAAACAAACTTAACAAGAACAAAACACCCAAAAGTTTTAACGATGCAATCACAGATCTTGAAAAGATTTACGATTCGATTTATGATATAAATTTGTATATTTATAAAGCAGAGAAAAATCAAACTATTATTGATATCAGGTATTTTCTTAAAACCAAACTTGATCCTGATTTTTTGAAAACACTAGCGAATACTCCGCCAATGCTGCACTGTAAAATAGAGCGACCGCCTTATCTCAAAAATGATAAAGATAAATTCGACGTCAACTGGGAATTAGGAGGAATAAGATACAACTGGAATATTTTTTGGTGGAAAGCAAACTATAAACTTGAAGCGTATCTCAGATAATACAATTAAACAAAAGCAAATCATGGAAAACTTCGACTGGACATCCTTCACCAATCTTAAATCGGTTTACGCAATAAAGACAGCGATTTGGATCCTAATGATTAATAATTAAGTTAATTCTTAATTGTTAAATTAATCCCTTCCCGATCCAAAAAATCCTTCAAGGTTTCATCTTTATTTTTAAGAAAATATTTACGGTTTATCCGTAAAATTATTGATTTCAAAGAAGTTAAATTTGAGAGAAAGCTTTATTCTAATTTTTTATCTGTTGATTGTTATTTCGAAAACCTAAGAAATGATATTGATTTTAAACTTAGAATAAATCTCTCAGAAATTCCCATAACAACTTTAATCAAAATTAAACTTGAAAATCATGAAAAAAATGAAAAACCAGTTTTTCGGTAAATCGCTGATGTTTGCTTTTGCGATTTCAGCATTGTTTTTATTTCAAAATTGCTCTGAAGAAACCCCCGACTCCAGCAATATCGATAATGGATTGAAAAAAGAAACATTATCAAAAGACAATCAAACGTCAAAAACCGCTGCCACAACTACTATAGTAAGCTCTCAGGTAACGGGTTCTGGTCCGACTTACATACAAGCCGGCACAAGTTTATTTGAATGGACTTATACCGGAACTATTCCAAACCCGGACTTAAACAGTATTATTTGGTGGTACACAAAAGTAAATAACAATGGCGAGGCTCCTTATGCTATTGGATGGGGTGCAACGGGTTATTTTATGGCTGTTCCTGACACTTATTTTTCAGATCCCGGATTAGGAACTTCTGATTTTAAAATTTATATAACAATAAAAGATACTAACGGAAATCTTTATAAAAGCTCTGCTATTTATAATATCATGAAAAAAGGAAAATATAAATTAGAAAATTCGCTATAATATAAATTGGCCTTTGTTTCTAAGAAATAAAATTTAAAAAGCTGCAAGAGAATATTTTTTGCAGCTTTTTTTATTGAAAATCAAGTGTTTTTACTTAATAAAATATTGAATTTTAATACGATTTTTGTCTTAAATAATTTATACGATTAATAAAAATACAGTCGCATAAAATAACCTTAATGCATCAACCTTAAACCTAAAGTAATATGAATTTTAAACCAGGTGATTTATTTTTTGGATTAATGGAATTTCTGGCTTTTATAGTTCCGGGATTTATTCTGTGTATTACCTTACCGTTTATATTAGGTTATTGCTTACCAGAGCCATTTGATATTATGAAAAAAGAGCCTATTACTTTCGCATGGGTTTCATTTCTGTTAATTTCTTATATAATGGGGCATTTTTTACATCATATTTGTGCTTTACTTCTAAATCCTTTATATAACAAGACTTATTTTATATGGAAAAAAAATAAGTATAAAGACTTTATTACGAAGAGCGAAAAACTAATTGGTGATAAAATTAAAGTTCATAATGGTTACTTAAAAACAGCCGAAGCTTATTTAAAAGTTAATCACACATCTTTAATTCCCGAATTGGAAAAACACCTCGCAAATTCTAAATTATTCAGATCACTTTGTTTATTGAGTTTATATTTATGTTTTCTTCCTAATATTGATTGCTGGACAAGGTTTTTTCTAATATTATTTTCTTGCTTATCATTCAGTAAATTTGCTCATGAAAGATGGAGTCATCGTATTTCGGTATATCGATATTTTAATTTGGTGAATTGATTGTATATAATTTTATATTTCAATGTAATTCCCATATAGTTAAAATAAAAAATACTTAAATAATCTCTTTATACCATTCAAAATCTGGACTTTTAAAGACATAAAATTTGGACTTCCCAGCAAAACATGTCTGTCGTTTTTAAACTGAACTTTGCAATATTAAAATTTAAAAAAATGACAAATTCAGAAAAAAGCAAAACAGTTTTAGTTACGGGCGGTTCAGGTTTTATTGCCGTTCATTGTATTTTAAAATTACTTAAAGAAGGTTATACGGTAAAAACAACGCTTCGTTCAAAGAAAGAAGTGGTGTTTTAGGATATTTCTTATTGAATTTACGCCGTAACGCACTCCATATTTTTTTCTTCCATAATCTGTAGATCAATGATTTTTTGAGCTATAGTTCCTCTTTCAAATAAACGAATGAATTTAAAAATAGCGCTGACATAAATTCCTGGATTTGAAACCAGACGGGCAATTTCTGTAATTCTTTTATCTCTTTCCTCTATACAGGCTTCGGTTTGATTTTCAGGAAGAACTACAAATTCATTAGCAAATTTCCAGGCACCATTTCGGGCAGTTTCCATACTAAAATCAATAAAAAAGTTGTCAATTTTTCCAGTCAATTTCAGCAAAATTGTAAGCGTAGGCCAAATCTTGATTAAGCATTTTTCTACGCCTTCTACCAAACTGCTCAGTATAAAATTTATTTTGTCGAAATCGGCTTTTAAGTCTGCAATGTCTTCAGCAGTACTAACCTGAGCGGCTGCAATTCCCAAATCCAGATTGATATGAGCATTCATACCCAAAAGTAAATGCTGGATCACAATTGGCCAGAAATTTTCTGCCTGCTCAAACGAAAATGCCCAGCATTCAGATGGTTTTTCTTTGGCTTTGTACTGATAATAAGCTTTGATGTAGCGATTGGCAAAAATAACATCGAGTTTTTCCATTCGTTCTCCATTTTGAAAAGAACCATTGGCAATTCCTTCTTTTATTCGTACCGTAACTTCCCGGTACAACATGGCGAATAAACCTATAGGGCTTTGTTCGATTTTTGATCTTTCGATAATTTCGTCCAATATCTGAATTACTTCATTTATTGTAGTGGCTTGTTTTATATTCATTTTGGTTGTTTTTGGTTAAACGAATATACTTATTTTGAAGTAATTATCTTATTATTTTTTATTGAAAGTCTTTTAAAAAATCTTTTATTGAAATAATAAATTCAATCGTAAACTTAGGATTTTAGCTGTATTTTTCAAAAATCAATTAGTCAAACCCGTAGTATTTATTAGTACCATTTTTTATTGGTTTCATACCTAAATATAGAGGTCTTATGACATTTCTTTAGTAGTCACTTTCTTAATTATCTACTTTCAGGTATTCAAAAACAAATAAATCAAAAATTAACTAAAGCCTCATGCTATGAAAACTACAAAAATGGTGTCCCTTTTTATCGTGCTAATCACGTTATGCGCCTGTAAAAAGGAATCAAAAGGAGAAAAAGATAATTATACAACTACAACCAAAAGTACCGCTTCTTCTGAGTGTTTAGCTCCCGCAAGCTGGTTTACGATTGTAAACAACACGCGCCAGACTCCTCCGCCTAATGAAGGACCAACAAGCGTATTTGCTAACAATGCAACGGTAACAAATTGTGACTTTCATCAATGGTCATGGCAAAAATTTCTTTGGCTTACGAATGAAACCAAGGGAGTACCATTCTTTATTAATAATATGATTCAGGTAAATGCTGCTGGTCAGAAATTAGATCCAAGTAACGGAATTGTTTTAACAGATACTGCTCAGGCAAGTGGTAAATCTGATATTTTAAAAACGCCTGTTTATCCATCAGGAGTTCCAAAATCTACTACGGTTTATTATTCTATATTTATGGATAAACTTATGTATGGAACTATGCTAAAATACGGTCCGATAGCCAAAAATGACCCTACACAGGTAAAAGGTATAACTTTTCCTGTAGGTTCATTAGAACTTAAAACTTCATGGATAGATGCAAGTGTTCTTAAAGATACTTCTAATTATTTTGTTACTCAGGGAACGATAAATGGAGTAAAAACAAAAGTGGCACTTTTAGGAATGCACGTAGTTGGAATTGTAGAAAACCATCCTGAGTTTGTGTGGGCTACTTTTGAGCATGAAAACCTTGCGCCTGCTTATGACTGGTCTAAAGCTACGCCAACAACTGATGCTCCGGTAACCAGTACGGTTGATTATCCATTTTTTAATAAAGCTAATACTGCAACCGTTACTAACATAACTACAGGAAACGGAATTTATACAGATGTTTTTTCTGTTTACAAATATGGTGTTCCTGTAGAAAAAGCAATGAAAGGTTCTCACAATGTTCAGCTTTATATGAAGACAAGCCAAAATGGTTCACAAAACTTCAATAATATTCGTACTATTAATGCAAGCGTTAAGAAACAGTTGACAGGTGTTTGGAACAATTATTTTTATAATGGTTCACTATGGATTAATACTGAAGGATACAATGGTACTCCGGCACAAGCAGCCTTATTAGATTCATTAAGTTATAACCTTTCAAATTCGCAGCCAGGTGACTTAACCAGAGGTTCTACTGCAGCTTACAATATTACTATGGAAACTTATGTTCAGGTAGGTTTTGGTCCTACATCTATACATGCAAATACAGTAGATAATCTTGTTAATTGCTTCTCATGCCACAATACATCTCATAAGTCAAATCTTTCTCCTCTTTTTATAAGCCATGTATTTACAGGATATGTAGGAAGTCTGCAAGGTTTAAACAGAACACAAATCAAAGACGAGCATGTTAAAGAGATTGTTAAACAATTCAATGTTCGCCTAAAATTAAGAACCAAAAAATAATCTGCTTTACTTTTAAATTTACTAATTGAAAAAACCACAAGCTTCTGTTTGTGGTTTTTGTGTTTTATAAATCATACATAAAATTAAAATAGCCAGTATTTTTTCACGCCGATTAAAATCAATTCTATTCAATTTCTTTAAACTAATCTGCGCACATTTGCTCAAATCTCTTTTAAATCTGCGTGAAACAAAAACTTAGTATCTTAGAACCTTAGCAACTTTTTAATAAAATCCCTAATTTCGCTTCTCAATAAGAAAAGGAGAAAATGAAGGTATGTATAGCTGAGAAACCAAGTGTAGCACGCGAAATCGCATCCGTTTTGGGCGCCAATACCAAACACGACGGATATTACGAAGGCAACGGTTATGCCGTAACCTACACTTTTGGGCATTTATGTACTTTAAAAGAACCTAACGATTACAAACCGCACTGGAAAAGCTGGGATTTGAATAACCTGCCAATGCTTCCCGAAAAATTTGAAACCAAAGTGGTTCAGAATTCAGGAATTCAAAAGCAGTTTAAAATTATCAAAACTCTTTTTGATAAAGCCGAATTAGTCATAAACTGCGGGGATGCCGGGCAGGAAGGAGAATTGATTCAGCGCTGGGTCATGAACGAGGCACATTACAAAGGCGAAATAAAACGCCTGTGGATTTCGTCTCTAACTACCGAAGCCATAAAAGAAGGTTTTGACAATCTCAAGCCTTCTGAAAACTACGATAATTTATTCTACGCCGGATTTTCGAGAGCGATTGGCGACTGGCTTCTCGGAATGAACGCCACACGTCTATACACCGTAAAACATGGCGGTTACAAACAAGTTTTGTCTATTGGCCGTGTACAGACTCCTACTTTGGCAATGGTGGTGGATCGTTTTAAAGAAATCGAAAACTTTAAACCTCAGCCTTATTGGGAATTGCAGACTTTATACAGAGAAACACTTTTTAGTTATGAAGAAGGTCGTTTCCTTAAAAAAGAAGATGGAGAAATTCTCGCTGAAAAAGTCAAAGAAAGTGATTTCGAAATTGTTTCTGTCGATAAAAAAAATGGAAACGAATACGCACCAAAACTATTTGATTTAACGGGTTTACAGGTATATTGCAATCAAAAATTTGGATTTTCAGCAGAAGAAACGCTTAAAATTGCACAGAGTTTATATGAGCAAAAAGTGATAACTTATCCTAGAGTTGATACGACTTTTCTTCCGGGTGATATTTACCCGAAAGTACCGGGAATTCTGCAAAAACTAACGAATTATAGTCATTTAACAGAACCGCTTTTAGGCAAGAAAATCAAAAAATCGCCAAAGGTTTTTAATGATAAAAAAGTAACCGATCACCACGCAATTATTCCAACCGGAATCGAAATCAATCTGCCCTACAATCAACAGCAGGTTTATGATATTGTTGTAAAACGTTTTATAGCTGTTTTTTATGATGATTGTCTGGTTGCCAACACTACAGTAATTGGAAAAGCAGCCGATGTAACCTTTAAAGCAACAGGAAAAGAAATTCTGAAAAAAGGTTTTAGAGTAGTTTTTGAAGATCCGAATGCGAAAGAAAAAGAACCCGATTTACTGCCGAGTTTTGTTGTGGGCGAAAAAGGGCCGCATGAACCGTCTTTCCTTCAAAAAGAAACCAAACCGCCCAATCATTTTACCGAAGCAACCTTACTTCGCGCAATGGAAACCGCAGGAAAACAGGTTGATGACGAAGATTTACGTGAATTGATGAAAGAAAACGGAATCGGTCGTCCGTCTACGCGCGCCAATATTATTGAAACGCTTTTTAAACGTCAGTATATCGTTCGAAATAAAAAACAAGTTTTGCCAACCCAAACGGGAATTCAGTTGATTGATACGATTCAGAATGAATTAATAAAATCAGCAGAACTTACGGGTTCCTGGGAAAAACAATTGAAAGATATTGAAAAAGGAACTTTTACAGCTTCTGCATTTATTAGAAACATGAAACGTATGGTGGAAGCTTTGGTTACAGAAGTTCGAAGCGAAACCAGACACGCTAACATTTCGCATGCAGCAACAATTCAAAAACCAGTTGCAAAAACTGAAAAAAAGAAAGCCGACGGAATTTCCGCAGAAACCTGCCCAAAATGTCAAAAAGGAAACCTGATAAAAGGGAAATCGGCTTTTGGATGCAGCGAATATAAATCAGGATGCGATTTTGTTCTGCCTTTTGTTTTTGCGGATAAAAAAATTACAGAAAGTCAGTATTTACGTTTGCTTCAAAAAGGTTCAACAGTTAATATAAAAGGTTTCAAAACCGAATCTGGAACCGTTGAAGGTTTAATTCGTTTTGAAGAAAATTACAAACTGAAATTAGAGCCAAAGAAAACCGATAAAAAGGCAGAACCAAAAGAAAAATCTAATTCATTAGTATGCCCGAAATGTAAAAAAGGAACTATCTTAAAAGGAAAAACGGCTTATGGCTGTTCAGAATACAAATCAGGCTGTGATTTTAAAGTCACTTTTGATGAAGTACGTAATCAGCTAAAAGATCTAAAACCTACGAAAGAATTGGTTTACGAGATTTTAGAAAAAAGCGTTTAATTTTTTGCCACAGATTAAAAGGATTAAATGGATTTCCCTTCTGTCTGAAATTTTTACAAATTTATTTTTCACGCAGATTTAGCAGATTTTGGCAGATTAATTTTAGATGAAAATTAAAAAATCTGCGAACATCTGCTTAAATCTTTTTAGATCTGCGTGAAACAAAATCCTTTTAATCCTTTTAATCTGTGGCAAACTTTTTTTTCATACTTTAGTGCAACCAAAACCTATAAATTATGTTTCAAAAAATTACTCTTTTAGCACTTGTATTAGCTGTTGTTTCCTGCCAGAAAAAAGAATCTGTAGAAAAAGATAAAATCAAATTAGCCGACTGGCTTATCGGAAACTGGCAAAACGAATCTCCAGACGGTATTTTGACAGAAAACTGGGAGAAACTAAACGACAGTACGTTCAATGCGTATTCTTATTTTATAAAAGGAAAAGATACACTGCATTTTGAAACTATTGTTTTGGCACAAAAAGGAGAAACTTTAACTTATTTTGCAACCGTAAAAGGACAAAATGAAGATAAAGCGGTTGCATTTCCTTCAACTGCAGAAACTGACAAGCAATTGGTTTTTGAAAACGCAAAACACGATTATCCTCAAAAAATCACCTATACAAAAGGAACAAACAATACTTTAATCGCTGAAATTTCCGGGAAATTAAACGGAAAACAAAGTTCTGAGAAGTTTGTAATGACGAAGAAGTAATTCAATGAAGCAGAAAATAAATTATATCCAGATAATTTTTCATTTAATAGTAACCTACTTTTTAACATTCTCTTTTCAGTCTTTTGCTTGGCTTCACAATGCAAGAATAATTGAACTGACAGAAACTTATGGTGTTGAGAACTTTGCACACAATCACGAAAAATATAATGTAAGTGTACAAGAAATTGCCCTATTTACTTTTTGGCCTCATGTAGCTTGCTTACTAGGAATTTTGCTTGCATTCATACTATCCATTACAATTTCGATAGTGAAAAAATGGTCTATACTAAATAGTTTTGTTGTTTTACTTATAAGTTATATTTTATACAGATTTGATATTTTAAGCTGGAAGTATTCTAAATCATTTTTATCAGTCGACCGATTTATAGATGATTATCAGACTATATTTATACTAAACGGCTCGTTGTTATTGATTATTGGTCTTGTCATTTTCTTTTCAAAATGGACGAATAGACTTATTCAAAATCAATATCAAGAAAGAAATTAAAATATAATAAAAATAATAGCTACAGAATCTCTAATGTCAACATCAGAGTTGGAAACGAAAAAATAAAAAAATAGAACCGTAGGTTCGAAAAATTTTGTAGGGCCGGATTTTAATCCGGTTTACGCAAAGATGGATCAAAGCAAATATAAAAGCCAATAAATAACCTTAGTACCTCAGAATCTCAGCATCTTAGCATCTTTAAAAAAACTACTCCTTCTCCCCGATTTTATTCACCATAAAAATCATTAAAATCCCTAAAAGCGCCATAATTAAAAAAGCCCATCTCATGCTTAGGTATTCAGAGATAAAACCAACCATTGGCGGAACCAATAAAAATCCCAGATAACCAATTGTTGATATAGAAGTTAAGGCAGAACCGCTGCTTAATTTCGATGATCTTCCAGCAATACTAAACACAAGCGGAACAACACAGGAAACTCCAAACCCAATCAGCATATAACCGAAAATCGTTGGATAAGCATACGGAATCAGAAAGCAAATAGCGAAACCAATCGTTATTAAAATTCCGCTGTAAAGAAGGATTTTTTTAGTACCTAATTTCATTACACCATAATCTCCAAACAAGCGTCCTAAAGTTACAGCCGTAGCAAAAAAGACAAAAGCGGCGCTGGTTAATTTTGGAGAAGCTTTTAGAATATTTTCAAAATAAATTCCGCTCCAGTCGTACATCGTATTTTCGCAAGCCATCGAAACAAAACAAATCAAAGCAAATTTGATAAGATTTTTTTCAGGCATCGAAAAGAACTTTTTCTTAACCGGAACCGGCTCGTTATGAATACTCATTGGATAAAAACAAGCCGTAAGAGCCATCATAAAAACACTTACTCCCAATAAATGGTGTGACGGTGCAACGTGCTGTGTAACCATAACGTAACCTAAACCCGCGCCAGAAAAAACAGCAATACTCCAAACAGCATGAAAACGTGTTATAATAGAGGTTTTATATAATTTTTGAACTTCAAGAGATTGCGCATTAATCGACAAATTGAAAATATTACGAGAAGCTCCAAAAATTAAAAGTATAATAACCAGCTGCCAGACAAAAGCTGCCAGACCCGGCAGAGACAAAACAATATTAAACATAACAGCTCCAAGAAGCATAATATAACGGCTGCTGTATTTATTTAAAAGCTTTCCTGTAAACGGCATTGTAAGCATTAAACCAATTGGAAATGCAAATAAAACAGCTCCAAACTCGGCTTCAGATAAATGTAATTGGGCTTGTATATGCGGAATTCTCGATACCCAAGAAGAATAACCAAATCCTGAAAGGAAAAAAAATACGGTATTGGCTATGCGGTATCCTTTGGGTGTATTTTGAATTTTTTTAAAGAAAGGTAAAATCATGAAATCTGTTTTTCAGATTGCAAAAATAAGGCTTTTTAAAAGAATTACTGTCTTTTTCACATTTAATAAATCTGTACAATTTTTCAGTTATATGACAACTTAAATAACGGATTTTTCTTTCGTTTTTAGCCAATCTTAAACCATTCTTTAATGAATCTTAAGAATATTTGTTAACGAAATTAAAATTTTTAAATTTGCATTTTTTTTATTTATTCTAAATAAAATTAATTACAAACCAATTTTAAAACCAATGAAATATTTTAATCCGAAGACGTTACGTTTTCTATTGACAATTAGTTTTGTCTCTTCGTTCTTAATCATGTCTGCTCAGCAAAATGGGAAAATCAAAGGAACCATCACAACATCTGATGGCGAATTGGCAGCCGGAGTTAATATCCTATTAAAAAACTCAAAATATTGGACCGTTTCTGATGAAAACGGAAATTTCGAATTCAACAGAGTGAAACCCAATACTTATACACTACAAGTTTCTTTAACAGGTTACGAAACTTCTGAAAGTGAAGTAATTGTTGCAGAAAGTGAAACCTCAACTATTAATTTACAATTAAAAGTTTCTAACAAAGAACTTAAAGAAGTTGTTGTAAATGGTAAAAAAAGCATTTTGTCTAAAAAAACAGATTATGTTGCCAGAATGCCTTTAACCAATCTTGAAAACCCTCAGGTTTACAGCGTAATTCAAAAAGAACTTTTACTGCAGCAAATTTCAGTAGATATTAGAGGTGCTGTTATGAATGCTCCTGGTGTTGTATCTATCAGTTATCCTTCTGGTGGAGTTGGAATGATTTTTAGAGGATTTTCTGTCGGCGTAAATGCCCGAAACGGGATGGAAACTGTTTCTGGACGTTCTTCTGTCGATCTTGGAAACGTAGAACGCATCGAAATCCTGAAAGGTCCATCCGGAACTTTATTTGGTTCTTCTGTATCTTCTTTTGGAGGAGTTGTGAATCTGGTTACCAAAAAACCTTTTGAAACTACGGCTGCCGAAGTATCTTATACTGCCGGAAGCTACAATTTAAACCGATTGACTGTTGATGTTAATACGCCTTTAAATCAGGAAAAAACCGTTTTATTCAGAATCAATATGGGAGTTCACAGAGAGAAAAGCTTCCTTGATTATGGTTTCAACAATACGCTTCTTTTTGCTCCAAGCTTAACTTACAAAGCATCTGACAAACTTACTTTTAACTTCGATGCGGAGCTTTATAATGTAAACAATACCAGACGTACGTATAATACGTATGATGCAAACTCTGGAATCACAAATCCAAGTCAGCTAAAAATAGATTACAAAAAATCTATGTTCCATGACGATAACGATGCTAAATCTACGGCAACAAAATTCTTTGGACAGGCTGAATATGAAATATCTGAAAACTGGAAATCAACAACGGTATTTTCTTTTGTTGGCGAAGATGTAGAGCGCAGTTACCAAAGTTATGCTGTTTGGAGTTCACCTACACAGGTGGCCAGAAGAGTTGGACTTTGGGGACCTATTTTTAATAACTATACTAATATTCAGGAAAATATTAACGGACAATTTTCTACGGGAAGCATTAAACACAAATTTCTGGGCGGTGTAAACTACAGACTTTACAGTTCAAATTTTTCGGGAGGATCGACTTTTACACTTGATAATATTGATGTTACAGCTCCCTTCACTCCTATTAGAAGAAAAGCGGTTGATGCCGGACTTAATCTGACTACTTCTCCTATTGCCGATCAAAAAACAATAAGTGCTTATGCTTGTGATGTGGTGAATTTTACCGATAAATTTTCTGCCATGTTAAGTTTACGTCTGGATAATTTTGAAAGAGCAAAAGTAGGAACTGTTGAAGGTTACAGTCAGACAGCACTTTCTCCTAAATTTGGATTAGTGTATGAAGTGGTAAAAAATCAGGTTTCTGTATTTGCCAATTATATGAATGGTTTCCAGAATGTGCAGCCGGCAACACAGCCAGATCAAACTATTCTGGTTTTAGATCCTATTTATGCTGTACAATATGAAGGTGGATTAAAAGCCGAAACATCTAATAAAAAATTAAGCGGTTCTGTAAGCTACTATAACATTACTATCGATAATGCTACAAGACTCGATGCCGGTTATACCATTCAGGACGGAAAACAAGTAAGTAAAGGAGTAGATTTTGAATTGATGGCAACTCCTATTAACGGACTTAGCATTGTATCCGGATATGCTTATAATGACAATCGAATTGTAAGAGCATCTGATCCTACAATTCAAGGAAAAAAAGCAACAGGTTCTCCTGAAAATGTGGTTAACTTCTGGACTACTTATACTTTTCAAAATAAACTAAAAGGATTAGGTATAGGTGCAGGTGCCAACTATATCGACAAAAACTACTTTACTGCAAATAACTTAGTTTACATGCCGTCTTATACCGTTTACAATGCAACAGTATATTATGAAAAACCAACCTGGAGATTAGGTTTAAAATTCAACAATCTTACAAACGAGAAATACTGGGATTTCTGGGGATCATCAATGGCTCCGGCAAACGTGTTAGCTAACTTAACGATTAAGTTTTAAAACCCCGCAAACAATTAAACAGACGCCTCAATTTAAATAATTGAGGCGCTTTTAATTACAACTATTTTATTTACTTCTATGACTTTTAAAAAACTTATTCTTAAGATTCATCTTTGGCTGGGATTAGCTTCCGGCTTAATTGTAGTAATATTGGGTATTACTGGCTGCTTGTATGTTTTTGAAGAAGAATTACGTCCTCTGGTACACGATTATTATTATGTCGATCAGGTAAAAAACAAAAAACTTCCGCTAAGCCAAATCATTGAAATTGCCAAAAACGCCAATCAAAATCAGCATCCTAAACAATCGCTTTCGGGCTGCAGAATTATCAATGAAGATGATCGAACCGTAATTGTCTGGTTTTATGAAGAACTGGACAAAGAGGCTTTTTGGTATTGGAACAAATATCAAAACACCTATCTCTATGTTGATCCTTATACGGGAAAAATAAAAGAGTATGAAAACTACAATTCTGAGTTTTTTGTTTTTGTACGAATGCTGCATCAAACCTTATGTCTCAACAGCGATATAGGCGACCCAATAGTAGGAACGGCGACAATTATTTTTATTATTTCCTTAATCACAGGTTTAATTCTTTGGTGGCCCAAAAACAAACAAGCTGCAAAACAGCGTTTCTGGTTTCAATGGAAAAGCACTACCAAATGGAAACGCAAAAATTATGATCTACATAATATATTAGGGTACTACATGATGATTTTTGCTTTAATTATCGCCCTTACCGGATTAGTCTGGGCGTTTGAAAGCTATGACAAAGGCGTACAATGGCTTTTAAACGGAGGAAAAACTTATGAAAAAGAAACGCTGGTTTCTGATACTACTCAATATTCTAAAAAAAATCCAACTGATAAAATTTTTACCTCTATCCGTCAATCACATCCCAAAGCCAAAAGTTATTACCTTTTTATTCCGAAAGAAAATGATTCGCTGGCAACGTATCGAACTTTTATACGATACAAAAGTCGTTTTGAAGACACCTCAACAGAATTTGATCAGTATACGGCCAAACCTCTTAAAACAGTACATTATAAAGACAAAAACAATGGAGAAAAATTTCGGTTTCTAAATTACGATCTCCATGTAGGCAGCATATTAGGTTTCCCGGGCAAAGTATTGGCTTTTTTTGCCAGTCTGATTTGTACAAGCCTGCCTATAACCGGTTTTTTAATTTGGTGGGGAAGAAATAACAAAAAAAAGAAAATAAGTATTTAATTATAAATCAGTCACTTTTGCTTTAGAAATTAAAATTTCTAAATTTGCTTTGTTTTTATTCATTCTAAATAATAACGGTAACTATTAAAAGAAAAACCACATGCATTACCTCAACCAAATTACCAAACGCCTACTCTACACAATTGGACTGTTCTTAATTTTTTTCAATTTTATAAATGCACAGCAAAACAATGGCAAAATCAAAGGAACCATTACTACATCTGACGGTGAACCTGCTATTGGCGTAAATATCATTCTTAAAAATTCAAAATATGGAACGGTTTCTAATGAAGATGGTTCTTTTGAATTCAATAAAGTAAAACCCAATACCTATACAGCTCAAATTTCATTAACAGGTTATGAAACTCTTGAACAAGAAGTTACTGTTGTAAGCAATGAAACAGCCCTATTAAGTTTGCAATTGCGCGTTTCTAACAAACAGTTAAAAGAAGTTATTGTAACTACTTCAAGGGGAAAAGCGTTTCCGAAACAAAGTACTTATGTTTCTAAAATGCCTCTGAAAAACATCGAAAATCCGCAGGTTTATAATGTTGTTTCTTCAGAATTAATGAAAGAGCAAGCCATAACTGCTTATGACGACGCCTTAAAAAATGTTCCCGGAATTCAAAAATTATGGGAATCAACAGGCCGCGGCGGCGATGGAGCTGCTTATTATACCCTTCGCGGATTTGAAGCTCAGGCCAATATCGTAAACGGACTTCCCGGTTTAACAAACGGAAGCCTTGATCCAGCAAATATTGAAAGAATTGAAGTAATCAAAGGTCCATCTGGAACATTATTTGGCAGTAGTTTAGTTTGTTATGGAGGTCTTGTAAATACGGTTACCAAAAAACCGTATGAAGGTTTTGGCGGAGAATTCTCCTATACAGCCGGAAGTTTTGGTCTTAACAGAATTACTGCAGATTTTAATACCCCATTAGATGATAATAATGATGTTTTATTTAGAGTAAACGCTTCTTATCAAACCGAAAACAGTTTTCAGGATGCCGGATTCCGTACGGCTTTTTTTATTGCTCCTACCCTTTCTTACCGAGTAAATGATAAACTATCTTTTCTTATTAATACAGAGATTATGCAGGAAGAAAAAACAACGCCGCCCATGTTGTTTTTAGGAAGAGAAACACAACTGCAATATGCCAATCTGAGCGAACTGAATTACAATACGCATCTTTCTTTTTACAGTAATGATTTAAGCATGAAAAACCCAAGATTCAATCTGCAGGCTCAGATGAATTATAAAATCTCAGATCAGTGGACATCGCAAACCACTTTTTCAAGAGGTTCATCAAAGTCAGACGGGTATTACTCTTATATATATGATAATCAAAACGGTAAAAAAGAATTTGGTTTAAGTATTACCAAAGACCAGTCTCAAACCATAACCACAGATATTCAGCAGAATTTTGTTGGCGATTTCAAAATAGGAAGTCTGCGTAATCGTATAGTTGCCGGACTTGATTATTATGCTAAAGAACTAATGTTTGGCGGAAGCCGTTATGCCTGGCTGTACAATGTAACGGCTCAGGGAGATGTAAATTATATTGATCCGGAAACTGGAATTGAACAAGCTCCAAGATATCCAACCCGCAGTTCTGTAGACAATGTTCTGGCATCAGCAGGAGTAACCAATTATACCAGCAAAGAAGCCACTTATAGTGCTTATGCTTCAGATGTTATCAATATAACCCCAAGTTTACTTGCTATGGCAAGTTTACGTGTCGATTATTTTGATACTGAAGCTGATGTTACAACAGATGAAGATGATTACAATCAAACAGCTTTATCTCCAAAATTTGGTTTGCTTTATCAGCCAATTCAGGATAAACTGGCCGTTTTTGCCAATTATATGAATGGTTTCAGAAACATTTCACCAGCAATTGTTTATGATGACGCTACCGAAGAACCAATAGGAACTAAAACTTTCAAACCAGAACATGCTAATCAGTTAGAATTTGGTGTAAAAGCAAATCTTTTGGCAGATAAACTAAATGCAACGGTAAGTTATTATGATATTGAAGTTGAAAATCTAGTTACAGCAGCACCGGGAAGCCCTATAAATACCGTACAAGGAGGAACCGCAAGAAGCAAAGGTTTTGAATTTGACCTGAATGCTGCACCTTTAAAAGGGTTAAGTATTATAGCCGGCTACAGCTATAATGATAGCAAAATTATAAAAGGAGACGAAGCAAATTCATGGTTGGAAACGGGAAAAAGACCGTTTTGGTCAGGACCAAAAAATCTTGTAAATCTTTGGGCAACTTATAAATTTGATGAAGGATTTTTAGAAAATTTCGGAATTGGTTTTGGAGGAAATTATGCGAGTGACAATGTTATTCTCGACAGTCAGGTTACCGGAAAATTTGTTCTGCCGGAATATACCGTAATCAATGGTTCAATTTTTTATAACTCAAATAAATTTCGTGTAGCACTAAACGTAAACAACATCGGAAATAAAGATTATTTTAATGGCGGATGGTCTACCGTAAATCCGCAAAAACCAAGAAATGCGTTATTGAGTTTTTCTTATAAATTTTAAAAGATTATTTAAACGGATTGAAGTTAAAAATTTTGTCAGGCAGAACGAAATCAATCTGTCAGACTGAGCGAAGTCGAAGCCCCCAGGTAAACTAAATTGATCATATTTTATTTTAAAAACATTATATATAATTAGTCTAAATAATTATTGATTAACCAATATTAAGCTGTACATTTGTTTTACATAACAATTCTCAATTAGAAATTCAGGAAATTTCTTTTAAATTTTTTCAATATTAATTTTAAATCTTATAATCATGAAATCAAAAACTTTTAAATTAATAACATTTGCTTTCTTAATGCTTTTTGCAGCACCTCAGCTTTTTGCACACGCACTTTGGATAGAAACTAAGGCCACAGGAACAAAAGGAAAAGCACAGGAAATTTCAATTTACTTTGGAGAGTTTTCTGAAAATGATATTACAAAAGCTGATAAATGGTTTTCTGATTTAAAAGATTTCTCTTTAGTAGTCATTTCACCTTCAAAAAAAGAAACAAAACTTACTTCTAAAGCTTTAGACAATAAGTATCAGGCATTTTTTACACCGGATGAAGACGGCGTTTATACTATTGTAATGCAGCATACAGTAAAAGATGTTTACGGAACAATGAAACTGGACTACAATTCTAGTGCAACGGTTGTAGTAGGAAATAAATCTGCCGGAAATTATGCTACAGCAAATAAAAATCAAATTGGTTTGTTTTCTGAAAATGCCGATGTGGCAAAAAAGAATGTAAAAGTATCTGGATTTGCTCTTTATGAAGGTGTTGCAGCAAAAGAAACTAAGATTAAAGTAATTGCTCCAAACGGATGGGAAAAAGAATTATGGACAAATGAAAAAGGTGAATTCTCTTTTACACCAATCTGGTCAGGAAATTATATGGTAGAATATGCTCATACTGAAAAATCAGCTGGTGAACATAACGGAAAAAAATACGATGAAATCTGGAAAATGGCTACTTACCAAATTGCAGTAAAATAATCTTGAAACTTCATTCTTAGATTTAATTTCATTTCAGAAAAACCTTGCTTTACGGCGAGGTTTTTTTATTTTAAAACTTTTTAATACTAAAATAAATTGATAAAAACTAAATCTTAAGACAATCTTAAGATAAACCTAATTAAACTTTAAAAAAGAAAAGTCGTTCATAATTTTATGTTAAGGTTCCTGTGTATTTATATTTGCACTCAAATAATTTTTATTGAATCTAAATAAATACCATGAAATATAAATTACTATTTGCATTAGGATTCTTAGGTTTTGTTTCTTCATACGGACAAAGCTATTCAAATTCAGAATCAGCGGCCTCAGTTAGCGATACAGTTAAAAATAAAAAAGGAGAAATCCTGAATGAGGTAGTTGTTACCAAAAACAAAGAACCAAAACCTGTAACGGCTGTACGTTCTGGATTAAAACCAATGGATAATCCGCAAAGCATACAAGTTATAGGATCTGAAGTTATTGAACAGCAGCAAGCAATTAGATTAAGTGAAGTATTGAAAAATGCAAATGGAGTTTATGTAGGTTCAGCTCGTGGAGGCGCACAAGAATCATTCTTTTCTAGAGGTTATGATATGTCTGCCAATAATATGTTTAAAAATGGTTTCCGTTACAATGCCGGCTCTATTCCGGATGTATCGGGTTTAGATAAAGTTGAATTCTTAAAAGGAGGATCAGCGTTAATGTTTGGAAACGTAGCTCCGGGCGGAATCCTTAATCTTGTTACTAAAACACCTCAATTTAAAAGCGGTGGAGAAATAGCAATGCAAATGGGAAGTTTTGCTTATTACAAACCATCTGTCGATTTCTATGGTCCGTTAAGCAAATCAATTGCCTTTAGATTTAATGGTTCTTATGAAAACTCTGAAAGTTTTAGAGATGTTGTTAAAAACGAACGTTTGTATGTAAACCCGTCTTTACTTTTTGCTATCAGTCAAAAAACACAAATTACCCTTCAGGGAGATTATCTAACAGCCGATTGGACTCCAGATTTTGGAACTGGAATTGTTGGTACACAAATTCTTGATTTACCTCGTAATAATTTTTACGGATCACTTTGGTCAAACGGAAATACAAAATCTGCCAGTGCATCTGTATTATTAAATCATGATTTTAATAAAAACTGGAAGCTTAACTTCAACAGTTCTTATCAAACTTACAACAGAACTTCAAAATCTACAGCGCAATTATCTACTGTAAGCAGTAATGGAAATTGGACAAGACCATTAGTTCAGAACGAAAACTTAGAACAAATTTTAGGAGATCAGTTAAGTCTTCAGGGGAACTTTAACACAGGATCTGTAAAACATCAGATTTTTACAGGTGCTGACTGGGAAAATTCGTTTGCAACAGCTTATACATTTGCTTTTAATCCGGCAAATTATGATACTATTAATCTTTTCAACTTCGATCCTTCAACACAAAGAAATGATATTCCGAATGCGAGAGCAACTCAAATTGCCAAAACAGAAACCAACCGTTTTGGTGTTTACTTTCAGGATTTAATTTCAATTACTGAGAAATTAAAAGTTTTAGCAGGTTTACGTTGGTCTTGGCAGGAAGCAGAAGTTACGACTTACAAAGAAACTTATGCTTTGGGAGTACAAACAGTACGCCCGGAAGATGCTGTACCAACAGTTGGCGCTAAAAAATTAGATAATGCATTTTCACCAAAATTCGGTTTAATTTATCAGCCAAGAAAAGACGTTTCTTTATTTGCCAGTTACTCTACTTCGTTTACTCCAAACACAGGAACTACAGCTGATTTAAAACCAATCGATCCTTCAATTATCGATCAGTATGAAGCTGGTATCAAAACTGATTTCTTAGAAGGAATGTTAAGCACAAACGTAACGGTTTATCAAATTACAAACAGCAATCTGGCTCAAACAGCTGAATTTAAAGCCGATGGAAGTTTAAACACAGATACAAACGTAAAAGTTTTAAGTGGTGAAACTAAAAGTAAAGGTATTGAAGTTGATGTTACTGCAAGACCAGTTGAAGGTTTAAATATTATTGCGGGTTACAGCTACAATGATATGCGTTATACTAAAACATCTGGCTTAAACGGAAGTTTTATTGAAGGCGATCGTCTTGTGCGAACTCCTGCTAATACAGCAAACTTAAGTTTCTTTTATACGGTACAAGAAGGTTTCTTTAAAGGAATTTCTGTTGGCGCAATTGGAAACTACATTGGTGATCGTTTAGGTGGATGGAATGATCAATACAGCACTGATAAAACTAAATATCCTGATGGAATCTACCACAGAGAAATTCCAATAAAAGGGTATACAACAATCGATGCTTCTGTTGGATATACATGGAGAAAATTCTCGATTCTTTGTAAATTATCAAACATTACAAACGAATTAAATTATACAGTTCACGAAAATTACAGCGTAAACCCAATTGCGCCACGTCAGGTAATGGGAACTTTACGTTATAGATTATAATATTTTGAATTAGATTTTCTTTTCGGAGTTTTTCTGAAATTCAGAAATAAAAATACTTTCGAAAAATTAAAAACCTCATCTTATAACAAGGTGAGGTTTTTTATTTTAATGAAAATCTCTCTCTATTTATAATTACTTTTGTTCGCAAATATTTTCTAAAATTAAAATTCCACATATGTCCGATTCTGCCAAAAACCAATTAAGGAAAAGTTTAGGTTTAAGTTTTAATATTGCCGTGCTGATTGGCGGAACAATCGGTGTTGGAATTTTGAGAACTCCAGGAACAATTGCCGAAATGCTCAACAATTACTGGCTTATTCTCGCATCGTGGCTTTTTGGCGGTTTGTATGTTTTACTTGGCGCTAATTCGTATTCAGAATTGGCTACAATGTTACCAAAAGCCGGAGGATCGTATAATTATATCAAAAGGGCTTTTGGCGAATATGCCGGTTTTCTTTCCGGCTGGTTTGATTACATTACAAATGCTATTCCGCCCGCTTTTTACTGCATTGTAATAAGCGAATACATGATTATCTTATTTCCGGCACTGGCTAATTATTCAACTGTGATGGCCGTTTCATTATTGGCTGCTTTTGTTTTACTGCATTTAAGCGGTGTAAAAAACGGAAGTGTAATTCAGCAGATTACCAGTTTATTAAAAGTCATTTGTTTTGTGGCTTTAGTTGTAGCGTGCTTTATGTATACTGGCGTAAAAGTTCCTGCAGTTAAAACAGACAATTCTGTTTTTCAAATAGGTTTAGTATTCGGATTTTTTAAATCATTGCAATTAATCATCGGAACTTATAATGGCTGGAACGCTGTTTGTTTTTTTGCCGAAGAAAATGAAAATCCTAATAAAAACATTCCGAAGTCTTTATACAGCGGTGTTTTACTTGTAGTGGCTATTTATGTTTTGGTAAATGCTGCTTTTTTTCATGTTTTGCCAATTGAAACTTTAGCAAAATCTAATTTAGCTGCCGCAGATGTTGCCAAGATTTTGTTTGGAGAAAACGGAGCCACAATTGTTACCGTAATTTCTATTTTTTCTTTAATCAGTATTTTGAATGCATTTATGATGATTCCGCCGAGAATTCTTTATGGATTAAGCCGTGACGGATTTTTTATAAAAGAAGGAACTCAAGTAAATAAAGGCGGAACTCCAATTGTGGCACTTTTGGTTTCGTCACTTTTCAGCTTGCTTTTAATAATCTTTGTTGGTTCTTTTGAAGCTTTATTTTCTTTTGCTGCTTTTATTTCCATTATTGTTTGGGGACTCGCCTATTTTTCGCTTTTAAAACTCAGAAATTCTGAACCCAATTTACCAAGACCTTATAATTCTTTTTGGTATCCGTGGACCACTATAATTGCCATTATTGCTTCGATTGCTTTATTTATCGGATTTATTTTCAGTGACCAAACCAGTTTTATAATTATCATTGGAATTACTGTTGTTTCTTATCCTTTGTTTTGGATTTTGAAGAAGAAAAAAAAATAACTCATTTTTTATCTTTCCAAGTTTCCATTTGTTTACGCAAACTTGTCATCCTGACGAAGGAAGGATCTTCATAAGAAGCTCGACAAAGATTGGCGATCCTGATTACGGAGTTTCTCGCGAAGATCCTTCCTTCGTCAGGATGACAAAAATGAGTGTAATCTGTTAATGAGCTAAATAACATTTACGGAAATGACAAAAAACAAAAAAGCTGTCCTTTTTAGGACAGCTTTTATATTTAAAAGAATCTGATTCTTATTTCAAACCAGCTAAACTCTGCTCGATTGTAGCAATTTTTGCCAAAGCATCAGCTTGTTTTTGTTTTTCAATGTTTAAAACTTTTTCCGGAGCTCCGTTTACGAATTTCTCGTTAGAAAGTTTTGCTTCAACAGATTTCAGGAATCCTTTTGTATAATTCAATTCTTCTGTCAGTTTTGCAATTTCTGCTTCAACATCGATATTTCCTGAAATCGGAATAAAATATTCATTTGATTTTACACGGAAAGATAATGCGCCGTCTACTTTTGTTGAAACATACTCAAAAGCTGAAACGTTTCCTAATTTTGTTACGATTGAATCGAAATAAGTTGTTAAGTTTTCGCTGTTGATTGCTTTTAATTCGATAACATCTTTAAACGGAATATTTTTATCTTTTCTAATTGTTCTAATTCCGGAAATTACTTCTGTAATATTATCAAAATCAGTAATTAAATCTGCATTGAATGGTTTTAATTCCGGCCAGGTTGAAACGATTAAAGCTTCTTCCGGCGTTCTTTCTGTAATTAACTGCCATATTTCCTCTGTTAAGAAAGGCATAAACGGATGCAATAATTTCAGGTTACTTTCTAACATTTCGATCGCTTTCGCAAAAGTTATGCTGTCAATTGGCTGTTGATATGCCGGTTTAATCATTTCTAAGAACCAAGAACAGAAATCATCCCAAACCAATTTATAAATCGCCATTAAAGAATCTGAAATTCTGTATTTCTCAAAATTATCTTCAATATCAACTAAAGTCTGCTGCAATTTAGCTTCGTACCATTCGATTGCTACTTTTGATGATTCTGGCTGAGCGATAGTTTCTGAAACTTCCCATCCTTTAATCAATTTAAATGCATTCCAGATTTTGTTTGAAAACGCTTTTCCCTGACTGCATAATTCTTCATCAAACATAATATCGTTTCCTGCAGAAGCGCTTAAAAGCAATCCTACACGAACTCCATCGGCACTAAATTTATCGATCAAATCTAAAGGATCAGGAGAATTTCCTAATGATTTAGACATTTTACGACGTTGTTTATCACGAACTAAACCTGTTAAATATACATTTGTAAAAGGTTTTTCGCCAGCATATTCATAACCCGCAATGATCATTCTCGCAACCCAGAAAAATAAAATATCCGGACCAGTTACTAAGTCGTTTGTTGGATAATAGTATTTAAAGTCTGGACTTTCTGGATCCATAATTCCGCCAAAAACAGACATTGGCCATAACCAAGAAGAAAACCACGTATCTAATGCATCAACATCTTGCTTTAAGTCAGATGTTGTAAGTGAGTTGTTAGATGTTTTTTCTTTCGCTAATGCTAAAGCATCTTCAATGTTTTCAGCCACAACGAAATCTACTTTTCCGTCTCCATAATAGTAAGCCGGAATTTGTTGTCCCCACCATAATTGGCGAGAAATATTCCAATCACGGATATTATTTAACCAGTGCGCATACGTATTTTCGAAACGTTTTGGGTGTAATTTAATATCTCCTGTTTCTAAAACCGACTTAATTGCAGGTTTTACTAATTCTTCCATTTTCAAGAACCATTGGTCAGATAATCTTGGCTCGATTACCGCTTTTGTTCTTTCAGAAGTTCCTACTTTATTTAAGTGTGTTTCTGTTTTTGCTAAAGCACCAATTTCTTGAAGTTCTTTTTCAATTTCTTTACGAACAACAAAACGGTCTTTTCCTTGGTAGTGTAATCCGAAACTATTTAATGTTGCATCTTCATTAAAAATATCAACGATTTCAAGATTGTGTTTTTCACCCAAAGTTTTATCGTTCATATCGTGCGCAGGCGTTACTTTCAAACATCCTGTTCCGAATTCTACATCTACATATTCGTCTTCAATAATAGGAATTACTCTTCCGCAAATAGGAACGATTGCTTTTTTACCTTTTAAATGTGTAAAACGCTCATCATTTGGATTGATACAAATTGCCGTATCTCCAAAAATAGTTTCGGGACGAGTTGTGGCAATGGTTAAAAATTCCTCAGTTCCCTCGATTTTATATTTTAAGAAAAATAATTTTCCTTGTTGTTCTTCATAAATTACTTCTTCGTCAGAAAGAGTCGTTTTTGCTTCCGGATCCCAGTTTACCATTCGGTATCCTCTGTAAATTAGACCTTTGTTGTATAAATCTACAAACGATTTAATTACAGATGCAGACATATCTGGATCCATTGTAAATTTAGTACGTTCCCAATCGCATGAAGCACCTAGTTTTTTAAGCTGCTCTAAGATTGTTCCGCCATATTTATCTGTCCATTCCCAGGCATGTTTTAGGAATTCTTCACGAGTCAAATCATTTTTGTTGATTCCTTCGGCTTTTAATTTCGCTACCACTTTTGCTTCTGTAGCAATCGATGCGTGATCCGTTCCCGGAACCCAGCAAGCGTTGAATCCTTTTAAACGCGCACGACGAATTAAAACATCCTGAATTGTATTATTCAACATATGTCCCATGTGAAGGACTCCAGTGACGTTTGGCGGTGGAATTACAATTGTATAAGGTGTTCTATGATCAGGTTCTGAATGAAAATAATTGTTTTTCATCCAGTAATCATACCATTTGTTCTCAATCGCTTTAGCGTCAAATTGTGCTGGAATTGTCATTTACTAGGGTTGTTTAATCGTTTATTTTTTGTTGATTCGTTTAATCGTTAAATTGTTTAATCGTTTGTTTATTTTGTGAAGTCCATCTAGGTAAATCGATTAACCGATTAAACAGTTAAACAAATAAACGAAACTTTGGTTCAATTTTTGTAATTATAATTAACAGCAAAAGTAAATAATTAAGTACACTATAAAAAACGAATTAATAATTTGTGTGTTAATTAAAACAATGTATATTTACTTACAACTTAAAAACAATTTCAAAATGAAAAATGTTGCCTCTTTTATTGCAGTCGTATTGTTTAGCGCGATAGGTTATGCACAAAATGGCCCAAAAATTGAATTTGCAGCCCAGGACAATACGATTGATTATGGAAAAATTTCTAAGACTGATAATGGAGTTCGCTCTTTTGAGTTTACAAACACCGGCGATGCTCCGCTTTTAATTATTGGTGCAGAATCTACAGTTAGCTCGATAGTGGTTACTAAACCAGCTGCTGCTGTAATGCCTGGAAAAAAAGGAAAAATTGATGTGAAATACAATATGGCAAGCGGTCCTATTCGTAAAACAATTACTGTTGAAACCAACGCCGTAAATTATCCTGATGGCCGAGTTGCCCTTAAAATTAAGGGAGAAGTTCTATAGAATAAACTAAATTTTAATAATTGTAAAAGCCGTTTCTTAAATTAGAAACGGCTTTTTTATATCAAATATTATCAAATCTTTGTCAAAGTTTAAAACTTTGACAAAGATATTTACGCATAAAATCTTTATTATTTTTTCTCAGCGCATTCAGCTGCGTCAAACTTATATTTTACACTCACAAAATCAATTGGTTTATCCTTTACTAAATACGTAACTCCCATTGTTGTCTGCATGGTTCCGTTTCCTAAAATAAGCTGTTTGTCTTTCTTTAAAAATGCCATTGGGTTTTTAAACGTTTTATCTTTTTGTGATAAATCCTTAAAAGTATAATCTGCAAATAAAGTATCTCCATGAAATTCTCCTGCAATTTCGCCAGTTCTTACTGTTGAAGGCGCCACTTTCATAATCATATTTCCAGATAATTTCCCGTTTTTTAAAGTATTTAATTTTAACTGAATTGTATCTTTTTCATATACAGCCTGATAGCATTCTGTTTTTGTAACTGTTTCGGCATCAGCTTTTGCAGCTTCAGCTTCTTTTTGTTTTTCTTCATTTTTACAGCTTTGAAATCCAATGCAAACTACTAACAGACAAGGTAAAACTAGATTCTTCATATTTCAATATTTTGTTTCAAGGTTATTTTATAAAATTAAATAAAAAAGAAGCCAAAATAAAGGCTTCTTAATTAAAATTTATTTTTTTCAGAGTTATAAATTCTTAATCACAAATTCTGATCTTCGGTTTAACTCATGATCTTCTTCTGAACAAGCATCATCGGTTTTACACTTAACAATTGGTACAGATTCTCCATACCCTTTTGCAGTAACTCTTTTAGCATCAATTCCGGATTGTATTATAAAATCTCTTGTTGAATCGGCTCTTTTTTGAGACAGATTTTCATTGTATTTGGCATTTCCGCGAGAGTCTGTATGTGAACCAATTTCTATTACCATTCCCGGATATTTTTTCATTAACTCTACAACTCTGCCTAAAACTACTTTAGATTCTTTACGAATATACCACATATTGTAATCGAAATAAATAGGATCTGTTTTAATAATCAAACGATCTTTATCTCTTACAACATCTTTTTCTTTCTCTAGAATTTCTTTTACTTTTTCGTTCTTTTTAACTTCCGCGGCAGCGATTTCGGCTTCTTTCGCTTTCTTTTCTTTTTGTTTTAATTCGATTGCTACAAGCTCAGCTTTTTTCTTGTTTTCTTCTTCAATGATAATTTCCTGCTGTCTTTTCTTTTCGGCATTTTCTTTTTCCTCAAGTTTGATTTTTTCAAGAGATTTTAAAGCTAAAGAAGCGTCGTTTTCTTTGTCTCTGATTTTATCTAAAGTCAGAGTTTTTGATTCATTTGTGTATTTTTCTTTAAAAGCCGAAACTTTATAAGAAGCTTCGCAGGGAACTGTAAAACTGAATTTCCCGTCTGCTAAAGTTGTGGCGGTATTCAGGGTTTTATTATCTGAATCCTGCAAAATTACTGTTGCGCTTTCTAAAGCCAGTTTAGTATCAACATCTGTAATAATACCTGTAATAAACTGTTTACAGTCTTCTACAATTAAATCTTTAATTTCTTTAAATTGATAAATATCGTCTCCGCCTTTTCCTCCTTCTCTGTTTGATGCAAAATAACCTTCTTTGGTTTCAGCATCAATATTGAATGCAAAATCGTCCAGATTTGAGTTTAATGGAAGCCCAATATTTATTGGCTTTGAATATTCATTTCCATTTATTTCAGAAACAAAAACATCCAAAGATCCGTACCCTAAATGTCCATCCGAAGAAAAATAAAGTTTATTGTCTGCTGAAGCAAAAGGAAACTGCTCTCTTTTATTGGTATTAATTTCCGGTCCTAAATTCTTTGGGGTATCAAATGCGCCTTTGTTTATATTAACCGAATAAATATCAAAAGATCCTACTGATCCCGGCATATCTGACGCAAAATACAATACTTTTTCATCGGCACTCAGTGCAGGATGCTCTACTGAATAATTTGGGCTATTGAAAGGAAGTGACGTAATATTAGTCCATTTTCCATCAACTAATTCGGCTCTGAAAATCTGAAGATTAGAAATTTTCTTGTCGTCTCTTTTTTTCTTTCCATTTTTAGAATTGTTTCTGGTAAAATAAATTGTTTTACCATCTTTTGTAAAAACGGCATTTGATTCGTGCATTCCCGTTTTTAATTCTTTAGCAAAATAATGCGTGATAGAATCGGCTGCATTAATATTTTTTAACGGAATTGTTACCAAATTTAAATAAGTTGCTCCATCCCATTTAAATTTTTTATCGAATATTCCCGGTTTTAATTTAACGCCTGCAAAAACCAAATTGTCTTTATATACAACTGCTCCAAACTCTGAATTTGGAGTATTTATTGGCAAATTTTTAATTTCAAATCGTTTACCAATTGCCGAAACATTTTCGAGAGTTTTAATATCTTTTTCAAAATTTTCAACATCTTCCGGATTAGCAGATTTACTGTAATATTCTTTTAGTGCAGCATTTGCTTCATCGTAATTATTTGTTGCTTTTAATGTCTGCGCATATCTGAAATAATATTCTTTGTCTAGATTTTCATTATAATTCTTAAATAACAATCGATAATAACGTTGTGCTTTTACTAAGTCGTTTGTATAATAATAGGAATCTGCAAGGTTTTTTATAACTTCTTGTGATGGTTTTTCTTCTGCCAGTTTTTCGTATAAAACAATTGCTTCGCTGTAATAGGTTCTATCAAAAAATTTCTTTGCTCTAATCAATTCCTGATCCTGAGCATTTATAAACTGTATTGAAAATACGAATATAATAACGAGTAGTTTTTTCATATTTTTCATTTTAGAAGAATCTTGGTGATTTGTCAAATCCTTTTCCTAGTAAATCCAAATCAAAAAGCAGCATAATTTCATGTGTTCCCGAATTAAACTGACCTAAATTCGTGAGTGTATAATCATAGGCATAACCCACTCTCAGAGTAGGCGTTACATTAAAATTAAATAAAGCACTTACCGAATCGTCGATTCTATAAGCTGCCCCAAGTTCAAATTTTTCATTATACAATACATTGGCAGTCAAATCTATTGAAATGGGCGCACCTTTTACAAATTTGGTCATAAATGCTGGTTTGACTTTCCACATATCATTAACCTGAAAAACATATCCTGCGGTTAGAAAAGTGTGTATATTTTCAGATCCAAAAGCATTTACTCCCGATTTTTCTTCAATGTATTTTGATTTCAATAAATTAGGTGCTGAAATACCAACATATAAATTGTCTCTAAAATAATAGGCTCCTACTCCAATATTAGGTTTTGTAGCATTTATGTTTTCGGCGAAAGCCATATCAGTTGCAGGATCATTAAACTTAAATCCGTTAAAATTAGTCTGCATTGATGATAATCCTGCTTTAAGTCCAAGTGAAAGTTTATTTTTTCCGCCGAGATTTAAAACATAAGCAAAATCGGCATAGATATTATTTTCTTTTTTTGCACCGTCACCAATATCATCTGATATAAAAGATAATCCGGCTTCGACTTTATCTGAAATAGCGGTATGCCCAAAAAAGGTAAATGTTTTTGGAGCTCCAACTGCACCAACCCATTGTGATCTGTACAGTCCTCCAAAATTCATCATAGCCGGAACTCCCGTTGCATACGCCGGATTTACAACACTCATATTATACATATAATGCGTATACTCCGGATCCTGCTGCGCCGAAACTGATGTTATATAGAAAACGAAAGTTATATAGAGAAGTATTTTTTTCATTTGAAATTTATATTAAGAAATTATCGATTTAAATAAAGACGTCCTTGTTGAGGCGGTCTGTTGTCTTTATTAAAATAGAGAATGTAAAAATATACTCCGTTTGGTGCTATTCCGCTTCCAATTCCACTTTGTTCGTAATTTATACCGTCCCAGGCCGGTTTATTTTTAAAGCCTTTATACATTCCATTTCCATATCTATTGAAAATTTCCAGCTTATAATCCGGATATAAAAAATCAATATCAGGAATTGTAAAAGTATCGTTGATTCCATCTCCGTTTGGAGAAAAACCATCGGGAACAAAAAATGTATATTGCGGAGAATCACAAGCAATTAATGAAACTGTTACAGCCAAATTTTGTTCTGAAAAACAATTTGTAACTGTAGAAAGATCAAAACCATAATAAGTAGCTTTATCAACTAAAGGTGTTGAAGAAGAAAGTAAATTTCCGTTATTTGGCGCATCATACCAAACAACTGTTGACGGTGATCCAGTATTATTTGAAAGACTAAGAATTGTTGGATTGTCTAAACCGCAAAAATTTTGTCCATCTTGATTTAATGTCGGAGGTGGAGTATCATTAATTATTACCGAAACTTTAGCCGGTTGAGAAACACAACCTACTGACGACCTTTCTCTTACATAATAATCTTCTGATTTTAAGATATATGTATCCGGAAGATAATTAACATCTGTTGGAGATAAATACCAAGTATATTGAGCGCCTTGCGGGTGCAAATCAGCAATTGTCGCCTGATCTGTTTTACAAAATGTCTGATCAGTTACAGTTGGCGGTGTTGGAATTGGGTTTAATAAAAATGAAGCTGATATTCCTGTTACATCGCTTTCACAGCCAGTAGTATTGTTTTTGATTTTTAATATCGTGATCGTTGTTGATCCTGAGTTTATAAGTAAGCTAGAAGGAAGTATAAAACTCGAACTTCCATTAACCGGGTTTAAAACAATAGTTTCTACATTTGAAGTATTACTTCCAGAAAGAACATAAGATAAAGTAACATCTGTCAAAGTCTGAAAACCTGAAATATTTACTGTTACTGGTTCGCCAAAACATACGTTTTGAATTTGTGGCCTTAAAAGTGATCCGTTTGGCAGTGGATTAATGAGAATCTCTCCTGTTAGACTTGCTGCATTTACACATTGAGAAACAACATTTGTAATTGCTGTAATTGTTACAATTGAAGTACCGCTCCTGGAATTAAATATTTCAGGTACTACAAAAGAACCACTACCTCCAGTAAATGTAACTCTAGCAACTTGTGATGGCAAATTATTTGCGCCTGATAATTTATAAACAATGTCATAATCTCCATCTGCCAACTTTATTGCGTCTATTATTTGGACTACTGCGTCCTGATTTTGGCAGGTTACAGCTGGAGTAATTATCGCTCCATCTAAATCGGGGTTGGGATAAATAATTAAATCGTCATATAAATTGTTCATTATATTTTCACATATCTGTGAACTAGTCGCAGGATAAATTTTCACAATACTAATCCTATATGTTCCAACAGTTTTAAAATAATCTGAATCAATTGGAAATGTAAGCACTCCGTTTACAAAATCAGCAGTTACTCTTTCTGTAACTGGATGCCCGGTAACATTAAAATATACAAGATAAACTCCATTAGGAATATCTGCTGGCCCTCTGGTAATAGTAACGTTATAAGTTGCTGTAGGGATTTCTGTTTCACAGATATCAGAATTAACTTCAACAATTGCATCAG
Organism: Flavobacterium sp.; assembly: GCF_039595935.1. Taxonomy (NCBI): domain Bacteria; kingdom Pseudomonadati; phylum Bacteroidota; class Flavobacteriia; order Flavobacteriales; family Flavobacteriaceae; genus Flavobacterium; species Flavobacterium sp. The sequence goes on along the minus strand of NZ_JBCNKR010000006.1, from coordinate 2,141,649 downwards.
TAAAATCAAGTTTTTCTTCCAGCCTTAAAACTACTGATGTCTGATCATCAGGACATATTGGATTTGTTGACGGAACTACATATGTAAAAACATAAATCCCTTTACCATATGCCTTATAAATATTTTCAACATCAATATTGTGATCTCCAACAAAAGTTAATTCTTTAGTACTATTTTCTTTCCAATATCCTCCTGTATCATATCCCGAAATATAATCATATAAATCTACATTCGTATAACCTGACAAACCATCACTTGCACATAAAAGAAAATTAGTTGACTGCCCAGAATTAGGTGCTCTAAAAATGCTTACTATTGCGGTTGATGACATTGAGGGACAAGTCCCAATTGCTGGCATTGTATAAGTAAAATAAAAAGTTCCTTCTAAGTTTTCAACGTTTATTGAAGACCCAACGACATTTTCATTTGTGGTATCATTATGCCATTTACCATTTGATTGAGGGCCTAAATCAACTCCATTAAATGCCTGAAAAAGATTAAAATTAACCACAGAACTGCAAACAGAAACATTTGGAGATGTAACTCCGGAATAACCACCAACTGTTACAGTAACTGTTGCTGAATTATCTACACAGCCTGCGTTTCCTGTAACTGTATAAGTATAACGATAAATTCCACTCGCTCTAATAACCTGCGTATTTAGAATTCCTGTTGTTAAGTTTAATCCTCCCGAAGAATTATCATCACTCCAAACTCCTCCAGCAACAGGAGAGCCTCCTAATATCGAAAATAAATCTATTGTTTTGCTGCTTGCATTTGGAATATCACAAACAGTATAGCTTGCATCATCACCTGCACATTGTGCTTGTAATTTTTGAGGCAAAATTGATAAGAAAACAAAAAATAAAATTACATGTAAGAAATGAATGTATTTTTTGGCCATAAACTGTTATTTTTTTGATAAACTTACTAAATTATTAGCGTTGCTTAAATAAAAAAGTATTTTTAACACTTAATTTTTCACAAAATTTAAACTTTTTAAAAAATCACTATCAAAACCCAATATTTTAATATGAAAAAATTAATAAATCATAATCGCTTTTTTAGAGCTCATCTTCAAGTTTAAATCTGAATTTTAAAAGAAGACTATTTCGTTCTACTTCTAAATTTATCCATCTGTCTTCTTCTGATTTTAAGAGCTGATTAATCTGCTGTAAAGAATATTTATAAGGTGCTTCATTATTTATAGATGTAATAATATCCCCTTTTTGCAATCCGCACTTTTCAGCTGCAGATTTCTTGCGGATATTTACGATCTCATAAATTGGTTTTAAAGAAAATTTATATCTAAAATTTGCTCCATTGTTGTTATTCTGGTTTGCCTCTCCTTCACTCAATGAAACGGCAACTTTAACTGTTTCTAAATGTACTGTTTCCTGCACCCATTGCAATCCATTATGCTGTATTGTGATTCCGCTTTTATTATAAGTGAATGGTTCTTTGTATTTATTATTTTTCTTCAAATACAGTTTTTTATCTGCATAATCTAAAACTACTGTAAAACGTTTTAAGATTTCTCCTCCAACTGAACCTATCCTATCCGGAACCATCTTAACATTTCGAATAGAGCTCGAGTCCGGAAAGGCAACAATTGGTTTTTTAAACTCAAATTCATCAATTATAAATTTTTGAATTCTGGCTCTGTGCCCTTCAATATCGCCGCTAAATCCTTTCCCAAGAAAATCAGGAAAATTCTTTTTAGGAAGTTTGATTTTATTATTTTCAAAAACCCAGAAAGCGTCACTATTTCCAATATCTATCAACAATTTAGCCGGAATTTCTTCATCCTCAACAACCGCTATAGTCGAAATATAAGGCTTTGATTTTTCAATAGTTATGGGTACACTTTTAAATCTTCTGTCAAGTTTTTTTCGAAACCCTTCATTGTCGGTATGCACTACGACCTTTTTTTTCTCATAGTTTACTTCAACCAGATTATTTTTAAAGAATTTATAGCCAATGATACCATTTACAGGAATACCAATATGTGATGACAAATTAAAACTTTGATCTAAAATTACAAAAAGCATGTGATTCTCAGATCTTAAACCATGAGTTTCAAAGGTGTTTTTTGTTGATTTAAGCCCTTCTATTTCACTTTCTGATCCTAATCCGCGAAGTCTTATTTTTTCTACATTATTAAATTTAACTTCCTTCATTTCATCCATACTAAACAGAATAGTTTCTTCGACCCCGGAATCTAATAGAAAATTCAGTTCGACACCGTTTACTTTAATCGGAATAAAAATGAGATTATTTATCAATTTAAAAGGGATTACGACCTTTTGTTTATTATTTTGAATAATAAAATTATCCTGAGATTTAACACAAAAAGGTAAGAATAACCCAAAAAACAACACAATATATTTTTTCATTGGCAATATTTTATTATAAAATTAGTAAATATATTTATTATTGTTAGATTTTTATAAGATAGTATATTCTTTAAATTAAATTCGAAAAAAAAGCGCAAATTTGCACTTCAATAATTTATACTCATGCCTACAATTTCACACAAGGGAAGAAACATGCCCGAATCTCCGATACGTAAGCTGGCTCCTTTTGCAGATTTAGCAAAGCAAAAAGGTCACAAGGTGTATCACTTAAACATTGGTCAACCGGATATCAAGACACCGGAAGTGGCCATCGAGGCGGTAAAAAATATTGATTTGAGTATTATAGAATACAGTCCGTCTGCCGGATATGAAAGCTATAGAAAAAAATTAGCTCATTTTTACCAGCGCCAAAATGTAAACGTTAACACAGAAGACATCATTGTAACAACTGGTGGCTCTGAAGCCTTACTTTTTGCACTGGCCACAATTACAGATCCGGGAGATGAAATCATTATCCCTGAACCCTTCTATGCTAATTATCATGCATTTGCATCTTCTACAAGTGCAACTGTAGTGCCGCTTGTTTCGACCATCGAAACTGGATTTGCCCTGCCAAGTATTGAAGAAGTTGAAAAGTTAATTACACCAAAAACAAAAGCCATTCTGATTTGTAATCCTGGAAATCCGACTGGGTATTTATATTCTGAAAAAGAAATTAAACAATTAGCTCATTTAATTAAAAAACACGATTTATACTTAATCGCTGATGAAGTTTATCGTGAATTTTTATACGATGGAGATGATGTGCATTTTTCTGTAATGAATTTAGAAGATGTACAGGAAAATGTAATCATGGTTGACTCTGTTTCTAAACGTTACAGTATGTGCGGAGCAAGAATTGGATGTCTGGTTACCAAAAACAAAAAAGTTCTGGCAACTGTTATGAAATTTGCTCAGGCACGTTTAAGCCCGCCAACCATTGAACAAATTGCATGCGAAGCTGCCATCGATACACCTCAAAGTTATTTTGATGAAGTAATTGGTGAATATAAAGAACGCCGCAACACTTTAATTTCAGAATTGAATAAAATTGAAGGCGTAGTGGTAACCAAACCAAAAGGCGCTTTTTACTGCATTGCAGAATTACCAATTGAGGATTCTGATGATTTTGCACAATGGTTATTAGAAAGTTATAATTTGAATGGCGAAACGGTTATGATTGCTCCTGCAAAAGGATTTTATTCCACTCCCGGAATGGGATTAAATCAAGTTCGAATTGCTTACGTTTTAAACAAAAAAGATCTAATTACAGCAGTAAATATCTTAAAAGAGGCTTTGCTGGTGTACAATAATAGATAAAACAACCTAAACTTAAACTTTCAAAAGACAATAACTAATCCTGTTATTGTCTTTTGTTTTTGGATCAATTTTAAATTATATCTAAAAAGGATCGATTAAATAATAAAAACCATAGAAAAGGTTTCCTATTTATTAATTATCTTTACCGCCTTAAAAAGATATACCCATTATAATAGTAGTTTTTAATGATAAATAACGAAGATTTTTTAGACGAAATAGGTGACAGTCATTTCAGCAGTAATGCAAAAAACCCTCTAAGAGCGGATGCTTTTGATATCACTGATGAAGAAAAAATAGAAAAAATTAAAAAAGATGTTGAAAACATTCTGCAAACTTTAGGAATGGATTTGACAGATGACAGCATTAAAGGAACTCCAAACCGAGTAGCTAAAATGTTTGTAAAAGAAATTTTTGGTGGTTTAAACCCTGCAAAACAGCCAAAAGCTTCTACTTTTGATAATAATTACAAATACGGTGAAATGTTAGTTGAGAAAAACATTACCGTTTATTCTACCTGCGAACATCACTTACTGCCAATTATTGGTCGCGCTCACGTTGCTTATATTTCAAGCGGAAGAGTTATTGGTTTGTCAAAAATGAACCGTATTGTTGAATATTATGCTAAAAGACCTCAGGTTCAGGAGCGTTTAACTATGCAGATTGTTCAGGAACTTCAAAAAGCTTTAGGTACAGAAGATGTTGCCTGCGTTATCGATGCAAAACACCTTTGTGTTAACTCAAGAGGTATCAAGGATATTGAAAGCAGTACAGTAACTTCTGAATTCGGAGGAAAATTCAAAGAACCTCAAACAAAAAGAGAGTTTCTTGATTATATTAAACTAGATACACACTTTTAAATATTGGGTTAATCGTTTATTTGTTTAATCGTTTAATCGAAAACAGTTAAACAAATAAACGGTTAAACGATTTAACTCAAAAATATGTACGTTTTTTCATTTGAGAAACTTGAAGTTTGGCAGAATGCAAGAATGTTTATTTTGGATATTTATAAATTAACTAGTAAATTTCCATCAAATGAATTATTCGGAATAACTTCCCAAATAAAAAGGAGCTCATCATCAATTGCGACTAATATTGCAGAAGGAACTTCTAGAAATACAAATAAGGATAAAGCTCATTTTTTAACGATCTCGTATTCATCAGCGATGGAAACTTTGAATCACTTAATTATTTCAAGAGATTTAAATTATGTATCCGAAGCAGAATATGTAGAATCTCGTGAAAAAATCGAAAAAATCTGTAATCAGATAAATAGTTTAAAAAAATATTATCTTTCCAAAGAATAAAACGCAGATAATTAAAAAACAATAATACGTTTACACGATTAAACAAATCAACAATTAAACGGTTAAACAGAAAAATAAATATGCCACTATACAGCAGTCAACCCCTAAAAATATACAACTCACTTTCGGGTGAAAAAGAAAATTTCAAACCAATCCATGAAGGAAATGTTGGAATGTATGTTTGCGGACCAACGGTTTATAGTAATGTGCATTTAGGAAACGTAAGGACTTTTATGTCTTTTGACGTAATTTTCAGATACTTTTTACATCTTGATTACAAAGTTCGCTATGTGCGTAATATTACCGATGTTGGACATATTGTAGATGATGTTGATGAAGGTGAAGATAAAATTGCTAAAAAAGCACGTTTAGAGCAATTAGAACCTATGGAAGTTGTACAGCGCTATACTGTTGATTTTCACGATATTCTAAAAGCATTCAACTTTTTACCTCCAAGTATAGAGCCAACAGCAACCGGGCATATTATAGAACAAATCGAAATCATCAAAAAAATTATCGATACCGGAATTGGTTACGTTGCCAACGGATCGGTTTATTTTGATGTTGTAAAATATAACGAAACTAACAATTACGGTGTTTTAAGCGGGCGAAATATCGAAGACATGCTTGCGAATACCCGTGACCTTGACGGACAATCTGATAAAAGAAATCCGCAGGATTTTGCGCTTTGGAAAAGAGCTGAGCCAGAACATATTATGAGATGGCCGTCTCCTTGGAGCGATGGTTTCCCGGGATGGCACTTAGAATGTACTGCAATGAGTACTAAGTACCTAGGAAATCATTTTGATATTCACGGAGGTGGGATGGATTTAAAATTCCCTCACCACGAATGCGAAATTGCTCAAAACGAAGCATGCACTGGGCAATCTCCGGTAAATTACTGGATGCACGCCAATATGCTTACCTTAAACGGAAAGAAAATGGCAAAATCTACCGGAAATAATATTTTACCGGGAGAAATTTTAAGCGGAGACAATACAATCTTAAGTAAAGCCTTTTCTGCCTCTGTAACTAGGTTTTTTATGCTTCAGGCACACTACAGAAGTATTTTAGATTTTTCAGATGATGCCATTACAGCCGCCGAAAAAGGCTACAAAAGATTAATGGAAGCCCTTGAAGCATTACCAGCAATTACAGCAGGTTCTTCAAGTTCTATTGATTTTGCAGGATGGAAACAAGCTTGTTATGATGCAATGAACGATGATTTTAATACACCTATTTTAATTGCACAATTATTCGAAGGCGTTCGCTATATTAATTTGCTAAAAGAAGGAAAAGAAACCATTTCTGCAGAAGATTTAAAATTATTCTCAACAGCTATTAATGCGTTCGTTTTTGATGTTTTAGGCTTAAGCGACGAAAAAGGTACCGACAGCAATAATGATAAATTGGAAGGTGTTGTAAATATGCTTATCGGAATGAGAAATCAGGCAAGAGCGGATAAAAATTTCGCGCTTTCTGACCAAATTCGTGATCAGTTAATTGCTTTAGGAATTCAATTAAAAGACGGAAAAGAAGGAACGAGTTTCTCAATCTAAAAAAGGAAAAATCTAATAAATCATGAAAGTTATTACGCCATTTGTTTTATTAGTACGCTTTTATCAAACTGCGATTTCACCTTTTACGCCCGCTTCATGCAGGTTCGAACCCACATGTTCAACATACATGATTCAGGCTTTACAAACCCACGGATTATTTTACGGAGGATATTTAGGAACAAAGAGAATTTTAAGCTGTCATCCATGGGGAAGATCAGGTTATGATCCTGTTCCGGAGAAGAAATGTTCACACAAACATTAACTTTTTATAAAGATTTGATCCGTATTTAATAGCTATTTTTACAAAACACAATAAAAACATATACTCTATGACACAACCTTTAAACATCGTTTGGAATCCTTCTGAAGGAATAGATTTAGGATTTTTTATGATTCGCTATTACAGTTTAATGTTCGTAATTGCTTTTGGTTTAGGCTGGTTCCTGATGAAAAAGATTTTCGAACGTGAAAATGAATCGTTAGACAAATTAGATTCATTATTTGTTTGGACAGTTTTAGCAACGTTAATTGGAGCTCGTTTAGGACATGTTTTCTTTTATGATTGGGAGTACTTCAGAAATCATTTACTTGAAATCTTCTTACCATTTAAATTTGAACCAAAATTTGAATTTACAGGTTTTCAAGGTTTAGCAAGCCACGGAGCAGCTATTGCAATAATTATAGCAATGTACTATTATAGTAAAGTGATCTTAAAACGTCCGTTATTATGGATTTTAGACCGTGTGGTAATTCCTGTTGCAAGTGGCGCCATCTTTGTACGTTTAGGAAATTTCTTCAATTCTGAAATTATCGGGCACGAAACAACATCTGCATTTGGAATTCGTTTTCTGCATGACAAATTCAGCAAAGCAGATGCAGTAAACGCTACAAAAATTGCTAATCCAAAAGAAGCTTATAATGCCATAGCCACAGACCCTAAATTTGCAAATTTACTCGCAGAAGTACCTGCAAAGCACCCAACACAATTGTACGAGGCATTTTGTTATATTTTCGTATTTGCTGCTTTATATTTCTTATATTGGAAAACTAATGCAAGACTAAAAACAGGATATTTATTCGGATTGTTTTTAGTGCTTTTATTTGTAGTACGTTTTATTGTAGAATTTGTAAAAGAAAGCCAAGGCGGTATTGAAAAAGAATTAGGTTTGTTCTCAACCGGACAATGGCTAAGTATACCTTTTATCATAATTGGTCTTTTCTTTATCATTAGAGCGCAAAGAAATCCTTTAGCAAATTCTTAATCATAAGAATTCAAAAAAATATAAAACTCCAGTATTTCGACATACTGGAGTTTTTTTTATAATGGATACGAAATACCAAATTCTATGTTTTTAGTATTATAACCCGCATTTGTACTTCCTAAACCTGCATTAGAAACATGCCTGACTTCTGGTCTAATATCAAATTGTATTTTCTTCCATTTTAAAGAAAAACCAACCGCTAAAACATCTGCGAAAGCAAAACCATTAGACATTCTTTCAGTTTCAGTATCTGTAATCATCGGGCCAACACTTCCTAAAAGATAAACTGAAATGTTTTTACTAACAGGTTTTCGAATCAAAAAACCTAAATTCAGAACATATTCATGAATATCTTTTAGCTTGGTATATTCTTCTCTTTTTTGTTCGAAATCAGGAGTTTCTGGTTTTACAAAATAAAAATTCAGTAATTGGTGTTTCGCAAAATTAATCTCCGGCTGAACTAAAATCTCATACTGAAAATGTTTTGTTTCTTCCAATTTATAATACAATTGTGCTTTATAAAAATGATTTACAAAAGTGTAATCTTTATTATTGAATTCACTTCCGAAACCATAATTAAAACCAAGCAAGAATCTTGAATCATTATTTTGTGCATATATTTTCAATAGGCTAAAAAGCAATAAACATAGAAGTATTCTTTTAGTCATAGGCAATTTTAAAATTCATTTAAATATAGTACAAAAAAAAGATCCGGCTTTTACCGGATCTTTTTATTATAATTTAAGCAGTATTATGCTTTGTTATGTTTGTCTTCGATTGTATGCTTATCATCAGCAGAAATCGAGTCAACCAATACTGGAGTCGCGATGAATAATGATGAATAAGTACCTACAATAATACCAATTAACATGGCAAAGATAAATCCTCTGATTGATTCTCCACCGAAGATAAACATAGTTAATAATACAATGATCATCATTAATGAAGTATTCAATGTTCTAGATAATGTAGTATTAATAGAAGCATTTACGATATCTTCGAAAGTTCCTTTACGGTTTCCGATGATGAACTCTCTAATTCTATCGAATACAATTACTGTATCGTTCATAGAGTAACCAATTACAGTAAGAATCGCTGCGATAAAGTGCTGATCCATTTCCATGTGGAATGGCATGAATTTATAGCATAAAGAGTAGATTCCTAATACGAAGATTACGTCGTGCGCAACAGCTGCAATCGCACCTAATGAGTACTGCCATTTGCGGAATGAAATCATTAAGTATAAGAAAATAACTGCCATTGCCCCAAGAACTGCCCAGTAAGAGTTAGTTTTGATATCTTCAGAGATAGAAGCTCCAACTTTAGAAGCTTGTAAAACACCTACTCTTTTACCATCAAAAGAATTAGTAAATTTATCATAACTAGTATTAGGGAAATATTTCGCTAATCCTTTGTATAATATTTGGTTTACTTCTTCATCAATAGCTACACCGTCTTCTTTAATTTTATATTTAGTTGTGATTTTCAACTGATCGTCATCACCTAAAATTTTAGCTTCAACAGGAGTTCCAAAAGCAGCTGATAATTCATCAGAAACTACAGTTGCATCAACTGGTTTTTCAAATTTAACCTGGAAAGTTCTACCTCCAACAAAATCAACACCTTCATCTAATCCGTTAACGAAGAAGATCGAAATTAAACTCACTACAACTACGATTGAAGAGAAGATATAAGTGAATTTTTTGATTTTAATAAAGTCAAAGTGGAAATTAGTAAACCAGTTTTTAGTAATGTTTGTAGAGAAAGTTAAATCACCTTTTCCAGCAATATTTCTGTCGATAAAAATTCTGGCAATGAAGATAGAAGTAAACAATGAAGTTACGATACCAATAAGTAATGTTAAAGCAAAACCTTTAATTGGTCCTGTACCAAAGATAAATAAGATCGCTCCAGTTAAAACGTGAGTTACGTTAGCATCAATGATAGAACGCATTGCTCCGTGCCATCCGTAAGAAGCTGTAACAGCCTCAGAAAGTGATTTACCTTCACGCAATTCTTCTTTTGCTCTTTCATATATAATAATGTTCGCATCTACCGCAGTACCTAATGTTAATACGATACCAGCAATACCAGGTAATGTTAATACAAAACCAAAACTTGCCATAATTCCGAACAAGAATAATAAGTTTAATAATAAAGCAAGGTTTGCATACCAACCAGCTTTACCATAATAGAATACCATCCAAACACAAACTAATAAGAAACCTAATACAGATGAAATTGTACCTGCATCAATTGCAGCCTGACCTAAAGATGGTCCTACAACTGTAGATTGAATAATATCAGCAGAAGCCGGTAATTTACCTGCATTTAATACGTTTGCTAAATCTTTAGTTTCAGCTACGTCAAAAGAACCTGTAATTTCAGATCTTCCTCCGGCAATTGGTCCGCTTGTAACACCTGGTGCAGAATATACGATGTTATCTAAAACAATTGCAATGTAACCTTTTTGAGAGAAAGCTCTTCCTGTTAATTCTTCCCAAACTTTAGCTCCCTGACTGTTCATTTGCATAGAAACAGCTGGTTTACCCATTTGGTCAAAAGTATCTTTTGCATCAGTTACAACTCCACCACTCATTGCTGGCGTATTGTCTCTGTTACCTTTTAAAGCATATAATTCTACTACTTCAAGATCAGCAGCCGTTTTTGGATCTTTAGCTTTTGGATCTTTAATTGATGTTGGTTTACTCCATACAAATTTTGCATAGTGCTGATCAGCAGCTAATAAAACTCTAATTTCTGGTCTTTTGAAATAATCGTTAATTACAGCTGTATCTTTTGTAGCGAAGTATCCTAAAACCGGACCTCCTCCATTACCAATAATTTTATCAAATAAAGGATTGTTTCCTTTTTTAGTATCAACAGAATCTTTAGTATCAGTTAATAAAGCATTCAATGAATCTTTAGCAACAGTTTTAGTTTCTGTTTTCTTAACTTCAGTTTTCTTTAAAGCTTCGTTTGCAGAAACTAAGAAGTTTCCGATTTCTTCCATTTTATAGGTTTCCCAGAACTCTAATTGAGCTTTTCCACCTAATAATTTTTTAATTCTGTCAACATCTTTAGCACCTGGAAGCTCTACTAAGATTCTTCCTGTTTCTCCTAATTTTTGAATGTTTGGCTGAGTTACACCAAATTTGTCGATACGCTCTCTTAATACTTTGTAAGCACTTTCGATAGACTCGTCAACTTTTCTTTTGATTACTTTTTGAGCCTGAGCATCTGTCATTTGGAAATCAATTCCACCATCTCCTTGTAAACTTCTATTTGCGAAGATATCTGGAGAAGCTAGTTTTGTAGTTCCGTTTGAATTTGCTTCAAAAGCTTCAAAGAATTTATTTAAATAGGTCTTATTTCCTTCTAAATTTGCAGTTGCATCAGCTAATGATTTATTAAATACCGGATTTTTAGAGTTATTAGCCAATCCTTTTAAAACGTCTTTAACAGAGATTTGAAGAATTACGTTGATTCCTCCCTCTAAGTCAAGACCTTTGTTTAATTGTTTGTTTTTAACTTCATTATAAGTGAAGTCTGTAAAACCAAGACTGAATACTTTTTCTTTACCGATAGAATCTAAATATTTTAGCTCTTTATCAGGATTATCTCCTGCAAAAGCTTTAGCCTCACTTTTGACATTATTTGCCACAAAAGTGAAAGAAAGTTGGTAAATACTTACCAATGCAAATAGAATTGCGAAAAATTTAATAAGTCCTTTATTCTGCATTATTACTAAAAATTAATTATGTTTTATGTTTGTTTTTGGTTTTAAATTCCCTGAAAATAAGCCCTGACATGAGTTTTTAAAACTAAAAAATCGAGATCACGAATTACTGCATTTTTTTTAAATCGAGCAAATATATAATTAACGACAAGATTAACCAATTTATTTATTAATTAATCTCAAAAAAAAGACTGCAAAAGTGCAACCTTTTTCTTTTTTTCCTGTTTTTATTATACTAAAATCGATTTTAGGGCATCATTCATACCACGAACCGCATCTGCACTTTTTGCAAATAAGGCCTTTTCCTGATCGTTTAATTTAATATCTACAATCTCTTCTACACCGTTTTTACCTATTATACAAGGCACTCCGATGCAAATATCGTTTTGACCATATTCTCCTTCTACAAAAACGGAGCACGCAATCATTTTTTTCTGATCGTTTAAAATACTATCAACTAAATAAGCAACTGAAGCTCCCGGAGCATACCATGCAGAAGTTCCTAAAAGACCTGTAAGTGTTGCTCCCCCTACCATAGTATCTGCAGCAACTTTCGCCAGAACTTCTTCTGAAAGGAATTGTGTTACCGGAATTCCGTTATAAGAAGCTAAACGTGTTAACGGAATCATAGTTGTATCTCCATGACCTCCTATAACCATTGCTGAAATATCATTTGCTGGCTTATCTAAAGCCAATGAAAGATAAGTTCTGAAACGTGAGCTGTCTAAAGCTCCTCCCATACCTATAATTCTGTTTTTTGGTAAACCTGTAGCTTTTAAAGCTAAATATGTCATAGTATCCATAGGATTTGAAACTACAACTATTATAGTGTCTGGAGAATATTTCAGTACATTTTCGGCAACTGTTTTTACAATTCCTGCATTTATACCTATTAATTCTTCTCTTGTCATTCCTGGTTTTCTCGGAATTCCTGATGTAATAACCACTACATCACTTCCGGCAGTTTTAGAATAATCGTTGGTTACACCAGATACTTTGGTATTAAAACCTGTATTTGTGGCACATTGCGTAATATCCAACGCCTTCCCTTCGGCAAAACCTTCCTTAATATCCAACAATACTACTTCACTTGCAATTCCTCTATAAGAAATAACATCTGCGCAAGTAGCTCCAACATTTCCTGCTCCTACAATGGTAACTTTCATATTTTTTACTTTATCGGTTATTAATAATTTGTTTGTTCTATAAATTGACAATTCGTTTAATCGTTTAAGTAAATTTAAACAATTAAACGAATTGAAAGTTATTTTTTATTAGGCATCGATATTTGCGTAAACGGCATTTTTCTCGATGAATTCTCTACGCGGCGGTACCTCATCTCCCATTAACATAGAGAAAACTCTATCAGCTTCTGCAAGACTTTCGATAGTTACCTGACGTAAAGTTCTGAATTCAGGATCCATTGTAGTTTCCCACAATTGTTCTGCGTTCATCTCTCCAAGACCTTTATAACGCTGGATATTTGCACTTCCTCCCATTCTTTCATTCGCCTGATCACGCTGAACGTCATTCCAAGCGTATTCTTTTTTGTTTCCTTTTTTAACTAAGTATAAAGGTGGTGCTGCGATGTAAACGTGTCCTTCTTCGATAAGTTCTTTCATGAATCTGAAGAAGAACGTTAATATTAAGGTAGAAATGTGACTACCATCGACGTCGGCATCACACATGATGATTACTTTATGGTAGCGTAATTTTTCAATATTTAATGCTTTGCTGTCTTCTGCTGTACCAACCGTAACTCCTAAAGCGGTGAAAATGTTTCGAATTTCTTCGTTTTCAAATACTTTATGATGCATTGCTTTTTCAACATTCAAAATCTTACCACGTAATGGAAGAATCGCCTGAAAGTTACGATCACGTCCTTGTTTTGCTGTTCCACCAGCCGAATCTCCCTCGACTAAGTAAACCTCGCATCTTGCCGGATCCTGCTCAGAACAATCTGATAATTTTCCTGGTAGTCCTCCACCGCCCATAACGGTTTTACGTTGTACCATTTCACGTGCTTTTTTCGCAGCGTGACGTGCTTGTGCGGCTAAGATTACTTTCTGGATAATTACTTTGGCATCATTTGGATTTTCTTCCAAATAATTTTCAAGCATTTCTCCAACTGCCTGAGAAACCGGAGAAACTACCTCTCTGTTTCCAAGTTTTGTTTTCGTTTGTCCTTCGAACTGAGGTTCTGCAACTTTTACCGAAATAATCGCTGTTAAACCTTCACGGAAGTCATCTCCCGAAATTTCGAATTTCAATTTATCTAACAATCCGGAAGCATCTGCGTATTTTTTAAGTGTTCTTGTTAAACCACTTCTAAAACCTTGCAGGTGCGTACCTCCTTCGTGTGTATTGATATTATTTACGTAAGAGAAAATATTCTCAGAATAACTTGTGTTATAAATTAAGGCAACTTCAACCGGAATTTCGCCTTTTTCGTTATCCATACTGATTACGTGAGCAATAATTGGCTCACGGTTTCCATCTAAATAACGGATGTATTCTTTAAGACCTTCATCAGAATGGAAAACTTCACTTCTAAATTCGCCTTTATCATCTACTTCTCTTTTGTCTGTAAATGTAATCGTGATTCCTTTGTTTAAGAAAGAAAGCTCACGCATACGGGCTGATAAAGTATCATAAGAGAACTCTGTAGTTTGCTGAAAAATAGTATCATCAGGGAAAAATGTCTGACGTGTACCTCTTTTATCTGTTTCTCCGATTTGTTTTACCGGATATATTGCTTTTCCTCTTTCGTATTCCTGCTCGTAGATTTTTCCTTCTCTAAATACAGTCGATTTCATGTGAACCGAAAGTGCATTTACTACAGAAACCCCTACTCCGTGAAGACCTCCGGAAACTTTATACGAATCTTTATCAAATTTACCTCCTGCACCAATTTTAGTCATTACAACTTCAAGTGCCGAAACTCCTTCTTTTTTATGTAAATCAACTGGAATACCACGTCCGTTATCCTCAACTGTAACTGAACCGTCTTCGTTTATTGTAACACCAATAGTATCACAATGTCCGCCCATCGCCTCATCAATAGAGTTATCAACAACCTCGTAAACCAGATGGTGAAGTCCTCGAACTCCTACATCTCCAATATACATCGATGGACGCATTCTTACGTGCTCCATTCCTTCTAATGCCTGAATACTATCTGCTGAATAATTGTTCTTCTTGATTTCTTCGCTCATATAATTTATTCTAAAAAATGTATTTACTGTCTAACACGCAAATATATAAAAACGCAGGCTATATACCCATAAAATTCCGACTTAAAGCACTTAAGTTATTAACACAATTGTCTGAAAAACCAAAAAATTAAAACAAAAGCGAAGTTTAAATTCTAATTTTAATAAAATCCAAATTCTAAAAATGGGAATAACTTAAAAAATTCCAAATCTCAAATTCCAAATTCCAATTTTTACAACGTAAATTCTCGTTTTCAAATTCCAAAATTCTAATCTTTTCAACTTCATAAAAAAAACCGAAATGCATTTTAATAGCATTTCGGTTTTATAATTTTAAAATCCAAAAATTAGATTTTGGAATTTTTAATATTTGTAATTTAAATTTTTAATTATTGTTTCTTATTAAAATCTCCTGCGTAAATTGAAGTCATTTTATCTAAAGAAAGGTATTTTTTCAAGACATTATTTACTTCTTCAACTTTTAAGGTTTTAACTTTAGATTCAAGAGTATCATAATCTTCCAGAGGCACTCCGTATTGTAAATACGTATTAACAAGATCCATCAAAGTATTATCCACACCTAATCTGGTTTTTCTTTCGTTTTGCCAGCTAATCATGTTCGATTTTAATTCTTCGGCAGTAAATCCATCTTTTAATGCTTTTGCAATTTCTTCTTTTGTAGCTGTTTCAACGGCATTCTTTTTTGTTGGATTAAAAAATGCATAATACGACCATGATGCTACATCATTTGCAATTGGCACATCAATAAAAGAACCGGCTCCGTAGCTTATACCTTCTTTTTCTCTCAATCTCATCGGAATTCTGGCACTTAAAAATCCTCCGCTTCCTAATATTTCATTTGCCATAACAAATGCAGGATAGTCAGCATTTTTTTTATTCATTTTAAAGCTTATTCTTCCAAATGCAACCGCATTTTCTTTATCTGGTGTAATGATATCTTTATCCAAACTTTGCGTTTCAAAATAAGTTGGAATCGCTAATTCATATTTTGCTTTAGAATTCCATTTTCCAAAAGTACTTTCCAGAATTTCACCTGTAGTTTTCGCATCTAAATCTCCAACAACGCTTCCTACCCCGTTATTTCCGCCCAATACATTCGTGTAGAAATCAACAATTTCTGATTGTTTTATTTTTTTGAATGCGTCGATTTGTTCCTGAATTGTTGGTGTATAAAAAATACTTCCTTTTGGATATTTTGTCGTTTGTCTCGAAATTTCTGTATAAGCAACCGCCTGCGGATCGTTTAAACTAGACTCCAGATAAGTATTGTATTCGCTGATTGTTTTCGTTAATTCATTTTCAGGAAAAGTAGAATTGGCTAATAAATCGCCTAAAATCCCCATAACTTCTTTAAAGTTTTCCTTATATGTGCTAACGCTTACAGATAATGTTTGTCTTGAAAAATTAAAGTTGATTGATGATTTTAATACATCTAATCGGTCCTGAATTTGTTCTTTAGTCTGCGTTTTAGTTCCTGTTTTTAATAATTGAGCCAAAATTCCGGCAACATCGCTTTTACCAGTCAAATCTTTTTCATTACTAACCGGAAATTTGAAACTTGCCTGAACTTTTCCTCCTTTAATTTCTTTTTTTATCAATCCGTATTTAATACCGTTTGATAATTTTCCTTCAACAAAATTCTGTTTAAGATTTTTGATAGAAGCTTCAAATGGAGCAGCTTCTTTTTCTAAAGCTTTTCCTTTGTAATCTTTAGTAAAAGCAATTAACTGCTCATCTGTATATTCAACAGGTTTAACTCTTGTTTCATCTTTAGACGGAATAAAAACTCCTACTGTTCTGTTGTTTGCTCTAAAATATTTTTCTGCAACTCTCTGAATATCTTCTTTGGTTAATTTTTCAATTGCATCTCGGTATAAATAACCCAGTCTGTAATCACCTGCTCCAATAATCTCAGTTAAATTAATAGCATATGAAATTGTATTATTTTTTACAGTTTCAATTTCTTTGATGATTTTTGCTTTTGCTCTGTTAACGTCCTGATCTGTATATTTTGTTGAAGCAATTTTATCCAGCTCAGTTCGAACCATTTCTTTGGTTGCATTTAGATCTTTATCATTTGGAACTGCTACTCCAAAATAAATAAAACTTGCATCTCTTAAACCTGGCTGCCAAAAGTAAATATTAGATACTTTTTGAGTTTCGATCAATGATTTGTATAAATAACCAGATGGATCTGCTGTTAAGATTTCGCCCAAAGCATCAATTGCTGCATAATCTTTATCTGCATAAGATGCTGTGTGGTATACAGCTCCAACATTTTTACTGTCGCCGGCTCTTTTAAGTTCTACGTATTTTTCTCCGTCCTGAGCTGGTTCGATTGTATAGGTTTTATCTAAAACTCTTTTAGGTCTTGCAATAGCGCCAAAATACTGCCCTACATATTGCAATGCTTTTTGTTCATCAAACTTACCTGCAATTATTAAAGTAGAATTATCTGGCTGATAGTATTTTTCATAAAAAACACGAAGTGTATTGGCTTTTACTCTTTCGATATCTTCTTTACTTCCAATTGTGCTATTTCCGTAATTGTGCCATAAATAAGCCGTTGAAAGAATTCTTTCCTGTAAAACGCCATCAGGATTATTCTCGCCAATCTCAAATTCATTTCTAACTACAGAGAATTCTTTATCAAGATCTGTTTGTAAAATAGTTGCGTTTACCATTCGGTCAGCTTCCATTTCAATACTCCATTTTAGGTTTTCATCGCTTGATGGAAAAACTTCATAATAATTTGTTCTGTCAAACCAAGTGGTTCCGTTGGCATTTCCTCCTTTATCAGAAAGCATCTTTTTAATATCACCTAAATTCTTAGTACTTTTAAAAAGCATGTGTTCTAATAAATGCGCCATTCCTTTTTCTCCATAGCCTTCATTTCTTGAACCAACATTATAGACAATGTTGACTACCATATTGCTTTGTGAGGCATCCGGAATTAAAAGAACTCTTAATCCATTATTTAAAGAATATTCTTTGACACCTTCAACGTTAGTAATGTACTTGGGTGTCTCCGTTTTTTTTTGTGCACAAACCGGATTCAATGAAACTAATGCACAGCATAAAATTCCACTTAGGAAGAGGTTTTTCATAGGTTACTTTTGATTGATTATTAATTTGTTAATGATAACCAAATATAATATTTTTCTTAAAGGGAAAACCTACATTAACTAAGATTTAGGAAATAACTTAAAGGCTAAAATTCTGATCATAAAAAAAACCGAAACGAATACTAAATTTCGTTTCGGTTTTATATTTTTTTAAATTCCATATTGTAATTTGGAATTTAAAATTTGAAATATTATTACTTAAACTGCTACTCCAGATTTTACATTTTCAAAATTTCCCTGCAAGTGAGCAGCATTTGCTCTACCGCTCGGATCAAGGTTTTCCTGCCATTTCGGAATCCATTTACGAACCGTTTGTGCCGCACTTACCTGTGGATAATATTTATGAAAAATTAATCTGTAATAATACGCTTCTTTTGTTGTAGGTGTGTTATACGGAAATTCTGCCGAAGCTCCTGCCAATTGCTCATCTGTTACCTGAGACGAACAATATTCTATCAAAGCATCTACCCAGTTATATCCTACTCCATCAGAGAATTGTTCTTTTTGTCTCCACAAAACTTCTTTTGGCAAATACGGATTTTCCGGTGTATCAAAAGCTTTTCTTAGAATGTATTTTTCAATTCCGTCATAGGTTTTTGGCTGTTTTTCTTCGGTTTTAATTCGAATAGTAACATCTAAAAAATCTTTATCTAAAAACGGAACTCTCGCTTCGATTCCGTTTGCCATTGTCGTTTTGTCAACGCGAAGTAAATCAGCAGTAAAAAGTTTCTGAACTCTTTCTATTGTTTCATCCTGAAATTCTTCTGCTGAAGGCGCATTTCTAAAATACAAATGTCCTCCAAAAATTTCATCAGCTCCTTCTCCCGAAAGAACAACTTTTACTCCTTTATCAATAATTGCTTTTGACAATAAATACATTGGAACTCCGGAACGAACCGAAATAATATCGTAAGTTTCTATATGCGAAATTACTTTTTCTAATATCTCTACTCCTTCTTCTATAGTAAAATGAATTTCATGGTGATCTGTTCCCAGAAATTCTGCGGCTTTTCTGGCCATAATATTATCCGGCGCATCGGCATCTAAACCAATCGAAAAAGAAGGCAGTTTTTTACCATTTTCTTTTAATAATCTTGACGCAATTGATGTAATTAAAGAAGTGTCTAATCCTCCTGAAAGAATAACTCCAACAGGTACTTCGCTCATTAATCTTTTTCGTGTTGCTTCAATAAGACTTTCTCTAATTAGTTCTAAATTTAGAGGCTGAACAGCATTTTTATGATCCTCATATTCCGGGTGGTAATATTTTACGAAACCACTTTTTGCTGTATAATAATGTCCCGGAGGAAATGTTGAAAACGATTTACATTGATCTGCAATTGATTTCATTTCCGAAGAAAAATAAATTCTTCCTCTTTCATCCAGTCCATAATACAGAGGTTTAACTCCAATAGGGTCTCTTCCGGCAATATATTTATCTCCGTCGATAATTACGAAAGCAAAATCGCCGTCAAGTTTATTACAAAAATCATATCCGAATTCTTCGTACAAATGCACGATAACTTCAGAATCTGAATTGGTTCTAAAAGTATGATCTTTTAAAACCGTGTTTTTTAGCTGTTGATAGTTATAGATCTCTCCATCATGAACCATCCATGCTTTATTTGTTCCCTGAATAGGCTGTTTTCCCGATTGCAGATCGATAATAGATAAACTTTCATGACAAAGTATACTTCCATTTTCCATGATGTGTAAATCACTTTCATCAGGGCCGCGATGCGACATTCTTTCTGAAAGTTCTTTTACAAACTGCGGGTCTTTTCCTTTACCAATAACGGCCAATAATCCAGACATAATTATTTATTTTTTGTTTTTATTTCTCTGTATGAGCTCAAAATAAGCCAAACATTAAAAAATCATTAAAATTCTCACTTGAAAGCAAAACTAAATATTATTTTTTGCTTTCCTACATTTTCAATATTAAAATCTGAGGTATTTAACTTTTTTCGGGGAATGCCAAATATAAAAAAAGTAAGTTAAATAATTGCTGAAATTTTTATATAAAGAGCTGAAATATAGAATTTAACAATTTTAGACAAGAAAGACGTTCTCAATAAAGAACGTCTTTCCCGCAATATATATACTAATTCTAATAATTAAACTTGTTTATGCTTTAACATAGGCATCATCGTGAACACTTGCTACTGCTCTACCAGATGGATCGTTTAAGTTTTTGAAAGCCTCATCCCACTCTAAAGCGATTTTTGTACTACAAGCTACACTCGCTTCCTGAGGCACACATAATGCCGCCGCATCGCTTGGGAAATGCTCTGAGAAAATTGAACGATAGTAATATTCCTCTTTTGAAGTTGGAGTCTGCAATGGGAATTTAAATCTTGCGTTTGCCAATTGCTCATCCGAAACTTCTCTGGCTACCACTTCTTTTAAAGTATCAATCCAGCTGTATCCTACTCCATCAGAAAACTGTTCTTTTTGTCTCCAAGCTACACTTTCAGGAAGCATATCTTCAAAAGCTTTACGAACTACCCATTTTTCCATTGGATGTTCTTTGTTGATCATTTTATCTTGTGGGTTGATGCGCATCGCAACATCCATAAATTCCTTATCTAAGAAAGGAACACGACCTTCGATTCCCCAAGCCGCTAAACTTTTGTTGGCACGCAAACAATCGTACATGTGAAGTTTTCCTAATTTACGAACGTTTTCTTCGTGGAATTCTCTAGCGTTTGGTGCTTTGTGGAAATACAAATATCCTCCAAATAACTCATCTGCTCCTTCTCCTGAAAGAACCATTTTGATTCCCATAGATTTGATAACTCTAGCCATTAACCACATTGGAGTTGAAGCTCTTACTGTAGTTACATCATACGTTTCAAGGTTGTAAATTACATCACGAACTGCATCTAATCCTTCCTGAATTGTAAATTTAATTTCGTGGTGAATCGTTCCAATATGATCTGCTACTTTTCTTGCTGCTGCTAAATCCGGAGATCCTTCTAAACCAACAGAGAAAGAGTGTAATTGCGGATACCATGCATCTGTAGTATCATCTGACTCAATTCTTTTTTGCGCAAATTTTTTGGCTACAGCCGAAGTAATAGAAGAATCTAAACCTCCTGAAAGTAAAACTCCGTAAGGAACGTCACTCATTAATTGTCTGTGAACCGCCGCTTCAAGTGCTTTTCTGATTTCAGGAATGCTTGTTTCGTTGTCTTTTACAGCTTCATATTCTGTCCAGTCTCTTTTGTACCATTGTACAAATTCACCGTCTTTACTTGATAAATAGTGTCCTGGAGGGAATAATTCGATTTTTGTACAATATCCTTCTAAAGCTTTCAATTCTGAAGCTACGTAGAAAGTTCCGTGTTGATCCCAACCAATATATAATGGAATAATTCCCATGTGGTCACGAGCTACGAAATATTCGTCTTTATCAACATCATAAATCGCAAATCCGAAGATCCCGTTTAATTCATCAACAAAACTTACACCTTTTTCTCTGTATAATGCTAAGATAACTTCGCAGTCACTTTCTGTTTGAAAGTTATATTTTCCTTCAAATTGTTTACGTAAATCTCTGTGATTGTAAATTTCACCATTTGCAGCTAAAACCAATTTTTTATCTTCTGTAAATAAAGGTTGTTTTCCTGAAGCTGGATCTACAATCGCCAAACGCTCATGAGAAAGAATTGCTTTATCATTGCTGTAAATTCCGCTCCAGTCTGGTCCGCGGTGACGAATGATTTTTGACATTTCTAATACTTGAGGTCTTAAAGCTTCGGCTTTTTGCTTTAGATCAAAGGCACATACAATTCCACACATAATTTTATATTTTTAAACTTTTAAATTTTAATTTGATAAGGCAAAGATGAAGTATTAGTTATAATTGAAAAACACAAACCTAAACATTAATTACAATTATCAATCAAAAAAATCAATTTACATGTAAAATGTAAAATTTTAGCATTAAAAAAAGCTTGAAACTTGAAAATTTTAATTTAGAGCAGAAAACTGGTTTAAAATTGAAAGTTTAGAATGATTTTTTGAATTAATTTTTGAATTAATTTTTGAGTTATTCTACAATCATTAAAAAATTCGTAAAGAGAATTAAAAAAGCTGTTCAGAAATTATTCTTTAAGCAAAGTTCGCTTTCAATATTGTCATTCTGAGGAACGAAGAATCTTCGCGAGGAACTCTACAAAGATTGGCAATATACGTTGGTGAGCTACATACGAAGATTCTTCGTTCCTCAGAATGACAAAAATGAGGTTGATTCAAACTTTGTCAAAGTTTTAAACTTTGACAAAGTTATTGTTACCGATATAGTCCCTACGGAACAATTTTACGTTAGGTATTTTTTTTCTACCGATATTCTACTCCTAACGGAGTACATTATCTCCTAGAGATTAAATATGAAGTATAATTTACTCTTAAATATTCCATTATAAAAAAAACAGGTTATTTTATCTCAAAATAAACATTTTAGATGTTAAACATAAAGTATAAGTTACTCGTAGAGATTCTATAAAATTATTTATCTCTAATGAAGCGTATCTCGTAGAGATTAAATATTGGTAGAAAAAATATTATGTATTAAAAATTGTCCCGTAGGGGACTACACGAAACGAATTAATCATTCAACACTTTCAATTGTATAATGCGTTTTATTGATCTCGAATTGAAATCCAGCTTTGTTTCCCATTAAATGATTTCCTAGAGGAGATTGTGGAGAAAGCGCAATAACATTAATTCCATCAATTGCAATTTTAGGAAGCGCAACACTCACATATAAATAAATTCCATTTGCTTTTACCAAGCTTCCGGAAATAATGTTTTCGGTATTTTTAGTCGAATCAATTTTATCTAAAATTGCTTTTTGAGCAATCGCTTCTTTTAATTTATTGGTCAGTTTTTCCTGTTCGATATGCATCATCGACAAAGCCGTTTCGTGTTTATCTCCGGCCGAACCTTTTGCATCGTTTTTAGAATCTTCTGTTAATCCCGAAATCATGTCTTTAAAAACGTCAATTCGGTCCTGAACCATTTGAGAATAATGAGAATGTATTTTTTGTTTGAAAGTCATTTTTTTGAAGGTACTGAGGTTCTGAGATGCAAAGATGCTAAGGTTTTTTATCAATGCAAAAAAACAGCCACGAATTCACGAATTCTACTCCAAAAAATTCATGAGTTCACGGCTGAAAAAAGGCACTTTTTATATTTTAAATAAACTTTACCTTAACGTCTTAACGACGAAAATCTTTAAAAATCAAACTTATAATTTCCTCCTACTAAAACCTGAAATCCCTGAACAGGATAATTCAGCCATTTTTGATAAGCCTGATTTCCGATATTGTTTAATTTTAAGAAGAAAGTCAAACGGTCGTTGTATTTATATCCTAAATGTGCATTGGCATCAAAATAGCTTTTTAAAGTGGTAATAACCGGATCAACTCCAGAATTTAAATTAGACTGCATGTCCTTACGTTCTCCCACATAGAAAACGTTTAATCCTGCATACCATTGTTTCGTGATATTAACATCCAGATTTGAACTTAATTTCATCGAAGGCAGATTCCATGCTTCCACTATATTATCTGTATTATAACTATTAAAAGTTCCGTTGATTCCGAAAGACACGTTTTGAGAAAAATCAGCTTTTAATTCACCATAAAAACGAAAGGTTCTGATGTCTTCATATATAACTCCAAATGAGTTCCCGAAAGCATAATTCTGGTTCGAAAAATCTTCTGTATAATCATTACTTTTAAACAAAGCTTTGTCTTTTTCATTTAAATAAGAACCTGTTAAATTATAGCTCACATTATTTGCCAGTTTTCCTTTTAACCCTGCAAAAACATTATATTGTGTACTGCTTGGTCTCATATTTAAAGTTGGAGAAAGAAATGGATTTTCATTCACAAAATCAGCATATGAATTTTGGTTCAAACCGCCATTTACACCTGTATAGAAAATCATTAAATCGCCAACTAATTTATAAGAAGCATTTACTTTTGGATAAATATAAAATTTGTTTCCGCTGTTTTCAGAATCCAAAGCATAGAATAAACCAGCTCCGAGTTCTAATGTCCAGTCGTTTTCATGAACCACAAAACTCGGCTCGATTCCAAAATTAGTCAGACTATATTTTAATGGCTCAACATTATCTCTTGTATAATTATGCTCAAACGAACCACTAACATGATCTATAATGACATTAGTGTTAATTGCCTGATCCATCACATCAACTTTAAAAGTTGGTTTTAGATAGAAACGATTTTCTGAAGAAGAAAAACTGTCTGAAAAATGGGTAAATCTTGTTGAAATTTTACTGAAAATACTTTCTGTAAATTCAGCGTTTCCACCTACAGAAATCGTGTTATAAGAATGATTTGGATTAATTCCTCTTATTAAATCTTCCTGAGTTCCAGGCGCCAAGGTCATTCCAAAATCAGCAGGCAGACCATACCAATTATATATTTGATTTTGATATCCTAATTCTACTCCCCATGACATATCACGGTTATTTTGTCCATAACCAATATTTAAACCTGTATCATAAAATTCATCGTTTAGATTCACATCTTTAATTCCGCCCTGAGAAGAATGATGGCGCAGCATTCCAGCCAAATAATCATTATTTCCTAAATCCTGAGTTACAAATAATTCAGCGTTTAGTGTTCCGTAATTTCCAACTCCAAGCGTTGCATAATTATTGAATAATCTTTCTTTTTTAGACTTATCCACGGCTTGTGCATTTCCTTTTGAAGGCGTAAAAGTCGAAGCTACCGGAACAGACAAAATACTATACTTAATAGTTTCTTTTGGCTGATTTCCCGCATCGTCAAGCGAAGGAGTTTCTTTCACTTTAAAAGCGTCTGATATTGTTGGCGAATAAGGTTTTACTACGTTTACCGTTTCAGTTCCGATATTTTCATTCTTCTTAACTTGCGAAAACGAAAGCTGAGCAGCAAATAACACGAGCAAAACGGTAATTTTATTTCGGCAGTTTAATTTCATATTTCTTCTTTTTTAGAGAATAAGAAGAAAGAAACAAGAAGATAGACTCCTTTGTATCTCTAACTTTTCTCCATTTTTATTCTATTTTCTAATATCTTGATTCTTTAATCTTGCTTCTATTTTTAAAAATCTTGACTCTTTCTTCTATAATCAAGCTTCCCAATCTCCTTTTGCAACAAACTGAGCTTTTCCTCCTATTTTAATATCAAATTGATCATTTTCTAATTTTCCTTTAAAATAAATCTGCGACGGACGCCCAATATAATCTCCCTGATAATTAATCAGTTCAAATTCAGGTTTATGATATTTTAGCAAAAATGCCTGCAGACAGGTACTTGCGCTTCCCGTTGCTGCATCTTCAACCAGTTGATTGTGTTCGATGCATAACATTCTGCTAAATAATTTATCTCCTTCTAAATAATAAAAGTATAAGCCTCTGTGATCTGTTTTACAATGCTGTTTCAGCCATTCGTCTGTTTTATCTTTATCTAAAATCAAATTTTCTAAAGCTCTATTACTGCTTAAACCAACCATCACAAAAGCACTTCCGGTTGTTATTTCCTGAATTGGAAATTGATTTTCAAAATCGCTTACTGTCAAATTACTGAAAGTTGTAAAATCTTCTTTCGAAAAAATATCCCAAAATTTTGGCTGAGCCGCTTTTAACCAAATCAATTCTTCTGTTTTGTGAATGGCAATTGGTCCAATTGGTACTTCAAGTTTGATTTCGCTTGGTGAATTTTCAAAAATCGTATTCATCAAAACCCATGAAGTTCCAATTATTGGATGACCGGCAAACTGCATTTCATGAGCCGGAGTAAATATTCTGATCTCTGCTTTATTATTTTCTTTATCAAGTTTGGTCACAAATGTGCTTTCTGCGAAGTTAATCTCGCGCGCCATCTGCTGCATTTCTTGTGAACTTAAATTTCCTGCATCCAAAAAAACCGCCAGCTGATTTCCGGCATATTTCTTATCAGCAAAAACATCAACTATATAAAAAGGTAAACTCATTTCTTTCTTTTTTTTGAAGAGGCAAGAAGCAAGATAAAAGACTTTAATTTTTTCAAAATCTTGCTTCTTGTCTCTTTCGTCTATTTCTCTATCTATTAATCGACGAATTCGTTTTTGACTCTTCCGCCTTAATTGCACTTAATTCTTTTTTCGCTTCTTCAACAACATCCGGATAATCTGTAAAATTGTTGATTACGTTATCTAAAATATAAGTCGCCTGATAGCTGTCTTTTAATCCGTAGAAATTTTTCGCCATTAAAACCAAACCTTTTGCTCCGTAATATTTGTAAGCAGAATAGTTTTTTGCCAGTTTTTGAACTGCTGTGTTCGACGCTTCAAATTTTCCTTCTTTGGTTTTAAAATAAGCATCATAATACAATGCTTCGGCTGCTAATTCTCCTTTTGAAGTTGTAGACAATTTTGCATAAGCTGCTTTTGCTTTTTCTTCATCACCTGTTTGAATTGCTGCACGAGCTACGATAATCTGTGCATCAGCTTTTACATTGGCATCAGCTTTAGGATTTGCTAATACTTTTTCTGCTGAAACTACTGAATTATCATAGTCTTTTTTGTCATAATAACATTTCATCAAATTCGCCTGCGCAAAGTTTTTATTCTGAGGATAATCGGCTTCGTTTTCTAAGCGGACTAAAACCGGAATCGCTTTATCACAATCTTTAGCTTTTAAGTAAATCTGAGCCAGTCTGTTTAAAGCCTGCTCCGTAAATTCACTTCTCGGCTGGTCGATAACATATTGATAATTCGAAATTGATCTGGTTTCAGAACCTTCAGCATAATACAATTGTGCTAAGTAGAAATTAGCTTCTAAAGCGTGTAATCCAGAAGGGAATTTGCTCACATAACCTGCAAATCCTGTAATTGCCGTTTTGCTGTTATTCTGGCTGTATTGTTTGAAAGCTGCATCGTAAGTATCATTATCCAGTTCAGCATCTGTAACCGAAACGAAATCCAGAGTACGAACCCAACTTGCATATTCATCCACTTTTCCAGAATCAACATAAATCAATCTCGCTGTTGAAACAGCTTCCAGAGCTTCCGGAGTTTTCGGGAATTCTGCTGCCACTTTTTTGAATTTTGTCAATGCTTGTTCGTCACGATCGGAATTGTAATAAATTAAACCTTGTTTCAAAATTGCTTTTGAAGTAAAAGATCCGTTTTTATATTCTGAAATTAACTGATCGTAGGTTTTAATTGCCAAATCATTCTTCTTGTCAGCCACATACGTATTTCCTAATTCAAACAAAACATCATCACGATATTCTGATTTTTTATACATTTTGAGGAAGTTATTCAGCTCATTGATTTTCTGATCATTTTTAGACATAAAACCATACGAAAGTGCTTTTTGAAACTGAGCATAATCAGCATCAACACTTTTTGCATCCATTGCTTTTCCGTACGCTTCCATTGCCTGAGCATATTTAGAATTCACAAAACGTGAATCTCCTAAACGCAGATACGAATCATTCAAACGAACTTTATCTTCTTTATTATTATCAATCTGCGCCTGAAATGAATTCGCAGCCTGATCGTATTCTTTCAATTTAAAATAGGTGTAACCAATATTATAATTGATGTTTTTGTATTCGTCTGTAGATTTTGCGGCAGGAAGTCCGGCAAACTGTTTGTAAGTTAATAAGGCATTCTGCATATCATCATTAAGATATTCTGTTTCTGCTTTCCAGAAAGTGGCACGCGCTGTAAATTCAGGAGTTTTTTGTTCGCTTACAGCATTTTTAAACATTTTTCCGGCCTCAGTATAATTCGATTCATTATACAATTCAACTCCTCTGTAAAAAAGCACTTTTTGATACGCTGCTTTATTTTCTGCTGTTCTGTTTTTTTCCAGCAAAGCCAAAGCCTCTTTGTAATTTTTAGTCGAAATATAAGAATCAACCAAAAGTTTTTCTACTTCTGCCCTGCTCGAATTGTTTGGATATTTTTTTAAGAAATCAAGTAAAATTCCCGGAACGGTCTGATAAGCGTTTCCAATATCATAACTTACTTTAGCATAATTCAACGCTGCATCTTCCTGAATCTGAGCATTGAAATCCATTTCCGAAGCATTTTTAAAAGCATTCAAAGCTTCCTGTTTTTTGCCTGTATTCAAATAACTTAAACCTAAATGATAATAAGCATTTTGTGCAACGAAATCTTTTCCTTCAATAATTTTATTAAATTGAGAAATTGCTTTTTCGTAATTTTTCTGCTCGTAATATGCGTAACCTAACTGGTAGAAATCGGTGTTGTTCCATTTTCCTTTTTTCCCTGCATATTGTTCTAAATACGGAATCGCTTTATCGTATTGTTTTAAATTGAAATAACTTTCACCAATAATTTTATTCAGTTCCGATTTTTCCATTTCATTTGATTTCGCCATTGCTTTTTGGCCCAAATCAATTGCTTTTTGGAAATTTCCTAATTTAAAATTCATATCAGCCTGATAATACGAAAGTTTCTCTTTGTATTTTTCTTCACCCGAAACTTCGTCAAAATATTTTGTTGCTTCTTTATAATCATCACCTTCATAAGCCATAAATCCTAAATAATATTTGGCCTGAGAACCATATTCTGGAGAGTTTACAACTTTATTAAAATACGCAGTAGCTTCTTTTTTATTTTTAGCATTAAAATAGCTGTAGCCTTTCTGGAAATTAAATTTATCCGAATCTTTTTTGCTCATGTAGCTTTCGTCTACTTTGTCAAACCATTGCAAAGCTTTTGGATAATTTCCCTGTTCAAAGAAATATTGCGCCACTTCAATGTAAGCCTGATTTTGTTTGGTACTTGTAGGGTAATCGTCAACGAATTTTTCCATCAAAGTATCAGCATTTGCCTGATTGGTTCTGATAGCACAATTGGCAATGTAATACGCACAATCAGATTTTACTTCTTCTGTTGGTGCCGTATTGTTTTTTACGTATTCAAAAATATGTTGTGCCGATGCATATTGCTTGTCGTTATATAAAGCCAGCGCTTTGTCAAAATCCTTTAATTCGTAAGTATAAATAGCCGATTTTTGTGCCGAAACAGCTGTCGAAATAAGGATAATTTGGAATAAAAAGAACCTGGAAATTTTACGCATTTTAGTTATATTTAGTATTCAAATTTATCATTTTATACCGTTTATAACGAAACGTTTCGGGATTTTATTATGAACAAATGATTTAAAAGACGTTATTATTTTGGTTTATTAAAAGCCAAAAGATTGGTTCTCAAACCATCAAAATCAATTATTCGTTTAAAGATTTTATTCAGAAATGATTGAAATTTATTTTGAATCCAATCGTTATCTTATTACTTTTACAAATCAAATCAATTTTTATTATGTCACAAACCGTACTATCTCTTAAAGAAGTCACTATATATCAAGAAGGAAGAAAAATTATTTCTCATATTAATTTAGATGTTCAGCATGGTGAATTTATTTACATCATCGGAAAAACAGGTTCCGGAAAAAGCAGCTTCTTAAAAACTTTGTACGCAGATTTACCTTTAACTGAAGGCGAAGCTCATATTGTTGACTTTGATTTGGCCACTTTAAAAGAAAAAGATATTCCGTATTTGAGACGTAAAATCGGAATTGTTTTCCAGGATTTTAAACTACTTCCAGACCGCTCTATTAAAGACAATATGCTTTTTGTTCTAAAAGCTACTGGCTGGACAGAAAAAGAAGCAATGGAATACAAAATTGACGAGGTTTTGGATAAAGTTGGAATGAAAGATTTCCTTAACAAAATGCCGCACCAACTTTCCGGAGGTGAGCAGCAGCGTGTTGCGATTGCAAGAGCTTTGCTTAACGATCCTGAATTCATTCTTGCCGATGAACCAACAGGAAACCTTGACCCACAGACAAGTTCTGAGGTTTTAGAAGTTTTAAAAACCATCAACGCAAACGGAAAAACGGTTATTATGGCCACTCACGATTATGCTTTGTTGATGAAATTCCCTTCTAAAACATTGAAATGTGAAGATGAAAGAATCTTCGAAGTGGTGCAAAGAAGCGTGTAATGCTTTCTATTTTAATTCCGGTTTATAATTATAATGTTTTAGAACTCGTAACCGAACTTGTAAAACAATGTGATTTATGTGGAATTAATTTTGAAATTCTTTGTCAGGACGACGCTTCAAATTCAAAAGAAAACATTCAAAATCAAGAAATTAATTCTTTTTCCAATTGTTCATTTTTTGCAAATGAAATCAATTTAGGAAGAGGAAAAAATATCAATTCTTTAGCCCGAAAAGCAAAATATGACTGGCTTTTAATATTAGATTGCGATACTTTTCCATCGAATAATAATTTTATTCAAAACTATATTTCTGCACTTTCTGAAAGTGCGAATATTATTTTTGGCGGAATTATTTATGAAGATAAAAGGCCGTCAAATGAAAAGCTTTTGCGCTGGATTTATGGAAAAGAAAGAGAAACTTCTGCCCTTTTATCTTCTAATTTACTAATCAAAAAAGATATTTTTCTGCAATATCCTTTTGATGAATCGATTACGAAATACGGTTACGAAGATTTGGTTTTCTTTTCGGTTTTAAAAAAGAATCATTTCGAAATTATTCGAATACAAAATCCCACTTTTCATCTTGGTTTAGAAACTTCAGAACAGTTTTTAAACAAAACCAAAACGGCTTTAGATAATTTAGTTTCGCTTTATAATTCAAATAAAATTAATGCCTCAGAAAGCAAAATCATAAAAGTTTTTGAACTATTAAAAAAACTGAAATTAATACACTTATCGAATTTATTATTCAAAAAAAACAAAACCAAAATAGAACAGAATTTACTTTCTCAAAAACCTTCTTTGTTTCTTTTTGATATTTATAAACTGGGATATTTTTGTTTTTTGCATTCCAGCAAGATTCTCAATAGTTATTGAGTCTAATTGTTATAATTCTTCTAAAAATGATCTCCAATGCTCCATTATTTTTTCTACAGAATAATTCTCAGAAGAGTGTTTTGCATTTTTTCCAAACTCCAATCTTAAATCTTCATTTTCAATTAAGGCAGAAAGTTTTTCAATAAACAATAAATCATCATTATCCGGAATCAGAAATCCATTTTTGTTATTTTTAATTATTGCTCTTGGTCCTGTTGGGCAATCGAAAGCAATACAAGGCAAACCGTAAGCCATTGCTTCTAATAAAACCATAGGAAAACCTTCAGTTCTGGAAGTCATCACATAAATCGAAGATTCAAGATATTTTTCTTCGATATTTTTCACGAAACTGAAAATATGTATGTTTAAAGTCATTCCTAAATCAACAACAATAGTATTTAAAGAATCAACTTCATCAGTATAAATTTCCAAAACCCAATCCGGATGTATATCGATTACTTTTTCCCAAATTACTATTAATCGGTTTAAGCCTTTTTCATAAGAATTCCGGGCAACACAAATAACTTTTTTATTTTTTAAATCTGAAACTAGTTTAGTTTGAATCCAAGATGGATTCGGAATTACAATTCCGTTTTTAACGTTCCATTCTTCTAAATTTTCTTCCGATAAAGCCACAATTTTGGTAAACTTTCGAACACCAAAATCTTTAAATTGACATTTTATTTTTGAAATAAACTTCGAAATAAAATCAGATTTTAAAGGAGTTTCTTCAATAAATTTAGAACCGTGAATTTCAAAAACAATCGGAATTTTGGTTTTAATTACGAAAGGAAAAACAAAAGCTTTTAATCCATTATCTGCAACCAAAATTACATCTGGATTAATTTCTTTTACTTTTTGATTTATCTGCTTTTGATATGCTTTTAAAAACTGAAAAGGATTTCCGTTTAAAATAATATTATGAAAGATAACTTTAGAATTAAAGTCATAAAAAGGCAAATCTTCTTCTTCATTTTGAGATAAAATATGCACTTCATAATTAAAATGTTCTGTAAAATAATTGGCTTTAAGTGATAGAACTCGAGCCACGCCGCCGGCATTTTTTATTTTGGGAACAATGTAAAGGAGTTTCATCTTTTGGAACTCAAAAAGGTTTCATAATCACGAATATAATCGGTTTCTTCAAAAACATCCGAAGCCAAAACAAGACAGATTGCACCTGAAGAAAAATTTTCTAATTCTCTCCAAA
This sequence comes from Flavobacterium sp., assembly GCF_039595935.1. Taxonomy (NCBI): domain Bacteria; kingdom Pseudomonadati; phylum Bacteroidota; class Flavobacteriia; order Flavobacteriales; family Flavobacteriaceae; genus Flavobacterium; species Flavobacterium sp. Next base: position 2,109,578 of record NZ_JBCNKR010000006.1, on the reverse strand, counting down.
TTCCTTTTGGCAGATGAAGACCAACATTTGGCTTATTCAAAAGAAAACTCTTTTTGTCTGTTCCGTCATTAACCGTTACTTCAAAACTTCCGCTTAAAGCGATTAAAACTTCATGCTGTTCGATATGCGAATGTCCGCCGCGAAAAGCGCTGCTTGGAACATCAAAAAGATAATAAACCCTTTTAAATTCAAATGGTAAAACACCATTTTGAATAAAAGCTAAATTTCCGCTTAAGTCTTCAACAACCGGAATTTTAAGTAATTCTATATCGTGAATTGTTGTCATAATTCGTTTTTCTGCAATAAATTTAACCATTGTATTCCAATCTTTTCAAGTAAAAACGGTTCGATACTTTTTAATGCATTTCCTTTACATTTTTGATATAAATCTTTATCTGAAACCAATAAATTAATTGCTTCTGTTAGTTTTTCCCAATTTTGATTTTCGACTAAAATACCATTTTCAAAAGAAGAAATCATATCTCTTGGTCCAAAATCGCAGTCAAAAGATACAACAGGAATTTGACAGCCTAAAGCTTCTAAAATACTATTTGGAAAACCTTCATTTTTACTGCTTAAAACTAGAAATTGAGCTTTTTTAAGATACTTGAAAGGATTATTTTGATAACCTGTAAGATGTACAAATTGTTCAATTTTAGATTCTAAAATTGCTTTTTTAAGTTTTGATTCATCTCCATTCCCAACAATTACCAAATGAATTTGTTTTTGCGGTAAATCAGATTTTGCATAACTGGAAATCAGTTTATCAAATTGTTTTATTTCGTTTTCATATTGTCCTACTGCAATTATAAAATCAAAATTGAGATCAATTTCTTGGTTTTGTTTTTCTTTAATTTCTTCAAGATTTAACGGATTATGAATCGTTACAACATTCTTTAAATGATGTTTATTTTCAATCAACGTTTTCATTTCATCTGTAATCGCTACGTTGGCCAAACAATGATTGTACATCAATCTTGTTAAAAACGAATTATTGGGCATATAATGATTGATCAAAAAACTATGAACCGTAAAAATCGTTTTAGCATTATAAATAAATCGGGCTAAAATTAGTTCCTGAATAATCTTTGTTCTAAAACGAAAATCAATAATAAAATCGAATTTATTTTTATTCAAATACGTTCTCAAAGCTTTTAATCGCTTAATTTTATTGAAAATACCATTGCTTTTATTTTTCAATAAACCAAGATTTACCAATTTTCCCGAATACGGAAAACTCACTTCATCGAGAACAATTATAATATCAACCTCAAAACCCTGACGTTCAAAAAAAATAGACAAATTTGCCATTACTTTATCACTTCCGCCTCCGCTGAGACGATAACCTATTAAAGCAATTTTCTTTTTTTTGTGAGACAATATCATTGACGATTTCTTATTTTCGTATCAAATATAACTCTTTAAAACAAAATGCAGGATAAATCATTGGTGACCATTATTTGCTTGTGCTACAATCATAAAAATTTTGTTGTAGAGTCATTGATATCTGCTGTAAATCAGGATTATCCTTTTATTGAAGTTATTATTGTTGATGATTTTAGTGCTGATAATTCCAAAGAAGTTATTAGAAATTGGCTGACAGATTATCCGCAGATTCAGTTTATTGAAAACGAAACTAATTTAGGAAGCACAAAATCGTTTAACAAAGCGCTGAAACTAGCTAAAGGTAAATACATTATCGATTTGGCTTGTGATGATATTTTACTGCCAAATTGTGTTTCACTGCAAATGAAAAAATTTCTGGAAAGTCAGTTTACAAATCTTGGTGCCGTTTACGGAAATGCCGAATTAATTACTGAAAATGGCCAACACGATTCTTACTATTTTGCTATAAATGAAACAAAAAAAACAATTGAAAAACGACAAACCGGAGATATTTATTTAAGCGTAATTTCTGGCGGAAACAGTATTTGTTCGGTTTCTTCGATGGTTAAAAAATCTGTTTTTGATGATTTAAAAGGTTATGATGAAAACCTTGCTTATGAAGATCTGGACTTTTGGATTCGCGCTTCTCGTAAATATGATTTTGATTTTATTGATGAAATCCTGATTCAGAAAAGAATATCCACTGCTTCTTTTGGAACTCATTTTTATCTTAAAAATGATTCCAGATCTAAAAAGATAAATTATTCTACTTATCTGATTATCAAAAAAGCGATCAAATTAAGCAGAACAAAACAAGAACATAAAGCTATTTTAAAACGAATGCATTTTGAACTTATTCTGGCTTTTAATACATCAAATTTTAAATTGTTTTTCAAATATATTGTATTAGAAATCAAACAGAGAATCAATATACTTTTAAAATTTTAATTTATTTAGATCGTCAAAAAATCATTTAACAAGTCTTTTTCACCTTCCCAGTCTCTCGAAATATTATTTCTAATTAATTTGGCAGGAACGCCGCCTATCAGAATATTTTCGCCAAGCGAAGTATAATCTTTTGTTCCTAAACTATTGGATGCAATTGTACAAAAATCAGGTGTTTTTGTTCCTTTCATTATAGAAACTCTATTACTCATAAAATTATAATTTCCGATATAAATTGGCGCTGATTTCGGCAGTTTTTCTCCAGTTTTCGTATCAATCAAATCGTGAAAATTGGTATCGATAATCTGGCATTCAGATCCAAAACGGGCATAATCTCCCAAAACAATTTTTTCGGTACAAATTAATTTTCCGGCGGAAGCCATCGAAGCCATATTTCCTAATTCGCAAACGGCATTTTCACCCACAAAAACAAAACAATCTTTACCGAATTGAAATTTTCCTTTAAAAATTAATTTGCCCAAAATATTAATTTCGCCAATTCCCTTGTGTGCTTTATTTAGTTCGTAAGGCTGACCAAAACCAATCATTCCTTTTTGAATTTTTCCGTCGATTTGAATATCGCCTTTTATGGAACTAAATTTTACTTTTCCGTAAAAGAAAACAGGAAGTTTTTTGGCAGTTTGAAAAGGCAGTTTTTTAAAATTAAAATACAACGTTTTTGTCCAGTTTACTTTACAGTAAAACCTGAATTTATGATAAAATGAACGGCATTTTCTATAACTATTCTGAATCATTTTTATCTTTTTTTCGCTGAACAAATGACGTAAATATTTCGTTTAAATTGATCTTTTTATGAATTTGGCTGATGCTGAAAAGAATTGAAATTAAAACTACAACAATCATTAATCCGAATTTTAAAACCGGATTTGTAATGTACTGAATCAAAAATGCTGAAGCAGAAATTGCAATGCAAATTAAATATATTTTATAAAACTGATTTTCAAAATAAAAGCTATATCGCTTTTTGGTTATGATTTTTAGTCCAATAAAATGTATCAAAAAATACAAACTGAAACTAATTCCCAAACCTTCTAAACCGTAAAAATAATATCCTAAAATATTTAGCATCAAAAACAAAACATTAAAACCAATGGCAGTTTTAACGAACATTTTCGAGTCGCCTTTGGCAATTAAAATAAATCCCATTGACCAGGAAACGGCACGAAAAAGCATTCCTAAAATTCCAATATTTACCATTGGGATTATTTCGTAAAATTTTGAAGTATAGATAATTTTTACAATCAAAGGACTGAATGCCAGAAACAAAACAATAATGGGCATTATAATTAAAACAGAAACATAAGCCTGTTGTTCGACACTTTCTCTAATTTTTTCATTATCAGAATTAATCGCAGAAAGTTTCGGAAAATAATCAGTACTCATTACCGTAAAAATAATTCCAACATAAGAGTTCAATAATGTAAAACCAGCATTGTAAAAACCAACTTGTTCCAAACCTCCTGTTTTTCCAACATAAATTTGAAACAGATAAGCAGACAATAGCGTTAAAAGACTGCTTATTGTGAGCATAAAACCCAATTTTACGATCAGTTTTCCTTCCAATAAAAGTGCTGAATTTGATATTTTTTCTTTTTCAATTTTAATTTTATTCGAATAATAAAAGGAAAAAATCAAGGAGGAAAAAGAAGTAATAATTATGGTGGGAAGAATGGCATCAATTTTCAAAAAATAATATAACGGAATTGAAAAAAGAAGTCCGAAAAGATTTCCGTATAAATTGGCTTTGGCTAAAAAACGAAAAGATCGTAAACCTTGTAAAACTGCCAATTGACCTGAACTTAATAATTTAAATAAAACAGTAACCGAAAGAACTGCAAAAGAAAATGTCTGATCTGAATTTCCAAACGTGATGATACTTAAAACTTTTGAAAAAACAAAAGTTAAAACCATTCCTAAAATCCCGGTAAAAAAAACAATCTTTTTTACGGTTTGAATCGTTTTTGAAACCGTTTTTAAATCTTCATTTTTATAATTTTCAGAAATGTTTTTTACAGCGCTTGTTTCAATTCCCAAACCAGAAATACTGCTTAAAACTCCCAAAGTAGAATTCAATAAAGCTATAATTCCCATTCCGGCCGGGCCTATAAAAACGGCAATTAATTTAGTACGGATAATGGATATTAAAATCGAAAAAAACTGAACTCCGCCAAAAAGTGAAGTCGTTTTTAAAATTTGCTGATATGATTTTTTATCAGACACGAATTAATATTTGTTTAAAATTTCGATAATAAAATCAACTTCCGTTTCGGTTAAAACCGGACTTATTGGTAAACTTAAAACTTCGTTATGAATTTTCTCTGTTACAGGAAATGATAAATTATTCCAATCAGGAAATGCTTTTTGTTTGTGTGGCGGAACCGGATAATGAATAACAGTCTGAATATTATTTTGAGTTAAATAATCTTGCAGATTTTCTCTGTTTTCTGTTCGGATAACAAATAAATGAAAAACATGATTATCTGAATAATCCCAAAATGGTAGTATTATTTTATTGTTTTTAATTTCAGATAAATATCGTTTTGCGATTAATCTTCTTTTAGTATTATCTGCATTTAAATTGGGTAATTTCAAATTTAAAAATGCGGCCTGCAATTCATCTAATCTTGAATTCACACCAACAAAATTGTTATAATATTTTTTCTCCGAACCATAATTTCGAAGTGAGAAAAGCACTTTTGCCAACTCAGAATCGTTTGTTGTTATTGCTCCGCCATCGCCTAAACAACCCAGATTTTTCCCAGGATAAAAACTATAAGCGATTGCAGATTTTAGATTGTAAATTTTAGATTGCAGATTTTCTTCGGATTGGAATTTGGAATTTAAAATTTGGGATTTAAAATTTCCTTTTGCGCCGTGCGATTGTGCTGCATCTTCAACTAATAGAAGATTATTTTTTTCTCCAATTTCATTTATTTTATCCATTTCAGCCAATTGTCCGTACAAATGAACGGCTAAAATTGCCTTTGTTTTTGAGGTTATTTTTTCCTGAATTAAATCGGGATTTATGTTGTAGGTTTCTAATTTGGGCTCGACTAAAACCGGAACTAAATCTGCCTGCAAAATGGCTAAAATACTGGCGATATAAGTGTTTGCAGGAACAATAACTTCGTCGCCTTTTTTGAGTTTACCTAATTGAATATAACCTTTAAAAATCAATACTAAAGCATCGAAACCATTTCCTACACCTATGCAATATTTGGTTTGGTAGTATTCGGCGAAAGCCTTTTCAAATATTTCTGTTTCTTTTCCTAAAATGTACCAGCCGTTTTCTAAAACTGATTTCAGTTTTTCCTGAAAAGCAGTTTCATACGGTTCGTTCATTTTTTTTAGGTCCAGAAATGATATCATTTTATAGCAATTTTATAAAAATCCTGATTGTAAACAGCGCAGCCAAGTTCTTCTTTTTGTTTCAAAAGTCCTGAACTATAACCTGATTGGTTTTCTTCATTTACGATTCCCATATCAAAAAAATGTTTTCCTTTTCGTTTGTATTTGTGAATCAGATTAATGAATAAAAAATCGAGTGCCCTGAATTCTTCGCCAATTTTTGAAGTTGCTCCATATTGCGATTTTGCAACATTTTCTGTTTCAAAAATGGTAATTCCGGCAATAATTTCTTCATTTCTGTAAACTGAAAATTGTCTGATATTTTGAGGGAAATTTTGTTTTAAAAATGTTATTTCTTCTTTGGTATGAACTGGTTTTACATTGAATTTTTCCAACAATCTTGGTTCTAAAATCTGAGTCCAAAATGGTTGAAAATCTTGTTCTTCTACAATATCCAAATCGAGGTTTTCGATTCTTCTGAAATGTTTTAATTTGCTTTTAGAAATTTGAAGAGGCGATTGTAAATTAACAGCCAGATTCATTTCTTTTCTTTCTGAAATGGCATTTCTTTTAAAAAGAAAAAAGTCCATTTCCTGATTTCCTTTCGAAAAATAAAAATCCGGAATGGGTTTGTAATAAAAAGTTTCTATTTTATTTTCTTTTAAAAAATATAAAACAGAATCTAAAATAGTTTCAACTTTTTCAGCATTTAATTTTGAAAGGAAAACCAAGCCTCCATAAGTAAGTCCCTGATGCGAGTGAATTTCGTTTCCTTTTTTATTTGCAGGAAGAACAGCTCGTAATTTTTCTTCTTCAAAAATTAAAAGTGAAAAATCTTCAAAACGATCTTTATGATATTCCATAAAATCACGATGAAACAAAAATGTTGCATTTTTGGCCTGACTTATAAAATCATTCCAAACTTGATAGTCATTTTGATCGTATTTTTTTACGGTGTATTTCATATTATTTATGCTCAAAAGCACGCAGATACCATTTGTATTTTACGGCCAATAAGCGAATAGAAATTATTACTACAGAGGTTACAAGATACAAAACATCATCTTCTAAATTTAATTTTCGAAGTCCGAAGAACACAATTCCGCCAAAAATACAAATCGTGGCGTAGATTTCTTTTTTAAAAACAGTTGGGATTTCGTTGCATAAAATGTCCCTGATTACCCCGCCAAAACAAGCTGTCATCGTACCTAATGCAACGCAAATTACAGGATGTAAACCTGTTGTAATTCCTTTTTCGAGACCAATTAAGGTAAAAACGCCCAGACCAATTGTATCAAATAAAAAGAGAGAAGTTCTCAATTTATCAAACTTTTTTCTGAAAATAATCGCCAGAAAAAATCCTAAAATAATTACGTAAACATATTGAAGATTCATCATCCAGCCAACCGGAGTTCTTCCTATTAAAACATCACGAAGCGTTCCGCCGCCAACAGCCGTAACAAAGGCAATAATAAAAACCCCAAACGGATCGAGTCTTTTATGCATTGCTGTTAATGCGCCTGACATTGCAAATGCCATCGTTCCGATAATATCTAATAAGTGAAACATTTTTTTTAAGGTGCTAAGAAACTAAGGTTCAAAGTTGCAAAGGTTTATTTAGTTCTAAGAAAATTACATGTGCTGTGTGTAATAGTTGTAATCTTTCAGGACAACTCTAATAAAGTCGCTGTTGTTTCCGGATTGATTTTTAATTCCGGTAACACTCTCGATTTTTGAAACTAATTTATAGATAATTTCGTGATCGTTTTTCATTAAAGCACTTTGATAGGTTTCTTTAATGATTCTCATATCATTATCTGATAATTTAATTACCAAAGGATATGTTGGCACATAAGCTTCTCCAATATCTTCAAGAATAGTGTGGCTGATATTAATTTTATTTTTTAAGGTAATAACTGCTGTTCCTGCTGCCATGTCGCCTAATCGCTGTGATTTTTTACTTGAAGCAACAGAAACAAGCGCTATGATTCCGTTAAACAAATCAAAATCAATTATTCTAAAAAACCAGCGAATTAAATAATCTCCAAAACCGGCTTGGTAACCGTCGATTTTTACCACTTTTATTTTGACAATTTTTTTTCCGAAGGATTGTCCTTCAAAAATACTTTCTAAAAGAATGGAATAAATAACTAACGGAGAAAACAAGAAAAATATAATTGATCCTCTTGACCAATTATCTAAATTCCCCATGAGTCTGTCGATATCCAGCCAGTAAAAAAATATCCACACAATCAGAAATATATAGGCCAGTTTAATGGCTGCATCAATGAAATAAGCACCCAATCGTTCCCCTACAGAGGCGGCAATAAAATTTATTTTAACATTTTGTGTTGTGTTTATAGATAATTCTGACATATTTTATATTTTAGCCCTCAATGAGAGAAATTGCATTTATAAAACAAAATAAAGAAAAATGGCTGGAATTTGAGCTGGCTATTTTTGGTAAAGCTAAGAAAAATCCTGACGAATTAGCAAATTTGTACATTCAATTAATGAATGACCTTTCTTATGCACAAACTTATTATCCTAAAAGTAAGACAGTTGTCTATTTAAATCATTTGGCTTCGCAGATTTATCAAAAAATCTATAAAACGAAACGAACTGAAAAAAACAGGATTGTCGAATTTTTTAAAACCGAAGTGCCGCTTTTGTTATTTGAGTACAAAAGATACTTATTGTATGCTTTTATACTATTTTTTGCAACGGTTGCTATGGGGGTAGTCTCTGCACGTTATGACCAAAACTTTGTCAGGTTAATATTGGGCGATGATTATGTAAACATGACTTTGGACAATATCAAAAAAGGAAACCCAATGGCGGTTTACGGAACCGGAACCAACTGGGGAAGTTTTATTGGTATTACAATGAACAATCTTTACGTGGGTGCCAAATGTTACATGTATGGCATTTTTGCCGGAATTGGAACGTTTTATGTTTTCCTTCAAAATTCCTTAATGCTGGGTTGTTTTCAATATTTCTTTTACGAGCAAAATGTTTTCTGGCAAAGCGTTAGAGGTATCTGGATTCATGGTGCAATGGAAATTTTCGGCATTGTAATCGAATCGGCGGCTGGATTTATTCTGGGTGCTTCTATTTTGTTTCCAAAGACATTTTCGAGAATGAATTCATTTAAAATTGGTTTCAAAAACAGTTTTAAAATATATTTAAGTACTTTTCCTTTTACTATAAGTGCAGGATTTCTGGAAGGTTTTATTACAAGATATTCGATTGATATGCCCAACTGGTTAAGCACTTTTATTATCTTGTTTACTTTAGGAATTATTTCATTTTATTATCTGGTTTATCCTTCCATTGTTTACAAAAAAATGCACAAATTATCTGCCAAAACGAATTAATAAACCGGTAATGAACAGAGTTTTATTTATTTTATCTTTTATTCTTTTCTGCAGCATTTCAAATGCTCAGGATTCCGTACAGATTCAGGATCCGCCAAAAATCTCGTCTGTAAAGTACACGGAAAAAGACATCAGGATCGATTCAGAAACAGTTAAAGCGAAGACTTTTTCAAAAAATTATAAAAAGAAATATACTGATAAAGATTTTGTTTACGAATACAAAGCTCCGGAACTTAGTCTTTGGGATCGTTTTAAAATCTGGCTTGCCAATGTTTTACGAAATCTTTTTTCTTTAAGTTCAGATCAGGCTTCGGTAAATATTGCTGCAATTTTTATCAGGGTTGTCTTGGTTTTGTTGATTGTTTTGGTAATTTACTTAATTGCAAAAGCGGTTATAAACAAAGAAGGGCAATGGATTTTTGGTAAAAACTCTCAAAAAAGAACGGTTTATTATTCTGATATTGAAAAAAATATTCATCTGCTGGATTTTGAGAAACTGATTAAAGAAAGTCTCGATGCCGGCGAAAAACGTACTGCTGTTAGATATTATTATTTGTGGTTATTGAAAACAATGGCTCACAATAATTATATCGAGTGGGATATCGAAAAAACAAATTCTGATTATTTATACGAGCTTCAAAATCTGAAACATAAAGACGAATTTACATACCTGTCTTACCTCTATAATTATATTTGGTATGGCGAATTTGAAATTGACGAAATCACTTTCAACAAAGCACAAAACAGATTTAAGAATGCAATAAAAACCTTTAGTTAATGAGTAAAAGTATCAAAATATACATTTCTGTTCTGGTTCTTATTTTCATCTTAATTCTAATTTCAGATTATAACCAACCAAAACCTATAGACTGGCGCCCTACTTATTCTGTCAACGACAAAATTCCTTTTGGATTGTATGTTTTTGACAAGGAAATTGGCGGGATTTTAAAAAACCAAAAAGTTGAAAGAATTTCTGATGTAACGCCTTATGAATTTTTAGATTCTAAATATGATGAAGATTCTTTAGTTGAAACCTATACTGTAAAAGGAACCTTTATCAATATTTCTCCAATAAATAATATCGACGATCAGTCGATGAAAGAGATCATGTATTTTGTATCTCACGGAAATAATGCTTTTTTAAGTATGTCTAATTTCCCAAAACCGTTAATGGACAGTTTAAAAATAGAATACAAATCTAATTTTAAATCTGCTGACAAAGGTTTTGTATGGATGGCTAATAAAAACCTGAACCGAAAAGCATACAAAGCTACTGGAGAAATTGCTGATTATTTTTCTAAAATTGATACATTAAACACTACTGTATTGGGTTACGAAGGAGATCCTAAAAATGATAAAGAAGTTAATTTTATAAAAGTTCCCTATAAAAATGGAAATTTCTTCCTGCACATGCATCCGGTGGCTTTTACAAATTATAATCTGCTTAAAAAAGATCGTTCTCAGTATACCGAAAATATACTTTCTTATATTCCAAAAGGCGATATTTTTTGGTATACAAAAATGAAGACTGATGAAAATGTTTCTTCATCTCCGCTTCGATATATTATGAGTCAGCCGGCATTAAAATGGGCATGGCTTTTATTTCTTATCGGGATGGCCATTTTTATGGTATTCAATGCCAAAAGAAAACAGAGAATTGTTCCAATTATATCGCCTCTGCCTAATTTAACAATCGATTTTACCAAAACGATTGGTAATTTATACTATCAGGAAGGCGATCATACGAATATAATTGACAAAAAAATTATTTATTTCCTTGAAAGAATCAGAACCGAATATTTAATTGACACCACAAAACTGGATGATGTTTTTGTTACTAAACTTCACCACAAAACCGGAAAAGACGAAAAAGACATTCAGGAATTGGTTTTCTTAATTAATGAACACCGAAATAGTTATCACGGCAGTATTGAAGAGGATTTAATCCGAATTAATAATGCAATTGAAAAGATTTTACACTAAAAAATAAACTCAAATAAAAATAACATATCAAAACATGGACGATATTAATAATACACCAGAAACAGAAATCACAAACGAAAATGTGAATTTTGAGACCAGAATAAACCTTGCGCCGCTTTTAGATCACGTAAATGCAATTAAAAAAGAAATTGAAACCGTAATTGTAGGACAGCATAAAATGGTAGACCAGCTTTTGGTTGCTATTTTATCAAACGGACACGTATTGCTTGAAGGTGTTCCAGGAGTTGCTAAAACTATCACGGCAAAATTACTGGCAAAAACATTAAATATTGGTTTTAGCCGAATTCAGTTTACACCGGATTTAATGCCTTCGGATATTTTAGGAACTTCTGTTTTTAATCTGAAAAATTCAGAATTTGAATTTAAAAAAGGGCCTATTTTCTCTAATTTAATTTTAATTGATGAGATCAACCGTGCCCCTGCAAAAACTCAGGCTGCACTTTTTGAGGTAATGGAAGAACGCCAGATTACAATTGATGGTTCAGGGTATAAATTAGAAACTCCGTTTTTGGTAATTGCTACTCAAAACCCAATCGAACAAGAAGGAACTTACCGTTTGCCAGAAGCGCAATTAGACCGTTTCTTGTTTAAAATTACGATTGATTATCCAAAATTAAATGAAGAAATTCTAATCATTCAGAGAGAACATTTATTACAGGATCACGGAAAATTAGAAGCAATTCAAACTCTTCTTTCTTCATCAGAAATAAATCAATACCAGGCTTTAGTAAAACAAATTAGAGTTGAACAAAACTTATTAGAATATATTGCCAGAATTGTTGTAAACACACGCGAAAATGCCTTTTTATATTTAGGAGCTTCACCTCGTGCATCGATTGCAATTTTGAATGCTTCAAAAGGTTTTGCAGCCATTCGCGGACGTGATTTTGTTACTCCGGAAGATATTAAAGATGCGGCAATTCCGGTTTTACAGCACCGTGTAATTGTAGCGCCAGAGCGTGAAATGGAAGGAATTACAAGTTCTGAAATTATCAAACAAATTATCGAAACGGTAGAGATTCCTAGATAATTGTTAATGGTTAATTGTTGAGGGTTGATGATAAAAAAAACTGAAACCTTAAACTTGAAACATCAAACAAAAATGAAATTTATAAAAAGCCTTTACCTCAATAACTTCTTTTTCTATGTGCTTTTGGGCATTATAGCTTTATTTGTGTGCGCTTTTATTTTTCCTAATTTGTACAATGCCGTTTGGTTCATTGTTTTGGTTTTGATTACTTTTTTAGGTTTGGATATTTTACTTTTATATCTGGCCAGAACAGGAATTGTAGCGGAAAGAATTGCTCCCGAAAAGCTTTCAAATGGAGATTTAAATCCAATAAACATTCAAATCAAAAATCATTATACCTTCCCTGTTTTGGTGAAGATAATTGATGAAATCCCTTTTCAGTTTCAGGTTCGCAATTTTAAATTGGTAAAAAAATTAAAAGCCTCCGAAGAAAAAGAATTTGGATACGATCTTCGTCCAACAGAACGCGGTGAATATCATTTTGGATATTTAAACATTTATGTTTCTTCGCCATTTAGGCTAATTTCCAGAAGATTTTCTTTTGCAAAAGATCAAATGGTGCCAACTTATCCGTCGTATATTCAATTAAGAAAATACGATTTACTGGCTTTTTCGAATAATTTGTATCAATACGGAATAAAGAAAATCCGCCGAATTGGTCACACAATGGAGTTTGAACAAATCAAAGAATATGTTCAGGGCGACGATCTTCGAACTCTAAACTGGAAAGCCACTGCAAAGAAAAATGCATTAATGGTCAATCAGTTTCAGGACGAAAAATCGCAGTCTGTTTATATGGCTATAGATAAAGGACGTGTGATGCAAATGCCTTTTGAAGGCTTAAGTTTGCTTGATTATGCTATTAATTCGACTTTGGTTTTATCAAATGTAATTCTGAAAAAACAAGATAAAGCCGGACTTTTCTCTTTCTCTAAAAAAGTAGAAAACAGAGTTTTTGCAGAAAGAAGAGGTTCGCAGATGCAGAAAATTCTGGAAACTTTATACAACATTAAAACTGACTTTTTTGAAAGCGATTACAGCCGTTTGTATGTTGACATCAAAAAAAATATCAATCAGAGAAGTTTAATTATTCTGTATACCAATTTTGAAACAATGGACGGTTTAAATCGTCAGCTGCCTTATTTAAAAGGAATTGCTAAAAGTCATTTACTGGTTGTGGTTTTCTTTCAAAACACAGAATTGAATGCCATCATCAACAAAAATACCGAAACAATTCAGGAAGTTTACGATAAAGTAATTGCTGAAAAATTCATGTTTGAAAAACGTCTTATTGCCAACGAATTAAAGAAATACGGAATACATTCGGTTTTAACGCAGCCTGAGAATTTGACTTTGGATGCTATTAATAAATATTTGGAGATTAAAGCGAGAGGGATTTTGTAAGTTGTTAAATGTTATTTGTGAGATGTAAGATGAATAAATGAATATATTAATTTATGAATGAACTTGAATCTCATATTTTTACATATGTTGTTGAATTTCGCGGAGGAACATATTGTACTCAAGTAAAATCTGAAAATATAGAAAACTCAGTTTTTAAGTGGCTTGAAAAAATAAAAGAAGAAAAAAAGGAAATACACTATTTAGGAAGCAAAACACTTCAAGAATTAGAATTTCAAATACTTAATCAAGAGGTTTTTCCAACTAAAGTAGAGAAATTAAATAACGTTTGGTTTTTAAATTTTAATTGTAAATCAGGTTCTTTCCTTATAAACATTATAAAAACTTCTGCTATATAGGTATTGCATAAAAATCATTTGTTGTCGTTTTGTAAAATATTCAATTAAAACCTTTAGATGAAAAAATTACTTTTTACCCTATTCATTTTTATTACTTTTTTATCTCACGCTCAACAAGTCGAAACTATTACAATTCCTAAAGGAGTTGTTTACAATTACTGCAGTGTTAAAACACTCGAGAAAGCAAAAAAAATACTTAGTAACAACCTATCTGCAGATAACGATTACAAACTGGTTCAGGAACATTTAATCGTAGGCCCAATATTATGGGAGCGATATAAGGACAACGAGAATATTAAAAAAATACCAAATGGAAAAGTTCAGTTTCACGTTGATAATTTAGTTTTAGATGGAAAAATGACTCAGGACATCAATGATACTAAAATAATCTGGGATGAATTTAGAAAGGAAGTTGCACAAGATTACAAAATAAGAAAAGCAACCGAAAATGAATTAAATTATTACTGGTCAGTAATTTCTTTTGACATCGAGGAACCATTACTGATTGTAGAAACTAAAGAACACAATTACATTTTAAATATTTTAGAAAAAGACTTAAAATTACTCTGGCTGGATGAAGCTCCTAAAAAAAATAACACTTTGACAGCCAATTATTCTGGTGTCAAAAAATATCAAAATGGAGAAGAAATTGATTCAATCCCTAAAGGAGAAAAAGAAACCAGCATTGAAAAAGTTATGCTCTTAAGTACTGATGATGTCATAATCGCAAACAGTTCTGTTGAAGATATTACAGATATTTTAAACAAAACAAATAAAATATTTGATGAATTGTTTAAAGGTTCTGAAAAATCCGGAAGAATCAGAATTCAATTTGAATTAAAAAAGGATAAAAACGAAATAACTTATGCTGTTAAAGACGATATTGATTTAGATATTATGAAAGTCTTCGAACAAAGAGTAAATAACGAAAATTATCCAAAATCTAAAAATGATCCTGTTGTAATTCAATTATTTTACAAAGTGAATTCATTTAATGATGTTGAATAACTTTTTGTCCTTTATTTACTTTGTTAAGTAATGGTTATATTAGAAAACATCAGTAAACATTTTTTGAATTATTGATTAGTTTTGAATCTCAAACTAACTTCTAAAATTTTAAAAAATGAAAAAATCAATTCTAATTTTATTCATTTTAATCCCCTTTTTATCTTCTGCACAAAAAACAGAAAACATCATTATCATTACTACCGACGGTTTTAGATGGCAGGAAGTTTTTAAAGGATTAGATCCAGTAATTGCCAACGATAAAAAATTCAATCAGGGAGACAGTACTTATATTTACAAAAAATATTCAGGAGTAGATTTTGCTTCATCACGTAAAAAACTGATGCCTTTTTTCTGGTCAGAAATTGTTTCGAAAGGGCAAATTTACGGCAATCGTGACTTAGGAAGTAAAGTAGATGTTTCAAATCCATATTGGTTTAGTTATCCTGGTTATAGCGAAATCATGACCGGAAACGTTGATATCAATGTAAACTCAAACGGATACAAACCCAATCCAAACGTAAATGTTCTGGAGTTTCTAAACAAACAATCCAAACTAAAAGGTAAAGTCGCGGCCTTTGGTGCATGGGATGCTTTCGATAGAATTTTAAATGAAGAAAGAAGCGGTTTTCCGGTAATTTCTGCTTTTGATAATGTGGGCGGAAACAAACCTACTGCAGCTCAAAAACTTCTAAATGAAATGCGTAACAATTCGTTTAAGCCGTTTCATGAAGATGAATGTCTGGATGTTTTTACACATTATGAAGCATTAGACGAACTCAAAACCAAAAAGCCAAAAGTATTATACATTTCTTACGGAGAAACCGATGAATGGGCACATCATGGTCATTACAGATCATATCTGGATGCTGTTAATCAGGTTGATAAATGGATTCAGGAAATCTGGGATTTTGTACAAAATGATCCGCAGTATAAAAACAAAACTACTTTATTAATAACCGTTGATCATGGCCGCGGCGATAAAATAAAATCACAATGGACAGATCACGGAGCTGATATTGCTGGTGCGTCGCAAATTTGGTTTGCTGTAATAGGACCTGAAATTGCTCCAAAAGGCGAAATCAAAACAAACTCTCAAGTGTATCAAAAACAATTTGCTCAAACCATTGCAAAAATAATGGGTTACACTTTCACCACAGATCATCCGGTTGCCGAAGAAGTTAAAGAAGTGTTTGAAAAATAGTTTTTTTGCCACGAATTCACGAATTATTTAATTTTGAAATCAATCTAAAATTCGTGAATTCGTGGCGAAAAAATTTTACAGCTAAACCTACAAGGTTTTAAAAACCTTGCAGGAAGAAAAAATCTCAGTACCTTAGCACCTTAGAATCTTAGTAGCTAAAAAAAAAATGAAACAAATAACTTCAGTTCAAAATCCGTTTATAAAATCACTTGTTTTACTTCAAGAAAAAGCAAAAGCAAGAAAACAAACCGGAACATTTTTAATTGAAGGACAACGCGAAATTTCTTTAGCAGTAAAAGGAGGTTACGAAATTGAAACCGTTTTATTCTTACCGGAATTAGCTTCTGAGAATCAGATAAAAAACCTTGTTTCTTCATCAGTTCAGCTAATTGAAATTAACAAGGAAGTTTATCAAAAACTCGCATATCGCGACACTACAGAAGGCATTTTAGCAGTAGCCAAAACAAAATCTTTAAAATTATCAGACTTAAAACTATCTGATAATCCTTTAATTTTGGTTGCCGAATCTCTTGAAAAACCGGGAAATATAGGAGCTGTTTTACGTACTGCCGATGCAGCCAAACTTGATGCTGTTTTAATTGCAGATCCAAAAAGCGATTTATACAACCCAAATATTGTTCGCTCAAGTGTTGGTTGTCTATTTACCAATCAAATTGCAGTTGGCACAACACAGGAAATCATTGCTTTTTTAAAAGAAAAAAAGATCAATTTTTATTCGGCAACTCTTCAAAATTCAACTTCATATCATACACAAAACTTCACTACTCCAACCGCATTAGTTGTGGGTACAGAAGCTACAGGATTAACACAAGAATGGCGTGATGAAGCAACACAAAACATCATTATCCCAATGCAGGGCGAAATCGACAGCATGAACGTTTCCGTTGCGGCCGCTATTTTAATTTTTGAAGCTAAAAGACAAAGAGGGTTTTGATTTTAGATTTTAGATTTTAGATTTTAGATTTTAGATTTTAGATTTTAGATTTTAGATTTTAGATTTTAGATTTTAGATTTTAGATTTTAGATTTTAGATTTTAGATTTTAGATTTTAGATTTTCTAAAAATCGCTGCGCTCTTTTTTGGAATTTGGGATTTAAAAAATTGGAATTTATTTTCAATGATTATTTTTGTCAGGCTGAGCGAAGCCGAAGCCCTTTCACACAAGAAAAAAATCTAAAATTACACCTTCAAAAATCTAAAATCTAAAATCTAAAATCAACAATCCATTCCCTTGTGTATGTTCGAACTTATTCTTATTTTTAGTACTTGAATATGCCGTTATGACAGAAATAGATATAGAAAAAGAAAACAAAGCAATTGCGCACGAATACAAGGAATTATTACGAATTAGTTACCAGACTTTAGACACCGCCGATAAAAAATTAATTCGGAAAGCATTTGATGTTGCCGTTGATGCTCATAAAGAGCAAAGACGTAAATCTGGCGAGGCGTATATCTTTCATCCTATTGCAGTTGCAAAAATCGTTGCCTCAGAAATTGGTCTGGGAGCGACTTCTATTGCCGCGGCATTATTACACGACGTTGTAGAAGATACTCCGATTACGGTTGAAGATATTGAACGTTTATTTAATCCGAAAGTTGCACAGCTTGTTGAAGGTTTAACTAAAATTTCATTAGTCCAAAAAGACTTAAATGCATCGATGCAGGCGGAAAATTTCCGTAAAATGATCCTGACTCTTAATGATGATGTACGCGTAATTTTGATAAAACTGGCCGATCGTCTTCATAATATGCAGACAATGGATTCGATGGCGGAATATAAACAAACCAAAATCGCATCTGAAACGCTTTATATTTATGCGCCTCTTGCCCATCGTTTAGGACTTTACAATATTAAAACTAAACTGGAAGATTTAGGATTAAAATATACAGAACCAGCAATATACGATGACATTGTAAGCAAAATTAGAGAAACCAAAGAAGAACAGGATGCTTACATTAAAGACATTTCGGATGTATTGAAAAAATCTCTTGATGCTGAAAATATCGATTATATTATAAAAGGACGCCCGAAATCTATTTATTCAATTCGTCGTAAAATGCGCGCGCAAAACGTAACTTTTGATGAAGTTTACGATAAATTTGCGTTGAGAATTGTTTATAAATCAGATCCGCATGGCGAAAAGTTCATTGCCTGGAAAATATATTCAATCGTAACCGATCATTACAGACCAAGTCCAAGTCGTTTGCGTGACTGGATTTCATCTCCAAAATCAACTGGTTATGAAGCACTTCACATTACTGTAATGGGGCCAAAAGGACGCTGGGTTGAAGTTCAGGTTCGAAGCGAACGTATGGATGAAATCGCCGAAAAAGGTTACGCAGCACATTATAAATACAAAAATGGAGCAAGTGAAGAAAGTGGCTTAGATACATGGCTGAACCTTCTTCGTGAAGCACTGGAAAATCCAGAAACAAATGCAGTAGACTTTGTTGAAGATTTTAAAATGAATTTATATTCTAAAGAAATCTTCGTTTTTACTCCAAAAGGAGAAATAAAATCACTGCCAAAAGGCGCAACTTCTCTTGATTTTGCTTTCAGTATTCACTCAGAAATTGGAATCAAAACCAGAGGAACTCGTGTAAACGGACGTTTGGTTCCTTTAAATCACGAACTTAAAAGCGGTGATCAGGTTGAAGTTATTACATCAGCTAACCAAAAACCAACGGTAAACTGGCTGGAATATGTAACTACTTCGCGAGCAAAAAATAAAATCAAAAACCTTCTTAACGAAAATACCAAAAAAATTGGCGAGGAAGGGAAAGAATTACTTACACGTAAACTTAAACATTTAAAAATTACACTTAACGAACAAGTTACAAACGAGTTAGTTAACTTTTTTAAATTAAAAACCAGTTTAGATTTATTTTACCGCGTTGGAATTGGCGCAATTGAAAATCAACAATTAAAGGATTACGCAGCTCAAAAAGGAAATACGTTTATCAATTTCTTCAAAAATAAAATTAAAAGAAATAAAGATACAACGGCAGCCGAAGATATTCACAAACCCGTTATCAGCAGTAATTATGACATGCTGGTTTTTGGAACAGAGCATGACAAGCTCGATTACAAACTCTCACAATGCTGTAATCCAATTCCGGGTGATGATGTTTTTGGCTTTGTTACTATAAACGAAGGAATTAAAGTGCATAAAAAAGATTGTCCGAACGCTATTGGCATGCAGTCAAATTACGCATACAGAATCATGAGCGCCAAATGGATTGATTCTTCTCAGGAAGAATTTAAAGCCATTATCAATATAACCGGAATGGACGTTTTAGGACTTACGAATCAATTAACCCGTGTAATTTCGAACAATATGAGTGTTAATATTCAAAGTATTTCGTTGAGTACAGATGCCGGAATTTTTCATGGACAAATTGCAGTTATTGTTCAAAACAATACCATTTTAAAGAAAATGATCAATGCAATTAAAAAAATTGACGGTGTTGACAAGGTTACAAGAGAGTACAGAACCTAACTTTTTAGGGAAACTATAAGAATTTTGTAACGAAACTTTAAACCCGAAACTTTTATTCATTAAAAATAAAAAATTATCTTTGCCGGATATGACACTTATTTCAACTGACAACACTAAGAATCAAGAAATTGTAAAAAATGTTTTTACACTATATCTTGAACAAAAAGGGCATCGCAAAACTCCTGAGCGTTATGCTATACTTCAGGAAATTTACGATAGCGAGGAGCATTTTGACATAGAAAACCTATACATCAAAATGAAAAACAAAAACTATCGTGTGAGCAGGGCTACGCTTTACAACACGATCGAGTTATTGTTAGACTGCGCTTTGGTTAGAAAACATCAATTTGGACAAAATCAGGCTTACTACGAAAAATCATATTTTGATAAACAGCATGATCATATCATTATGACGGATTCGGGTGAAGTAATCGAATTTTGTGATCCAAGAATTCAAACCATCAAAAAGACGATTGAAGAAATTTTTGATATCGAAATCACAAATCACTCGCTTTATTTCTACGGAAACAAAAAGCAAAATTCATAGTCTTTAAAAAAGACTTTTTCAAAAAATTAAAAAAAGAAAATTAACTACATAATCAGTGGGGCAAATTAGACTGTCCCAACGCAAATTAAAACAGAATGACCGTAGATTTATTACTAGGATTACAATGGGGAGATGAAGGTAAAGGAAAAATTGTTGACGTTCTTACCTCAAATTATGATATTATTGCACGTTTTCAGGGAGGACCAAATGCAGGACATACATTAGAATTTGACGGAATTAAGCACGTACTTAGAACTATTCCTTCTGGAATTTTCCATAAAAATTCAGTAAATATTATCGGGAATGGAGTTGTGATTGATCCGGTAGTTTTCCAAAAAGAAATCGAAGGTTTAGAAAAATTCAACCTTGACATTAAAAGTAAACTAATCATTTCTAGAAAAGCACACTTAATTTTACCAACTCACCGTTTACTTGATGCTGCATCTGAAGCATCAAAAGGAAAAGCTAAAATTGGTTCTACTCTTAAAGGAATTGGACCAACTTATATGGACAAAACGGGTAGAAATGGTTTACGTGTGGGTGATATTGAATTAGAAGATTTTAAAGATCGTTACAGAGCTTTGGCTGACAAACACGAAGCTATGATTGCTTTTTATGATGTTAATATTCAATACAATTTAGCTGAACTTGAAAAAGAATTTTTCGAAGCTATCGAAGAATTGAAAAAATTAGATTTCATTGACAGTGAAGAATATATGCACCAGGCTCAAAAAGCAGGAAAATCTATTCTTTGCGAAGGAGCTCAGGGATCTTTATTAGATGTTGATTTCGGAACTTACCCTTTCGTAACTTCATCAAATACTACTGCTGCCGGAGCTTGTACAGGTTTAGGAATTGCACCTAACAAAATCAAAGAAGTTTACGGAATTTTTAAAGCTTACGTTACACGTGTTGGAAGCGGACCTTTCCCTACTGAACTTTTTGACGAAGTGGGTGCTACAATGGCAAGAGTGGGTAATGAGTTTGGATCTGTAACAGGAAGACAAAGACGTTGCGGATGGTTAGACTTAGTTGCTCTTAAATATGCTGTTCAGGTAAATGGAGTTACTCAGTTAATGATGATGAAAGGTGATGTACTTTCTGGTTTTGAAACTTTAAAAGTTTGTACTGAGTACAACTACAAAGGACAAAACATTTCTCACTTCCCTTACAACATTGAACCAGAAAACGTTACTCCGGTTTACAAAGAGTTTAAAGGATGGAAACAAGATTTAACTGGCTTGACAACTTACGATTCATTGCCAATTGAGCTAAAAGAATATATTGAGTTTATTGAAAAAGAAATCGAAGTACCAATCAAAATTGTATCGGTTGGACCAGATAGAAAACAAACAATAACAAAATAATACATCTAAAACGCTCTGATAATCAGAGCGTTTTTTTATGCAATTTTTTCCCTTATGAAAAATCCAGAAGTTAAAATTAAAGAAACTAAGTTATTATCAGACAATTGGTATATTCTAAACAGAGTTACTTTTGATTATAAAAAAGAAAACGGTGTAACAGAAGTTCACACACGCGAGGTTTATGACCGCGGAAATGGCGCCGGAATCTTATTGTATAATTCAAATAAAAAGACCGTTATTTTAACACGTCAGTTTCGTCTTCCAACTTTCTTAAACGGAAATAAATCCGGAATGATGATAGAAGTCTGTGCCGGACTTTTAGATAAAGACAATCCTGAAACCGCCATTATTCGCGAAACCGAAGAAGAAACGGGATACAGAATTAAAAAAGTTCAAAAAGTTGTAGAAACTTATATGTCGCCCGGAGCGGTAACCGAAATTCTATATTTATTTGTTGGGGAATACGATGAGAGTATGAAAGTAAGTGAAGGCGGCGGACTTGATGCTGAACAGGAAAATATAGAAGTTCTGGAATATACTTTTGATGAAGCTTATGCTATGATTGAATCTGGTGAAATAACCGATGCTAAAACTATTCTGCTTTTACAGCATGCAAAAATTAAAGGCTTGATTTAAAGTTTTTTTGAGTAATTTTAATTTCTAAAAAACTTTAAAATGCTCAAATCTAAAATAGTTTTTTTTCTATTATTACCCTTTTTTCTAACTGCCCAAAATGAAAAGTTTCCGGCTGAAAAGCTAAAACAAGATCTTACTATTTTTAGAGAGATAAGAGAAAAAGCTAATTCAGGAGTTTATAAATACAGAACAAAACAGCAGATTGACAGCATTTACAATTGGGCGTTTACTCAGGTAAAACAACCCAAAACGTTGTTGGATTTCTACAAAATCATTTTAAAAATTACCGATTTTGAAGGCAGTCTGCATAACGATACTACACTTCCTGATGATTTTCAAACAAAATATTCATCAGGAAATGTTTTCTTTCCTTATCCTGTAAAACTCATTGAAAACAAACTCGTTATTAATTTTCAAAATAATGAAATTCCGTTAGGTTCTGAAATTCATTCTGTAAATGGCATTAAAACTAATAAAATACTAAAGGATTTTGAGAAATATTACACAACAGACGGTTACAATATAACCGGGAAATCGATTGGAATTGACGGTTCTTTTGGCAGATATTTTGAACTGGAATATGGTCCTCAAAAGAAATTTACAGTAGAATATTCGTTTGCAAATCAAAACAAAAAAATAAAAAAGACTATTTCTGCGGTTTCAAATCAAATCCGAAAAGAGAATTTTAAAAACAGGCATTCACTTCCTATAGACAGCCTGCAATACAATAGAGCAAAAAACAAATATTCATTTAGGATTATTTCAGAAAATACAGCTTTACTTTCTGTTCATACTTTTGTTATTGGCCGAAATGCCAAACACAAGGAACATCTGGCGTACAAAAAGTTTCTGGACAGTTGTTTTCAAAACCTTTCTCAAAACAATCAAATAAAGTATTTAATCGTTGATGTAAGAAATAACGGCGGCGGAACTGACCCGAATGACATTGTTACTTTTTCGTATCTCACACAAAAACAGTATCGGGAAAATGCATCGGCTTATGTCAATTTTCAGGAAATTCCTTTTTCGGAATATTTGGTTTATGAAGAAACTGAGCCGCAGAAAAAACAAGAAGAAAAAAAAGATTTTGAAGAGGAATTAAAAGAAGAATTTCCAAAACTGGAAAATGGAAAATATTTGCAGAATGAAAAATTCAACGAATTACTTCAGCCAGATTCGAAAAACTTTAAAGGACAAATTTATTTATTAATAAGTCCGAGAATTGCGTCTGCCGGCTCTCTCTTTGCTTCTTTAGTTGCCGGAAATACAAATGCTATAGTTATTGGAGAAGAAACTATGGGAGGTTATTTTGGTCATAACGGCCACACTCCTATCGAATATGAATTGCCAAACACAAAAATCAAAACACAATTTTCGATTGTAAATCTGGATCAGGATGTACCTAAAAAGTCAAATCAGATTTTCGGCAGAGGTATTATTCCAGATCATGAAGTCAAACAAAATTTTAAAGATTTCATGCAAAATACAGACACTCAGTTGGAATATACTTTAAAATTAATTGAACAGAAATGAAAATATTTAAGAACAAATATTTTAAAATATTTGTATTCCTTTTTATTGCTCTAAATACAATAGCATTTATTCATGCTTATAAATTTACTCATTTTGCAGAATCAAATTCTCAAAAAACTCAAAGTCCAGAAAAACTTTCTTCGTTTGAAAAAGCAAAAACTTTATTGTTTGGAGTAAATAATCCAAAACCTCAGAACAAAAAAGTTCCAACTCAAAAATATCAAACTATAAAATTAAAAAGTAATAAAGAAATAGAATGCTGGTTAATTAAAAATGAAAAATCCAAAGGAACAATAATTTTATTTCATGGGTATGGAGGAGAAAAATCTTCAATGATTGATAAATCAAATGAGTTTTTAAAACTAGGTTTTAGTACAATGCTAGTAGATTTTATGGGAAGTGGGAATTCAGAAGGGAATCAAACAACAATTGGTTTCAAAGAAGCAGAAGAGGTAAAAACCTGTTTTGATTATATTTCATCTACAGGAGAAAAAAACATTTATCTATTTGGAACTTCAATGGGAGCTGTATCTATAATGAAATGTATAAATGATAATAAAATCAATCCAAAAGGAATTATTATTGAATGCCCATTTGGCTCAATGTATCAAACTGTATGTGCCAGATTTAAAAAAATGAATGCGCCAAGTTTTCCAATGGCAGGAATTTTACTTTTTTGGGGAGGTGTACAAAATGGCTTTTGGGGATTTAGTCATAATCCATCAGAATATGCAAAAGGTATAAACTGCCCAGTTTTATTACTTTATGGTGAAAAAGATAAAAGTGTAAGCAGATCCGAAATTGATGAGATTTACAAAAATTTAAAAGGTTTGAAAAATTTAAAAGTCTATAAAAACACTGGGCATGAAAATTATCTTCTGAAAAATAAAATACAATGGGGTCTGGATGTCAATTCCTTTATCATCAATTTAAAATGAAAATCCCGAAACCATTTCAAAAAATTATGTAACCCTTTTCAGCTATCATATTTATAACTTTATTTTCATAAAAATACGACCTATGAAAAAGTTATATTATACAGCAAACGCCCTACTTATATTAGTATTAATTTTAATGGTTTCCTGCAAAAAAAGTGAAACCGTAAATCTTTCTGAAAATACCGCAGATAAAAAATCTAAGAAAACAATAGAATATAAGAAACCAGAAGCATCAGTTTCTTATCAGTTTTCAAATGCTAAAGAATGGCTGAAAATTAATGAAGCCGACAGCAGTAAAATGAATATTGTTTATGCATTGAACAGAACCGACAAAGCGAATCTTAAAAAACTGGATTCGGTTGTTGTTCCGTCAGATTTCAGCGGAGATTTAGTTTATTATCTTCCTTTTCCGCTGCATGTTTCCGTTTTAGATTCGGTCTCAAAAATTATCATTTTTTCTTATCCAACACAGACTTTCGCTGCTTATGAAAATGGTCAATTAGTGCGTACTGGTCCAACCAATATGGGAAGAAAAAAAGATCCTACACCAACCGGATTGTTTTTTACCAACTGGAAAGCTGAAAAAACAACCAGCACATTTAATGACGAATGGGAATTAAAATGGAATTTTAATATTGAAAATAAAAAAGGAGTTGGTTTTCACCAATATGAATTACCGGGTTACCCTGCTTCGCATTCTTGTTTGAGATTATTAGAAAAAGATGCTAAATTCCTTTACACATTTGCCGATGAATGGATTTTGAAAGACAAAGAAAATGTAAAAGTTAAGGGAACTCCTGTAGTCGTTTTTGGAAGTTATAATTTTGACGGACCAAAACCCTGGCTTCAATTGGCATCAGACCCAAAAGCTTTAAATATATCTGAATCTGAAATTGAAAAAGAAATGAAACCTTTTATTCAAAAGATTTTAGATAATCAAAAACTGAGAGAGGCTGAGCCGTCTGGTTCGCTTTAAAAACAAAAAAAGGCGTAAGAAATAAATCTTACGCCTTTTTATATGTTTTAATTTAACAAATCAATATTTCAACTTGATCCAAATTAATCTCTTTTTGCTTTCTTAATGAAAAAAAGTTAAACAAAAAATCACTAATCATATCTGTTATTGGCATTGGCATTAAATCTTTTACAATCATGTCTTCAAAGTTATGAACTGAGATTCGACATTTAGTGTATTTATAAATTTCAAAAGTAAAAAATTTAACAGCCTTAATTCCGTTTTTATAATCTCTAGCTTTTAAGTTTTTTTCTCTTAAAAGAATTGATTCATTTGTTTCTAAATCAAGTATTTCGACAAAAAAATCTGGATTTACCTGAACATTAAAACCTCCTAAAACATAAATATCATAAAAACCATAATATAATTCAGTTTCAATAACATCGTTTAATTTTAGTTTTATAGCCATAAATTATCTAGAATAATTTGGAGCTTCTTTTGTAATAGTTACGTTATGTGGGTGACTTTCAGTGATTCCACTTGATGTGATTCTAACAAAACGTCCAGTTTCCTGTAAAGTCGGAATATCTTTTGAACCGCAGTATCCCATTCCGGCACGAAGACCTCCAATGAACTGAAGCATACTTTCGTTTAATTCACCTTTATAAGGAACACGACCCACAATTCCTTCCGGAACTAATTTTTTAACGTCGTCTTCAACATCCTGAAAATAACGATCTTTAGATCCTGTCTGCATTGCTTCAACAGATCCCATTCCGCGATATGATTTGAATTTTCTTCCTTCAAAAATAATAGTTTCACCCGGAGATTCTTTTGTTCCTGCTAGTAATGAACCTAACATTACACAGTCAGCTCCGGCAGCAATAGCTTTAGGAATATCTCCTGTATAACGAATTCCACCATCAGCAATAACCGGAACTCCAGTTCCTTTAATTGCAGCTGCAACTTCAAGAACTGCTGAGAATTGAGGAAATCCAACACCTGCAACGATACGTGTAGTACAGATAGAACCAGGTCCGATTCCTACTTTTACACCATCTGCACCATTTTCTACTAAATATTTAGCAGCTTCAGGCGTAGCAATGTTTCCAACAATTACATCAATTTGAGGGAATTTTGATTTTACTTCTTTTAATGTGTTTACAACACCTTCTGTATGTCCGTGTGCTGTATCGATAATAATGGCATCTACTCCAGCATTAACTAAAGCTTCTGCTCTTAAAACCGCATCTCCGGTAACTCCAATTGCAGCCGCAACTCTCAATCGTCCGAATGAATCTTTGTTTGCGATTGGTTTTTGAGTCAGTTTTGTAATATCTCTAAACGTAATTAAACCAACTAATTCATTTTTAGCGTTTACAACTGGTAATTTTTCGATTTTGTGTCCTTGTAAAACTACTTCAGCTTGTTCTAATGAAGTTCCTTCGGCAACTGTAACCAAGTTTGTACTTGTCATTACCTCAGCGATTGGTCTTGATCCGTTTTTTTCGAAACGTAAGTCACGATTAGTAACAATACCTTTAAGAATTTTGTTTTCGTCAACGATTGGAATACCGCCAATTCCGAATTCTTTCATGGCGTTTTTAGCGTCTGCAATAGTCGAAGTTTCTGGTAATGTTACCGGATCGATAATCATTCCTGCTTCTGCACGCTTCACTTTTCTAACCTTCGCTGCTTGCTGCTCGATGGTCATATTTTTATGTAAAACTCCAATTCCGCCTTCTTGTGCCATAGCGATTGCCATTGCACTTTCGGTCACAGTATCCATAGCAGCAGATACGATTGGAACGTTTAATGTTATGTTTCTTGAAAATCTTGATTTGATACTCACTTCGCGAGGAAGCACATTCGAGTAGTTAGGTACTAATAATACATCGTCGTAAGTTAAACCTTCGCCGATAATCTTGGAGTTGTGTGCTATCATGGTGCAATTTCTAGTTGAATTGCGTGCAAATATAGTGAATAAATTGCTAACTTGAATACTTAGCTATTCATAAATTTAACTTTACAGGAAACTTCTGACGAATTTAAATTCGAAATTTGAAACTCCAAATTCCAATCGAAAACGATATAAATCTTATCTTTTTTCAATTTGGAATTTAGAATTTGAGCTTAAAAAAATTAATATTTTGGATCCTGAAAAATAAAATTCAAACCAAACTGAAAGGCGAGACTTTTTGCTTTTGTAATATCTCTATATTGAAAAACATTATCGACAAGGCCGTAAATATTAAACTTTCCTAGAGTTCCCGAAAGCCCTAGACCTAAGTTCGTAAACGAATACGTATCTACTGTATAAGTTGCTTTAAAATCTAGTTTCTCAAAAATACTTCTTTTGTAAAAAGCCGTTAAAGCTACATAAGGTTCTTTTGGCATTGTTCTGGCAAATACCTGCGCTCCTACTGCGTTTAAATATCTTCTTTCTGATGAACCTTTACAATTGCATTCGCCATCGTATCTTGATTCTCCAAATGAATATTGTATCGATGAATTAAATTTTATCGGGCGCCAGGTTGTATACTTATTATATAATGTGTCTCGCGGAATTGCCGCATCAAACTCATCAAAAATATTCTTTGGTTCGTTTACTGCATCAAAATTAGGGTTTACTCCATCGTATCTGTAAGTTCCTTTATAAGTTAGCGTTTCTATATCTTTAGACTGTCTTATAAAACCAACATCAAGTATACTTGCCGTAAACTGCAGATTATCTTGTATATAATACGTAAGTCCGGCATCAAATCCTAAACCTAAACTTCCGTTAAGAAAAGTATTGTGAGCAATATCTTTTGGAATACTTCCTTCGTACTCGTCTTTAGTAAATTTGCTGATTCCAGAAGTTTTAAGCTCCAAATTAGATTCAATGATTTGGGTGTACATATTCGTTCCTGTTCCCTGACCTGTATAAATATATCCCGAATTTTTGGTTGAAGTAGCATTGGCACCGCTCGAATAAATTTTTGCACGTCCGCCTAAAACGAGTTTTTTACTGACTTTTTTATGAAATCCAACATGAAATACAGAAAGTACTTCGGCACGAACATTTACATCTGCCAGATTAAATGATTTTCCAATATAATTCTGGTTTCCGTCTAAAGCTAAAATGGCCATATCTTTTGGGAAATACATTAAAAAATCAAATTCCTGATAAGCTCCAAATGAAATATAAGACTGACTGTCAACGCCTCCTACTCTAAACCCGCCCGAAAAGATTTCAAGCTGCTGGTTTACCTGCGTTTTATCATTGGCAGAAGATTTATTTATAATATTTCGCACTTTATCGTTAAAATCAACACCGTTATCAGCAAATAAATCATAAGCTGAAAAACTGTTTGAGCCTATGTTTGCAGAAACTCCGGATAAAAGCGGAACTCCAAAATAATATTTATATGACACATCAGCTCCCGGATTTACTAGTGAAGATTGCGGAATTGATGTAAAGTTATACAACAGTTGTTTGTTTTGTGCAAAAGACGAAAACTGCAAAATCAGAATTAAAATTAGAAGCGCTTTTTTCATTCTATTTCCATATAAACGGTTGCTCCCGATTTTAATTTTAAGTTTCCTGAAATGGCTTCTGTTCCGGAACCTGTAACGGTTTTAATAACAAAACCTATTTTCATGGTTCTTTTCAGTAAATTCAAGCGTTCGCCTTCAAAAACTTCAGTGGTGTATTGTATAATGTTTGATCCGCCAGCGTATTTTGAAACCTCTAATTTAATGGTATCTAATGGCTGATTGTTTGCATCTATAAGTATCAGTTCGATTTCAAAGGCTCTGTTTACGGTGTTGTTGGTTTCAAAATTAAGCTCGGCTTTTACCAGATTATCTGTAAAAAACTTATTTTTAAAAACATCAAATTCTTCAACATCCGGCGGAATTTCCTGCCCTTGTCCGTTATCTTCTATCTGATCTGCATTAATATCAAAATAAGCAAGGTTTGCCACAAAAACGGGCTTTAACTTTAAATCATCTATTTGATCAAAGTCTAAATCACTTGCACAAGACAGAAATAAAACCGCTGAAAACAATAGTATAGAGATTCTATATAGGAGATTTCGTTTCATTTTTTATTCTTATTATAGAGGTAAATAAAAACGTTTTATTCTGTCAGATATTACTTATTTTTAAAAAATATTTTAATGAAACTTGCCAAACAACTTAGAAGCTTCATTATAAGCACTTTCAAAACTTAAAGAATTAAGTCCTGTTATTTTTTTATTGGCAGTAAAATAAGAAATCAGTTTTTCTGTCGGCATATTTCCTGTTAGTTTATCGGTAGCCATTGGGCATCCTCCAAAGCCCTGAATTGCTCCGTCAAAACGGATACAGCCTGATTTTGCCGCTGCATCAATTTTTTCAAACCAGGTATCAGGTGTTGTATGCAAATGCGCTCCAAATTCAATTTCCGGATATTTCGGAATCAAATTCGAAAACAAATAAGTAATAACTTCTGGCGTTGAACTTCCAACGGTATCAGAAAGTGACAAAATTTTTACGCCCATTGCTGCCAGTTTTTCTGTCCATTCTGCTACGATTTCAACATTCCACGGGTCACCGTAAGGATTTCCAAATCCCATAGAAAGATACGTTACAACTTCTTTATTTTTTTTATCAGCAATTTCAAGAATTTCTTCAAGGGTAATTAACGATTCGGCAATAGTTTTATGTGTATTACGCATCTGAAAATTTTCAGATATCGAAAAAGGAAATCCTAAATATTGAATTGCCTCATGTTCTGAGGCCAAAGCTGCACCTTGTGTATTGGCAATTATCGAAAGTAATTTACTCGTTGTCTGCGACAAATCTAATTGTGCCAAAACCTCAGCTGTGTCCTGCATCTGCGGAATTGCTTTTGGCGATACAAAACTTCCAAAATCGATTGTATCAAATCCTACGCGAAGCAAAGCCTGTATATAGGTAACCTTATTTTTGGTTGGAATAAAAGTTTTGATACCCTGCATGGCATCTCTTGGACATTCGATAATTTTGATCTCTTTATTCAAAGCTTATTCTTTAGTAATAGCTAAGTTAGTTTCTTTTTTAAAGAAATAAAAATTAAGTCGCCTTTCTGTTTTTTAAATATGTTTAATTTGTAGATATACACTGCATTGCATCTAACACATTGTGTTTCCAATAGTGTGAATTCTCCTTGTGTAGACGCACTGCAATGCGTCTCTACAATACTCCGCTATAATTATTACGAAAAATTGTAATTACAAATATTATTACCTAAAAACGTAATACTATTAAATATTACCAAAAAAAGTAATAATAAATAAAATTACGTATATTTGTAATACAATTTGTATTATTTTTTAATTATATTTGATGTTATGACTAGTGTAATTACAGGAGACATAATTGGTTCAAGACAGCATGAATCACAGCATTGGGTCGAAGATTTAAAAAAAATCTTAGCTCCGCTGGGCAAAACACCATCCGAGTGGGAAGTTTACCGTGGAGATGAATTTCAAATTGAGATTAAAAATCCTGAAGATACTTTATTGATTGCTATTTTAATAAAAGCACAATTAAGAACTATAAAATCTGATGCGAGAATGAGTATCGGTTTTGGCAATAAAACGCACAATGCCAATAAAATTTCAGAAAGTAACGGAACTGCTTTTATTAATTCGGGAGAGCTTTTTGATACTTTAAAAAAGCAAAAAGTAACTTTAGCTATGCGAACGGGAGATTCTGATTTTGATGAAAAACTGAATTTAATGCTTCAGCTGGCTTTGACTTTTATGGACACGTGGCTTGTACAATCTGCTGAATTTGTTGCAAAAGCCATAGAAAACCCAACGCTCTCTCAGGAAGAATTAGGGCAAAAATTAGGCATTAACCAAGCTGCTGTAAGCCGAAGACAAAAACGAGCTCAGTTTGATTTGGTTATGAATTTAGATCGATATTTTAGAACACATATAAAACAAATTACCGCCTCATGATTTTATTTATAAAACTGTTTCTAGCCCATTTATTAGGTGATTTTATCTGGCAGCCCAACTCCTGGGTGGCCGACAAAGAACTGAAAAAACATAAAAGCAAATATTTATATATTCACATTCTGCTTCACGGAGTTTTAGCAGAAATTTTGGCAGGAGAAATCAGTTTTATTCCTTATGCAGTTTTAATTGCCGTTACGCACGGTATTATTGATCTCATCAAACTTAATTTTCAAAAAGATAAAAACAAACGCACTTGGTTTGTTGCAGACCAAATTGCACATATTTTAATTTTAATTGGTGTTGTGCTTTTATATGAAAATACCCGTATTCCTTATTTCTGGCTCGATAATCAGTTCTGGATTTTACTAACCGGTATTTTATTGTTGACAAAACCTGCTTCTATTTTCATTAAAACAATAATTTCAATCTGGGCGCCGGAAAATGAAAACAGCTATCAGGATAATTCTCTGATAGCTGCCGGAAATTATATTGGTATTTTAGAACGCTTGTTTGTTTTCGGGTTTATTTTAACCGGGCATTTTGAAGCGATTGGTTTTTTACTGGCCGCCAAATCTATTTTCAGATTTGGGGATTTAAAAGAAGCCAAAGACAGAAAACTTACTGAATATGTTTTAATTGGAACTTTAATCAGTTTTGGAATCGCAATTCTGGCCGGCATACTTGTTCAGTACCTTTTTTTACAACTGCTTTAAGACCTTTTTGTTAATTGCTTTTATCAATGCCGGACCTTCGTAAATAAAACCTGTGTAAAGCTGTACTAAACTTGCGCCTGCATTTAATTTTTCGATAGCATCATCTGCAGAATGAATTCCTCCAACTCCAATAATTGGGAAAGCTCTATTGCTTTTTTCAGAAAGAAAACGAATAACTTCTGTAGATCGTTTTGTTAGTGGTTTTCCAGATAATCCTCCTGTTTCAGATTGATTTTCAGATTGTAAACCTTCTCTTGAAATAGTTGTATTGGTTGCAATTACTCCTGCAATTTGGGTAGTTTTTACAATATCAATAATATCTAATAACTGCTCATCTGTAAGATCCGGAGCAATTTTTAACAGAATTGGTTTTGCTTTTTGCGTACTTGTTTTTTGTTTTTCGATATTTCTGTCTTGCAAAGTCTGCAATAAAGCTGTTAAAGGTTCTTTATCCTGCAACGCTCTTAAATTTGGCGTATTTGGCGAACTTACGTTTACCACAAAATAATCTACATGATCATAAAGCGCGTCAAAACAAATGATATAATCTTTAACCGCATCTTCGTTGTCGGTCACTTTATTTTTACCGATGTTTCCGCCAATTAAAACTCCTGAATTTTTCTTTAAACGTTCAACAGCTTCCAGAACACCGCCATTATTAAATCCCATTCGGTTAATAATTGCCTGATCTTCTTTTAAACGGAATAAACGTTTTTTAGGATTTCCTTCCTGACCAACCGGAGTTACAGTTCCGATTTCGATAAAACCAAAACCAAAATCGCCTAGTTCCTTATACAGCTTTGCATCTTTATCAAAACCAGCCGCAAGCCCAACTGGATTTTTAAATTTAATTCCGAAGACTTCTCTTTCTAATCGAGTGTCTTTTACTTCATAAATCGATCTTATAATTGATGAAACTCCGGGGATTTTTGAAATGAATTTAATGAATGAAAAAGTAAAGTAATGCACTTCTTCTGGATCAAACCAAAAAAGTATCGGACGAATTATCAATTTATACATAAGAATTGTGTTGTTGTTATTTTGGCTGCAAATTTAAATATTATAGTTTAAAAAGGTGCTTTTTTCCAAAAAACAAATAATTTCAATTTTGTTCGATTCTTCAAAAGCCAGCTAAAAGCTTCTAAAAGCAAAATCTCTCAATTTAAGACTTAAATAGGTCTAAAAACAGCATTTTTGATGTTGCAAATTATAAAATGAAACCAATTAGAGCATTTAATCTCTCACCTTCGGCCTTTATATTATTTAATTTTGAGCTCTTTAAGAAAATTCACACCCTTTATTTCATTCAAGTCGTATTAGTTACATATTAATTTTTATTCAAAATTTAAAGTTGTTTTCCGCTAATTAATTACTGAACAATTAAAAAATGAAATCATGAAAATCGACAATCTCAAGACATTTAAGACAATTGTAACGTTATTCCTTTTATGTCTTTTTCTGGGCATAAATCAAAAAGCATCTGCACAAGCAGATCCCCAAAAAGTTACTAAGGAAAATTTCCATGGTGTCATCGAACTTGACATTAGAAATTCAAAACCAGACTGGAAACCCTACACCAAAAAAGCAGCACCAGAAGGTGCGCCAAACGTATTGTTTATCTTATACGATGACACAGGGCAGGCTGCCTGGTCACCTTATGGAGGAGCCATAAACATGCCAACACTACAAAAATTAGCGGACAATGGTATTACCTACACCCAATGGCACACTACAGCATTATGTTCGCCAACTCGTTCTACTTTATTAACCGGTCGTAACCACCACTTAAACGGTATGGCATCCATCACCGAAACTACAGATGGTTATCCTGGAGCAAATGGGCAAATTCCAGCTCAGTGTGCTACTATTGGTCAAGTATTACAACAAGCAGGATGGAGTACTTTCTGGATTGGAAAAAACCACAACGTACCGGAACAAGACGTTTCTTCTGGAGGCTCCAAAGTACAATGGCCAACCCAAATGGGCTTTGACCGCTATTACGGATTCATAGGAGGCGAAACCAACCAATGGTATCCTGATTTAATAGAAGACAACCACTTTATTGAGGCACCTTACACTCCTGAAGAGGGGTACCACTTATCTAAAGATTTAGCCGATAAAGCCATTGAATATATCAAAGACCAAAAAGCCACCAACCCTTCTAAACCATGGTATATGTGGTATTGCCCTGGAGCGAATCATGCACCACACCATGCACCCGAAGAGTACATTGCTAAATACAAAGGAAAATTTGATGCTGGTTACGATGCCTATCGCGAATGGGTATTACCTCGCATGATTGCTAAAGGAATTGTGCCTAAAGGAACTAAAAACACCGATTTCAATTTCTTACCTCCTAATATTGCTAATCCTGGCGATTATGTAAAACCTTGGAACAAACTAAGTGCTGATGAGAAAAAATTATTCTCAAAACTAGCCGAAGTGTATGCTGGTTTCTCCGAATACACTGATGCTCAAGTAGGACGTGTTATTGAGTATTTAGAAAAAACAGGTCAGTTAGAAAACACTGTAGTTCTTTACGCAGCCGATAATGGTGCTTCTGGCGAAGGTTCTCCTTCTGGATCTGTAAACGAAAACAAATTCTTTAACGGTTATCCTGATGAATTATCTGAAAATTTAAAATATTTGGATAAACTAGGAGGCCCAGATACTTACGAGCATTATCCTACTGGTTGGGCTGCAGCTTTCTCTGCTCCTTACAAAATGTTTAAACGTTACAGTAATTATGCAGGAGGAACATGTGATGCATTAGTAATTTCATGGCCAAAAGGAATTAAAGCCAGAGGTGAAATCCGTAATCAATACCACCATTCTACTGACATTGTACCTACAATTTTAGACATCTGTGGTTTAGAAATGCCTACTAAATATAATGGCGTAGATCAATATCCATTATCTGGAGTTTCAATGAAATACTCGTTTGATGCTAAACCAGATGCTCCTACTCAAAAGCACATACAGTATTATACAATGTTGGGGACTCGTGCCATTTGGAAAGACGGTTGGAAAGCAGTTGCTGTACACGTACCTCTTACGGGTAAAAGCAACTTTGACAAAGACGAATGGGAATTATACAATGTAGATGTGGACAGAGCTGAGTCAAACAATTTGGCTAAAAAGAACCCTGAAAAATTAAAAGAGCTTAAAGATGCTTGGTTTGATGAAGCGGCTAAAAATTTAGTTTTACCTCTAGACGACCGTTCTCCTATGGAATTATTAAGCACGGAACGTCCTTCTCAAGAAAAACCAAAAACTCGTTACATTTACTATCCTGGAACTGCTGCCGTACCAGAAGGTGTCGCAGTAAACGTACGTGGTCGTTCATACAAAATTGTAGGTGATGTAGATATTAAATCGGGAGCTTCAGGAGTAGTTTTTGCTCATGGATCTCGCTTTGGAGGACACACTTTATTCATCAAAGACAATAAATTACACTATGTTTATAATTTCTTAGGAATTCAGCCAGAACAAACTTTTGTTTCATCGACTACCTTAACTCCTGGTAAACATGCCTTAGGATTTGAATTCGTTAGAGAAAGTACTGGTAAAAATGGAGAACAAATAGGAACTGGCCATTTATATATTGATGGAAAAGAAGTGGCAAAAGGTCCTATGAAAACACAGCCTGGTAAATTCACACTTTCTGGTGATGGTCTTTGCGTAGGTTTTGATAGCGGCGACGCCGTAAGTCATCAATATAAATCACCAGGTACTTTTAAAGGTGGAGAAATCTTAGGGGTTGGTGTTGATATTAGCGAACAAAGCTATGAAGACCTTAACAAAGAAGCTTTAAGAATTATGAAAAGCGAGTAGTCTGTAGCAATCAAAGTCAAAGAGGTATTCATTGCTCCTTATATATAACGAAAAATAATACCTCTTTTTCTTCTAAAAAGCATCCTATTTTAGTCTAAAACAAATGTTTCATTAATCAGGCGTCAAAATGACTATCAATTATAATTTTCAAAAAACAGCTTTCCTATCTATTTTTTTTTCTTATTTAAGCTGCTGTTTTTCTAATAAAACAATAGCTCAGGAAAGTGAAGAAAAAGCATTTAGTCCACATCATCAAATAGGAATTTCAATAAATCACGTGCACGTTTTTGAAGGAAGAGACGAGGAAGGAAATCGTGAAGTTTTGAGTCTTCCGGCATGGGGAATCGATTATACTTTTCAGTTTCACGAAAAATGGGCAATTGGTCTTCATACCGATTTTATAATTGAAAAATTTAAAGTCGAAAAAGTATATGCAAACGATGATGATAAAGAAACCGTAGAAAGAAGCTATCCTATTGCTCCTGCTTTAATGGGAATTTATAAACCAAATGAACACTGGAGTTTTCTTTTAGGATTTGGAGGAGAATTTGCCAAAGAAGAAGATTTTTTCCTGACACGAGCAGGTATAGAATATGGTTATGATCTTCCTAAAAATTGGGAAATATTTGGAACATTTAGTTATGACCTCAAATGGAATGCTTACGACAGCTGGGGAATTGGGTTAGGAATTGCAAAAAACTTTGGAAAAAAATAAACTTCCAAAGCAATTACAAATCACACAAATTATCTACGCCTATGTACCATTCAAATAAAACGATTCGTATTTTAAGAATTTACCTTTTACTGTTACTCTTGTTATTGGCATTAAAATCAAAGGCACAACAGGAAAAAGACACTTCAAAAATAATGAGTGTTCGATATGGAGATAAAGGGTTTGAACTTAGAACGAAAGACAATAAATTTCTATTTCAACTGCATAGCAGATTACAATTTCGTTTTTCAACTCCTTACGATACTGATCCTCTTACATACGACGATTACAGTCAGGATGCCAAAACTACTTTTAAAATAAACCGTGCCAGACTAAAAATTGGCGGCCATGCTTTTGAACCCTGGCTTAAATATTATTGGGAATATGAATTGAGCCAGTCTAACTTACTTGATTTTAGATTAATGATTGAAAAATGGGAATATCTAAGGTTTAAAGTTGGGCAATGGAAAACAGAATTCACACGGGAACGTTTTATTAGCAGCGGAGAACAGCAAATGGTGGAACGATCTCTTATCAACAGACCTTTTACAGTTGACAGACAATTAGGAGCAGAAGTTTACGGTCATTTAAAAGGAAACGGTATTGCCGATTTTAATTATTGGTTTGCAGCTTTAACCGGAACCGGACGCGGAAGTACTTCTAATGATGATAATCATCTTATGTATTTTGGAAGACTGCAATGGAATTTCCTTGGAAGATTTCTTGATTTTGAAGGCTGTGATCTTGAATTTCATGAAAAACCAACGCCTATTATTGCTTTTTCTGCCATAACGAACCGCAGCCCTTATACACGCTTTTCGCAAGCAGGTGGAGGTTCTTTAGACGGCTTTGAAGATGGTTTACCAGGACAATACAGGGTAAATCAATGGAATTTGGAAACTGCTTTTATGTACCGTGGTTTTTCATGGCAGAGCGAATGGCATACTAAAGAAATTATCGACAAATACAGCAACAATGATATGACTGTTATGAAAGGCTACTATGTTCAGGCTGGATATTTTTTCCATAATATATTCAATTGGTGGCCGCAACACTTAGAAATGGCTTCAAGACATGCCGCTTACAGACCCGATAACAGCTTACGACAAAATTTGCAAAACGAAACCACAATTGCTTTTAACTGGTTCTTTAAGGGTCATAAAAACAAACTGACATCTGAAGTTAGTTATTTCAGTTTTCAGGATAAATCGCTTCCATTAGAACAGGGCTGGCGTTTTAGAATACAATGGGATATTTCGCTGTAACTTAGTAAAATATGTATTAAAATTTCAAATAAAGTTTTATTTTTTTAATAACTTTAACCAACATAAAACTCTGAAAATGAAAAATATAAGCAAAACAATACGAAAAGCGGCAGTAACATGCTTAGCCGGTTCATTTTTTTTGATTTCCATTGACAGTATAGCACAGCGTCGTGGAGGTGGCGGTGGCGGAGGTATACACAGGCCTTCAGGAGGCGGACAGGCAAGACCTGCTCATCAATCCCGACCTGCTGTAACAAGACCTTCTGCAAACAAACCAGCAGTAACAAGACCCGGATCAAACGGCTCGGGAACAAAAGTTACCAGACCTGGTAATAACAGCAATAGAAATACTGTCAATAACCGAAATTCAAATACGATAAACAGAAACAATTCAGGTAACAGAAATACAAACATTAGCGGCAATACTGTCAACAGAAACCGAAACAATGTAAATATTAATGTTAACAATAGTGTTCATGTAAGAAACAATCGAAACACTTATGTAAGACCGCCTGTTAGACCTTACGTACGCCCGCCTTATGTATACGGAGGCTATAGATACAACACTTTTCATCCTTATTATTATCACCCTTACAGACCTTTTTATTGGGGTCCGGTTTGGCATCCCTGGGGATTTTTCGTAGCAACTTTAGCAGTCACAGCCATTGTAGTCAGTGTAGAAAGTACGCAATATCATTATGATCAAGGCGTATGGTATACCTCTACAAACGGCGGTTATACTGCAGTACCCGCTCCAGTTGGCGGAACGGTAAACAACATTCCGAGCGGTGCACAGACGGTTAATACAGGAACTGTCAATAACTATTATTACGGCGGAACGTATTACGAAAAAGATGGAAACACATACAAAGTAGTAGCTCCAACAGCCGGAACAATTGTAGAAAGTCTACCGGAAGGCGGTGAAGAAGTCACAATTGGTGATGTAAAATACATCAAATTTGGAGAAACTTATTATCAACCCGTACAGGTTGACGGAAAAGATAAATACGAAGTAGTTCAGGTTGAAAAAGAATAATTTTAATTTTATTAATTCTATAAAATTACTATACTATTAAAAGTTATTTTTTATATTTTTACCGAGCTATTGACAACCCATTACCAAGCTAAAAACCATTACAATGAAAAATAAAACCTTTTGGATTTTTGCAATACTGACAATTTCCATTATTTCAATTACTTACGGTGTCACAAAACTAATTTCTCCTAAAGATAAAGTAACGGAAACAGCTTTGGAATGTCATGAAACTCCAAATACATCAAACGAATCAGCATTTAAACCAACCATAGAAAACAAAAATAAACCAACGGGAAAAGCTCCTGAAGGCATGGTTTGGATTCCCGGAGGAGAATTTTCTATGGGAAGTAATGTTGAAGATGAAAGTTTATGCAGTATAAAAGGCGTAACCAAAGACGCTGCCCCTATTCATCGTGTTTATGTTGACGGTTACTATATGGATAAAACTGAAGTTACCAACGAAGAATTTGAAAAATTTGTAAAAGCAACTGGCTATGTAACTGTTGCAGAACAAAAACCAACTAAAGAAGAATTTCCTACTGCTAGTGAAGAAGACTTAGTTACGGGTTCTGTGGTTTTCACTCCTACTCCTTCTGCTGTTAATTTGAATAATTTTCTGCAATGGTGGCGTTATGAACCAGGCGCCGACTGGAGGCATCCGGAAGGGCCTCAGAGCAGTATTAAAGGAAAAGAAAAATATCCGGTTGTACATGTTGTTTATGAAGATGCTGCTGCGTACGCGAAATGGGCAGGAAAAAGACTTCCCACTGAAGCTGAATGGGAATTTGCTGCTCGTGGCGGAAAAACAGGAAATTTATATGCCTGGGGAAATGACTTAAAACCTAAAGGAAAATTTCAGGCTAATATTTATCAGGGACATTTCCCAATAAAAGATGGAGATACCGGAGAAGATGGTTTTAAAGGAATTGCTCCAACGGCACAATTTGCTCCAAATGCTTATGGCTTATATGACATGGCAGGAAATGTATGGGAATGGGTAAACGATTGGTACAGCGTAGATTATTACAAATCACTGGCAGAAAGTGGGAAAACAGTTCGAAATCCACAAGGGCCGGATGCTTATTACGATCCTAACGACCCAACAGAAATAAAACGTGTACATCGAGGCGGCTCATTTTTATGTACAGATCAATATTGTACAAGATATATGGTTGGAACAAGAGGAAAAGGCGAAATCAGATCTGCTGCAAACCATGTTGGTTTTAGATGTGTAAAAAGTATTTAACGATAAAAATAATACTCAAAAAAGGATTCTAGAAACAGAATCCTTTTTTTATTTTTTGAAGATAAATCACAAAATATGCCTGCTAAAAAAATTGCCTATATTTGCTAAAAATAAAAAGAAATGCAACATATCATAGATCGTTTTATCAGTTATGTAACAATTGATACTGAATCAGATCCGAATTCGAAAACAACTCCAAGCACAGAAAAACAATGGAATCTTGCCAATAAATTAGTTGAAGAACTAAAACAAATTGGACTGCAGGATGTTACTATAGACGACAAAGCTTATATTATGGCAACCCTGCCAAGTAATGTCGATCACGAAGTTCCTACAATTGGTTTTATTTCACACTTTGATACTTCACCAGATTTTAGCGGAGCAAATGTAAAACCGCAGATTGTAGAAAATTATGACGGAAAAGACATTGTTTTAAATGCTGAAAAAAACATCATTCTTTCTCCAAATTATTTTAAAGATTTACTTCTATATAAAGGCCAGACTATCATTACAACCGACGGAACAACTTTGCTTGGTGCCGATGATAAAGCCGGAATTACCGAAATTGTTTCGGCAATGGAATATTTAATTCAGCATCCGGAAATTAAACATGGCAAAATCAGAATTGGTTTTACTCCTGATGAAGAAATCGGACGCGGCGCACATCATTTTGATGTTGAAAAATTCGGCGCTCAATGGGCTTACACTATGGATGGAAGCCAGATTGGTGAATTAGAATATGAAAATTTTAATGCCGCAGGAGCCAAAATTACTTTCAAAGGAAAAAGTGTTCACCCGGGTTATGCAAAAGGAAAAATGATCAACTCAATGCTTTTGGCAAACGAGTTTATTAATGAACTTCCAAAAGGAGAAACTCCTCAGGAAACTAAAGGTTATGAAGGATTTTTTCACGTACACCACATAAAAGGAAATATCGAAGAAACAGTTTTAGAACTGATTATTCGCGATCATAACAAGAAAAAATTCGAAAAACGTAAAGAACTTATTTTCAAAATTGCTAAAAGTTTCAATAAAAAATTTGCAAAGAAATTTGGTGAAGATATTGTAATCGCTGAAATAAAAGATCAGTATTACAATATGAAAGAAAAAGTGCTTCCTGTAAAACATATTGTTGATATTGCTGAAAAAGCAATGCGTGAATTAAACATCAAACCAATCATAAAACCTATTCGAGGCGGAACTGACGGATCGCAATTGTCATATATGGGATTACCTTGTCCGAACATTTTTGCGGGCGGACACAATTTCCACGGAAAATACGAATATGTTCCGGCAGAAAGTATTCAAAAAGCAACTGAAGTAATTGTAAAAATTGCAGAATTAACAGCATCTCCGGGAATTTTTGATGCAAAAGAAAAACCTAAAAGAAAATAAATTGGAAACAACCTCTGAAAATAAAGGCATTTGGAAATATGGTGGTCAATGGGAAGAAGAATTACTGCTTCTTAAAACCATCATTGATAAAACTGAACTGACCGAAACCATAAAATGGGGCGGTCCAGTTTATGTTTACGAAAAGAAAAATGTAATTGGCCTTGGAGGTTTTAAAGATTATTTTGCGATTTGGTTTTTTAACGGTGTATTTTTAAAAGACAACAAAAAGAAACTTATTAATGCACAGGAAGAAGTGACAAAATCCCTTCGTCAGTGGCGTTTTACTTCAAAAGATGAAATAAATGAGAAAGAAATCTTAGAATATATCTTAGAAGCAATTGAAAATGAAAAGCAGGGAAAAGTTATCAAACCTGCAAAAAAAGAAGCCATAGTTTCGGAACTTCTTAATGCCGAAATGACTAAAAACCCAGATCTGAAATTGGCTTTTGAAAAATTTTCTCCTTATAAGCAATATGAGTTTTTAGAATATATCGAAACTGCCAAACAAGAAAAAACAAAACTTTCGAGAATTGAAAAAGTCGTTCCGATGATTTTAGCAAATGTTGGATTAAATGATAAATACAGGTAAGATTAAAATTTTCAATATTTAAATTCCAAATTCCAAGCTATACTAAACCTTTGTCAAAGCTTAAAACTTTGACAAAGGTTTTTTCTTTACGCAAAGTATTGTCATTGCGAGGAACGAAGCAATCTCACGAAGCATTTCATCAAAGTATCCCACAATCTTGTCATTCCGAGGAACGAGGGATCTCCAGTAGCTCGACAAAGATTGAAGAGTTACTGTATAGAGTTTCTTGCGAAGATTCCTCGTTCCTCGGGATGACAAGATTGTGCTGAATTCTTTTAAAAATAAAAAATCCCAAACTCCTTTTGGAATTTGGGATTTTATATTTTGAAATTTATTTTTTTAAATAAAAATTAAGCTTTTTTAGCATTTAAAGCAGCACTCAATTCTAAAGAAATCGCAGTACGCTCTAATTTTAATTTTCCTGACATTGTTTCGATTACAACAGTAGTTTCTGCTAATTCAGCAATTTTACCGTGAAAACCACTTTTTGTAACTATTTTATCACCTACTTTTAGGTTGCTTTCAAATTCTTTTTCGTTTTTTGCTCTTTTTTGTTGTGGTCTAATCATAAAGAAATAGATTACTACAAACATTAAAAGGAATGGCGCAAATTGACCTAATTGTCCCATAATTAAATTCTGTTTTTGATTTATTATTAATATTTTCTTTTAGAATCTGCTCTTCGACTTCGCTCAGAGTGACATCCTGATTTGGAATTTATTTTATTTTAAATTGGAATTTCAAGATTTTACATCAAACCTCTTCCTACTTTCACCATCTTTTTATTGGCTTCAAGTTCTTTAACAAGATTATCTAAAATTCCGTTGATAAAAATACTACTTTTTGGTGTAGAATACTCTTTAGCAATTTCTAAATATTCGTTAAGAGTTACTTTTACCGGAATCGAAGGGAATTTTAAAAATTCGCAAATTGCCATTTTCAAAATGATTGTATCAATTTCGGCAATCCTTTCGCTGTCCCAATTTGGTGTTTTATCGTCGTATTCTTTTGCTAAAACTGATTCATTTAAAACTGTTCTTCTGAATAAATCTTTAGCAAAATCCTTATCTTCAATATCTTTATACAATTTCGGAACTCTGAACTCGTCTGAATCTTCAGTTTTGATTGCTTTTAATTGTTTAACAATATGGGTATTTACAACCGGAATATCATCAACCCATGTCAATTTATCATCCTCTAAATACTCGTATAATTTTTCATTCGGAACAATAACATTTTCAAACAAATCAACGATAAATTGTTTGTCTTCTTCAAATGTATTTACATTATTCGACATGTATTTTTTGTAAATATCGCTTGCTTTAATGTCATTTAAAAGTAAAATAATATAATCGTCGTTTAATGACCAGTTGTTGATTTTACGGTTTTCTAAAGCAATGCTAAGGGAATTACTTTCAGCAAGAAGCTGAAAGATTTTGTTTTTGATGAACTTTTCGTTCGGGTTACGTTCTGCTGCAGTAGCAAGGTGTTTTTTACTTGACAAATGCAAGAATACTGATTCTTTTTTGCAAATTTCAATCAATGAAGAAAGCATTATAAGATATAAGTCCTGAATATTATCAATACTATAGAAAAGGAATTTTTCTTCTTTTTCCATATTATCAGAACCGCTTTGGTGCATTGCATAAATGGATTGCATTACTTTAACGCGTATGTGTCTTCTATTTACCACCTTGTAAGAACATTTTAAAATTAGTCTGCAAAAGTATAACTTTTGATGCGTATTTTAAAATTAATTCGCAAAAAAGTCGCAGTATTCAGTCACAGTATTCAGTATTATTCAAAAATAGTCTCAGTTTTCAGTCACGGTTTTCAGTAATTTAGAAACTACATAAAAAAGTCTCAGTTTACAATTTCAGTTTTCGATATTGAAAACTGAGACTGTAAACTGAGACCGAATACTGTAAACTAAAAAATTACTTCTTAGCAGCGTTTTCTAATTTTCTCGCATCGATACGATTTTGAGCAATTGTAAGAGCCGCTTTATGAGTTGTAATATTATTTTTGGCAGCAAAATCTATAATTTCTAAAGTAGTGTTATAGATATTTTCAGTTTTACTAATGATTTCGGCTTTACCGTAGTTTGCCAATTCAGCATAAACATTGATAATTCCACCAGCGTTGATTAAGAAATCAGGAGCGTATAAAATTCCTCTTTCCTGTAATCTTGCACCGTGAACATTTTCATCAGCTA
This sequence comes from Flavobacterium sp., assembly GCF_039595935.1. Classification (NCBI taxonomy): domain Bacteria; kingdom Pseudomonadati; phylum Bacteroidota; class Flavobacteriia; order Flavobacteriales; family Flavobacteriaceae; genus Flavobacterium; species Flavobacterium sp. The sequence continues at coordinate 2,065,021 of NZ_JBCNKR010000006.1, read as the reverse complement.
ATTGGTTGTTTGCTGCTCCGGCAATAACTTTCGCTTTAATTTTGTCAACTGTATTAGTATTGATTGTTGCTCCCATTGCACAAGGCGCATAGATATCAACATCAGCAGTATATAAATCTTCGCCAGTATAAATTGTCGCATTGTATTTTGAAGCAACCTGATATAATTTTTCTTCGTTGATATCAGTAATTGTAACCTGCGCTCCTTCTTTAGTTAAATATTCAACTAAAGTTTCACCTACGTGACCAATTCCCTGAACCAAAACTTTTTTGCCATCTAAAACATCAGATCCAAACTGACTTTTAGCAGCTGCTTTCATTCCTAAATAAACTCCGTAAGCTGTTACAGGAGATGGATTTCCAGATCCGCCTCTTTCTTCAGAGATTCCGGTAACATAAGGCGTTACATCTCTTACAGTGTCCATGTCTTTAGTTTCCATACCAACATCTTCAGCTGTAATATATCTTCCGCTTAGTGAATGAACAAATTCACCAAACTTACGCATTAATTCAGGTGTTTTTTGTGTTTTAGCATCGCCAATAATTACAGCTTTACCTCCACCAATATTAAGTCCAGTAATGGCAGATTTAAACGTCATACCTCTTGAAAGGCGTAAAACATCGTTTAAAGCTTCCCATTCTGTGTTATAATTCCACATTCTGGTTCCTCCCAAAGCTGGCCCCATAACCGAATTATGAATACCAATAATTGCTTTTAAACCTGTATCTTTGTCATTGCAAAATACAATTTGTTCGTGATCGTCAAAAGATAATTGACCAAAAACAGGATCCATTTTTTGAAGTTCCTTTCCAGTTGTGAAAGTTGCATCCATAGCGCTAGTAGTATTTAGTTTAAAATTACGAATTCGTCAAAAAGACAACTCAAACATAAACAAAAAATATACATGTGCTAATTTTTTACCTTTAAAATAACAATTTTACAATATACTTATTTTGATTAGATTGCATTTTATTATACTTTTAATTAAGAATAATTCATAAAATTAAATCAAGTTAATATTGAATCTCTTAAAAAAATGAAAGAATTAAGCTATTTAAACAAATATTTCATTAAATATAAATTCAGTTTTTCACTAGGAATTTTAATCACCATTATCGCACAAATTTTTTTCTTATTCACTCCCAAGTTTGTAAGTCACTCATTTGATATAATCGAAAAATTCTTAAAACTATCTGATACTCAACAAAAATCAGCAGCAATAATCGATTTATATCAAAGAGATTTAATTCATAACGTACTTTTAATTACAGGAAGTGCCATTGTTGGAGGATTTCTAACTTTTTTAATGCGTCAAACTTTAATCGTAATGTCTCGCCACATTGAATTTGACTTAAAAAATGAAGTATTTAAACAATACGAAAGGCTTTCGCAGAATTTCTACAAACAAAATCGTACAGGAGATTTAATGAACCGAATCAGCGAAGACGTTTCAAAAGTCCGCATGTATGTTGGTCCGGCCGTAATGTACACTATCAATACCTTTATACGTTTTGCGATTGTACTTATATATATGTATAATGTTTCGCCTTTGCTTACCTTATATACAATTCTGCCATTGCCAATTTTATCATATTGTATTTTCAAATTAAGTTCAGAAATCAATAAACGAAGCACGACATTTCAGCAATATTTATCAAAAGTTTCTAGTTTTACACAGGAAATTTTCTCAGGAATCCGCGTTATAAAAGCGTATTCTTTAGAAAATCAACACCAAAATAATATGGTCGATCTTTCAGAAGAAAGCAAACGTAAAAGCTTAGAACTCGCAAAAGTTCAATCATTATTTGGGCCTTTAATGATTGCTCTTATCGGAATCAGTAATTTGGTGGTTATTTATTTCGGAGGCGTTATGTACATTAATGGCACAATTCCGAATATTGGAACCATTGCCGAATTTATTCTTTACGTAAACATGCTAACCTGGCCGGTTGCTTCACTCGGATGGGTTTCATCTATGGTTCAGGAAGCCGAAGCATCGCAAAAACGTTTAAATGAATTCTTAAAATTAGAACCTGAAATTAAAAACAAAAACGAAAACTCATCTGAAATTCACGGTTCAATTGCATTTGAAAATGTAAGTTATACGTATGAAGATACTAATATTGAAGCTCTAAAAAACATATCGTTTACAGTAAAAAATGGCGAAACACTGGCTATTTTAGGAAAAACAGGTTCCGGAAAATCAACAATTTTATCTTTGATTTCCCGTTTATATGATACAACCGAAGGAAGAATTACGATTGATGGAAACGAAATCAGCTCTTTAAATTTAAATGATCTTCGAAACAGCATCGGAATTGTACCTCAGGATGCTTTCTTATTTTCGGATACCATCAAAAACAATATCAAATTCGGAAATGAAAATGCAACCGACGAAGAAGTGATCCAAGCTGCCAAAAACGCTGTGGTTCATGATAATATCATTGCTTTCAACAAACAATACGACACCATTTTAGGAGAAAGAGGAATCACGCTTTCAGGCGGTCAAAAACAGCGTGTGTCGATTGCAAGGGCATTAATTAAAAATCCTGAAATTTTACTTTTTGATGATTGTTTGTCTGCTGTTGATACTGAAACTGAGGAAACTATCTTACATAATTTATTTGATTTTTGTAAAAATAAAACTACAATCATTGTCAGTCATCGAGTATCTTCGGCTAAAAATGCCGACAAAATCATCATTCTCGAAGACGGTAAAATTATTCAACAAGGCTCTCATAATCAATTAATAAATCAGGAAGGCTATTATGCATCGTTATATTTAAAACAACTTTCGGAAAAAGAATTACTTTAAATGTTGCGTAATAGATAATTTTTTATGATTTTTGATTACTATTAATTACCAAAAATGATAGAACGTATTATGAGAGAAAATGACATGTTAGAAAAAGAAGAGATTTTTTCTAAAGTATTACGAGCAGGAAGAAGGACTTATTTCTTTGATGTGAGAGCTACTAAAGCTGACGATTATTACATTACGATTACCGAAAGCAAAAAGTTTACTGAAGAAGATGGTTCTTTTCACTTCAAAAAACACAAAATTTATCTATATAAAGAGGATTTTAACGCTTTCGCAGAAATACTGGAAGAAATGACTTCATATGTTTTGAACCATAAAGGCGAAGAAGTAATTTCTGAAAGACACCAAAAAGATTTTAAAAAAGAATATAGCTCTGATAAAGCAGAAACTCAAAGATCTAGCTTTACTGATATTGATTTCGACGATATTTAATCTATATAACTTTACAATAAAGTTCAAGTCCAATATGTATAACATTTTTGGGCTTTTTTTATATATTTATTTGTGAGATGTGAAAATGTAAAAATGTGAAATGTGAAATGCAAAATTGAAATACATAATTAACAAACCACCTTTCATAAAAAAACATTTTACTTCTAACATTTCACTTCTAACATTTTACTTTTAACCAAAAAATGAAAAAATTACTTTTTTTACTTAGCTTTTTATTTTTGGGAATTTATTCATTTGCCCAAAAAACAGAATATGAAACAAAATCAAATATTCAATATTATTCTTCAACAGTAAACAAGTCTGACAGTTACATTAACGAAAGATGCGTTCTGGATATTTATTATCCAAAAAACACAAAAGGCTTTGCGACTATTGTATGGTTTCATGGCGGCGGATTAACTGGCGGAAACAAAGAAATTCCTGAAGCTTTAAAAAATAAAGGCTATGCTATTATTGGCGTAAACTACCGATTATCTCCAAAAGCAAAAGCAGAAAAAGCAATTGATGATGCTGCAGCGGCTGTTGCGTGGGCTTTTAATAATATTACTAATTACGGAGGAGATTCTTCTTTAATATTCGTTTCCGGACATTCTGCCGGAGGATATTTAGGAATGATGATTGGGTTAGATAAAAAATACCTTCAAAAGGAAGGAATTGACGCTAACAAAATTGCAGGGTTAATTCCGTTTAGCGGCCAATGTATTACGCATTTTGAAATAAGAAGAGAAAACGAAATTCCTGAAAAACAGCCTACAATTGATTCTCTTGCGCCTCTATATCATGTTCGCGCTGATGCTCCGCCTTTATTATTGATTACCGGAGATAGAGAATTGGAAATGTTAGGCCGTTATGAAGAAAATGCATATATGGCAAGAATGATGAAATTAGTAGGTCATACACAAACCAAACTTTACGAATTAGACGGTTACGGACATGGAATGACAGAACCTGGCTTTCCGTTATTGGTTAATGAAATCAATAGAATTTTAAAAGAGAAACAAACTAAAAAATAAATATATAATTCCACGGCAATGGAAACACAACTTTTAATTTTACCGGGATTGGGAAATTCTGGTGAAAAACACTGGCAGACCTTTTGGCATGAAAAATTCAAAAATTCAATTCGTTTAGTTCAGGACAATTGGGATGAACCTGTTCGCGAAGACTGGATTACACGATTAAACGAAGCGGTTTCTAAACTTGAAAGTCCAACAATTCTTGTTGCGCATAGCCTGGCGGTTTCTTTAGTTTTACACTGGGCAGAAACCCATTCAAATAAAAATATTATTGGAGCCTTATTAGTAGCTCCTGCTGATGTTGATTCGCCGGAACATACACCGAACATTATCAGAAATTTTTCGCCAATGCCGCTTTACAAATTGCCTTTTCCGTCAATTGTTGTGGCAAGCGAAAATGATCCTTATGCTTTATTCGAAAGAAAACAATATTTTGCTGAAAAATGGGGAAGTGATTTTGTAAATGTTGGAAAACAAGGTCATATCAATTCTGATTCTGATTTAAAATATTGGGAAGAAGGACAGTTGATCTTGCAGAAGCTGATTGAGAAAATTTCTTAATTTTTAGTATCAGTTTCAGTTTTCAGTCGCAGTGATCAGTATTTATAAAACTGAAAATTAACCGCAAAAGGCGCTAAGATATTACGCTAAGTTCGCTAAGTTTTTTATTAAAAGTTTGCGAAATCTTTGATTTATTAAAGAGCACAAAGCTGGAGCCTAAAAAATAATTAGTGTAATTTGTGTAATTCGCGGCAAAAATTAAAAATCATTTTAATCTGTGACCCGAGCGATAGCGAACGGGCGAAGCAAATCTGTGGCAAACTGAAAACTGAGACTGCGACTGAAAACTTATCCTATACGAAGCCCATTCGGTATTTTAAAATCAGGCGCTAATAAAATCACATCTCCCTCCTCGCCTACAGCACCAAGCACCAGACATTCGCTCATAAATTTTCCGATTTGTTTTTTGGGAAAATTTACAACGGCAACAATTTGTCGGTTTATCAAATCTTCTTTTTTATAGCGTTTAGTAATTTGTGCCGATGATTTTCTGATTCCAATTTCGGCACCAAAATCTATTGTGAGTTGAAAAGCAGGCTTTCTTGCTTCGGGAAAATCATTTACTTCAATGATAGTTCCGATACGCATATCTGTTCTTTCAAATTCGTTCCAGGTTAAATCCATTTTAAAATTTGTTTATTTACAAACCTATAAATTTTGTAATTAATACTACTAATTCTATAACCTTATTTTTTAGACTACATTTAATTTTACTACACATGTTTTAGTAACTAATTAGTAAAAAAATATAAAAATGGAAAATAGTGTAGTAAATGCCAGTCTGTCACTGAAGGATTTAGATTTTGATATTCATCAATTAAATACCGACAAATATATCGAAACAGCCAAAAACGTAAAGCTTTATGTAAAAGATTACGGAAAAGGAAAACCTGTAATTTTAATTCATGGGTGGCCGCTTTCTAATGAAATGTGGGAATATCAGGTTGAATTTTTGGTTAAAAATAATTATCGTGTAATTGCTTACGACCGACGTGGTTTTGGCAAATCTTCGCAGCCTTGGGAAGGTTATGATTATGATACACTTACTGATGACCTTAGCGAAATTATTCAACAATTAGAATTAGAAGATGTTACTTTGGTAGGATTTTCTATGGGCGGCGGCGAAGTAGTTCGTTATTTTAGTCGTCATAATGGAAAAGGAGTTTCAAAAGCAGCTTTAATTTCATCTATAATTCCGTTTTTATTAAAAACTGATGATAACCCTGATGGGCATCCGAGAGAAAAAAGCGAATCGACTGCCGAAGCAATAAAAGAAGACCGAATTGGTTTTATAGATAATTTTGGAAAAACGTTTTTTGGTGTAAACATCATCAATAAACCTTTAAGTACGGCTTTACTGGAGTATTACAGAACGCTTTGTTCTTTTGCTTCACCTCATGCAACTTTAAAATGTGCCGAATCATTCTCATATACTGATTTTAGAGATGAATTGAGTTCTGTAAATGTTCCCACCCTAATTATTCACGGAAATGATGATAAAATTGTTCCTATTGATTTAACATCAAAAAAAGCTTCAGAAGCTATTGCCAATAATACTTATATCGTTTATGAAGGCGCTCCGCACGGTTTATTTTATACCGAAAGAGATAAATTAAATGATGATTTACTGGATTTTTTAAATTCATAAACATTTATTGCCACAGATTATGCAGATTCTCACAGATTAAACTTGAAAAATCCTTTTAATCTGTGAGAATCTGTGGCTATAAAAAAAACTCCAAATTTTATTTAAAAGTTACGAATTTGAATAATACACATTCTTTTGAAGATTAAACGAAGTTCAAAAACCACGAATTGACTGTAAATCAAATGGAAATAAAGATTTTGACCATTTGTAAAACTTTACTTATCTTTGCCAATCAAACTAAAATTACTCATTGTGAGCATTATAACAATATTTACAGTTTCTCTACCAGAGCTTTCTTTAAGAAGAAGGCCGCTTTGTTCTGTATTTATTTCACATAGTAAGGCCTTTATTAATTAGGCCTCCGTCTATTTCATTTTCTTCTTTCAGGCGGAGGATTTACATTTTTTAAGACATTTATTTATTTGACAAACAAGTTATTTGTTCAAATATGTTTTGTTTTCCATTTGTAACATTTTATTACGATAACCTGTTTTTAAACGGATATCTCAACAACTCGCTCCAAACAATAAAAAAGAAGAAAAATCATTCAAAAATTACAATACTAAATTCAATATAGATATGAAACCAACACCCACTTTCAGTAAATCTGATTATCAATTTTTAAGAGAATTGATTTTAAAAAGTAAAAATTCAACGAATACCAAAGAAGCTAATCAGCTTTCACAGGAATTAGACCGTGCCGTAATAAGCAAGGAAAATGAACTTGACGGCTCGATAATCAGAATCAATTCTTTGGTAACGATAGAAGATGTAAAAGCTAATAAACAAATGAAAATTCAAATTGTTTTACCTTCATCTGCCGACGTAAAACAATCTAAGATTTCAATTTTGGCACCTTTAAGTGTTGCTATTATTGGTTTTAAAGAAAATGATGAAGTCGACTGGGAACTTCCAGCTGGAATTAAAACTTTAAAAATTATCGCAGTAGACAATTCGGCTGTACATCATTCATAACTTTTTAAACACCTCATTTTGTGAAGGTGTTTTTTTATATCTATTTGAAAACTAAAAAACCGATTCAAAAATTGAATCGGTTTTTTAATGTCTATATTTTAACTCAAATTATAACTGTGAGTGAATATAACTTGTTATCAAAGCCATATTAGCATCATCTAGTTTGGCTTTCTTTTGCATACGAACCAAAATAGGCTGCCATTCTTCTTTACTAAATTTAACCGGATCATATAATTTGTGGCATTTTACACAATTATTTTCATACAGCTTTTTACCTTCTGCCTGCTCTAAAGACAATACTCGGGGCGGCATAGTGTCTTTAGACGGATCGACATTTTCAGGAGCTGCAGCAACTGCAGATTGTTTTGTACCGCAAGAAGCAATAAGCAGCGCTACAGCTGCCAGGGTTAAGATTTTAGATTTCATTTTGCTCTGTTTTTATTTTTAAAGTAAATATAAAAAAAATCCCATTCGGCTTACCGAACGGGATTCTATTTAAAACAAATTTAAACTTTGTTTATTTCTTATTTTACATCCATTAATTCAACATCAAAAATTAAAGTAGCATGTGGCGGGATAACTCCTCCAGCTCCAGATGGTCCGTAAGCCAAATCAGATGGAATTACAAAACGAGCTTTGTCTCCAACTTGCAATAAAGCAATACCTTCGTCCCATCCTTCGATAACTTGTCCAATTCCTAATTTAAATTCGATTGGTTTTTTTCTTGGGTAAGATGAATCAAAAACTTTTCCGTTTTCTAAAGAACCTTCGTAGTGAACAGAAACTGTTTTTCCTGCTTCCGCTCTTTTTCCTTCTCCTTTTTGAATCATTTTATAACGTAAACCGCTTTCAGTTTTATCGAAACCAGCCGCTAATTGTTCCATTTTTGCTTCAGATTCTGCTTTTAAAGCTGCTTCTCTTTTCATTCTGGCACCTTTTAAACCAATGAAAGCTTCAATAGCATTCCATTTTTGAGCTTCTTCTCCAACTCTTAAAATTTCTACAGATTCTAATGCATCTCCCTGAGCAACAGCATCAACAATATCTTGCCCTTCAACGACGTGACCAAAAACAGTATGTTTTCCGTCTAACCAAGGAGTTGGAACGTGAGTAATAAAAAATTGAGAACCATTTGTTCCAGGTCCAGAATTTGCCATAGATAAGACTCCCGGACGATCGTGTTTTAAACTTGGTACAAATTCGTCATCAAATTTATATCCAGGATCTCCAGTTCCAGTTCCTTTAGGACATCCACCCTGAATCATGAAATCTGCAATTACTCTATGAAAGTTTAATCCATCATAAAATTTTTGTCCTTGAGGTTTCACTTTATTTTCCATATTCCCTTCTGCAAGAGCAACAAAGTTCCCTACAGTTCCAGGCGTTAAATCGTGTGTAAGTTTTACTAAAATCGAACCTTTGCTAGTGTTGAATTTAGCGTATATTCCGTTTTCCATGTTGTTATTTTTTAATTGAACGCAAATTTACAAATTAATTTCTTAATCAATTTGTGCTTTCTGTTTTTTAGATTTTGATTTATAAGTAAGTCCGTAAACGGTTAATGATAATGCCGATAAAACCATACAGCCGATAGTTACAGCGTGCCATCCGCCCAGTTTCCACAACAATAATCCGTAAGCAGATCCTGCGGCAGTTCCTAAAAAGCTAAACGACATAAATACAGTATTTAATCTGTTTCTGGCTTCTGGCAAAAGTGAATAAACTCTGGTTTGGTTTGAAATATGAACTCCCTGAATTCCAATATCAATAAATACAATTCCAATCGCAATTCCGATTACACTTTCAATAGAAAAATAAAAAATCAGGAAGCTAATCAGAATCAATAAACAGCCATAACCAACTGCAATTCTTGAATTTCCTTTGTCTCCAATTTTTCCAACCAATGGCGCTGCCAAAGCTCCGGAAGCACCTACAATTCCGAATAAACCAATTGTAGCACTATTAAAATGAAATGGTTCACCGGAAAGTAATAAAACCATTGTGGTCCAGAAAGCTCCAAACTGAGCAAAGCTGAAAACGTTGATTGCCGTTGCTTCGCGCAAAACAGGCTGTGTTTTTATAAGAGTAAAAAGAGATTGAATTAACTGTCCGTAAGTTCCCAGAAATTGAGGTTTATTTACGGGGAATTTACTTTGAATTACAAAAAAGATTAAAAGACAAATCCCGGCAGCGATATAAAACATCGATCTCCAGCCTAGAACTTCTCCAATAAATCCGCTTAATGTTCGCGAAAGCAAAATTCCAACTAAGAGACCGCTCATAATAGTTCCTACGACTTTTCCGCGTTGTTCAGGCGCGCTTAAAGAAGCAGCTAAAGGCAGAATAAGCTGCGGTACAATCGAAGTTACTCCAATAAGTAAGGAGGCAATTTGTAAAACAAGAAAACTTTTTGCTGTAGCCGCAATTAACAATGCAATTACTGTAGCAAAAGTCGTCATTAAAATTTGTTTTTTTCGCTCTATTTTATCGCCAAGAGGCACCATAAAAAACAATCCGATTGCATAACCGGCCTGAGTTAAGTATGTTATGGTTCCGGCGCTGGCTTCGGGAATTTTAAATTCGTTGGCAATTAAAACAATCAAAGGCTGGCAGTAATAAAGATTTGCAACTATAAGACCAGTGCAAACTGCCATAAACAGGACGTTGGTTTTAGATAAATTCATTTTGCAAAAATACCGATCTAATCTCAATCAAAACTTTAAAAAAGTTATAAAATTTTTAAATTTAAGATCAGATCAAGGTTCTTAAATGATAATTCTATTGATTTTAAAATTGTTATGCTTTTAAGAAATCTTCTCTCGCCGGACTAAAAACATCTGTCAGCATACCCTCTTCTAAGCAGACAACACCATGAATGGCGTGAGGCGGAATGTAAAAACTATCGCCTTCTTTTAAAGTTTGTGTAACGCCGCTTATCGTTACATCAAATTTTCCGCTTGCTATATACGTTACCTGAGAATGATAATGTTCGTGTAAAACGCCGATTCCCCCTTTTTCAAAATAAACATTTACAAGCATGATTTTATCATCAAAGGCAAGAATTTTTCGTTTAATTCCTTCTCCAACAACTTCCCATTCTATTTCGTCTCCTTTTATAAACTCTTTACTTGTTTTGATATTCTGCATGACTTTTAAAATTGATTTTTACAAAAATAAGATATTATGATGATTCTGTTTTAGATCAGATTTTTTGAAATAAAATCAGCACTTGTTTTTATGGATTCAAAAGAATTTCCAGCATAATTATTTTCCTGTTCTACAAAAAAGTGAACCATTCCCGATTGCTTAATTTCTTTAAAAAAAGGCTTAAAATCAATTAATCCTGCACCTATTTCTGTATTTAAAGCCTGATTTGATTTATCCATATCTTTAACATGCCACATTTTAAAACGCCCCGGATTTTCTTTGAATAATTTTAGCGGATCATTTCCTGAACGGACAACCCAGTATAAATCTAATTCAAAATAAACGAGTTTTTTATCGGTTTCATTTAATAGAATTTCATAACCGGTAATTCCGTCCTGTTTTTTAAATTCGAAATCGTGATTGTGATAAGCCAGTTTTAATCCCGCTTCTTTGCACATTTTTGCTGCCTGATTTAATCGAGAAGCAATTACTTTAAAATTTTCGATACTTCTAAAAGGTTCATCGACCCACGGAACAGTTAAAAATTCATGTTTTAGAATCTTTGCTGCTTCAATTGCCGCAATAAGTTCGACAGTGTTTCCGTCATATAAAAAGCTACCTAAATTATAATGTCCGCTTACCGCTTTTAAATTGTTTTCGTCTAAAATCTTTTTCAATTCAACCGGAGACAATCCCCAAAACTGATCTTTTATAGAAAAACCATACGTCTCTACATTTGTATATCCTGATGCAGCAACTTTTTCTAAAGTCTGTTTTACATTTTTCGGAAGTTCTTCGCGTAATGTATACAACTGCAAACCTATTTCTTTTTTATTCATAGAAAATGCTAATGATGGTAAAGCCAAAACAGCCGTCGCCGCCAGACTTGTGTTTATAATAAAGTTTCTTCTTGTAACCATTTGATCTGAATTTAGAAAAGTAAATCTACTATAAAAATTGATCCTTAAAATTATTAATGAAATTTTGAAGCGCAATTTCTGTTTCCTCGTTTATAATTTTTCCTTCTGCATCAATTTTTCCGCGAATACCCTGAATTAAAAGCTGTGTATTATCGTCAAACTTTGCTTCAAGGGTTTTCATAATTAATAAAAGCTGTTCATGCCCCATTTCTCCCGAAGCCGAAGCAGTTATCAATCCGGTTTTTTTATTCGAAAATATTGTTGTTGAAACGCACCATTCTAAAGCATTTTTCAAACTTCCCGGCAGGCTGAAAACATATTCCGGCGTACAGATTATAATTCCGTCGGCTTCTATTATTTTATTTCTGAATAAAGTTATTTCTTTCGGAGGATTTTCTGTGTCTAAATCTGGATTAAAATGTGGAATTTTATCTAAATCTTCAAAAATTTCAACTTCAAAATCCGATTTTATATATTGTGAAATATGTTTCAGAATCTTAAAATTACTCGAATTTTTTCTTGTACTTCCCGTTATGGCAAATATTTTTATCGTTTTCATTTTTTAGTGAATAACTGAAATATCTTTTTTCATTGAATCAAATTCTTCGATTAGGTTATTTCTTTTAAAAAAATTCTCTAAATCTGTCAATCTCTTTTTATTATCATATTGTATGCAGGAATTCAATTTTCTTTGACATACAGAACATAATCTTATTGTACTTCTGTCTGTTTCAGATAAACTGTTGGTTCCGTTCATTACACAATCAGCGTTAATACAATGATGCAGACCAAACATATGCCCAATTTCATGCGAACTCGTTTTAAGCAATCTGGATAAACATAAATTGAAATTTTCGGCAGTTAGTTCACCATCCTGAAATCTGTAAATTGAACTTACTCCAACTTTATCTCTATAAGATGCTAAACCAAAAACATAATTCCATTCTGGTTTAGGATATAAATCCAATTCTGAGAGTCCCATTAAAGCAATTCTGTTTTCAGGATTTTCTTCTTTCAAAACATCATTTAAAAGATATCCGGCCAATAATTGCTCGTGACCTTCGGTAGACATTCTTCTTGCTGAATTCGGAACTACATCATTAGAAATAGGTTCCAATGTTTTTGTTTTTAATTGGAAAAAGATTTCTAAATATTCATTCACAAGCTGAATTTGTTTCTTTTGAAGAGCATTAAAATTTCCAATTGGTTTTATGTAAATAATATTCTCCTCTTTAGTCGGAACAATGTGTTTAGATCTATAATATTGTTCAAAAGTCTGCCCATTTTCTTTATGCGAAAACAGCCAGTCTCCGTAAGTCGGTTCTCCTAATTTTACATCATTAATTTTAATTTGCTTAAAATAGGATGCTTCTTCCGGGATTGTTTTTGGTGGTTCTTTCGTTTTTTCTTTGTTACAGGAACAGAATAATATAAGGATTAGAATCGTGGTTATTTTTTTCATTTATTTTTGGAAGTACAATAGTTAAATTAATTCCTTAAAAATAAACTTTTCATCATAATCAACTTCAAATTTTTCGAGAAAGTTGATGAACGTAAAAACACACCTATTACATCTTCATTTTTAACTTCGTATCTTTGCACCAAATTATTGAAGAAAAATGCGAATTGACATTATTACACTTTTACCTGAATTACTAAGAAGCCCTTTTGAAGCATCAATTATGAAACGTGCCATTGACAAAGGATTAGTCGAAGTACATTTTCATAACCTTCGTGATTACAGCACAAACAGACAAAAAAGTGTTGATGATTATCCGTTTGGCGGCGGCGCCGGAATGGTAATGACAATTCAGCCAATTGATGATTGTATTACACATTTAAAAAGTCAGCGTGAATACAATGAAATCATTTACATGTCTCCTGACGGTGAAACTTTAAACCAAAAAATGGCCAATAAAATGTCGATGTATGAAAACATTATCATTCTATGCGGACATTATAAAGGTGTTGACCAGCGTGTGAGAGATCATTTTATTACTAAAGAAATTTCGATTGGCGATTATGTTTTATCAGGTGGAGAATTAGGCGCTTTGGTTTTATCTGATGCTTTAATTCGTTTAATTCCTGGCGTTTTAAGTGACGAAACCTCAGCATTAACAGACAGTTTTCAGGATAATCTACTTTCAGGACCTATATATACAAGACCCGCTGATTATAAAGGCTGGAAAGTTCCCGAAGTTTTAACAAGCGGCCATGCTGCCAAAATTGATAAATGGCGTGAAGATGCGGCATACGAGCACACAAAAAACAGACGTCCGGATTTACTGGAAGGACAATAAAATTTTGTTTCAAGTTTAAGGTTATTTTTGTTTCAAGTTAAAACTCTAGATAGCAACAACTTGAAACCTGAAACTTGAAACAAAATAAACCAAAAATAATTTTCAATTTATAATTCATAATTTATAATTATTTTTTACATTTGCACCCGAATTAGACCAACCTCTGGCGAAATACGTGAATGTTGCTCTAAATAAACTATAATCATAAAATTATCATGGCAGATTTATTAAAATTCGTTCAAAACGAATTCGTTGCTAAAAAAGATTTCCCAGATTTCGGAGCTGGAGACACAATTACTGTTTTCTACGAAATTAAAGAGGGTGAAAAAACTAGAACTCAGTTCTTTAAAGGAGTTGTAATCCAAAGAAGAGGTTCTGGAACAACAGAAACTTTTACAATTCGTAAAATGTCTGGAGCTATTGGAGTTGAGCGTATCTTCCCAGTTAACTTACCAGCTTTACAAAAAATTGAAATCAACAAGAAAGGTGCTGTTCGTAGAGCTAGAATTTTCTACTTCAGAGAACTTACTGGTAAAAAAGCTAAGATTAAAGATAAAAGAAGATAATCATTTATCTAATTGTTATAAAAAACTCGTTTCATATCATTTGAAACGAGTTTTTTTTATGCCTTTTTTGTTCTCGGTATTAAAACTGTAATTTTTTAATAGCAAAATCATCGATTTGACAATTTAATGAGCACGAAATAACAATCTGATAAATCATTCATTTAAAAGTAAAACTACACCGTTTTCGGACTGTTTTTATTATATTTGCTCCGCTCTTTTTTTGAGCTCACAAATACCTTTTACATCGCCATTCTTGTGACGACACGATTATAAAAAAAAAGAAAAAATGACACAGAATTCAAAAATTTTTTACACCTTAACTGATGAGGCGCCATTATTAGCGACTTATTCTCTATTACCTATTGTTCAAGCTTTTACTTCTACAGCTGGTATTGCTATCGAAACCAGAGACATCTCTTTAGCAGGAAGAATTTTATCTAACTTTCCTGAGTCTTTAACAGATGCTCAAAAAACAGGCGATGCTTTGGCAGAACTTGGTCAATTAGCAACTCAGCCAGAAGCTAACATTATCAAATTACCAAACATTTCAGCATCTGTACCGCAATTAAAAGCCGCTATTGCTGAATTACAATCTCATGGTTATAATGTTCCAAATTATCCTGAAGATCCGCAAAACGATGCTGAAAAGGAAATTAAAGCAAAATATGCAAAAGTATTAGGTTCTGCTGTAAACCCGGTTTTACGTGAAGGAAACTCTGACCGTAGAGCACCAAGAGCGGTTAAAAACTTTGCAAAAGCTAATCCACACTCAATGGGTGCATGGTCTGCTGACTCAAAAACTAAGGTAGCTTCTATGTCAGGCGGTGATTTCTACGGAAGTGAAAAATCACTTACTGTTGCTGAAGCAAATGATGTAAAAATTGAATTCGTTGCTAAAGACGGAACTACAACTGTCTTAAAAGCAAGTACTCCGCTTAAAGCAGGTGAAATTATCGATAGTTCTGTTTTAAGTGTAAATAAATTAAAAGCTTTTGCTGCTGATGTTATCGCTGAAGCTAAAGCTGCAGGAGTTTTACTTTCTGTGCACTTAAAAGCTACAATGATGAAAGTTTCTGATCCAATTATCTTTGGCGCTATCGTTGAAGTATACTTTGCAGATGTTTTCAAAAAATACGCATCTTTATTTGCTGAATTAAACGTTGATACTAGAAATGGGTTAGGCGATATCTATGCTAAAATTGCCGGAAGACCTGAGCAGGCAGAAGTTGAAGCTGCTATCGATCAGGCAATTGCAAACGGACCTGCTTTAGCAATGGTTAATTCTGATAAAGGAATTACAAACTTACACGTTCCTTCAGACGTAATTGTTGATGCTTCTATGCCGGCAATGATTCGTACTTCTGGTCAAATGTGGAACAAAGAAGGAAAAGCTCAAGATACATTCGCAGTTATTCCAGATAGATCTTATGCTGGAGTTTATACAGCAACTATCGATTTCTGTAAAAAACACGGTGCTTTTGATCCAAAAACAATGGGAAGTGTTCCTAACGTTGGATTAATGGCTCAAAAAGCAGAAGAATACGGATCTCACGACAAAACTTTCCAAATGAAAGCTGATGGAGTTGTTCGTGTTGTTGATGCAAACGGAAATGTTTTAATGGAACAAAACGTTGAAACAAATGACATTTTCAGAATGTGTCAGGCAAAAGATGCTCCTATTCAGGACTGGGTTAAACTTGCTGTAAACAGAGCTCGTTTATCTGATACTCCTGCAGTTTTCTGGTTAGACGAAAACAGAGCGCACGACAGAGAATTGATCATAAAAGTTCAAAAATACCTTAAAGACTACGATACTACAAACTTAGATATCCGCATTTTAAACCCGGTTGCTGCTACTGAATTTACTTTAGACAGAATCATCAAAGGCTTAGATACTATCTCTGTAACTGGAAACGTTTTACGTGACTACTTAACAGATTTATTCCCAATTTTAGAGTTAGGAACTTCTGCAAAAATGTTATCTATCGTTCCGTTAATGAACGGTGGTGGATTGTTTGAAACTGGTGCTGGAGGTTCTGCTCCTAAACACGTTGAGCAATTTACAGAAGAAGGATATTTACGTTGGGATTCTCTTGGAGAATTTTTAGCTCTTGGTGCTTCTTTAGAGCATTTAGGACAAACTTTAGACAATTCTAAAGCAATTGTTTTATCTGAAACTTTAGATCAGGCAAACGATAAATTCTTAGCAAACGATAAATCTCCGGCTCGTAAAGTTGGACAAATCGACAACCGTGGATCTCACTTCTATTTAGCATTCTATTGGGCTCAGGCTTTAGCTGCTCAAACTAAAGATGCTGAATTAAAAGCGATCTTCACTCCTATTGCTGCTGAATTTGAAGCTAACGAAGCTAAAATCGATGCTGAATTAATTGGTGCACAAGGAAAAGCTCAAAACATTGGCGGATACTATCAGCCAACTCCAGAGTTAGTAAGCAAAGCAATGCGTCCTAGTGAAACATTCAACTCAATTATTGCTAAAATAAAATAACCTATAGCAATTTATAAATAATGAAAAGGACAACTCACAAGGTTGTCCTTTTTTTATTCTTAACTTATGTTTAACAAAAGTTCGTCCGTAATATTTAGTAAGAATTACTATCTATGTATATCAAAACCAGCACGATGATTCTAAAAAAAATCAGTTTTTTTCTAATTATTATCTTTACGACTTTCAATTCTTTTTCTCAGGAAAAATTTACGCTAAGCGGTACTATAAAAGATTCTAAAAATAATGAAACCTTAATTGGTGTCAACATTTATATTCCGACATTAAAAATCGGAACTACAACAAACGAATACGGTTTTTATTCTATTACGCTTCCAAAAGGCGAACATCAAATTGAAATCAGTTATGTTGGTTATCAAACTATTCAGTATACTATTATTTTAAACCAAAATACCAAGAATAATTTTTCTATTAGCGAAAGCGGCGAAGAACTTCGGGAAGTTGTTATTACAGATAATAAAGGCAAAATAAATATCAAATCGCCCGAAATGAGCGTGAACAAACTCTCTATTTCAACCATTAAAAAAATGCCGGTAGTTTTAGGTGAAGTCGACGTTTTAAAATCGATTTTATTACTTCCGGGAGTTACGAATGCTGGCGAAGGCGCATCGGGATTTAATGTTCGCGGCGGCGGCGCAGACCAAAATTTAATTTTATTAGACGAAGCGACAATTTTTAATTCATCTCACGTTTTTGGTTTTTTCTCGGTTTTTAATCCGGATGCCATTAAAGATTTAAAATTATATAAAGGAGGAATTCCGGCCAGATTTGGCGGGCGCGCTTCTTCAGTTTTAGACATTTACCAAAAAGACGGAAGCAGTAAAGATTTCCATGTAAATGGAGGAATTGGCATTGTCTCCAGCCGGCTTCTTGTTGAAGGCCCGATTGTAAAAGATAAAGGTTCTTTTTTAATTGGAGGAAGAGGTTCTTACGTTCATCTGTTCTTAAAATTATCCGAAGACAACAAAGATAATTCGGCTTACTTCTATGACTTAAATGCCAAGTTCAGTTATAAATTGAATGATAATAATAGTTTGTATTTGTCGGGATATTTCGGACGTGACGTTTTCAGTTTAAATAAAAGTTTTACCAATATTTACGGAAATTCAACCTTAAACCTTCGCTGGAATCATTTATACTCAGATAAATTGTTTTCTAACCTGTCTTTAATTTACAGCGATTATTATTACGGCCTCGATTTAGATTATGTAGGTTTTAAATGGGATTCGGGAATTAAAAATTACAATATCAAATACGATTTCAAACATTATATTTCGGATAAATTCAAACTGAATTATGGCGTGAGCGGAATTTATTATGAATTCAATCCCGGAACTATTATACCAAGTACTAGTGAATCTGGAATTAATCCGGATCAATTAGACAAAAAATATGCTTTTGAACCCTCAATTTATCTGGACGCCGAAAATCAGCTTTCGAAAAAAATCACCGTAGCCTACGGATTACGTTACAGTTTATTTTACCGTTTAGGTTCTTCAACCATAAATTATTACGATAATAATAGTCCGGTTGTTTTTGATCCTGATATGCAGATTTATGAAAAAGGAACTCCAACCTCAACTAAATATTTTGGCAAAAACAAAGTAATTCAGGATTACAATAATCTGGAACCAAGGCTTTCTGTTTCTTATCAATTAAATGATGATCAGTCTATTAAAGCGAGTTACAATCGTATGGCGCAGTATCTGCAATTAATTTCAAATACCTCGTCTCCTACTCCGCTTGATGTCTGGATGCCGAGTGATAATTACATTAAACCACAAATTGCAGATCAGGTGGCGCTGGGATATTTCAGAAATATTAAAGATGGCGCCTATTCTCTTGAAGTTGAAAGTTTTTACAAAAAAATTCAAAACAGACTCGATTATATTGACGGGGCCGATTTAATTGCCAATAATGCCATCGAACAAGTTATCTTAAACGGAAGAATGCGTGCGTATGGTTTAGAAGTTATGGTAAAAAAAAATGAAGGTAAATTTAACGGCTGGGTTTCCTATACTTTATCAAAATCTCAACAGCAGACCCCAGGAAGAACTCCCGAAGAAACCGGGATTAATAATGGTGAATGGTACAGTTCTGCCTATGATAAAACGCATAATTTAGCTATAACATCAGCTTATAATTTAAACGAAAAATGGTCTTTTGGCGCTAACTTTGTTTTACAGTCAGGGCAGCCGGTTACGTATCCAAACGGACAGTATGAATATTTAGGAATCACGGTTCCGAGTTATGGTCTGCGAAATGAAAACCGTCTTCCGGCTTATCATCATTTAGATGTATCGGCCACTTTAACGCCTCGAAAAAATAAAGATAGAAACTGGAAAGCAGAATGGGTTTTCAGTATTTATAATTTATATAACCGAAGCAATGCAGCGTCTATAAACTTTAGGCAGAATTCTGATACGGGTTTGAATGAAGCTGTTCGATTATCAATCTTCGGAATTGTTCCGGCAGTTAGTTATAATTTCAAATTTTAGAATTCATTTCTGCAAAAAAATAAAAAAGATATATCATGAAAAAAGCAATTGCATTAATCGTTTTATTTATATCGGTTTTCTTCACAAGCTGTGAAGATGTTGTAGATGTTAATCTCGATACAGCCCCTCCAAAACTGGTTATTGAAGCCGCTATAAACTGGCAAAAAGGCACAACAGGAAAGCAGCAAACCATAAAATTAACCACAACTACGGGTTATTTTCAGGAAGTAATTCCAACGGTTTCCGGAGCTGTTATTTTTATTAAAAACAGCCAGAACGAACAATTTAATTTTACAGAAGTTCAAAAAACCGGGCGTTATGTTTGTACCAATTTTACACCAAAAATTGACGAAACTTATACGTTGACGGTTATCAGCGGCGGCAATACATATACGGCTTCCGAAACTTTAAAATCAGTTGCGTCCATTACACATATTGAACAAAATAACGAAGGTGGATTTACAGGAAAAGACATCGAAGTAAGAGCTTATTATAATGACCCGGCTGATGCAGATAATTTCTATTTGTATAAATATGTCTATTCTAATAAAGTAACGTCAAATTACTATGCTGATGAAGATAAGTTTTTTCAGGGAAATGAATTTTTCAGCGTTTCAGATGACGATGAACTTAAAGCTGGAGATCAAATAGAAATAACACATTATGGTATTTCAAAACAATACTATAATTATATGAATATTTTGGTAAGCATTGCCGGAAGCAACGTTGGCGGACCTTTTCAATCACCGCCTGCAACTGTAAAAGGAAACATCATTAACACAACTGACAAAGCAAATTATCCGTTAGGGTATTTTTCTTTAAGCGAAAGTGAAACTAAAAAATTTAAAATTCAATAAATAAAAATGGAAGCCAGAATTGAAACTTTAACCGAGAAAAAACTTGTTGGAAAACACATTGAAATGTCGTTTACAGAAAACAAAACATTTCAGTTGTGGAGTGGTTTTATGCCAAAACGAAAAGAAATTCAAAATACAATTGATGAAAATTTGTATTCGCTTGAAGTTTTTACTGACGGACATTTTGACGACTTTGATCCTTCTAAAACTTTCGAGAAATGGGCAGCTGTAGAAGTTAATACTTTTGATAATATTCCGGCTGAAATGGAAACTTTAATTATCCCTGATGGTTTATATGCGGTGTTTGTTCATTATGGCCCAGCTTCAGAAGGACATAAAACCTATCATACTATCTTTGCAGAATGGCTTCCAAATTCCAAATATACAGTTGATGACAGACCGCATTTTGCTGTAATGGATCACAAATACAAAAAAGACGATCCGGATTCTGAAGAAGAAATCTGGATTCCGATTAAAAACAGAAATTAAATTATTCCCTCAAATTTACATCTTAAAACTATGTTAGTCGAAACACTTAAAGTACTTTTTAACAGAGATTTGAATAAACTTATATTCGAAATTGAATCGTATGAATTTGAAAAACAAATTTGGGCAATTGATAAAAACATTTCCAATTCTGCCGGAAATCTTTGTCTGCATCTAATTGGAAATCTAAATACCTATATCGGAGCCGAAATTGGTAAAACAGGATATATCCGAAATCGACCTCTTGAATTTTCTCTAAAAGATATTCCGAGATCAGAATTAATTGAAAAAATTGAAGATACTATTTCTGTTGTAAACAATGCACTTGATTCATTAAAAGAAGAAGATTTGAATGCCATTTACCCGCAAATTGTATTTGAAAAAGAAATGACAACCGGATTTTTCTTAATTCATCTTTCTACACATTTAGCTTATCATCTAGGACAAATCAACTATCATAGAAGGCTATTAGATTTTTAGTTTAAAGATTCAGAAATCTAAAATCTAAAATCTACAATGGTAAACCGTACCTTTGTACAACATTCAAAAAAACACACATGTCATCACATCACATAGTCCGCGACGATCAGGAACCCGCTTTAATAATTGCAAACGGAGCAGCTTGTGATCCTGAATTATTAGGACAGTTATTAGAATGGTCGCCACTTGTAATTGTATTAGATTCGGCTATAGAAAGAGTTATTGAACTGGGTATTAAAGTCGATGTTTTATTAGGAGATTTTGACAGAGGTTTTGATCCTGAGATTTATAAAACATCACAATATCCGCTAGAAATTGTTCACACACCAGATCAGGATAAAACCGATTTAGAAAAAGCTTTTGATTATTTAGTAGAGAGAAAAATTCCTGCCGTAAACGTAGTTTGGGCAACCGGAAAACGTGCCGATCATACGATTACCAATCTCACCAATATTGTTCGTTACCGCGATTTATTAAAAATTGTAATTCTCGACGATCATTCAAAAATATTTTTACTGCCAACGAAATTCGAAAAATGGTATACGGCAAAAACACCAATTTCTTTAATTCCAATTGGTGTTGTCAACGGAATTTATTCTACCAATTTAAAATATCCTTTGCAAAATGATACCTTAACAATGGGCTACAGAACCGGAAGCAGTAATTCTGTAGAAAATGATGGTTTGGTAACCATTAACCATAGAAACGGTGATTTGTTATTAATGGAATGTTTTGATTAAAGAGCTATAAGCTTGGTTTATATTGTAGAGCCGGATTTCAATGCGGTTTACGCAAAGATTTATTTCCAAAAATGGAATAACTATCTTTGCACAGAAATCAATAAAAATGAAAGCAGAAAACAATTCCCAAAAAGAAAATTTACATCCAAGAAATCTTCATCGTAACCGATATGATTTTGAACTTCTTATATCAAATTGTCCAGATTTAAAAGCTTTTATTTCCATCAATAAATTCGGAATCGAAACCATTGATTTCAGTAATCCGCTTGCAGTAAAAACTTTAAACAAAGCTTTATTGCAGACTTATTACGACATTCAAAACTGGGATATTCCCAAAAATTATCTTTGTCCGCCAATTCCAGGACGTACCGATTATATTCATTATATAGCCGATTTATTAGCCGAAACAAATAACAATCAAATTCCGGAAGGAAATTCTGTTATGGGACTTGACATCGGAACAGGTTCAAATTTGATCTATCCGATATTAGCAAATTCAATTTATAAATGGACTTTTGTAGGTACAGATATTGACAAAAAAGCAATTGAAAACTGCAGCCAAAATTATTGAAGCCAATCCGAAATTAATCGATGCAATCAGTTTACAACAGCAGACAGAATCCCGATTTATTTTTAAAAACATTATAATTCCCGAAGATCGATTTACATTTACAATGTGTAATCCGCCTTTTCATTCATCGGCAGAAGAAGCCAATAAAAGCACTTCCAGAAAAGTTTCGAATTTAAATCCAAAAGAAAAGAAAACTTCAAATCCTGTTTTAAACTTTGGAGGACAAAATGCTGAATTGTGGTGCAATGGCGGTGAAATTGGCTTCATTACGCAAATGATTTACGAAAGCGTAAAATATGCTTCGCAGGTTTTGTGGTTCACTACTTTGGTTTCTAAAAAAGAAAATCTTTCTTCGATTTACAAAACTTTGAAAAAAGTAAATGCTGTTTCGGTAAAAACTATTGAAATGTCTCAAGGACAGAAAAATAGCCGTATTGTGGCATGGAGTTTTTTAGATGAAGTTCAACAAAATTCTTTTAAAATTTAATAATAATCTTACAAAATAAAATTTATTAATTTTTTATTCTTATATTTGCACCATTAGATAGGTAATTCCTGAGTCAACGTGGCGGTGAAACATCTACCATAAATGTATTTTGAATACATCGTTTTTAGGGTCTATTTTTAAAATACCAAAGGGCTTCTTAGCCCTTTTTTTTATGGCATGAAAATATATATTGATGAAAGTGGTGATTTAGGCTGGAAGCTTGATAAACCAAACAGACATGGCGGCTCAAGTAAATTTATCACCATTACAGCTCTCATTATCTCTAATGAAGATGAAAAATATATTTCTCGCTTTCTCTCTGATATTTACAAAAAATATAATCTGACTCCTAATATTGAAAAAAAAGGAGTAAACTTTATTCCTGAACATTGTGCCTTTATTACTTCGCAAATAACGAATAAGATAATTGCAAAGAGTAGTTCCTTTAAAATAATTTCAATTACGGTAAATAAATTAAAAGTTTTTGATTCATTACGAAAAGATAAAAAAATTTTTTACAATTATGTACTTGGATTATTACTTAAGCCTGAAGTCATTCAATATGATAATGTAGAAATTGTTTTAGATAAAAGAACTATAAAGGTTAGCCATGGCCAGAGCTTTCCAGATTATATAAAAACAGAAATCTGGGGAAATGGAATTAATATTGATATTTCGTGTGAATTTGTAGAAAGTACCAATAATAAAATGATCTGGTTTGCTGATTGGTACGCTAATTTTATATGGAGACATCATGAAGATAGTGAATCCAGTGCTTATGATATTCTGGCAAGTTTTGCTAAAGAGAGATTTTTAGAGAAGAAATTATATTTCTAAAAAAGAACTTTCATGATTTTTAATAAAAAAACGAAATTAAACAATACATATTATTGATTTTCAACACAAACCTTTGATTTTATAATCTGGTTTTGGTACATTTAATATAAACTATTAAATATCAATATCATGGCAGAATATATTGGTTATCTCGCATCTATTTTTATTGTTGGAGGTTTTTTGTTGAAAGACCTTAAAACAATACGACTAATAAACTTATTCGGCTGCATTTGTTTTGTAGTTTACGGCATCTTTTTAAAAGATTACAGAGATTTCAATCAATGGCTTTTACCGATTATAATTCCAAATGCAATTTTGTCTTTTGTTCAGATCTATCATTTGACTTCAAAAAAACCATAATATTATAATTATGATATTTTAAACCAAAATTTTGATAATTACTTGATTTACTATAATCGTAACTTTAAGCTTCAAAATTAGATTACGATGTTAAAATTATACTCCAGATTAGTTATTATTTTATTCTTAGCTGTAAGCTGCTCTTCAACCAAAAAAGCAAAATTTGAAGATTATGTTTTTAAAACCAAAACCGAAGAACAAAAATATCAAGCCGCTTACAACAAGGCTTTAAAGCTTTGGGATATTCCTTATACCGAAGAAAATGTAAAAACAAGTTTTGGAACTGCGCATGTTATTATTGCCGGGCCAAAAAACGGAAAAGATTTGGTTTTACTGCACGGAATGGACGCCAGTTCAACCATGTGGTATCCTAATATAAAAACCTTAGCAAAAAATCATCGTATTTATGCCATTGATTTTATAATGGAACCCAACAAATCTAACTTAACAGCAAAACCACTTTCGTCTGAGGAAATTGTGGTTTGGTACAACGAAATTTTCGATCATTATAAATTAAAGAAATTCGATATAATTGGCGCTTCCCGCGGCGGCTGGATTGCAACATTATTGGCAACGCAAAAATCAAATGCTATTGACAAAATGGTTTTATTAAGTCCGGCTCAAACATTTAAATTTATTGATAAACCCAGAAAAACATCAGCTGCTTTAATGTTAAAACTTTTTCCTAGCGAAAAGAAATTCAGCAAAACATTAAAAGCATTTTCTACGCATCCGGAAAAAATAAGTCCTGTCTATAACAGACAATTTTATTTGGCTAATAAATATGCTAAATCAAATTCGAGTATGCTAAAAATGACGCCTTTTTCAGATAAAGAATTAGAATCTATAAAAAATCCCGTTTTGGTTTTAATTGGAGATAAAGATGTTATTAATTCAGAAGAAAGTTTAGAGCGGGCAAAAAAATATTTAGCAAACAGCAAAACCCAAATCGTAAAAGATGCAGGGCATTTTTTGACCATCGATCAGCCAAAAATCACGAATGACGCCGTTATTGATTTTTTAGAATAACAGCAATGTATAGTCCCTACGGGACAATTTTAAAATATAACAACAATTGTTTTCTACCGATATTTAATCTCTACGAGATAACTTTCTTTAAGGAATTGCCAATGATTAGAAATATCTCGTAGAGATTAAATATCGGTAGAAAATAAAATATCGTCGCCTACAAATTGTCCCGTAGGGACTATACAAATCAACGTCTATTTTATCTTTTTTATAGCACTCAAACTTTGTATCTTTACAAAACCAACATTTCATCAGTAAAAAATGAATTTCCAAGTAGCCTCAGAATATAGTCCAAAAGGAGACCAGCCGCAAGCCATACAAAAACTCGCACAAGGTGTAGTCGACGGAGAAAAATATCAAACATTATTAGGAGTTACAGGATCTGGAAAAACATTTACTGTCGCCAATGTTATTCAGGAAGTACAACGTCCGACATTAGTTTTAGCCCATAATAAAACTTTAGCTGCACAGTTGTATTCAGAGTTTAAACAATTTTTCCCAAATAATGCCGTTGAATACTTCGTCTCTTACTACGACTATTATCAGCCAGAAGCTTTTATGCCTGTTACAGGAGTTTTTATTGAGAAAGATTTATCTATCAATGAAGAGCTCGAAAAGATGCGTTTAAGCACCACTTCTTCCCTGCTTTCCGGGCGTCGAGATGTTTTGGTTGTAGCATCAGTTTCCTGTTTATATGGTATTGGAAATCCTGTTGAATTTAAAAAGAACGTAATTGAAGTAACCCGGGATCAGGTCATTTCGAGAACAAAACTGCTTCATAGTCTGGTGCAAAGTTTATATGCCAGAACCGAAGCCGATTTTAATCCGGGAACTTTCAGGATCAAAGGCGATACGGTTGAAGTATACCCAAGTTATGCTGACGATGCGTACAGAATACATTTTTTTGGAGATGAAATCGAAGAAATAGAATCTTTTGATGCCAAGACCTCTCAGGTCATTGAAAAATTCAAAAGACTCACGATCTACCCGGCCAATATGTTTGTGACTTCTCCGGAAGTTTTACAAGGTGCAATTTGGGAAATTCAGCAGGATTTGGTAAAACAAGTTGATTATTTTAAAGAAATAGGCAAACATCTAGAAGCCAAACGTTTGGAAGAAAGAACCAATTTCGATTTAGAAATGATTCGCGAATTGGGTTACTGCTCCGGAATTGAAAATTATTCCCGTTATCTTGACGGAAGACAGGCCGGAACAAGACCTTTCTGTTTGTTAGATTATTTCCCAAGCGATTATTTAATGGTTGTCGATGAAAGTCACGTAACGGTTTCTCAGGTTCATGCTATGTACGGAGGCGATCGCAGCCGTAAAGAAAATCTGGTTGAGTACGGTTTCAGATTACCAGCTGCAATGGATAACCGCCCTTTAAAATTTGAAGAATTTGAAGCATTGCAAAATCAGGTTATTTACGTTTCGGCAACTCCGGCTGATTATGAATTACAAAAATCGGATGGAATTTATGTCGAGCAGATTATTCGTCCAACGGGATTATTAGATCCGGTTATTGAAGTGCGTCCAAGTTTAAATCAGATTGATGATTTAATTGAAGAAATTCAGGTTCGATGCGAATTAGACGAAAGAGTTTTAGTAACAACTTTAACTAAAAGAATGGCCGAAGAATTGGCTAAATATTTAACCAAAGTAAGTATTCGATGCCGTTATATACATTCTGAAGTAGATACTCTGGAACGTATTGAAATTATGCAGGATTTACGAAAAGGTCTTTTTGATGTTTTAATTGGTGTAAACTTACTTCGTGAAGGTTTAGATTTACCAGAAGTTTCGCTTGTTGCTATTTTGGATGCAGATAAAGAAGGCTTTTTAAGAAATCACCGTTCTTTAACGCAAACTATCGGACGTGCCGCGAGAAATTTAAACGGAAAAGCGATTATGTATGCTGACAAAATTACGGCAAGTATGCAGCGAACAATTGACGAAACCAATTATCGAAGAACAAAACAGATCAACTTTAATGTTGAAAATAATATAACACCTCAGGCATTAAACAAAAAAATAGAAAGTGCCTTTACTAAAAATCCGTTGGTAGAATACGAATTAGGTCATACTTTACCAGCTGCGGCCGAACCGGAAACGGCTTATATGTCAAAAGCTGATTTGGAGAAAATGATAAAAGAGAAACGCAAATCAATGGAAAAAGCAGCTAAAGAATTAGACTTTATGCAGGCTGCCAAACTTCGTGATGATATTAAAAAACTACAGGAACAATTGCCTTAATTGTGTTGTTCCTGAAAAACTCTTAATAAAACTTTAGGTTCAATCATTGCATTTGGTGCTTTTTTCATTAAATCCAAAATGCGTTTTACTGCACTCGGATTTAAACCCATTTCAATAGCAATCTGCTGAATGGCTGTTGCTTCTTTTTCATGTAAAATTCCGTCGCAGTGCATAATTAAAGCTAATCTGTAGAATTGCTGAATACGCTGAAATTCTGATTTTACAACTACGGGTTTGGTTTCCTGATGAAATAAATCATGAAAAACTTCTAAATCAATATTTAATTCCTGCGCAACATGTCGCAAAAACTGATACTCTCTTTTATGCAATTGCCCGTCGACAGTCGAAAAAGCAATCAATTCTAAAAGTAAACTTTTCTTTTGTGCTTCGGTATTCATCAATTTGTTATTTTTAGCTAAAATATTGCTTTTAATTAAAAACACAAAATCTAATGATTAGGGGATTTTTCATCTTTGCACTTTTTTGGATTATTACTGGAAATGCCCAAAGTACGGCTTCAAAAAACGTTTCGACATTTACAATTGAGGCGCCTCAATTAAAAACTTCAAAAAAAATCTGGATTTATCTTCCCGAAAATTATTCGGCTTCTGCCAAAAAATACAGCGTGATTTACATGCATGATGCTCAGAATTTGTTTGATGCTAAAACTTCGTATGTTGGCGAATGGAATGTCGACGAAAAATTAGACAGTTTGAAAGCACAAGTAATCGTTGTTGGAATTGAACACGGAAACGAAAAACGTATTGAAGAATTAACTCCTTTTAAAAATGAAAAATACGGCGGTGGAAATGCCGATAATTATTTAGAATTTATCGTAAAAACACTGAAACCTTATATTGATAAAAACTACAGAACGAAACCAAAAGCAAAGAATACCATTATTTTTGGAAGCTCATTGGGCGGTTTAGTTTCTTATTATGGCGCTGTAAAATATCCTGAAGTTTTTGGAAAAGCCGGAGTTTTTTCGCCTTCATTTTGGTACACAAACGACATTTATACTTTTACCGAACAGAAGCCTAAAATTAAAACCAAATTTTATTTTTTATGCGGTGATAAAGAAGATGATGAAATGGTAAAAGATATGATCAAAATGGAAAAACTTTTAGACACAAAACGCTGTTATTGCCTTCATCTTACTAAATCTAAAATTGTAAAAGGCGGAGAACATAATGAAAAATTATGGCGTGATAATTTTGTTGAAGCTGTAAAATGGCTGGGTTATTAATCTTATTCTCATCTTATGAAACTTACTTTAAGAGCTTACGATTTAAAACTCAAACATATTTTTAGGATTTCCAGAAAAACGATCGATTTTCAGCCTTCATTAATTGTGGAATTAGAAGAAAACGGAATTTCTGGATATGGAGAAGCAACTTCAAATCCATATTATAATATTACAATCGAAATTCTGCAAAATGATATTGAGCAAATCCGAACGCTGATTGAAGGAACTTCAAATGAAACTCCTGAAGAATTTTGGTCGAAAATTGCTCCGTTTTTAAACAATAATCCTTTTGCTTTATGTGCGCTCGACAATGCTTATAATGACTTATACGCTCGTAAAAAAGGTAAAAAATTATATGAATTATGGAATTACGATATTAACCATAATCCGTTGACAAATTACACTATCGGAATTGACACGATTGAAAATATGGTCAAAAAAATGGAAGAACTTCCGTGGCCAATTTATAAAATCAAACTCGGAACTCGTGATGATATTGCGATTGTAACTGAATTACGAAAACACACAAATGCTATTTTTAGAGTTGATGCCAATTGCGCCTGGACGGTTGAAGAAACTCTTGAAAATGCAAAAGCGTTTAAAAATTTGAACGTTGAATTTATTGAACAACCCTTAAAAGCAGATAATTGGGAAGGTCATCGAGAAGTTTATCTAAACTCTGTTTTGCCTATAATTGCCGATGAAAGCTGCATTAAAGAAGAAGATGTTGCAAAATGTCATAATCATTTTCATGGAGTAAATGTTAAATTGATGAAATGCGGCGGCATAACTCCGGGAAGAAGAATGATTTCCGAAGCTAAAAAACTGGGATTAAAAACAATGGTGGGCTGCATGACAGAATCATCGGTTGGAATTTCTGCGATTGCACATTTACTACCTGAACTGGATTATGTTGATATGGATGGTGCTTTGCTTTTAGCAGAAGATATTGCAAGCGGTGTTACAATTCAATATGGAGAAACGATTTATCCTGAAAGAACAGGAATTGGCGTAATTTTATTCTAAATTTTCCTTTTAAAATAATGTACCTTTGTAAAAAATAAAGAAATGACGAATAACGATATATTAAAGAAACTTCGCGTGGCATTAATGCTCCGTGACGATCAAATAGTTGAAATTTTAGAATTGGTAGATTTTAGAATTTCCAAATCTGAATTGGGTGCTTTTTTCAGAGCAGAAGATCATCCTAATTATATGGAATGCGGCGATCAGGTTTTAAGAAACTTCTTAAACGGATTAGTAATTCATTTAAGAGGAACGAAAGAAAATCCTAAAAATCCAAATGACGTCTTAGCAAAACATAAAGCAGAAATTCCGAAGAAAGAAACTTCTAAAGAAAGACCAGAATTTAAAGCAACTCCAAAAGATTCTGAAAAATACAGAGGCGATAAAAGTCCATCAAAATCAGGTTCAGCAGCTGGAAAACCTAAGAAGAAATCATTCCCAAAAGGAAATGGAAAACCAGTTGTTGTAGAAAAAGTGGTTTTTAAAAACGGAAAGAATAAGAAGTAATTTAACCTCTAAGAACGCAATCCCGATAGCTATCGGGATACGCAAAGTTCGCAAAGTTTTTTAGCCACAGATTAAAAGATTAACAGGGATTTTTAAAAATCCTTCGAATCTTTTTAATCTGTGGCTATATTTTTTTTACGAGTTGCTGAATTTTTGTTTCCCACAGATTTTACAGATTAAGCAGATTTATTTTTTCTTTATCATTAAAAATCTGCTCAATCTGCGAGAGAAAATTTTAAACACATTTATTGTAGAGACGCACTGCTGTGCGTCTACGCAAAGTATTTCCCATTATGGATTCACGAGACGTAGACGCACAGCAGTGCGCCTCTACGATATACTTTGTCTTAAAACATCTTCTCAATCAGAATGTTTTTTGATGCAATTACAAACAAAAAATCCACCCCTTTCGGAATGGATTTTCTATATAAATTGATTTCTTATTTTAATTAAGAAAGAGCAGCTTTAACTTGGTCAGCAGCTTCTTGGAATTGAACTGCAGATAAGATTGGCATACCAGAGTTGTCAATTAATTCTTTTGCAATTTCAGCATTTGTTCCTTGCAAACGAACAATAATTGGCACTTTAATAGCGTCACCCATGTTTTTGTAAGCATCAACTACACCTTGAGCAACACGGTCACAACGAACGATACCTCCGAAGATGTTAATCAAAATAGCTTTTACGTTTGGATCTTTCAGGATAATTCTGAAAGCTGTTTCAACACGTTTTGCATCAGCAGTTCCTCCTACGTCAAGGAAGTTAGCAGGCTCAAAACCAGCATATTTAATCAAATCCATAGTTGCCATTGCAAGACCAGCTCCGTTTACCATACATCCTACAGTACCATCAAGGTCAACATAGTTTAGACCAACTTCTTTAGCTTCAACTTCGATTGGATTCTCCTCACGGATATCTCTCATTTCAGCATATTTAGGTTGTCTGTATAAAGCGTTATCGTCGATGTTAACTTTAGCATCAACCGCTAAGATTTTGTTATCAGAAGTTTTAAGAACTGGGTTGATTTCAAACATAGAAGCATCAGAACCAATGTAAGCATTGTAAAGTGCGTCGATGAATTTCACCATTTCTTTGAAAGCATTTCCAGAAAGACCTAAATTGAAAGCAATTCTTCTAGCCTGGAAACCTTGTAATCCTACAGAAGGATCAATTTCTTCAGTAAAGATTAAGTGTGGAGTGTGCTCAGCAACTTCTTCAATATCCATTCCACCTTCAGTAGAATACATAATCATGTTGCGTCCTGTACCTCTATTCAATAAAACAGAAACATAAAATTCAGAAGTTTCGCTTTCTCCAGGATAGTAAACATCTTCAGCAACTAATACTTTGTTTACCTTTTTTCCTTCTGGCGGAGTCTGAGGTGTAATTAACTGCATTCCGATGATTTGTTCTGCTAACTCTTCAACTTGCTGTAAGTTTTTTGCCAGCTTAACTCCACCACCTTTTCCACGACCACCTGCGTGAATTTGTGCTTTTATTACGTGCCATCCTGTACCAGTTTCGGCAGTTAATTGTTTTGCAGCAGCTACAGCTTCAACCGCATTGTTAGCCACAATTCCGCGTTGTACGCGTACTCCGTAACTCGCTAAAATTTCTTTTCCTTGATATTCGTGTATGTTCATAATATTGAATTTGTCTGGTTCTGAATTTATTTCAGAATAAAAGTGCGACAAAAGTAACAAAATACAACTTAATAGTAAAATCTTTTTCTATTAAATAATGACCTATATAGGTATTAAACGTTTATTCTTTTTCAATGCAAAGAAATAGTTAACGAAACGATTTGTTAATATTAACTCAAAACCACTAAAACGTTTGATATTTAACAAAAATTTCATTGGTTTTATTAGCCTTGCGACGATTTTTCTTAATATATTTTAATTCAGATTATCATTTTATCATTTCGCAATGCTTAATATAATATTATTATCAATTAAGAAGCCTTTTTCTAATATTACAACAAAAATGTAAGCTAAAGCATAATTTCACTACATTATATTTAACGAAATCTGTAATTTTGTAAAAAAAATATCAAGAATGAAAGTTAAAGAACAAGGGCTTTATCTGCCTGAATTTGAACACGACAATTGTGGTGCAGGATTTATTTGTAATTTGAATGGTATTAAATCAAATGATATTATTCATAAAGCATTAGACATCTTAATTAAATTGGAACATCGTGGTGCCGTTAGTTCTGATGGACGAACTGGAGACGGGGCTGGAATTTTATTCGATATCCCTCATGATTTTTTTAAGAAAGTTTGTGACTTTGAAATCCCTGAAACACGTGAGTATGCAGTAGGAATGGTTTTTTTACCAAAAAGCAAAAACCAGGTTTCTTTTTGTATCAATGCATTCGAAGCAACTATTAAAGATCAAAACTTAAAGATCTTAGGTTGGAGAGATGTGCCTGTTGACGTTGAAAATTTAGGTGAAATCGCCGCAGAAAAAGAACCAACAATTAAACAAGTTTTCGTTTCTAAAAACGGACAAGATTTAACTGAACAAGAATTTAATGCAAAACTTTTTGCAGCTAGAAAAATTGCAGAACATGCCGTAAGAGGATCTAAAACCTCAGAAAGCCACATGTTTTATTTTACTAGTTTATCGACAACTACTATAATATATAAAGGTCTATTGATGCCGGAAGACATCAGCCGTTATTATATAGATTTGAAAGATCCGGACTTGGTGACGCGTTTAGCGCTTGTACACCAGCGTTTCTCTACAAATACATTCCCATCTTGGGACTTAGCTCAACCGTTTAGATACATGTGTCATAATGGTGAGATCAATACACTTCGTGGAAACGTAAGCCGTATGCGTGCTCGTGAAGAGCTTATGCAAAGTAAAGTTTTTGGCGATGATATCAAAAAATTATTCCCAATTATCTTAGAAGGAAAATCAGATTCTGCTTCTATGGATATGGTAATTGAGCTTTTATTAATGACTGGACGTTCTCTTCCTGAGGCAATGATGATGGTAGTTCCTGAAGCTTGGGAAAAACACCAAACAATGTCTCCAGAAAAAAGAGCTTTCTACGAGTTCAACGCTTGTATTATGGAGCCTTGGGATGGTCCTGCTTCTATTCCGTTTACAGATGGTAACGTAATTGGAGCTTTACTAGACAGAAATGGTTTACGTCCTTCTCGTTATACATTAACACATAGTGGATTCGTAATCATGTCATCTGAAATTGGTGTATTAGACATCGATCCAGAAGATGTAATTCAGCATGGTCGTTTAGAGCCAGGAAAAATGTTCTTGGTTGATATGAATGAAGGTCGTATCATCGAAGACGAAGAAGTTAAAAAAGCAATCGTTACAAAACGTCCATACAAACAATGGGTTGACGAAAACTTATTGCCATTGGCTAGCGTTCCTTACACCAACAACCCTACTCCTGTTGAGAAATTAGATTTCTTGACAAGACAGCGTTTGTTTGGTTATACTATTGAAGATTTAAAAACAATCATTAACCCTATGGGTAGCGACGGAGCTGAAGCAATCAGTTCTATGGGTAATGATACTCCTTTGGCAGTATTATCTGATCAGCCACAATTGTTATACAACTACTTCAAACAATTGTTTGCTCAGGTTACTAACCCGCCGTTGGATGGTATTCGTGAAGAAATCATTACCGATATCAGTTTAGCGATCGGAGGAGATTTCAATATTTTCGAAATCGAATCTAAACAATGTAAAAAATTAAAAATCCAAAATCCAGTGATCTCTAACGAGGATTTGGATAAAATCAGAAATATCGATCACGCAGATTTCAAATCGGCTACTATTTCTACTTTATATAAAATAGAAAAAGGAGTTAACGGCTTGGAGCGTGCACTTGAAAAATGTGTTCAGGCTACTTTTAAAGCAGTTGAAGAAGGATGCAACATCATTATCTTATCAGATAGAGGTGTGAGCGAAGAATTAGCTCCAATTCCAATGTTATTGGCTTGTTCTTATATTCACCATTCATTAAACATTTTACAAGTTCGTTCTAAATTCGGAATCATCATTGAATCTGCTGAACCTAGAGAACCTCATCATTTTGCTTTATTGTTCGGCTACGGTGCAAGTGCAATCAATCCTTACATGGTAAACGAAATCATTCACGATCAGGTTGAAAAAGGCTTCATTACAAAAGTAAAAGCTGATTATGCAGTTGTGAATTACAACAAAGCAATCGCAAAAGGAATCGTGAAAATCATGAACAAAATTGGTATCTCTACATTACATTCATACAGAGCTGCTCAAATTTTCGAGATTTTAGGTTTAAACAAAACATTTACATCTAAATACTTCCCTTACACGCCCTCAAGAATTGAAGGAATTGGTTTAATGGAAGTAGAAAAAGAGGTTAAAAAACGTTTCCAAAAAGCTTTCCCAAATTCAAAAATTGCAAACTTGCTTTCTCTTGAAATTGGAGGTATTTACAGATGGAGACGTGGTGGCGAAAAACACATGTTTAACCCAACTACGATTTCTAAATTACAACAAGCAGTTCGTTTAAACAGCCCAGAAAGCTATAAAGAATATGCTAATGCTGTAAACGAGCAAAGCTCAAACTTAATGACTATTAGAGGTTTATTTGAATTCAACAATTTAGATCCAATTTCTATTGACGAAGTAGAACCTTGGACAGAAATTGTGAAGAAATTCAAAACCGGAGCAATGTCTTATGGTTCTATCAGCCAGGGAGCGCACGAGAACTTAGCGATTGCAATGAACAGAATTGGTGGTAAAAGTAACTCTGGAGAAGGTGGAGAAGATCCGAGACGTTTCCAGAAAGAAATTAACGGAGATTCTAGAAACTCTGCAATTAAACAAGTAGCATCTGGACGTTTTGGAGTATCAATCAATTATTTGACAAACGCCAGAGAAATCCAAATCAAAATGGCTCAGGGAGCAAAACCTGGAGAAGGTGGTCAGTTACCTGGAGAAAAAGTGGTTCCTTGGATTGCTGAAACTAGAAACTCTACACCTTATGTAGGTTTGATTTCGCCTCCTCCTCACCACGATATCTACTCTATTGAGGATTTATCTCAGTTGATTTACGATTTGAAAAATGCAAACCGTGAAGCTCGTATCAACGTGAAATTAGTTTCTGAAGTTGGAGTTGGAACCATCGCTGCCGGTGTTGCCAAAGCAAAAGCGGACGTTATCTTGATTTCAGGTTATGACGGAGGAACTGGAGCTGCTCCATTAACATCTTTACAGCACACAGGTATTCCGTGGGAACTTGGTCTAGCAGAAGCACAGCAAACACTTATCTTAAACGACTTAAGAAGCCGTGTAGTTTTAGAATGTGACGGACAGTTGAAAACTGGTCGTGACGTAGCTATCGCCGCTTTATTAGGTGCAGAAGAATTCGGATTTGCAACTGCTCCGCTTGTAGCTTCTGGATGTATCATGATGAGAGCTTGTCACTTAAATACTTGTCCGGTTGGTATTGCAACTCAGGATCCTGAATTGAGAAAAAATTTCAAAGGAACTCCAGAGCACGTAATCAACTTCATGTATTTCATTGCTGAAGAATTAAGAGAAATCATGGCACAGTTAGGTTTCAGAACTTTAAAAGAAATGGTTGGCCAGTCTCAAAAATTAAATGTAGACAAAGCTATCAAACATTATAAAGCAAATGGATTAGACTTATCGACTATTCTATACAAACCGGAAAAAGCTAAAACAGTTCCAAATCACAATACAACTACTCAGGATCACGCTCTTGAAAATGTATTGGATTTCGACATCATCAAAGAAGCTATTCCGTCTATCTATAGAAAAGAGAAAACGAGAGTTACATTCAAAATCAAAAATACAGACCGTTCTGTAGGTGCGATTTTGAGTAACGAAATCTCAAAAATTTATGGCGCACAAGGATTACCAGATGACACTATTTTAGTTGATTTTGAAGGTTCTGCCGGACAAAGTTTTGGTGCATTCGCAACAAACGGATTGTCATTTAAAATTCACGGAAACTGTAATGACTATTTAGGAAAAGGTCTTTCTGGAGGAAAACTAATTGTAAAAGTACCTCCAACTGCGACTTTCAAACCTGAAGACAACATCATTATTGGAAACGTTGCCCTTTACGGAGCTATTACCGGAGAGGCTTATATTAATGGTATCGCAGGAGAGCGTTTCTGTGTGAGAAACTCTGGAGCAACAGCAGTTGTAGAAGGAATTGGAGATCACGGATGCGAGTACATGACAGGTGGTACAGTAGTAGTTTTAGGAAAAACAGGAAGAAACTTCGCGGCTGGTATGAGCGGTGGTGTGGCTTATGTTTACGATCCGAACAAGAAATTCGACTCTACAGTTTGCAACATGGAAATGGTTGCATTCGATCCAATGGAAGAAGAAGATCTTACGAAACTAAGAAAACTGATCAAAAACCATTCGTTGTACACCAGCAGTCCATTAGCAAAAAGAATTTTAGCAGACTGGGAAAACCAACAACAGCACTTCGTAAAAGTAATGCCAACTGATTACAAAAAAGCATTAAAACGAATTGCAGAAGAAAAACAAATAGAAGAATTAATAGCTTAATTAAAAGGTTCTGAGATACAAAGGTGCAGAGGTGCTAAGTTTTTTAACTCACCTCTCACATTTTACAACTCACAACTAAATTTATTTAAATGTCATGGGTAAAATAGGCGGATTTAAAGAATATAACAGAGCCGATGAAAGTAATTTAGCAGTAGCAGAACGTGTTTCGAACTACAACGAATTTACTATTCCGGTACCAAAAGATAAATTAAAAGAACAAGGATCAAGATGTATGGACTGTGGAATTCCTTTTTGCCACAGTGGTTGTCCGTTAGGAAATTTAATTCCTGACTTCAACGACATGGTGCATCAGGAAGAATGGCAGAGCGCGTTAGAGATTTTACAATCTACTAACAACTTCCCTGAATTTACAGGACGTTTATGCCCTGCTCCA
Organism: Flavobacterium sp.; assembly: GCF_039595935.1. Taxonomy (NCBI): domain Bacteria; kingdom Pseudomonadati; phylum Bacteroidota; class Flavobacteriia; order Flavobacteriales; family Flavobacteriaceae; genus Flavobacterium; species Flavobacterium sp. Next base: position 2,027,743 of record NZ_JBCNKR010000006.1, on the reverse strand, counting down.
TGTGAGAAATCATGTGTATTAGGAATCATCAAAGATCCAGTTTCTATTGAAAACATCGAGAAAAGCATCGTAGAAAGAGGTTTCTCTGAAGGATGGATCAAACCGCAGCCACCAAAAACAAGAACTGGAAAAACAGTTGCTGTTATTGGTTCTGGACCTGCTGGTCTTGCTGCAGCTCAACAATTAAACAGAGCTGGTCACACGGTTACTGTTTTTGAAAGAGACAATGCAATTGGAGGTTTATTACGTTACGGAATTCCAAATTTCAAATTAGAAAAAGGAATCATCGATCGTCGTGTTGCAATTCTTGAAGCAGAAGGAATCACTTTCAAAACTAACGTAAATGTTGGTGTTAATTTCAGTGTAGAAGAATTAAACCAATTCGATTCTATCGTTTTATGCGGAGGAGCAACTGAAAGAAGAAGCTTGCCAACTAAAGGAATTGAAAGCAAAGGCGTTGTTCAAGCAATGGATTTCTTAACACAGCAAACTAAAGTTTTATACGGAGAATCAATTCCTGATCAAATTAAAGCTACTGGTAAAGATGTAATCGTTATTGGTGGTGGAGATACTGGTTCTGACTGTATTGGAACTTCTAACAGACACGGAGCTAAATCGGTAACTAACTTTGAAATTTTACCAAAACCTCCAGTTGGAAGAAGCGAATCAACTCCATGGCCTTTCTGGCCGTTGCAGTTGAAAACATCTTCTTCTCACGAAGAAGGTTGTGACAGAAACTGGCTAATCAATACCAAAGAATTCATTTCTAACGAAAAAGGTGAATTAACAGGATTGAAAACGGTTGAAGTGCAATGGAAAATGACTCCAGGTCAACGTCCTGAATTAATCGAAAAAGAAGGTTCCGAGAAAATATGGCCTTGCGACTTAGCTTTATTAGCTCTTGGATTTACAGGTCCTGAGAAAACGTTAAGCGAGCAATTAGGAATCGAAATTGACGCAAGAAGCAACTATAAAGCGCATAATTATCAAACAAATGTTCCTCACATCTTCACCGCAGGTGATATGAGAAGAGGACAATCATTAATTGTGTGGGCTATTTCAGAAGGTCGCGAAGCTGCAAGAGAAGTAGATTTATTCCTTATGGGATCTACAAACTTGCCTACTAAAGGAAAAGGAGATTTACCGAGCTTATAGTTTTAAGCTTCTAAGATACTGAGATGCTAAGGTTCTAAGTTTTTTTCTTAGCATTTTATTTAATCTTTATTCCGATAACAACATAACTACTAACGAACCCTTGAATTTATATTCAGGGGTTTTGTTTTTTACTTGCCACAGATTATATAGATTAAATGATTTTTTTGGTTTTAACCACGGGGACGCAATAATATGACTAAGCCCAATCCGCAACGTTTCCCGTGGTTGAAACCACGGGCTATGTTTTGAGCATTTTGCGAAAAATCTCAGATTAAAAATTTGCGAAAATTTGTGCAATTCGTGGCCAAGAAAAAATTCATTTAATCTGTGAAATCTGTGGCAAAAACAATTAAAAACAGCATTTAAGAATAAGTTAATTCGTGAATTCGTGGCGAAAAAACTTAGTACCTTAGCATCTCAGAACCTTAGCGTCTTAGAAAAAGGTTACAAAATTCCAAAAACACCAACTTTTTGTTTAAAATTAAACAATTTGTTATAATTTGTTATTTTTTTGTAAATTATTTGTCAGTAGATAAAAGTGTAATAACTTTGCCCAAAATGATTTAAAAATGCAAGCAAAAGATTTACTGCAGTTAGCAGACCAATTTGGAAGTCCATTGTATGTTTACGATGCCGAAAAAATCCAATCACAGTACAACCGATTAACTAAAGCTTTCTCTAAGGTAGAAAACTTAAGAGTTAATTACGCCATGAAGGCATTGTCAAACGTTGCGATTCTTCAGTTATTAAAGAACATGGGGTCTGGCTTAGACACTGTATCTATTCAGGAAGTTCAGTTAGGACTTCATGCTGGCTATGAACCCGAAAGAATTTTCTTTACACCAAACGGCGTTTCTTTAGAAGAAATCGAAGAAGTAGCTGCAATGGGTGTACAAATCAATATCGACAATTTATCTATTTTAGAGCAATTCGGAACAAAACATCCTCATATTCCAGTTTGTATCCGTATCAACCCACACGTAATGGCGGGTGGAAATGCTAATATTTCTGTTGGACACATCGATAGTAAATTCGGAATTTCTGTTCACCAGATTCCGCATATTTTACGTATCGTTGAAAACACAAAAATGAGTATTGTTGGAATTCACATGCACACAGGATCTGATATTTTAGATATCGAAGTATTCTTGTATGCTGCTGAAATCTTGTTCGATACAGCTAAACATTTCAAAGATTTACAATTCTTAGATTTCGGAAGCGGATTCAAAGTTCCTTACAAAAAAGACGATATCGAAACAGACATTGAAGAATTAGGTAAAAAATTATCTAAAAGATTCAACGCTTTCTGTGCTGAATACGGAAGAGATTTAACGCTGATTTTCGAACCAGGAAAATTCTTGGTGAGCGAAGCAGGTCATTTCTTAGTAAAAGTAAACGTAGTAAAACAAACAACATCAACAGTTTTCGCTGGAGTTGACAGTGGTTTCAACCACTTAATTCGTCCAATGTTGTACGGATCTTCACACCACATTGAAAACATCTCAAACCCAAAAGGAAAAGAGCGTTTTTACTCAGTTGTAGGATACATTTGCGAAACTGATACTTTTGCCAACAACCGTAGAATTCAGGAAATTACTGAAGGTGACATTTTATCTTTCAGAAACGCAGGAGCATATTGTTTCTCAATGTCTTCAAACTACAATTCAAGATACAAACCAGCCGAAGTTCTTTGGATGAACGGACAAGGAATCCTGATTCGCCAAGCTGAGACATTTGAAGATTTACTTAAAAATCAAATTCCGTTACCGCAAGAAATTGCAGCTACGGTTTAACAATAGAAAAAAAAGGAATATCACCGAAGTCCCGTTTCTTAATTGAGGCGGGATTTTTTTATTGAAAATTTTTGATTTATTATTTTAGCTACAAAATTTCTGATAAAAATGAAACATTAGCCTAACGGAAGAAATCTACTTTTCAAAACATCAAATAAACTGAAGTATTCCCAACTTCATTCAGTATTCATCTTTTAATAGTATCTTCGTATTCAAAATTCTTCATAATAAACAAGCACAAAATGAAACCACAAATACGAATCCTGCTTTACTCAATTCTATTCTTTTTATACCTAACTTCTACTCCGCTAATATTATCATTAGGGGAAAAATTAAAAACAGATCCCTATATAACCTTAGGCTGTGGGTTTGCTGTTTTTAATCTTATTTATGCGTTTTTAGCATTAAAATGGAAACCTTTACTAAATATACTTTTTGCTGTTGGAATTGCAGCTTTGTCACTTTTCTTAGCTTTAAAATTTACAAACTTACACCTGCTTATAAATTACGATCCGTATCAGGTTAAAACTGCCATATTTGCCAATGCAGTTTTTTCAATTATTTTTTGGGAAATTGTTTATCAGGTGAAGATTAGAATGTAATGAGAATAAAACTTTCAATAATTTTCTTGATTTTACTTCAGTTTTCCTGCAAAGAAAAAACAGAAAAACAATTTGAATCTCAAAATAATCAAGTTGAAAAAACTAAAACAGATAAAGTTGAAATTCAACCAAAATCAGCTGTAAAATTTGGTTTCGAAAAGTTTCTCATTTCTAAAGGAAAAATTGGTGAAATAAAAATCGGAATGACCATTCAAGATGCCGAAAAATTACTCACACAATTAACAAAAACAAAAGTCGAAGCCTACGATTTTGGATTTGACGGCGGCGGAGAAGCTTATCTTTATTCATTGGGAACTGAGCCTGTTATAGCATTAATCCCAAAAATGGGTTCTGAGGAAATACTAGCTATAGCAGCCGTTAGCAAAGATCTAAAAACAAATAATGGATTATGTCCAAAATCGACCGTTGCAGAAATACAGGCAAAATATCCAAACATTAAAGTTGTTCAGAATTTAATGATGGAATGGGAATATATGGAGGATGAAAAAAATAATCAAGAATTCATTTTTATGACCAATGAAAACAACAAAATTGGAGAATACGGAGAATTAGAAGTTCCCGTAAATCCCAAAAGAACAAATATAAAAGCAGACTGGATTACAATTAAGTAGAAATTTACCCCAAAATCAATAAAACCAAAAACCTATGAAAATTACGATTTCCCTCTCAGCGTTATTTTTATTACTAACTATCAATTCATTCAGCCAGACAATTGCTGATTTAAAACTAAAACCAAAAGAAATTCCAAAAGGCTATATTCCTAACGACGGAAATATTTGCGTTACACCTCAGGCCTGTAATTTTTATACCGATATTGAAACGTACAGCAATATTGTGGGAACTGTAAAAAGTAAAGCCATTCAAAGTTTTAGAAACAAAACAGATCGCGGTTCTATTATGTATTTTGAATTTGATCACGTATTTAAAGGAGATCGTTTTCTACAAGGTTTACTTTGGGGAAAAGACGGCCAGCCAACTGATGAACACCCGGAAGAATATGTTGTAAAAGGAAAATTTCTAATCATTTGGAGTTTTCGTGCCGACAGCCCAATTAGAGAAAAATCAGAAACTAAAATAGAGACTCTTTTACCATAAAATGAAAAAAAATACAGTCTATAAAACTCTTTTTTTATTCGTTTTGGCACTAACGTCTATAAGCTGCGAAACGGTTTTGGATTGTATTACTGATAAAAAACCTAGTCTTATTTATAAAGAATTATACACCGGATCAACTTATATTGCTTATAATGAAAATATTACTTTTGAAATAAAAAAAGGAAATACAGAAGAGTATATTATTTCTTCTGCTTCAATTGACGGAAATCTTCCTCCTGGCATTAATTACAGTGTTGTCGATAATTCTAAAGTAAATTTTAAGGGAATACCTAACAAAAGTGGAACTTATGAATTTACGGTTACAATATATGTCCGCCGATATATTAATAATGAAGAGGATGAAGATAATTTGTGCGACAGAGGTGCATCTCAGAAATATAAAATAGTAATTAGATAACTAAAAAAGTTTCGGATTATGGAAAACACCACAGAAATTGCCAATCGTTTTAGAGAAACTATTTTAAACGGAACCTGGATTGCCAATACCAATTACAAACATCAGCTCGAAAATCTGGATTGGAAAATTGCGATAACTCCGGTAAAAAACCTCAACACAATTTCTCTTCTAGCGCAGCATATTCATTATTACATCAACGGAATAAATATTGTTTTTAAAGGTGGAAATTTAGATATAAAAGACAAATTCAGTTTTGACTTTCCTCCTATCAATTCACAAGAAGAATGGAACTCTTTTCTAAATAAATTCTGGAACGCTGCCGAAGAATTTGCTTCTTTCGTTGAAAAAATGCCGGAACAAAAATTAAACGAGGTTTTTGTTGACGAAAAATACGGAACTTATAAAAGAAACATCGACGCTATGATCGAGCACAGTTATTATCATTTAGGGCAAATTGTATTGATTAAAAAGCTCTTAACAGAATAAAAAATACACTTTTAAGATTTTTCTTTCACCTATAAATAAAAATTCCTTAAATTTATTAATCAACTTTAATCTTTTAAAAATGAGAAATTTAATTTTAGGTTTTATTTTTTTATTGGGTTTTGCGATGAATGCCCAAACCTCTAAAGAACTTATTGGAAAATGGCAGCTGGTAAAATGGACAAAAAACGGAAAGGAAAAAAGTATTCAGGATCGTTTTAAAACAGATCAGGTTTTTCAGGTTTTTAGTGAAAACGGAGATTTCAACAGTCTTATTGGCGACGAATCACACAAAGCAAAATGGAAATTATCCAGCGATAATTCTGAATTAACTATTATTTCAGTTATACTTCCAATAAAATTTAGTGTTGATTATTTCGACAGCCAAAAACGCGTTATTACCAATAAAGAAATAGGTACTTTTGAATATAAAAAAATCGCAGATTAGTTTTGCTCTGCAGCAATTCTAAAAGCGCTTTTCTGCTCAAAAAATAAATTTTCAAAAGGGCATAGTTGTTGAAAGTTAAAAAAGATATATTTACACTTTCAAACGAAATACTATGCAAAAAACTACTTTATTATTTTCTATATTCTTTTTGATCCTTTCCTCATGCGGAGTTAAAACAACTCAGGCTTTAATAAGTGATGGAAATTATGACGGAGCAATTGACCGTGCCGTTGAAGCTTTAAGAAGCAACAAAGATTCTAAAGGAAAACAAGATTATGTGTACTTGCTTGAAGAAGCGTTTGCGAAAGCCAAAGACAGAGATTTACGTGATCTCGAAATGATGTCTAAAGACGCAAATCCGGCAAATGCAGAACGCATCTACAATACTTATTTACAGTTAAATAATCGTCAGGAAAAAATCAGACCGCTGTTGCCATTGAAATTATTAAAACAGGGAAAAAACGCTTATTTCCCTTTTGATAATTATTCAGATCAAATTGTAAACAGCAGAAACGTACTTTCTAAATATCTTTATGAAAATGCATCGGCACTTTTAAAATCAAATAACAAGCTTGATTTTAGAAAAGCTTATGATGATTTTGCTTATTTAGAAAGCATAAATCCGGGGTACAAAAACACCAAAAAACTGATGGACGATGCTCAGTTTAAAGGAACTGATTTTGTAGACGTTTATGCAAAAAATCAAACCAATATGGTAATTCCGAAAATGCTTCAGGATGATTTACTTGATTTTAAAACATACGGATTAAATGATAAATGGACGGTTTATCACAGCGCCAGACAAAAAAATGTTACATACGATTACAGCCTGATTATCAACTTCAGACAAATTGTTATTTCGCCTGAGCAGATAAAAGAAAAAGAATTTATCAAAGAAAGACAAGTAAAAGATGGCATAAAAACACTTCTTGACAGCCGAGGAAGGCCTGTAAAAGATAGTTTAGGAAAAGAAATTAAAGTAGACAATTACAAAATGCTTCGTGCTAATGTATACGAATTCAGACAATATAAATCGTGTCAGGTTATAGCAGTTGTCGATTATGTCGATATTAGAACAAATCAATTATTACAATCTTTTCCGGTAAGTAGTGAGTTTGTTTTTGAAAACGTTTACTCAACCTACAAAGGCGACAGAAATGCCTGCGATGACAGTTATATATCTTATTTTAATAAACGCGCAGTTCCGTTTCCTAATAACGAGCAAATGGTTTTTGACACGGGCGAAGATTTAAAAGCAAGGCTTAAAGATATTATTGTCAAGAATAAATTTAGATCATAATTTTTAAAAAGATTCCCATTTGTCACAAGCAAGTGGGATTTTTTTTGGGCGTGTCCCTCCGGGTCGGGCTATCCGCTTCAAGTCCTCGCACTTCCTTCGTCAGGCTGTGGGCTATCCGCTTCTATCCCTCACGCACACTCGTTTTCATAACAACAGAACGTTTTTTTATTTTTTCCAGTTAAAAAAAATTGAAAAAGTAATTGCGCAACCAAAAAGTTGCTTATATTTGCAACTGATTAGTTGCGTAATTTATATTTAAAATGAAACGAGATATTTTTCAGGCCATTGCCGATCCCACTCGAAGAGCCATATTGGTTTTGATTTCAGCAAATGCATTAACCCCAAATGCAATTGCAGAACAGTTTAATACCACTAGACAAGCCGTTTCTAAACATATCAAAATTTTAAACGAATGTGAATTATTAGACGAAAAAAAGTGGGCAGAGAAATTTATTATCAGCTCAAAATTGAAAAAATGAAAGAAGTTGATCAATGGCTCGAGCAATTCAAAAAGATTTGGGAAAGCCGATTTAATCAATTAGATCAAGTATTAATTAATCTTAAATCTAAAAAAAATGAAATCTAATTTATTAATGAATTTTGATGTTGACAAAGAAAATAAGACTGTACATATAAAACGTGAATTCGACGCATCGCTTGCTGATGTTTGGTCAGCCTGGACAGAACCAGAAATTTTAGATCAATGGTGGGCACCGGCTCCGTTTAAATCTGAAACCACAAGTATGGAGTTCAAAGAAGGCGGAAAAAGATTGTATGCAATGGTAACACCGGAAGGCGATAAACGCTGGAGTTTTTTTGAATACACTTCGATTTCTCCAAAAACAAATTTTAAACATTCTGCCACTTTTTGTGACGCCGAAGGAAATCCAAATTCAATTTTCGGGAGTTCTTATTGGGACCTGACATTTTCTGAAAAAGGAGATTTAACTGTTGTTGATATTGCAATTAAACGCGACAGCCTTGAAGAGTTGGAAAAAATAATCGAAATGGGCTTTAAAGAAGGAATTACTGCCACGATGCAAATTTTGGACAAAATCTTTGAAGACCGAAAATAAAACTGTTTTTATTAATGAATTTAAAATCTAAAGAATATGAAATCAAATCTTTTAATGAATTTTACTGTAGATAAAGAAAATAGTACCGTGAATGTAAAACGTGAATTTGATGCTTCATTATCAAACGTTTGGTCAGCATGGACAGAACCTGAAATTTTAGATCAGTGGTGGGCGCCGGCTCCGTGGAAATCCAAAACAAAAAGTATGGATTTTAAAGAAGGCGGACGCAGAATTTATGCTATGATTGGTCCGCAAGGCGAAGAACATTGGGCAATTGCAGATTTTACTTCAATCACTCCGAAAAGTAATTTTAAATATCTGGATGCCTTTAGCGACAGCGAAGGAAATTTAAACACTGATTTTCCGAGATCAGATTGGAATGTAAATTTTTCTGAAGAAGGAAATTCAACCATTGTTGATATCGCCATTAAACATGAAAATTTATCTGATTTGGAAAAAATAATCGAAATGGGTTTCAAAGAAGGTTTCACTATTGCAATGGAAGGTCTGGACAAGATTTTTGCTGAGAAAGCAAAATAAATCTCCTCAATTTGTAAAAAAGACGAAAGTTCAAAAAATAAAAATTGTAACTTTCGTCTTTCTACAAATCATTTTTACTTCTATAATGAACAAGCTTTTCATCTTTACTTTTATATTTTTTACCTCTACAATTATTTTTAGCCAAAATAGCAAATCTAAAACTACAGAAACAAGTAAACCTTTTGTTTTAGGTGTTATCGATGAAATTCAATCTAAAGAATTAGGCGAAAACAGAATTTTAAACATTTATCTTCCAGAAGGTTATAATCCTAAAGATCAGGAAAAATATCCTGTGATTTATTTATTGGATGGTTCTGCTGATGAAGATTTTATTCATATTTCGGGTTTAGTTCAGTTTAATAGTTTTGAATGGATCAATCAGGTTCCAAAATCGATTGTTGTGGGTATTGCTACTGTCGACAGAAAAAGAGATTTTACTTTTCCGACAACTATTGAAAATGACAAAACCAAATACCCAACCACTGGACATTCTGATAAATTTATCGCTTTTATCGAAAAAGAATTACAGCCTTTTATTGATAAAAAATACAAAACAACAAATTCTAAAACCATTATTGGTCAGTCTTTAGGCGGATTATTAGAAACCGAAATCTTATTCAAAAAACCGTCTCTTTTTAATAAATATGTTATTGTAAGCCCAAGTTTATGGTGGGATAATGGGTCTATTTTAAATCAGGATTCTGAGATTTTTAAAGAGAGTTTCAATCTGCAGACAGAAATTTACATTGCTGTAGGTAAAGAAGGTTTAACGCCAACTCAAATCCCGAGAGTTATGGAAGTGGATGCTAATTTATTAGAAGAAAAAATAAAAGCATCAAAAAGTAAAAGCATTAAAGTTTATTTTGATTATTTTCCCTTAGAAAATCATGGAACAATTTTGCATCCTGCGGTTTCGAATTCTTTTAAGTTCTTTTATTCAAAATCAAAAGAATAAAAATGATGACAGAAGAAAATAAATTAGATAATCCTGTTTGGAATTCTTTGTGCGAAAGTCATAAAAAATTTGCATTAGATTACAACGGAACCAAATTTTTCAATCAAGATTATTGTCCATTTGGTGGTTTTTCGGATCATAACAGCACATTAGAAGCAACAGAAAAGTATGCATCATTATGCGAAAATTTCTTTATCGTTGGTGAAAAGCCCAAAATTGCAGATACTTTAAAAATAACTAAAGAACTAGTTTGTCTGCAAATGATTATTTATGAAAAAATACAGATAACTTTTAGTGATGAAATTATTAAATTAACCGAAGAACATGCCGAAGAATTATTCAATTTGGTAAATTTAGTTCAGCCAGGATATTTTAAACCCAAAACGTTTTTATTAGGTAGTTATTACGGAATTTTTAATGATAAAAAACTGGTGTCTGTAGCTGGCGAGCGTATGAAAATGAATGCATTTACAGAAGTCAGCGCTATTGTAACGCATCCGGATTATACCGGAAAAGGTTACGCCAAACAACTAACTTCGCATGTTGTAAATGCAGTTTTCGATGAAGGCAAAACTCCGTTTCTACATGTTGTTGAGAGTAATCTTGGAGCAATAAAACTTTATGAAAAACTAGGATTTGCTACACGAAGAAAAATGAGTTTCTGGAATATCTGCAAATAAATCATTTGTATTACAATAAAAAGCACGACCAAACCGTAGCATATTTTTTTATTATTTAGTTCTAAATTCATCTTTTATTACAGAATCAATATTAAGAAAAAAACAATAAAAAATTTCATTTAAAAAAAAGAAGTCAGATTATTAAAAAATTCTATTTTTAACCCAAATTATATATAACCAAAAACCGAAATTTTAAACTAATGAAACTACTGAAGTTTTTATTTATTGGACTTTTTTTTATTTCTTGCTCTAATGATGACACACCAGATACTGAAACTTTAATTACTGAAATAAACCCCAGTCTAAATAATCAAGATGGTCAAAATTTTACTTTTGAATATGATTCAGATCGAAGATTGATAAAGAAAAATGGCGGCTTTATATTGTTACCTGTTTCGACTGGTTACAGTTCTAGGTACAGCAAAGATATTCACACTTCTTTTACTTATGTAAACAATACTGTAACTATCGAGAATTTTTCTACTTCTCCGGATTTTACCGTACCGAAAAACACAAGATTTGTTACCCTAAATTCTTCAAATCAAATTATATCAAAAGAAATCCCAAATACATTTAATAATTATCACTCTAAAAAACAAAGCTTTATATATAATGGAAATAAGCTTGAAAAAATAGTTACAACTTTCCCTAATATGATTTATGATGCATCAGATCCTACTGATTATGTTATTTCTTACGTAGAAAATTTCTATTATGATGCAAATGGGAATTTGACAAAATCAGAATATTTTGAGCAGCAAAATGGAGTAAGTAAAGGCGAAAAAATCATAAGAACTTTTGAAGATTATGACAGTTCCGGAAATCCTTTCAAGAAATTATATTTATTAGATGAGTTTTTCTACCGTTCACTTTCAAACAATAATTTTAGAAAATATACAGAAATTCAATATTCTAATGATGTTATTGGCAATCAGACTACATCAAGTTGGACTTTTAGTTATGATTCAAACGGACAAATAAAAATCTAATAATTATGATAAAAAAAATACTTCCTTTTGAAGAATTATTTTACCGCTCTCAACTCAGCAAACAGGATCTTTTAGCACATCTTGAAAACGAAATCGAGGCTGAAAAATCTTTTGGTTTTAGTGCCAATAATTTTTCATATTCTAAACCTTACGTTGGCAAAATATATGGAAATAAATTTAAAATTAAAAGAGCTATAAACTATCGAAATTCATTTTTACCTATCATAAAAGGAGAAATTAAAGAAGACATTAGCGGATCAAAAATAATTGTAAAAATGAGTTTAGTTGAGTTTGTAAAAGTTTTTATGATTATTTGGCTAGGTGGTGCTTTTATTGCCTGTATAGCCGTGACATATAATATTCTGTTCAATAACGGGCTCAATTCTGAAGCAGGATTTTTTATGCTGATTCCCTACGGAATGCTTTTATTAGGAATTGCAATGGCTGGATTTGGGTTCAAAGTCGAAAGCAAAAAAAGTACCCAAGATTTAGAAAAAATTCTTCAGGCAAAAATAGTAGAACGATAAAATTCTCTAAGAATGCTAATTTAAAAGTTGAATAATCTGGCATTCAAATCTTAAAATTTATTTTTTATATCTTTGCAACTCTAATTAAACCGCACAAATCTATATGTGAATAAAAATTTCTTTCGGACAATTATAAGGTAAGCCGCAAACGGACTTACCCATTTGTTTATTCCTTTAAAGAAAGAAATTATGGTTATTTTACAGAATATCTCATACCTGCATTCGAACAAAGATTTGTTGTTTGACAAAATTACTTTTACTGTTAACGCTCATGAAAAAATTGCTCTGATTGGCAATAATGGCGTTGGTAAATCGACATTATTAAAAATTATTTCAGGCGAATTTCAACCTTCTGACGGTTTATTAAAAACAGATTCTAAACCTTATTATCTTCCACAGATTTTCGGGCAGTTTAATCATCTTACAATTGCACAGGCCTTGCAAATTGAAGATAAAATAAATGCACTTCAGGAAATTCTTAACGGAAATGTTTCAGAAGAAAACCTCAACGTTTTAAACGACGACTGGACAATCGAAGATCGTTGTAATGAAGCTTTAGAATATTGGAAATTAAAAGATTTAGATTTAAACCAGAAACTCGAAACGTTAAGCGGCGGGCAAAAAACAAAAGTTTTTCTGGCCGGCATTTCCATTCATGAACCTGAACTTATTTTACTGGATGAACCCAGTAATCATTTGGATATTGCAGGGAGAGAATTGTTATACAACTTTATAAAAAATACTTCGTCAACTTTAATTATTGTAAGCCATGATCGAAAACTGTTGAATTTATTAAATCCAGTTTGCGAATTATCAAAACATGGAATTACAATTTATGGCGGCAATTATGATTTTTATGCCGAGCAGAAACAAATTGAAAATAATGCCCTGAATCAGGACATTCAAAGTAAAGAAAAAGCTTTACGCAAGGCAAAAGAAAAAGAACGTGAAACTCTGGAACGACAGAACAAACTGGATTCTCGCGGTGAAAAGAAACAAAAGAAAGCCGGAGTGTCGAGAATTATGATGAATACTTTACGAAACAATGCGGAAAACAGCACCGCAAAAACAAAGGGTGTTCATGCTGAAAAAATTGGCGGAATTTCGAGAGAATTACAAGAATTACGTTCGTCTGTATCTGATATCGATCAGATGAAATTTGGTTTTGATAAAACGAATCTTCATAAAGGAAAAATACTTTTTACAGCAACCGAAATAAATCATGATTTTGGAAATCAAAGTTTATGGAAAAATACGTTGAATTTTCAAATTTTAAGCGGCGACCGCATCGCATTAAAAGGTATAAATGGTTCAGGAAAAACAACTTTGATAAAAATTATCATGGGCGAATTACAACCCAAAACCGGAACAATTTACAAAGCCGATTCGAAAATTATCTATATCGATCAGGATTATTCTCTTATTGAAAATCAAATTTCGGTTTACGAACAGACGCAAAAATTTAATGCTTCCGGTCTGCAGGAACATGATATTAAAATGAAACTGAATAAGTTTTTGTTTTCTCAAAATGACTGGAACAAACCTTGTTCTGCTTTAAGCGGAGGTGAAAAAATGCGTTTAATGCTGTGCTGTTTAACAATTAATAACCATGCTCCTGATATTATTATTCTCGATGAACCTACAAATAATCTTGATATTCAGAATATTGAAATCTTAACTGCAGCAATTAATGAATATACAGGAACTTTGATTGTGGTTTCGCATGACTTTCATTTTTTAGAAGATATATATATTGAGGACTTTATAGAATTGCGTTAGGTTTCTGAAGAACGAGGAATGACAAAATTGCGCAGAACTTTGTCAAAGTTTGAAACTTTGACAAAGTTTTTAACCACAAAGTATTCCAATCTAAAATCTAAAATCAGAAATCTAAAATTAATTACCCCAGCCATCCTTCCCTATCGAGACTTCTGTATTGAATTGCTTCGGCGATGTGCTGCGAAATAATATTTTCAGAATGATCTAAATCAGCTATAGTTCTGGAAACTTTTAAAATTCGGTCATAGGCTCTGGCGGAAAGGTTTAAGCGTTCCATGGCATTTTTCAAAAGCTCTTTTGATTGTTCATCTAATACACAATATTCACGAATTAATTTACTGCTCATTTGCGCATTGTAATGAATGTTTTCAATCTCGGCAAAACGTTTTGTTTGTATTTCACGTGCGGCAGTTACACGTTTGCGAATTTCTACGCTGCTCTCGGCTTTACGATCATCTGCCAGTTTATCAAAAGGAACGGGCGTAACTTCAATATGAATATCAATTCGATCTAAAAGTGGTCCGGAAATTTTACTCATATAACGCTGCATTTCGTGAGGCGAAGAAGTATTGGGCATACTCGGATCATTAAAAAATCCACTCGGACTTGGATTCATACTCGCCACCAACATAAACGATGACGGATATGTTACTGTAAATTTTGCTCTCGAAATGGTTACTTCCCTGTCTTCAAGCGGCTGTCTCATTACTTCGAGAACATCACGTTTAAATTCTGGTAATTCATCTAAAAACAAAACACCATTATGAGCCATCGAAATTTCCCCAGGCTGCGGGTAACTTCCGCCGCCAACCAAAGCAACATTCGAAATAGTATGATGCGGACTTCTAAACGGGCGTTGATTCATTAATCCAACTTCTTTTAATTTTCCGGCAACACTATGAATTTTAGTGGTTTCAAGAGCTTCTCGCAATGTCATGGGCGGTAAAATACTCGGAACACGTTTGGCAAGCATTGTTTTCCCTGCACCTGGCGGGCCAATTAAAATAATATTATGACCGCCTGCTGCCGCAATTTCCATACAGCGTTTAATGCTTTCTTGTCCGCGGACATCAGAAAAATCAAACTCAGGAAAATCGAGTGTTTTATAAAACTCAGCGCGAGTGTCAATTACTGTTGGCTGTAATGTTCCTTTTCCGGCAAAAAAGTCGATTATTTCCTGTAAGTTAGAAACGCCATAAACATCTAAGCCTGCAACTATAGCTGCTTCTTTTACATTTTGAATGGGCAGAAAAAACCCTTTATAACCTTCCTCTTTTGCTTTTATAGCAATTGGCAAAGCGCCTCGAATGGGCTGTAAACTTCCGTCAAGAGAAAGTTCTCCCATAATAATATATTGTTCGATTTCCGGCGCTTTTATCTGATCTGAACCAATTAAAATTCCCATTGCGAGCGGCAAATCATACGCCGAACCTTCTTTTCGAAGATCAGCGGGCGCCATATTTATAGTGATTTTTTTTCCGGGAAGACTTAATCCGTTATTTTTTAGAGCCGCGGCAATTCGGTAACTGCTTTCTTTTATTGCATTATCAGGAAGACCAACTAAATGATAACCAATTCCTTTATCCATATGAACTTCAATGGTAATGGTTGTAGCTTCCACTCCAAAAACGGCACTTCCGTAAACTTTTATTAACATAATATTCCTTTCATTAATTGGTTTTAAAACTAATGAAAAAATATTAATTTATAAGTTTTTTATTACAAATAATAATTTTAAAATGGAAGCCTGATCTGCGTTTTAATCTCCTCTACTATTTCACTCAAATCCAAACTGTTTTGATGCGACCAAAGTTTGCTTTCAATTTGATTATTTAAAATACAATTGTTGCATTCAATTATTTCATGCGAATATCCTTTTCCTAAAGTTGGCAAAGTAAAAACAGCTTCTTTTTCTTCATTTTTAAAAACAGAATACCCATCAGCCATAAACCACGGCGAATTTAATTCGATTCTACCTTTTGTTCCTCCAATCTGAGCTTTCATATCAGATTCTGAAACTATAGACGAATGCAAAACGGCCTGTGCATTTTCGTATTGCAAAATCATTGAAGTCTGTAAATCAATTCCGTTTTTATAATAAATAGATTTTGCTATTATCTCTTTTGGAATTCCAAACATTATATAAGAGAGAAATAATGGATAAACACCAATATCGAATAATGCTCCTCCACCACGATTTTTATCAAAAAGCCTAATGTTCTCTGTTTCACTTCCAACAAAAGCAAAATCGGCTTTTATATAATTCACGTCGCCAATAATTCCATTTTGAGTTTTTGCCAAAACATCTTGTACAGCCGGAATAAAACGTGCCCAGAATGCTTCCATAAAAAACTTATTATGTTTTTTAGAAGCTTCTATCATTCGCTGAGCATCTTTATATGAAAGCGCTATTGGTTTTTCACATAAAACATGTTTACCATTTTCTAAGGCTTGTATCGAAAGCTCTGCATGAGAATCGTGCGGTGTTGCTATATAAACAACATCAACATCTTCATCGGCAAAAAGCGCTTCATAAGAATTGTATCTTTTTGAAACATTATATTTTGATGCAAATTCATCGGCTTTAAAAATATCTCTTGAACTTACTGCAGCCAGCTCTGCATCTTCTATTAATAATAAATCAGCAGCAAATTGATGAGCAATGTTTCCTAGTCCGACAATTCCCCATTTTATTTTACGATTTTCCATTCTTAAATTTTAATTACAAAAACTGTTAAAAAGATTAAATATAACCTAACATTAGAAAATTTTAGACGTTTTTAAACAATAAAGCACAAGTTTAACTCAAAAAAGTGTATTAAAAAAATAGGAAAAATATCCGTTTTAGCAGGCAAGGGAAAAAAAACGCTGCCAAAATGTAAATTTTAAGTCTGTTTTAACAAATACATTCAAATTTGAGGGGGTTAAATTTTAAAATTAACAAAAATTAAACATTAGACTCTATTTTATTAGGGGGTATTAAATCATTTTATACTTTTATCAAAAATTTTAAAACTAAATAACTATGCGAAAAATTATTTTAAGTGTGATTCTTATCACTATTTTGGTACTAACCTTTATATCGAATTTTATCATCGCCGATAACCCAATTCCGGCAGAAGCTGTAAAATTTGATACGGGAGATACAGCTTGGATGATCGTTGCAACTGCATTTGTATTGTTAATGACGCCAGGATTAGGATTTTTCTACGGAGGAATGGTAGGTAAGAAAAACGTTATCAGTACTATGCTTCAAAGTTTTATGGCAATGGTAATCGTTACAATTTTATGGGTTGTTGTTGCTTTTGGATTAGCTTTTGGTCCTACAATTGGAGGAATAATCGGAAATCCATCATCTAATTTATTCTTTGAAGGTGTTGGAACAAGCACAGCCTGGAGTCTTGCCCCAACAATTCCTTTTATGTTATTCGCATTATTTCAGGCAAAATTCGCCATCATTACTCCTGCATTAATTACAGGTGCTTTTGCAGAACGTATTCGTTTCTGGGCGTATTTGTTATTCATGGTTTTATTTATCATTATTATATATGCTCCTCTAGCTCATATGACTTGGCATCCTGATGGAGTTTTCTTTAAAATGGGAGTTCTTGACTTCGCTGGTGGAACTGTAGTACACATGAGTGCCGGATGGGCTGCATTAGCTGGAGCTATCTTCTTAGGAAAAAGAAAAGTTCAAAAAGTTAACCCTGCCAGAATTACTTATGTATTATTAGGAACAGGTTTACTATGGTTTGGATGGTTTGGTTTCAACGCAGGTTCTGCTTTAGGATCTAACGGTTTAGCTGTACAAGCTTTAGGAACAACTACAGTTGCTGCTGCCGCTGCTGCAATGGCATGGGTTTTCCTTGATAAAATTTTAGGACACAAATTATCTGCACTTGGAGCTTGTATTGGAGCTGTTGTAGGTCTTGTTGCTATTACACCAGCTGCTGGTTTCGTAAGTATTTCTCATGCTATCTTTATTGGTTTATTTGCTGCAATCGTTAGTAACTTGGTAGTAAGCAAATTCCCTAAAGGAAAAATCGACGATGCTCTTGATGTATTTGCTTGTCACGGTGTTGGTGGTATGGTAGGTATGCTTTTAACTGGAGTTTTTGCTTCAAAAGCGATCAACCCTGTTGTTGGTGATAACCAAGGTTTAATCTTCGGAACTCCAACTTTATTCATCAACCAATTAACTGCTTTAGTTGTAGTTTCAATCTTTGCTTTTGTTGCTTCTTATGCTTTATTCTTTATTGTAAATAAAATTACTCCTCTAAGAGTTACAGAAGAAAAAGAAGAATTAGGATTAGACATCTCTCAACACGGAGAATTCTTATAAGGTATTAATTTTCACTTTCGTTACTTGATAAAAAAGCGCTCTAAGTTTTCTTAGAGCGCTTTTTGTTTAAATTACTTTTTTGCAATCTTATTATATATCAAACGTTCCTATGGAACGTAATAAACGTACATTCAATATTTTTTTTCTACCGACGAGACATTCCTACGGAATGATGAAATGAGAATATAAAGTAAAAAAATAGCCTTTATACTAATTACAAAAGGGCTGTCTCAAAAATCGAGACAGCCCTTTTTATGTCAAATTTATTTTAGCTTTTAAAGCTCAAAATTCTTAATTCTTAATTCTTAATTCTTAATTCTTAATTCTTAATTCTTAATTCTTAATTCTTAATTCTTAATTCTTAATTCTTAATTCTTAATTCTTAATTCTTAATTCTTAATTCTTAATTCTTAAAAACTATTTAAAATTAGAAATCCCTTCTTTTAGCCATTGCAAATATTCTTCTGCACTCACATAGCTAATTGTTGGCTTAGAAGCATTTAGATTATTTCCTTCTAAATCTGTAATAACGTATAATGGCTGAGTATTGGTTTTATATTTAGAAATCATAAAATCTGTCCATTTATCGCCTGCAGTAATAATTTTATCACCTGCAGCTGTAACAAATTGTTCTTCTTTTGGCAATTCGCGTTTATCATCGACATAAAGCGAAATCAAAACCACATCATTTTTTAAAATTGGTAAAATCGCAGGTTCAGACCAAACATTGTTTTCCATTTTTCTGCAGTTTACACAAGCATAACCTGTAAAATCAAGCATAATAGGCTTTTTTATTTCTTTTGCATAAGCTAAACCATCTTCGTAATCGTGGAAAACCATAATTCCGTGAGGACCTAATTCTGCTCCATCCGGAAGTCCTTTTATATCTTGGTTTACAGCAGCACTGCCAGAACCTCCTACTCCAAAAGGGCTTTCGCTATATGTTGGCGGCGGCGGAAATGCGCTGATTAATTTTAATGGCGCACCCCAAAGTCCCGGAATTAAATACATTGTAAATACCAACGTAAGCAATCCTAGATACAATCTTCCAACTGATATATGCTGTAAAGGACTATCGTGAGGCAGGGTAATTTTTCCAAATAAATATAAAGTTAGCGCTCCAAAAATAGCAATCCAGATTGCAATGAAAACTTCTCTTTCTAAAAAGTGCAATTGTAAAACTAAATCAGCATTTGATAAAAATTTGAATGCCAAAGCCAATTCTAAAAATCCTAAAACTACTTTTACGGTATTTAGCCATCCTCCCGATTTTGGTAATGAATTTAACCAGCCAGGAAACATAGCAAATAACATAAACGGAAGTGCTAATGCAGATGAAAAACCAAGCATTCCAACAATTGGAGCAATTCCACCGTTTGAAGCAGCTTCAACTAATAAAGTTCCAACAATTGGTCCTGTACAAGAAAAGGACACAATAGCAAGAGCCAAAGCCATAAATAAAATCCCAACTATTCCACCTTTATCAGCCTGTTGATCTGCCTTATTTGCCCATGAATTTGGAAGCATAATTTCGAAAGCACCCAAAAATGAAGTGGCAAAAATGACTAATATCACAAAGAAAATTAAATTAAACCAAACATCCGTTGAGAATGCATTTAAAGCATCTGCACCAAATATTTTAGTTACGATAAGCCCTAAAATCACATAAATAGCAATGATCGAAAATCCGTATATAATTGCATTTCTAATTCCTTTTGCTCTGCTTTTACTTTGTTTAGTAAAGAAACTCACTGTCATTGGGATCATTGGGAAAACACAAGGCGTTAACAATGCCGCAAATCCTGACAGAAAAGCAATAAAAAATATTGACCATAAACTTCTTGATGGCACCGGAGCCGGAATTTCTTCTTTAGCCGTAGTTTCTTTTTCTACTTTTGAAGTTTTATCAGCTGTAACTTCTGCTTCTTTTTTAATAGTATCAATAGCTAAACCTACTCTCTTCGTTTCGTCGGCTTTTGCTTCTGAAATTACGGGAATTTCATCCATTTTAAAGGTTGAAGGAACCGAAATCGAAAACTTTTTATTTGAGTTGATACAAACTTCTTTACAAACCTGAAAATCAAAATCTACATCAACCGTTTTCAAATTTGGGTTAATGATTTTTATTTCCTGCTCAATATGTGCTTTCCCTTCAAAAAAGGTTTCATTTACACCAAAAACATCGTTAAAAGCCGTTCTGGTTTTGCCTTCTTTAGCTTTTCCTATTAGTTCGTAGTTTCCTTTTTGATTTTTAAACGAAATTTCCAGCGCAAGCGGTCCGCCTTCTGGCGTAAACTGCGAATACATATGCCAGTCTTTTTCGATTGTTCCGTCAAAAATTAATAGCGCATTATTTCCTTTTTTTTCAATTTTAGAAGTCCATTTTACCGGTTCTAAAATTTGGGCATTGCCTGCCAAAGCAAAAAAGAACAACAGCAAAAAGGCAGTTATTTTATTCCTGATACTTCCTGAAAGTATCACTTGAAGGTTTTGATTAAAGTTCATTATTGCAATTCTATTTTAAGTATTTTATTTGTGGTGTTTTCAACTCTAAAACGTTCGTCTTGTCTCATGCCAACAATCCAGACTATTTGATTATCCGAAGATAAAATCCATGTTTTTTCCTTTTCAATCAATGATAATTTTTCATCTTTAAAAAGTTTGCTCACTTTTTTCGACTTCCCATTCATTCCAAAAGGCTGAAAAGTATCTCCTTCATTCCACCTGCGAAGAACTAAAGGAAACTGGATTTTTTTAGCGTCAACAAAGATAGCTTTATTTGAATTTATAGTAATGTCGTCTACCTGACAAAGCTTTAAATTTAAGGGAAAATTAACTTCTGTATCGTTTTCCTGAATTTGAAATTCTTCGTTTAAGGCTGTTTCCGAAATCGGGCTCAAAATCAAAGTTTCTCTATTTTTTAAAAGCCTGAATTCATCTGAAAAAACCTGTTTACCAGATTGTCCTTCCACTAAATCGTAAATATCATTCCACGCCGAAAAGCCAAACTCATTCAGCCATTGGTACAAATACGATTTATAATTTGGAAGTTTTTTGAGCTGCTTTAAATCAAAATGTATATCCTCTTCTGCTTCTTTTGCTACTTGCTGATAAATCATAATCGATGCATCTTCAACCATTTCTTTGGATTCCTGAAGATACGATTGTGTTTTCTCAAAAGCATTCAGAAAGTTGGGATTGATTTCTTTAAGAATCGGAACTAAATCGTGACGAATTTTATTTCGAAGATATTTATTGGAAGCATTACTGCTGTCTTCTCTCCATTCGATATTATTTTCTTCAGCATATTTTAGAATTTCTTCTCTTGAAAATGGCAGAAGCGGACGAATGATTTTGTCATTTTGTTCCGGAATTCCGGTTAAACCTTCCAATCCTGTTCCGCGGGTTAAATTGATGATAAAAGTTTCCAGATTATCATCAGCATGATGTGCTGTTAAGATATAATCGAAGTTTTTTTCTTCTAAAAGCTCATAAAACCAACTGTAGCGAAGTTCTCTGGCCGCAACTTGTGTTGATAATTTATAATCTTTGGCAAAAGCCTCAGTATCAAACTGGGTTGTAAAAACGGGAATATTATTTTGTTCGCAGTATTTTTGAATAAAATCCTGATCGCCAAAACTTTCTAATCCCCGAAGCTGAAAATTGCAGTGCAAAACCGCAATTTCATACCGCAGTTTTTGAAGTAAATGAAGTAAAACCATACTGTCTAAACCGCCACTAACAGCAAGAAAAAGCTTTTTCTCGGCTAAAAATGGAAATCTGGAAATGATATGATTCTGAAATTTTAAAAGCATCCGATAAAAGTAACAAATTAAATTTTATCTATTTTTAAATGAAATGTTAAGCAGTGATTTTTTTGTTTGCCACGAATTCACGAATTATTTTTCACGCAGATTTTGCAGATTAAGCTGATTTTATTTATTCCTAAATTCAAATTAAATCTGCACAATCTGCCAAATCTGCGTGAAACAAAAAAACATTTTCAATCCTTTATTGTAAAACCTCGTGCATGGCTTTAGCTTTTAGTAAACATTCTTCGTATTCTTTTTCGGGAATTGAAAGGGATGTTATTGCGCTTCCAACAGAAAACGAAACATATTCTTTTTCCTGATTGTAGAGAATGCTTCGAATTACAACATTAAAATCAAAATCGCCTTCGGGAGTAAAATATCCTACCGCTCCGCTGTAAAGCCCGCGTTTGGTTTCTTCAAGATTCTCGATAATATTCATAACCGAAATCTTTGGCGCACCTGTCATACTTCCCATTGGGAAAGTGGTTTTTAAAACATCAATTGCAGAATATTGCGCATCTAGTTTTGATGTTATTGTCGAAATCATTTGGTGAACCTGCAAAAACGAATAAATTTTGCAGAGTTCGGCAACTTCAACAGAGCCTTTTTGGGCAGTGTGTGATAAATCATTTCGAACCAAATCTGTAATCATGATATTCTCTGCACGTTCTTTTGCATCAGATTCCAGATATTCTTTTGATTTTTGATCTTCAACAGAATCTAAAAATCGTTTTGAAGTTCCTTTTATAGGCTGTGAAATAATGTTTTCTCCAACTTTTTTCAGGTAACGTTCCGGTGAAGCAGAAAGTAAAAACTGTTTGTGATTTTTAAAGAAAACAGAGAAAGGTGCTTGCGAAATTTCATTTAATTTCTGAAATTTTTCTAAGGGATTAATCACCGCATTTTCGGCAAAAAACTCCATACAAAAATTAGCTTCATACATATCGCCTTTATGAATATGCTCCAGCATTTTAGTTACTTTTTCGATATATGAATCTTTAGAAATACGCTGCTGAATCTTTAAAGAATTACCACTTTCGACTTTCGACTTTCGACTTTCGACTATCTCATGAAAATCATCTTCAACTTCATCATCACAAAGAAGCAAATATTGAATTTCCAGCTGATTTTCTTTTAATAGAAATATTTTTTTGGGCTGAAAGAAAAATAAATCCGGAAATTCTAATCCGTCAAAATTATTTGATTTCAGATTTTCGGTATCATTTTTTAAATCATAAGAAAGATATCCTAAAAGCCAGTCTTTTGTAGTTTGCTGATATTGTTTTAAATCTTCAAAAGCGTTTTGAAAATCGGTTTTTAAAGACGTAAAAGCATCAACAGCCAGCAGACAATCAAAGCTTGAATATTCCTGCGGATAAGAATTACTGTCTAAAAAAACGACTTCCCGAAATTGCTGCGACCAGTTTAAAAGCTGCTGCTTAAACAGCTCTGGATTTGAAATATGTTTGGTAAAAGAAACTCTCAAAAATGGATAATTTTTTAAATTTCAAAATTACAACAAAAAATTTCGCTTCTGAGATAATCAGAAAAAATTATCGACAGAAGCCGAATCTATTAAAAGCTAAAAATAATTACATAAAACTGTTAATATAACAGTAATTTCATAAGAAAAAATTCGTTATATTTGATATAGCATTAAACTAATCCCAAAATAGAATATTATTGATTGTTAAATTCTCAATAAAATGATCCTTAAAAAAGATATCCATTTATTTGAAGAATATTGATTTGCATTTTCAGCACACTAATTATATCATTTTAACCTATTAAAATTCTAAGTATTATGAAAATTGCTACTATTATTGTCCGCGTTTTGATCGGCCTTTTACTGTTGTTTGCCTCTATTTCGTTCTTTTTTAAACTTGCGCCGGAACCAGAAACAACAGGTAATTTTAAGGCATTTAATATGGGTTTAGTCGCTTCAACTTATCTGCTTCCATTAGCAAAAACAGTTGAATTACTTTGCGGGATTTCATTTGTAACGGGTCGTTTTGTTACTCTGGCAAACATCCTGATTTTACCAATCACAATCAACATTTTGTTTATCAATTATTTTTTAACGCCGGAAGGTCTTCCTATTGCCGGATTACTTTTTCTAGGCAATTTATTTTTGATTTACAGATATTGGGATAATTATAAAACAGTTTTTACACCATGATTCTTCATTAGTTATAATAAAAAACCCGACACTAAAATGTCGGGTTTTTTATTTAGTTTGATTTATCGTGTTTTACCCAAATCAAATCTGAAATATTGTATCCAATTTCCTGAGCTTTAATTAAAAAATCTGCTTTTACCGCTTCAGGCATTGTTGTTTCTCTTGAAAGTATCCACATGTATTTAAGACTTTCGCCGGCAACAAGGGCATACTTGTAATTGTCATCTACCGCAATAATATTATATCCGGAATATAAAGGACCAAAAAATGAGACCTTAAGCATACCAACATTGTCTTTTTTGACAAGTCTGGCTTTCCCGATGCTTTCTTCCCATTTGTCTTTTTTGACATTATGGCCTTTATTATGAACTTTTATGGTACCATCGCTGTTAAGAGAATATTCGGCAGAAACATTGTCTAAGTTTCTTTCCCATTTATAATCTAATCTGGCAATTTCGAACCATTTTCCTAAATATTTATCTTTATCAAAATTGGTAATGGCCGTTGCTTTTTTAGGAATTTTCGATCTGTTTGAGTAAAGTATGAACGCAATTCCTGCTCCTAATAAAACCGGAGCAATATATTTATTTTTCATGATGCAATCTTTTTATTATCATAAAGATAGCATCAGAATTCTACATCTAATTTACAAAATTTTTCTTCAAGTTTATATTTTTTCACCTATTAAAATATCAGAAATATAAAATTTTAAACAAGACTTTATAATATTCTTACTAAAAAGCTAATTTTGGAGCATTAACCAATATCCAAAAATGAAAAAACACCTGCTCTTAATTCTTTTAGTTTATTCCTCTTATTGCAAATCTCAGTCTGAATACATAAAATCTGTTGATTCTTTGAATAATGAAATATGCAAATCGTTAGTTCAGAATCAAAACCTGCATAATGAAATCAGAATTAACACGATTAACAATTCTCACGTTGTTCCGTATCTGTCAAAATTTAAAGACAGCATCGCACAAAGAAGAGTATTTGAATTGATTTTCTTTAGATTACAAAGAAATTGCAATGAATTTGTAGCACTTTTTCCAAATAAGTCATCTCAAAGCACCTGGGAAATGCACAATGAAAAACCTGTAGAAAAACTATCGAAAGACCAATGCAATGCTTTTGATAAAATTTCGAGATATTATTACATTGAAAATGATGGTAAAAAAGTAGAAGTTACCTTAAGTGATAATTTGTGGATAGAAAAATTTGAAGACAATACTTTTTCAAAATTAAAATACAGAAAAAAAGGCCAGTGCGAATTTGAACTGGAGTTTATTGAAAGTAACAACCTTTCACGGAAAAACTTAAGTGTAAAAGGCGATAAATATTTATACAAATTATATGATGAAGACGAGCAATCGTATAGCGTATATTCAAAAAACAAAGAAACCTACTATACTTTTAAAATAGTCAAGCAATAAAAAAACGTCAGAAATTATTCTGACGTTTTCTATTTATGATGTTTAACGTAAATTATACGTGTAAAGCTCTGTTTTCTGTTGCTGCCAATGCTGCTTCTTTCACCGCTTCCGCGAAAGTTGGGTGCGCGTGGCTCATTCTTGAAATATCCTCAGCAGAAGCTTTGAATTCCATTGCAGTAACCGCTTCAGCAATTAAATCTGCTGTACGTGCTCCAATCATGTGAACTCCTAAAACCTCATCTGTTTTTTCGTCAGCTAAGATTTTTACGAATCCGTCTAAGTCAGCACTTGCTCTTGCACGTCCTAAAGCTTTAAATGGGAAACTTCCAGATTTATAAGCAACTCCTGCCGCTTTTAATTGCTCTTCAGTTTGTCCAACTGCTGCAACTTCCGGCCAAGTGTACACTACACCAGGGATTAAATTATAATCGATATGTGGTTTTTGACCTGCTAAGATTTCAGCAACCATAACTCCTTCTTCCTCTGCTTTGTGTGCTAACATTGCTCCACGAACAACGTCACCAATTGCATAGATATTTGGAACATTCGTTTGTAAATGATCGTTTACTTCAACTTGTCCTCTGTCAGAAATTTTAACTCCCGCTTTATCAGCGTTTAATCCGTCTGTGTACGGACGACGACCTACAGAAACTAATGAATAATCTCCTTCAAGAGTGATAGTTTCTCCTTTTGCATTTTCAGCCTGAACTACAACAGCATCACCGTTTCTTTCAACTGATTTTACTTTGTGAGAAACGTAGAATTTCATTCCTTGTTTTTTCAACACTTTAGTTAATTCTTTAGAAAGAGCTCCATCCATTCCCGGGATGATTCTGTCCATGAATTCCACTACAGAAACCTGAGCACCTAAACGAAGGTAAACTTGTCCAAGCTCGATTCCGATAACTCCTCCACCAATGATTACTAAATGTTTTGGAACTTCTTTTAAAGCCAAAGCTTCAGTAGAAGTGATGATTCTTTCTTTATCAATTTTGATGAATGGCAAAGAAGATGGTTTTGATCCTGTAGCAATTACAGTATATTTTGCTTCGATAGTTTCAGAAGTTCCGTCAGCTTTTGCAACAGCGATGTGAGTTGCATCTACGAAAGAACCTAAACCATTGAAAACCGTGATTTTATTTTTATCCATTAAATAATTGATTCCGCCTACAGTTTGATCAACTACAGCTTGTTTGCGGGCAATCATTTTCTCTAAATTGATTTTTACATCACCAGAAACTTCGATTCCGTGGTCTGCAAAATGAGCGATTTCAGCATAATGGTGAGAAGAAGATAATAATGCTTTTGAAGGAATACAACCTACGTTAAGGCAAGTTCCGCCCAATGAATTATATTTTTCTACAATTGCAGTTTTGAAACCTAATTGTGCGCAACGAATTGCTGATACATATCCTCCAGGACCTGAACCTATAATGACTACGTCAAATGAACTCATAGTATTTGTTTTTATTTTAGCGGTTACAAAATTAAGGAATAAAGTTTTGTTTGAAGTTTAATTTTCAATGTTTTTTGCGTGAAATTTTGGAGTTAAATTTTTCCGCAAAAGGTTTCTATTTTAGTATAAAGAGCTTTATTTTTTTTAAATCCCGATGACTATCGAAACTAAAATTTATTTTTATCGCAGGAAATTTTATTAGCCTAATAGAAATTTGTTTTGTATTTGGAATAATTTGCAAATCCGAAAATTCTAGCTTAATTTAACACCAAACCTGTTTTAATAGTCGAATGTTATCTTAAATCAAAAATGACTGCAAAAGAAAAACAAGAAATATTAATTAAAACTTATTTAAAACCTCTTCTTAAAGACAAAGGCTATAAAACCAGTGGAAATAATTGGTGGAAAAATAATGAAACTTTTTACTCTGTAATAAATCTTCAAAACTTCTCTTTTAATTCAAAAGATCAGGTCGATTTTTGCTTTAATATTGGAATTGCACTGGAAAGATTTATTTCAGATAAAACAAAGAAAAAGATAACTGGTTATGATATTGCCATTCCTTGCAGAGAACAATGCTTTATTTCTAAAAGCAGACAAGAGCATAAATTTAGAAAAAATCTAGGTTTTCGTCTGGAAACTGATACAAATATGGAAGATTTTACTACTGAATTTAGAATAGATTTTGAGCAAAATATTTTGCCTACACTAGAAAGTTTAAATTCAATTGATAAGTGTGTCGAATTTTATGACAAAATGCCTTTGTGGAAGAATACTTTTAGACAACTTGTGGAGAAAAACAAATAGACATTAACTAACAAACCACTCGAACAGATAACGAATTTTGCAAAAAAAATTATTGAAAATCAAATAATAAACAACAAAAACAAAAAAATTAAATGTAACTTTAAAGTCTAACCAATACCAAATAAAAATGGAAAAGCTACAATTCAAAACAGAGATAAATGCAACGGCTCAAAAAGTGTATGAGGTGATGTTAGGTTTGAAAGACAAAAAAAATTATGAATATTGGACAGCAATATTTAATCCAACTTCTACCTACGAAGGAAGCTGGGAAAAGGGAAGCAAAATATATTTTGTGGGTCTGGACGAAAACGGCAAAAAAGGCGGAATGGTTTCTGAAATTGTAGAAAACCAGCCTGCCAAATTTGTTTCTATAAGACATTACGGTTTCCTTGATGGCGACACAGAAGTCACTACAGGTGAACAAGTCGAAAAATGGACAGGCGGTCACGAAAATTATTCTTATCAGGAAAATAACGGTATAACAACCGTAACAGTAGATTTGGATACTGTTGACGAATATTTGGATTATTTTAAAAATACTTACCCGAAAGCATTAAATAAATTAAAAGAGATTTCGGAACGATAGCGAACAATCGAAATGATAAACATAGTTTTAGACGCACTGCGGTGCGTCTCTGCAAAAAAACTTAGAATCTCAGAACCTTAGTCCCTCAGCATCTTAAAACGAAATCACCGTCGAATTCTTCACTTCGCTAATCATAAACATGCTTTGCGTACTGCCTATATGCTGTAACGAAGTTAGTTTTGTTACCAAAAACTCTCTGTACGCCTCCATATCTTTTACTAAGACTTTTAAAATATAATCATAATCACCGCTTACGTGATGGCATTCTAAAACTTCGTTTAGTTTGATAACTTCACTTTCAAATTTGGTTAGAAATTCTTTTGTGTGCTGAATCAACTTTAAATGGCAGAAAACCACAAATCCTTTTTCGATTTTAGATTTATCAACTAAGGCTGCGTAGTTTTTTATTATGCCTTCGCGTTCGAGTTTTTTGATTCGTTCGTAAACTGCCGTTACCGATAAATTCAATTTTAAAGACAATTCTTTGTTGGTCTTTTTACTATCGGTTTGAAGTAAAACTAGAAGTTTTTTATCTATTTCGTCAAGAATCATGCTTATGGATTTTGGTTTGTTGTTGAAATGAAAGAAAATCTACTGAATCAGATTTCATAAATCAAATTTAGATTAAAAATCAATATAAATTCATTTTTATAGATTTAAAATCTAAATACTAAATCACTTGTTGATTATTTTTCTAATTCAATCTTACTTTGAATAAAATTTCTTTTGAAAATGAGTACCCTAGCCCTGATAGAAGTGGAAATCCTTTTGTGCCGGGGTTCGGCACAAAAGATTGCAACGGATAGCAGGATTAGCTCCTAATAATTAACACTAGTTTCAATCAACTTGAAACCTGAAACTTGAAACAAAATAAACAAAACTATCTATATGAAAAACTTTAACCCAGCAGACAAAATTCAGGATTTGCAATACTTTGGCGAGTTTGGAGGAGTAAACCCTTCAATTTCTGATTCTTCAACTTATACTTTTCTTTCGGCTAAAACCATGTTTGACACTTTTGAAGGCAATATGGAAGGCTGCTATTTATATTCACGTCATTCTTCGCCAAGTAACCTTTATTTAGATCAGGCTTTGGCGGCAATAGAAGGAACGGAAACCGCAAACGTTTCAGCTTCGGGAATGGGAGCCATTACACCTACTCTATTACAATTGTGCGGAGCCGGAGATCACATCGTTTCAAGCCGAACGATTTATGGCGGAACTTACGCTTTCCTAAAAAATTTCACACCAAGATTCGGAATTGAAACAAGCTTTGTTGACATAACAAAACTGGATATTGTTGAAGCAGCAATTACAGCGAAAACTAAAGTTTTGTATTGCGAAACAGTTAGTAATCCGTTATTGGAAGTTGCCGATATTGCTGGCTTGGCAAAAATTGCTAAAAAACACAATTTAAAATTGGTTGTTGATAATACATTTTCGCCTTTATCAGTTTCTCCTGCAAAATTAGGTGCAGATATCGTGATTCATAGTTTAACGAAATATATTAACGGAAGCAGCGATACTGTCGGCGGTGTAACTTGTGCTTCGAAAGAATTTATCAATTCGCTGAAAAATGTAAATTCTGGTGCAAGTATGCTTTTAGGACCAACAATGGATAGTTTGCGTTCTGCTTCTGTAATGAAAAACCTTCGAACGCTTCACATCCGCATTAAACAACACAGTCATAATGCGCATTATTTGGCCGACATGTTTGAAAAAGATGGTTTAAAAACGGTTTATCCGGGTTTAAAAAGCCATCCTAGTCATGAATTGTACAAAACAATGATTAATCCGGAATATGGTTTTGGCGGAATGCTGACAATTGATGTTGGAACTTTGGAAAAAGCCAATGAATTGATGGAATTAATGCAGGAAAGAAATCTTGGTTATTTGGCAGTAAGTTTAGGTTTTTACAAAACGTTATTCAGCGCGCCGGGAACTTCAACTTCTAGTGAAATCCCGTTAGAAGAACAAAAAGAAATGGGATTAACAGATGGTTTGATTCGTTTTTCTATTGGTTTGGATAACGATATTGATCGTACTTATGAAATGATGAAACAATGTATGATCGAAGTTGGAGTTTTGAATTCCACAGAGATTCGCAAAGAAAATTTCGCAGAGATTCGCTAAGATATCTCTCTCGCAGATTTGGCTGATTATGCTGATGTCATAGAAACCTATAAAAAATCTGTAAGATCTGCACAATCTGCGCGAGAAAATTTATGCGGATTTTATATAAAAAAGCCGTTCTGAAATCAATCACAGAACGGCTTTTTTAACTTATATTTTTATTAACGTTAGGACGCTAAACGAAGTTTGGAATTAAAGATATGCCAATTGTCCAAGCACAAAACTATCTTTAAATTCAGCCGAAAACCCATATCTCGTTTAACGGCGGTTAGTGGTAGCGCATTTATCTATCTCTCAATTCAGGATTCATTATTTCTTGGCATTGGTTAAAACTTGCTTTATATTTTAATATATTTATTATTTCAGCATTGTCAATATTGATTTTATTATTCAGTACAACAATTCTAGAAAGAAGTTTAGTTGCTTCTCCGTTATTTTCTTTTGGAATATTTTTATTCACCCAATTTTCTATTTTCTGGTTATTTATATTTTCTTCATAAAATACAAACTCACGTAATTTATTATTTTCGTTTGCTATTGAAGAGAGTTTTTCAATTTTATTTTTCATTTCAATAAAATCCTCACTAGCAACGTATTTATCATAAAGAATTATCGCCCTTTTAAATTCAACTTGTGTTAAAGTCCTTCCATCAGAAGAATCATCCTCTACATCAGCCATTATCTGAGCATGAAGGAAATTTGTAAAAAAAAGGATAAAATAAAAGATAATTTTCATTTTCATATTTTAGAGAAATGTTTATTTGCGTTACTACTAACTCTTAACTTATAACTTAACTACATTCAGTTTACTATTTTTTCTACTATAAGTAAAGTAAATCAATAACCCTATTATTAACCATATTGTAAAGTAAATCCAGTTCCAAACGCTTAATTCGGCCATCATATACAAACAGCAGATTAATCCTAAAAGCGGAATCAAAGAAAGATTTTTTCTGAAAGCCCAAACCGCTAATCCAACCAAAACGAATAAGAATATCCACATTGGAATTTTGTGTTTGAATAAACTAAAACCTGATTCATATTTTGCAGAATCAGCAATTGGCAGGCCTTTTACAACCTCAGCATATTTTGCGTCGTCATCCTGATATTGTCCTAATAAATGCTCTAAATCTGAAGTTTCAGCTGTTTTATTATTTACTTCAATACTTTCTAAATATTTAAAAACTTTTTCCGATTCTGATTTATCTAAAGAAGTTACGATTGAAGTTGCATCGTAAATCTGTGGTTCATTATTAATAAATGCCATTGTCGCTTTATTGTTGAATGCAAAAGCATAATACAATCCGGCGATCATTAAAACCGGCAGAATAAATTTTGAATTGATATAAGGCGTTTTGAATTTTCCTCTTGGAATTTCAGGTTTATTTTGTAAAACTAAAACTCCAGCACAAACCAATACAAAAGCAAATAACGTTCCGATACTGCATAAATCCGTTACCATTGTCAGGTTTAAGAATAATGCTGGAATTGCTACAACAAATCCTGTTACAATTGTAGCGAAAGAAGGTGTTTTGAATTTTGGATGAACGGTTGAGAATTTCTTTGGCAATAAACCATCACGGCTCATACTCATCCAGATACGAGGCTGTCCCATTTGGAAAACCAATAAAACACTCGCCATAGCAACTACTGCACTTACAGCAATAATTCCAGACATCCATTTTAAGTCTAATTTATCAAAAACAAATGCCAAAGGATCTCCAACATTTAATTCGTGATATTTTACCATTCCGGTTAAAACCAAAGCAATAGCAATATATAAAAGTGTACAAATAATAATTGCCCACATCATTCCGCGTGGTAAATCTCTCTGCGGATTTTTACATTCTTCTGCTGTTGTAGAAATCGCATCAAAACCAATATAAGCAAAGAAAACGGCAGAAACTCCTTTTAAAACCCCGCTAACTCCATTTGGCGCAAACGGACTCCAGTTTGCAGTATCTACATAAAATACTCCAACTGCAATTACTAAAAGTACTACGCAAAGTTTTACGACAACCATTAAGTTGCTTGCGTTACGAGATTCTTTCATTCCTCTGTAAACCAAAGCTGTAATCAAAATAATGATGAACAATGCCGGTATATCAGTCACAAAATGGAAAGATCCAATTGTTGGTGCAGTTGTCCACGCTGTATGTGCCTGCTGCAAAGCAACACTTAAATTTTCAAATGATTTTCCACCTCGCATTAAGGCTTCAGCATCGTTAAAACCGTTTGAAGCAGTTAAATAATCCATCTGAATCCATTGCGGAAGATGAATTCCGCCGCTCTGGAGCAGTCCTGTAAAATAATCACTCCACGATATGGCGACCGTTATATTTCCAACGGCATATTCCATAATCAAAGCCCAGCCAATAATCCAGGCAATTAATTCCCCAAAAGCAACATACGAATAAGTATAAGCACTTCCTGAAACCGGAACCATCGAAGCAAATTCAGCGTAAGCAAAAGCAGCAAAACTACAAGACAAAGCGGTAAATAAGAATAAGAAGATAACGGCTGGTCCACCGTCTGCGCTGGCTTTTCCAATCGTACTAAAAATTCCCGCTCCAACAATAGCCGCAATTCCAAAAGCAGTTAAGTCTTTGGTGGTCAAATGTTTTCCTAGTGCATTATGACCATCTGATTCGTTCTGAGCAACCTGCTTTAGAATATCCTGTACTGTTTTCTTTCGGAATAAACTTGAAAATGCCATATATGTTTTGCTGTTATAAATTAATTTAATTCAGTCGTTTTTGTTTTATTTTGCAAATAATGCAAAAATTATCTTTATTTCAAATATATAAAACGATTTTGTTTTTACAGATGTTTTTTTCTGCCACGAATTCACGAATTATTTTTTCAAATCTTTCTATAAATTTTCTCTCGCAGATTGAGCAGATTTATTTTTTATTTTAATTATTAAAATCTGCGTAAATCTTTTAGCAGAATAAAAATCCGCGTTATCTGCTAAATCTGCGAGAAACAAAAAAACTTTGCGAACCCTGCGTAATTCTTTGCTCCCGATAGCTATCGGGATTGCGGTTAAATAATTACAAATGTAACATTTCTCAAAATGAGCTTACTAATACAAGTAGTATTTAATTTAAAGAATCATATTTATGGAAAAAATTTCAAGACGTTCTTTTGTAAACAAATTTGGGCTTGGCGTTGGAGCTTCGGTTGTGATGACTTCACTTCCTTCTTTTATGACCGAAACAGAAAAAACTCATGTTCCTTACACCGGAAAAAAATTAAATATTGCTTTATGCGGTTTAGGAAACTATGCTTCACTGCTTGCTGAAGGGCTTCAGGTTTCTGAATACTGCCAGCTTGCAGGAATCGTTACCGGAACACCATCAAAGGCTGGAACATGGAAAAAGAAATATAATATTCCTGAGAAAAATATTTACAACTACGAAAATTTCGATGAGATTGTAAAAAACAAAGACATTGATTTAGTCTATGTTGTCACACCAAATGCATTACACAAAGAATTTACAGTTCGTGCAGCAAAAGCAGGAAAACATGTTATTGTCGAAAAACCAATGGCAATTACTCCCGAAGATTGTGAGGAAATGATAAAAGTCTGCAATGACAATAATGTACAATTGGCAATGGGTTATCGCTTGCATTACGAACCTAATCATCTAGAAATAAAACGTCTCGGACAAGAAAAAGTTATGGGACAAGTTCGTTATATTGAAACTGGTCTGGGTTATAGTACTTACGATGTTCGTGATATTAATAAACCTGTTGATCTAAACGCCCGCAAGGAATGGAGACTGACTAAAAAATGGGCCGGCGGCGGTTGTTTGATTAATTTAGGCATTTATTGCATTCAGGTTTCGCGTTATGTTTTAGGCGAAGAACCAATTGCTGTTACCGCACAATTTGGACATGTTAATAACAAAAATATGTTTTCTCAGGTTGAAGAAAATATCACTTGGCAAATGGAATTTCCGAGCGGTGCAGTTGCGAATTGCAGTAGTTCTTGTGGCTTTGGCATCGATCGATTTTACGCTGCTGCTGATGAAGGTTTCTTCGAAATGAGTCCTGCTGTAAGTTATGGGCCTTTTATTGGTAAAAGATCGGATGGAAAACCGTTTAATTTTCCGGTTATCAACCAACAGCAGACCCAAATGGATGAGATTTCTAAAGTTATTTTAGCCAACAAAAAACTTCCAAATCATATTACGGGCGAAGAAGGAATTAAAGATGTTAGAATCATCAACGCAATCTATAAAGCTGCTGAAACAGGAAAAAAAATAAGTTTGTTATAGTTTTATTTTTCACGCAGATTAGGCAGATTTTAGCAGATTTAATTTAAAAATAAAAATCTGCGAATATCTGCTTAAATCATTTTAAATCTGCGTGAAACAAAAATCTAAAATCTACATTCTAAAATCTAAAATTTAAGACAGCTTCTCAAAATACTAACCGGATGCTGCGCTTCTCGCTTCGTTCCATCATAAATTTGATGACGGCAGCTCGTTCCTGCGGCGGCGATTTTTACGTTTTCGGCAGTGTTACGCACTTTTGGGAAAAGCGTGTCCTCTCCCATTTGCATACTCACTTTATAATGTTCTTTTTCATAACCAAAAGAACCCGCCATTCCGCAGCAGCCAGAATTGTAAATCGTAACCGTATTATTTTTAGGCAGATTCAGCATGGCAAAAGTCGCTTCAACGGAACTTAAAGATTTCTGATGACAATGTCCGTGAATTTTAATTTCTTTCGTTTCTTCTGAAAATGAATCGGCTGTGATTTTTCCGTCGATGATTTCTTTTTTGAAGAATTCTTCAATCGTAAATGCATTTCGGGATAAATTTTCTGCAGCTTCTTTGTCATCGGCTAAACGAAGATATTCATCTCTAAAAGTCAAAATCGCCGAAGGTTCAATTCCGATTAAAGGCGCATTGGCTAAAACCAAATCTTTAAAAATGTTTACGTTGTGATTGGCGATTTTCTTTGCTTCTTCTAAAAATCCTTTAGAAAGATACGTTCTACCGCTTTCTTCATGATCGACAACTAAAACCTGATAGCCTAATTTTGTTAATAATTCGAAAGCATCGATTCCGATATTTACGTCGTAATAATTCGTGAATTCATCCACAAACAAATACAATCTTCCGTTTGGAAAATCAGTTGCTGCAGGTTTATTGTTTTGATACCATTTTCTAAAAGTCTTTTTTGCCAAAAGTGGAACTTGCCTTTCCGGCGCAATTCCCATTGTTTTTTTAACCAAAGACTGATTCGAAATAAAATTCGTAATCGACGGGAATTTGCTTCCAATTTTATTCAATTTCGCATTATTAGCAAAAATTTTATTTCGGGTCGAAAATCCGTTTGCTTTTTGGTATTGGTATAAAAATTCAGCTTTAAGAGTTGCAACGTCAACATTACTTGGACATTCGCTCGCGCAGGCTTTACAGCTTACGCATAACTCAAAAACTTCGTATAATTCTTTCTGATCAAATTTATTTTCTTTTTCAGAATACGTCAAATATTCTCTTAAAGCATTTGCTCTCGCACGAGTTGTTTCTTTTTCATTTCTGGTCGCACGATAACTCGGACACATCGCTCCTCCTGCCGATGGCATTTTTCTACAATCGCCGGAACCGTTGCATTTTTCGGCTGCACGCAAAATTCCTAAACTGTCTGAGAAATCCTGAAATGTTTTAATATCCGGTTCCACTCGGCCCGAAACTACACGATGATTTTCGTCCATTTTCAAAGCATTGACAATTTTCCCGATATTTAAAACTGAATTTGGGTCAAATGCCAATTTTAATCTTTTCAGCAATTCGTAATTTTTTTCGCCAATCATAAACGGGATAAACTCGCCACGCACAATTCCGTCACCATGTTCACCGCTTAACGAACCTCTGTATTTTTTCACCAAATGCGCCACTTCTGTCGCAATGGTTCTGAATAATTTTAAATCAGATGTTTTCTTCAAATTCAAAACAGGGCGCAAGTGCAATTCTCCCGCACCGGCATGCGCGTAATAAATCGCTTCCTGTCCGTGGCGTAACATCATCGCCGAAAATTCTGCAATATACGCTGGCAAATCGTTTAATTCTACGGCTGTATCTTCAATAGAATCGGCTGCTTTGTCATCGCCTACAATACTTCCTAAAAGTCCGAGACCGGCTTTTCTAAGTTCGTTGGCTTTGTCAATATCAGCTCCAAATAATTTAACGCTCGCGTATCCAAAATTATGTTTCTCTAAATCGGCAATTAAAGCGTCGGCTTGTTTTTCAGCATCTTCCAGATTGTGCGAAGCCACTTCAAAAAGCATAATCGCTTTTGGCTCTCCAACCAAAAAGAAACGGTTTTTAATGTGTTCACGATTGGTTTTAGTACAATCTAAAATCGTGTCGTCGATCATTTCGCAAGTATACAAATGATGTTTCATCGCCACGACAACAGATTCTAAGGATTCCTGAATCGTGTGATAATGCGCCACAACCATAATACTGTAAGGTGGCGGTAAATCATCAACTTTTAAAGTTACTTCGGTTGTAAAAGCGAGAGTTCCTTCGCTTCCGCAAAGCAGTTTTCCTAGATTTATGGTTGGTTCAGTTCCGCCAAATAATTCTGATCTTAACAAAATATCAACGGCATAACCTGTATTTCGTCTGTGAATTTCCGGTTTCGGAAACTCCTTTATAATTTCTTCCTGATTTTCTTTTACCGAAAGTTCGTCATAAACGCTTTTATAAATTTTATTTTCTAAAGAATCGCCTTTGGTTTTCTCGATAAATTCTGCCGAAGTCAATTCGCCAAAAGCTACTTCTGTTCCATCGCTCAAAATCGCTTTTACCTCAGCAATTTTATCACGCGTAACACCATAACGAATTGAAGTTGTTCCGGATGAATTATTTCCTACCATTCCGCCAATCATCGCACGGTTTGAAGTGGATGTAATTGGCGCAAAGAAAACGCCGTGTGGTTTCAAAAACAAATTCAGTTCATCGCGAATAACGCCTGGTTGCACCGTAACCGTTTTTTTCTCAGCATCGTAACCTAATATTTTCGTGAAATGCTTCGAAACATCAATCACAAGTCCGTCGCCAACGGCTTGCCCGGCAAGTGAAGTTCCGGCCGTTCTTGGCGTAACAGATATATTATGTTCTGCTGCAAAGCGAATTAACCTGCTGATATCTGACACAGATTTAGGCAAAGCCACCGCATTTGGCCGAATCCGATACACCGATGCGTCTGTCGAATAAAGTGTTTTATGAAGATCATCGTATAAAAGTGTGCCTTCGAGTTCGCTGGCTAATTGCTCTAAATGAGATTGGGTCAACATGTTAAATGGTGCTTTTCTTAAAAAAATAATTCCTCAAAACCGAGATAGCAAATATAAAAATATAGCAGGTTAAAATGGTACAATTTGAGAATTTATCTATTTGTGTGCCTTCTATTTTATAAAATTAAAAGCGAATTCTATAAACTGCCCAAATCCCGAAATCTTAATTTTAAGATTTTACATTTTTACGCCTTATTATTATGGAAAATTTCGTTCAGGACGTCTTTAAACATTTAGAAAACTATTATTACAGCATTGTCGATCTTACGCCAAAATTTATTCTGGCGATTCTGGTCGTTTTAGTTTCATGGTTTATTGCGAGCCGTGTTGGCATTTTTGCTGGAAACCGACTCAAAACCAAAATGCACGATCGCCTTTTGGCAGTTTTTATCGCCCGATTAATTAAATCGGTTTTAATTATTATCGGGATTTTGTTTATGTTCCGAATCATTGGTCTCGAAGGCGTTGCGCAAAGTATGCTTGCTGGCGCTGGAATCTCAGCTTTTGTGATTGGTTTTGCGCTGAAAGATATTGGCGAAAATTTCCTTGCGGGAATTCTGCTCGCTTTCAAACGTCCGTTTTCTATTGGAGATATTATCGAAAGTAACGGCGTAAAAGGCGAAGTAATCAACCTCAACCTGCGCGATACCGAAGTAAAAAGCGATTCTAAAATCATTTATATTCCAAACGCGCTTCTTATAAAAAACACTTTAATTAACTATAACAGCGAAGGTTTTCTGCTCCAGACTTTTACAGTCGGACTCGAATATGGTTCTGATTATACCCGAGCCATTGAACTCGTAAAAGAAGTTTTGGGCAACAGCGAAGAAGTAACCGAAAAAGACCACGAAAACTCCGCAGTTATTACCGATGTTGCCGCCGCTGGAGTTATTCAGCTCAACGTTCGTTATTGGGTTAAAACCGCATCAACAATAGAAAATTCAGAATGCCGATCCAAAATTATTGCTGCTGTTTTGAAGAAGTTGAAAGAAAATGAGTTTGTTTTGAAATAAAGGTACAGAAGTTCAGAGTTGCAAAGAGACAAAGGTTTTTTCTCTTCAAACCTAATTGTCATCCTGAGCGTAGTCGAAGGCTTATGGAAACGTAAATTCTATTTTTTTGAAATTGTAATTGTATTAATATTTTTTAGGAGCAATTTCCTGCTGTCCGCTATATCTTTTACGCCGAACCCCGGCGCAAAAGGATGCCGCTTCCATCAGGGCTAGGGCACTCGTTTTCAAAAATGATAATAATGAATTATTTAATCCCATATATTTCTTCACGTTGTTTAAAAGCTCTTTTACCTCCTTCTAATATTTCACAACAAATTGCTCTTGTTTCTGTTCTATCTATTGAACCAGCATCTATAACATGAGTAACTATATTTGTACTTTTTAGAGGAATAATAAGCTCTGCATCACCTAAAACTGCAATATTAGGATTATGAGTTACAATGATAACTTGCCTTTGTTCTTTAATCTTTCTAAGGTTTTTAACTATTGTTTTAAAAATAAACTCGCTGTCCAAGTTATCCTCTGGCTGGTCAATTATTAATGGTTTATTACTATCTGACAACATTAAAATACCCAATAATACTGACTGCTGTTGACCTAGAGAAAGTTTTGAAAGAGGTTTTGATATATACTTGGTAGCTCCATCACTATCTATATAACTTTTAGTAATAGTTACCTCAGGTAAATCATCAAACCGTATCGCTTGAAAATCTTCAAAATTAAAGTCACTATTAATTTTATCAATAATGCTCTGACATTCTAAACTTGTGAATATCAAATTACCCTCTTCATCCATCAAATTGACTAATTTATCAAGCTCATTTTTTTGACAAATTTCTAGAAATTGAAAAACAGAAAAATTTGATGAAATGATTTTTGGTTTTTTGTTTTGCCTCCAATCCATTTTTACTTTTAGTAATTCTTCAAAATCCGTCGAATATATTCCAGATTTATATTTGATTGTTATAAAAAAACCATCTATTGTATTTTTCAGATTAAGGTTAGCTTTTTTAGAAAACACCTTTCTTAAATCATATATTTCCTTTTTATTCGCTAATCTCTTTTCAATTAATATAATACGCTCATCGTTTAGTTTTTGCAATAAAATTTTATCTTGATTAAGCTTTTCTATCTTCTTCTTATAATCAATAATATCAATTGATATTTGATTTATTTTCCCTAAATCAAAAGGAATTCCTTGAGCTTCTAGTTGCGCCTTCTTAATATCAATTTTTGCCTGAATTTCTGTCTCTTTTTGTGCCCAATTTTTTAATTCAATATTTAATTGTTCAATTTTCGCTGTAAGTTCCGAATTTAATTCAGTCGATTTAGTTTTTACAACATTTGAAAAATCCGAAACAATGTTTTTTACATTTTGAAAAAAATCTTTTCCAACAATAATTTCATCATCGGAAATAGTCGAAAAATTAGTAAACAAAGTATCGTCAGAAAAAATTTCTTTGTATTTGACAACTAACTCCTGAAGTTTGGTAATTAATTCTGCTCTAATTTGTCTTTCTTTTATTAAAGAATTTTGATAAGTTACTAATTCTCCAGCTTTTTCCTTTTTTAAGTTTTCTAATTTTTTTTCCTCATTCTTTAACGCTTTTTCTGTTTCTACATAGCTTAATAATTCAAGTCTTATCTTTTTTGATGAACTTTGATTTTCTAATAATTCTTTCATCAATAAATTATCTTCAAGATTTTTCGATTCAAGATTTAAAAAACTATCTAAAAAATTAATTAAAACTCTTGGATTTTCATCACTATGTTGCAATGTTTCAGCTGTTTCTCCCTGTCCATAAGTCTCTATGTCTATTTTTCCAATTCCGTTTACAGGATCAGTTGCATTTCTTATTGAATTATTCTTTTCTCTAACAAAATCAATTTGTTGATTTGCTTCATCATAATATGTTAATTCAATTTGTTGTGGCCAAACATCTGAATCAACAACACCATATTTTGACTTATTACCAGTTGCTTCACGTATTGACTCAAGTAAAGTCGACTTACCTGCTCCTCTACTACCAATAATACATGTCAAATTACTACTAAGCGTCACAGTGGTCGAATTAAAGAGCCCTCCTTCTAATTTTATTGTTTTGATATATGGTCTTTGTTCTGGAATTTCATTTTCTAGTCTTATTCGAGATTCATAATACTGTAAAGCAATTTTAATTGAATGAAAATTGAGTTCATCCACTTTATATCTTGTTAATTTATTTTCACCTTCTGCATTTGTTCCTAACTTGCTTAAAGTATGGGAGTCGGAAGACATTATTTTTGGAAGATTATAATCTAAATCATATTCAAGATGAGCTCTTCTTATACTTAATAAATTATTTCGTTCATTTTTTAAATCTGAATTATCAAATTCACTATATAAGCTAATAGAATTTCTAGAATTAATTTCGAATCCTAATAGATTTTTAATTTTAAAAATTTCCTCCATTTGAGGTCCGAATCTACCTATTGTTTTTTCAAAACCTGATGTTAATTCAATATGTGCAAGAATCCCGAATCCTCCAAATTGATTAGCAAAGTCTAAACAATCAACAATGCCTTGAGTGCAAAGTGTTTTATCTCCAGAAATTGTTAATTTTCCATGAAAACTTCTTAATTCTGCAAAAGTTTCAAAATAGACAAGCAAATGTCCTTGTATTGTAGAAACCTCTATACCAGGTATTACTAAAATATCTTTACCTTTTGCATATTCAATTGCAAAATGGGAATTGTT
The DNA here is from genome assembly GCF_039595935.1 of Flavobacterium sp. Taxonomy (NCBI): domain Bacteria; kingdom Pseudomonadati; phylum Bacteroidota; class Flavobacteriia; order Flavobacteriales; family Flavobacteriaceae; genus Flavobacterium; species Flavobacterium sp. The sequence goes on along the minus strand of NZ_JBCNKR010000006.1, from coordinate 1,986,066 downwards.
TATTTCATTGTGATCTGTTATACTTATTATTTTGAGATTTTTTTCAATAGAGGTATCAACAATTGCCTGTGGCGTCATTGTTGTATCTGTCACATCGAATGAACCAAATTCTCCAAAAGAATGAATATGAAGATCTCCTCTATAAAACTGTGCTTGATTATTCACCATCGTTTAATTTTTCTTTATAAAATTATAAATATGAGCAACTAGTTATTTTTAAAACTCCTTTAAATCATCCAATGTTGAATCGATTAATATTGGAATTTTTCCACTCTTAATTTCAGCATAATTAGTTTCTTGCCCATTGAATAAATCCACTGCTACACAGAATTCTGGATTAATATAAAAATTCTTTGAATAATATTTATCTAAGTATCTATAAATCATGTCTGCAAACATTCCTAATTCACTTTTTTTAAATCCTTTCAATTGAGCGACAAACCAAATCCCTCCTATTTCGTCACTTTTTCCGTTTGAAAATGAAAAAATATGGCACGGTTTTGCTTCGATTGGAAACCCTTTAATATTAAGTATCGAATGATTTTTCGGTTGCGTCAAAAAGATAAGATTACTATTTGGTCTTAAATGCTGAAAATCATAATCTTTAAAAATATTTAGAATTTCAATATTTTTCTTAAACTGATCTTTTACACTGGTCTTTTCTGTAACCTTAATTTTCTCTAATAATAAATTAATTTTTTCATCCAACAAATCAGCATCATTTAATTTAAAAGTATTTCGTATAGCGCTTAAACAACTAATCCAATAATCACCTCCACCATCTGATTCTTTCTTTTCTTTATTAAGATTATTTACAAAAGTTAATTTTGTTCTATCAGTTTTTTTTCGAAATTCGATTAGTTTTTTTACTGTTATTTTTTCCATAACTATCTATTTATTAGTTAATAAAGCAAATATTAGTATTAAATAATTTCTTATTTTATGGAAAACCATAATCTGCTTAAAATTAATTATGAAACAATTATACTTATAAATAAAATTAAAGTAACAAGTATTTATACCTGAAATATTTAAGAATAAAAAAACTTCTATAATCTCGATTACATCAAAATTTATAAAAGACTGAAAAATTTTATCTATAAGTAAACTAAACCAATAAAGTTTCTTTTTTTCTACATTTATATTTAAAACATTCCGATTTTAGCACAATCAAAAAAAAGTCCTCATTCAAAATGAATAAAAACATAACCGCCCTCTATAAAATAGCCCAAAAAGAGACCCGAAAAATACTAGGTTTAATGTCAGGAACTTCGCTCGACGGACTCGATTTAGCGCTTTGCAAAATTTCCGGCGAAGGCGGAAACACGGTTGTAAAAATCGAACAATTTGAAACGATTGATTACAACGACGATATTAAAACCGAAATCAGAAAAGTGTTTGCAAAAAAAACAATCGATTTTCAGCATTTGGTTTTGCTCAACGAATGGATTGCAGATTTACATGCCGGAATGATAAACGATTGTCTTTCAAAATGGAATATTCCTGCAAGTGAAGTTGATTTAATAGCTTCGCACGGACAAACGGTTCTGCACGCGCCAAAGTTTTTGCATCAACAGGAAAAATTTCCAAACGCGACTTTACAAATAGCCGACGGCGATCATATTGCGGTTAAAACGGGAATTATAACACTTTCTGATTTCAGGCAAAAACATGTTGCTGCTGGTGGCGAAGGCGCACCTTTGGCTGTTTATGGCGATTATTTGTTATTCAGCAAAAAAGGCGAAAACCGAATTATGCTTAACATGGGCGGAATCGCCAATTTCACTTATTTACCAGCTTCTCAAAACGCCGAAGAAGTCTTTGTAACCGATACCGGAACGGCAAATACTTTAATTGATATTTTCACTAAACATTATTTCCCTGAAAAAAGTTACGATAAAGATGCCGAAATTGCTAAAAGCGGAACTGTAAATCAGGAACTTTTAAGCGAATTAAAAAGTAATGCTTTCTTTCATAAAAGCTTCCCAAAAACAATTGGTCAAGAATTATTCAATCATGATTTTGTAAACTCGGCTTTGCTAAAATTAGGTTTAGAAAACATTTCGGCACCAGATTTGCTTGCGACTTTAACACGCCTAAGTGCCGAAACGATTGCCGAAGCGATTTTGTTTGTAGTAAAAAACACTAAAACTCCAATTGAAGAGTTTACAATATATATGTCTGGCGGAGGCGCGCGAAATCCTTTATTAGTAAGCTGGTTAAAAGAATTGCTTTCATGCAGATTTGAAACCAGCGACGTTCTCGGAATTGCAGGCGATGCTAAAGAAGCGGTTTTATTTGCTGTTTTGGCCAATGAAACCGTGGCAGGCGGAAATTATAATTTTGGTTCAAAAAAAGGAATTCCATCTGTAACAATGGGAAAAATTTCTTTTCCAGATTAAAATAAAAAGATAGCCACAAATTCACGAATTATTTTTTTTAATGTTTTAAATGAAAATAAAATTCGTGAATTCGTGGCAGAAAAAAAATTAAGCCTATTTTTGGTTCTTGTTAAAATTAAAGATTAAAATGCATAAAAATCAGCACTTACTATACTCTATCATATTCTTATTTTTCTTTGGATGGCACTCAAATTCCCAAGAAAAAATAATGCATCCTAAAAATGAATTTAGAGGTGTCTGGATTGCAACTGTAGTAAACATTGACTGGCCAAAAACAGCAACAGATAATGTAGAAAAAGAAAAAGCTGATTATTTAGAGATTTTAGAAACGTATAAAAAACTAAACTACAATGCTGTAATCGTTCAGATTAGAAGTGTTGGCGATGCCTTTTATCCTTCAGAATTAGCACCCTGGTCACGATTTTTGACAGGAAAAGAAGGTCAGGCTCCAAACCCGTATTACGATGCTTTGGCATGGATGATTGAAGAAGCGCATAACAGAGGTTTTGAGTTTCATGCGTGGCTGAATCCGTATCGTGCGACTTTCGATTTAAACAAAAACCTTTTAAGTCCTAATCACGATGTTTTTAAACATCCGGAATGGATGATCGAATATGGCGGGAAATATTATTATGATCCTGCCCTTCCGGAAGTTCAGACGCATTTAACAAAAGTGGTGAAAGAAGTCGTTGACAAATACGATATTGATGCCATTCATTTTGATGATTATTTTTATCCGTATGCCGTTCCCGGAAAAGTATTTAACGATTCTGTTTCTTATAAAAAATACGGCTCAGGTTTAAGCCTTGCCGACTGGAGACGTGCAAATGTGAGCAACTTTGTACACACGATTTCTACAACTATAAAAACAAGTAAACCGTGGGTTCAGTTTGGAATTAGTCCGTTTGGAGTCTGGAGAAACAAATCTGTTGATCCAAGAGGTTCAGATACGCAGTCTACAGCAAATTACGATGATTTATATGCTGATCCGGTTTTATGGATGGATCAAAAATGGATTGATTACATTCTGCCGCAATTGTACTGGAGTATGAACAATACAAGAGCCAATTATTCGAAATTGGTAAAATGGTGGTCCGAAAATTCAAATAATACTGCCGTATATATTGGGCACGCATCTTACAAAATTAGAGGCGAGGCTGATAAAAGCTGGAATTTTGCTTATGAAATTCCAAATCAAATCGATTTTGCCAGAAGTTTTAAAAATGTAACCGGAAGTGCTTATTTCAGCGCTAAATGGTTCATGGGCAAAAACTTTGATATTACCCGTCTTTTAGAAGAAAATCAATATAAATATCCGGCACTTCCGGCTGCGGTTCCTAATTTGAAACGAATTATTATCGACACGCCAGTTTTTGATGAATTTGCAAAAGATACTTTAAAATACACTTTCAAAATCAAAAGTCCGCTGAATACAAAAGTACGTTATGTTGTAATTTATGGAGGAGAACACATTTCAAAAGTAAACACAAGCGATGCTGCAAAAATAATCGACAAAGTAAGAGTTGTTGAAAAAGACGGACTTATAACATTTTCTGTTCCTTCAGAAAAAATCAACATGTATAAAGCTTGTGCTGTAACATTTATTGATTATTTTGCAAACGAAAGTACCCCAACTGCCATCGATATAAAAAAGAATTTTAAAATCTATACACCTGCTCAGCCTAATGAAAACAGATAATAAGCCTTGGTTCTGGATTCCTCTTCTTAATTTTGCTTCTGGATTACCTTACGCCGTAATCATTTCGGTATCGGTATTAATGTACAAAAATCTCGGAATCAGCAATGAAGATATCGGATTATATACCAGCTTATTATATTTACCATGGGTCATAAAACCGCTTTGGAGTCCGTTTATTGAGTTAACCGGAACCAAAAGAAAATGGTTTTTATCGATGCAATTATTGATTTCGATTGCCTTTTTACTAGTAGGTTTTACCATTCCTACGAATGGGTTTTTCATGATGACTTTAGCAATTTTCTGGGTTGCGGCATTTGCTTCTGCTTCAAATGATATTGCAAGCGATGGTTTTTATTTATTGGTTTTACCAAAAGAACAGCAGTCTTTTTTTCTTGGAATCAGAAGTACTTTTTACAGACTTTCAATGTTAGCCGGAAACGGGTTAGTGGTGCTTTTTGCTGGATATCTGGAACATAAATACGGCGACAATACAAAAGCCTGGTCATACACAATGATTATTGTTGGTCTTTTAATGACTTTCATAACGATTTACAATTTCTTTTTTACTCCAAAAACAGAAATAAATGCCGCAGAAAATAAAGAAGTTCATCATCAAAACTTTGCAACCATATTTGTAAGCTTCTTTAAGAAAAAACAAATCGGGCTAATTTTATCTTTTATTCTGGTTTTCAGATTAGGAGAATCACAATTGCTTAAAATGTTAAGTCCGTTTTTGCTTGACAAAAAAGAATTAGGAGGAATGGGATTGGATACTGAATCTGTTGGAATTATTTATGGGACTCTGGGAATTTTTGCTTTAACAATTGGTGGAATTTTAGGCGGAATGGCCATTTCAAAACATGGACTTACTAAATGGATGTTACCAATGTTTTTGGCAATGCATCTGCCAATACTTGGTTTTATTGGGTTAGCTCATTTTCAGCCTCAAGAACTTTTTCATCTTCATATAAATTTATACTTTTTTGAAATAAATTCTCCATTAAATCTTTATACTTGCATTACTGTTGTTCTTGAACAATTTGGTTATGGTTTTGGATTTACGGGCTTTATGATGTATTTAATTCATGTTGCCGAAGGAGAATCAAAAACTGCGCATTATGCACTTGCAACCGGATTTATGGCATTAGGAATGATGCTTCCGGGAATGTTGAGCGGTTACATACAACAATATTTAGGCTATCAAAACTTCTTTATCTGGGTTTTTCTAGCTACAATTCCAGGTCTTATTTTATCACGTTTTTTAATTTTCCCGAAAGATTTTGGGAAAAAATCAGAAGAAGTTTAACCCCAAATCAAACTCTTACTTATGGAAATCAATGAAAATCTGCAGGCCGAACGCAACCTAAAAGGAGCTGAGTTCGAAAAAACAGGAAATCTTGAAAAAGCAATTGAATTATATGAGGAAAATGTCGCGGAAAGCTTTAAAGGAAATCATCCTTATGATAGATTAGCAACAATTTACAAAAACCAAAACGATCTCGATAATGAAATCAGGGTTTTAGAAAAAGCTATTGTGGTTTACGAAGAAATTACAATCGAAGACCGACTGGAAGGTTTACCAAAACTCTTCCGTTTTAAAAACCGATTGGATAAAGCAATTGAAACTAAAAAACAATTAGCTAAACAAAAGAAAGCAAAATTGAAATAATTTTTACCATTAAGACATTAAGTAATTTAAGCCATAGCTTTATGAACTTAATGCCTTAATGGTAAAAACAAGATACCTAAATTTATTTGACATGGTTACTTTAAAACGCACTAATTCAGACGATATCGATTTCATAAATCTGGTTGTTTTATTAGATCAGGATTTAGCAATTAGAGACGGAGAAGATCATGCATTTTATAATCAGTTTAATAAAATCGATAAAATAAAACACACAATTGTTTATTATGAAAACGGCATTCCGGTTGGCTGTGGTGCTTTTCGTGAAAAAGAAAGTGATAAAACAGAAATCAAAAGAATGTATGTTCATCCTGATTATCGCAAAAAAGGAATTGCCTCTAAAGTTTTAGCCGAATTAGAAATTTGGGCTAAAGAAGTTGGTTATACTTATACGATTCTAGAAACTGGAAAAAACCAGCCAGAAGCCATAAATTTGTACCAAAAATTAGGCTACACAATTACTCCAAATTATCCTCCTTATGAAAAGATGGATAACAGCGTTTGCATGAAAAAGACTTTATAATAATGAAAATTACTGCCGAAACATTACTACAAAGAATAGGACAATTCTTTTTTCCAGCCGTTTTTATAAACGATACTGAAGAAAATATTCAGGAGACGGAACGCCTTATAAAAGAACACAATATTGGCGGACTAACCTTTTTTCATAGTCGTGCGAGTGCTGCTACCAATTATGAAAGCAAGAAAAAAGTTGTTTTCAACGATGATAGTTATCAAAAAATAAAAGAACTAATTGTTCGTTATCAAAAAGCGGCTTCTACTCCACTTTTAATTAGTATTGATGCAGAATGGGGATTAGCAATGCGTATCGAAAAAACACCGCAATATCCATACGCAATTACCCTTGGTGCTTTACCGGAAAACAAATCTGATTTGGTTTTTGAAGTTGGAAAACAAATTGGCTTAGATTTAAAAGCTGCTGGAATCCAGTATAATTTATCGCCTTTGGCAGACATCAACAACAATCCTAATAATCCCGTTATTGGGTATCGTTCTTTTGGTGCAAACAAAGAAAAAGTAGCCGATTTTGCTGTTGAATATTTAAAAGGAATGTCTGAAGTGGGTATTTTAGGCTGTTTGAAACATTTTCCGGGACATGGAAATACCAATGTCGATTCGCATTTAGGTTTACCGGTTTTAAATGAAACTCTTGAAGAATTATTAGAAAACGAATTATATCCATTTATAAAAGGAATTGAGAATAATGTCGATTCGATTATGATTGGCCATTTAGCTGTTCCGAGTCTGAATGACGGAAAAAACACCTCAGCAACTTTATCAAAAGCCATAATTCAGGATCTTTTGCGTGATAAATTAGGTTATGATGGTTTGGTAATTTCTGATGCACTAAACATGCACAGCGTTTCTAAATTGTATGAAACCAAAGGACAATTAGAATGGGAAGCTTTTAATGCCGGAAATGATATTTTATGCTTTGCCGAAAATGTTCCGGAAGGAATTGAAGCAATTTATAAAAATGCTTCGCCTGACCGCATTTTCGAAAGCTATAACCGAATTATAAAAGCTAAAGAAAAAGCTGGCATTTTATCTGGAAACACTTCGGCTTCGGGCGAATTAGATTTCGGAAAAACTTCTGAATTAAATCTTCAAATAGCTCAAAATGCAATTACAACTGTAATAGATAATTCAAATTCAGAATTAATTTTTGAAGCACATAAAAACAACAAATTAGCCAAGCTGAGTTTATATAAAAATACCGACAACACTTTCTTCAAAACTTTAAATTCAGAATTAAAATCTCCTGAATTTGCTTTTGAAAACTTAGAAGTTTCGGATATTTCTTCAATCAAAAAAGAATTAAAAAATTTCGAAACTATATTACTTTCATTATTTGTTCCGAAAGCTAAACCGCTGAATAATTTTGAAATTGATAACGAAGTTTTAGACTTACTTTCAGATTTGCTTGAAACTAAAAAGTGCATTATTTATGTATTCGGAAATCCGTATTCTTTACCGCTAATTCCAAATCTAAAAAAGGCTTCGGGATTAGTTCAGGCGTATCAGGATTTTGAAGAATTTCAAAAAACTGCAGGAATTCAAATTTTAGAAAAAAATACTTTTACAGGAACACTTCCGGTAAATATTGACATTCAATAAGTTAAACTTTAAAATAGTCAAAATTTATAAGTTGATAAATTTTTATAATCACATCTTATTGTAAGAATCTGTACTTATGCCCTACTTTTGCAGCAAATAAATTTTTAACGTAAAACGAATATTATGTCTTTAGTAGGAAAAAAATTCCCAAGTATTGCAGTAGATGCTATCTCAGAAATGGGTGACAATTTAAAAATCAACATTTTTGAAGAAGCAGTAAACAACAATAAAAAAGTACTTTTATTTTGGTACCCAAAAGATTTTACTTTTGTATGTCCAACTGAATTACACGCCTTTCAAGCTGCATTACCAGAATTTGAAAAAAGAAATACTATCGTAATTGGTGCTTCTTGTGATACTAACGAAGTTCACTTCGCTTGGTTAAATACTCCAAAAAACAATGGTGGAATCGAAGGTGTTACTTACCCAATCTTAGCTGATACAAACCGTAACTTAGCTAACATTTTAGGTATTCTTGATATCGAATCTACAAGCTACAGCGAAGATACTGATTCAGTTATCATCGAAGGTTCTAACGTAACTTACAGAGCTACTTACTTAATTGACGAAACTGGAAAAATTTTCCACGAAAGTGTAAACGATATGCCATTAGGACGTAACGTAAACGAATACTTAAGAATGGTTGACGCTTACACTCACATCCAGACTAAAGGTGAAGTTTGTCCTGCAAACTGGGAAGCTGGTAAAGAAGCTATGACTGCTGACAGAAACAGTACTGCTGAATACTTAAGCGCTAACTAATTCTTTTTAAGGTTCTGAGGTTCTAAGATACTAAGGCACTAAGCTTTTTTACTGAACTTAAAATCTTAAATAAAAATTCTACAATATAGTTATCGGGTTCTAAGATTAAAACTTAGAATCTTAGAACCTTGATGACTTTAAATCTCAAACAAATAATTTTAACGTTAAGTCATTTTATGGACTAAGGGCTAAAAACTTAGAACCTTAGCACCTCAGCGACTTAGCACCTCAAAAAATAAAAACTATGTTAATCGACTTAAACGAAGATACGTTAGCAGATTTAGTTGCTAAAAATGAAAAAGTAGTAGTACAATATTCAGCTTCATGGTGTGGAAATTGCCGTATTATGAAACCAAAATTCAAAAAATTAGCAACTGAAAATGAAGCTATTACTTTTGTTTTGGTTGATGCAGAAAATTCTCCTGAATCAAGAAAATTAGCTAATGTAAGCAACCTGCCAACATTTGCAACTTTCGTAAACGGACAATTGGTTGGTGAAACCCAAACTAATAAACAAGAAGTTTTAATCGACTTAGTAAACGCAATTGCTTAAATTTAGATATTAGACTGGCTTAGATTTTTAGACTTCTTAGATGTTGTCTATAATTTAAAAAAGGTCTAAGAAATCTAAAAATGTCTAAAAATCTAAGAAGTCTAAACCATGAAATTACCAGTAATAAAGCATTTAACGCAATTCATCGAAGAAAACGATCAGGATTATATCATTGAAACGATCGAAGTTCTTGAAGCTATGACCGAAATTCCTTCTCTTAAAGATGAAGAATTAGATGTTATAGGAGAATTGATCTCAAATATGTACGGCGCTCTTGAAGTACAAAAATTAGTTGCTCAGGGAACTGATAAAAAAGAAGCTTTAAATATGTTCATGAAACGTGTTTTAGGCTCAATCGATAAATAATATCGAGCCGTTTTTCAAATTAAAAAACAAAAAAACATGACTGAGAAAGCGTTTCTATTTTTAGGGACGCTTTTTTTTAGTTTTCATTCATAGTTCCCGGTCACAGCTTTTAGTCTCAGTTTTAGTTTTGACGATAATCCTTGTCAGGCTGAGCGAAGTCGGAGTCCACACAATCTTGTCATCCTGACGAAAGAAGGATCTTCGTAAGAGACTCTACAAAGATTGGTTACTTAGATTGCGGAGCTACTTGCGAAGATCCTTCCTTCGTCAGGATGACAAAAATGAGAAAAAATCCGTATCAATCTGCGTCATCTGCTCACTATATAACACACAAGTCAAACTTTAAAATCCACACTTAATCTCGCCTTAAACCCACAACAAATACTTTTAGATTCAAATATTAATCCTTACTTTTGAGCCTCATTAATTTAAACAAAAATCATGGCTTCAATAACTTTAGGAGGAAATCCAGTTCATACATCAGGCGAATTACCTGCAGTTGGTTCAAAATTAGCTGACTTCAAATTAGTACAAAACGATTTATCAGTTGCGTCATTAAGTAATTTCGCTGGTAAAAAATTAGTTTTAAACATTTTTCCAAGTGTTGATACAGGAACTTGTGCTGCATCTGTTAGAAAATTCAACCAAAGTGCAAGCGGATTAGACAACACAACTGTTTTATGTATTTCGAGAGATTTACCTTTTGCTCAAAAACGTTTTTGTGGTGCTGAAGGTTTAGAAAATGTAGTAAACTTATCAGATTTTCAAACTGGTGCTTTTGGTAAAGCAAATGGTTTAGAAATTGTTGACGGACCTTTAGCTGGCTTACACTCAAGAGTTATTATTGTGGTTGATGCTGATGGTACAGTAAAACATACAGAACAAGTTGCTGAAATTGCAAACGAACCAAATTACGAAGCAGCTTTAGCAGCACTATAATATTTCCCATTAAATGGAGTTTCAAAAAGATAATACCTTTGTTACAGGTCGTTTAAAAAGCGTTACCTATGCTTTTAAAGGAGCTGTAAAATTGATTAAAACAGAGCACAGTGTTATGGTACAATTCTCATTGGGAATTATCATGACTATTGCTGGTTTTTATTTTCATATTTCTCAAACCGAATGGCTATGTCAAACCTTAGCCATTGGTTTGGTTTTAAGCATTGAAGGATTAAATACGGCAGTTGAAAAAATCGCTGATTTTATCCACCCCGATTACAGCAGACGTATCGGGTTTATTAAAGATATTGCTGCTGGAGCGGTATTTTTTGCCGCAATGACAGCAATAGCTATTGGTTTGATAATTTATATTCCAAAATTTATATAGGCGGAAAGCAAGAATGGCAAAAACTAAAAAAGAAACTGCAGACAAAAAAACCGAATCAAAAGTCTCAAGTATTAAATCCTTGACATTATCCAAACAACAAAAATTTGTTTTGGGTTGTCTTTTAGTACTCTTTTCTATAGCACTATTAGTGGCGTTTATTTCTTTTTATGTTAACGGGCAATGGCAAACAGACCAAAGCGCTGTTAGTCAGCTTGGAGACCGTGATGAAGTAGTACAAAACTGGCTCGGAAAATTTGGTGCTTATCTTGCTGATTTAATTGTTTACAGAGGTTTTGGTCTTGCATCGTTTATAATTGTCCGCTTATTCTTTTTAACCGGATTATTTCTGGCATTAGAACTTTCGACTAAAAAATTAAAAAATACCTGGTTTTGGGATTTATTTGCGATTATAATTGTTTCAATTCTATTTGGATTTTTTGCTACTTCCGCCCCGGAATTAGGCGGTACAATTGGTTATGAATTAAATCTTTTCCTTCAGGATTACATCGGGAAAACCGGAACTTTATTAAGCTTACTTTTCGGTTTAATAGTTTATTTGATTTTCAAAATAAAAGTATCTCCGGAAAAAATCCAGTCGTATTTTGATTCAACTAAAAAAGAATTCAAATCAGAATTAGATTCTATCAAAAAACCTCAACAGCAGGAACAAGATCTGGAGCCTGAAAGTGCTTATAATCTTGAAGAATTTGCTATTGAAGAAGATCCTGAATTAGATAATATTCATCTAATAAAAGAAGATTCAAAATTCGAAATCAATAAAGAAGCTTTAAAACCTACCATTTCTCATTCGTCAGAAATTGATTTAAATCCGATTTCAAAACCTATTCAGCCAGTACCGCAAATCACGGCTACACCTGATGAAGCTTTTGTAATTGAAAAAGCCGAAGAAGAAGATATTATTGAAGAAAATCTGGCTTCACGTTTGGTTGCCGATTTTGGATTGTTTGATCCAACTTTGGATTTATCAAATTACAAATTTCCAACGATCGATTTATTAAAAGAATATTCGACTGGCGGAATTACAATCAATCAGGAAGAATTAGAAGAAAATAAAAATAAAATTGTAGACACACTTCGTAACTACAAAATTGAAATTGCACAAATCAAAGCAACAGTTGGACCATCGGTAACTTTATATGAAATTGTACCGGAAGCCGGAATCAGAATTTCAAAAATTAAGAGTTTAGAAGATGATATTGCCTTGTCATTATCCGCTTTAGGAATTCGTATTATTGCGCCAATCCCAGGAAAAGGAACAATTGGTATTGAGGTTCCAAATAAGACTCCAACTATGGTTTCGATGAAAAGCGTTATTGGAGCAGCTAAATTTCAGGAAGCTGAAATGGAACTTCCAATTGCTCTAGGAAAAACTATTTCAAACGAAACTTTTGTTGTCGATCTTGCTAAAATGCCTCACTTATTAATGGCGGGAGCAACAGGACAAGGAAAATCAGTTGGATTAAATGCTGTTTTAACTTCGCTTTTATACAAAAAACATCCGGCAGAAGTAAAATTTGTTTTAGTCGATCCGAAAAAAGTAGAACTTACGCTTTTCAATAAAATAGAAAGACATTATTTAGCCAAACTTCCAGATACCGAAGATGCTATTATTACAGATAACGCAAAAGTTGTCAATACTTTGAATTCACTTTGTACCGAAATGGACAATCGTTATTCTTTATTAAAAGATGCGATGGTTCGTAATATTAAAGAGTACAACGAAAAATTCAAATCACGAAAATTAAATCCGGAAGCCGGACACCGATTTTTACCTTACATTGTTTTGGTTGTCGATGAGTTCGCCGATTTAATTATGACAGCAGGAAAAGAAGTCGAAGTTCCGATTGCCCGTCTGGCTCAGCTGGCGCGTGCTATTGGTATTCACTTAATTATTGCTACACAAAGACCATCTGTAAATGTTATTACAGGTTTAATTAAAGCGAATTTCCCTGCGAGAATTGCCTTTAGAGTAACTTCAAAAATTGACTCAAGAACGATTTTAGATACTCAGGGAGCTGATCAGTTAATTGGACGTGGAGATTTATTGTATTCAAACGGAAACGACGTTATTCGTGTTCAATGTGCTTTCATTGACACACCAGAAGTTGAAAAAATTACTGATTTTATTGGTTCACAAAAAGCATATGCCACGGCTTATATGCTTCCAGAGTTTGTTGGAGAAGAAAGTGGCATCAATCTTGATATAGATATTTCCGAAAGAGATACCTTATTTAGAGAAGCTGCAGAGATTATTGTCAATGCACAGCAAGGTTCTGCTTCGTTACTGCAAAGAAAATTAAAATTAGGTTACAACAGAGCCGGTCGTTTGATCGATCAGCTGGAAGCAGCAGGAATTGTTGGACCTTTTGAAGGCAGTAAAGCAAGAAGCGTGAACATTTTAGATTTAAGTGCTCTTGATCAATTTTTTAATAATGAACAAAATTAATCCAATCATGAGAACAAAAATTCAGGAAATCAAAAACAATTCTATCACTAACATGACTAAAAAGTGTTTTCAAATGGCAGTTATCTTGCTTTTGAGCTTCACTTCTATTCAGGCACAGGATAAAAAAGCCAAAGATTTATTGAACGAAGTGACTACAAAAATAAAAAGCTACGATAATATTGTTATTGATTTTAAATACTCTTTAAACAACGCAAAAGAGAATATTAATCAGGATAGTAAAGGAAACGTAACCATGAAAGGAAATCAATATGTATTGAATTTTATGGGCGTTACTAAAATTTTTGACGGACAAAAAACATATACTATTGTTCCGGAAGATGAAGAAGTTACGGTTTCTAAAGTAAATGAAAAGGATGATAATGCTATTACGCCTTCAAAAATGCTGACTTTCTTTAATTCAGGATACAAATACAACATGGATATTGTACAAAATGTGAAAGGAAGAAAAATCCAATACATAAAATTAGTTCCGACTACAGGAAAAGATCAAAGAAAAGAAATTCTTTTAGGTATTGATGTTCAGACAAAACACATCTACAATTTGATTGAAACCGGAAAAAACGGAACAAAAACAACTTTAACCGTTAATTCTTTTAAAACCAATCAGCCATTATCAAAAAATCAATTTACCTTTGTAGCGAGTAAATACCCGAAATACTACATCAATAAATTAGATTAAGCAGAAGGTTGAAAATTTTAGACAAATACTTATTAAAAACATTCTCATTTACATTTACTACGGTATTTGTAATTCTATTTTTCATATTCATACTTCAAACAGTATGGCTATTTATATCAGAACTAGCAGGTAAAGATCTCGACTTAATATTGGTCGTGAAATTCCTGCTTTTTTCTATGCCGCGTATTATACCGCTGGTTTTACCACTTTCGGTTTTATTAGCATCGATCATGACTTTCGGAAATCTGGCCGAAAATTATGAGTTTGCCGCTATGAAATCTTCTGGAATTTCGCTTCAAAGAGCGATGCGCGTTTTAATTATTTTTATATTCATTTTGAGTATTGTAGCGTTTTGGTTTGCCAACAATGTTATTCCTTATGCTGAATATAAATTTGTGAATTTCCGTAAAAATATCGCTCAGGCTAAACCTGCAATGGCAATTGCCGAAGGTCAGTTTAATGATGTTGGAACTTACAATATCAAAGTCAACAAAAAATCCGGAGAGAATGGAAATATCTTAAAAGGTGTAACTATTCACGAAAAAGCAAATAATGTTGGCGAAAACAAAACCGTTATTAAAGCTAAAGACGGGGAATTAATCAGTAATGAAAAATCGAGTATTTTAAAACTTGTTTTAAATGACGGTTATTACTATCAGGATGTTACTCCAAAAAAATATGAAGATCGCGCCAAACTTCCTTTTATAAAAGGCGCCTTCAAAAAACATATCATCAACATTGATTTATCTGAATTAAACAAAGTTGATGACAGTAAAGAAAGTATTGCGGGTACAAATGCTATGCTTAACGTTAATGAATTACGTTATACCCTTGATTCATTAAACAAAAATATGGATAATGAAATTGTTTCATTTTCTGAAAACATTAACCAGCGCGTGGGGATTAGAAAATCAAGCACTCTGGTTACTGATAAGAAAAAAAACAAAAAAACTTTACCAAGTGATCTTTTGTCTTTATACAATAACAAACAAAAGATTGATGTTATTAAAATGGCATCAAGCAATGTAACCAGCAATGAGTATTCTATAGAATCTACTCAAAAAGATTTAAAAGATAAACAGCGCGAAATCAACAAACACTTAACTGCTCTTTACGAGAAATTCGTAATTGCTTTTGCCTGTTTTTTAATGTTCTTTATTGGTGCGCCGCTTGGAGCTATTATTAGAAAAGGCGGACTTGGCTTACCAATTGTTTTTGCTGTTTTAATTTTCATTACTTTCCATTTCATTAATACTTTTGGAAAAAGATTATCACAAGAAGGCGGTATGACTCCATTTTTGGGCTCATGGATGTCATCTTTTATTCTTTCTCCATTAGCAATTTTATTGACTTATCGTGCAACAAACGATAACGGATTGATTAATTTTGATGCGATAACAACCCCAATATCACAAGTATTTCAAAAAATTTCCGAGCGTTTTTCACCAGCTCAAAACAAAGAATAATTATGTCAACAAAAATTCAACTTAATACCATTGAGGAAGCTATAGAAGATATTCGTCAAGGTAAAGTAATCATTGTAGTCGATGATGAAGATCGTGAAAACGAAGGTGATTTTTTGGCTGCTGCCGAGAAAGTAACGCCTGAAATGATCAATTTTATGGCTACGCACGGACGCGGATTAATTTGTACACCACTTACAGAAAGCCGCTGCAAGGAACTTGATTTACGCGCCATGGTTACCAATAATACAGATCATATGGAAACGGCATTTACGGTTTCTGTTGATTTAAAAGGAAATGGTGTTACTACCGGAATTTCTGCTTTAGACAGAGCAAAAACAGTATTATCATTAGTTGACCCAAACACAAAACCTCACGATTTAGCACGTCCGGGACATATATTTCCTCTTATTGCGAAACAAGGTGGTGTTTTAAGAAGAACCGGACATACAGAAGCCGCTATTGATTTTGCAAGACTTGCCGGATTTAAACCTGCTGGTGTTATCTGCGAAATTTTAAATGAAGACGGTACCATGTCTCGTTTACCTGAATTGATAAAAGTGGCTAAAAAATTCGATTTGAAATTAGTTTCTATAGAAGATTTAGTTGCGTACAGAATGCAGCATGACAGTTTGATTGTTAAAAAAGAAGATTTTGATATTGAAACTCGTTTTGGAACTTTCAGATTAAGAGCTTACGAGCAAACAACAAACAAACAAATTCATATTGCTTTAACTAAAGGAACCTGGAATCTTGGAGAGCCAATCTTAACTAGAATTCACTCTTCTCAGGTTAATAATGATTTACTAGGTACATTGACTAACAATGCCGAACAGCAGTTAGACGACATGTTTAAAGTAATTAATGAGAACGGAAAAGGCGCTGTTATTTTCATTAATCAGGATATGACGGCTGTAAATTTATTAAACCGAATTTCGGAGCTTAAAACGCTTCAATCGCAAGGAACTTTAAAAGCACCAAAAGTAATTATCGACAGCAAAGACTACGGAATTGGAGCGCAAATTCTTCACGATATTGACATTTCTAAGATTAGATTAGTTTCGAACACTGAACAAACAAAACGTGTCGGGATGATTGGATATGGTCTTGAAATTACAGAATACGTTAATTACTAATATGGGAACAGTAGAAGAAAGAATTCAAAAATCGGAAACACGAATTTTCAAAGCCGTTTTCCCTAGTACAACGAATCATTACGATACTTTATTTGGAGGAACTGCATTGCATTTAATGGATGAAGTAGCTTTTATTTGTGCTACCCGTTTCAGCCGTAAAAAAGTAGTGACAATATCAACTGGTCAAATTGATTTTAAAAAAGCAATTCCAGCCGGAACTTTAATAGAATTAGTTGCGAAAGTTGACAGCGTAGGACGAACCAGCTGTAAAATTCATGTTGATATTTTTATGGAACAAATGTATTCTGAACTTCGCGAAACGGTAGTTTCCGGAACTTTTTCGTTTGTTGCGGTAGACGAACATAAGAAACCAACGCCAATTTTAGACGATTTAGACTAATTTTTCAAAAAATCTTATTTTCGGAAATACTGATAATTAGACACTTGAAAATTATTTAAAAAAAGTTTCAAAAAAAGTTTTGATAACCGAAAAACCGTCTTATATTTGCACCCGCAATCAGCAATGATAGCAACATACTGGAGAAATGGCAGAGCGGTCGAATGCGGCAGTCTTGAAAACTGTTGACTGTAACAGGTCCGGGGGTTCGAATCCCTCTTTCTCCGCAGAACTTAAAACCCTTAACTTTGTTAAGGGTTTTTCTTTTTATTATATATTATTTTCTTTGCAAATAGTTCGAAAAAAATTTTCACAATCGAAAAAACACCTTATATTTGCACTCGCAATCAGCAATGGTAGCAACATACTGGAGAAATGGCAGAGCGGTCGAATGCGGCAGTCTTGAAAACTGTTGACTGTAACAGGTCCGGGGGTTCGAATCCCTCTTTCTCCGCTGAACGGAGTTTCAAAAAGAAACTTTAAAAGTTAAAACCCTTTAAATGCAAGTATTTAAAGGGTTTTTTATTTTTTGGCAATTGTCAAAAATCACATGTTATTGCAAAGCGTGGTACACTTTTAAGTACACTTTTATTTTGGTGGGTTTTGACCATAAAAAAAGTGTACTAATTCAAAGAGAATTCTCTCTGGATTCCCTGAGAACAAAGGTGTCTTTCGAAATTTTTAAATCAATTTGATTATTAATTTAAAAACTAGAAAGCATGTTAAAAGTAATTTTTTACCTGAAATCGGAAAAGGCAGATAAGAATGGAGAGTTTTCAATATTTGCACGTATTACCTACAAACAAAAAAGAATTTCCTTGAGCACTGGAAAGGCCATCTCAAAAGAAAGATGGGATTACACAAACAAACTAAGAATTCTTTTAAGACTTGAAAAGGAAAAGGTACTGAAAAACTATCTGGATATTTACCGCCTGAATGTCGAGAAGAAGTTCAATAAGCTTTTCAATGTCGATCCAGATGTTCCTCTAGAAGTGCTTAAAGCAGAACTTTCAGGCAAATCTAAATTACAGACAAACAGAACTACACTGCTTCAAATTATGCACCGCCATAATAAATTCTTTGCAAAAAAAGTAGAAGCTGGTGAAAGAGCAGCCGCATCACTGCAGAAATACAGACGAAGCTCTGAACTTATCGCTAACTTTATGGTAAAACAATACAATTTAGTCGACATTCCCGCTGATGAAATATCAAGTTCTTTTATCTACAATCTTGAAGAATTTCTTAAATACGAAAGCAATTTTAAAGGCCACATAGGAATAAAAAACAACTCAGTAGTAAAGTATATTAAGATGTATAAAACTGCCTTTAATTATGCTATCAGGATGGATCTGATCCAAAAAAATCCATTTAATGTATATGAGGGAAAACTAAGTGTTAAAGATGCTGTATTTCTCTCACAGTCCGAACTTGATGCTATAGAGAAAAAAGTTTTCTTTATTGAAAGACTGGACCGAGTCAGAGATATATTTCTATTCAGCTGTTACACAGGATATGCTCCAACTGACGCTTTAAAACTTTCACAAAAAAATATATCAAAAGACAATAACGGCAACCAATGGATTATATCCAACAGAACAAAAACTTCTATAAAAGAAAATGTTCCAGTTCTGCCGCCAGTAGAAAAAATCATTCAAAAGTACAATGGGAAGCAGCTTGGATTACTGCCAAGTATTTCAAATCAAAAAATGAATGCTTATTTAAAGGAAATTGCTGATGTGTGCGGAATTAACAAGTATCTAACCTGGTATGTTTCAAGACATACTTTTGCAACTACAGTAACTCTTGGCAACGGAGTCAGACTCGAAAATGTTTCAGCTATGATGGGGCACACGAACATCAAACAAACGCAGCACTATGCAAAAGTACTAGATGTGAATATAATGGAGGATATGAATATGGTTAAATCTAAATATGAAGATAAAGTTTCGTAAAAAAAACAGAGGATTTCAAAATTTGAAATCCTCTGTTTTTTTTAATTTATTTTCCAGGTTTCTTTACTGGCGGTTTTAATGAAGGCGTATTTCCTGGTATATCTTTGTTATCACGCTGTCTCTTGTCAGGCTCTCCTGTTGATCTGGCTATTCTTTTTGGTCCGGTCTTAAGTCCCATGGTATTAATTTTTAATTAGTTACTCTCAAAGATACTTTTTTTTTACATGAATATTTACTTACACTTTTTATTCTCAGCTTTTATTTTCCTGAAGAATTTTTTCAATTTGACTTGAGTCATACAAGAATATTTCACCAAGTTTTGAATAAGGAAGGATTCCTGTCTGTCTATATTTTATTATTGTATTTGGTGAGAGCCCAAATATTTTTTTTAAATCTTCATTCCTGTAATAAGCAGGCCTGCCTTCATTCCCTCTTGAATTTATTTTAGAATCAATGGTCTCAAGTTTTACAACGACAGGATCAATCATCTTTTTAACTTTCATAAGAAATGAGAGTTTCTTTTTTTTGACATCCTTTTTCATTAATTAATTTTTTTTAGTTATTAAACACAAATTTTGTTTAGACTACCAATTTTCAATTCTTGATTTTCTTTCTTGTAATCTAAAAATCAATAAGTCTAAAAACTCAATCTGTTTTTCTCTATACGTATATCCTTTGCTTTCAGCAAATTCTTTACTTATATTTTTGATTTCACATTGCCTGCCATTCTTTCCAAAATAAGTAAAATTGTTTTCTAAAAACTTTTGAAATTCAATCCTGTTGTTCTTTTTATCCAATCTTTCAAAAAATAAAAAACCTTCATCCATAAGAATGTAAAAAAGATTTGCAAACTCTATCTTAGTAAATGAACTTTTACATCTGCATGGATTAGAAACTGAAGCGGATATTTTACTATTGATATCAACTTTAAAATTTTTCTTCAAAATTCTTTCCAGTATAATTAATCTGGATTCATGCTTTAAAAATTTATCCAAGCAATCCAAAATTTTCGTTTTTTTCATGATTTAGAAATTTAAAGCTTACTCCAAATGAAAATAGATGCTGCTTCTTTTGTTTTTATTCTTCGTCGGAACATAAACAAGATAGCCGTAATTATCCAGATCATGCATACATCTATGGTAAGTTTTAGGAGATACCACTTTGGCAATGTTTTGAATTTCGATACTATATGCTAATATTGGATTGATGTGATCTTTAGAAGCGCGAAACTGGAGTAAAGCTGTAAAAATTGCTATATGGGTAGTTCCAATTCTATAATCATCTTCAATTGCCTTAAAAAATCTGGTTAAGATTTGAAGATTATCCATAGGTTTTAAATCAGAATTTTGGAGTCATCTTTCTTGAAGATGTTTCAATATGCATCTCAGGCTTCTTTACTTGCTGAATTTTACATCCTCTTTCCAACTCTTTTAAACTTATCTTCTGCATTCTGTCATTATAAAAGTTTAATGTTTTAAAACGTGGATTAGCCTCAATAAAAGTTTTTACTTCTCTGCCTTCAATTAACAGCACCGCCTCTTCTATTTTGCCTTCTTTTAAGGAACTGCATAAATCGTAAAATGTCTCTCCATCTGTATTCTTAAGAGGAAGAAGAGCTAAAACATTTTCAACTCTATAGCCATAATCCTGAGGAAACTCATGCATCCGGTAATTTTCACTTAAATCCTTGTCATAAAAATTAAACTGTTTCCATGTGCCGTTTTTAAGTACTGATCTTCCAGCGAGCATATTATACGCTTCATCTACATTAAAATATTCGGACGTCTCATTTTTAAAATGATGAGTACTTCTTCCTGACGGAATAGAGTCTGTATGCAGGGTTGATGTAAAACCTTCAAACCGGTAAGCTCCTTGTACATCTTTTGCAAAATGAAGTGAATGATCAAGCCTTTCCTTTTCAGATATATGATAAGACACAGGTATATAAAAATTCAGCTGCTCCTCTTTCATTTGATGCACAACTTTATCCCATACTTGAGCAAAACCAGTGTTTTTAAGCTGCACTTCCAATGCTTTTTTATTAGCATCCAAATCTTTTAAGTATGCGGGTTTATGAATTCTTTCAAATACAATAGAATTTACCGCATCATTAAAAAGACGTTTGAAAACGTTAGGATATAGTTTATGTTTTAAATTTTTATATTCGTGCTTGAGGAACTGTACAGTAATAAGTTCGTCCAAGGATTTTGTTTTACCATACTTAAAGAGAAGCATTCTAAAGAATTTCAGCTTTTCTATGCCAAAAGAACGCTCGATGCCCGGACTTTTACCAAATATGGATTTAAGTTTATCTTCCTTGGACATCCACTCTTTTACTTCATTCTGTATTCTATTGTTCTCAGACGACATATTTAATCTTTTAGTGGATTACTGAAACTAAACTGATCTGCCTGTTTTTCTGGAACGTGATGCAGAATTCGATTCCTTCTGTGCTGGCTCATCATCATTATTGTTCTGCGCTGCACTCTTTTCTTTTGATTGAGACTGCTTCTCACTTTTACTTTCCCTATCATTGATTCTTTGCAATGAAGAATCATAAACCTTTACCGTTTTAAACTGCGGATTTGCTTCCACATACTGTTTTCGTTCTTCTCCACCCACAACAAAAGTTACTGACTGCAGATTGCCTTTTTTGAGGGAATTTATTAAATCTTCTTTATACTGCGGAGTAAGCAGTTCTTTTATCGAATGTTTCTCCAGCGAAGCTTCCAAATCATAGCCGTAATTCTGGTGATACTGGTTCAGCTTAAAGTTGCCGCTGTTGTCGGTTTCCTTGAAATTCAAAGAAATCCAAGCATTATAATTTTCACCGTCCTTAGTTTTTAAATCCTTATTAACTGATCTTCCTTCCATCAAATTATAGGCTTCTTTCATCGTAATGCTACCCTCTTTGTTGATGTAAAAGGTTTGCTCCAATCCCGGTTTGTTTTCCTCCTTTTGCAGGTTAACATGGTAGGAATTAAAAAAATACATATCGTTCTGTTCCGACTTTTTGAAATTCAGTTCAACAGTCAAGCTGTCCTTATTAGGAACACCATTGTTCATAATACCTGTGTGAACAATTTTAAAATCTTTTTCGCGTTTCAGCATATTTGCCTTCAGCTCTGCTTCAAAAGTTTCCCCAAATCCAGTATATTTCAACTGATCTTTAAGGTAATCTAAATTTTTCTGGTTCATGATCTTTTACATTTAAAATTAGTATTGCTTAAAGGTTACCTAGAATTCCAAGATTTACCAGGTTCCTGTTTTTTATATTCAGCTCCAGATGCCTGCCTCCGTTTTTCTCAAAGACCTGCATGGTAAACTTCTTCTTTTCGGGTATTGTAAATTTAGGCAGGGCAAATACAGCAGTAATTTTAGAATTATCAGAAATCCGGCTGAAATCACCAGTATTGAAAAGCGGCATAATCTCTATTTCCTGAGATGCAGTACGTTTTGATTTTCTTTGGTCACGGATAAAAAAACGAAGCTGGTCTACATCATAATTGATTTTAGAATCATTGCCTAAAAAGACTCTGAAATACATTACATCCTGATGAATAAAAATACCGTCAACTTTCATCACTATTTCTGATCTTCTTGAATTAAGTCCGCTTACCTTATTTTTTTTAGATAGTGCGAGCATAGCATAGTCCTTTATTTCCTTCTGGTTTTCATTCTCCATCGAAAACAGGAGCTGTTTATCATCCGTATTTCGCAGTCCGGCATCGATACTTAAAGTCGGGCATAAATCGTCAAAGTTCAATATGAAACTGTAAAGTTTACCGTCGGATGTAACTACAGTAAGGTTGGTCTGGAGAAAATTCTGTTTTCCTGCTTTAAGAAGAAGAATATTTTCAACTCCTTTAGCTTTCTGCACCAAAACATCACGGCTGCCTATATCCAGACTTTTGACAGCGTAGGGGAATAAGATACTGGTGGTTTTTGAATAGCTCAGCTGTATATTATTATATTCAGATTTTAAATTATACTGTGTATATCCTGAAACTGTTGTGAGAAAAACGCATATAAATATTATTAGTTTTATTTTTTTCATGTCGAATAGTTTACGGTTATTTTTCATTTTTTTCCTTCTCATCATAAAGCAGCACTTTGTAGCCTGCTTTGACTGCCACTTTAATAAGCTTTACTTTTTTGCTCAAAAGTGTTTTCGCCGCTTCCACTCCCATTCCAGCAGCCTGGGCTCCCCATGAATCACTTACACCCGCAAGCCCGATACTCTGCATTGACCTGTCAGCAGAGGCTTTAGCAACGTCCCTATTAATTGTGCCGGGAATATAAATACCCTTTATACCGTCGATATCAAAAACAGAAAGTTCCACAGGGAAAATAGAATTCATGTATTTTATTGTACTGATTTTTATTTCAAGCCTTTCTCCTTTAAGAGATGCAGTTCCAAATACGAAACTGTTTCTTGGAATGAGCACCCCGTTGAGAAAAACATCATTTACAAGCCTTATCTTCACAATTGAACCGTTTACAATGGTCTGCGTTTCATGAACTGCCGCCTCCACCGCATTCTGAATTTCTTCGTTAACGGTTTGTTCATCCAGAGAATAAAAAGAATTCGTTTCCTGTTTTAGTGCTGATTGCGAAGTATTCTGCATTGAACTTATACTTTGCTCATCTGATTTCCTGCTCACCGAAAACACTTTTCCTTTCTGAATCTTTGAATTCTGCCTCAGCTTTTCCTGAACGCGCTCAGGGTGCTGTATATCCAGAATATTTTCCAGCATCCCTCCCAGCTGCGCCAGTTCGGGATCAGGTTCAGATGGTGCACTCATTGCCGCCATCAGCTGTTCCAAGTTTTTCATTTCCGCTGATTCACCGTAAGGCGGTCTTTGGTATTGGAACTCTCTCATGTCCTGTTCATAGCCATTTACTTTAGGAGGCTCTGCAATTGCCTTTTGAAGAGCCTGAAGTTTCTGGTACATCTTCTGCTCATTTTCCGGCTTTAAATAACCTGTGTTCAGCCCGCCTTTTTGACTTCTTATTGAAGTTACATTCTGATCAAAAGGGTCGTCATATTCAAGATTACTTTCATCTGCTTTACTTATCGAATAATTAGGATCTTTTTTTTTCTGCTCCTCAAGTTTTATAGAATCAACTGATGCCTGATCATAGTAGCTCATTTTATCCAATGAAGAATCTTCCTTTAACTTTGGGTTTGGAAGAAGCATATTAAAA
The DNA here is from genome assembly GCF_039595935.1 of Flavobacterium sp. Taxonomy (NCBI): domain Bacteria; kingdom Pseudomonadati; phylum Bacteroidota; class Flavobacteriia; order Flavobacteriales; family Flavobacteriaceae; genus Flavobacterium; species Flavobacterium sp. The sequence goes on along the minus strand of NZ_JBCNKR010000006.1, from coordinate 1,961,808 downwards.
CCTGGTTTCTTTTCTATTGAAAGCGCAGTTTCTTTTCCTTTGCCTCCTCCAAGAACCCAAAAGAGCATTGTTATGAATGGCAGTATAAGCAATGGAAGAACCAGCATCATTTTACGGTTCTTTCTGTCTTTGGCTGAAAGTGCTTTATTTTCCATAATTTCATTTATTATAGTTACCTGTATTGATTTCCGAAGACTTTTAGAGCATTTAAAAGCCTGCTTTTTTGGAATTATATTTCTTATCAAAATCGATTATTCCCGAAACATTTATTACGCTGTCTATGCATCTGCCGAGATCAGATTGCTTTTCACTTTTTTTAAGAGATCTATTCAGGAAATGCAACGTTTCATTTTTATCAGAATAAATAGGTTTAACAACTGATATTTCCTCAATGCTGATCGATTCAGAATTGTCCAGCAAAACACCGCTTATTACTTTATAAAAACAAAGAACAGTTCCTGTCATCATGAAAACTGCAAGTGATAACCAAAGCTGTGATTTGGAAAGGTTTTTAGTTATCCTATTCATTTTAACCACCCACCAGAATCTGATGATAAGATAAATCCGTGAATGCTTATTGATGTTTTTGTGTTTGCTGACTAACCTTCTCATGGTTTTCTGTTTAAAGTTCCAAGATCTTTATTCTCAATCGTATTGAAGCGCTCAATAAGAAAGCCGTGCGGATTATTATCACTCCTTGAAACATTACGAAGAGTTCCCTCGGTAATCAGATTTCTGTTGAGTATGCTTGTGGTTCTTATAATATTCTGCCGGGCATAGCATTTAAACCGGTAGGGATATTCATTGATGTCAATTTTTACACTGTCTATCAAAACTGTCTGGCTGATGTTTCCTGATATGATTCCCGAATAGTAGCCATTTTCTTTCAGATCATCATAGATACGCTTAACCGAATTATCCGCCAGATACAGGGATTTTGTTACATTGGCCTTAATCACTTTATCATCAGGATCAAGGCTGAAGAAATATTGGTGAAAGGTCTTTACATGATCCCTTGCCTCAACCGGAACATTATCTTTACGGTCTGACGCGTAGGCTTCCAGCGCTTTTCCGTTTGCAAGGATATAAACCTTATCCTGCATCAAAGCGACAGCGCTGAAACTTTTATAAAGCGCATAACAAGTAATAACTGTACTACCTGTGATGACCAGCATCGTAAACCCTCTTACATGACGGAAAGCTGTATCTATATTTTTCATCTTGCTGAACATAACCGCATGCTTTTAATTTTTAGAATTTCCCTTGAGCCTCTCACTCATATAACTTCCTTTATCTTCAAAATAAGGCGAAGATGTCGAAGACGATGACATGCTTTGGCTCATTTTTCCTGCCGCATTTCCCATCGTATCCATAACCATTCCTGCTCCAGTTGCTGCACCTCCGATTACTGAAGAGGTCGAACCTCCAAACAGACTGGTTACTTTCTGTCCAAGTGCACTTCCGCCTGAAGCATGTACAATATAATTGGCAACCGAAGGAACAGTGAAGTATCCGACAATACCTATGATCATAAAAATCAAGTATCCGATATCGGTCCTGCTGAAAAATGTATCCCCTGATGTATTGATCTGCGAGATATCGAGTCTCAGCATCTGCTCCTGAATTTTGCCGATAATACCGCCAAAGATGTTCGCAACGGGAAGCCACAGATAGATATTGATATATCGGGCAAGCCAGACCGTAAGAGTATGCTGGAATCCGTCATAAACTGCAATGCCAAAGACCAGTGGCCCTAAGATGGAAAGCACTACGAGCTGAAAGGTCCGCAGCGTATCGATGCACAGTGAAGAAGCCTCGAATAGAATCCGCAGCACCTCGCTTACCCGTATCAATAGTGTGCCCTCTTGATTGAAGGACAGCCCTGGTATCTGCGGTAAAAAACTCGTTGCGATAATAGTAACTGTAGACCATTAATTTCAATTCCTGGTCATATAGCAGCATACCGTCAGTATCAAATATGCCGTCAATCTGCTGCTGTAAAAGTTGTGGTGCATAACGGATCTTCTCATCATTTTCCTGCCCGAATACCCCCAGTATGTGCGCTTTGTTTTTTCCCGTATTATTGCGAAATGCAATGCTCACGCTGTCTATTGGCTGGGCCGCAGTAAATCGGGGAACATTTTTTAATTCCTTATTCATTTTCCACTTCCCTATACTTCCCCTGTAAACACAGGGCACTGTTCCGTCCAGAAGATAAACATCTTTCCCTCTGATGATAATTCGTATTGCCTGAAAAGGGATTCCTTTTGGTTCAAACTCGAGTTGAATTGTTTTCTTGTTGCCAGAAAGATCAACGGCCAGAAGATGGAACGGATCGGTATAATTACCCAAATAAACAGTATCCTTTACGACGCCGGCAAAATAATAGGAATTAAACTTTAAATCGATCTCCCGAAGCGGGCTGACCAGACTTTGCTCATAACGTCGAATAAAAGGATTTTGCTGATGGATAATTTTTTCCGAACTAAGAAATAAACCTGCAACCAAAAAGCAGCTCACCAGAATTATGACAGTGCTGTAAAACAGCGGTCTTTTACCTCCAAAGCGATACTTATGCTCTGGCATTTTATTAAGCAGATAAACGGCGGTTACGCCTAGGACCAGAAAAAAAACATTAAAAACCAAATGACTCTCCCAAGTCATTTTCTCCAATATCCCACCGCAGGAGCAAGGGACAAATGAACTGTAAAAAAGTATGATAAAGATATAGGCCGTGAACATACCCATCAGACCTATTGAGGTATATAAACCCAGCATTTTTGTTCTAGCAAACAAAAGGATTCCGGCTGCGAACAATTCAACTGCAATAACAATTCTGGAAATCCAAAAAGCATAAACACTTAAGATTGGCGACTGCGCGATCTGGACCTGAAATCTTTCAAAATCCAACAGTTTGCTTATCGATGCGTAAACAAATAATAGGGCAAAAAGAACACATGTGATTTCAATAATTACACGATTAAATTTGCTATCTGATTTCATAACTTTTGCATTTAAATTAAAAAAGTAAAATCTACACCTTTTTATTATAGAACAAATGTAAATCAGACAATTGAAAGAAAACACATCAAAAACACGCCAAAAAACATCAAAAACACGCCAATTTGTACTGAAGATGTCATAGAATAAAAAATGCCTCACAGAATAAATCCGCAAAGCATTTTCTCTCCTTTTTGTCTTTTTTTAATCAAGCTTTTACATCTTCAATAAAACTCAAAAGCTTCTGGTTTAGTTCGACAAGCCCGGCTTTTTGGAGACACTCCTGCGAGACATTTTTAAGTTCTAGCAGCTCCTCCTCTGCCATACTTCCCATAAGGCTTCCTTCATCTTTTTCAAGCAATACTCCCCTATCAATAAAATGACACAAGAGCAGTACATTTTTGCGTGAAATTTTCAGATCAATCCTCACCGGCTCACTCATGCCTGGGATGCTCAATACGGTATCGAACACCTTGGCTGCATAATTCTTTGCACTCATAATTTCAGCATTTTTAAATTAATAAATCAAAGCCTAAAGGTAGCAATGACGCCTCAAAGCATCATAAGCAAAATTTACCTATGATGGGATGTTTTGAAATTTCCTGCATAAATTCGCCTGAATAATTGAAAGGAGTCTGAGTTTTTGCGCAGACTCTTTAAGATTGCCAAGCCTTGCTGCAATCTGCAAGATGTCCGGTTGTATCACAACCGCTATCTTGCTGCCCCTCTGCTCGGAACTCGCTGGCAGTGAAAACTGGAAGATTTATAATGTCGAATGAAAAGGAAAAATGATGAAAGAAGAGAAAAAAAACAGGACAAGGTGGCTTCATCTTAGGCTCAGCGAAAAGGAATACGAAGTTTTACAGCAATATTTTGCAGACTCGGTCTGCCCGAAAATAAGTGATTTTGCACGTAAAAATCTGCTGAGAAAACCTATTGTTTTGAAATCTAGAAATGCATCTATTGATGAGCTGATGGCAGAATTGATACGGCTCAGAACAGAGCTTAATCCCATTGGAAATAATTTTAACCAGGCTGTAAAAAAACTGCACACACTTTCACACATTTCTGAATTCAAAGTGTGGATACTGAGTTTCGAAACAGATAAAAAAATGCTGTTCAACTCTATTGATGCAATTAAAAATACAATCCAAAATCTTGCTGAAAAATGGTTGCAGTCATAAATACGGGATCATCAGTCAGAAGTATTTTTAACTACAATGAAAATAAGATCGAAGCAGAAAAAGCTGAGCTTATCGGCGACGGAAATTATCCTGTTGAAGCCTCTGGACTTCACAGAGATCTCAGGTTGAAACTGCTTTTAAAAATGCTCGAATTAAATTCCAATGTGAAACGGGGAAGCGTGCATATCTCACTGAATTTTGATTCCTCTGAAAGTAATCTGCCGAAAGAAAAACTCATGGAAATTGCCCACGTTTATATGGACAAAATAGGGTTCGGGTTGCAGCCTTATCTGGTGTACCAGCACCATGATGCGGGACATCCGCATATCCACATTGTTTCTATAAAAGTGAAATCGGACGGGAAAAGAATTGACATGAATAACATAGGGAAAAACCAGTCTGAAACAGCACGAAGGGATATTGAAAAGGCATTTGGTTTAGTTGCCGCCCAGAGTAGTAAGAAGGAAAAAATCAATATAAAACCTGTAAAAAGTATTGTTGTTCAATATGGGGAATCTGAAACTAAAAAAGCAATTGCCAATGTTCTGAACGCTGTTATTCCAAATTATAGGTATACCACCGTGGGAGAACTAAATGCTGTTCTAAACCTATACAATATCACCGCAATGCAGGGAGCGAAAGATTCAAGAATGTTTCACCATAGAGGACTAGCATACCAGATTCTCAATGATAAAAAACAGCCGGTCGGCGTTCCTATAAAAGCAAGCAGTTTTTATCTTAAGCCCACTTTAAAATATTTGGAGTTAAAATTTATTGCAAATAAAACAGCCCGAAATCCCCATTTGAAAAGAATTAAAAATGCAGTTGATATGGCATTCATTCGGAACAAAATAAAGACGGTTTCCAATCTAGACAGAATTCTTATAAAGGACGGGATTAAGATTGCAGAGAGAAGAAATGAACAGGGAATTCTTTATGGTTTAACTTATGTGGACCACATAACAAAATGCGTTTTTAACGGGAGTATTTTGGGTAAGCCGTATGCTGCATCAGAAATTGAAGAACGGTGCGGTCTGAAAATATCCAATACTAACCGAAAAGCTGTTGGAGATATCGATCATAAAGAGATTGTGAATACATCGCAGCATTCATCTTTTATCAGCGGAAACGAACTGCAAAAGATATTTGATTCCCTGCTGCAATCTGATTCAGCTGCTGCTTACGTTTCAAAGGAATTCAAAAGAAAAAAGAAAAGAAGAAGAAGAAAAGGACTTAATGATTAATAAATAAAAAACTAAGACAATGCAGACAGGTGAAAATGAACAGGCGCTTAGAAAAATTCTTGATATGACAAGGCTTATTAGCATGATACTGCTCTGCCTTCATTTCTACTATTTCGGATATAATGTTTTTAGGTTCTGGGGGCTTACGAATGACCTTGGGGATAAAATACTGCAGAACATTTTCCGCACAGGACTGTTGGATTATTTCCATACCTCTAAACTTTTTGTCTTGGGATTTTTAAGCATCTCCCTTCTTGGTGCAAAGGGCAGGAAAAACGAAAAGCTGAACTCGAAAAGAGCCACGTATTACATTGTTGCAGGATTCACGGCTTACTTCTCAAGTTACTTTTTTCTGATTGCTTTCTCGATGCCTGAAACAAAACTGATTCTCTATATGCTGTGCACTGCTCTAGGATATCTGCTGCTGCTGTCAGGAGGCACACTGCTTTCTAGAATCATTCACAGAAATCTGAGCAGCAGTGATATTTTCAACAGGGAAAATGAGACCTTTCCTCAGGAAGAAAGGCTTCTTGAAAATGAATATTCCGTCAATCTTCCGGCAAAGTATAATCTGAAAAATAAAGTGCGGAAAAGCTGGATAAATATCATAAACCCCTTTCGGGGAATACTGGTAGCGGGAACACCTGGATCTGGAAAATCTTATTTTGTGATCCGCCATGTCATAACCCAGCACATCCGTAAAGGATTCTCAATGTTTGTGTACGATTTTAAATTTGATGATCTCAGCATTATTGCCCATAACACCTGGCTTAAGTATAAACATTTGTATATGGTTGAGCCTAAATTTTATGTAATCAATTTTGATGACCTGAGCCGTACCCACAGGTGCAATCCCCTTGATCCAAAATCAATGACAGACATCACGGATGCTGCTGAGTCGGCACGCACAATTCTTCTAGGATTAAACCGTGAATGGATAAAAAAACAGGGAGACTTTTTTGTGGAATCGCCTATTAATTTCCTTTCAGCAGTAATCTGGTATCTGAGAAAATACAACAACGGTGAATTCTGCACGCTGCCTCATGTTATAGAACTCATGCAGGTTGAATACAATAGTCTTTTTACGCTGCTCAGGACTGAAAAAGAAATAGAGATTCTGATCGACCCTTTTGTCAGCGCCTATCTGAATAACGTCATGGAGCAGCTTGAGGGGCAGATCGCTTCCGCTAAGATTTCCATGGCACGATTGTCGAGTGCGCAGCTTTATTACGTGCTCTCCGGTAATGATTTTACACTCGATATTAATAATCCTGCAGATCCAAAGATAGTCTGCATGGGAAACAATCCTTTGAAAATCCAGACCTATGGTGCTGTTCTTTCCCTTTTTGTGAGCAGGCTCATCAAGCAGGTAAACCAGAAAGACAGACTTAAAAGCAGTCTGGTATTTGATGAATTTCCTACCATCTATCTCAACAATATGGACAGCCTGATAGCTACTGCAAGAAGTAACAAGGTAAGCACATGTCTGGGGATTCAGGACTTCAGCCAGCTGCGTAAGGATTACGGCCGCGAGCAGGCAGATGTTATACTAAATATCACAGGGAATATTATCAGCGGTCAGGTAAACGGCGACACCGCCAAACAGCTTTCCGACCGGTTTGGAAAAATAATGCAGGATCGTGAAAGCCTTTCCATTAACAGTTCAGATACCTCCATCAGCAGATCAAAACAATTGGAATCCGCTGTACCTGCTTCTAAGATTTCCTGTTTAAGTTCAGGTGAATTTGTTGGTATAACCGCGGATAACCCTGACTGTAAAATAGAGCTCAAAACATTTCATTCCGAAATAATAAATAATCATGATGAACTTAAAAAAGAAGAGAATTCATATCAGCAGATCAGTCCCGTACGGATCATAAATAATACTATGATTGAACGCAATTATCTGCAGATAAAAGAAGATATATCAGAGATTGTAAATTCAGAATTAGAACGTCTTTTGCATGACCCGGCATTGTCTCATTTAGTAATCAAAAAAAAGAAATAAGTCTTATTATAATCTTATGTTTAATTGACCTGCGGCTGGTTTTTAATTAATTTTGCACTATGAATCCAGAAGAAATTAAACGATACTTTGAAAGCAGTCCCCCGCCATTGGAGGTAGACTGGAAGCCATGGGCAAAAATCACAGACTCGCAGCTTTTCCTAAAAAGCTGTTACACAGGAATACGCACCTTTAATGGGCCGCTTGACATGTGCCCGGCATGGTGGCATCTTAGAGACTTTTATATTCTGATGAAAAAGACAGCCCAGCAGGATGCCGTGGAGAAAACAGAAGAAGCTGCCGCTGGGCAGTCTGCTGAAAAAGCTCCTGCAGAAACCGAACCTGCCTTATAGTCTGCAAATGGTTTAAAAAAAGCCGTGCAATTTATGATGCACGGCTTTTTTTGGCTTCTAGATTTATTTTTATTTCAAGTAACAAGAAACTGTTTTTTATTCCAGGAGGCATTCCACTCCAATGCTAGGATTTCCGTAAGAAGACTTTTAAGCCCGTGAAAAGTGCTAGGTTTAACCGCATACAGATCAGCTCCTAGTTTATAAGAAAGCTCAATATTTTCAATATTGCTGCTCGTTGAAAGCATAATTATTTTCAGCTGTTTCAAAGGATCGTCCGCATTTCGTATTTCCTCAAGACATTCAAATCCGTTTTTACCGGGCATATTAATATCAAGAAATAGAATTTCGGGAATCTCTAATGCGGGACTGTAAAGGCAGTTAAGAAGCTTCTGCCCGTCTTCGGCCTGCTGCACTTTAATCGGCATATCGAGCTCATTGACCGCATCCATAAACAGCATTCTGTCATCCTCATCATCATCTGCATGAAAAATAATCTTTTGGGAATTCTTTTGTTGTAACATAGCTTAGAAATTTATGCAGTTACAGAAGACAAGAATCTACAAATCTGCAAAAGCTTATATAAATATCAAAGCATTTGAAAATCGATAAACAATCGAATTATATCCGTGGAGCGGTTAATAGCTTACAAAGATACGTCATTTACTTACAAAATAGTCATTAATTTCATATTTAACATAAATATTACAAAAGGAAAAGTGAATTTAACTGCAGAATTTTCATTCCTTAAAATATGCCTGCTTCACCCTTTTCAAAAAAAAATCTCATTTAAATTGACGTTGCGTAAATTCTGAATAAACATTTTTGACTGTAAAAAAATGCTTTTCAAATCCCCTGCAAAATAAGGATTTTATAATTTTGTTACTATTTATAACATTATACTTTTTAAAAATGTTATTATCTGTTACTAATTTTGATTCGTATAAATGAATAGAAATTATGACAAGGGCAATTGTACACATCGACATGAACACGTTTTTCGTTTCCTGCGAAAGACTCACCAATTCTGAACTTAACGGTATCCCGCTGATTATCGGCGGAGGAGAAAGAGGCGTCGTGGCTTCGTGTTCTTATGAGGCCAGGAAGTTTGGCGTTCGCTCGGCAATGCCGATCCACATGGCCATGAAATTGTGCCCGCAGGCCAAAATCATGAAAGGCGACATGGAATTGTATTCCAGGCTTTCCCACGACATTACAGAGATAATCCAGGAAAAAGCGCCCGTAGTAGAAAAGGCTAGTATTGACGAGTTTTATCTCGACATCACCGGAATGGACAAATTTTACGGCAGCTACAAATGGACCGACGAACTTGCCCAGCGTATCACAAAAGAAACAGGCCTGCCCCTCACCTTTGCACTTTCAATAAACAAAACGGTATCCAAAATCGGAACAGGTGAAGGCAAACAGAAACAGAACCTTGAAATTCCGGAACATCTGGTGCAGTCATTTTTAAATCCTCTTTCGATCCGCAAAATCCCGATGGTCGGGGAACAGACCTTTCAGCTGCTTTCACGGATTGGTATCCGCACCATCCGCACGCTTTCAGAAATGCCCGCTGATGTGCTGATGCAGATGATTGGCAAAAACGGCATTGAACTCTGGAAAAAGGCCAACGGCATAGACAACAATCCCGTTGAACCTTACACGGAGCGGAAATCCATTTCCACCGAACACACTTTCTCGCAGGATACCATTGACATTCCTAAGCTCAATAGAGTTCTCTTGGGAATGGTGGAAAAACTAGCTTTTCAGCTGCGTTCCGAGCAGTGGCTGGCCTCAACAGTGACGGTCAAAATCAGGTATGCCAACTTTGATACCGAAACCAAACAGTGCCGGGTGCAGTATACCTCAGCGGATCACATACTCACAAAGACAGTTCAGGAACTCTTTGATAAACTCTACCAGCGCCGAATGCGTCTGCGCCTTATCGGTATACGTTTCAGCGGACTGGTCAGGGGCACCTATCAGATAGATCTTTTTCAGGATACAGAAGAAATGCTTGCCCTCTATCAGGCTATGGACCGCATGAAAAGCCGCTACGGTTTTGATGCGGTAATGCGATGCGCAGGAGCTTCCTTTAAGCCCAATAATAAAAATGAAATCCTAAAACGTAAACCCTGAGAAGCCATGTATCTCAACTGCCACTCTTTTCACTCCCTGCGTTATGGAACCATACCGCTGGACGAGCTTGTGCCCCAGGCTGCAGCCTGCGGGGTCACCGCTATGGCACTTACCGATATTAATACGGTAACAGGAATTTACGATTTTATTAAGCACTGCGGCCAGGAAGGCATCAAACCTATTGTAGGGATGGAATTCCGCTCGGAATTTCAGTTCCGCTATATCGGGCTTGCACAAAACGCTGCAGGGCTCGCGCAGATGAACCGATTTTTGACTGCACATAATTTTGAAAAGAAGCCGCTTCCCCAAACTGCACCTTTTTTTTCGGATGTTTTCGTAATCTACCCTTTGGAAAATACGCCTGATGAGCTGCGCGATAATGAGTACATCGGTATTCGTCCCGACCAGCTGCAGAAGCTTGTGCTCTCGGAGTGGAGAAAGCGCACCGCAGATATGGTTATTCTCCAGCCGGTTACTTTCCGCACTAAAAAGGAATACAATCTGCACCGCATCCTGCGCGCTATTGACCGCAATGTAATTCTCTCCCGGCTTGAACCTAGGGATACCTGCAGCACTTCCGATAAGATGATGCCGCTTTTTGAGCTTCTGGAATTTTATAAAGAATATCCGCAGATCATCCAGAACACACAGAAAATTATTGATGCCTGCAATTTCAGCTATGATTTCCAGACTCCCAAAAATAAAAAATACTACACCAACAACAGAAAAAGCGATATAGACCTATTGACCTCTCTGGCAAAGCAGGGACTTGTATGGCGCTACGGCGCAAAAAACATACGGGCAAGGGAGAGAATGGAAAAGGAACTCAAGGTAATAAGCCAGCTGGAATTCAGCGGCTACTTTCTTATCACCTGGGATATCATCCGTTTCAGCAGCAGCCAGGGTTTTCTGCATATCGGCAGGGGAAGCGGCGCCAACAGCATCGTTGCCTACTGTCTTGGCATAACAGATATCTGTCCGCTGGAACTGGATCTGTATTTTGAGCGTTTTTTAAATGAAAACCGCAAAAGCCCGCCCGATTTTGATATCGACTGGAGCTGGAAGGAACGCGATGTAATTCTGGAATATATCTTTAACCGTTATACCTATGAACATGTGGCCTTCTGCGGTACCAATGTCGAATTTAAGTACCGTTCCATTTTCAGGGAAGTCGGAAAAGTATTCGGCCTTCCTAAAGAGGAACTCGATATGCTGGCTAAAAACCCGATGAAATTCCATGAGTCAAATTCAATTGTAAAATTCGTGCAGGAGTACGGAATGATGCTGGAGAAATATCCCAACCAGAGAAGCATGCATTCCTGCGGAATCCTGATTTCTGAAGAACCTATTACCAATTACACGCCCCTTGAAATGCCTCCAAAGGGATTTCCAATTGCGCTTTTTGATATGCATGTGGCAGAGGATATTGGCTTTGAAAAATTTGACATCCTGAGCCAGCGCGGCATCGGACATATTGATGAGAGCGTGAAACTGATAGAAAAAAACAGGGGGATACGTATCAACATCCGTGATACTTCGATATCGAAAAATGAAGCTGCCGCTAATTCCTATCTGGCACAAGGAAAAACAATCGGATGTTTCTACATTGAGAGCCCTGCCATGCGCGGACTGCTCAGAAGATTAAAATGTGACAATTATAAGACTCTTGTTGCTGCCTCCTCCATTATACGCCCTGGCGTGGCACAGTCCGGTATGATGAAGGAATACATTTTCCGCCATAACAATCCGTCAAAATTTGAATATTTCCATCCTGTATTCCAGGAGCAGCTTGGGGAGACCTACGGCATTATGGTGTATCAGGAGGATGTCATTAAAATTGCACTTCATTACGGCGGGCTTCCCGCTGCAGACGGCGACATTCTCCGCCGTGCCATGTCGGGAAAAGGGAGATCTAAAGCTGCACTGCAGAAAGTGAAAGAGAATTTCTTTGCCTGCTGTGAAAAGAAAGGACATCCGCGTCAGCTTAGTGAGGAAATATACCGCCAGATCGAATCCTTTGCCGGTTACTCCTTCTGTAAGGCGCACTCTGCCTCCTATGCGGTTGAAAGCTACCAGAGCCTTTACCTAAAGGTTCACTACCCTATAGAGTTTATGGTAGCGGTTATTAACAATCAGGGAGGTTTTTACCGTCTTGAAATATATGTGCATGAGGCAAGGATGGCAGGCGCCGTAATCCATAACCCATGCGTGAACAAAAGTACTTTTGAGACCACCCTTTATGGAAATGATGTATATCTTGGCTTTATGCACCTGATGAGCCTCGACTCTAAAATGGCGCAGTTTATAGAGTCTGAACGCAGCAGAAATGGGGATTTTATCTCCTTGGAAGACTTTATAAACCGCATCCCGATGGGAATAGAAAGCGTAAAGATCCTGATTTTCATAGGCGCATTCCGCTTTACCGGAAAAACTAAAAATCAGCTGCTGGTAATTGCAAGCCTGCTTTTAAATAATTTCAAACCGGAGAACAGGACACCGATGCTGCTGCAGGAACCGGTAAAAGAATATAACCTCCCGACTCTTGAAAGGTCATTATTTGAAGATGCATTTGATGAAATTGAGCTTCTGAGCTTTCCTGTTTCCTGTACGGTCTTTGACCTTCTCCAGACAAAACACCGCGGGGATATAAAAGTACGCGACCTTCCGTCCTGCCATAAAAAACAGGTCCGAATGCTTGCCTACTTGATTTCCACCAAACAGGTACCGACAAAAAAAGGCAATATGTATTTCGGCACCTGGATCGATAATGAAGGGGCATATTTTGACACGGCCCATTTTCCTGACTCGCTTGTGCAGTACCCATTTAAAGGAGGAGGCTGTTACCTGCTGCTTGGGACTGTGGATATTGATTACCATTTTCCAACCATTACCATTCATAAAATGGCAAAAATGCCGTTTATTCCCGATCCCCGTTATATGGATTCAAAAGACCAGTACAGGACACAGGAGCTTATCCGCGAAGATGTCAGCACGACCGAAAGGCTTCCCTATCCTCAGGAGCATGAAATCAATCTGCCAAGACATAAAATGAAGACATGATAACTTTATAACATTTACAGCCTGCTGCAATATAGCGCTTTAACTTATATTTTCTTAAATTTGATGGAAAGGCGCAGAAGCAAAGGTTAAAAAGTTGCCTATTTTAAAACCGAACATCTTACAGAAATAAATTATATCTTATGTGTTATTATACCCAGCAGATGTCAACAATAGACCAGGTAAAAAAAAGATTTCATATCGAAATTGATAACGAGGAAACTTTCCTGCAGACAGATTTCATAAATGGTTTTGCCTATCCCAACCTGCCGGTGATACTGGATATCAGGCCGGATCTTGTCACCACGAATTATACTTGGGGATTTCTTCCCCCATGGGCTAAAGATAAGGACTTCAGAAAAAATACGCTCAATGCAAGGATTGAGACTATTGATGAGAAAGCTTCCTTTAAGGACAGCCTTGAGAAACGCTGCCTTATAATTGCAACTGCCTATTACGAGTGGCGCTGGCACGATGAGAAAGGAAAATACAAACAGAAGTACCAGATCAATTCGCAGGAAGAGGAAATCTTTACTTTTGCTGGCCTTTACAATACATGGACTGAACCTTCAACCGGCCAGGAATTCAATACCTACACCATGCTTACCACAGAAGCAAACGAGGTAATGCAGTATGTGCATAACCATAAAAAAAGGATGCCGGTCCTTCTGAACAAAAATGACGAAGCATCCTGGCTTGACCATTCAGTGGCTGTCTCTGAATTTGCCTATCCCTATGAGGCCAAAATAATTGCATTGGAATCAAATTAAGCAGATATGCAGCACGATATAGATTATTTCAAAGGCGTAAGCAATCAGGAAATCCGCGAGCGGTTTAAGAAAGAGCTGTACTCGAAAACCGAATTTGTACAGTACAATGACCCGGATGATTTTTTCGATCCCGAGCAGGAATACGGCGATCATATTACACGGTGCATAGAAAGTGAAAAACAGTTTATAAAAGAAATAATCAGCAATTCTGCCGCTCAATACGGCGTGACACTGACCGGGGAAGAAATTGAAACAATCAGCAGGATTAAAAGAGAGCAGATATACAGTGAAGCCGGAACATTGATTGATGATTATATAGAGCAGGTCTCGGTAACGTATATTGATCCTGTGCGTGAATGCGATTACAAATTTCTGATGCAGCGGTGGCTGTGTAAAGGCCTTAAATATCTGCGCTCTCTGATCAGATAATGCCGTTTTTAACTCGCGGACTCCTATTCTGCATCTTTATCGAAAATCATGAAAGCTCTGCCTCAAACATTCAGTCATTTAGATAATTTTCCGACATCTTCTCCCTGCCATCTTATAGGTATATAGTAATGTCTTTTTCGTCTCTTCGGATTTCAGCACGGCATTCTTTAAGCATATTCAAAGCAAGCGTCTCCACCTGCAGTCCGTCCAGCCCTTCATATCCAATGGGATCTTCCGTATCGAAATGGATGTCTATAAAAGTAAGGTCACGGCTGGCCGCTTCCATATCGTGGCTTATGATATCACAGTGATTGTCAATTTCCCGCCCAAAATATTCTACCTGCGTCAGCCCGCGGTTGATAAGTGCGGATACAAAATCACTTGAAATACTTTCGGGCAGTACAGTTTTCACTGCCGATAAAACCAGAGTATGCTGTTCCATGACATTGTTTTTTTTGTTCAACACTCTAATTTACAAATTATTAAGCAAATTTTCTAAAAATCGTTAAACCAATTTGATTTTAAAACCCAATGACCTTCTTTTTATTAACGATGTGATTATTCCGCCGCATGAAAATTAAATAAAATCTCAAAATAGTCCTGTAAGTACATTGCACGTCATCTGCTTAATTTTAAGATGATTAATTATAAAATAACGACATCATGGAAAATATAAATAATTTCAGTGCTGAAGAACTGCAGAAGTGCCCATACCACAAAATGCTGAACGCACAGGAAAATGTAGGCGAAAATCAGAATGAAAATACAGGGGACTGGGGAGATATTGATGAAAGCGACCAGAACGGCACCAGCCCTCACCGCAATGAAAAAAACAGCGGTAATCCATCAGATGCAGGCTCAGGCAGAAACACAAACACCTGACTTTTTATAAAGCAGATTATTAATTCAAAAAACAGTTATCATGAGCGACGATTTAAACAAAAAAGGACAGCAGGACCGTTCACGCATTAATATGAACGAGGATCACGAGGTAGCCTACTGGACAGAAAAATTCAATGTCAGCAGGGAAGAACTGCAAAAGGCCGTGGACCAGGCAGGAAATTCTGCCGATGCTGTTGCGCAGGTGCTGCGCTCAAAATAGCACAAGACTGTACTTAATAAAAATCCCCGTCATATGCCATAT
Organism: Flavobacterium sp.; assembly: GCF_039595935.1. NCBI lineage: Bacteria > Pseudomonadati > Bacteroidota > Flavobacteriia > Flavobacteriales > Flavobacteriaceae > Flavobacterium > Flavobacterium sp. Next base: position 1,946,483 of record NZ_JBCNKR010000006.1, on the reverse strand, counting down.
ATGTAACGGGGATTTTTTGTCTTTTGCTTCCAATACAGCTGCGGCGTTAAAGATCGCAGCTGGCTTCACATTTAATTTATTATTTAAAACAATGAAAATGGCAGGGAAAAAAACTTCAGATGGCAGTCAGGAGCTCAAAGCACTCCTGCAGGCCGGCACGCCCGCTGGAATGCCCGCAGGCATTAAGCCGATGCTGGCGACACTTGTAAATGAGCCCTTCGATGATCCCCAATGGATTTATGAAGTAAAATGGGACGGATACCGCTCGATCGCCTATATCAATAAGGGAGAGGTTTCACTTTCCTCCCGCAATAACAAACCCTTTACAGATAAATATTACCCGATCGCAAATGCATTAAAGCACTGGAAAAACAATGCTGTGCTGGACGGGGAAATTCTGGTAATCCAAGAGGATGGAAAAGCAGATTTCAGCGCCCTTCAGAACTGGCGCAGCGAAGCGGACGGCCACCTGGTCTTTTACGTTTTTGATATTCTCTGGTACAACGGCATAAACCTTATGGATCTGGAACTCTCCCAGCGCCAGGAGATCTTAAAAGATATACTCCCAAGTGATGACGACAGGATCCGCCTGAGCCAGCCTTTCAGCGGCGGGATCGACTTTTTTCAGACTGCCTCAAAAATGGGGCTTGAGGGCATTATGGCCAAAAGGAAAGATTCACTATATATCCCTGACAGTCGAAACAGGCAGTGGCTTAAAATCAAGGCAAACAAAAGACAGGAAGTCGTTATTGCAGGATATACCAAAAATGATTCTTCGTCCAAGCTTTTCAGCTCGCTCCTGCTGGGTGTCTACCAAAAGGGACAGCTCGTATACACGGGCAAAGTCGGGACGGGATTTACCGATAAGATGCAGAGGGAAATGATGGACCAGTTCAAACCGCTTATAACCAAAACAATACCTTTTGCATCGGAGCCGGATATAAACAAGCCCTCACGTTTCCGCCCCAACCCGCCGCATGCCAAGGCGGTCTGGCTTAAACCTGTTCTGGTCTGCGAGGTCAGTTATGCCGAGATCACCTCTGACGGGGTTTTCCGCCACCCTTCTTTCGAAGGCATGCGAATCGATAAAAAAGCAGTTGATGTCGCACTTGAAAAAGAAGACTCTGCTTCATCGATCGTTAGGGATGGTAAAACCAGCAGGAAGAAGTCTGTCTCCTCGCCTCTTACAGCACCCGGGAAATCTTCGCGCGGCACTCTGCTGAACCCGTCAGAGGAAACGCAGACCAAGAAAATTAAAGGCCATAATCTCACCTTTTCCCACTTAAGCAAAATCTATTGGCCTGAGGACGGTTTCACTAAACGCGACATGTTCAATTACTATTATCAGGCGGCAGAATATATCCTTCCTTATCTCAAAGACCGCCCACTATCGCTGAACCGCTTTCCAGGCGGTATCCACGGCAAAAGCTTCTACCAGAAAGATGTCAAAGGAAAAGCGCCCGAATGGGCAGATACCTTTCCCTACACCACAAGTGACGCGGAAAGCAAGGAATTTCTTGTCGGCGGCGACGAAAAAACGCTTTTGTATATGGCATCGCTCGGCTGCATTGAAATGAACCCATGGTTCAGCCGCATCCAGCATCCTGATAATCCCGATTACTGCGTAATTGACCTTGACCCGGACCAGAATACTTTCGAACAGGTCATCCGCGCTGCCTGCGAGGTTAAAAATATACTCGATACGCTGGATATCACGGGTTATGTGAAGACATCGGGCTCAACAGGAATTCATATTTATATACCGCTGGGCGCCAAATACAGCTACGACCAGTCGCAGATGTTCGCAAAGATGATCGTATCGATCGTGCATTCACAGCTTCCGGACTTCACAAGCCTCGAGCGCCAGATTAAAAACCGCAACGGAAAGATGTACCTTGATTTTCTGCAGAACCGTCCGGGCGCAACCATTGCATGTCCTTATTCCCTTCGTCCGAAAATTGGCGCAACGGTCTCAATGCCCCTGCATTGGGAGGAGATTAAAAAAGGGCTGGCCATGAAAGATTTCACCATAGAAAATTCCATTGCCCGCATGAGGGCTGAAGGCGATATTTTTAAAGGATCGCTGCAAAAAGGAATTAACATGAAAAAAGCGGTGGCAAAAGCCCAGAGCATCTTTTTTTGAATTTCCTGTCCTGTTAAGTTCGAACAGATAAAAAATGCACTTTAATAAATAAAAAAATTAGTTATGACCACAGCCTACTTTCTTACCGGATCATTTAATGACCACGATAACGATTTTGAGCTCAAAGTTACAATTGCAAAATCGGAAACCTCGGGACAGCCGGATACGTATCAGGCTGTGCTTACCGATCTTGCCGACACCAGTAAATATCTCTGGGCGGCCTCGCAGCCTACATTTTTAAAGTGCCTTGATGCAATGGAAGAATTTCTTGCCGGCAATTTTATAGTGCTTTACAGCAAAATACTCACCTCGGCGAACCGTGACCCGCTGATCGACAAGGAACTGAAAGGGTTTATTTTAAACCATCTGGAATATTAGCAGGCGTTGCTGCTCTAAGAAACAGCTGCCTTCAGCTGACTGCTCGCTGCACAGATTCGTATACCATCAAGATGTAAAATATGAGTTTGTGCTTTTCTTACTCCATGTAATTTAAAGTTTTGAATTAAAGCTCCACTAAAATATCACATCAGTCAAGGATGCCTTTTCCAAATATCTTCTCTATTTGGAATATATAATTGTTCAATATCGGCGTTGACAGGAAAAAGCGGCTCACTGCTGCAGCTTTTGCATCCTGCTTCTGATTGTCAAACGAACTTTCAAGAAGCACCGTATAATCTGTGAGCTGGCTCTCATCCAGAATTTTGCGCAGATTCCTTTCGGTATTAACATACGATTTCAGCATTGGAAAATCATTGTTATTATCCGCTTCATACCTTTCAATTCCAGATTTTACTTCAAGGAACTCTTTTCGGAACAGATCCAAAAGTTCCGCCATATTATGCCCGTAAAAGATATTGGGTATCAGTCCGGCTTTATAATTTGCATAATGCTCCTGCGAGGACATCGTGTTCTCAAGGTACTTTTCAAAGGTCTGGATCCTGAATATATAATCTATTTCGAAGATATTACGGTCCTGATAATCTATATTCATACGGCTAAGAATTTAATGTTACTTATAAAAATAGCTAAATTTTTTATTGCAGTCAACTAAATCCGCAATTCCTGCAGTCTGCACCAGGACATCTAGAACTTTTCCACTAACGAGTTTCCCAAACTATTAAAATTTCCTTCTGCCCGCTTTTAGGGCATTGCCTTAGATTTTCATTCGAAACGGGTTAAAAGGGCAGCCAAGATAGTGTCCCCCCCCGGACGCTGCATGCGCATAACGGCTTCGTTTCACTCCTCCGCCCTTCGGGACTTATAGCACTCCGCATCCTCAAGCGGTCACTTGATTCTTGCTTTCTTTTTTCCCGTTTTTTCTTTTGAAAATAATTTTTGGGAGAGGGAGAAAGAGACTTGAAAATTTTACTCACTTAAATTTTAAAATTATGGAAATTATTGGACGACTTACTAGAGATGCCGTAGTGGCAAAAGTAAACTCAGAAAGACAGGTGGTTAATTTCTCAATCGCCGTAAACGACAGCTACAGACTAAAAAACAGCACTGAGGTCAAAAAAATTGTAACCTACATCGACTGTTCCTACTGGCTCTCCACAGGAGTGGCGCAGTATCTTAAAAAAGGAACTGCTGTTGAACTTTTCGGGCGAATCGGTCTGAATGTATATATCGGTAATGATTCGCAGGCGCACGGAAGCCTGACCTTTCATACCTCTAACATCAAGATTATTGCCTTTGTCAGCGATAATCCCTCAGCACCTAAGCAAAATAATGCAGTATCAAACAAAGCTGAAAAAGACTCCGACGACCTGCCTTTCTAAACCTTTTGAGATAAATGAACAAGCCTAAAGAATATGAATTATGAAAGCACTGGAAAAATCAGCATACGCCCACTACGGAGTAAGTAAGACATTTAATAAAATAATCCTGTTAGAATTGGATGTCTATGACGGAACTAAAAAAGAACAGCTCAAATCCTTTATAGAGGACTTGCAGAACGGAGGATGCATCAGCGGTATGATCGGCGAATTTATTTACCATGTTGACTGCAAATCATTTTACAAAAAACATCTTGATGATTTGGAAGAAATAAGGGATGAACTAGAAAATTCACTGGGCGAATGTATCAAGAACCGCCACCGTCTGCCCCACTACACTTTTATGTGCTGGCTCTGCTTTGAGGAATACTGCTTTGACATCTACAGAAGCACATTTGAAAAATAGCCGATAACCCTAAAAAACATCAGTTATGAAAGGTTCAGAAAAATTCCAAACAAGGATAGAAGATTTCCTGAAAGAGAAATCCCAGTCGGATTCCGCTTTTGCGCCCATGCTTGAAAAGGCTTCCAAGAATGTCGAAAACTGTCTTAAATACATCATCTCCGAAGTAAAAAAGACAGGCGAATGCGCCTTTGACGGCAGTGAGATTTTTGATCTGGCGGTAACATACTACACCGATGACACTATCGGAAATATTCCCGAAATCAGATGCAGAGTGACGACAAATCAGTCTAAGGAGGCTGATTTGTTCTCCGCTCCCGCTCCCATTGCAGAAAACCCTGTGCAGAAAAATTCTGCCGTTTCTGTTCCTGCAAAGCTAATCCCGCTACAGCAGACCGAAAAACCAGTACAGACAGCCTTAACACTTTTTGACCTATGATACCTAAAACAATAATAGAAAAACAGATTACGGCGCTGAGTGCTTCACTTGCACCTGTGCCTAATGAATTTATTGCATGGGCGGAGAAATCCATTTTCCTAAAATGGGGTGTACTGTCAAGGGGAAAATTCCACTGTCTTGACTGTTCTCACACTTGGAAGCCCGACAGCGCCAAAGCTGAATGCCAGAACTATATTAAATGCGCAGGATGCAGGGGAAAACTGAAAATGCAGCCTTATAACAAAACGCATTTCAAGGAAATTGAATACTCAGCGGTTTTGGACACGGCGGGAGATTTTCAGGTCGTGCGCATCATCTGTTCCCACAAGCAGATGAAGAAAGGTATTGCACCGACCTACTTCCATAAGGAGGTTATGCAGCATTGGATTAGCTTCAAGGGAGACGTTCGCACAATGTCGCTTTCTGTCAATGTTTTTTCTCAGGCTTACGACCAGTGGAAATATTATTCTTCGCTTGAAATAAGACCAAAGGATTTTCAGAACTCGCCAAAGTACCGAATAGCCCCTTACAGGGTTTATCCGAAATTAAAAGTTATCAGCTCTCTTAAACGGAATGGTTTTAAAACTTCGCTCCACAATATCGCTCCGCAGATACTTTTTTCTGCGCTTCTGAAAGATTCTTTAGCGGAAACCCTTTTGAAAGCTTCGCAGATTTCAATGCTGACCTACTATTTGACTTCCTCTGAACAGCACCTGAAACAGAACTGGCAGGCAGTAAAGACCTGTCTTAAAAACAATTATAGGATTTCCAATTATAGGATTTGGGAGGATTACATAGACCTTTTAAGATGGTTTAAAAAAGACCTCAGCTGCGCTTTATACGTCTGTCCCGACGGCCTTAGTGAATCGCATGACAGGCTTGTCCTAAAAAAAAGAGCCATTCAGCGCAGAAAATACCTCATAGAGATGCGCTCGGAAATACTCGAAGCACAGAGTGTTTATGCCGAGGACAAAAAGGATTTTTTCGGTCTTTGTTTCTCTGAAAAAAACCTGACCGTCTCGGTAATCGAAAATGTACGGGACTTCATGGAAGAGGGGGATAATCTGCACCACTGCGTTTTTACCAACGAGTATTACAAGAAAAGAAACTCGCTTATATTGTCGGCAAAAGTGGACGGCCAGTCTGTTGAAACTATTGAAGTATCGCTTAAAAACATGGAAATCATCCAGTGCAGAGGCATGAAAAACAATGCTTCCACTCACCATAAGCAGATACTAACTCTTATGAACAGAAACTTGTATCAGATTAAAGAAAGGGTTAAAAAAAGAAAAGCTAAATCGTTCTTGTGAAAGCCGGCTGTATGCCGGTTTTTTTTTGGCGGAGCAGACACTTATAGGAAAGTGAAGTTGTTTATGATTATTAGCTTTTTCACTGTAATTTCAAAAATTAGGATGGTTTAAACAAGCCTGAAAAAGCAGAGCAGATGTATATATCTGATAAAATATCAAACAAGAGTATTTTTTTCATACATTTAGCTATATAAACATTACTATACTATATGCCTGAGAAATCTAATGACTTTTTCAATTTAATCTTAAGAATTCTGTCTGAAAACCATGCTGGAAGTTTTTCTTTAGAAGAACTCACCAAGCTTGTTTTCGCCAATTTTGGAAATTATAGCAATATTGATATTGAAGAAGCTTTCGACGAACGTCAGAGGGAGTCCATAATTTTAGATCAATTAATAAAACTGGATGATCTTGGTCTGGTGTTTTTAAATCCCGAAACGGACAACAGTTCTATAACAGCAGCAGGACAAATTAAAGCCGCTACCGCGCAGCGCAATAGTATATTTTAATGACCTTGTCCATAAGAACCTCGTGCTTTCAGATTGGGAATAATTTTTCAGTCTCCAAAATTTATTCACTATATTCAATGGTGTCTTACTGATAGATTAAAAATGCTGACACTTAAAAATCTCGCTCAGCACAAATAAATTTAAAGTACACTTTTTTGAAGTTATTAATTCAACAATTAGAGATTACCTAGTATTTGTAAGTTCTTCAAAAAAAACTAGGCGGAACCATTGTATCCGTAAAACAAAAAGTCCTAAAAATACAGCCAAAAATATACGAACACTGCAATGATTTATAAAAAGTAATATTTACAAAACTTTTCTTATCTTAGTCTTCAACTTGCATAAACATATTTATTAACGAGATGATAATAATCTAGGCATGTCAATACCCGAAGCACAATTACAAACCTGGTCAAACTTAGGCGCGACAGTTTCATCTGCTACTACATACAACTCTATAAAAACTTGTATTGAAGGTCATACATGGAAAGATGATATTAGTTTCAATATATATTTGCAAGGATCTTATCGTAACTCTACGAATATCAGGGGAGATAGTGATGTTGATGTTGTTGTTGAATTTTCCACGATATTTTACTCCAATAAGGATGAATTAAGTTGGCAGCAGCGACAGGATTTTAATGAATGTTATTCTGATGGGAAATATTCATTGACTTCTTTTACAAATGCTATTATTGAAAGATTAAAAGATTATTATGGGGATGCTTATGTAAAGGTCGGTAATAATTCAATTAAAATACTTGCTAATTCAGGAAGGTTAGATTGTGATGTCATTTGTTGTGCTGAATATAGAGAATACAGAAGTTTTAGTAAAATTAACACGACCAATTATGCCAAAGGCATAGTCTTTTGGACCAATGAAACAGATGAAAAGGTTGTGAATTTTCCTAAAATACATTTTGATAATGGTACCTTAAAAAATCAAGTTTGTAATTCTAATTATAAATCTACAATAAGGATAATTAAAAACATAAAGGCAAAACTTGTAAATAGTGCTACAATTCAGAGTTCACTTGCTCCTTCATATTTTATTGAAGGATTAATGTTTAATATGCCTGACAGTAATTTTCAGAAGACCAGCCACTATGCAAGAGTTTTAGCAGTATTAAATACATTCTACAATTATTCTGATTCTCAATTAGAAGAGCTAGTATGTCAAAACAAACAACGTAATCTGTTTGGAAATACGAATCAGCAATGGAGTGTTGTTGATTGTAAAATTTTTAGAAATCAATTAATTAAATTTTGGAATGATTTTCAATAAACTATGAGCTATGAATATATTGGTATTAGATGGCGGAGGATCTAAAGGAGTATATACTATAGGAGTTTTAAAAGAACTTGAATTGAGACTTGGTAAACCCTTATATGAATTTTTTGACCTAATTTATGGAACAAGTACTGGCTCGATAATCGCAGCTTTAATCGGTATAGGATATTCAATAAACGAAATTCAAGTGCTCTATTTAGAACTTATACCGACAATAATGAGAAATAGAAGTAAAGCAGCAAAAAGCAAAGCTCTTGAAATAGAAGCGAAAAAAATTTTTGGCGACAAAAAATTCGATGCATTTAAAACTGATGTTGGAATTGTAGCTTTAAATTTTGATACTCAAATGCCATTGATCTTCAAAACAAATATTAAACAAGCTCATGGAATGAAACAGTCTTTTATTCCAGGCTTTGGTTGCAGTATTGAAACCGCAATTCGTTGTTCGAGTGCAGCATATCCATTTTTCAATAAAGTGAAAATTGAAACGGAAAATCATGGAGAAATTGAAGTAGTGGACGGAGGATTTATCGCAAACAATTCAACCTTGTATGCAATGATTGATGCATACAAATCGATAGGAATCAATGAGCAGGATATCCACATTTTAAATATTGGCGTAGGACATTACATCGAAAATACATCAGGCATAATTTCGAGACTTTTAAAAAAAATAGGGATTTTTAACTTTTTTGAGCGAGTTTTGAATGCCAGTACAAACAGTAACACCATTGTTTCTAAATTATTGTTTCCAAATTTAGACATGGTGAGGATTAGTGAGTCTTTTCCAGAACCTAAACATGGAACAAATATGTTTGAGTACGACTTGAAAAAGTTAAATAAAATGATTCAGCTTGGAAGAGCTTCATATGCCAAATATGAAAAAGAAATTTTAAAACTCTTAAACATTCCATAAATATGTTATTCTTAGAAAATAAGCAGAAATATTATTAAACTTTCGCTATTCGACAGTCTTCAAATAATGCCAGTACACCTTCTATCTTTTTTGCACAGTTTTTATACTAGCAGACTAATTATTCAAACAATTTTTGGAAGAAATTTCGTTTTTCATCACTACTTTCAGATATTTTTTTCTACATTCTTCGTGATTATTATTGTTTATCTTCAGTTTTAAAATTAATCATAATATCTTGTCTTTTGGACCAATCGCAAAGGGGCCAACCTTGCGTTTCAAAAAAGTCGCCAATTTTATTTTCATTGGTCAAGCATATATGCTGAATATTAATTAATAATTCACTTAAATTAATCGAAATTGTTTGCCTTTTATCCACCGTTTGTAACGTGATTGAGCTAATTTCATTACTAATTTCATCATTTTCAGGTATCTGAAAAGTTAAATTAAAACCATAAGCAATACCACTCACAAGCGTTTTTGGCGTTAAAACTCCTGTATTTAAATTTTTATGATACCAAACCAAAATTCCATAGAAAGGTGATCTGTTTTCATACATTGACTCATCAATTCGTTCATGCAAATGTTGAATTGTATTTCTAAATGCATTTACCACTAAAATGCTTTCAAGAATTTTATGATTACTTTCCGAGGGAAGTTTTTGAAACAATTTAATTAGTCTAGAACTATGATCAATAATCCCCCATGCACGTGAGAAAATTTCGGATGTCTTTTCTTTAACAAAATCTTCTTGCGATAACTCATGAAGCTTATTTTCTAACAATGTATAATCTACTTCTAACATTTCAAACGTAATTCGAATTGCGTCGAAAATCAGTCTTTGATATTCATCCATTTGCAAAGGAAGCATTTTAAAAGGTGACCTTTCAGAAAGTATTTTCATATTTAATTAGTTATTTTTCATAATTAATTCTATAAAATCATTTAAAAAACCTTTAAGTGCTTATTGTATCCTCATATCATATTTATTATTGTCTCTCAAAAATTGCTTTAATTCAGGATGAAAAGCCACAACTTTTTTGTCAATATAGTTCTGGATAAAGGGGGCAATTTCATATTGACAATCTTCAGGAGGAGTCAGACCACATTCCAAATGATCAATCATGTCAGTTGAAGCTATTAACGGGGCTTCAGTCATAATTATAAGAACCAAAAACAAAGTAATTATATAGGATGTTCTGATATTTATATTTTTTAGGTATATATCTAGATTTTGATTATATTCTTTTATTAAATTGTGAGATGTAAACTGAATTCCATTGTTATGAACATAGTCATTAAGTCTAGCTCTTAATGTCTCCCAATAATGCTCCAAATTATAATTTTCAAGTGTTTTAGTTATGTCTTCATTTTGCTTCAAATATTTCATATAATTTTCAAAGCTTAATTTCATTTTGGTTTTGTTGGGAAGTTCCGAAACTGTATTACTAAGCCATGCTTCAACTGCTTTTTCGTTTTCGGTGAGAATGGAATCAAATTTTAAATCTAATATTGAATTTGTTCGCTTATTTGCAACATCCAAAATATAAATATATAGGATTAAATCATCTCTTAGTTTCCTAATCAAGGTATTTGCATCGGCAAAACTCCCAATTGAACAACACAATTTAATACTCTTTAATGTCTGGACTGAATTATCTAACAACGTTGTACCAATGTTGTAAATTTTTTTATCCGTAAAAAAGGAAATCATTCTCCCACTAAAACATATGAGATTAGAAAAATTATCAAGAAAATTAATATTACCATTAAATTCTTCAATAAAAATTTCAAATGATTTTGTATTTCCAACTATGTTTTCATTAAAATTCATTTTATATTTTTTTTTGTCATTGTAATGAACTCAATCCCTTACAATTAAATTTTTAAAAACTGTTATCAATAATATGCTTAAAAAATCTCTCACACATCAGTTGAGTTTTAGAATGTATCAAGTAAACTTTGAATAACATTAACGGATTTTTTATCATGAATTAGGGTATTAAAACATTTTGTGCAAATGAAATTTTCAATTTGATAAAATAATTCTAAATCCGCTCTTTCAATTTGATTATTATGTTTGCAAACAGGACATTTAAACATTAAATGATTGTAAAAATGCTTTAAAATTTTTTCATTCTTTTTTTTACTTGAAATATTAGCAAACTCAGTAAAAAACAAGTACGCAATTATTCGACGAAACTCTTTTATAACTTTAACTTGTTTGTTTTTGTCATCCTGTAAGAAATTAAAAGCTATTTCATCGATGACGGAAACTGTATAGAATAATAAATTAGGTACAACAAAATAATAATTTGCAAAATATTTATTCATATCCTCTTTTATAGAAAAAACAAAATTTAGATTTTGCTCAGCGGTTTTGTAATTTTTATCTTTTGTAACAATATGCAAAGCTTGGTTAGTAGAGCTATTTATTCCTGACTCAAAGGATTTGTTATACCTTAAATCATAAATTAAGTCGACATCATAAAAATAATTAAATCTAATCTTACTTATAGCTTTCTCAATAATTTCTTTTTTATCAATTTTTGGATTACTTGGATCATATTTTTCTGGATTACCATCATGAAAAAATCGTTTAACAAAATCCGTTCGATCTACCAATAATTGTTCTAAAATAAATAATTCATCCAAAAAAGGTTTTCTTAAAAGAGAATATGCTACAGTCATTTTTCCTCTTTTAGCACAATGTAATGACTCAAATAAGAAATTTATTAGATCGGATGTTACAGCTAAAAAAATATGTTTTGAAATTATCAATTCAATTTCATGGTCTAAATTATTTGCCTTTAAATAATCTAGCGCATGAATATCTCCCGCATTTAACTCATCAATAAATTTTTGATGTTCTTTTGTTATAATTTCAGTTTTAAGAAGATTTTTATAATTTTTCTCTATATAAATTTCTGTAAGTTGGTCGTATATTATTGCACATAAATCATTTATTTTTTGATGTTTTTTTGATATAAAAACTTCTTCTCCCTCTTCAATGGATAATGTTAATCGCATAATATATCTCTTTTAGTATTTATTTAAGTGTCAAGTTTATCGTTACTACTCAAATCTATTTTCCTCTGCAAACTAGCAACTAAATGTTTATCATTAACTTGAGAATGCAAAAAATTGATACTTTCTTTGCTATGCTCTTCTTTAGGGTTTCTTTTTCCACCGTAAATACCTATTTGCTTATTAAATTGATCATCTTCAATACTAGCAAGTATTAACCTGATTTCTTCACAAATTAAGACGTATTCAATCGACAACTCTCCAATATCTCTTGTTTTTAAATCTGAAATAATATAGCGATGTACCATTCTATTGCGATCACTATATAAATATTCTAATCTATCAAATATATCTTGATTTATAATTACTAGCTCTTTAGCCAGCTTATAGATATGTCTTTCAAATATGGGTTTATCATTTTCTTCTTGATATAATAATTTAATATCAATTTCATTTGTGTTCGATATTAATTGTTTTTTCATAACAATTGCTAAACGCAAATAAGCATCAATTTGATTTGCTGTTATTATTATTATTTCAATTTCAGATTTGTTTTTATAGGCTATATGTAATAAATCAAAAGATGCCGCAAGAGAGGACATAAATTTTTCATATTTATCAATCGCAATAGCTTCGACTTTCCTTTCAGATGACAATAATTGAAGTGTTTGTAAAGCTTTCTTTACTTTAACCAACTCTTCTGAAATTTTTTCTAACTTTTCATCTTTTGTTTGATAAATATACTTTGCCATAAACAAATGATCTTCAACCACAGCATAAAACAAGTGCATATTGAATCCGCCTCCATCCATTCTCGTTTGAAAAAAATTAAGATTGTCCTTATTGCATTTTTGCTTCTTTAAATTTTTAGGAATACTTTTTTCATTTTCATGATAGATGCTAATTTGAAAACAACCCACAGTCTCTTCATAAAGCTCGAAACTAAACGGAGGTTCTTCTTTTTCTCCAACAGCAACATTTTTATACTGCCATTCCACTGGTAATGCTATAATAAATTTCCCTTCTGGGTGAGTAAAGTGTTTTATCATTGAAAATTATTAATTGAAGAAGAAACAAAGTATTTTTAAATATTAAAGTTTATTCAAAAAATCTTTTTTTAAAGAGTTTGATTAAACATAAAATAAATATAGTCAAATTTCCCACAATGATATAAAAATAGAATCTTCATGTTTACGAAATTTTAAGACCGATTCTAAGTTTATTTATATTATAAATAAATAAAAAAAAGACTGATTTTAAAAATCAGTCTTTATTACTTAGGGGGACGAATAAATCTTACTAAAGCAAAGTAGAGGAAGTACCCGAACCCCTTTCTGTATGTTTAATTATTTTTTCTACTTTTATACAAAAGTAATACAATAATGATTAAATGCAAAATATAGATCTTCAATACCCAACTAATAATTTAGAAAAATTGTTTATAGAAAAATCTGTTGAATCCTTATATCAAAATACAATAGATAGTTATAGACTTCGATTGCATAATCCAAAAACATTAATTGAAGAATTAATCACTGTAACTCAATCATCAATAAACGGAATCCTAACTAATAATGATTACGTCAATTATACTTCCAAAGAATTAAAGAAAATTTTAAATGATAACAATGACGAATTAAAATTTATAAAGATTAACAAAAAACATTACACTGGTATTTTAGAAAGAGCTGAGAGAAAAAATTACAAGTTAATTATACAATCAAGTAAATTAATTTTAAAAGATAATCAAGAATACTGCTCCAATATATTCGAAAAAATTAAATTAATAACAGGATCAAATTCTAACTTTTTTGATGAAGAAGGCAATTTTATTGAATCTCAAAAAAAGGTATTTGATAATTTAAAAAAGGACTTGATTGTCTTAGTCGATTACCTCTATATTGAATTACTAAGTAAAGGTTTTACAAAACAGTATCTTTACAAAACATTTCAGAGTATATTTATTTACAATATCAATACGCCAACATTCTCAGATAAAATGGCTGTTTTTAAGTCAATAATAGACAAAGTAGATGAAAATTTCACTGTTATATTTTTAATTAATGATAATTCATTTCAATTTTTAGAATTAAAAAAAATTGACAATTCTTATAATTTAATTGATAAAAAATATAGAAGAATCAACAAAACTAAAATTTCAGATGAAGTTTATAATTTTTTAGAAAAAAACAAAGAAAAAATCCTTATATCTATTAATTTCAAAAGTAAAGATTATTTCAAAGCAATTCAATTAGGGATAAACAAGTTATCTAAAGATTTAGATATTTATCATCTCGGATATAACAATAAGCATTTCAAAATTGATGCACAATGCGCCACAATTGGAGAAAAAGAACCTTTGAAAGCATCCATTAGTCCTAGCAATTTTCAAATTGATGGTTACTTTAAGAGCGATTCTGATGTTTTCGCAGATCTGTTGCAAAAAATAACTACTATAAAAACCAAAAATATTGATCCTGAAAGTTTTGACAAAATCCTTAGTGCTATTAGATATTACAGAACTGGAAGTGAATCACCTGAACTTGAAACAAAATTGTTAAATTATTGGATTGGACTGGAATTTATTTTTACTTCTTTCAATTCTGACGAAAAAACTATTGATAGAATAAGAAACTACTTCCCTAAGTGTCACAGTTTAATCTATGTAAAACGCAACTTATATGATTTTCATAGATCTTTGAGAAGACTTGGATTAAAACCCAATATTACAAATTACAATGATGATCTAAAATATTTCATTGATCACAAAAGTTATAACTCAATCAATGATAACACTAATTCTGAGCTACTTAAATTTAGAACTGCTTTTTTTAAGAAATGGCATGAAGAGCCAAATAAAATTGAAGATGTTTTAAAAAAACACCAAGATAATCTAATATGGAACATCACCAGGTTATATCGTATCAGAAATGAAATAGTTCATAACGCCGCAATAAAAAATGGAATCCACACACACATCGCGCATCTAAAATATTATTTATCCTTTACATTAAATTCAATTTTAAATTTTATGTCTGATGTTAATGTTGATGTTAATAATGATGGAAAGGTATCGATTGATGACTATTTTATTACACAAGAAATTATATTGGGTGCTTTGAAAGGAGAAAAATTAGAAAAATTCTTAGAGATTGACAATCCCAATGAAATTTTTCAATAAAATTCAATTAACAATAAAGACTCAATCAACTCTTTTTAAGATAAACTGAAACATGATACAATTTGATATATATAGAGATGCTACAAAAGAAATTTATGCTGATGATATACCTGAATTTTGCGCTTCTGAATACTGGGGGAATTTAAGCAACAAGGTTCATTTTGTATTCAGTAGGTTAGATTATCTTAACGATATTTTAGTTTCTATATGTGAAAAAGTGGAACTATATAAAACTAATTTAAAACAAAGAAATGGATTAAATAACAAAAAGACGGTTATTACCCCTTATATTGAGATAATACATGTTATGTCAGATTTGCGAATGATAATCGATGAATTAATAGCTTTGTTGTATATAGTTGAAAAAAGAAAAGATTTGGGAGACTACCCAACAAAAATAGAATTAGAAAGCATTGGTAAGTTATTAGGCAAATGGAATGAGAATAAATTTGAAGAAGTGAGTTTTTTTCTTGATTATAAAACCCTTTTAAAAAACGTAAATGACATTACAAATACTTACAAGCACTCATTCATTAATGATCATGTACTATTCTATAGACAACTTGAAAAACCTACAGTTTACGCTATAAGAAACTTTAATTCGGAATTTGATAAACAAAAAAATAAATTACTTACCGTACCATTAGAGAATATAATAAACGATTTTAATATAATGTTTAAAAATTATATTTCATTATTAAAAGAAATGACAAATGAACAAATTGTAATTGATTACGAGAACAAGAAGAAAAATTCAAATAAGTGAAAAATTCAAAAATCCCCATTGAATAACGATAAAAAAACTATAATTAAGCCCTGAAATCAATACGTTATTTAATATTTCAAATATTATCGGTAAATCTTGCGGTAGTGAAAAAAATAAAAAAACTTAAAAATCAATAATATACTGGAAATACCATTAAAGAGTTTCCTCAAACGCATTCATATAAGGTCTGAGATCAAGGTACATTTGTCTGGTATCCTCGCCTTTGTCTTTTTCTGTCAGAAAATTAAAGCCTAGTTTTGTATAAAAATCTAGCGATTCACTGTATGCATCAACGGTAATTAGCTGACATGCGCAACTACTGTTTTGTTCCAGTGCTAAATTGATAACATAGTTAACAAGACCTCTGCCTATTCCTTTTCTCGTTTTTTTTGTATGTTTACAAACAGCTAAACGACCTATTTTAATTGCAGGGAACTGCCTTAAATGTCTCTTTGGATGGTCGATTATTTTTTTTACAGTTCTTTCTAATGCACTCTTTGACGCAAAGTTCTTTTCCTGAACGGCCAAGGCATCATTATATATGCTAAGATATGCTATAGTCTTTTCTTCGCTTTCAAGTATATATGTTGTTGCAAGCAATTCTTTTTTGTAAGCAATAGCTTTGTTAGAAAGAAAACTATTTAAATCTTCATCACCACATTCAAAAGGAAGAATATTAGTAGCAGAATTCAGCTTAGAAAATTTGAAACCAGTAAACGGCATTAGTTCACCTTTAGAAGTTCTTTTAGTTTTTGAGCATCAGTTCTAACTGAATTCAAAGCTGACGCACTAATTTTCTTATCTTGATTTAAATCAATAGATTTGTAAAAGGTAACGGCTTCTTTACCTCTTAATACGGGAGTATTTTTGATTGGCTTTGCCATTGTGTAGTGCTTTTGATTAAAAAATGAGTTTGTTGTCTATATACGTAAATTTAGATATACGTATATTTACGGAAAACCGTATTATTTAAGTATTTTCGACTTCGCAAATATAAAAATGTTAAGTTACCGTTAATCGTTAAAAATTAATTTAGAACAAATCTAAATAAGATACTGCATGTTATAATAATAGGTGAGCAAAAACAATACCTTTACTTGTATTGTTAATGTTAATATTTTGCAAAATATATATCGTCCAACAATTATAGATCCACTCTTACTTTAAAGATACAAATTTATTATTAATTTTTTACGCAAATCTATATTAAATTTTGGTTTAACAAGTACGTAGAAACACCTGTTTTTTTTTGGTTTACATAAAATTCGGTGGTGCGAGCAGTACAAAATTAATATAATTTGTTTTGGGTCAAAATATCGAAATTATTAAAAATTATTTTAAATAATAAGTATTGTTCGAGAACTTACGGAGTAGTTCGATCATCAAAATTTATATGAAATCAATTTGATCTTCTTAAAATCTCAATATTCAAGGTAGATATTCGCTTTTTTTACTTTATTAAAGCTATATTTTCTCAACGAAATTGATTAAAATTTCGGGGTACACTTTTTTTCCGTGCCTACTCTTAAATAACATATTAAATCGAGTATTTACTAGTGTTTTTAATAATTTAAAGCGGAACCTCTTCCTCCGCACTATAAAACCACACATTATCATAAATTACTTAAAAACAAATAGTTACAATCTACCACAGCAAACTTGGTAAATCATTTCAAAGAACAACCAATAATCAGCAAAACCAAAACCTGCTGAGTCGATGTTCAAATTGGCTGCAGAATACCATTTGTTTTTTCTACCCGTTTAAATATCGGAAAATATATTAAACCAAAAATTTAAATAAATTCGAAAAACATCCATTATTTATCGCTCAAAAAACTATATTCGTTTTTCCAAACGAAGCATTCATAGCAATTAAAGTAAAACCGCTCAATTCGATCATCCCTTTTAAATGTTCAATTAGTCCTTCTTTTAATTCATTTTTATTGATCATATAAGCAGCTTAAAGTTTTCATTGCGCATTTGAAAAAAGGGTTTTTATTTTTTGTCCGGGTCAGCAAAAATACAGCATAAACCCTATGTCCGATAACTTCCTGCATAATTTTAAAAAATAGATTATCTGCTGAACTTTGATTAGAAAATCTAAATTTATAAATTTAATTATCCAGCTTCAAACCCACCCTCAAGCCATCTGAGAAAATCACTGGCTTTTGCCTTGCTGATTATAATAATCTCCGGTACTTCAGCGGATAACTTAGCTACCAGTTTTCTTGAAAAATACCGCTCTACTGATTCAACAGCATCCCTGTTAATGAGGAACTGGCGGTTTGCTCTGTAAAACTGCTGATGGCTAATAGTACCTTCCACCTCATCTAAACTGGAGGCCATAAAATAGCGCTGGCTGTTTAATGTGGTAATCTTTACCACATTTTTCTTATCAAGGTAAAAAAAAGCTATATCATTTACTTTTAAAGGTACAATTCTTTCACGCTGTTCAACCAGAAGTGTTATTTTATAATTAGACTTCATCTGCTGTCCAAGTGCACTTATAGTGCGGGCTGCTTTTTCCGGTTCAAAGGCTTCCTGCATAAGTCTGAATTTCTGCAGAGCTGCCTCTACACTCTGAACCGAGACAGGTTTCAAAATGTAGCTTACTGCGTTGACATCAAATGCCTCCATCATATAACTGTCAAAAGCAGTGCAAAATATAACAGGACTCTTGACGGAAATTTTATTGAATATTTCAAAACATAAACCATCAGCCAGCTGGATATCAGAGAATATAAGATCTGGGTGCGGGTTGTTATTAAGGTACAGCAGGCTTTCCTCAACGCTGTCGATAATTGCTAAAATCTCGATATCAAAGCCCTTAAAGCAAAGAAGGATTCTCTGCAGTTCCTTGGCCGTTTTTATTTCATCTTCTATAATTAGTATTTTCATGGTCTTATAATTGGGAGCATTACAGTAAACTCATTGGCATTGTTTATTATATGTATATCACGGCTAAACAGCAAATTATAACGCTGCATGATATTATCCAGACCAATTCCTGTAGAATGCTGCACTGAAATCTTAGGCTGAAAATTATTGGATACAACCAAAAATTCTTCATCCTTAATGTAAATATCAATCTTAAGGGGTCTTGCCATGGAGGCAATATTATGCTTGATTGCATTTTCGATCAGAAGCTGCAGCGTTAAAGGAGGCAGAACTGTCTTTTTCATATTTTCATCTACGTTTATACAGATCATAATAGCATTTTCCATTCTTGTCTTTAAAATATAAAGATATGATTCGATAAATTTAAGCTCTTCTTTCAATGAAGCTTTATTTTTCTTTTCGTAGAGTACAACATACCGGTATACATTGGCTAATTCCAATACATAATTTTTTACATTTTCTTCCCGGGTCAGTGTACTGAGTGTACTGAGTGTGTTGAATAGGAAATGCGGGCTCAGCTGTTCCTTTAAAGAAGACAGATTAGCTTCCAATTGCGCCTGTTTCAATTTTGCAATTTCTATTGCATACTGCTGTTTTTCGCGCAGGATATGTGTATAATACAAAATAAAATAATACAGGCAGCTAAGGAGTTCTGCTCTCAAAAGCATCCCAAAATATTTTTTAGGACCTTGCATCTGATAAGAGAATTGATTAAATAAGATAATTCTATCTGAAAAAAAACCGCAGATCAGATCAAATCCAAAAATTAAAAAACCAGCTGCCATAATGCTCAGCGCAGCATATCTTTTCTGCTTATTGTCAAATTTTAATTGATTGTTCCTTTTTAAAAGGGAGCTGTGGATCAGCCAGCATAAAAAGCAATATAAAAATGTAAATGTCACAACAAGCAGTGTGTCATTCCATCGAATCTCATCCATTCTGATAAGAAACAATGAGAATGCTATCATGGAGAAAAGAATAGATGAAAGCACTCCGAGTTTCCAGTCAATCTTTTGGAACTGCATGTTTTTTTTCACATTTAAAATTAAGGGCATAACAGTTTCTATTTTTTATTTTAAAAACACTTTAACTATTACAAATTTATAACATTACTCCCGCCCTGCTCCCGTGGCAGTCTTAAAACAGGCAAAATGAATTCTCAACCAACCAAAACCAATCTCGAAAAGAACACAGCGTTAATCTTGAGCTTTATCTGAAATCTTCAGGGTCTCTGAGCATGATTTTCACTAAACTATATCCCGCCCGCTTCACTTCAAAATTTGCCCGTTTAGAGCAGAAAGCGCTTTTACCACTGCTTGAGCAACGTTTAATTTGCATCAAAATTAATGCTTCTACGAAAAAAAATGATAATGAAAAAACAAATTTTAATCTTATTTCTTGCCTTTAAGGTCCATGCGCAGAAAGAATTTACATTGCAGCAATGTATTGATTATACATTAAAGAATCATCCTTCTCTTTTTGTGCAGCAAAATAATGTTGCCATAGCAAAAGCAAAATCATGGCAGAGCCTTTCGGAATATCTTCCCCAGGTATCTGGTTCTGCCACTATACTCAATAACATTCAGCTCCAGACCAATGTGCTGCCTGCTGGAATCCTGGGCCCGGATCCATCAGAAATTACTTTTGGCACCAAGTATAATACCAACACAGCTGTAGATGTAAAGCAGATCATTTATGACCAATCTAAAATAACCGGGATCAAAGCCGCCAAGCCCTATGCTGAGATAAGTGTTCTGCAACAGAAACAAAATCAGGAATTATTGATTTATAATACCGGAACAGCTTACTACCAGGTATTAATATACAGAGAAAAACTGCACATACTCAAATCCAACCAGCAGAAATATGAACAGATGGTTAAAGTACTTCGATATCAATACGAGAAAGGAACAGTACTGGAAAAAGATGTTGACAGAGTACAGGTAAACCTCAATACGACAACCTATCAGATCCAAGATTCGCAAACCAAAGAAATACTGGCTCTGAACATACTGAAAAATGCCATGGGTATGGATGCAGAAGAGAATTTTGATATAGTTCCTACCGTTAACTATGAGCTTCTGGCCGCGGGAAATTTTGATGAAAATCTAGTATTGGATAATCTGACCGAAACCGCGATATGCGAACAGTCACTGGAACTTCAGAAATACAGCCTGAAGACCAAACAAGCCTCTTTTATTCCCACTTTATCAGCAGTGGGGCGTTTTGGACAGCAGGCGCTGAATAATGATTTTTCCAACAGTTTTAACAATTGGAGCGCTTTCTCTTATGTAGGTCTTTCGCTTAATGTACCAATTTTCAGCGGTTTTAAACGAAAAAGCGAAGTTCAGGAAGAAAAGTTAAAACTTAAAAATGAAGAGCTGAATTTTAAAATCAATAAACAAAACTTGGAATTACGTTTTGACAATGCAAAAACAGCGATGGGCACTGCATACAGCTCTTACATGAGCAGTAAGGATAATATGGTGCTGGCAAAAAAATTACTGGATGTCACCGATTATCAATACCAGAGAGGGGTTACAAATCTCACAGACTACCTTAATGACGATCTGGCATATAAGGAATCACAGAGTAATTACATCAATAGTTTATACAATCTTATGATCAGCCAGATGGATTACCAAAAATCAAAAGGATCGCTTCTAAGCTTTATGAGCCAGATCCGTTAAACTTTAAATACAATTTATTACAGAAAATTAAATCTACAACGTATGAAAAATCCAAATCAAAAAAAAAGGAATTTGATTATACTGGCATCGTTCTGCTTAGTGGTAATTTTACCTATAATTATTGTCCTTGCAGGCAACAAAAAGAAAATCAATGAGTCCGCCAGACCCGTGGACAGGACAGATATCCCTGTGGCCGTATCAGTTATGACTGCAAAGATCTCCCCTTTGAAAACCAATGATCAATATCCCGCAACAATTGAGCCTTTGGACCAGGTCATGCTGTATGCACAAAACAGCGGTATGATCGCCCTGTTGGATTTATATCTAGGCAAGGAGTTAAAGAAGGGACAGGTTATCGGGAGGCTTGATACACGCATACTGCAAATAAATTTAAAAAATGCACAGATAGAAAGAAACCTTGCAGCAATTAACAAGACCAAAAAACTTGACGATTACAACCGAGCCAGAGATCTCTTTGAAAACAATGCCGGACTTCAGGTAAATATGCTTACTGCTAAAAATGAATTCGATAACGCTGTAAATAAACTTGAAAATTCAGAAATACAGATACGGCTGATCCAGCAGCAGATCCGAAACTCCATAATCATTTCGCCTCTGAGCGGCGCGGTCTCCGCCCATATGATTAAACAGGGGGAGTTTGTCAGCCCCGGCAGCCCTATTGCAACTATAAGCAATACGGCAGCAGTTAAAGTTACCGTTTTTGTAGATCAGCAGATGAGCTATAAATTAAAAACCGGAGAATCAGCTATAATTACCTCGCCCTTGTTCGGAGAAGAAACCTTCAAGGGAAAAATTAATTATATCAGCTCAGTGTCTGACAGCAATCACAATTATCAAATAGATCTACTTATCTCAGAGAAAAAAGGCATTCTGCTTAAAGGAGGTACAGATGTCCAAGTTTCATTTAACACTGTTTCTAAAAAAGAAGCCTTGCAGATTCCTAAATCTTCACTTATCAATGACAGCAAAGACCCCTATGTATTTATTGAAAGTAATGGAAAAGCCGTCACTAAAATAATTAAAACGGGAATTATACAAAACGACCTTGTTGAAGTACTTTCAGGTTTAAACGAGGGTGACAGAGTTATTACCACCGGCCAGATTAATTTACGAGCGGGCAGTACTATAAACATTATAAAATAATATCAGCAATGACATTAACAGAACTATCCATAAAACGTCCCCTGCTTATAATTACCGCCTTTACAGCGCTTATACTCTTTGGGATTTTAGGTTACACCAGCCTGAATTACAATCTACTGCCTACCTTTGAAACAGGTAATATCAGTATTAGAACTGTGCTTCCCGGGGCATCCCCTGAGGAAATCCAAAATAAAATTTCCAAACCAATTGAAGAAGCAGTAAGTACGGTAGAAGGAATTGACAGGGTAACCTCAAGCTCGCTTCAAAATGTATCTTCGATTCAGGTTGCCCTGAAATCTGGGGTTTCAGATGTCCAGGCGCAGCAGGACATTGAAAGAGCTATCAATCAAATAAAATCTACACTGCCCGATAACATTGATGACCCTGTGGTCAACCGTCTGAGCACCGATAATTTTGCCATATTGAATATCTCTGCAACAGGGAACATCTCTTCAAAGGACCTCTATCTTTTAATTGACAAGGACATAAAGCCAAAGCTGAGCAGTGTAAAGGGTGTAGGTCAGATCAATATCATAGGTGGACAGCCAAGAGAAATAAAAATTCTGCTGGATAACAGTAAACTCCAAATGTATGGCCTATCTGCAAAACAAGTTTTTCAGACTGTTGCTGCCAACAGTATTTCCATACCCGGAGGAAACATATCGGGTGAAAAAGAGAATTTATCCATTACCATCAACGGCGACTATAAGCAGGTAAGTCCATTATCGGAGATTGTGCTCAAGGACAATGGTTCGGGAAGCCGTGTATTACTGTCTGATGTAGCGACAGTTAGCGATGCGCAGCAGAAAATAACTACGCTGAACCGTATGAATAATAAACCAGGAGTCGGCATACAGATATTCAAAACCAATGATGCCAATGCCGTAGATGTAAGCCAGCAGGTAAAAGACAAGCTCAATGAGCTAAAAAAAACTTATAAAGCACAAGGATTTAATTATGAGATTGCTTCAGATCAGTCCATATATACGCTCAGTTCGGCAGATGCAGTGATGCATGACCTGTTTATGGCCGTGATCATTGTTGGTCTGGTCATGCTGCTGTTTCTGCACAGTCTGCGAAGTTCCTTCTTTGTAATGGTCGCTATACCCTCAGCGATGATCCCTACATTTATTGTCATGTACGCTATGGGATTTTCATTAAATCTTATGACCCTCTTAGCACTTTCATTAGTGATTGGAATCCTGGTGGATGACAGTATAGTGGTTTTGGAAAATATCTTCCGGCATATGGAAATGGGCAAGAAAAAAGAACAAGCAGCACTTGACGGCCGTAATGAAATTGGATTTACAGCTCTGGCCATTACACTTGTAGACGTAGTGGTGTTCCTGCCAATGGCTTTTGCAGGAGGTCTTATCGGAGGAATACTACGAGAATTTGCTGTTGTGGTGGTGGTTTCCACACTAATGAGTTTATTGGTAGCCTTCACTTTAACACCGCTGATGGCGTCACGCTTTGCCCGACTCGAACATCTGACAAAGCAGACATTATGGGGACGCATAATCCTTGGTTTTGAGAATCTGCTTGAAAATGTTAAAAACACCTATGGTGAGCTTCTGAAATGGGTGCTGCAAAACAAACGTTATCTATTTATACTGGTTATATTATTAATTGCCGGTTCCGTTTCTCTTGTTCCTTCAGGATTTATAGGATCATCTTTTGCGGGGGACAGCGACCGTGGCGAACTGGCCATACAATTGGAAACAGCTGCAGATACCCCGATTCGCCAGACTAACCTCCTTGTAAAGCAGGCCGAGCAGCTGATGCTGAAACACCCAGAGGTCAAAAATGTTTATACGCTGGTCGGAACCCAGACAGGAGCAAAAGGGGACGGCGAAAACCTTGCGGAACTTTCAGTAACGCTCATTGATAAAACTAAACGTGATTATACAGCGGATCAATTTGGAGTCACGGCCAGAAATGAAATTGAGAAGATACCAGGACTTCAGGTAACCGTAATTCCAACAAGCATCACAGGAGGTGTAAATGCACCGATCCAGGTTGTTGTAAAAGGAACCGATATTGACAGTCTTTACAGCGCGGCGGCAAAAATTAAACAAGTTGTAATGCAGACAGCTGGGACTGATTACGTGCGTTACAGCACCAAAGGAACTGTAAAACAGATTAAAATAACTCCGCAGAGAGATCGCATAGCTAAACTGGGACTTACTCTTCCTGACGTGGCCCAGAGCATCCAGCTGGCCTTTAACGGAAATGACGATACAGAATTCATGCAGGGAGATGATATCTATAAAATAAATTTAGAAATCAGCCAGACCGACAAGCAGGATATCGAAGCGATCAGAAATCTTTCTCTAAACGGCAGTAAGGGGCAGTTAATAAAACTCTGGCAGGTTGCTGATGTAGAAGAAGTACTGGGACAGTCGATCCTGCAGAGAAGTGACAGACAAAATTCTATAACAATAACTTCCGCAGCCGTTGGACGTCCTTCGGGAACCATTGTACAGGATATTCAGGCAGCTGTGGATAAGGCTGGCTATCCTGCCGGTATCGAAGTAGATTTTCAAGGGGACTCCAAAAATCAAAAAGATGCCTTTATGAGTTTAGGTATTGCATTGATCATAGCCATACTTCTTGTATATATGGTAATGGTAAGTCTTTATGAAAGTCTGGTCTATCCTTTTGTGGTTATTTTTTCGGTGCCTGTAGCCCTGATTGGAGCGCTGCTTGCCATAGCCCTGACAATGAACCAGCTGACCATTTTTACTATTATAGGAATAATTATGCTGTTGGGACTTGTAACCAAAAATGGCATTCTTATCGTGGACTTTGCCAATCATCTTAAAGAGAAAGGCTTCAGCGCCAAAGAGGCCTTAATAGAGGCAGGGAAAGAAAGGCTTCGTCCAATTATTATGACAACTTTCGCAATGATATTAGGAATGCTTCCCTTGGCACTTTCTCAAAGTCCAGGTTCTGAATTTAAAAACGGGATGGCATGGGTTCTGATCGGGGGACTTACAAGTTCTTTTTTACTCACGCTGTTTCTTGTTCCTGCTGTATATATGATTGTAGAAAAATTGATGGTGCGGTTCAAATCAAATTCAAAACATCCCGATAGGAATTTCTAATAAACAATGAGTTTGCAGCATGCTGTTATACAGCTGTGAAATATATTAATAATAAATAACAATATGACAAAGTCAATAAAACAAATAGTATCGATAAGTCTGTTACTGCTCTGTTTTCAGAGCAGGGCACAAGACCTAAAACTTGCAGGATTAGAATACTTAAGTTATCCCAAAGTGAAATTCAAAGATGATGCCGGCGGAAATAAAGCCGCTTTCAGCGAAGCAGGTGCCTTTGTAAGTTTTCCTAAAATGCTCCAGGACAAGAAAACTATTTTAGTTAACGGGCTTCAGTACGGAATTGTAGAAACTGCCATTTACAATGATGCCCTATCTTCAAAAAACGAGATGACATTTCATAAAATG
Organism: Flavobacterium sp.; assembly: GCF_039595935.1. Classification (NCBI taxonomy): domain Bacteria; kingdom Pseudomonadati; phylum Bacteroidota; class Flavobacteriia; order Flavobacteriales; family Flavobacteriaceae; genus Flavobacterium; species Flavobacterium sp. The sequence continues at coordinate 1,920,504 of NZ_JBCNKR010000006.1, read as the reverse complement.
AGTTATTCCTTTACCTACATTTACCGGTTTAATGAAAAATGGACATTCATAGGCCGCCTCTCTCCAACACTGGCTAGTGATTTTAAAGATAAACTTTCCTGGCATGATTTTATTGTTCAGGGAAATGCCATGGTTACCAAGAAATTTAACGATAATGTAATTGGAGGGGCAGGATTAATATATACAATGCGGTTTGGAAAACCGCTGCTGTTTCCAAGTATTCAGTACCAATACAAAAAAGACAGGCATGCATTGAATATCTATCTGCCGATATTTGCCAATTACGTTTACCAGACCGGCCCGGAGAACAAAATCGGGCTTGGTTTCAGGGCAGCAGTAAACGGGGCGAACTTTAATGCAAGCTCAAAAAGTTTTTCAAGTGATACTGAAATGGACCGGTTCAATTATGCACGAGCCAACATAGGCCCATTTGTTAATTACCAGCTTACAAAAACTTTACTGATTGAAGCTTCGGGAGGAATCAGCACCATGCGTATGTATCAGTTTGAAGATCTGGCCGGAAGCAAACACAAATTCGATTCTGAATCAGGAGGCTTCTTTAATATAGGAATTATACTGCTGCCTCCGAGTCCCAAAAAACAGCTCACTCCCGAAGCTCAGGAGTAACTGCTTTAAGAAGTTTTAAACTTTTTATCAGCAGAATAATATCAGTGGTCTCTTAATACAAACACTTTATAGTATTAAAAACACAAACCACTGATATTTTCTTAAAATATTAATGCGTAAAAATTTAAGTTTTAAACAACTAATGTTCACCGCTAAAACTGCATAAATTGATGTAATTGAATATACAATAATTAATAGAGCTTACAAAAAATTGAATAATGCGAAATGAAACATGAATATTTTTTTTACTAAATACAGGTTAACTTATTTTCTTTTTTGCATGATATCGTACTCTTGTTCCAATAACTCACAATATCATTCCTGTGCTTATAATAGTGCTTTATATTACGGTCAAGACTGTACTGAAATGCCGCACGTAAACTTTACCAATTTAATACAAAAATCCAGCAATCTGTCTTTTTTATTCAACTCGGAAGAACTCAAAAAATCAGCTTCGAAATATTCATGCCCCACAGGTTATTTTAGTTTATTTACTGGAGCCAACAGTATCACTGCCATTAACGATAATGGATCTGTATTATCTGTAAACAGTCTTTCTCTCAATACAAATGAAAATATGAGCCTTTTTGCTTTGGAAGATTCATCCAAAAAAATATTTTTCTTAGGATTCAAGGACACCTGGGCCGCACCTCCCAGAGGAAAATCTCTGATCCGATTTATAAATCTTTCAAGTGACAGCCAGATAATAACTCTTCAAGGAAATGGACTAAAAGTAAACAAAGAGTTAGCGTATAAACAGGCAACCGCTTTTATCGAGGTTGAAAATGGATACTACTGGATAAAATATCGTCAGAGCAGATTATCCAAAAATGCGCATTATAAAACTCAGATGAAGCTGGAATCCGGCGGTATATATACCATATGTTCTACTGGCTTAACACGGGCGGCCCAAAAAGAAAACACTTTTTGCGCCTCCATTATTCAAAACTATTGACAAGTTGTGATTCATTTTAAAAGAAACTTATACCAATGCTTAAATCACCCATCCGCTTAAATTATTTATTAAAGCCTAACATTAAGATTTTACACAGTTGTGAAATTAAATCGAATTTGCTCTTTTTGCTGATTTTTTGTATCAGTATTTCACCTTTGTCAGCTCAGACGGTACATCAATATAATAATCCCGGCACAGTCTGTTACAGCGAAACAGTTTTTGAGAAGAAAGCAAAAAACCCAAAAGGAGTAATAGTAGTTGAAGTATCTGTAGCAGATATTAAATTTCATGCTTTAAATAACAGGTATATATCCTCCGGCCTTTTTAGTGACTATAATTTTTTATACATCCGCGTTATTGAAAAGCAGAATAACTTCCCTCTTAATTGTTATGAGCAGATTATAAATGTAAACTCTTTTGTAAACCGTATTGAAAAATCTTCATATTATTTAATTAGCGAAGAAAATGGTTTTTCTCAAAATGATGTGAATTCGAACCCGCAGAAATATGAATTTAAAATTATTGCAGCGAAAGACCTGGAAATTCAGCAAATAAAAGACGAGATTAAAAAAAAAACAACCACCACCAACTATTTTATGCCTATTGTTTACACCACACAGGAAGTAGATGCCGTAAAAATGGCTAACTATAAAAAAAACTTTGACATAGGATTTAATTATAATCCTTTTTTTCTTACCGGAACTAAACTGGGAATTGACAAAACAGCAATAGGTTTACTTGGGATTTCATTAAAAAAAAACACAGGCCATACTACTGCCCTGGTTTTAAATTTAAATTATTCGATCGCCAATAAGACCAAAACTAAAGAAAAACTCCAGACCGTCAGCAGGGATACCATAAATGCACATGCTCTTTTCGGCGCCGATCTTACTTTTAGAAAATATTATAATAATGAAGAGCCTCTGAGATACTTTTCTTCAGCAGGACTGGGTTTTTATTCCCTGATAAATGTTAAATTAAGAAGAAAGCAGACTTCTGTGTCAAAAAAAAACAGCGAAAACCAATACATCACACTGCTTTATGATTTTGGGCTGGAATACAGACTTTCTCCCAGCTTAAAAGTAAATGCTGCACTTCCTTTAAAGTACTATATCAACAATGGAGGCTCAGGAAGTCTTAACACTTTTGGATTCGGTGTTAATATGGGATTTTCATACACCCTGAATCCAGCAAACCTTGCAAAAAGAAAATAACCTTCAGAAACATTCACATGGATTATAAAAATCATTTATCAAAATCAGTGCTGGATTTTCAAAAAAACATTTTCTCGCTGGCTACTTGTACTTGGCATTGTAATACAGGGGGAGTTTTAAGATTATTATCTCTATTTTTCTTTTTTCTATACTGTAATGGGGTAAATGCACAAAACGATTCAGTCGAAAAAAAAAAGGCAACTGCTATTTTTTTAAGCCAGCCGAATTTCAGTATGCACAAGGATAATTATTTTATTACAGGTACTTCTTTCAGAGATGGTCCATCAATTAACAATTCAGATGTTAAATTCCAGATAAGTTTTAAATATCGAATAAATCAGAAACCATTATTTGATAACGTATACTCCTATCTCACCTACACCCAGAAATCTTTTTGGGATGTCTATCAGAAATCAAGTCCATTCGGCGATATAAACTTTAATCCCGGCCTTGGCTTTATAAGACCCTACATGAATAAAAAAGGACGATTAGGATATTATTCTTTAATGCTTGAGCATGAGTCAAATGGCAAAGACAGCATCTCTTCAAGAAGCTGGAATTTTATTTCGTTTAACTGGGGTGCAGAAGTAAGTCCAAAATTAATTATTGATGCAAAACTAACCATTCCCTACGGCTCGTTATCAGATAATCCCAAACTGTCTAAATACATTGGATACGGAGATCTTGCTTTCACTTATATTTTCATTCCTCAAAAACTTTACGCAAAGGTAATAGTAAAAAAGGGAGCTGACTGCGACTGGAGAGGATCAGTTGAAACACAGCTGTTTTACAAAGCAATTCCGACTTCAAATCTGTATATGATGGTTCAGGCTTTTCATGGGTATGGTGAAAACTTACTGCAGTATAATCAACAGGCCAGTATGATTAGATTTGGATTTGTGCTCAAACCAAATTTCATGAATTTCTTTTGAATACAGGCCGTTTATAAACTGAAAATATTAAAAATAAAGGTTTATGGGCGCAATATGTCTAAAAGAAACACCAGCTGTCCGCTTCAATATTAAATATGCCTGCTTAAAACAGATTGTCTTTTCACAAAATATTTAATTTGCCTTTTTTTGCTTTGTATCAAAGCTCTCAGTAACAAAATCATTTAAGTTTTTAAACCAGTAAATCATACTGGTTCATTGTTCAAAAAACTGTAATAATAAAGACATCTAAATGCAGATAGACAGCCTTAATCTATTATCAAAGAATATTAATATTAATAAAAATCGCTATCATGAAAATTAAAAATTCACTAATCGCTCTATTACTAAATTTATCAGCAGTCCTGACAGTTCATGCCCAGCACCGGGCAGCAGCAAAAATTACAGTTACTAAAACAATTCCTAACAGCAGAGTAAGTGTTTATAATGGAGTAAATTACCATTATGCTGATGGAATTTATTACCGTCCTTACCAAGGAGGCTATACAATTGTTAGACCGCCTGTAGGGATTCATGTAAATGTTTTACCACCTGGTTTTGCAACTCTTATTCTCGCAGGGACATCCTACTATTATTTGAATGACGTATATTACATCCAGATTCAGCCAAATATTTATAAGGTAGTTGAAAAACCTGATGAGAAGATAATATGCCTTGAATATTCCGAATTTATTTCACAACTCCCGCAAGGCGCCGAATCAATTTCAATAAACGGTAAAAATTATTACCGCGTTAACGACATCTACTACGAAAAGATTACTTCTGAGAATGGAGAAATCAGCTATAAAACAGCAGGTAAAAAGACAAAATAACTCAGGTGGACCTGACATATTTTATGCCGCAAAAAGTTAATTTTTTTCTCCTATTAATAGGAAGACATTTACTTTTTGCGGCAAAAATGCTGCAACGATGTTTTTTTGAAAACTAGAATTCGGCTTTGGTAAGTTTGGGCTGACTTGCAGCTTATTATAAAAAACAACCCTGCGAAATATTCCGATTGAATCTTGATATTTTTTTATCTGCTGCAATTAAAAAAATCAATGCCTTCAAAGCTAAAGTTCAAATCGATGCACGATTCCCGAAGAAACTTATTCAGTAAAATGAAAAATGTACCTAATAAATCTTATTTTTTTATCTACTGTAAGTTTAATCTACTTTAAAATGGATTATACGAAATTCCGAACTTGACATATCCCTGGGGATCTTCTTTATGTCTGTACATTTAATTAGAAGTTCGCTCCCCTCTCTGCGTAAGTCTTACATTTACGACATTATTAATTCCTGCTTTAAACATACCGATCAATCTCGGCGCAAAATGATATTCATAAGTAATACCGGATTTTAATTCCAGCTGGTTGAGTTCATAAACACCTCTCATCTCCGGGTTGTCAAGATTGATATAAAAATTTTCTGAATTAAGCTCTGTTCCCATCCCCAGACGTCCATTCTCCGAAAGTTGTCTTCTAAAAAGTATACGCTGGGGAAGTATGAAGTCAAAATCCCATTTGGAGTTCTCAAATTTATGATTATAACTGAAGGTCGGCGTCATAGGAATTATAGAGGAAGGATCCAGCAATACCAGCACTCCCCCTGTCATCGCTGTCATCGTTATCATCGTTGTCATCGTTGTACCTGCATTTCTTTTTAAAACCATACTGGTCCCCACAAAACCTTTAAAACGCTGGACTTTCTTTATCCGCATCTACTGTTGCCGTTGCATTATAAATTACTGTTTTATTAAAAAGTTTTGAGATATAAGTAGCACTCACTGATGTCGCAAAATAATGGTATTCCTCATTACCTCTATGATATACTGAATTAGTATTGTATCTGTACTGGCCAAATCCATATGATTCATATTTGTAACGCAGCGATCCGGTAAGGGCTATTTTTTTAGATTCTGAAGTAAAAAAAGGCATATTTAAAGCTGCTTTAAATCTATTATGGCTTTCTATTTTTCCATCTTCAAAACGATTCCCCAAGAGTTTTGAACTAAAATACGTTGGCCCTAGCTGTTCATACTGAACATCAAAAATTCTCGTACTTGGAAATTTTTCTGTAACAAATCCTCCGAGCTTTTTAATCGGAGCCGGTTTATCCTGAGCAGCAGTTTTTAAGGAATACAAAAATATGAACAAGATGACTTATATTCTCATAATGGGCTTATATTTAACTTTACTTAGTATGAATAATTTAAATGCAAATTTACTGGAAATCACACATTAAATAAAGCGTAATTACACTAATGCCGTATCGTTTATACTAATGGCGTTCACATAAAAACACACTTAGAAGAAGTGCTGCAAATCATGAAAGATTATCCAACTAAAAAAAAACAGCAGCTGCTGAAATGCCTGCTGCTGTTAAATTATTACATTGAAATTCATTTTTTAAAAGTTAACCTTATCGGGATCGAGTCCTGAACTTCCGATGTCCTTCATTTTATCGATTGTCTGCATATCTGCTTTATCAATTTCAAATCCCCATACCTCAAAGTTTTCAATTATACGATTAGGTGTAATTGATTTTGGAAGCGGTATTACCTCATTCTGCAATGCCCATCGAATGCAGAGCTGGGCTACAGTCTTGTTGTATTTGGTGGCAATATTCTGCAGACTTTGGTTTTCAAGAAGCCTGCCCGTGCCAAGAGGACTCCATCCCTCGACAATTATATCATTTATTCTGCAGAAATCCACTGTTTGCTGCTGTCTGAAACCTGGATGATACTCAATTTGATTAACCATTGGTTTTATTTCTGCCGCATCAATCAAAGGCTGGAGATGGTGAGGCAGAAAATTACTTACTCCTATTGATTTTACCAGACCCTCAGAGCATAATTCTTCAAGGGCACGCCAGGTATACAGATTTAGCTCCTGCCAGTTCCTAAACTGATGACCTGCTGCAGGCCAATGGATTAAGTACAGATCCAGATAATCCAGCTGAAGGTCCTGAAGTGTTTTACGAAATGCCTTCTTTGTTTTTTCATAGCCACGCTCAGTATTCCAAACCTTACTGGCGACAAAAAGACTTTCCCTATCCACACTGCTTTGCTTTAGCGCTCTGCCAATAGCTGTTTCATTACCATATACAGCCGCGGTATCAATATGACGATAGCCCGCTTCGATCGCTTTGGCGACCCCCAGAACAGTAGTCTGGTCGTTGGGGAAACACCGCTAAGCCATAACCTTTTGCTGCTGACCTGCACGGAAGTTTTATACCGGGCGCATTTCAGAGGCATGCAGGTTTCATCCACGAAACTCTACAACATAATTCTGCGGAAAAAAAAGGGCTCATGGCATATCCATATCATGCAGATTATAAAACAGCTCTAATTACTAAAAAAAATAATAAAAAATAATAAAAAATGAAAAAAATCCTCCTGCTGTCAGCCATTCTTCTGCACGCTGCGGCAAATTCACAGATTCATGCAGGCGCAAAAGCCGGGGCCGGCCTGAACAAAATAAACGGAACAACATTCCAGGACAAATTTGAACTCGGCTATCATTTGGGAGGTTTTATATACGCTGAAATTTCCGATTTTGCAGGAATTCAGGCAGAAGTACTCTTTAACCAGACCAACACATCGGTACAGGACCGTTATTCAGATGTTATAGACAACGCATTCAAGGGAAGCAAAACATTAAACTACGTAAGCGTGCCGTTGCTGCTGCGATTAAACAGCGAGGGTTTTATAACATTTACTGCAGGTCCACAGTTCAGCTTCCTGGCCGATTCCGATAAATCCATAACAGAGAACGGCAGGAAATTATTTAAGAAAACTGATTTCTCGGTATTAGGCGGTGCTGAGATAAATCTTCGCCCGCTTACTATCTACGCGAGATACATTTGGGGTTTTTCTGATATAAGTGAATTTGGCGGCAGATCAAACAGCAGCCAGATTCAGATTGGTGCAGCCCTTCGCTTATTTTAGGCTTTACCAAAACCTTACAGGCTGTCTTTTCAATAATTAATAATAACTTTACGCCCCCGCAGCACTTTTAATGCCATTTAACATTAAATATAAACCGGCTGCTTGAAAACATATAAAAATGAGATGCATAATCATAGACGACGAACCCCTTGCCCGTGAAGGGCTGAGGCTGCTTATAGGGAGGAACGGAAGGCTGCAGCTTTTAAACTCATTCAGCAGTACGGCACAGGCTGCGGCTTTTCTGGAAGAACATGATACAGACCTAATATTTCTTGATATTGAAATGCCTGATGACAACGGACTTGAATTTGCAAAAACTCTGGATACTAAAATACAGATCATATTCACTACTTCCTATCCCCAATATGCCGCTGAAAGCTATGAGACAGAAGCTGTCGATTATCTGCTGAAACCTTTTACGCCTGAAAGATTTGAGAAAGCAGTGCAGAAAGCCGTGCATCAGCTGAGTCTGGTCCAGACCTATAAAAATACTTTTGAAAGCAGCAATGATACTTTCATAATTATAAAAGCGGAAAGAAGATTTCATAAAATCTTCTTCAGTGATATCCTCTATGTGGAAGGCTTGAAAGATTATGTGGTTATCCATACCGAAGACAGCAAATTTGTAACGGCGATGAACATAAAATCCATGCACCTTAAACTCCCAGCACAGAAATTCTTAAGGGTCAGCAAATCCTATGTTGTCAATGCAGAGATGATCGCCTCTTTTGACAGAACTACAATTTTCATGAAAAATATAGAGATTCCCGTAGGAAGGACCTACCAGACCGAGTTTCATAAATACTTTTTGGGGGAGTAAAAACAGAAAATACAAACAGATGCATAACAGGAGCTATGAAAAATGAACCTAAAAACAATACACAAAAAAACATTCACTCCGCTGACCGATTATTCACAGGCCTGACTTCTAAAAAGTATAGAATCCACCGTCATGCCGTAGGTATTATATTTCTGCTTGTATTGGGACTTACGGGAAAAAAATGGGGCGAATATTCCAGTTTTTTCGATCATTTGGACTGGATTTTCGGACTTCTTTTTACAGTATCGCTGTTCTACATCAATATGTATAAACTGACACCACTTTTTATATATAAGGGAAAAGCAGCGCTTTATCTTTTTTCTCTTGCAGCACTAATTGCACTAATATCTCTTGCTGTAGTCTGTTTTCATTCTTTTGTTCTGGATCCCCACAGAATTAAACCTGCTGCAGAAAAATTTGAATGGTTTACGGTCATGGTAGTGATAAGCATTGTATTTGGCCCGTTTCTGCTTCTTTCCAGCGCGCTGAAGCTTCTTCAAAGATGGATCAGCGACATTCAAACCATTAAAGAATTAGAAGACCGTGCCGTACAGAGTGAACTTGCGGCGCTGCGGAACCAGATACATCCTCATTTTCTATTCAACATGCTTAACAATATAAATGTCCTGACGGCAACCGAACCTGAAAAAGCTTCCGGAATTATAATCAAATTGAGCAGCTTCCTGCGCCATCTAATATATGAAACTGACCGAAGCGACCAGATTTTCCTTTCTTCAGAAATAAAATTTATTGAAGACTACCTGGAGCTTGAAAAAATCAGAAGAGATGACTTTACCCACACCCTAAGCTACAATGAGAGAGAAATCAGAGGGATAAAAGTTCCTGCTAATATTTTAATCATTCTGGTTGAAAATGCCATTAAGCACAGTGCCGATTCCGAAGCAAAATCATTTGTAACTATAACCATTGCCGTGAGGGACAATTATTTCTATTTTACAGAAACAAATTCGGTGCCGCAGGTCAAAAAAATGAAACGAAATAACGCCAGCGGCGCCGGCCTTTCCAACATTACAAGAAGACTGCAGCTTTTATATTCGGACACCGGATATGAACTAAGCTTTGGACCTCAGGACAACCACTATCGTACTTATTTAAAACTGCCCATTTAATTTTCCTTCAGCTTTGCGAGCCAAAACTCAAGATCCTTTCTCCATCTGCTGTCAGTGTTATCTTCTGCCGTTTTATTGTATACATGAAGTTCAACAGCGGCATTAGAAGAACTGATATTACCATAGAGTTTTATGCTCTGACTGGTTTCATCAAAAGGTGTATCTGAAATCGAGGCAATGAAAAATGAAGTAGAAGATGAAAATTTTCTTTTATCATCCGAAAAGCCGTTCAACCTTATGAGAAAGTCAGGCCATGCCGACTTGGATTTACTTTTATATAACTCCAGCCCCAGCGCCGCACCGGTTGAAAATCCCATCAGACCTATTTTATCAGGCCTAACGCCGAAGTCTTCCGAACATTCCCTGAGGTATTTAAGTGCCTGGCCTGCGTCTGAAGCGGCTTTGAGAAAAACCGAATCGGCAAGCACTCTTTTATAATCCGATTTTAATGAAAAATTTTTAATAAGATCCTGTACAGGACTGCCTGTCTGACTCTTCTTAAGCAGATGTCTGAATAAAAAAACGGAAATCCCCTGCTTATTGAGCCACTCTGCAACTTTAACTCCCTGCACCTCTGAAAACAGCACATACATCCCTCCTCCATGTATTAATAGTACTGCGGTTCCATTTGGCTTCTCAGGCTTATAGAATTCTAAAGAAGAAACAACTATATTATTCTCGACAATGCTTCCATCTTCAAGCTTTAACACATTAGATATTATCTCGCCGCTTGAAAAATGGCCATTCCAAAATTCATGTTCAATTCGCAGCTGGCAATGGCCTGCAAAATGAATAAAAAAAATAAATGCATAATATTGAATCCTCATCTTCACCTTTGTTATAGTTTCACAAAAGTATTATGGGAACAAACATCATTTGTGCGAATTATACCAATGACCGCCAATACTATACCAACTACAGATTATTTACTCAATTTTTCTAAGCAAACATAAACTGGATTAAAAAACTAAGCTTTCCTACTATAGAAGACAGGCAGGCTCTCATTTTAGAGAACTTGTATATACAAAGATTTTCTGGAGAATCAGAAAAGAATATTATAATAAATAGATTGAAATCTAGTTTTTATCTACTTACCAAATCATTTTGCATTTACAAAGAATTCCCATGAATCATAAATAAAATTTTTGAAATAGATTGAAATCATCACAACTCTAATTACTCAAAAACCCCCATATTAATGTTCTAACATACCTTCAAAATACATCAATTGACAAATAGATGTCGAATTTAGATTTTTAAAGCTCTAGAAATTCCATATAATTTTTGTAAATTTAAGTTGTTTTTAACCTATATTTGTTCAAGGAAATTGGTTAAAATTTCGAGGTACACTTTTTTTTCTGTGCCAACTCTTAAATAGCATCTAAAGCCTAGTATTTACTAGGGTTTTAATAAAACAGGGAGAAACCTCTTTCTCCGCCAGATAAAAAAAAAGCCTTTAAATCTAACTATTTAAAGGCTTTTTACTTTTGAACATTATACTAAACTTATTTCCAAACTCCGGAATGAGCTTTACGCTCAATATCTTTTGCAAATAACGGTGTTTCTTCCTGATTATGTAAAGATACATTCTCAGACATACCAGCTTTAATTGGACTCAAATCGGTAATACCTGCTGATCGAAGCATTGAAGAAAATTCATCAGTCATTAAAACTTTAACCAAATTTGTAAACTGACAACTGTTTGGGGTCAATTTTTCTACTTTTAGTTCCCATATTACTCCCAGCTTTGTTCGGCCTGAATCTGAAAAAGAATCCGATATAGAGTTTAATCTACAATGGTCTCTCTTTCCTATTTCTTCTATATAATTTTGAACTAAAAGATTACCCGCTACCTGCTCGACATTTATAGACATTCGTTTACCATCTGCCGAAATTGAACTTCCTGCCGCAATATGCCCCGTTGAACATGCTTGATATTCATGACTCTTTAAAGTAAAAACCCATTCCGTCAAATCAATTGATTCTATTGATGCGTTAATTACAGCCGTGGCACTGCTTTCAGATATGATTTCCATTACTTCACAATTTTGGTGTATTTATAAATTCCTCAGTGCTTAATATTGCGTGTCCATAATTAGGAAAAGTAACCTCAACAGTAACCCTGATTTCTTCCCAATTAAATGCCGCAATTCCATCTTTAATCAACGTTACATGATATCCCAATTCTACACCATATCGTGCAGTAGAATCAATACAAGTGTTTGCTCTCATTCCTGCCACTAAAATACGATCGATATTATGTGCTCGCAGCAAAAAATCAAGATCAGTATTAGCAAATCCACTCGCAGTCCAGTGATTCTGAGCAATTAAATCTCCGGGTTCAGGCAAAAGTTCAGGGTGAAATTCTGCTCCCCAGCTATTTTTCTCAAAAAGAACTGTGTTTTTGCTTCCCTGATGCGAAGGTGATAAAAATTTCCAATTTAGATAATCTTCTTTTGTCGTATGATGATGCGGTGCATACACTATTTGTATTTTTCGCTCTCGTGCTCCTTTAATTAATTTTTTAAGATTTTCTACCAACAAAATACCTTCTACAGTTTCTTTTGTAACAGAATATAATTTTCCGCCTTCTGAGAGAAAATCATTAAAAGGATCAACTAATATCAAAGCTGTTTTTGAATAGGTATTAGCTTCCATGTTTTATTTCATTTACTTAAATACTATAAATCTTCAAAAAAATACAGTGACAAAATCTCTATCCTTTTATGAAATTCAAGATATCCTGATTAATTGTATCAGCATCTGTTGTTGGCATTCCGTGACAAAGTCCAGGATAGGTTATCAATTTTCCGTTTTTTACCAATTTAGCTGCTCTTAAAGCCGTTACATTGTAAGGCACAATTTGATCGTCTTCACCATGAAGAATCAGTAACGGAAAATCAACACTTTTTAAATCTTCGGTAAAATCAGTTTCAGAGAAAGCTTTAATACAGTCATAATGAGCTTTTATGCCACCCATCATTCCCTGACGCCACCAATTGTCCTGAATTCCTTTTTTAATATTTGCTCCTTCTCTGTTATATCCGTAAAATGGAAAGGTAATATCATGATAAAATTGCTGTCTATTATTGGCTGTATTGAAGCGAATGTCGTTAAAAACCTCTATAGGCACGCCATCAGGATTATTTTCATCATGAACCATGTAAGGTGTTACCGCACTAATAAGTATTACTTTAGAAACGCGGTTTTTACCATATTTCGCCGCGTAATGAATAGCTTCACCTCCACCTGTAGAGTGACCAATATGTATCGCATCTTTTAAATCTAAAAATTCGGTAAGTTCTGCCACATCTGCAGCGTATGTATCCATTTCATTGCCTGTGTAAGTTTGTGTAGATCTTCCATGACCTCTTCTATCATGCGCAATTACCCTAAATCCCTGATCTAAAAAAAACAACATCTGCGCATCCCAATCATCTGCTGACAATGGCCATCCGTGGTGAAAAAATATGGGTGTACCAGTTCCCCAATCTTTATAATAAATTTCGGTTCCGTCTTTTACTGTAATCTTACTCATCTTAGTTTTCTTTTTATAAATTAATAATGGTTTTAAATAATTTGATATCAACTGTGATATTTCATCAGCAGATATTTTCCTAAAAAAGCGAATTAAAATGCCTAAAAAATGTCGCTCTTTATTTATTACAGATTACAATTTCTCGTACCAATCAAGAATAAAATCTGCAACTGTTTCCCAACCAGACTCTCCGCATATGAAATGACTTTTGCCCTGAAAAATCTTTAGATCTACACGACCGCTGCCTTCTTTATATTTTCCTGCCAGTTTTGTCGTTAATGATGCCGGAAATATATTATCACTGCCGCCACCAATAAACAAAATTGGTTTATGCGATTTAGCAAAATCGATATTTGAAAAGGAATTCAATACCAGTTCACGACTAACTTTGTAACTTTCCGGCACTGCAATATCATCAAAAGCTTTAGCTCTATCTCTTTGAGGCAGTGTATTAAAAAAACATTTGTCGTACCAGTCGCGACTTCCCATAAAATATTTTGCTGAAGAAAAAAAGCCAAATGCAGGCAATACTGCTTTTAATGTTGTAAAGGGCGGAAACACATTCTTTGGCGGTGCTCCATCAATACTAACTGCCGCTGCCGCTTTATCTAATTCCAAAAGCTTCATTGCCGCCATTCCTGCCATTGAATGTCCAATAATCAAAGGTTTTTCAGGCAGAGAATCTATTAATTGCTTAATATTATTCACCACGTCTATAAATCCGGTTTTGGTAAGAGCTGGATGTACATTTTTTCTCAAATCTGAAGGAGTTCCATCATGACCCGGATTTGCAGGTGTGTATACATTATAACCTCTTTGTTCATACCTTTCTTTCCACTTTAACCAGCTTATATCGTTTACGAAATTACCGTGTATAAGAATAATAGACTTCGAATTTGCCATAACATTAATTTTTAAATTAGTGATAAAACTTATTTTAATTCAACAAACAAAATTTTATTAAAAACTTACTTTACAATTTAATTCAGCTTACTAATTATGAAATTCAGAAAAGTATTTATTTCATTGTAATTTCGTTTTTATAAGAAATCAAATTAGAAATTAGAGAAGAAACAACTATTACACCAAAGATAACAAATTACTGTATTTCAACAATATACAAGTTTTTCAATTACAAAAAACAACTACATTTCGCTAATTATTTGAGCATCTAACGAAATATAAAAGATTTTGCAATTTCAGATGATAACGGTAATTCCTGTGAATGGAATTGGTATATGTATATGTCTAGGTTTGAAGAGGAGAATTAATTGTTTTTTAATTCAAAAGGCTAACTGCGTAAAATTTAAAAGCGCAAAAATCAAAAAGACTTTTGCGCTTATATAGTAAATTTATCATTTTTAAATATATATGAATTTCACTTAAAAAGTAAAACTAGATCTTACGTTTTTTATTTCATCTAATAAGTATCAGAAACTAAAAATCCATATTTTTCTGGTTTACTAGAAATACTATTTTTTAAATCAAAAACTTCACTGGTGACATAATACTTGTTTTCTATTTTTACAATTTTTACTTCTGGAATTAGCTTATTCTTTAAATATTTAGAGCTATCAACAAGATTTTTTTTATGATATAAAAACAAAGTATCTTTATCTTGATAAGGAACAAGTAAATCCTTAAAATATCTTTCAGCAATATAACAAGAGTCTTTAGAAATTTTTATGTAGTGCCCGTAATAATATCCTAGTTCATAAGAATCAAGCGATAATAAATAGTCCCTGAACCATGAATTGTCAATCTTCAAATTTGAAATAGATTCAAAAAAAGCAGTTTGAAGTGATTTAGTTTTTTTTTCGATAAAGTCATGTCTCCATTCTGATTCTTTAATTCGCTTTTTATCAGAATCTACAGAAAAGGATTCAATTTTTTTCCATGAGTTTTCTTTATACTGATATGCATCTGTTTGATATTTTTCTGTATAATTATATGAGCTATCATATTCAGGAGTTGCAATTAAATACTTTTTATCAACTAATAAAACATATATATCAAAAGTCTTTTTCAATTCATCTAAGCTTAATTTATTTACATACGCTTCTAATTCCTCATCATCATCTTTATTGATATATTTTGAGTGCTTTTGAAAAAAAAGAAAATCTTTTGGAATCAAAAATGTAACTAAATTACCAAAATTATTTCCTGCTTTAGGGTCATAAGTTATTCCATCATCATAAGATGTTGTAAAAAAATCACCATAATCTGAAACACCATATATGTATTCATTTATTTTTAAGATTTTATCAAAATTTAGATTGCTTACCTTTGACTTTTTAGCAATCGCATTTTTTTCTATTTTTTCGTCCTTTTTAGAATTACAAGAAATGACTATCAATACAAATATTAGAAATATTATTTTTTTCATATATTCAATTTTGTACGAAAATACAGTTTTTATTTAAATCTCTGACATAGTTAATTTATGATTACTACTATATATAAAAGCGCAAAAGATCAGAAGACTTTTACGCTTTTTATGCTAATTCTTATTTTTAGTGGCTAGAAATTTCCCTAATTAGTTTTAGAAACTAAAAAAATGTTCGATCCTGTACAAATACTTTTTTTTCGAATAAAAAGACTTCAGAAACTTAATATTTTTACACTTATATGTAATCATTAATCTTTATAAGCTCTACCCAATTATTTATAGTGCCTTCTCCTCCTACTCCTTTAATAAAAAATTTCTCCTTTTCTTTTTTTATTAAATAAGTGGGACTCAAATTTACGCAACGATCATCTGTTCCGCTATAATATAATTCTAAAATACCATTTTCTTGTAGGCCTTTATAATTTCCTTCGCATACAAAATCTCCCCTAAAAACCTCTGCTTTTAAAACAATTTCATTTTCTGTAATTGTAAAATAATAAGTTGTATGACCTCCTCCATTCATAGTATATTCTCCGTCTGTTTCAACTTTAAAAGTACCTTGAAATGTATCTGAGATAGGTTTCATGTTTTTAAATTTATGAAACAAAAGCAAATCATTATAAAGTGAAATTCCATTTCCTGCTACCTTTTGAGTCAATATTTTTTTGATAAAAGTCCAATTATTACTTTCATAAATATAAAAGTAAGTATAAGCATTATCTTTTATATCAAATTCTCCAGAACCATCGTCATAATATTTTGAAATTGCTTCTTTAGGCAAAAAATTGGCAACAACATAATAATCATTTGGTTTATTCTTCAAAATATCTTTTATTTTGTTGTTTAATTGTTTTGAATTCTGAAAAGCCTTATCAGTATTTTCATATTGGGAAAAAAATCCAGTTGAATTATTGACATTCCAATAATCCTGAATTAGTTTTGACTTTCCAATATAATTAACACTAAAACCTCCTAAACTTTTATCAAAAAAAGTATATGAAGGAAATGAAGGGTTATTATCTGGAAGAAAATATCCATTCTTTTTATATTTTTCTTCTAAAAAGTTTACGGGAGATACAGGATAATCTATAAATAACTCTCCCGAAGACTTAGTTTTACTTGAATCTATTTTGTAAGGTGTTTCACGAATTTTATTATCTTTAGTTTGATTCTTCGTACAACTTAATATAA
Source organism: Flavobacterium sp. (assembly GCF_039595935.1). Taxonomy (NCBI): domain Bacteria; kingdom Pseudomonadati; phylum Bacteroidota; class Flavobacteriia; order Flavobacteriales; family Flavobacteriaceae; genus Flavobacterium; species Flavobacterium sp. The sequence continues at coordinate 1,903,759 of NZ_JBCNKR010000006.1, read as the reverse complement.
GTAATAAAACCAAAAGCATCAATATTTTTTTCATAACATTATTTTGTACGAAAATACACTTTTTTTTCTCAAATCTCTGACATGGCTATTTTATGATTATTACTAAATACAAAAAGCGCAAAAATCATAAGATTTTTGCGCTTTTTTACTGCTAATTATATTGTTTTTTTTTTGAAATATTACTAAACAATATTTTCTTATTTATGACTCATTTTCTGGCAAACATTCTATTTTTTCTTTAGTTAAATCTATTTCAATAATCTTTTCGTTTACTAAATCAAATTTAACAGCTTTTAAAATCTTATCATATTTGCCAGCTGAATTTACTTTATCAATAACTATTGCGAAACACGAATCTCCCGCACTTGTGTTACATGCGTAACTAAATAATTTATGATCTCCTAAGTCAAAAAAAGATTCTTTTTTCTTATATTTTTCTAATTCTAATACCGCAATACATCTATAATTGTTTATATCTATTATTCTAAAAAGGCCAACATAAAATTTTTCATCATATTTTAAGGTCGCAAGAGTAAAATCATCAATCAGTATTACTTCGTTTGGATAATCTTTTGCATTTTGTAACACTTCAGACAATTCGAGTTTTTTTGTTTTAACTGACAAAGTATCAACTAAACATTTTTCAAATTCTTCATTATATACAAAATTTCCTATATTATAATTAGCCGTTAATTGTATGAAATTATAACTATCTCCTTTATAAATATGATTAACTTTAAATAATTCAGTGTTAAATTCGCTTTTAACACCTACATCAGTAGTTACATTTTCAACTTTTTCACTTTTTTTTATCTCATCCTTTTTAGAGTTACAGGAGATGACTATCAATAGAAATGTTAAGAATATTACTTTTTTCATATCAATTTATTTTTAATGCTAAAATATTAAATCTTCAGCTAATTATTTTTGTTTTTCTCTATCTGGATTTAAGTTAACGACATTTTTCAGTTCCAAAATCGATTCAAGTGGATGTATCCCAGCCCCTTGACTAGCATTTGATTTTCTTACTTCAAAATGCAAATGCTCTTGCTTCGCTAATAAATTCTTTGCATTTCCTGTTTTTCCACTTTTACCAATCTTCATTCCGGCTTTTACCTTTTCTCCGACATTCAGATTTACTTCACTTAAATGGGCATAAAAGAAATGATATTCCTTTCCTTCATAAAATCCTCGGATTGTTATTGTTTTACCATAACTATCAGAAACATCAGGTCCAACCCTTACACGCATACCATCGACACAAGCAAATATAGGAGTTCCGACAGGAGCGTATAAATCAAGTCCATCATGTTTCCCTGAACTTCTTGTAGGAACCACGCCGTGATTACTATCTTCTGGTCTCCAAGTACTGTACCATCCTCTTAATTCCATTTTATCAAGTGGATTACGCCATATGTTTCTTCCATACTCACCGTCATGTAAACTACTATAATATTCTGTAATTAATTCTCTCATTTGTATCCCATTCTTCTTTTTATCAACATCCAAGCTTGCATTTTCATTATAATTTGTTGTTCCTAATTCATACATAGTTTCATTTAAATCATTTCCAACAAAAGCAGGAGCAAAGACAGCAATATATATATCTTCAGGTATTTTAGGTAAGGTTTTTACACTCTCAATATATTTTTTAACTTTATTTAATTGATCTAATTGGGTCATATTAGCATATTGAAGTTTCAATTCATGAAGCTCATCAAATCCTCCTCCTTTATATTCTCCCATCTGAGAAAGTGCTGATTGAGTAAATTGAACCAGTCCTACCGCCCTTGAAAGTCTTTTTCCATCTTTATATTTATTAAAAGAATCTTTAGTAACTTGATCTTTTGGAATTAACTTTTTACCTTCTATTTGATGTGGAGCAAACGTACCCGCAGTCTCTCTATTCATTACAGCCATAAGCCCATTTGCCATTTCCAGTATATTATTAGGCCAAAGTTCTTTACAAATTTGCACTACTTTGATTCTAAAATCTTTACTCACTTTCGCTCCCCAGATTAATTGTGGATCATTTTCATTAATTATTTGTTTTTTATTAGCTATGTTATTAAAATCTCCTACAACCGCATTCAACCCATTCTCCAAATAAAGTCTAGATTCAACACCTTCCATTCCTAAATAATAAGAATCTTCAGTGCCAAATAACGGAGTTATTGGACGCCATTTTTTGTCTAAAACAAATGAAATAGAAGCTTCTCCTTCGCTTTTAACAATAGTTTTCATTTTCAGCTGTGAATGTTGTGCATTTTTTCTACGAACTTTTAATACTACTTCACTTCCTACCATGTTTAGGGTTTTAACGATTCCTTTTACTTTAGCTCCGTATGGCACGGGAGTAAGCGGATTTACACGAACTCCATCATAGGTAAAGTAAACATCGAGTACTTTTTTATCTGTTGTAAGAGACAAAGTTGTATTAGCATCGTAATTAGCTGGTGATTTAAATGGGTATGGTTTACTGTTCTGAATTCCTAAGAGTTTAAAACCAATTTTGACATTTCTTTTACTTCCCAATCCTATTGCTTTTTGAAAAGCTTCATCGAATTTAACTTCTTCAAAAATTTCACCTTTACTATTTGTTTCTATATCAATATGATGGTTTGTTTTTGCATCGTTCAAATAAAAATAAACTCTAACCTTCTGATTCTCATAATGTGGAATAAGAGCTGTAATATAGTTGCTTTCTCCTGAAAAACCAGAGCTTGTTTTTTTACTTCCTCCACTCCATGCCCACCAAGCTTCGGTTATTTCTGGTTGTTTGATCTCTATTTTGAAAATAGCACCTGATTTACCCCCTTTTTGACGATCACTAAAAGCCTCTACTGTATAATGACCTGCCTTCTGCGGAAGTGTCATCGTAAATTCTTTCCATTTATGAATATAATTTCTTTGAGAGTCTTTTTTATCTATAAATAGATCAGTGCCTGAAGTTAAATAAGGTTTCCCACTAGAATCATAAATCATCCATCGCACATCTTCTTTCTCATCATCTGTTGGAGGATTTATTTTGAAAGTCTTGGCTTCTAAGGTCAACTCACTGTTTGCAATTCCTGACAAGAATATATTACTTCCTGAACTTTTTCCAACCGCACCAATACTTATAACCTCATTTTTAATTACCGAAGTTTTAAATTCCTTATTTAATCCATATTGGTCTTTGCTGGCAACTTTAATTTTATAAATACCTAAATCTGGCATTGCAATTTTGATAATACCTGTTGAATCTAATTCTCTTTCTTCTGAAATAACAACACTTTTTCCTGAAATAACAGTTTCAATCTGATAATAAAGCTTTATCGGATTTAATGTTTTTATCGCCGTATTTTTAAGAGAAACTTTAAATGTTTTTTCTTCTGCAAAAGGTCTTATAAATTCATTTTTAGCAATTGCAGGAGGTGTAATTACAATGTCTTGTCCGACTATTTTTAGCTCTATGAAAGTAGCTGCAGCTGCGCTTTTTTCTGTTTTACAGTATGGTTGTGTCCATAAGCATCAATTCTGTATGTTCCAGGAGTATCAAAATTATAACTGAATAAAGTGCCTTCATTTTTAAAGATATCCTGTTTATTAGTATCGATATTATAAATTATCCAATTAATATTTTCTTTTTGATTTACTTTCTGATTTATAAAAGCTTCATCGACAAAAAATTCCAGATTTTCTCCAGCAATAAACGAAATGGCATTAGTATTCTTGATTTTAACCGCTCCTTTGTTTACCCCGCTTCCGTCAAAATTGGTTTCACTAACTTGTTTAAGGAATACATAAACATCTTCTTTTCCTATAGAAGCGTATATTTTATCTGCACTTAAATTAGGATATATTTTAGTTTTAGTCGTTATGCTAATACTATTTGGCAAAGCATTAAGTCCCTCAACTTCTTTTAACAATAAAAACAATTCATCATATCGCTCAAAAAGATTTGCAATGTTTGTTTTTTCATTTAAAATTTGATTTTTAATAGTTTCCCAGCGTGTTTTATTTACTTTAGAAATAGACCCTTTTAGTATATTAGTATCTATTGCATCAATCATTTTTTTACGAAGGCTTTCCCAATTAAAGTTTTGAATCGTAAAAGCTGATGAATTTATCGTTTTTAAACCTGCATACATCTGAGTAAACAAAATGTGATCTGGTTTTTCGTCGAAATCACTTGCTTTAGCACCTTCATCAAAAGCTTTTAAAATAGCATTCCAATAATTTATTGCTGCTGTATCATTAGCATTCGTTGCAATTTCTAATTTGTTTTTGATTTCTGTTTTGATCACTTCTATTGAAGGCTCATTATTTTCCTGAAGATTTTCTGGTAATCTAAAACTTTGCTGTAAAGATACATTTGGATAGATTTTATCAACTGAAATACTATTTAAAATATCTTTTTCGTCTCCATGAATCGAAGGAGTATTGCTATCCAATGCAGAAGAATCCAAGGTGATTCCTCCATTGTTATTAGAAGCGCCTCCTTCGATAGGAGTTGTAAAATATTGAGATGCTGTTGCGAAAGAATTTTGTTTTGAAATCTCTGATACAGAAAGAAGATTATTAAATGATTTCCCATCAGATTTGCTCTGTTCCTGCTTAGAAATTTCAAAAACTTCTTCTAATATTGAAGAATTAGAATGATTTAAAATATCAGTCGTATTTTGATTTTTGTATTCCAGCCAAAGTTTTTCTATATCGTTTTGCTGTCTCATTTCTTTTGAAACTTTAGCCAATTCCTTGATAAAAGCTTCTTTTAATTCTTCTGAACTTTTTATAGATGAATTATTTTTTATTGAAAGATTGAAATTATGAATTACATTTTTACTCATTTCTAAGGTGTTTTTCTGAGAGCAAAAGTAATCTTGATGTTGATCATTATAGAAAAATAAACTCCTTGAATTCAGTAGTTTCAGCAGGTTCTTTACTTGCTGAAACTACTGAATTCAAAGGCTAGATTTTCATCAAAAATATATTCCTTTTCCTACTTTTGTTTCCTCCAAAAATCAAAAATTTATCCAAATTGTTTCTATTACAATTTTTATTAATCCTTCCTATTCAATAAAAAAAATATCACTCAACTTTATTATTAATCAATTTTAAAAATAAGCCATTATGGATTTTCTATTAGTAAGAGGCGTACGAGAAAGGCCTAAAATTCCAGACAAGAATAATTCTTGTTTTTTATCAAAGGGATTATTCTGCTATCATTTTCAAACAACAGCAATTACCGACCATTATTTTACCACTTATTTATCAGCAATAACTTTATTAGAAATTATAACGTAATCATAAAAAAACATGGCAATTCAAACATTAAATACGATAAAGAAATGGTTTCAAACCGGCTTTAAACCTTCTCAGAATCAGTTCTGGGATACTTGGGATTCTTTTCGACATAAACATGACAAAGTTCCTTTTAAAGATATTGAGGAACTTGAAACTATATTAAATACAAAAATTGATAAATCTCAATTTCAAGAACACAAAAACGATATAAATGCGCATACCGAGTTGCTTTCTAAAAAAGAAGACACAGCAAATAAAGGCATTGCTGGAGGTTATGCACCTCTAGATGAATTTAAAAAAATAGCCAACCAATATTTAAGTATTATTGACAATTTAACAACAGGTGGTTCAAATTCAATTTTAAGTGCTGAACAAGGCGTAATTTTAAAAATCGAAATCAACAAAATTAATGCGCTATTAGCATCAAATAATCTGAGTTTAAATACTTTGCAAAAAGTTGTAGATGCAGTTGAAGGAATTCAGACTTCATTAAATAATATTTTTGTAAATGATTTAACAACAGGAGGCACAACAAAAGCATTGACCGCAGAGATGGGAAAATTTTTGCAGGCAAACAAAGAAGATAAATCTCAAAAAGGTATTTCTGGCGGTTATGCTCCTTTAAACAATTTTACAAAATTAGCCAGTCAATATTTGGATATTGTCAATGATTTAGTATCAGGAGGTTCGACTTCACTTTTGAGTGCTGAACAGGGTAAAGTACTGCAAAATCAAATAAATGGAATTAATACTATATTAAAATCTGATAATATCAATCTTGATACAATTCAGGAAATTGTTGATGCAATTGAAGAAGTGCAATTATCATTAAATGCTATTTTAGTAAATGATCTTACTACAGGAGGTGCAACAAAAGCACTTACTGCTGAAATGGGTAAAATGCTAGAAAACAAAAAATTAACCGCAACCATTGCTACAGATTCAGAGACTCAAATTACTTCTGCTGTTACCGAAGATAACAAAGTTATCAGTCGATCTAAATTATTTAATTGGTGGGAAAATTTAAAAACTACAACTCAAACAATCAAAGCTGTTTGGAATTTTAATTTAGGTATAAAAGTAAGTAATAGCACTGGTAATATACTTTATACAACTCAAATGATTGAGGATATGTTTATTGCACAATTATACTATGCTGGAATTGGCGGATATCAAAAAACTCAATATGGATATGAAACTATAAAATGGATTTCTCCAAATAATAATTATACTCAAATAATTCCATATTATAATCCATTACAAAACAACATCTTAAAATGGCCAAATAAATCAGGAACTGTTGCTGTTACAAATGATTTTATTACTACTGCAGCTGGTACAATTTCTACCCCTCCATTAATAATTCCTAATGGTACACTTACCACTACTCCACAAAATGGTGCAATTGAGCGTGATTCAAACGGTAAATTATGGACAACACATGATGGCAAAAAATATAAGATTATTGAAGATGATGGAAGCGCAATATTATTAGCTTACAATTCCCCCGCTAGTGTAACAGCAGAAGCATATGCAGGTGTTAATACTACTAATACGGCACAAACTGTCGCAAGCCAAATCGGCAGCATTTCTAATAATGGTTTTTTCTCAATAAAAATGTTTAATCGTATTACTTTATCTAAAAATACTGGTACAGTTATGCCTAACGTTGTAAAATTAGAAGTTTTTATGCAAGTAAATAATGGATTTTTTTACAGAACAATAGGCGGACCAAGATGGAACCAATTGAAAATTTATGAAAAAAGTAATTTATCTATTCCTAATGGAAGTAATAATACTGCTTTTTACGATACATTTTTCTCAGAAATAATAGAAACCAGTTATACATCTTGGTCAGGTATAATTCTTCCCTTAAAAACTGATAACGGCTCAAGCGTTGTTGTACAATATACAGATTATTCACTTACAAATGCCAGTAACAATGCTGATTTACCAGCTTCGCAAGCATCTTTCAACTTTGTATTTGCAATGACTTTAGGTTATGCTGATAGTACAAACGCTTCTGGTCAAAATGTTTCCTGGAAAATTACAAATGTAAATAAGGCAACTTATATTGAAAAAATTAGATAGATAAATGTCGGTATATCAAAGATTCAGAAAATTTCAAACAAATTCATATCCGAAAAATATAGAATGAATTGTCTAATTACATGATCAATCATTAAACTTCGATTCTAAACTAAAAATCTGCTATATAATCAATTATTTACAAAAACAAAGAGAATAACCTTCAATAAACTTTTTCACAAATTAACTCTTTTGGTTATCAATAATTTTTTTTTAGTTAAGGATGAATATTTAGAGCCTGTTTTCAATTTATAGGGAAAAAATTGAATCAATATTTCCTTTCTTCGCACTCTTTCAACCTGCTTTTAAATCTTAAAATTAAAAAGGTTTATTATTTTCTGAACTTAATGATACTGCTAAAACTAAACTTCAACCAACCTAATTCCTTAAAAAACATTTATTAAACAATTAAAAATAACATATGGCAACTAAAGCACTATATACTATATAGAGAAAATCCGATAAAACAAATAATTATAAAAAACAAAAATTATGTTACAACAAAAAATTTCAAACAATTCCCTTTTTGCAAATGTAGAAAGAACTATTCAAATTGCAGGTTTATCAATCAACTTTGATTCAAAACTGTTGGATATTTATTATCGAATTAATTACTTAAAAAACAATGAAAACATAAGTCATATGTTTTCTCAAAATACCCCTCTTTGGCATATAGACAATGAACAAAGAATTTTAGTTCGTGATGAAAATTTTGAGCCAATTTTAAATCCAGAGTTTCAAGAGCAGAAAAATGAATTTGGAAATATTATCAATGAAAATGAAAGATTTCTAACGGAACCTGCTTTTGATTATGTATCCAATATTATGCTGAATACCCCCATGATGCTGAGTGATATTCTTAAAAAATACATTACTGAACAAGACAATGATAAAAGATTTGATTTTTAATTATGGGAATCATATTATATCTATTTGCGGTACTACTTTTTATTCCGCTTACAACTATTAATATAATCATCGTTATTTGGAAAAATGCGTGGACAAAGGGTTTTCTTAAAACCTTAAATCAATATTTTTTTACCGGTGCGGTTGGTTTAGATATATTTGCGAACTATGAATTTCGTACGCTGTGGAATACTACTTTAAGAACTCGAAGAGGTTATAATTTTGGTATTAAAGAAGAAACCATTAGTAGTGCTTTAGGCAAAAATCAACAACTAAAAACGCTTTCTGTTATTGGCTGGATGTTAGTCTATATTCTATGGGCGATAGACTATCAATACTGGAAAAAAGGCGGCCATTGTGCAAATTCAATAATAGATCTTCAAAATTAGAGTTTTAGTTATTCCTAAATAAAGAACATTATTTTTTAAACCCGGAATGATTCAAGAACATATGTTTTTGAGTCATTCCGGATTCTTTATTTCTAATTATACCTATTTTTTAAGCTTCGTTAATAAAAGTTTTTATACTGAAATTACCGAAAAACCAAGTCCGTTTTTTTTAGTTTTTGTATATCTCTAAACTACTTTTACAGCCTCGTTTTTCTAATAGCTTTTTGTTTTTCACAACTCCTTCTGTTATTTCCAAAAAACATTATCCTAACATTTAGTAATCAAATTAAAACAAATACCACTATGGATTATCTACTTTCAGGTATAGAAAAAATACCTAAAATTCTGTACAAAAACATCTTATACTTTTCAAAACAATTTATTGCAACTTAAAAGTTTGAATTTTAAAAACCGTGATAAGTTTCATCACCTTTAAATGTTTTTAACAATTTATCCAGATCTAAAAATTTAATCATTTATAAAAATTTAATATGGCAACAAACATCAATACTATTCTAGGTTGGTTTAAAACAGGTTATAAACCAACTCAAGCTCAATTTTGGTCTTCATGGCAAAGCTTTTGGCATAAAGATGAAATCATACCACAAAGTAGTATAGCCAATCTCGAAGAGACCTTGAACATTAAAATAGACAAACTTTATCTTGATGAGCATAAAATCGACAAAAATGCACATAAAAATTTATTTGACGAAAAAGAAAATAAATCTCAAAGAGGCATACCTAATGGCTATGTACCTCTTGACACTATGGCTAAAATTACAAGTAATTACTTAAACATTGTAAACGATTTAAATTCGGGAGGTATAAATTCGCTTTTAAGTGCAGAACAAGGGAAAATTCTACAAAACCAAATAAACAGTATTAATGACTTATTAGAATCTGATAATATAAGTCTTAACACAATTCAAAAAATTGTAAACTATATTGAAGATATTCAGGTTACATTAAGTTCATTTTTAGTTAATGATTTAACAACAGGAGGAGCATGTAAAGCCTTAACTGCTGAAATGGGTAAAATACTAAACGATATTAAACTTACTGCTTCCATCGCTACTGATAATGAAACTCAGATAGATACAAATATTGAAGAAGACAATAAAATAATCAGTAGATCAAAACTATTTAAATGGTTTGAATGGATAAAAATGCGCCCTCAGTCTATTTCTGGTACATGGACTTTTACGGAATCGATAAAAGCACATGAAGCAACTATGGGAAATCAATTAACTACATTAGACCAAGTAAAAGATATTGCTAAAACTTTTGATGTCTCGCAAACAGTTTCAGGAATTGTAAACAATTCAGTACTACAAGAATTAGGTGGCGTTGATAAAACTATAAATGGTGTAAGGATAGGCAGAGGAGCTTCTAATATAAATAGTAATACTGCTTTAGGTCTTAATGCTATGGACGCCACACTATCTGGAGGGAGCAATACTTCTGTTGGTGCATTTTCGGGATTAAATTTATCTACAGGAGCTTCCAATACTCTTGTAGGTCGAAGCGCTGGGTCAAGTATTACTACTTCTACTTTTAATACATTTATAGGAAGTAGTGCTGGTGCACTAAATACAGGCTCAAGCAATGTACTTATAGGTGCATCATCAGGGAGATATGGTGCAAGTAATAATAATATTGCAATTGGAACTTCTGCATTATTAAATAATACTGGTACTCCAGGTTCAGAGATTTTTGGGCATAAATGTATAGCTATAGGAAGCTCTGCAATGGAAGCCAATCAAACTGGACATGGTATAGCTATAGGTACATTAGCTTTAACTAAGCAAACGACTTGTATGTGGAATATTGCATTAGGAACACAAGCTGGAGCTGGAATAACAACAGGAAGTGGTAACGTAATAATTGCTGATACAGGATTTGTAACTGCTGGAGGAGGAATTACTACTGGTAACAATAATTTAATTGTAGCACCAAATTCCGGTAATACAACAGGTATAACTATCGGTAGCGGAAATGTTGTCCTAGGCAAGGTTAGTGGTTTGGCAGCAAATGCAATTGATACTATAACAATATCTGATGGAAGTGGAAACATTGCATTAAATAAAACTAGTTTAGGTGAATTAAAAGCTCCAAACTTAACGCAGGCATTAATTATTTCTGGTGGTGACAAAAGTTTAATCAATAAAGGATATATAGATCAAATGGGGTCAGTAATAAATACCACTACAACTGCATTATCTGTGACAAATTTAAATTCTACTTATCCAAATGCCATTAGTCTCAGAGTTCATTGTCTAAATATTGCTAGCGGAGGAATCGTTTATGAAAAATCTGGTTCAGGTTGGATACAATATTCAGCCAGTCCATTAATTTAAACCCTTTCCTACTCTTTAAATCAATTTTTCAAAAAAAAAATCAAACTAATGATTAATAAAAATCAAAGATAAATTTATACTAAATTTTATCGAAATAGAAAAATCCAAGATTATAAAAAGAAATAAATCTTAATAATCTTGGATGTTTTTTGCATTTAATATAATCAGTATAAACAAATAAATGTTAGGCAAAAATCAATTATTTAAAAACCATTTATTTAAATTATTTTCATTGAAACTACTGAAAATGTGTCTCTTAATTTTCTTTTTTTTTAGTCTCCAATATTCTATTTTTACAAATTCTAATAAGATCTATTAGAATTCCCAAAACCGATATTATTATTCCCTACTAACCTTCAGTTTTTCACTAAAGGTTATATCTCAATTGTATAAATCATTCAATATTCTTTTTAAACATTAAATCATTCAATTAATTATGGATTTTATACCAAAAGATTTAGGTGAAATCACACCAGCACCAGACATGAGCAATTTTAAGAACCCGTTAAAACAAGAAATGGACGGCAGCATTATCATAGCAAATTTTAATATTTCGCCTATAAGCACATCCGAAAACAAAGAAAGTATTTTCGAAATCATACGAAAAGAAAATCTAGATAGCTCTATTTAACGACGATATATTAAACAAGAAATAAAAATTAAAAACTATAAAAAATGCTAGACAAACCAATAATAGAAAAATTAAAAGAAAAATATGGCTCTATAATAAAACTTACATCCGATGACCAATTAACAACTGCTTATTTAAAAAAACCTTCATTTTCAACATTTCTTAATTATCAAAAAAAATATCAGGACGATCCTCATGAAGCAATTCTATACTTATTTAAGGAATGCGTTATCGAAGAAGAAAATTATAACGATGATTTTATGCTTTCAGCAGGAACTTCGATTATTTCTATTATTAAAAAAGACAGCGAATTTAACATTGATGCTACTCCTCAAAAAGATGAATTTAAAAAATCCGCTGCCTTAATACGAAATGCATTTCAGGTTGATCCATACAAATTGTCAATGGATGAGTTTTACAAACTACTTGAAGAAGCTTTATGGCTTCAAAAACATCATGAATCAAGAATGGAAAACACCTTTATTTCTGCTTTTTCTAAAACATTTTCAAACTAAAAAAAATCATCATGAAATTCAATTTTAATGTAAACGAAATTTTAGAGACCAAAAACGTCGAGTATAGCGATATAAACTATAATGAATCAGAGTCAAAAGATTTTATTATTGACAAAACCGGAGGCGAATTTAACCTCAGAGTTTTTGCTCCACTGATTTTTGAACCTTTAATAAAGAACGATCTTAATCTTCCAAGTTTAAGAGTCGATGCTGTCACAGTGAATCTAAGCCGTTCTAAAATTATTAAAAAAGAAGGAGTTGAAGGAAGAGACTCGACTATTAAAGAACATATTACAAATGGTGATTTTAGCATTTCTATTGAAGGATTGATTGCTAACGAAACTGGAGATGAATACCCAAAAGAAAAACTTTTCTTGTTGAAACAATTTCTAAATGCCCCATATACTCTAAGAGTAACTCACGCAATTTTGAACCGATTTGGCATTTACGAATTAGTTATCGACTCCTATTCAATTCCTTCAATTTCAGGAACAAAAAATATTCAAAAATTTTCTGCCAGCGCCACATCAGATGAAACTGTCGAACTAATAATTAGAGATAATGCTTAAACTCAATGCCAAAATTAAAGTTTACGAAACCATACAACTTATCCCTACGCCTAAGTTTTATGAATTTAACTACGTTAAAAATGTAGAGATAAACAGTTCATACAAAACGCTTACAGATACCGCCACTATTATTATGCCTCAAAAGGTATATACAAATACAAAGGGATTCGATCAAAGCCTTTTTACAAATGCCAACGGAGAAGAAAAAACAATTCATGATTTTTTTAAGGTTGAAAATTATATCGAAATATTTTTAGGGTATGATGGAGATTATAAGCCTGCTTTTAGAGGCTATATTACAGGAGTGCAATCAGACATCAATGCAACAATAACTTGTGAAGATGTTATGTATGCTTTTAAAAAAATAAAAGCAGTAAAAGACAACAATGTTCAGGATAAAAAAGACAATTTTAATATAGTTGCCGTTAACCCGGCTGCAAATGTTGACAATTTTAATCCTAAAACTTTTTTTGAAAAAAGAATCAAAGAATTAAAACTTCCCTTTAAAGTAAATGCTCTTGATGAAAACATAGGTAATATAGTTATCAGCAGAAATCATAACATTGCACAGGTCTTTGAAATGCTGAAAGACAAGGGAATTTACACTTACTTTAAGACCGAAATAACAGGTCCGGTTCTAACAATTACGAACAACCCGCAACAGCACACTGTTAAGGAATTATCAGGATTTATTAATCGTAATTTTATTAAAAGTCCTTTAGCTGGATCACTTGTAAAGAAACTGATTAATGAAGGTCTTAATCTTTTAGCTTCACAATTAAATAAAGCAGCACAATCTATTTTGGGAGGTTTTTCTGGAAGAGTAAATTTTAGATTCCGATACAATATTATAGAAGACAAATTAGTGGTTGTCAATGAATCAGGCAAAAATACCCGAATTAGAGTAGAAAAATACTTTAAAAATTCTAACACTCCAATTTACATCGAATTAGGAGACCCAAAAGGACAGCTTTTAAAAACCTACGTTTTACATAACGACAATAAAAATCTTCCTAATGATCCAGCAGCTTTTGAAAAAATAACCACAGAAGTCGCTTCACAATTGTATCAATACGGTGCTTTAAGAGCAATTCAATCTAAACCAAACGGATTTGAAGGTTATATTTTGACTTTTGGGGAGCCATTTGTACGTCCTACAGATAAAGTGATTCTCGAAAATGCAAAAGACAAAGAGAAAAACGGAACTTTTCAGGTTGAAAAAGTAGAAAGAAGTTATGGTGAGGGCGGTTACAGACAAAAAATTTATTTAGGAAGAAGAGTCGAATCAGTATAAATATTCACAATGGGAAATATAAAAGATTTAATAAAAAATGTAGCCGACAACAATAAGAATATTGAAACTTTTGCGGCAAAAGTTATAGAAATAAACAAAGAAGAAGATTCACAACATAATACTGAAGATGCTTATACAATAGATGTCATGCGTGCGGATGGCGCGATTATTAAAAATGTACGTCTAAAAGCCTCAATTCAGGATGTAGAACAAGGAATCATTACGATTCCTAAAAAAGACAGCTGGGTTTTGGCTTCAATTATAGATGGCGTTGAAACGAGAGCGTTTATTTCGCAGTATTCTGAAATCGAACGCTCCTTAATTCGTTTTAAAAATGATCAAAATCATTTTCTGGAGATTGACACCGATGTAAACAAATTAAAAGTTCTCTTTAAAACACAAAAAAACAAAGACAATTCAATTTTACCTATTACATATAATAATATTGCTAAAATAGAATTTATTGGAAATGAAGAAGAACCAAACATATGTACTATTTTTTATGATGAAAGTGGAAAAGAAATTTCTAAAAATAGTTTAAACATCAATGAGCAAAATATTAGTATCAATGAAGGAAAAACTCTTTTTGTGCTAAAAGATAAAGAAGCAAAAATTATCATTAAAGATGGCTATGAAACCATAATTTCTGATTCTAAAACTTCATTCAAAAAAGATGATTTAACTTTTGAAATGGATGATAAATTTAAAATTAGTGCAAGCAAGAAAAATTTACTTACTGAATTAGAAAGTCTAATAACTGAGATCTCAAATATTGTAGTCGTTCAAGGAGTTGGTCCAAACGTAGGAAACTTACTCGCAATAAAATCCAATTTAAAAAACTTATTAAAAATTTAAAAAATGGCATTAGCAACACCTTTATTAGAAGATGCAATCTTAAAAGCATTTGAAGAAAGTTCAAAAATAAAAATTGATACAGAAAGTAATTCTGATAATTCAGACAAGTCAGAAAAAGCAAGGAAAAATACAGCTAAGGCATTAGCAGAAGCAATTGAAACATTTATAAAATCTGGTACAGTAAATACCACTGTTACAACTACAGGGGGTACATCAGCACAAACTGGAACGGGAACAGGAAAAATTTCATAATATAAAAAAACGACCTCTTACATGAACTGCAAGAGGTTTTTTCCTTTTTAATTAATTTGATAAATCTAATTCAACTTCTTTTTTAAAGCTTCTTCTAATTCAAAATATTTACTTTCAAGAGCATGAAGCTTTTCATAAATATTAATTGGATCCGGCATTTGTCTTGATGCATACATACTTGCGTACCAAACTTCCAGGATATCTTCGGCATAAATAGAATACATCGGATAATTTCCATCTCGATTATCAGATTTTAGTATCAATTTTCCGTGTTCTCTAATTCTATTTAAAACCCTCTTTACTACTACTCCATCATTTTTACTGACAATAACATAAATTCTTCCGTCAAGTATGTCATCAAAATTATCTACATATTTTCCAAAAAGATAATCTCCATCATGTATTGTGGTTGACATCGAATTACCCTTAATCTCAAAGCATCTGTAAGTTCCGTTTTTAAGCATCGGCATACTGAAAGAAGGAAGACTTTCCATATATTCAGGATCTGCATAACCATCCAAATAACCTGCTCTGGCTTTTACCCCAACAAAATTGATGTTTTCATCTCCTTCTTCATTTACTGTTATAATTTTTGGTATTTGCAGGTTAACATTATTACTTGATGTTGCATTAAAAATATCATCACTACCTCCAAAAAAATATTCAGGATTTACATGGCAATGTGTAATAATACTTTGAAGTAGATCAAAACCTGGTTTTGTTCTTTTTCTTTCGCCATCAGCTTGTAATCTTCCAATTGTAATGCTGTCTATTGTTGTGCTTGTAACTCCAATTAGTTTGGCAAATGAGTTATTATTTAACTTCATTTCATCTATAATACGTTTTATCTTATCGTGTATTTCCATGTTTGCAACTCGTTTGATTCTTTATGTAATATGTTTTAGTTAAAGGAAAACTTCAAGTATATGTTACAAAACTACACAATATATGACTAATAATCATTATTTTTATTAAAATTTTTAAAAATAACTGATTATCAATATGTTAATTTTAACATATTTCTGAATTATACTACATATTCATATTCAATTAATTAAATCATATTACTGAAACTATTGCGTTTTAACATGTAATATGTTTGTGTTTTTAAAACATATGTTTTAAATTTGCTTAAAAATAATCCAACATATGATTTTAAAAGAATTTTATACAGAAAAGAAAAATGCTATTGAAACAGAATTTAGTTCTGATTCGTTAACAGTTCAATTATATAATGATAATGTTTTTAATGCATCTATACAGAAGCCATTTCTAATGTTTAAATATGACAATATATTTTGGGAAACATCTTCTGAAAAAAATTATAAAGCCGATGTATCATTTTGTATTTATGTTATAATGCCAAATGAAACTACAACTTCTGCAAATTATGAGGCAGTTTTTGAAATTGCCCAACGCATCGACAAATCTGTTTTATCAGCAAATATTAGTAATGCATTAATTGATACCAACTCAACATTTAAAATAAAAGAAAAACAGTATAGTAATGAATATGATTACTGGAACAAAAACAATTACTTTATTTGGGAGATAACTTACAAAACAACTTTGATTGAGAATACTTTAAAAAAGAAATATATTTTATTCAATAATGGATTAAGCAATGAAGAACTCGAAGAACTAGGATATAATTTGTCTTCAGGAATTATTGGAATAAATCCAAATCAAGTAGAAGGAAATATCAATTTAAGTACCACTATTTAGTCTGAAAAAACTGCAGCACAACTATACGATACCATTAAAAAACAAAAATACGCATATATTCTAAACCGAAAAATCATGAAAAGAAGCAGAACATTATTAGACAAAAGGAGAGATTATGTTATGAATTATATCAACAGTAATCAAGCCAAACAAATGAAAGTTGTAGTTGCAGAACTTTCAGACACTTTATTCCTTACAGAGCGCACCATTTATACTATCATAAACGAAGGACTTGCTACAGAAGCCAAAGCATAAAGTATTGAAACAACTGGATTTGAGGATTCATAAAATTGAAAAACTCTGTTTAGAGCCTTAAATTTGTTCTCGTAAATAAAATATAAATCTGCCATTCTGACTAAGGTAAAATCTAACCAAAAAACTACAGAATAACTACAAAATAGGAATACTTGTCCTAATTTTTGGATTAAGAATTACAATCAAATTTTTCAAATCATAAATATTTAAGCTAACAAGTATAATTACTTGTTACAGCTACTCTTTTGCCTTTTTATTAGCAAAAAAAGAATTAAAACATTTAAACAATTTATATTATGAGTACATTAAACAATGTAGTAATTAACAAACTATCAGGCGGATTAGGAAGAAGAAATCCTGAACAGGATATGGTTTCAGGATTACTTTTTAACGGTCAATCAACTCTGGAGTTACCTTTGGACAAAGTAGAACGTTTAGCTTCATTAGAAGATGCTGCTGCTTTAGGTATTAAAGAAGAAAATGACATTAATGGTCAATCCGTTTATTATCAAGTTCAGCAATTTTTTAGATTAAATCCATCTGGTGATTTGTACATTATGAAAACTGCTGCTACATCTTATGAAAATATCGTAGAGCAAGCCATGACAATGCAGGAGAAAACTAATGGAAACATTCGCCAAATGGCAATTATCTATTCTGGAGCAACAACATTTACACAAACTTTATCTGCCGTTGCAAAAGCACAAAATCAGGCAGCTATGGCCTATAAAGATTATATGCCTTTTGAAATTATTATGGAAGGAAAAGGTTTTGATCCTCAAGATGCTGCTTCATTAGCAGGTTTAAATGCTGAAAACGTATCTGTAGTTGTTGCTATGGATTTTGAAAAAGCTGCTAAATATACAAACTCTGCAGCTGTTGGTTTAGTATTGGGAGCGATTTCTAAAGCAAAAGTATCTGAAAACATTGCCTGGATTGAAAAATTCAACCTTACAGGTGAAGGTTTTTCTAAGCCATGTTTTGTTGGGGGAAAAGAAATTAAAACTCTTGGAAAACTAACTGACTTAAACGAGAAAAGATACATTTTTACACAAACACATACGGGTTTAGCCGGAGTTTACTTCAATGACAGTCACACTTGTACAACAGGAACTTCTGACTATGCATATATAGAAAACAACCGAACAATTAATAAAGCTACCCGTTTATTACGCACTGCTTTATTACCAAAATTAGCTTCTCCGGTTTTAGTTGATATTGATGGCAAATTACCACAATCTGTTTCGAAAAATTTTGAAGGATTGTGCCGAAGCGCTTTAGAAACAATGGTAGCTAATCAGGAAGTATCTGCTTTTGATGTTTATGTAGATCCAAAACAAAACATTTTGGCAACTTCTGAATTAAAAGTAAAAGCAGAAATTACCCCAATTGGAACTGCCCGTAAAATTATGGTTGATTTAGGATTTAAAAACCCATTCGGAATCGACAAAGCTTAATTTCTTCTCACACCGCTTTTCAAAACCTATAAAAACTTAATTAATTACATCATCAAATTAAAGATGATAGTCATTGAACGTTATAAACAATCATTAAAACAAACTAAAGCTACACTATGAATAAATTGCCATTAATTAACGGACAACAACACAGCTGGTCATCTATCGAAGTAAGTATTGCAGGTAATATCGTTACTGGTATCACAGCAGTAAATTACAGCGACTCAGTTTCTAAAGAAAACCATTATGGAGCTGGTGACATGCCAGTACATAGAGGAAGAGGAAAATATGAAGCAAAAGCTTCAATCACTTTATACAATTATGAAGTAGAAGCTATTTTAGCTGCTTTGCCAAAAGGTCAAAGATTACAGGATATCAATCCTTTCAGTATTATTGTCAGCTACTTAGACGACAGTAACGAAGTCATTACTCATACAGTAAGAAACTGCGAATTCAACTCAAACAGCAGAGGAATTAGCCAGGGAGATACGAAAATTGCAGTTTCTTTTGATTTGATCTGTTCTCACATTGAGTGGAACTAACCTCCGGAAAAATACTTTTCTAAACCATAAAACTGTTTAAAAAAACCGACTCAAAAGAGAAAACCAATCTCATTATGCGTTAAGCAAAAAGAAGTTCAGAGAGATCTGATTTTTGCAAGCAATCTATTTATTAGCTCATTATGAGTCCGTTTTAAACAACTATTTACTTCAGAAGGCTGCCTTGAGCATTTTCGTCCTGAAACACAGCTCAGGCAGCCTATTTTTTTTAATATAGAATCAATTTTCAATATGAAAACAATTATAGAAAATGCCGAAGTTCTTGATGGTAATATCACTCAGGCACAGCTAAACCAATGGAAATATAAGCACAAAAAAATAGTTAAACTCAGCATTAATGATGATGATACTTCTACCCTTTTTGCCTATTTCAGAATACCAGATATTAATATTCGCGCTGCTGTTTTACAAGCTTCTAAAATGGACGAGTTTAAAGCCCTAGAAGTTCTTTTTAAAAACTGTTATTTGGGCGGTGATAGCAAAATAGAACAAGAAGACGATTTACGTCTCAATATTACCACTGCATTTTCAGACCACATACAGCCAAAGCCTGTTAAAGTAGAAATTCTCTAAAAAAGCATCTTTTTATCCCTTCTGTAAAAACCAAAATCATGATTATTAAAAACCATACGATAGAACTAAATGATACCAGCGCTTCTGAAATGGCAAGGTTTAGACAAATTATGCTCAAAATTTGGCGACAGCAGATTGAGGATGATAAAAATGCTGAAATAGTGATTGATTCTTTTAAAAGTTCACAGATCGATACTAGTACCTATTTTGTACCTGTTTTTGAAGTTATAGAATGCATTAAAAAGAAAATTGGAGTTATTTACCCTAATATGTCCTTTAGCCAATTTGTTAATGGTCCTATTAGAAGCACACCCGATAAATTAGGGGTTATAATTTATGATGATAGTCAGGGAAATTCAAAAAATGGCGCAGTAGAATTAGAATGGAACTATTTTAATGGAATAAATTTAATCGCTAAAACTTTTAAAACTACTATTCAATTTGGAAAATATCATACTGAATTTACTTTAGTTATTTTTGATCATAAACTTGAAAAAATTGCATTCAAATTTACTGTTTATGACTTTGATGTTTTTCTCTCTCTATGCAATTTAATTGGAATTCCCATTATCATTCATGAAAAAAAACTTTATGATTTATATCGCAAAAAGATTAACGAAGCCAACAATGATCCAAATAAATTAGA
Source organism: Flavobacterium sp. (assembly GCF_039595935.1). Classification (NCBI taxonomy): domain Bacteria; kingdom Pseudomonadati; phylum Bacteroidota; class Flavobacteriia; order Flavobacteriales; family Flavobacteriaceae; genus Flavobacterium; species Flavobacterium sp. Next base: position 1,883,398 of record NZ_JBCNKR010000006.1, on the reverse strand, counting down.
TGTAATATATGAATCGCTGCCAAAAGCTTTATTTGGTAAAATGGGTGATGATGATGAATTATATGATCATCTTAACCTCATTTTAAATGACACATCTCTGTTAGAAGGAATTGGAACACCTTCAAAATTTGATACCAATGAAGACAAAGCAATTCTACAGATTCTTTATGCTATTACAGACAGACTTGTTCTATACAAAAAACTTCGTGATACTGATCTATTATACAAAGTATACTCAAAACTCAATGGCGAAGAAGTACAAGATTTACTAAGATTTTTAACTCGCTTGGTTGCTGAGTTTGACACTTCGAAACCAACAGAGACTGTATATTTTGACAACAGTTATTATTTGTTTAGAGATACTCACATAAAAACTTTCTGGTCAGGAGAAGAAATTCTTATAGACAATTGTAGAAAAACAGATAAAACTAAAACAATTGGAAAAGCTAAAACTTCGATAAGTGCAAAAGAACTAGACAGAATAAATCCTCCCGGAGTTTACGAAGCACCAATTTTTGAACATTATATAGAATGGAAATCTTTTAACCCTTTGGCAAAACTCAATTTTGGCACAAAACTGGGTGATCTGGGCGAACAAGTAGGAGACGAAAATACTTTTGTTATTGCCTTAAAGCTTCATGATATGGCAACTAAACAGTCAAATTGGGATTTGTTTAATATCGCCACAGATTTATTGAGCTTATTATCTGCTTATGGGGCATTGCGTATCGTTTTAGCAAAAGGTGCTCCAATATCTGCAAGATTATTAGCTACAGTTGTTTTGGCAAAAGATACTGCTCACTATGCTATGCTTAGTAATGGTACTTTAGAAAAATGGCATAAAAACGGTTATGGCTGGTTGGCCCATCTTTGGGTTGCATTTAGTGTTACTGTAGATCTTGCTTCTTTTGGATTACCTAATTTATCTAAAATCGCCAAAGAAGGAAATGCTGCGGCCGAACTTGCAGAAACAGCTGAAGATGCAAGAGAAATAAGGAGAGTAACTGCTCAAGCACAACAAATAATAAATGAATATCAAAAACTAGAAACAGCACTTGCTAAAATTGCTAAAAAAAGCGAGGATAATTTTGGAAACATCAATTATGTAAAAAATATTGAAGATGAAATTAGAATCTTGGATAAAGAATATGGAATGTTTTTTGATAAGGACGGAAAAGCTCTTTTTAAAAATAAACTTGGTGGAACTTTCGAAGCTAGTTTAAAAATCGAATTAACACAAGTTATAAAAGCTAGATCACAAGCATTAAAAAATGGAGGAAAAGCTAGCGATTTAATATTTACCCATAATCATTTTGGAAATTCAGCACTAAGTCCATCAGATATTCTTTTATCAATTAAATATAATTTAAAAGAAATTCGTGCTGTAGGAAGCTCTGGTATAGATTACAGTCTAAAAAGAATTAATAATTATCCTTTGGAAAACAGTCAAACTTATATTAATATTATGAAAAAAGTAAATTCTAAAATGTTATCAAAATATCCAAAAGTACACCCAATAAACTATATAGATGGAGGTAATAATATAGAAGTTGCTCAGTTTTACGCTGAAACACTATTAGAGCAGTTTGGAGATTATATAGAATACACTAAATTCACAAAATAAAAAAAGAAAGATGACTAATTTACCTAAACTAGATTTTTTATATTTTAATTTGGAACATACAGAAGAAAACGATCTAAAAAGTAGGCAACTATATTATGACAAATTTGATTGGGATGAAAATAATTTTGATAACTATATAAAAAAATGTTCATTAGAAGAACTAATTTACTTAATGATTAATATTTATAAAGATAAGTATCCAAGAAGCATATTTCATTTTGCCATTTCATTAGATGCTAACGAGCAAAATTTACATTCTTATATTGATAAAAATAGAAGAACAATAAGGGAAAATCAATTCTTGTATAATAATTTCTTAAGAAAAGATGTACTATCTATGAAAACTCGGCATCATGAAGAAGAATATTCAGACGAAGAGAGTATCGAAAAATATTGGAGAGGAGAATCTTATATGCAGAATCTATTTCTAGAGTTCAATAAAGAAATTCCATTGAAAATAATAGATAAAGCTCTCGGAGGAAAAGAATATGCAAAAACTGAAAAAGATGATACATTACTTTATGAAGTAAAAGACAGTCCTATTGCTTCTTTAGAAGTTGCTAAAAATAGTATAAAATTGAACATAAATGAAGATAAAGTAATTAATTATGTTTCAATTTGGTAATTCTCTCTAATATTTTTCAAATATTTTCGCACCCGTTTTTCCTATCAAGAAACACGGGTATTTTTTTATCTTTTTCCAAGCTTTTAAAAACTAAAAATAAAAAATAAAAGATAGAAATCATATACTGAAACTACTGTTTTACAACCCCATATTATTTTAAAAATAAGCTATTTCGGCGTATTTTTACAGTATCAAAATCATCAGCCTCTTCTTAAAAAAATAAGAGCCTATTGGAATTTATCATTTGAGGTCTTAACTCAAAATAAATTCTAAAAACCCAAATAAACCTTATCGGACTTATTATACCGTGATTGTCTTCAAACAATCGGGAAAGGAATTTTATTCTTCAAATTTAAAAATCATTAATAAATACAAACATGGATCAAACAACAAAAAAACACATTGATTTGCTTCATCCTTCCGTCAGGGAAGAAGTTACTAAAATCATTGAAGAATGCGATCTTGCTTTAACCGGGCGAGCAAAAGTGCGCATTACACAAGGTCTCAGAACTTTTCAGGAACAAGAAGATCTTTACGCTTTTGGCCGAACCAAACCTGGAAAAAAAGTAACCAATGCTAAAGGCGGACAATCTATTCACAATTACGGTTTTGCGGTAGACATCTGTCTTATTATCGACGGAAAAACTGCATCATGGGACACTGCAAAAGATTGGGATGATGACCAAATTTCTGACTGGATGGAATGCGTAGATATTTTCAAAAACCATGGCTGGAATTGGGGTGGAGACTGGAAAACGTTTAAAGATATGCCTCATTTTGATAAAAAAGGATATGACGACTGGAAATTACTAAGCAGACTCAAACGTGACAAAAAAAATTATGTAATCTTATACAAATAGCAATGAAACCTTTTATTTCAAAATATTTCATTTTTTTATTGACACTTTTATTTTTACTTAATTCCTGCAATTCGACTAGAACAGCATTATTTGATCAATATTCATACGAAAAAACTATAGAGCTAAAAGTCGAAACAGCAAATTTAATCAATAAGGCGTCTACTCCCTATTCTTGTAACAAACAAGAAATTGAAAACTTGCGCTTAAAAATTGAAAAACTGATCGAATACGAAAAGAACAAACCTTATAACGAAATTTCTTTTGAAATGTGGAAAGCATTAAACGATAATGAAAGAAATCTTTTAGCAGGTTTCTTCAAAGATTGGGAACAGAAAGAAACTGAATCAAAATCTTTCATTATCGAATCAAAAAATCAAATTCTAGAGGCTTTCGATTTATTGATTCAATATGAAATCAAAAAAGATAAAGAATCAAAAGATAACCTTTTACAAATAATTAATCTTAAGAATTAAAATATGGAAAAGGAAAAAATATTAGAAACTTTAAAAGCAGAATTAAAAGTACTTATTGCCAAAAATTATAAAGACCTTAAACCTCAGTTAGAAAAAGATTTTAATGCTTTTCTGGAAGCCTCTAAAGAAAAACTAGAACGATGGACAGTTTTATATTCTTCAGGAAATTTAACTAATGAAGAATTTGAATGGCTTTTAAAAAGTCAGTTAGATTTAACCTCTTTACAAGCTTTACAGGCTGCGGGAATATCTAAAATCAAACTCAATACTATAAAAAATAACATTATTGAAATGATTATTAAAATCATTACTGATATTATTATTCTGCGCATTAAGTAAAATTCTAAAAGACAAAAAACCTCCGTTACAATTTACTGAAACTACTGATTACTAAGCTTTAAATTCTTGATGAAAGAAGATACATAGTTTATTTTTACAGTATCTAATAACAAATCTCATTTCGTAGAATGTTATAAAATTCAAGACAAACATTTCAGGAAAATAATTAAAAAACAATCAATAAAAGCATGAAAGATTTTATTATAGACGAAGATTTATTAATAGTTGAAATTAATGGAGAAAAAGATTTTGCTCTTAAAGAAGCCGATCAGCAAAACTTAGAGCATTTATTATTAACCCAAAAAGGAAGCTACAAAGAGTTTCCTATTCTTGGCGTAGGTATAAAAAAATACATAAACAGTCCTGATGCAACTTCAAGACTAAAACTAGAAAACGAAATAGATAAACAATTATCGTATGACAACTTTCATGTAAAAACGCTAGATGTCAACGATCTAAAAAACATTCAAATCGATGGAAACTATTAAACCACAAGAAAACCAAAACATTTTTGACATCTCTTTACAGGAATATGGCAGTATTGAGAAAGTCTTTGATCTTTTAGAAGATAATGACAAATTTGACCTTACAGAAGACATTTCTGTTTACAAAGAATTAAAAGTAGGCAGAGAAGCTTTTAAAAAAGACATTGTTGAATATTATAATTCAAGAAATTTAAAACCAGCCACTTCAATTAGTGAAGAAGAACAATATTTACTGGATAATTTCTCCGGAATCGACTATATGATTATTGAAGATGATTTTATCATCTATTAATAAAATACAATTCAAAAACACAAAACTTCTCCTTTTTAGAAATCTCTAAAATACAAAACTGCTTTTCTGCAGTATTTATCAAAATCATAAATAAATAATTACCTAATAAGCATATTATACATGTCTTACAGGCTAAACTATATCTAAACTAATATATGGCACGCACAATTGCTGAAATACAGAATGAAATTCTGGATGAAAAAGGAAAACAGCCTTCCTTAAACGGCCTTACAGAATCAAAAACGAGTATTTGGAGACTTTGGGTAAACATAGTAGCAACTGCTATCTGGATACATGAGAAAATAGTAGAAAAAAATGCATTAATATCAAGGCCCCATACCTTAAACTGGTATCGGGATCAGGCCTTAAATTTTCATTACGGATTGCCTTTAACTCCAGAATCCAGCAACAATATGTCGCTTGTCTGGAAAGATGGTTCATATCAATTTGATACAACAAACCTTAATGATGATGAAATAGAAAAATCAAAAATTATAAAATATTGTGCTGTTAGTGAAATTGACTTAGAAACAATTCTAACTCCTAATAAAGAACCGAAGGAAATCTTCTCTGATTATTTTCATAATAAAGTTGGTGTTGTTTTCATAAAAGTAGCCACTGAAAAAGATGATAAAATCTCAAGAGTTGATGTTTCCAACGAACTTTTTGCTTTTAAAGAATACATTGCTAAAATTAAAGATGCTGGAAATTTAGTTTATATCACTTCTGACGATGGAGATATTCTGAAATTAAATTTGAATGTATATGTAGATCCTTTAACCATTAAAATTAATCCAAAAGATATTGAATATTATCAACTAAAAAGTTTAAGCCGATCTTTATCTGCAGAAGAAACTGCTAAGCTGGCAGCATATGGTGAGGATTATGAAACAGATGCTGTTAATGGTTCGCTTATATTAAAACCGGAAGAATTTCCTGTAGAGGATGCTGTAAAAAATCATCTGAAAAATATAGAATTTAATGGCGCTTTTGTCAAAACTTATCTTGTTGATGCCATTCAAAAAGCAGAAGGAATAAAGATTCCAATATTGAAACAAGTTCAAACTTCTGCAGCAAAAAATCCAAATAGTAGTGAAGACTCTGGATTATCTGATGTAAGTAATATTGAATATTTCATTCCTAATGCTGGTTATTTTGATCTCGATAATCTTGTTATTGACATCAATTACATTCCTTATACTTTTTATCGAGATAATCAATAGTCAAACACTTACACAATGAATAATTACACTATTTTAAAGTGGGAAAAACTGCTATTATGGCTAGTTCCTCCTATCCTCCGAAAAAAAACACATATTAACTGGCTCAATGTTCTCCTTACTCCTCTTCGTTCACTTTATGAGGATATTCTATACAAAATGCAGCATACCGGACAGGTTATTTATCTGGAAAAAGTACTCAATGAAACTTTTAACATAACAAAAGAATACAATCCAAATTTAAGTATCGAACAAAAACGATTAGAAGGATTAATCTATATTGATGAATCAATTAAGCCTTCCTTACAATACTTATATCTTCATAAGGAGTATTATGACCCAGATAAAACTTTGGCTGATGGTTCTCTAAAAAAAGGTCTTTTAAGAATTCCCTTATTTCAGATTTTTAGAAACACAGAATATAAAAACAAAAACAACAAACCTGTTTATTTAGCTCATCAAGAAGATTACACGAAGGTAAACTATGCCAATTTTAGAGTCTTCATTCCAGCAGATATAATAAAAAGCAAAACAATTGATATTGAGACAACAGAAAGTAACTACAAGTTACAATCAGAAGCTATTAAAATAGCAACCCGAGAATATCATGACCTTCTTAACTTTTATAAACTGGCTGGTAAAAGTTATGAAAGCTTTGCTTATTCTACACAAGATTAAACTAAAAAAGAAATATAAAAACAACAGACATTTAATTTTATAAAAATGAAACAAGTAAATTTTAGTCATTCGGGAGGATTTCCGCTTGAACAGGAAACTTTAGAGAGACTTCAAACAGCTTATAGATCTGAATTGTATGAAGCTTTAAAAAGACATTTTAGTATTGAAACACAAAACAATTATATTATAGCCGCTGCAACTCCTAATACAAAAGGCTGGACTATAATATATCAATATGAAGTTAATTCTACAGGAGAATTAAAACTGGAAGGAATTTTATATCCTATTCAAAAAGGAACTGCAACCAATTATCTAAAAACGACCAGAATAGGTACAAATTTAGTTTATGGAAACGGAATTTCGCAAACAGCCTACTTTGATTATTCAGCAGAATATATCTCTGAAACAGAATATAATAATACGCAAGAAGCGCCTGAAAATGATGATACTTCAACTGTATATTATTATGATTTAAGAAATTTTATTGTCGTTAAGGATCTTCAAACAATTCAAGAAAGTATTAATCTAATCAATGAATCTTATCTTCCGCTTAATGGTTCAAAAGCAATGCAGGGAGATCTGGATCTGGGAACTCATCAATTATCAAAATTAGACATAAAAGAAAGTAATACAGCAAATGTAAGAACAGCAAGCTTTAATTTTGGATCTGAAACTAAAAGAGGTTTAAAACATTCTGGCAATTATTTAGGAAGAGCTTTAGTAGACAATAGTACCGCGTCAACTACCTGCCTTAATATTAATTATGGAGCGGATTGGGAAAACACTAACATTGGAGGAAAAGTATATTTTGATAATTTAAACAATACAAATTCTAACGGTTCGCTACTGGTGTTAGACAATGCAAATCAGGTTATTAAAAGCAGTACACTTATAGATTCTTTACTGAATCGCATTACAGCTTTAGAAAACAAACCAGTATCTACTATACCAATCGGAATGGTCGCAATTTGGGGTAAACCGGCTCCATTTCCTGAAGGCTGGGAAGAATATACACCTTTAAAAGGTAGGATGCCCGTTGGGTTTGATACTAATGATTCAACATTTAATACATTGTTGAATTATGGTGGTAATAAGGAAAAAACCTTATTGATAGAAGAATTGCCTCCTCACGACCATGATATTGCTTATAATAAAAAAAATGCTGCTGGTGGAGGATCTGAGAGACCACTAGATAACACAGGCACTTCGACAGATACTCAAAAAACAGGTTCAAGAGGAGGAGGCTTGCCTTTCTCAATTATGAACCCTTACAGAGTAATTTATTTTATACAATATACAGGAAAATCAAGCGATACAACAAAACCAACAAGTCCAACTAATTTAACAGCCTCAAACATTGGAACTACAAGTTTATCTTTAAACTGGACAGCAGCTACTGATAATGAAGCTGTAACGAATTATCAAATTTTTAAAAACGATATTTCATTAGCTGAATTGGGTAATATTTTGTCTTATAATGCTATAGGCTTATCCTCTGGAACATCTTACAGTTTTCATGTCATAGCCAAAGATGCTGCTGGAAATTCATCAATACCAAGTAATTCTATAAATGTAACCACACAAGCTATAGATACAACAGCTCCGACAGTTCCCGCATATTTGCACTCCTACACACAAGGCCAAGGTCTTATTGGACTTGAATGGGGTACTTCTACTGATGTAAATCCTATAAATTATGAATTATGGCGTAGTGTAGACGGTTTTGCTTTTTTCCTATTTGAAACAACTAGTAATACTTACTCTTCTGATACAGGTTTAGCAAACCAAACACATGCATACAAAGTTAGGGCAGTCGATTCTAGCGGAAACAAATCAGATTTCTCTCCTGAATCTGTCATAACAATAAGTTCTTTATAAAAACAATTCATAATAAGCAATAATCTTTCGGGACTATAATATCCCGAAAGATTTCTTATCTACCCCAAAAACAACCTTTAAAACCCAAAACTAATGTTACAGAAAATTTTAGAATATTCAGATGAATTAAAACTACTGTTATATGCCATTTTTATTTATTTAGAAATGGATACAGAAATTGTCAAAGTATTATTTTTTTTAATGATGATAGATACTTTTCTCGGCGTAACCAAAACTATTGTATTAAATAACTCTTTTAGTTTTAAAAAATTGGCTGTAGGTTTTGTTTCCAAATTAGCCGTTTTACTTATTCCAACAGCCTTAGCATTAATGAGCATAGGGCTTAATTATAATTTTAAGTGGTTCGTAACTGTTGTTATGGATTTACTTATTGTAAGTGATGGTATTTCAATTATAAGTAACATAATTGCCATAAAAACCAAAAAAGAAGTCGAAAATTTTGACGCCATGACATTGATATTAAAGTCTATAAGAAATCGTTTAATACAACTTTTCAAAAGACTTTTGATAACAATTGATCCTAAATATCATACAGAAAAATAGATTAAAAGCTTTATAAAAAGAACCTTTATCCTAACCAAAAAACAATTAAATTTGGAGACCCTAAATCACCAAATTTATTATGAATTCAAAAAGAAATTCTTACCTATCCGCCTTACTAATGATATTGTTTTCTGTATCATTTTCATACTCTCAAACTCCAACTTCAAAAACAGAAAACAAGTCAAAATTATTCGAAGAAACTACAACAGACAGCGATTATTTAATGTCTATTGAAAAAGCCGGAGACGTTTTGCAATCTGCTGCAAATGATGCCGAATTCGAAGGAAACACTTTTCACTTATTTGGAGAAATTAAAAGAACCGAAAGTAAACTTGACTTAATATTAGCAAGTTTAAAAGGTGCAAATCCGAATGTACGAAACCAACAGATGTATCGTATTGTTTTGAAAGAAATCGAACAGGAATTAAACGATCAAAATAAAGCCATTGATCATCGAAATGCAAATCTTGAAAAAATTAAAAGCAAAATTATTGATCTGCGTAAAGACAAGACTTTATTTACACTAATAAAAGATACTATTCGCAGAAAACAATTCAAAACAGAATTAGCTAATCTAAAAAAAAGATATCTAAAAACGGACAGCCTGATGACCAAAAATCAGGGAATTTTAAATGATAAAAAAAGACTCACTGTTGAGCATAAAATTGCCGTTTCGAATGCCTTGACAACCGTTGAAACAAAACTGGAAAAATCCGGAATCAGCATTCTTAAAAAAGAATATCCTTCCTTATGGAGCAGGGATACAAAAAAAGTGGTATCGCATAACATTAAAGCAAAAGTTATAATCGAAGAAAATGTTGCCGCTTATTATTTAAGTTATAAAGCCGGAGGGTTAATTACATTATGCTTTTTCATGGGACTTTTGGCCTGGTATATTTCACGTAATTTGAAATATTTAAAATCTAACGGTCATGCCGAAAATCTTTCTCTTTTTAATTTTAAATATTTAAACCGAGGTATAATTTTACCTGTAATTGTAATAGGTTTAAACATTGCCATAGTTACAAACTTATATGCTCCTGCCCTGTTTTTAGAACTGCTTCAATTAGGATCATTAGCTGTACTCACTATTATTTTTAAAAATGACTGGTCTGGAAAATCGATGCGAAATTGGCTCCTTCTTTTTGGATTATTCTTTGCGCTTTGTTTTCTGGATCTTTTTATTGAAGTTGGACTATTTCAACGTTGTTCGTTTATCATCATAAATATTCTGGGAATACGATATGGTTTGGTTCAAATTAAAAGTTTAAAAGACCAATTATACATTAAAGGATTTTTTAAGTGGGCAAGTATCATTTTTATCGGATTAAATGGATTATCAATCCTTTATAACATTTTTGGAAGAGTTTCGCTTTCCAATATGTTAAGCTTAACTGCATTTATTTCGCTGACACAAATTGTTGCTTTGAGTGTTCTTTTAAAAATAATTCTTGAAATCATTCTCCTTCAAATTTATACAACAAGAGTAAAACGTGGAATCGAAAAAATATTTGATTTCGAGAATTTATCCGATACATTAAAAAAACCATTTATAATTATAATAAGTTATATGTGGCTGGTTGTGATCGCTTCCAATTTAAATATTTGGGAATCTTTACGTTCTTCTATCGGAAATTTATTGAGCCGCCCAAATACCATCGGAAGCATCACTTTTACTTTAGGAAATATTGTTTTGTTTTTTATAATTGTCTGGGCAGCACATTTATTACAGAATTATGTAGCATATTTTTTTGGAGAAATTGAAGACGAAAATGAAGAAAACATCAACAAAAGGCAGCATTCTAAATTACTTATTACAAGACTTATTGTTTTGATTGTGGGTTATCTTTTGGCCGTTGCAGCATCTGGGATGCCTTTAGACAAACTAAGTATACTTTTGGGCGCATTAGGAGTTGGTGTTGGACTTGGACTTCAAAATGTCGTAAATAATTTCGTTTCGGGTATTATTTTGATTTTTGATAAACCAATTCAAATTGGAGATGTTGTAGACATTAGTTCCGAATCTGGACGTGTAAAATCGATGGGATTAAGAACAACCAAAATCAATGCTCCAAATGGTGCCGAAATCATTATCCCGAATGGAAATTTGTTATCTCAAAACATTACTAACTGGACTTATACTGACAATTTTAAACTGGTTGATCTTTCTATTGAAATTAGCGGTGATACTGCCCCAGAAGATATAAATGCGACTATTTTAAGTTCACTTGAAAGTCTTCCTTTAGTAAATAATACCAAACCATCTCAAATTTATTACAATTCTATTTCTGATGGAAAATTCAAAATACAGATTAAATTCTGGTGCAGTATTTACAGAACTGAAGAAACTATAAGTACAGCTAAACAAGTTTTGTTTAGTAGTTTTAAGGCAAAAGGATTGACCTTTTCGACATAGAAATTAAAAAAATGGTTTGAATTACACTTAAGTTTTTCAAACCATTTTTATTAATTGGAAAGTTGATTAAATAGGTTTTCTTCTATTTTTTCCAATTTTAAAATGATTTAAAAATTTATTTTCTAATGAAAAAAATAATTATAATAATTATAATATTTTGTCTCTTATCTTGTAATGACAAAAAAACAAATCATTATGAAGAATTAAATACCAAAACTTTTGAAAAATTTGATTTAAAAAGATTCAATGATAATAAAAAAGACAGCACTTATGAATATTTTTCAAAAGATACTATTATCAGACTTTATGAAGAAAAAGATCATTATAGAAAAGAATTAATTACTGATAATTATAGTTTTAAGAGTACTTTTATTTATAACAAAACAACCCATTTATTACTAAATCAATTTTCTGTCTTTTATGGAATGCCAATTAGAATTTGGAAAAAATATGACGAAAATGGTAATTTAATAAGCATAAAAGATTATGATAAAGGATTTGATTTTACAGTAAACAATTTAATTGTAATGCTCAAAAAAGAGTTTCAAATTGATTTAATTAATGATAATGCTTATCAATCATTATTGATAAGCAGGTCTTCTTATAAGCGATTTTATTTTATAAATAGAAATTGTTATTTAATACAAATATCTACAATATCAGAAACCAGAATTATGAAAATTGATGGCGAAACAGGAGAAATTATAAATGATAAGACTTCGTTTACTGAAGAATAATTTTTTTATTTAAAATATCATAGGTTAGATAAAAAGCATGAAAATAGAAATAGAAAAGCAAGATTTTGATTTATTAATTCAAAATAATCTCTTACCAAACATTGTAGATTTTATCGAAAATAATGATTATTCTATTTTGATAAGCAGTGATCTTCTGGGATTTGAATTATTGCTAGATAATTTAAGCGATTTAATTGCAGAAAAAGGTATTGGAGAGGATGGTGAAATAAACAATTTTGGACTTAGAATTGAACTTATAATAGATCAAATAAACGACAAAATAGGATCATTCTAAAATAACATATCAATGCTATATCCTTTGGAACCTCAATCAAAATATTTACACCTGCGAGGAAATAAAAATCTAGAACAATATTTTATAATTCTAAAAACAAAGTAAAAATGAAGTACCATTTTTATTTTTTGAGTTTATCTTTCTTAATATTCAACTCTTGTTTAAAAGCAGATTGTAAAAGCTTATTTGAAAAAAGAAAAAAAGATGAGTTTTTTATTATAGTTCAAGATATGCCGAATACAGGATTTTATAGATTTAACATTAAAGGAATTAATCCTACAACCGGTCAAAAAATTGAATATAAAAATGATGGATGGAGTGAATACAACGATCTTATTTCAATTGGAGACACAATAATCAAAAAAAAAGGAGAAGTACTCTTTAGTATTCATAAAAAGGACACAATTCTTTCTTTATCTTGGCAATGTGAAGGAAAAACTTATAAGTAACAAATAGTATTCCTTGTATAAAAATAAGAAAAGCCACTTTATAACAAGAGTGGCTTTTCTATTTTTTAATACTCATAATTCTAATCCTGCTTTATAAAAACCAACTCCTCCCCATAATCCCCAATACTCACCAAAGCATTATAAATATACTTACTCACCAAAGCCCCACCTTCAAAATTAATTAAATCAATATCATCTTCGGGAGTGTGATATTGCGGATGTCCTCCTGTGTGGAAACCTACTGCAGAAATACCAGATTTATAAAAAGAAACATGATCAGAACCGCCAACATCTCCGGCAAATACAACCGGATTTAGTCCGCTGTTTTGGCCTAATTTTTTCATAAGTTCGACTCCGTTTGGGAAAGTTCCTGCACCGCCCATATAGATTTGCTTTTCGGCATTTAATCTTCCTACCATATCCATATTCAGCATTACTTTTACAGCTTCTTTTTTAATAGGTAAATGATTTATGAAATATTTCGAACCTAATAATCCTTCTTCTTCTCCACTGAAAGAAATAAAAATAATACTCCTTTTGGGTTTAATTTTTAGTTTAGAAACTTCTTCTAAAATACACAGCAACGCCGAAACTCCGGATGCATTATCATCGGCTCCGTTATGAATAGCAATTGTATCTTTCTTTTTACTTCCGGAACCCTTTCCGCCCCAGCCCCAATGATCGTAATGTGCGCCGATTACAATAAATTCATTTTTGAGTTTTTCGTCCGATCCTTCGATATATCCTACAACATTTTGGGTCGAAACGCTGTCGGATTTTGCTTTGTTGATCCCTTCTTTTACAAATACTTTAAACGGCTGGTAATAGTTTTTATCGAATTGCTGTAAACCATACTTTTTGAAATATTTTTTAATGTAAGCCGCTGCATCGTTATTTCCTTTTGTTCCCACAAAACGTCCTTCTAGTTTATCAGAAGAAAGATATTTATCGTGTTTGTAAAATGTCTGTCCCATAGTATTCTTTTGAGCATTTGAAATAATACTCAAAAAAAGGAAGCATAAAACAATATTTAATTTCATAGTTATTTATCTAAAAAATGGCACGCGGATGACACGGATTCACTTCGTGAAAACGCTGATTAGAACGGATTTTATATTTATAGCTTTTATAAAAAAATCTGTATTTATCCGCGACTTTGCGAAGCAAATCCGTATCATCCGCGTGCTATTTAATCTTGTTTAAGTTCAAAAATCTTATTCATTAAAATCCATTTTTCTCCGGATTTAGCCTGAGGAAGTGCTTTTTGGAATTTCCACATTAATGTTTCCCATTCCTGCACTTTTGGGTTTTCGGCATCGAGTTTTGCTTTTTCTGCAAATGAGAAATTATCATCGGCTTCGATAATCATAAACAAACGATCGCCGACATTATAAATCTCTAAATTGATAATTCCGGAATCCTTGATGCTTTCCCGGATTTCCGGCCAGACATTTTTATGATATTCGATATATTCTGCAATTAAATCTGGGTGGTTATTTAAATCTAAGGCGAGAGAGTATTTTTGCATAATTCAGTTTTTAAATTTTATTTTAAATCGAATGTGGTATGCTTAATGTATTTTCGATCATAAGTATACAAGATATGAACTTTTTTATCTGATGTCTGAATAATGGCCGGATAACTGAATTCTCCTTTTGGTTGATTTTCCAAATCAAATAATTTTGTCCAGTTTACACCATCTTTTGAATATTCTACATCCAAAATATTCCTTCCGTTAAACCAGTCTTTTCCCATTTTTAATGGATTGTTTACCAATAAAAATGATTTATTCGATAAAGTTACCGCATCGACTCCGGAGTTTGAATTTACAACATTTATACTATCTGTTTTCTGCCATGTTTTTCCATTATCTTCAGACCATGACGAAATCAATTTATTATGTCGGCTTCGGGATAAAATCTGGATTTCTTTCTCAGAATGAACTAAAAATGCGGGCTGAATAATATCGAAATTTTTCTTGTCGTTAATATCGGAAATTGTCCAGCTATCGGTTGCTTCTGTATAAGTTTCTATAAAAACTCTCCATTTATTATCGTCGATACTTTCGGTACTGCTTCCACATAAGATAATTCCGGGAGTGGTTTCGATTGGTTTATTTCTAATTGGTCCTAAAATTCCTTTTGGAAGGTATTTTGCGTTACTCCACGTTTTGCCATCATCTTTAGAAACTATCATGGCGCCAAACCATTCTCTCGGATTTTTTCCCACTTTATAAAATAAATACAAATTCTGGCTTTTGCTTTTAAACAAAACCGGATTCCAGCATGGCAGTGTATCTCCGTCTTTGACTAAAGGTTCAATGAGTTTTTTAGGTGCTGACCATTTATTTTCTTTATACGAAGAAATGTAAATACTTACGTCTTTTGCTCCTTCATATTTTCCGCCAAACCAAGCTGCTAAAAGCGAATTAGGTTCTAATTCTACTAATGTTGAAGCATGACTGGCTGCTGTTACCGGATTTTCTGCTACATAATTTTGGGTAATATTTACTGCTTTTGGTTCATTTTGAATTGATTTACAACCCAAAAAAACCGAAACCAATAAAACTACTACGCCGTATTTTTTTAAATTCATAATCTAACTTTTATATAAAACAAAAGGAGAGTTTCCTCTCCTTTTGAATTCTAAGCAAAGATTGTGTGCCTCTTTACTAAACCAAATAATTATTTTGTATCCCACCAAAGTTTGGTTCCACCTGTATCAGGTCCTCCAAGTTTTGCAATTCCATCTGTAACTGCATCTTTGTTTGAAGAATATTCATTTGTTGTATAGATAATTCTTTTCATCAAACTTTTTCCAACTCCTGCATCGTTATTATCTGTGTTTAATGGCGGATAAATAACTTTTGCATCGCTTCTTCTTAAATCTGCCCAAGCTTCCCAAGATTCAGGGAAAATAGCTAAGTATTTTTGAACCGCGATTTGTGTACGTTGGTTTGCTTCTGTTGTCGACCAGGCTACTGGTAATTTCACCGGAATATCCTGTAAATCTAAATTTGGATAAACTGTTAAAATGTTTGGCAATGTTGGCAAAGTATTTCCAGAAATATAAGCATTTACAGCGGCAGCATCCGTAATTCCCCATTGTGCCAGAGATAATCTAATACCGGTTTCATATAAACTTTGAGCTGTTCCGCCCATGTTCCATCCATTTAATGCTCCTTCTGCTCTGCTTAAATAGTTTTCAGAAGCCATGAATACTTCGATGTTTTTAGATTCGCTTAAGTTTCCTGCAGCTCCGTTACCCATAATATCATTATTGAAAGCTGAGAATTTAGTAGTTCCAAACTGATCTTCTAAACCTCCAACCGGATTTCCTCTGTACACTTTTGGTGTAGCATTAGCATCCAGCGGTGCAAACCATTTTTCTAAACGAGGATCATTATATCCAACCAAAATACTTTCCATAGAAGCTGTCATTACATAACCCCAGCTGTTTACGATCATATTTAAGTTGTTTGGTGTAATATTACTAGCTTTAAAGAAAGCGCTTTGAGCATTAGTTGTCATAACTCCTGCCGCTACAGCTGCTTCTGCCTGAGTTTTTGCTTTTGCAGGTTCTTTATCAGAAATTCTTAAAGCAAGACGAAGTCTCATACTGTTTCCAAATACTCTCCAGTTTGCTACATTTCCACCATACAAACGATCGTTTGGCTGAAGTGAAGCTACCGTTGTTAAAGAAGTGCTTGATAAAGTTGCGTTTGCCTCATCTAACAATTTGAAGAAATCTGTGTAAATATCTTCTACACTATCGTAAGGTACTTTTTCTTTACCATTTCCAGCCTCAGTATAAGGAATTGGTCCGTAAGCATCTACCATTTGGTTGTACATGAAAACTTTCCAGATTTTAAGAACTGCCAAAGCCTCAGCATTTCCTTCAGATGCTTTAATCGCATTGTTTATCGCCGGAACAGCAACTGTGTAGAATCTTGTCCATCCACGTCCTTCGTAACCGTTTACGAATGCATTTCTTTCTGTACCATATCCACAGTTTAAATAGTGAATAAAAGTAGAAGATAAAATACCAGTAGCAATACCCCATGTTCCCTGATCATCAACACCTGGTGATGAATAAGATCCATTATGAATACCTGCATAAAGCGCCGATGCAAATGATGGCCCAGCAAGCGTAGCATCTAACTGATCTTCAGTAAGAGAATTAGGATCTTTGTTTATTTCATCAAAGTCTTTTGAACAGCTTGATAAAATAGAAACTGCCATTAATGCAACTCCTAATGTTTTTATTTTAAAACTATATTTCATGATGTCTCTTTATTTAATTAAAATCCAAATTTCACATTAACTCCATAATCTCTCGTAGAAGGAATGTTGAAAGATTCTATACCTTGCAAGTTTCCTGTACCTGCACCAGCTTCCGGATCAAAATATTTCGCTTTGTTCACGAAGAAGAATAAATTTCTTCCTACTAATGAAAAATCGATGCTTGAAAACCCTGAATTACCTAATACACGTTTTGGTAATGAATAACCAAATACAAGCTCTCTTAATCTGATGTTTGTAGCATCATAAATAAAAGGTTCTGCGATAGGTGTTCTTTGTCCAATTGCTGTCCAGTATTGTTCTGCTGTAATGCTTGTTGTATTTGGAGAATAAGTTCCGTTTCCGTTAGCTACAACACCATTAACCACAATTCCACCTTCTCTTCCTGCTAAAGTAATATCACTTACCCCTAAACCTGCTTGTCTTGCCTGAGTGTATGAAATAACTTCACCACCAATTCTAAAATCAACTAAGAAACTTAAAGAGAAATCTTTGTATTTAAAGTTGTTTTTGATACCACCTGTCCAGTCTGGATTAAAGTTTCCTGCACGAACATCAAAACTGTTTGTTGCTAATGGAATACCTGCACTGTTTACAATAATATTTCCGTTAGGATCTCTTTGGAAACCTTTGATGTATAAATCTCCGTATTCTCCGCCCACTACAACTTTACTTCTAACTAAACGTCCTTCTCCCAAAACTAACTCTTCTCTTCCGTCAGCAATAGATTTAACTTTTGACTTGTAAGAAGCGTAGTTTGCTGTAATATCCCAGCTAAAGTTTTCTGTTTGGATAGGAGTTGCTGTAAGTGTAAGCTCGATACCTTTATTTTGAATATCTCCACCATTTACAATCGCTCTTGAATATCCAGAAGACTCAGGAGTATTGATATAGAAAATTTGATTGTCTGTTAATGAATTGAAATAAGTAAAATCTAATCCTAAGCGGTTATTGAAGAATCTAACATCAGCACCAAATTCTGTAGAAGAAGAAATCTCCGGTTTTAAGTTTGGATTTGCTTTTGTGCTTTGTCCGTACAACATACCACCGTTTCCTCCAATGTATGAGAATCTTTGTTGTGTTTGATAAGGATCTGTATCGTTACCAACCTGTGCATAAGAAGCTCTTACTTTTGCAAAGCTGATTACTTCTGGTAATTTAGCCATATCTGAAATTACTGCTGAAAGACCTACAGATGGATAAAAATAATCTTTTGGAATTGTAGAAGACCAGTCATTTCTAGCTGTTAAGTCTAAGAATAAATAGTTTCTGAAACCAAGTTGTCCAAATGCATAAACAGAGTTAATTCTTTTTTCTGAAGCAGTTGATGTAGAGGTAATTGTTGAAACGTTACTTAGGGCAAAAAAGTTTCTTTTACTTAAAACACCTCCAGAGTTTAAAGCTGAACTATTTTGCTGCAGCACGTTTGCACCACCATTAAGTCCAACAGAAAAGTCTCCAAATTTTTCATTGTAAGAAAGTAAAACGTCAGCATTGAATTCGCTTACCGTTTCATACGATTCGCTGTATGAACCTAAATTGTTGTTGAAAGCTGCAGTAGCGTATCTGTTTCTAACATTTTTGTTTGTCATTTGGTCTAAACCAGCTCTACCTTGTAAGCTTAAAGTTTTTGTGAACTCATATTTAAGAGAAGCTAAACCAATAAATCTGTTTCTTTTATCTGTACGAGCATCGTCTCTTAAAGCAGACCAGAATGGGTTTCCACCCGGAGATCCAGTTTCGTCGATAAAATAGTTTAATTGTCTTTGTCCTGCAGCATCAAAATACTCAAAGTTTTTATAATCATTGAATGCGATACTACGAGGTAATAAATAAGCTGATGTTCCGATAGATTCTTCACCAGTTCTTAATAAGTTATCGATATCCTGAACGATGTAGTTTGTTTTTACATCAAGAGATAATTTATCAGAAAGTTTACTAGTCAATCTTAAGTTAAGATTGTGTCTGTCTAATTGGTTTCCGCCAACAATACCTTCAGCACGGGTGTTAGTGTAAGAGAAGTACCCTTGTGCTTTTTCGTTACCTGCAGTAACAGTTAATGTATTGGCTAAATTATAACCTGTTTTGTAAAAATCGATAACGTTGTTTGGTTGTGGAGAATAACTTTGTGTAGCCGGCCCAGCATAATTTGGGTTACGAACTAACTGCCAGTTTGAAACCTGACTCCCATCTAATTTACCTCCCCAGCTTGAAGAAGAATTCGCAACATATGCACCATTTGTTCCCTGACCATACTCATTTTGTAAGTTCATCAAATTGTAAGCAGATGATGCCATAAAATTAGATGATAAAGAAACTGATGTTTTTCCTGCTTTTCCAGATTTAGTAGTAATTACGATAACCCCGTTACTCGCTCTTGATCCGTAAAGAGCTGCTGCTGATGGCCCTTTAAGAACGGTCATCGAAGCAATGTCTTCCGGGTTGATGTTAGAAATACCGTCTGGCTGAGTAGTACCTCCTGTATCAATGTCAGGGTTTGTTGTTGTAGTTCCGTTACTAATTGGCACACCATCTACTACATAAAGAGGCTGGTTGTTTCCGTTAAGAGATCTGTTACCTCTTAATGTAATTCTGGAAGCAGAACCAACACCGTTTGAAGTAGTAGAGAAGTTAAGACCCGCGACTTTACCTGAAAGTGAGTTGGCAACGTTTAATGATCTTGCTTCTGAGAGCTCTCCTACTGCAATGTTTTGTGCAGAATACGTAATGGCTTTTTTCTCTCTTTTAATACCAAGAGCTGTAACCACTACCTCTCCTAATTGCTGTGTCGCAGCACCTAAAGCTGCATTAATCGTAGTTTGGCTTCCTACTGCTATTTCTTGTGGGGCAGAACCAACATAAGAGAAAACCAAAACTGCTGATTGATTTGGAACACTGATAGAATACTTACCATCAAAATCTGATGAGGTACTTGTCTTTGTTCCTTTAACAACAACATTTGCCCCAGGGATCGGAATTCCGCTTTGAGCATCTGTTATCGTTCCTTTTACTGTAGTTTGTGCTTGCAGACCTTGAAATCCAAATAAGCATATCACTAACAGTAATTTTAGTACGTTCTTGATCATATTTAGTTGTTTTTTGAGTTAATAACATGTTAAACTTAAGAATACATTTTGTTAACAACATATAATTTCGACAAATGACAATTTTGAAAAGGTGTTGGGAATACATTTATCATTTTGGGATACGAAAACGTTTTAAATTGTAAGCTTTATCCTCTTTATTCCCAACCCCTTATTCGCAGTAATCTAAGTGATTTGCCGTTTTTTCAACAACATTCTTTTTTAATGATC
Source organism: Flavobacterium sp. (assembly GCF_039595935.1). Classification (NCBI taxonomy): domain Bacteria; kingdom Pseudomonadati; phylum Bacteroidota; class Flavobacteriia; order Flavobacteriales; family Flavobacteriaceae; genus Flavobacterium; species Flavobacterium sp. The sequence continues at coordinate 1,862,848 of NZ_JBCNKR010000006.1, read as the reverse complement.
TTAAACGTTAAATATATGATCTCTTTTTACTGATTTTAGTTCAAAACCTTGAAATTGGTTTTAATAAGATCCGTAGAATTTCCGCCTACCATTACTTCAAAATCTCCCGGTTCTACAACTCGTTTCATTTCTCTGTTCCAGATAGATAACTCATCAGGTGTAAGTGTAAACTCAACCGTTTTTACTTCACCTTTTTTAATATTCAGTCTTTTGAATCCTTTTAAGGTTTTTTCAGGAGTTGTGGTACTGCTGTACAAATCCTTAATATATAATTGTACAACCTCATCTCCGTCTCTCTCTCCGGTGTTTTTCACATCTACAGAAACTTTTAATTCTCCGTTTGGTTTTATCGACGAAGAGCTGATTTTAAGGTTTGAATATTCAAACTTCGTATAACTTAAGCCGTAACCGAATGTGTACAACGGATGTTCACTCTCAGCAACGTATCTGTGAATTGCTGATCTTTTTTGGTTATAATATATAGGTAATTGTCCAACAGATTTAGGAACTGTTATAGGAAGTCTTCCTCCAGGGTTATAATCTCCAAATAAAACATCAGCAACTGCTCTTCCTCCTAATTCTCCCGGGAACCATCCTTCAAGAACTGCTGGAATGTTTTCTGCAATCCAGTTTGTTGAAAGCGGACGCCCGTTTAGCAATACGCAAACTACTGGTGTTCCTGTCTTTTGAATTTCTTCAATCAATTCCTGTTGCATTCCAAATAAGTCTAATGAAGCTACATCTCTGTTTTCTTCCACCAATTCATTTGATTCTCCTAAAACTACAATGGCAACATCGGCTTTTTTAGCTGCTTCGATTGCGGGCTGTAAGTTTACTTTTTCTAAATTCCAGCGTAAGTGAGCTCTGGCTCCCCAGCCTCCTTCCCACATTTCTATGCGGACTTTGTATTTTTTTCCTGCTTCGATGTTTTTTGGAGTCGTTACCATGCTCGTTGCTCCTTTTGTCCAGTTGTCGATTACCAATTGATCGTCAATCCACATTCTGATTCCGTCATCAGAACTTAAACCTAACCAGCCTTCAAATGCTTTATCTGATTTTATGTAACCTGTCCATCTGATAGAAAAATCATCATCAGTAACCCCGTCGCCCGGAGACCAAGGCCAGTCAAATTCTAATTGACTGTCAATACGAGTTAATGCCGGAGTTCCTTCAACATTTCTGTTATTAAAATATTCTCCTTTTAATCCGTTTTGAGAACCATCCGGAGTAAATAAATATTTAGATGGAATAATCTGTCCTTTTACAATCAAAGGCACACCTTCTTCATACACAACATTAGCTGTTTTTCCAACTAATTGCTGAATACCTTCATAAACCGTTGTTCCTACACTATTTTTTGGAGCATATCCTCCTAATCTAGACGCATTTGCATTTGGCCCGATAACCGCAACATTTTTAATGTCTTTGCTTAAAGGCAGAAGATTATTGTCATTTTTCAACAAAACCATGGATTTTTGCGCTGCTTCGAGTGCAACATTCTGATTTTCTTTGGTATGAAAACGCTCCTGAATAAGATTTTTATCTGTGTATGGATTTTCAAATAACCCCAATAAAAATTTCAATCTTAAAACTCCTCCGGCCGCACGATTAATCTGCTCCATTGTTAACTGCTTCTCGTTTACTAATTCTATAATCGTTTTTTGCCAAAACTCATTTGTAAAATCATAAAACTGCATATCAACTCCGGCTGCAATTGCTTCTCTAATGCTCTCTTTAGGAGAACTCGTTACGTAATGTGTTACCTGAAGATATTTTATAGCACCTAAATCTGAAACTACAATTCCTTTAAAACCCCATTCTTTTCTTAAAACATCCGTTAATAACCAATGATTCGCTGCGCAAGGAATTCCGTCTAATTCAGAATATGCACACATGGTTCCTAAAGCACCGCCTTTTCTAAAAGCTTTTTCAAATGATGGAAGATGATCTTCTCGTGCTGATCTTTCTCCCACTAAAATTGGCGAAGAATTTCCTCCCGCCTGCGGAATACCGTGTACGGCAAAATGTTTTGGTTCTGCAATAATCGAACGATCTGATTTTAAATCATTCCCCTGCATTCCTTTTATCATTGCCAGTCCAATTTCGCTGTTTAAATAAGCGTCTTCACCAAAAGTTTCAGCAACACGGCCCCAGCGTGGTTCACGGCCTAAATCTAAATTCGGACCTAACCCAAAATGAACTCCGTGTGATCTTGCTTCCATAGCGATAACTTTCCCCACTTTGTCCATTACATTAGTGTCCCAGGTTGCTCCAAGACCAATATTCATTGGAAAAGTCGTACTTCCTTCGTCTAAATAACCATGGAGCATCTCGCACATAATAAGTGCCGGAATTCCCCATTTATTTTTTTTGATGATTTCGCTTTGCAGATCATTAATCATTTTTGCCGAACGAGGATAAATATCATGAATTGCTCCTATTCCTAAATTTCCAATTTTAGCATCTGATTTTGATTTCGAAAAATCTTCTTTTTCTTTAAAAAATTCGCCTTTATACATATCCATCTGGCGCACTTTTTCTTCAAGAGACATGCGGTTTAACAAGTCTTTCACCCTATCTTCTACCGGTAGTTTCGGGTCTTGATACGGGTATTTTTTCTGAGCATAGGTTTGATTAAAAAAACCTACAGCCATTACAAAAATAATGGCTGTTTTTTTGATCTTAAGTTGTAACATAGTTGTGAGAGTTTTTAATTTTGAATCACTTTCAGTGTTCCTCCATTCACAAAAGCATCGTGTGAAATAAAGTAGCTGTTTAGTGGTTTTCCATCTATTTGGATTGCTTTTATTTTTCCGTCATTGTTGATTTCTCTTTCAATGACAATACTTTCTTTTTTATAATATCTTGAGTCTAATTTGATTGTTACTTTATCAAACATTGGCGTTGTAATGGTGTAAATTGGATCTCCCGGAGATATTGGATAAATTCCCATCATGGAGTACACTAACCAGGCCGACATTGTTCCTGTATCGTCATTTCCCGGTAATCCTTTTGGCTGGTTTAGGAAATATTCTTTCACTAGTTTTTTTACCATTTCCTGACTCTTCCATTCTTCTCCTTTTACATAATTGAATAAATAGGGATACGCAATATCAGGTTCGTTTGCCATGTCAAATTGTTTGATATCAAAAACTTTTTGCAGTTGATCTGAGAAAGCTTTTTCGCCGCCCATTAATTCTATATATCCTTTCATATCATGCGGCACCATAAAAGCATACTGCCACGCATTTCCTTCGATAAAACCAACATTTGCCTCAAAATTAGAGCCTGCTAATGGATCAAAAGGTTCGTACCATTTTCCGTTAGCTGTTCTTGGTCGAAGTAATTTTAGATCTTTATCGTATAATTTTCGGTAGGATAATGAACGTTTAGCAAAACGTTTGTAATCTTCTTTTTCACCCAAAGCTTTAGCCAAAAGCGAAATTGCATAATCTGAAGTGTTATATTCGAGCGTTGTAGAAACAGGTCCCGGATAATTGGTCGATAAATAGCCTTTTTCTATATATTCTTTCAGTCCCGGACGCAGCGGATTATGTTCTGTTTGATCTGCTCCTTTCAACATAGCATAATAAGCTTTGTAAAAGTCAAAATCCTGAATTCCTTTTAAACAGGCATCTACAATAACAATACTTGCCGGATCTCCTACCATTGTAAATGTTTCTGTTGAATTTAATTCCCATTTTGGCAGCCAGCCGTTTTCATCATACATTTCCAGCATGCTTTTTATCATATCAGACTGCTGTTTTGGATACACCAAAGAGGTTAACGGATGCATATTCCGGTACGTATCCCATAACGAAAATACGGTGTATCGTGTATCATCAGTTTTACCCACCTTCGTTCTTTTTATCTTCGGATATTCTCCGTTGACATCATTTAAAACATTGGGATGAATTAAAGTGTGATAAAGTGCGGTATAAAAAATTGTTTTATCGTCGTTTGATCCGCCTTCAACCAAAACTTTCGAAAGTTCCTGGTTCCATTCATCGTATGTATCTTTGTAAATCGCATCAAACGATTTGTTTCCGGTTTCTTTTTCTAAGTTTTCGCGAGCATTTTCTATACTTACATACGAAATCCCGATTTTAACTTCAACACTTTCGGCTTTATCGAATTTATAGGTAAAATAACTTCCAATACTATCGCCTACAACGGTTTTAATTGTATTCTCCATCATTCTGGCTTTTCCGTTGTAACCCATCCATTGCGCTTCAGTTCCTTTATATTTGGGAGTTTTTTTCCAAACTCCGAATTTATCGGCTGGTTTTGAAAATTTAGCCACAAAATAAACCGGATAAGCATCTTCCGGACTGTTGTAACAGAATGAACCCACAGTGCGCATTCCTTCAATTTCTGTCGAAGAAACCACTTTTATCATTGCTCCTTCTTCATTGGTTAATCCTAATCCCAGATTTAATAAAATATTGGATTGCCCTTTCGGGAAATTGAATTTGCTTACTCCAACTCTTCTGGATGCTGTAAATTCGCCTTTTACTTTATACTTGTTGATATCTACACTATAGTACCCGGCTTTTGCCACTTCATTAGAATAAGTCGATCCATATTTTAAATGATCGATTTGAACTTCTCCTGTTGTTGGCATTAATAAGATAACACCTAATTCCGGACAGCCTACACCACTTAAATTAACCTGACTGAATCCGGTTAAAAAAGTATTTTCGTTTACATAAGGATTTGAAAGCCATTGACTGTCTTTTTCCATTGGTGTATTTTTTACTCCGGCCACATTAAACGGACTTATACTTGCCATTCCGCGTGGTGCAATTGGTCCGGGAAAAGCCGCTCCGTAATTAGACGTTCCTATAAACGGATTAACATAATCTGCCGGTGTTTGAGCAGAAATTATGATGCTAAAAAACAGCATGTAAAAACTACATGCTGTTTTTGATATTATTTTTGGTATTGATAACATATTTTTATCTGTTAATAGCCTCAATTTTTAAAGTCCATGCTTCTTTTGCAGGTAAATTATTTCGTAAACTTTCCGGAATTACAACTTTAAATCCATTTCCTTCTTTGGTCCATTTTAAAGAAGTTTTGGAACCTAACATGGTAATTTTTGTTCCTTTTTTAGGACTGATCGATTTTACTGTAACTTCGGCAGGAATTTTATCTTCTCCGTCTTTTGCTAAATAAAAGGCAAATACATTTCCGGCTTTGTTTTGTGTAAAACAGATATTATCTTCTTTAAAAGGTTCGATTGGTTTTGTATCATAAATGGCTACACTGTTTACTTTCATCCAGTCAGCGTAAGCTTGTAATAAATCGTAAGCTCCCTGCTGCCACTCTCCTTCCGGACTTGGGGCAACATTCAGTAATAAGTTTCCGCCTTTTGCTACAATGTCAACTAACATGTGAATACCTTGCCTTCCGGTCATGTATTTTGCATCTGGTGTATATGACCATCCGCCGCCAGAAGTAATGCAAGATTCCCAAGGATAAGGCAATGTTTTTGCAGGAACGCGGCCTTCTGGAGTTAAGTAGTTTTGGTTTTTACCGTGAACTGCTCTGTCTACTACAATTAATCCTGGTTGTTTCTGACGTGCTTTTGCAACCAATTCATCCATTTTAGGATCCTGATCTACTACTCTGTGTTTGATGAAACCGTTTTTAGATTCGTTTTCTGCAAATTTCTCATCGTAGTTTTCTTTGATGTTTACCTGATCTCTTTTTCTAACCCAGCCTCCGTCAAGCCATAAAATATCTACTTTTCCGTAGTTAGTCAAAATTTCTAAAATCTGGTTGTGTGTAAAATCAACATATTTCTGCCATTTTTCAGGATATAATGATGGGTCGTAATTTACGTTTCTGTCGAAAGGAGGAAAATACGGATCCCAGTAATTTTCGTTATGCCAGTCTGGTTTTGAGAAATAAGCTCCGGTTGAAATGTTTTCGGCTCTAAAAGCATTAAAAACTTCTTTTAAAACATCTGCTTTTGGATTTGTACTGAAAGGACAGTCTTTATCTGTGATTTTATAATCAGAATATTTCGTGTCGTACATATTAAATCCGTCATGGTGTTTGGTGGTAAAAACCATGTATTTCATTCCGGCGGCTTTTGCGGCTTTTGCCCATTTTACGGGATCAAATTTTGTTGGATTAAAAGTCTTTTTTAAACCTTCATAATCTTTTACATATTGATTATAACTTGCCGGATTGCTTCCTTTTTTACGTTCGCACCATCCATAATCTTCCGGACATATCGACCATGATTCTACAATTCCCCATTGGCTGTATGTTCCCCAGTGCATTAATAATCCAAATTTTTTGCCCTGCCATTGTTCCAGGTTTTTCAATACTAATGGGTCTGTTTCTGGTACATAACGCTCATCTTCATAAATGGCCTGCGAAAATATTTGAACCGAAAATAATAACGCGATTATGAATATTCCTCTTTTCATTTTTATTCTATTTATAGTTTTTGTTGTTTGTTTTTTATTTTTAATCACACATTTAAATTATTGACAAAAAGCGCTCTTGCTACCTTAATTTATCAAAGTTTCTCCTCATTTTTTGTCATTTCGACGAAGGAGAAATCTGCGCAAGAAACTCCTCATTGTAACTCTTCAATCTTTGTCGAGCTACTTGTGCAGATTTCTCCTTCGTCGAAATGACAAGATTGTGTGTAATAATTTTAGTTCACTAAAATCTCATCTACAAATATCCATGAACTTTCTCCTTTTGGACTTTTCTTTAAGTTCCCTGCTATTACTTTGACAAAACGTGTATTTTGTTTCTGAAAATTAATTTTAAAATCTTTTAGTTCCGGAACTGCATTTACTGCATACGGACGTGTTATTTTTCCAACCTGTTTGTATTTAATTCCGTCATTTGAAACTAGTACTTTTACTTCTACCGGAAAATTAACTCCTGCTCCCTGACTTTCAAGAGTTCCAACAATTACCTGCTCTACACTTTCTGGTTTTTCAAAATCAATAACCAACTCCATATCATTTACAAGCCACGCCAGCCATTGTCCGTCATGGAAATTTTTACTTCCTCTAATCGTATTGACCATTGTATTGGCATCACCTTTATAATTTTGATTATAAGGCGTTAGATATTTTACTTTTTGCGAAAAAGCTTTGTGAAAAATAATCGTATCAGTAAAAGTTTTTCCTACTGGTTTATCGTCCTGAAATAAAGAAGCTTTTAATATCGTAGTTTCTTTAAATTCAATTGGACCAGTATATTTTACAGCGTGATGATCGATATTTTTATCTCCCAAAACATAACGGATATCCGGGTTTGGAAATTCATTTTTCAATTCGACTTTGATTTGTTTATTAGCCAAATCTGCTGTAGAAGAAGCGGTTACTAAATAAGCACTTTTAGCATAGTTAATTCCTAAATAATCGTAACGCTTGAATTGTGAAAATAATCGCGTTGAAAAATCATTCCAGTTCCGGCTTTCTTTTGTACTCCATAAAGTTTCAGATAAAGCAGCCAGTCTAGGGAAAATCATATATTCAGAATCTTTTGGCAATGCTAAATGCTCTGCCCATAAATTGGCCTGTCCGCCCAATACATGCGACGCTTCCTGAGGTGACATGGTTGAAACTACAGGATCGAATTTATACACTTCACTTAACGGATTATAGGCATCAAAAGCTAAAGGTTCTTCGTTTTGCGGGCCCTGATAAAAGTTAAAATAACAAGGCGTTTCCGGTGTCATAATTACATCATGTCCTTGATCTGCCGCTTCGATACCGCCTTTTGTTCCTCTCCAGCTCATTACAGTAGCTTCCGGGGCTAAACCTCCTTCAAGAATTTCGTCCCAACCGATAACTTTTTTACCTTTAGAATTGATGTACTTTTCAATGCGTTTTACAAAATAACTTTGTAATTCTTCTACATTTTTTAAACCCTCATCTTTGATTCTTTTTTGGCAATGAGGACATTTTGCCCAATTGGTTTTCGTAGCTTCGTCTCCTCCAATATGGATATATTTTGATGGAAAAATAGTCATTACTTCATCTAATACATTTTGAAGAAATTCAAACGTCGTTTCTTTTCCTGCACAATAAATGTCTGTAATTGGCCAAACTCCGCCAGACGGAACGCCAATACGCTGATCAAAACAAGCCAGTTCCGGATACGATGCAATCGCACTGCTTACGTGTGCCGGCATTTCGATTTCAGGAATTATTTCGATGTTTTTTGATGCCGCATATTTTACGATTTCTTTTAATTCTTCTTGAGTTAAAAATCCGCCGTAAGTTCCTTTTTCGTCAGGATTTGTAGTTAATCTGGCGTTCCATGAAACATTTTCCTGATCCACTCTCCAGGCTCCGACTTCTGTTAGTTTTGGGTATTTTTTAATTTCGATTCTCCATCCCTGATCGTCTACTAAATGTAAGTGCAGTACGTTCATTTTGTGCATCGCCAAACGATCGATTGTGGCCAGAATATAATTTTTATCAAAAAAATGACGGGATAAATCGAGCATTAAACCTCTCCATTTAAAACGAGGTTCGTCGTTAATCGTCACATTCGGAATCTGCCATTTTGCAGATGAAACTACATAGTTGCTTTCAATAGCCACCGGAAGCAGTTGTCTGATGGTTTCTAATGCGTAAATAAAACCGGCATTTGCTTTGGCTGTAATCGTAACCGAATTATTCGTTACTTCTAATTTATAAGCTTCTTTACCCAGATTAGGATCTGTTTTAAACTGAACAAAATTACTCTGTGGTGCTTTTACTCCTAAAACAGGACGCCAGCCTGCAGCGGTTTCAAATTTGCTGGCCAAAGCATTTGAAATTTCTTTTTGAAAATCAGTATTGGCGACAAAAACAGTATTTTTAGAAAACTCAAAAGAGCCCGGTAAAATTACCAGCTGTTTTGGTTTTGGAATTACCTGTATGTCTTTTTCAGTAAATACTTTTTGGCAATAACCCGAACTTAAAACAGTTAAGAAGATTAAGACGAATAAGGGTTTTAATGTTCTCATAATTATTATTTTAAAGATGGTGTTATTTTAAATTGATACTGATAATTTTTTCCTCTCAAAAGATATTTTTCCATTGGCCACGCCTGCCAGCTGTCGATTCCGCCCACTCCCATTTGTTTGTAATCGATTTTTAAACTCGTTAAATCTCTTTCTTTTAATTCGGCAGCGTGTCTTTGGTCTTTCTGTAGTCCGTCGTCTAAATCTTCATTTAAGAAATGTAAAGCGGTTATAGCTAATAATTCGTCTGACGTTACAGTTAACTTTAATTTATCTCCTGTTAATTCTAAAAAGCGAATATCGGTTTTATTTCCGGTTTCCTGCGGACGAATGTATGGATAATATTGTTCTGAAACTGTTTGTGTGTAAAGTCCCACTTTTGAACTGTAATTTCTGTCAATATAATTTTCGTGCGGACCTTTTCCGTAATAGGTCATATTACTGAAATCTCTCGGAACAATTACTTCCATTCCAAATCTTGGCAAAATTGGCTGTTCTTTTGTTTTATCAATATTTAAAACTTCTTTTACCACTAATTCTCCGTTTCCGTTGAATTCATAATTCAACTCTAAAGTAGAAGAAACAGAAGCTAAACTATATGTTGCTTTTACTAAAATTGTATTGTTTTTTGTTGAAGAAAATGTCCAGTTTACCAAAGTTGGATTTTCTGTCGCATCTTTCCATGCTTTTAAGTTTACCTGAAAATTTGCTCCAAAATCATTGTCGTTTGGTGCTCTCCAGAAATTTGGACGCAATTGATAACCGTCTTTTACAATTGGTAAATTATTGAATGAATACGCGCTGATGAATCCTGTTTTTTTGTCGAAAGTAATTTCGACTTTATCACTTTTGAAAACCGTTGCATTTGCTTTTTTCTCCACAGAAATTTTTGAAGTGCCTTCGATTTTTATATCATTTTTCCAAGTTCCTTTATATGCTAATTGTTCATAAGCGATTTCAAAACCTTTTGATAAAAATGGTTCTGCCTCTTTTAAAGTATACGATATATTTACAAAAGCTTCCTGAAACTTTTTATCGCCTAATTTAATTGGTAAAGTATATGTTTTTGATTGTCCTGGATCGATTGCTAAATAATCAATTGAACCTGATGTTTCTTTTACTCCGTCTAAAATTAAGGTCCAGTGCAGAGTTACATTGCTTAAATCCTTAAACGAAAATTCATTGTAAACTTTTATCGCTGCAGTTTCCTGATTTTCCCAAGAAGTCAAAATATTCTGCATTACATTTTTTACTTCAAGTGCATGCGGGTTTGGTTTTCTGTCAACCGTAAAAACTCCGTTGTTTACAAAGTTATTATCGCTTTTTACATCTTTTGGTCCAAAATCGCCTCCGTAGGCTAAAACTGTAATTCCGTTGTCCAGTTTTTTATAAACCGACTGATCAATCATATCCCAAATGAAACCTCCCTGAAAGTTTGGATATTTACGAATCACATCCCAATAATCTTTAAAATTTCCCATCGAATTCCCCATTGCATGTGCATATTCGCACTGAATGTAAGGTCTTGACGGATTTGGATTTGCCAGAATATATTCTTCCATTTTGTTTGGAGAACTGTACATTGGATCGATAATATCAGAATCCCATTCAAATTTTAAATCTTTTCCGTCCCAAGCGCCCGCAGTTGCTCTTTCATACTGAATTGGTCTTGATTTATCACGATTTTTAATCCATAAATAACCTCTGTAAAAATTGTAACCGTTTCCGGCTTCGTTACCCATACTCCAGATAATAACCGATGCATGGTTTTTATCTCTTTCGATCATGCGCTGCATACGCTGAATGTGCGCTAATTCCCAATCTGGTTTATTTCCCAGAGTTTTGGTAATATCATAACCCATTCCGTGCGATTCTATGTTGGCTTCATCAACCACATAAATTCCGTATTTATCGCATAATTCATAGAAATATTCATCGTTTGGATAATGCGACATTCTCACGGCATTGATATTAAATTCTTTCATCAATTTAATATCCTGTTCCATTCTTTCTCTTGAAATTGTCTGTCCAGTAACTGGATCAACTTCATGACGGTTTACACCTTTTATGTAAATCGCTTTTCCGTTTACTAAAAGCTGTCCGCCTTTAATTTCTACTTTTCTAAAACCAACATTTTGATTGATAACTTCAATTACAGTTCCTTTTTTATCTTTTAGAATAAAACGTACCTGATATAAATTCGGAATTTCGGCACTCCATTTCTTCGGATTTTCTACAGTAAAATCAAATGTTTGTTTTTCGCTTAAAGCGGAAATATTTTTGGACGTTATAATTTTGTCACCGTCTTTTAACTGAACGTCTAAAGTATAACTGTCTTTTTTATCTAAATCAGAAAATTGAGTTGTGATTTTCAAACTTCCGTTTACGTAATTCGCATCTAAATCTGGAATAATTTCGAAGTCATTTAAATGAGCTTTATTTCTCGCAACTAAATAAGAATCTCTTGTAATTCCGCTCATTCTCCACATATCCTGACATTCTAAATACGAACCGTCATTCCATTTCATAACCTGAAGCACAATGGTATTTTTTCCCGTTTTGACGTATTTGTTTAATTTAAATTCTGAAGGCAGTTTTCCGTCTTCTCCATAACCCACATAAACACCATTTACCCAAACCGTAAGATTTGATTTTGCTGTTCCAATATGCAGAAAAATATCTTTTCCTTCCCAAGATTTATCAATATTGATTTCTCTTCTATAAACTCCAGTGGGATTGTATTTTGTTGGCACAAACGGCGGATTTGGCGCCATTAAATAATCAAAGTCGTAAGTGGTATTTACATAAACCGGATATCCATAACCATTTACATCCCAGCTTGCCGGAATTTTGAAATTATCCCAAGCTTTATCATTAAAATCAGTTTTCTCAAAATCTTTTGGAAGTGCTCCCGGATTATCAACATATTTAAATTTCCAGGCTCCGTTAATGTCAAGGTAATTTTTAGATTGTCTCCATTCGTTTTTAACAGCTAAGGCTTCATTTTCAAAAACATAATAAGCGGCGTGCATTGGCTCTCTATTATCTTCATTGATTTTTTCATTCTGCCAAAACGGAACTTTTTCCTGAGCATTTACAGATAATACTGAAAGTAATAAGGTTAATATGGATAATGTTGTTTTCATTCTTAGTTTTTGTTTGAACACATAGTCCCGATTATTATCGGGATAGATTGTGAGAGAAAAATCTATGTTTCTATGTGCTTAAAATTTTAATTTTTGTATGTCATTTCGAGGAACGAGAAATGACAATATTGTGGTCAAACTTTGTCAAAGTTTAAAACTTTGACAAAGTTCCCGCATTTTATTTTTATTTATCCCACGACATTTTAAATTTCGCGTCTTCCATTCTGTGTCCTTTTTCATCATCCGAAACGGCAAAGTTGAAACCAGATCTCAAACTGTAACCTGCGTGTTCACCGTTTTTATTTAAGGCGATAAAACCAACCTGCAGATATTCCATGTCTTTGTGGTTTTTGTGTTTGTTGTAAATACGCTCTGTGATTTCTTTGCAGGCATCATAAGGCGATTTTCCCTGACGCATTAATTCGACCACCATTGCACTTCCGGCAGTTCTAATTACGGCTTCACCCAAACCTGTTGCGGCTGCGGCGCCTACTTCGTTATCCAGGAAAAGACCCGCGCCGATTATTGGGGAGTCACCGACGCGTCCGTGCATTTTCCAGGCTGCACCACTCGTTGTACAGCCACCAGAAAGGTTTCCATCCTGGTCTAACATTAGCATGCTTATAGTATCGTGGTTTTCTATATTAATAACTGGTTTGTATTTTGAATCTTCCAGCCATTTTTTCCAGTCTTTTTCAGATTCCGGAGTTAGTAAATTTTCTTCTTTAAATCCTTCTGATAAAGCAAATTGTAAAGCCCCTTGTCCGGCCAGCATTACGTGTGGCGTATTTTCTAAAACTCTTTTTGCTACAGAAATTGGATGCATAATGCCTTGTAAAAAGCAAACCGAACCACAATTACTGTTATGGTCCATAATACAAGCATCCAGCGTTACTTTTCCTTCACGATCCGGATATCCGCCGTAACCTACGCTTCGCACATTTGGATCGGCTTCAGGAATTTTCATTCCGGCTTCAATTGCTTCTAAAGGTGATTTTCCTGCTTTTAGCTGTTTCCAGGTTTCCTGATTGGCAGGCAAACCGTGATTCCAGGTTGAAATTACAACCGGTTTTTTAACTTTTTTTGAAGGAAATTCTAATGCTCCTTCTTTTTCATTTTCTTTCTCTTTTGCAAATCCGTTAAAACCAATTGAACTTACGGCTGCTGCGCCTAAAGCTGCTTTTTTGATAAAATCTCTTCTATTTGACATGCTGGTTACTTTTAGAAAATATTATTTTAAACTTGCTTTTGTTTCTTTGATTGTCTTTAAATTACTTTCAGACAATGCATTTCCGTCGAAAAATGAAACTCCTACTGCTCCATTTTCTTTTGCTAATAAAATAGCTTCTTTCAGTTCTTTATCGTTTTTCAATCCCGGAATATAAATTCCTGTATTGATTTTCGTTTTCTTATCTTCTAAATCGGCAACACCTTGTTTGGTAGCATAACCCACCCAGTCAATTTCTTCATTATAAAAACTGTGGTAAATCATTGGATATACTTGATCGATATTCCATTTATCCCAACGCTGGCGCACCATGTGATCTGCCATTTCAGGATAAGGAAATACGGCTGCAGTTAATTGTTTGTTGTGTTTGTGTGCAATTTTATAAGCATCATCAACAACAGCTTTTATGGCGTTTAAACGGAAGTTTTTCCACTCCATATCGATAGAAGTGTTGTGGCTTTCTTTTGGATTTTTATGGTGGATTTTTTCGAATGCTTTTACACATTCATCACAATAACAAAAATCAAATTGCGGTAATTCTACGTCCTGAACCAAGTTGTATTTTGGCAGTAAACTAATTGGTAAAAAGATGTCCGGAAAACGAATATAATCTAAATGAACGCTTTCAATTCCTTCTACTTTTGCCAGTTCTTCTACTAAATGTAAAACGTGTTCTCTGGATTCTTTTCGGGTTGGACATAACCATTGGTAATAATCAACATACGGACGATTATCGAAGCAGGATTTTCCTTCTTTACTTACCTGATACCAGTCTGGATGCTGTAAAGCAACTGAATCGTTTGGGCGGTTCATTGCCATAATCCAGGCGTGAACTTTTAAACCTTCTTTTGTGGCAAGCGGCACTAATCTTTTTAATAACTCAGGATCTGTTGTTGTATTGATTAATACTTCGTCGATTCCTCCATCTTTGTATTTTTTGAATTCTTTAGTATAATCTTCGTCTGATTTTTTGGCGTCTGCGGTTGTCCAGACAGCAAATTTAAATGTGGTTTCTTCTTTTTTGGCACACGAAAAAATGCTGAGTGTCAGTAAAAAAAGTAATAGTTTTGGTAGTTTCATAGTGGTTATTTTGTTATTATTTTTCCATCCTGTCTTATCACAAATGTTTGGTTTGAGAAAAGACTTTTAACAGAAATATTATATCCGCTGGAATGGTTTTCTAAGATAGGCTTTAAAACTTTATTATCAATGCTGATAACATCTTTTGTTAGATTTGTTAAGGATTTTGCCCAGCTTTTGTTCTTTTGAAAATATTCTTTTTGGGCTCTGTATAAATTATAAAGTTCCCATTTTACTTTCTCGTCCTGCGGAATTGTAAAGGTATCTTTTCCTTCTTTTGAAGAAAAATAAACATAACCCCATTTTTCCGGTTCATGCATATTGATTACGCCCATTGGCGACCAAACCCAATTGTATTCCGGCAGAAATTTTCCGTCAGTGTCTTTTTTGCGTTCGTATTTTCCATCGACAATAGAATGCTGCCAATTTACTCTTGAAAAATTGACTCTCCAGAATTTATCGGCTGGTACGTTTTGATCGAAATAAGAGGTTTTGTGAGCCGCCCACGGAATCGCCATTTCTAAAACCCAGCCCTGATCAATATCATTCGGGTTATTAAGTGTTCCCTGAACTTTAACTGCTGATTTTAAACCTGTAAGATTCCAGTCGTTTAAAACCACAAGATCATTTTCTCTGTAAGGTTTTGATAAAAATAGATCCCAAGCAGTGTTCAAGGCGTTTATTTCTAATTCGTAATAGTTAAAAGTGTCGCTGTCGGGATCTATAAAAACTTCGAAGTCATTGTTGTAAAAAATTATGGTATCACGCTGTTTTAAATTGGCCCAAACGTGCGGTTCTTCAATCTTTGCTAAAATATAAAAATTGGTTTCGTCCCAGAGCATTTTAACTTTTGTTGCGTACTTGGGTTTAATGCCATTTTCTATATCTTCAAAAAGATCTGTCCACTCTGCTTTGCTCCATGAAGGATCAGATTCATCTCCGTCAATTGCAATTGGAGTTACCGTTTTTGAAGCGACGTATGTTCTAGGAATAATGGTATTTTTCTTCGATTGAGAAAATCCCATAATCGAAAAAGAAACCAAAACAACTGTTAACCATTGAATTTTTAAACGCATGCTTTTTCTATAAACTGTTATCTTTTGTAAACTGAACTACTTCACTTAATTTACCAAATGCAATGGCTACAGCGGTATCTGCAGCACCATAGTAAACGGCTAGTTTATCTTCTTCTGTATCGTGTAAAGCGGCACATGGGAAAACTACATTTGGCACATCTCCTACCATTTCATAAAGTTCTGCCGGACCTAATAAATAAGGCTGTGTTCTGTATTTTACTTTATCTGGTGAATCAACATCTAAAAGTGCAGACCCCATTGCATAACGGAACCCGTTGCAGGTATTGATAACGCCGTGGTAAATCATTAACCAGCCTTCGTTTGTCAAAATCGGGATTGGCCCTGCTCCTACTTTTGTACACTGCCATGCACTGTCTTCAAAAGGAGTTGGTTTCATCACCAATCTGTGCTCTCCCCAGTATTTCATATCCGGACTGTAGCTAATCCAGATGTCTCCAAAAGGTGTATGTCCGTTATCACTTGGACGGCTTAACATGGCGTATTTTCCGTTTATTTTTTGTGGAAATAAAACTCCGTTTCTGTTGAATGGTAAAAAGGCATTTTCGCATTGAAAAAACTCTTTAAAGTCAAAAGTATATCCAATTCCGATAGTTGGCCCGTTGTAACCATTACACCACGTAATCCAGTAACGGTCTTCGATGAAAACCACACGTGGATCGTATTTATAAGCAGATTCGATCATATCTGTATTACCAGACTGCATTACGATTGGTTCGTGGTTAATGTCCCAATCGATTCCGTTTTTACTAAAACCGGCAAAAATATTCATTTGAACCGCTTTGTTATCACATCTGAAAACTCCCGCATAACCATCTCCAAAAGGAACTACAGCACTATTAAAAATACTGTTTGATGACGGTATTGCATATCTGTTGATAATTGGATTTTCAGAATATCTCCACATTACATCTTTACTGTTTTCGGGTCTGTCTTGCCAAGGAATACTGCTCATTTTTTTTATTTTTTTGTTTATTGTTTTTGTTTTATTGTCTCAATCTTGTCATCCTGACGAAGGAAGGATCTTCATAAGTAACTCCACCTAGAAATTCGCCAAACGTTGTCGAGTTTCTTATGTGGTCTTCGACTTCGCTCAGACTGACAAACTTTGGAGAAATTCTCTACTCTAAAATCTTGCTTCTTGTATCTTTTATCTTAATCAGCTATTTTTCTAACCTTATCTAACCAAGTAAACTTCAATATCGTAGTCGTTACTAAAAACACAATCAAAGCTGTAATTGCTTTTGGATAATCTCTGATAATAAAGAATATCGGAAGCAAAATCATACTTGACTGCCATATAATTCCAATTGCGCAATTCATCATATCCAACCAGAAATCATTATTTTTTTCGAAAGTCTGATCTTCAGCTTTTAGTTCTTTATAAACCGGATTCCAAAATCCCCAAGGTCTTACGTTTGAATAAAATGATTTTAAAACTCCCATTTCTGTCGGTTCGCTTAAATAAGTTCCCAAAAGACAACCTAAAATTGAGAATCCAAATATTAATGGGAAAAGATAAATCGCCTGAACTTGTGATAAATCATATAAAAAAGAACCTTCTGCTAAATTCGCTTTGTTCATGCCTAAAATAAATTGAAACGAAGCAATAATTAATCCGGCAAACATTCCCCAGAAATAACCCCAGCCATTAAAACGCCACCAGATCCATTTTAGGAAATTGGCTGCTACGTAACCTCCGTATAAAGCACTTGTAATCCAAAGCGTTAAAGAGTTGATTGAATCTGCAAAGAATCCCATGAAAACACCTAACCCTACTACAAGGAAAGAAGAAATCTGGCTTACTTTAATATAGTGTTGATTTGTAGCAACTGGTTTAAAGTATTTTTTATAAATATCATTTACAATATATGCCGGGCCTGCGTTTACGAAAGCTGAGAATCCAGACATAAAAGCGGCTAATAAACCTGCTAAAAGAATTCCTTTAATTCCAACCGGAATATATAGATTGACCACTTTTGGCATTAATAATTCCAAATCAGCTCCGGTTAAACCTGTGTTTGCGTTTAATTCCGGCGCTAAGTTTACCAACGCAATTACTACGATTCCGGTGATTAATAAATATCTCGGAATGAATAAAATTAAGTTGGTAAAACCACTCATATAAGCTGCTTCTTTTACTGATTTAGTTGAAAGAACTCTTTGTAAATCGTAACTTGGTGTTGGTCCTGCGACACTTGCAAAGAAACCTTTGAACAACGTCATTCCGATGAAAGCGCCAAACATTTTGTAGCCTTCACTATCAATTAAATTATTGAAAGTTTGAAATTTATCGCTCCATTGGGTTTCAAACTGCCATCCGAAGAAAACATTTTTCCATTCTGGCGTAATAATCGAATTAATCTGAATATCGGTATAATTAACAAAAGCATATCCGGCAATTAAAACTCCGGCTACAATCATAATTAAATACTGTACAACTTCTGTAGCAACCACAGAAAACATTCCGCCTTTTACGGTATAAATAGTTGTTAAGAAAATGATTAACAAGGCATAAGAACGCTCAGAAGTCAATAAAATCATATCGCCATAATGAAGCGTTAAATCCCACGGAAGAATAATGGTTACAAATTTTCCGATTCCTTCAAAGAAATAAGCGATAAAACCAATGGTAGAAATAATAGCAAAAATAGCCACAATAATATGCGATGCTTTTCCGGCTTTGTCGCTTCCAAAACGAGTTAAAATCCACTCAGAACCTGTCATTACTTTTGATCTTCTGATCCAGACTGCAAGGAACATCATCACGAAAATCTGATTCCAGATAGGCCAAAGCCACATGAACATAAAGCTTTTTACTCCGTATAGAAAAAGTACCCCAATCATCCAGGAAGTTCCGGAAACATCAAACATTCCAGATCCGTTACTTAGACCTAAAAAATACCATTTGATTGTTTTTCCGCCAAGAAAATAATCATCCAGTCCTTGTTTTGCTTTTCTTGAAATCCAAATTCCGATACTCACTGAGAGCAGAATGTAAGCTACGATTATCGATACGTCAATAATATCCATTAAATATATTTGTTAGTAGGTTAGTTACGTTTTTTGTTTTTATTTATTTTTTTGTTCCCCAGTTTTTATTTGGCTGAGGTCCCATTACAAAATGTAAAACCCCGCCTTTTAAAATCTGTTGATGTGTAATTGCTGTTTGATTGAATTCGACTCCGTTTAATGTTGCCGACTGTATGTAAAAGTTTTTGTCTGAAACATTTTGTGCTTCAATTACAAACGTTTTTCCGCCTTCAAGATTGATGGTTGCTTTCTCGAAAATCGGACTTCCAATTTCGTATTCTCCCGAAGCCGGATTCATTGGGTATAATCCCATTGAGCTGAAAACATACCACGCCGACATTTGTCCGCAGTCTTCGTTTCCGCTTAATCCGTTTGGTGTTGTATTGTATTGTGTATCTAAAATATGACGAACCCAATATTGTGTTCTCCAAGGCTGACCTGCATGGTTGAACATATAGGCAATGTGATGACTTGGCTCATTTCCGTGTGCGTATTGCCCGATTAATCCCGAAATATCTGCCGAAACATTGTTTCCTGTAATCTCTGAACTTTCGGTAAATAATTGTTCTAAACGTTTGGTAAAAGTTTCATTTCCACCGTGAATCGAAATTAGGTTATCAACATTTTGTGGCACGAACCAACTGTGCTGCCATGCATTTCCTTCTGTATAATCAGTGTGTTCTCTATGGTTCGAATGTTTTGGATCGAAAGGCTCATTCCATGATTTTCCATCATCTGATTTTCCTCTCATGAATCCTGTTTTCGGATCAAATAAATATTGATAGGCCTGAGAACGTTTTAAGAAAAATTCGTAATCAGCATTTTTCCCTAACGCTTTCGCCATTTGCGCCACGCACCAATCGTCGTAAGCATATTCTAAGGTAATTGTAACCGATTCGTCTAATAAATTATAAGGTATATAACCGTATTTTTTGTAGAAGTTTAAACCGCGCTCGTCCTGCATCATCGTGGCTTTCATCGCTTCAAAAGCTTTTTCGGCATCAAAACCTTTTATACCTTTTAAATAAGCATCAGTAATTACCGGAATGGAATGGTATCCTGTCATAGTATTGGTCTCATTGGCGTATAAAGTCCAGACCGGTAATATTTTTTTTGTATCGTAATACGCTAACATTGATTTGACAATGTCTGATGTTTTTTCTGGTGCCAGTAAAGTAAGCAGAGGATTTTCGGCTCTAAAAGTATCCCATAGTGATAAGGTCGAATAGGCGGTATAATCTTTTGCTGTAACAATTTGATCATCCTCTTTTCTAAATTGACCGTTTTTATCACTATAGGTTACAGGGGCAACTTGTGCGTGATACATCGCAGTATAAAAAATCGTTTTTAACGAATCTACTGGTGTTTCAACTTTAATTTTGCTCAATGCATTATTCCAAATCGAAGATGCTTCTGATTTTGTATTGTCGAAATTTGCTTTTTCTCCGTCCAGATTATCTTTGGCATTAGCCACACTTACAGATGATAGAGCGACTTTTACAAATAATTCATCTGAATTTTTCGGATCAAAAAATAATTGTGCCGATGTATTTTCTGCTTCAACTTTTTTCGAAGTAACAATTTGTTTATCAGCCGTTAAAACAAATTCTGTGATAGGCTTTGAAAATTTGGCAACAAAAAATACTTTCTGGTTCAATGCCCAGCCTTTACTATATCGGTAACCGCTTATAGTATATTGGTCTTCAATTGTAATTCCTGTTTTTAGGGCTTTGTCCCAGTTTATGGCAAATCCTAAATCAACAACGACTGATTGTTTGTCATTTTTGGTATACGTATATTTATGATACGCTGTTCTTTGTGAAGAAGTTAATTCTACATTGATTTTAGGATCCTTAAGAAAAACCTGGTAAGAGCCCGGTGCTGCTTTTTCGTTAACATGACTGTAAAATGATTTATAAGGTAATTGATCTCTTGAAGTTGTTTTTAATGTTAAATCGACTTTTTTGTTTGTCGGCATAAATAAAATATCTGCCAAATCGCCAATTCCTGTTCCGCTTAAGTGTAAATGACTGAAACCAGACACAATAGAATCTGAATAATGATAGCCTGAACACCAGTCCCAGCTTGAGATTCCGTTATCCGGGCTCACTTGTAACATCCCAAAAGGAACCGTCGCTCCTGGGTATGTATGACCGTGTCCGCCAGTCCCGATAAAAGGATCAACGTGGTTTACAAAAATATTTTCCTGATTATTATTTTTGTATGACTTTATTTTACAACTTGTAGCCAGAATTACAAATAAAGCAGGCACGAGAATTTTCTTCATATAAAACAACCTTAATTTAACTTTAAATTTATATAAACTGACTTTTTATTAAAACTTATTTAGACGGACAACATATAAACTTAGATAAACATCAAAAAAAGTCACAAAACGTACTCATATTATGAATTTCAATTCTAATAAATTATATCGCATACCATTATACTATCATGTAGTTTTTTGGCTGACTTATTTCCTTTTTAATACTTTTAGATGGGGAAGTTATTTTAACGATTACGTGTATTCTCTTAAAACTACTTTGCTTGGTTTTCCAATTCACATGACGTTGTGTTATTTGAATATTCTGGTTTTCATGCCTTATCTGGTTTACCGAAAAAAATATGTTCTTTATGTGCTTGCCGTTTTATCTGCTATTTTTTTAATGGTATTGGTAAAATTCAACCTTACGTATCTGTTAATTACCCATAATGTATGGCCCGAAGGTCCGGAGACTATCAATGAATTAACACTCAATTATACTATTGATATGATGATGGGCGAATTGTATGTAATGACTTTTGTTACGGCAATTAAAATCACTTTAGACTTTTTGAAGGAACAAAAACGTGTTACCGATTTAGAGAAATCACAATTGGAAACAGAATTGCTTTTCCTAAAATCTCAAATCTCTCCGCATTTTTTCTTTAATACCTTAAATAATATTTATTCTTTATCTGTAGAAAAGTCGAATAAAACACCAAAGATTGTTTTAAAACTTTCAGAATTAATGCGTTATATGCTTTATGATACGCAAGGAAAAAAACAGAGTTTAGAAAATGAGATTTTATGTATTCAGAATTATCTTGATTTGGAAAGAATCAGAAATGATGATCGTCTGGAAGTAAACATGGAAGTTTCGGGAGATATTCATGATAAAGAAATTTCTCCGGTGATTTTACTGACTTTTATTGAAAATGCTTTTAAACACGGCGTAAACAAAAACACCGGAAAAGTAAAGATTGATATCAAATTTAAAGTAAAAGATGACTTTTTGCATTTTACTATTTCGAACCCTACGCCAGAAATTACACAGCATGAAGACAATTTTAACAAGTCAAGTGGTATAGGAATTGAAAATGTCAAAAAAAGACTGGAATTAGGTTATAATAAAAGTGACTATAAGCTTTCATTTAAAAATAAAAAGAATATTTTTGTCGTGAAGCTTGTGATAAAAGTAACCTAACCCCAGCTTTTTTTCGTATATAAGTTTACCTGCTAAATTATTTCGCTCAAATAACTAAGATTATAGAAATGAAGATAAATTGTTTGATTATTGATGACGAGCCATTGGCAATCAATGTTATAAAAAACTACTTAGAGCCGCTTGAAAATTTTGAGGTAATAAATACTTTCAGCAATCCGATTGAAGGCCTAAACTTTTTGAAGAACAATACAGTTGATGTTATTTTTCTGGACATTAATATGCCTGTTTTAGACGGAATTAATTTTATTAAAAGTCTAGAAAATCCGCCTTTATTAGTTATTACAAGTGCGTACAGTCAATTTGCATTAGAAACTTACGAATTAGACGTTTTAGATTATCTGGTAAAACCAATCGAATTTCCGAGATTAATGAAAACGCTGAATAAAATCAGCAAAAGGTTAGAAAATAAAACAAATTCCCCACAAGAAAGCAATCCAGACAGTCCGTTCATTTTCGTAAAAATTGACAAAAAGAGAATGAAAAAGATTTTCTTCAACGAAATTTTAGTTATCGAAAGCTTAAAAGATTATTTAAAAATAAACACCACAACTGGAAAATATATAATCCACAGTACTTTATCTGATTTTACAGATTTATTACCTGAAAAAAACTTCCTGAGAATTCACCGTTCATACACTATTGCCATTGATAAAATTGATGCCGTTGAAGGAAACAGCATTGAAATAGAAGGACTTAGATATGTTATTGGAAGATCGTATATCGATCATGTGAAGCAGAGAATTTTGAATTCTTCCATATAGTATTTAACCGCAAAGAGCGCTAAGGTTTACGCAAAGGACGCTAAGTTTATTCATAAGCTTTGCGATTTTTTTTATTAGCTGAGATACAGTTTGTCATTTCGACGAAGGAGAAATCTCCGCAAGAAGCTCTACAAAGATTTGGATTCTCGTTGCGGAGTTACTTGCGCAGATTTCTCCTTCGTCGAAATGACAAGATTGTGTTGAATATTGAGAAAAAACTTTGCGCCTTTCTCCCGAAGCTTCGACTTTGCTCAGGGTGACAAAAAACCACGAACAGTTTTGCGATCTTCGACTTCTTTTATTGATAAAGCTGAGAAAAAAAAACTTTGTGCCCTTTACGAAAAACCTTTGCGCTCTTTGTGTTAAAGACACACGCCACAAATAGAAACAAAAAAATGCAGCCAACCACGGCTGCATTCAAAACTTGGTAACTAACCAAATAAACCACATGAAATAGTTTATTATATTTTAAAGATTTTCCTAGAAAAAATATCTCTTAAAAGCTTCGATTGCTGAGTAATCAGCCAAACCTAAAGCATGATATTTTTCTGCAGTTAATCTGTTTCTGTCTTCTGCTCTAATCCAGAATTCTCGGCTGTCATCGCCCTGGAACATAACACCATCTTTTTGAGATTGGTGGAAGAAAATAGCGTGACGTTTTTTCAGTACCTGATCCGGACTCATCGGAACCGCCATTTCAATTTGGTAAGATTCCCATTCGTGCCAGGCGCCTCTGTACAGCCAAACCCAGCAGTCATCCATAAAACTTTTGTGTTTCAATCTTTTTAAAGCTTCAAATAAACTATCCAGACAAACTTTATGAGTTCCGTGCGGATCTGCTAAATCTCCTGCTGCGTAAATTTGGTGCGGTTTAATTTTTTCGATAAAATCACACATAATCTGAATATCAGCTTCTCCCAGATTGTTTTTCTTAACCGTTCCAGTTTCATAAAACGGAAGATCAAGGAAATTCACATTCGAATCCGGTAAACCTAAATATCTGGTCGCTGCTACAGATTCGCTTCTTCTGATTAAACCTTTCAGTTTTCTCACTTCTAACGAATCAATATCATTGCTTTTTTTGTTTTTCAGGAAGTTGATGATATTCTCAGCTGCTTCAGAATCAGCATTTAATGCTTTGGCAATTTCTGCAAATTTTAAAGCTTCCTGATTTGAAACTGCGATGTTTCCAGAAGTCTGATATGCAATATGAACATCATGCCCCTGCTCTACCAAACGATCAAAAGTTCCTCCCATCGAAATCACATCATCATCAGGATGCGGACTAAAAATGATAATTCTCTTTTTCTCAGGTGTTGCGCGTTCTGGTCTGTACGTGTCATCAGCATTTGGTTTTCCACCCGGCCATCCGGTAATTGTCTGCTGCATTTTGTTGAACATTTTAATATTCAAATCGTATGCAGTTCCTTCTTCTGTTAAAAGACTTGACATTCCGTTGTCGTTGTAATCTTTGTCAGTCAGTTTAAGAAAAGGTTTTTTAGTCAATTCGCATAACCAGACCACAGCTTTCAGTTTCAATTCATCTGTCCAGATTACAGATTTTACTAACCAAGGTGTTTTTACTCTCGTTAATTCTGATGATGCTTCGGTATCTAAAACAAAAGTTGTGTTGTTGTGCTGCTGTAAATACGTTGCCGGAACCCGGGATGAAATTTCACCTTCGATTGTTTTCTTTATAATTTCTGCTTTGCTGATTCCCCATCCAAGAAGTACAATTCTTTTGGCATTTTTTACCGTGCCAATTCCCATTGTAATCGCTTTTTTAGGCACATTATCAATTCCTAAAAATGATGATGCAGCATCAACGCGCGTTAAGTGATCTAATGTAATGCTTCTCGTTCCGGAATTTACGTGAGATCCAGGTTCATTGAAACCAATATGTCCCGTTCTTCCAATTCCAAGAAGCTGAAAATCCAATCCACCGTAAGATTTGATTTTCATTTCATAATCGATACAATATTGCTGAAGGTCTTCATTGCTGATATTTCCGTTAGGAATATTGATATTTTGAGGCAGTATATTTACATGATTAAATAAGTGCTCATGCATAAAGTACCAATAACTTTGAATGTCGTTTTTATCCATCGGATAATACTCATCTAAGTTGAAAGTAACTACATTTGCAAAGCTTAAACCTTCTTCTTTATGAAGACGAACTAATTCTTCATATACTTTTATAGGTGACGATCCTGTTGCCAAACCTAAAACGCAAGGTTCGTTTAACTCTTCTTTTCTCTGAATTATATTGGCTATTTCCTGAGCTACTAAAATCGAAGCTTCTTTAGACGAATCAAAAATTACATTGTGTATCTTTTCAAAACGCGTTTCTTCGAACTTTCCTGCTTCTTTGAAATTTATACTTTCTTTAATCATTTGCCTGTTGTTCTAATTATTTAGTATAAAATTAAATATTACATAATGTAAATAATCAAAAATTCGACTAATAACCTGTTACCTTCGCTATAGGACAAAATTTGAAACTTTAAGCAAAAAGATTATAATTCAAAAGGCAATTATAATGCTTCGGTAACATTTAATTCTGCAATAGAAACGGTCTGTCCCTTTGCTACTGCTGAGGTTGCCACAAAACGAATATATCTTGCCTGAACTTTTTTGAAAGTTTTAACCTGTTCGATCGGGTTGTGTTTTATGTTCGAAAATTCACCTTCAGACTGCAATATCCAGTTTACATTATCAACACTTGTGTAAAACTCATAATTGGAGATTAAATTGAGATTATTACCAACTTGCTGTGGCATATAAGTAAAACCATTCAGCGTTAAAAGACTTCCCAAATCTATAGTTATTTCCTGCGGAAGTTTATTCTGGTCATTACCAAAACTCCAGTCTGTATTTGGATTTCCGTCAATAATTCGGTCAGCCGATTTTAAATCGCCGCTCGAAGCCGAAACAATTTTCCAGTTTTCTTTTGATGCGCCGTATTTTGCTGTTTTTACAGCACTGATTATATTTTCTGCAGCATCAATTGCAACTGCTTTTATGGTCATCGCTTTATTAACCCGAAATACTCCTTTATATAAAGTACTTTTTTTCGTTGGATTTTTTCCGTCAAGCGAATAATAAACCGGATTTCCATTTTCAGATTTAATAGTAACATCGCCGTTTTTATCCCGGCTGATTTCCGGCATACGTACAAAAGTCGGCGCATTGTAAGCCTGAATATTTGAAATAACAATATTTGCTTTTGAATCGGTAATATTAATTCTTAATGCCGATGCTTTAACTCTGTCGATTCTCAAAATTCTCTTGTAACCAATTGTCGTTTCGTTTGCAACGGTTTTCCAGTTTCCATCAACTTTAGCTTCAACATTAAAAGCTTTTACACGCTGCCCAAGTACAATATATTCCTGAAGTAAAACTCGGTCTATGTCAGTTGGTTTTTCAAATTCGAAAGTTATCGAAGCTGTTTTTACATTATGATCGGTTGCCCAATAAGTGTTTTTATTTCCGTCAGAAACATTTTTTGCAGAAAATTCTAAACTATTTCCTCTAACATTATCAGCGGTAATTTTTGTTTTAGATAATAATTCCGTTTTAAAATCAGCTTTTATGGTTGAAACTAATTCTTTTAATCTCGCTTCGTCATTTTCGTGAACTAAACCTCTTTTATCAACCGGAAGATTCAATAATAAAGTCGCATTTCGCCCAATTGATTCATAATAAATATCAACCATTTCATCCAGCGGACGTACTTTATCATCTTCCACCGAATGATAAAACCATCCTGGTCTAATTGAAACATCGGCTTCGCCTGGAACCCATTTTTCACCATCTTCATGCCCCGACATAAATTCGGTATAATGCACTTTTCCGGCCAATTCATCTTTTTGGC
Source organism: Flavobacterium sp. (assembly GCF_039595935.1). Taxonomy (NCBI): domain Bacteria; kingdom Pseudomonadati; phylum Bacteroidota; class Flavobacteriia; order Flavobacteriales; family Flavobacteriaceae; genus Flavobacterium; species Flavobacterium sp. The sequence continues at coordinate 1,836,152 of NZ_JBCNKR010000006.1, read as the reverse complement.
GTAAAAGCGACCAGTTTGTTTTTCCGGCACGACCTTCTTCATTTCCAATCCATCTCGCTTCAGAAGGGCCAACTCCCCAAACCAAAGTTTTTGGCGCCAGCTGATAAATCAATTTATAGGTTTCATCCCAATTGTAATATTCAAGCGTATTGATTTTTCGTGTTTCGTTTGCACCGCCATAATAACCGTCGCCGCCGTTTGCACCATCAAACCACATTTCGAAAACGTCGCCGTAATTCGTCAATAATTCTTTTAGCTGATTTCTGAAATACGTAACATATTCGGGTTTGCCATAATCCGCACGGTTTCTGTCCCAGGGCGAAAGATATAATCCTAATTTTAAATTGTACTCTTTGCAGGCTGCAGCCAATTCTTTAACTAAATCTCCGTTTCCGTTTTTCCACGGAGAATTTTTTACAGAACGTTCCGTATATGCCGACGGCCATAAACAAAATCCGTCATGATGTTTCGCAACCAGAATAATTCCTTTCATTCCCGCCACTTTCACAATTCGCGCCCATTGACGAACATCTAAATTTGTGGGGTTAAATAAAGCCGGAGATTCGTCACCGTAACCCCATTCTTTATTGGTAAAAGTATTTAATGAAAAATGCACAAAAGCATAAAATTCCATTTCCTGCCAATCAATTTGTTTTTGAGTAGGAAGCGGGCCAAAAGGTTTTGGAGCATTCGCTAATTCCTGACTTAAACCGCTGGAAATTACACCGAAAAGGCATATGGAAAGAAATATATTTTTCATCGTTGATTTACTTAAAAAGTCTATAAAACATAAATGTACTATAATTTGATTTTTAGTAATCTGTAATTTCGACCAACAACGGGTTTGAATTGTTAATTGTAAGTTGTGAAATGTAAAATGTAAGATGTAAAACTTGACACCTGAAACTTGAAACTTGAAACAACAAAACCTGAAACAAAAAAACCTGAAACAAAAAAACTTAACCCATTATGATTTGAATCATAAAATGAAGCAATACCGCGGGATTAAATTTGCCAATATCAATTCTAAAATTAGAATTTCGAATTTAAATCCTAATCAAATTATTCAAAATGAATCCACAACAAAAAGAGCTTATTAAAGCTACGGTTCCAATTTTACGAGCGAGCGGCGAAGACCTTACCAATTATTTTTATGCCAGAATGTTTAAACATCATCCCGAATTGCGAAATATGTTTAATATGGGAAATCAGGCAAACGGAAGACAAAAATCGGCACTGGCAAATGCTGTTTTGGCTTACGCCGAAAATATAGAAGATCCGTCAGTTTTAATTGGCGTATTAAAAGGAATTGGAACCAAACACCGAAGCCTTAATATTCAGCCGGAACAATATAAAATCGTAGGAACACACCTTATCGCTTCTATCGGTGAAGTGGTTGGAGAAGTCGCTACACTGCCAATTCTCGAAGCGTGGACGGTTGCTTTTTACGAACTTGCCGATATTATGATTAATCTTGAAAAAGAGTTATACAACGAAAACATTGCAAAACCCGGAAGCTGGAACGGCTGGAGAAAATTCGTCATCAAAAAAATTGTTGAAGAATCAGCTGAAATTAAATCCTTTTATCTTTATCCTGAAGACGGAAAAGAAATTGCCGATTTTCATCCCGGACAATTTATCAGCGTTCAGGTTTTTGTGCCGGAACTGAATCTTTTACAACCAAGACAATACAGTTTGTCAAGCACTTTTAATCCTGAATATTACAGAATTTCGGTAAAAAAAGAAAGCGGAATTGCGCCAAATCCAAACGGATGGGTGTCGAATACCATGCATTCAAAATCTGAAGGCGATGTTATTTCCATTTCTTCTCCTGCTGGATTATTTCATTTAGAAAAAGATTCAGAAAATCCTTTAGTATTGATAAGCGGCGGAGTTGGACTTACGCCGATGTTGAGCATGCTGGAAACCAACTTAAATTCAATTCAGAATAAAAAAACAATCTGGATTCACGGCTGCAGAAACGAATCTGTACACGCTTTCAAAGACCAGATTTCGGCTTTAAAAGAAGAAGCAAATCACTTGGAAACGTTTACTTTTTATGATGCTGTAACGCCGGAAAATGTAATTGCGAATGAAGTTATTCACGGTCGCGTTGATCTTCATAAATGCAAGGATTCTATTTTATTAGAAGAAGCGAGATATTATATCTGCGGGCCTGAAATGTTTATTAAAACGCAATATGAAGCTCTTATTAATTTGAATGTAAATCAGGAAAATATTTTCTACGAAGAATTTGGACCTCAGCTAATTAATTTGAATTAAAATGAGATTCGTCCGGTTTTATAATAGGAAATTATTAATTCAAATACTTCAAAATCTGACAACAACGTTTTTTATAACCTTGACTTTAGCCAGTATTAACTGCTCTAATAAATCTATTTTTATATTTTTTTGGATGCGTTCCTGGCTGGTTGCGGCGTTAATTTCAAATTTGTTTTCAGTTTTTATATTTTCAACCAAAAAAGATTCCTAAAAACAGGTTTCCATTCCTGCAAGGTTTCTAAAACTTTGTAGGTTTAATTCTAATCAAAATCTTACTTAAAAATACCTACAAGGTTTTGAAACCTTGCAGGAAAGTAAAAGCCTTCAGATATCTGAAGGCTTTTTAATTACTAATTAACTTTTAGAAACTGAAAACTGGCAGGATCAGCAACAATTTTTCCGTCTTTAAATTCAATTGAAATAACTCCTGCTTTTCGTGGCGAAACAGTGCTTTCGCTATAATGTGTATGCAAGACATAATGCATTTTATTGTCTTTATCCCAAAAAACATCGCCGTGTCCAATTCCGTTTTGTTTGGTATTTTTTCTGCTGATAATTGGACTGTCTGTCGCTTTTTCCCAAGGTCCAAGCGGACTTTTACTTGTGGCATAACCTACAGCATAATCAATATTCCTGAAATCATTTGCCGAATAAATCATATAATACAAACCGTTGTGTTTTAAAACTGTTGGACCTTCTGTAACCGGCCAGCTTACATTTTGAGTATTTTCCCAAAGCATAGTTCCAGAAATACATTCTTTTAAAGTTTCTGGTTTTATGCTTTTAAAATCGTCGTTTATTTCTGCAACGAAAATTCTGTTTCCATTTGTTAAACGAACATGATACAGGTATTTTTTTCCATCTTCATCAATAAAAATAAACGGATCAATTTGATTTCCGGTTTTGATAATCGGTTCTTTTGAATCGTTTTTAAATGGTCCAAGCGGACTATCGCTGGTTGCAACTGCGATATTTTCATTGGCCGTATAAATCATATAAAATTTGTTTTGATACGAAAGAATCTGCGGCGCCCAAAATCCTTTGTCGCCAAAAGCATCTCCTTTTTTAAAAGCCAGACCATTCTGCTTACCAACTGGCCCTTTCCAGTCTTTTAAATCTGACGAAGTATAAACCTGAAATCCTTCTCCATTTGGAATATCTCCAGATGTAGTTCCGTATAAATAATAGGTTCCTTTGTCGTAAAAAATGGTTGGATCGGCTAGTAAAATTGAGCTGGATTTTACTTCTGTTGGTGTTGATTTTGGTTGTGTCGTGTCTTTTTCCTGCGAACAGGCTGCGAAAACACAAAGTGATGCTATTGAGGTTAGTATTTTTTTCATTTTTTATTAGTTTTAGTTGGTGTATTTTAGCCGTAAAGAATTACGCAAAGCACGCAAAGAGTAAAAAAAATGACGAATAACTTTGCGTCCCTTCTCTCGAAGTTTCGGGATCGTTCCAGGATGACAAAAAGTGATAAAAAACTTAGCGTCCTTTGCGTAATTCTTTGCGCTCTTTGCGGTTAACTATTCTCATTTCACAGAAAACTGATAATAAGAAACCGTATGATATTTTTGTCCCGGTTTTAAAACAATCGGAGCGAATTTTGGCTGATTTGGCGCGTCTGGAAAATGTTGTGTTTCAAGAGCAAACGCTGTTCTGAAATCATCTTTTGCACCAGATTTGAATGTATTTTTTGACTGCATGAAATTTCCGCTGTAAAACTGTAATCCTGGTTCTTCTGTAAAAATATCTAAAGTAATTCCGGATTTATCTCCTGAAATTGTTGCAGCATGATTTAATCCGTTTTTCTTGGTTCCGTTTAAAACATAATTATGATCGTATCCTTTTCCGAATTTCAATTGCTCGTCTTTTGCTTCGATTCTTTCACCAATTTTGTGCGTTGAAGTAAAATCAAAAACGGTATTTTTAACCGATTTTAATTTACCACTCGGAATCAAACCTTCGTCAACAGGAGTAAATTCATTCGCATAAATCTGTAATTCGTGATTTAAGATTGTGCCGCTTCCTTCTCCATTTAAATTAAAAAAGGCATGATTGGTTAAATTGACAATTGTTGTTTTATCTGTAGTTGCTTCATATTCCATTTTTACAGAATTATCATCCGTAATTGTGTACGTTACTTTTACAGATAAATTCCCTGGAAAACCCTGTTCTCCATCTGGCGAAACATAGGTAAAAACTAAAGTGTTTTCGTTTGTTTTTTCGGCATTCCAAACTACATCCTGAAAACCTTTTATACCGCCGTGCAAAGCATTTTTTCCATTATTTAACGGAACTTGATATTGTTTTCCTTCTAAAGTAAATTTTCCTTTTCCAATTCTGTTTCCAACTCTTCCGATCGTTGCTCCAAAATAAGGTTCTGTAGAAGTTTTAAAACCTTTTGCGCTGTTCATTCCCACAACAACATCGGTTGGTTTTCCGTTTTTATCATTAACCCAAAGTCCAATTAATCTTCCTCCGTAATTGGTAAATGCAGCTTTAATTCCTTTGTTTTCTATCCAATATAAACCGACTTTTTTACCATCAATAATCGTATCAAAATTTTTAGTTTCTAAAACTGTTTTTACTGAATCTGAAGTTACCTCAGCTGTTTCTTTTGAAGCTGCATTTTCTTTTTTATTGTCTTTGCAATTGAACTGAAAAAGTGCCAGTAAAACGACTGCAGCAATTTGAATATTTTTCATTTTTATGTCATTGCGAGGAACGAAGCACTCGAGCGTCAGCGAACTGAGCGCAAGCTAAACTCATCCTCTGGTTAGTTTTTTTATTTTGATGGAATTACTAATATTGTTTCTTCACTTACAGGTTCTCCTAAAACCGGAAATCCGTTCGCATCCCAATCAATTTTCTGCATTCTTGGAGATCTTTTGTTGCCGCAGCCTTCACCCGGATTAGAGTTGGCATGGTATAAAATCCAGTCTTCTTTTCCATCTGGAGATTTAAAGAAAGAATTATGTCCCGGTGCATAAACCTTATTTTTATCGGATTGTTTGAAAATTGGTTCAGGAGATTTTTTCCATGCCGAAGCGTCTAATAAATTATCACTTCCGTTGAAGGTTAATAGTCCTAAAGAATAGAAATCGGTCCAGCATCCGCTTGCAGAAAACACTATAAAGATTTTACCATTTCTTTCTAAAAACTGAGGGCCTTCGTTTACATTTACCTGCGCCGGATTTATATCGTCATGCAATGCACCGTGTGTTTCCCAGTCGTTAGTTGGTGAAGAAATCATAACGCGTTCGCCTTCAATTTCAAGCGGGTTTTTCATTTTTGCGATGTAAATATTCTGCTGGCCGTTTGTGTCTCCTTCCCAACCTGCCCAAATCATATATAGCTGTTTTTTATGTTCGAAAACATTTCCGTCAATTGCCCATTTGTCGGTTTTGGCAGCAATTTTTCCTTTAAATTCAAAATTCCCTTTAAATGGATCTGATGATTTATTTTCTAAAACATACATTCTGTGATTGTTATTATCGCCGTTATCTGCTGCGAAATAACAATACCATTTTCCGTTTATAATATGAAATTCCGGTGCCCAGATTTCTGCCGAATAATTGGTGTTTTTTGGCGGTGTCCAAATCACTTTGCTTTCAGCATTTTTTATATCTGATAAATCTTTTGTTTTCCATAAAACCAATCTGTTTCCAAGTGTATTGGTATAGTAATAATAACCTTTGTAATAGGTACTATAAGGGTCTGCGCCCGATGGCAAAATTGGATTTGTGAAGGTTTTTTGCTGGGCAAAACTTATCGTTGTGAACAGAAAAAGAATTAGGTATTTTTTCATTTTAGTTTTTTATTTTATTTTAGAGTTGCGCCGAGAACTTTGTCAAAGTTTAAAACTTTGACAAAGTTGATTTTTTCACAATCTTGTCATCTTGACGAAGGAAAGATCCTCGTAAGAAACTCCGCAACGTAAATCAATCTTTGTAGAGCTTCTCGCGGAGATTCCTCGTTCCTCGGAATGACAAGATTGAGGAAAATCAATGTTTAATTATTCAAAGCATTTATAACTTCAGTATTAATCTTATTTACAGCTTTGAAATCCATTTTGTCTACTTTTCTGTCGTAGGTCATGAAACCGTTTATTTCGCCTTCAACATCCGTTGTCTGCGTGTAAACTGCTGCGGAAAATCCTGTTTTTACTAGGCTTTTAAGGATTTGAGCATACTTTACATATTCAGCAGTAACTTCGGCTTCATTTTTAAATTTTACGTAACCCCAGTTGTCGTTGGCTCTCCACAAATGTCCTTCAAGAGGAAGGCCGATTCCGCCGTATTCACCTAAAACAGTCACTCTTCTGGCATCATACAGATACAATTCCGGAGCTGGATATTTGTGTAAATCTAAAATATCGCCTGTTTGAAAATGATTTCCTCCGCTTGAAGAATTGATTAAACGACTTGGATCGTGATTTTTAGTCCATTCAGTAATTTCTACCGTTTTGAATTGTCCCCAGGCTTCATTAAAAGGAACCCAAACCACGATACTTGGATAGGAATACAAATGATCCATAATTTCCTTCCATTCTTTTTTATAGATTTCTTGTGATTTTGGAGTACGCTGTAATTCTGTTCCTTCAAAATACTTTTTATCTTGCCAAATCGGTTGCTCATCACCGCTTGGCATATCCTGCCAAACTAGAATTCCTAACTGATCGCAATGTGTGTACCAGCGTTCCGGTTCTACTTTTACGTGTTTACGAATCATATTAAAACCTAATTCTTTTGTTTTAATGATGTCATATTTTAAAGCTTCGTCAGTAGGTGCAGTATACAGTCCTTCTGGCCACCAACCTTGATCTAAAGGTCCGAATTGGAAATAATCTTTGTTATTTAACTGCATTCTCATCACGCCATTTTCATCTCTTTTAGATGAAATTTTTCGCATTGCAAAATAACTTTTCACCTCATCAACGACTTTATTTTTGCTGATTAAACGAATTTTCGTCTGATACAAAAACGGACTTTCAGGCGACCATAATTTCGGAGCATTCAAAACAATATCATTGCTTTCGCCAATAACGGCTTTTTCTTTAGCAATTTCTTTTCCACCATCAAAAACAGAAATTTCTACCAAATCTCCTTTTTCAGCTCCATTCACATCAGCTTTAATGCTGATTGTATTTTGATCAATATTTGGAGTTGTTTTTAATTCTGAAATGTTTTTAGTGTTTACAGGCTCAATCCAAACGGTTTGCCAAATTCCCGTTACTGGCGTATACCAAATTCCTTCTGGATTTTTGACTTGTTTTCCTCTTGGCTGTGGTCCATCATTTGAAGGATCCCAAACTTTTACAACCAGTTTTTGATTTTTTCCTTTTTGAAGAAATGGCGTAATATCAAATGAAAATGGCGTATATCCGCCAGTATGTGAACCTACTTTTATATCGTTTATAAAAACTTCTGTTTTCCAGTCTACAGCGCCAAAATGCAAAAGGATATTTTTTCCGCTCCAGTTTGATTCAATCGAAAAATTGGTTTCGTACCAAAGTTCATTTTTTGCTCCGACTTCTTTCATAACACCAGACAAACTTGATTCAGCCGCAAACGGAACCAGAATCTGCCCGTCATATTTTGAAGGCACTGTTTTGCCAAATTCCTGAATAGCATAATTCCATAATCCATTTAGGTTTTTCCATTGGCCGCGCTCCATAATCGGACGGGGATATTCTGGTAAAGTTTTGTTTGGATCAACCTGCGATGCCCATTTTGTTTTGATTTTATCTCCCTGAGGTTTCCACTGTGCATTTGCTGTAAGTATTGAAAACAAGGCTAAAAAAACGATACTTTTTCTTTCCATGCTGTATATATTTTGGACATTTTTGATTAAAAAATGTCATGATTTTTTCTTCAAATCAAAATTGAATTACCAGACTTATATCCACAAAAGTCTGGTAATTACTCAAACACTTAAACTAACTTAACTAACCATATTTTTTAGTTATGAGTTTTGAGTTAGAAGTTATGAGTTGGGTTACTAATTATTTTATTTCCGATTAAATAATCTGTTTTTATTAACTCAAAAAACTTATGACCTCAACTCATAACTCATAATTTATAACTTATAACTTTTTTGTAATGCCGAATTTCTTCACTAAACTTTCGTATTCATTTTTAGAGATTGTAATCATGCAGCCGTGGCGCACTTTTTCCGGAAGACTATATTTATCCCAATCTGAGAAAAAAGTGTAGCCAGAGGCTTGAAACCAAGGTCCGTTTAGGTTATCTGCAATTGATAATCCGTAGGAAACTCCTGGATATTGTTCGTAATACATGTACCATATTTTGTCATCTGGAGAAGGAATCAACATTGGAGCTTCTCTGAAGTTTGGACTGATAGATTGCTGGGGCAAAGAATAAGGTCCTAAAAGGGATTTTGATTTGGCAATTCGGATGGTTTTTCCGGTTGTCCAATATAATGTTGGATAGGTTTCGTCTTTAATTACGGCATAATAAGAATCGCCGACTTTTCGAATAAAAACATCAATTGTTCCCATTTCCCAGTCAAATAAACGATTTGGCGGACCTTCGAAAGTTTTTAAATCTTTAGATAAAACATATAAAGTTCGCTGACTAGCCCAGTAACGTTCTCCGTCTTCTTTTGTTCCTTCAAGATGCGGCGTGTGCCATGTCATAATGAATTTTTGAGAATCTTTGTCGTAATATAATTTTGGCGCTCCAATTCTCTGTAAAGCCTGAGAATAACCGGGTGTGCTTTTTAAATCAGGTGTGTAATCAGAATGCTTTTCCCAAGTGATTAAATCATCTGAAACCCAAATATTAATAGCTTTTGCATCGTCTCCTGTATTTCCTGCGATATAATATTTTCCGTCCGGTCCTTTGCAGATATCAGGATGCCCTTTGTATTCTTCAAAAACACGTTTTCCGTTGTTCAGGTTTTCCCAATGTAAACCATCTAAACTTACAGAATAATATAATCTGCCATAATCGTTGTGCGTCATGTGCGCAAAAAGATAGGCTTCGTTTTTCGGTTTTTCAGTTCCTTTTACTTGTCCCGGTGGGTCTGGCTGTTGCGCTTTCGCGGAAAATCCAACTAGAATTATCGCTAGAAAAAAGAGTCTTATTGCGTGTGTTTTCATTGCTGTTCGTTTTAGTTTTTTGCCCACGGATTAAACTGATGAAACAGGTTTCCGCGGGTTGTTTTTTTGCCACAGATTTAAAGGATTAAAATGATTTTTTTAAACACATAGAAACATAGTTTTACTTTACCTGTAAAGGCGTTTCACTTACATCAATAAACATAGTTTACACAATCTTGTCATTCCGAGGAACGAGGAATCTCCGCTAGAAACTCTACAAAGATTGGAAATTCGCTACGGAGTTACTTGCGGAGATTCCTCGTTCCTCGGAATGACAAACTACGCGAGAACTATGTGTAGAAACTAGTTTCTTTTACATTCTTTTAATAATTTCAAAATCTATGTTTCTATGTGTTTAATTTTTGTGCCACAAATGTTAACCATTTTAATCTGTGAAATCTGTGGCAAAAAAAATCTAACTTTCTAAAAATCTAAGAAGTCTAACAATCTATTTCTTATTCGCCTCAGAAGTCATTTTTTTGATAAAATCTGTTTCGGCTTTTATGTATGGCGTTCCATCTGTGTGTAAAACTTCGTGAAACCATAATTTTGGTTCTGCTGTGTATGTTTTTGTCCAGCTGTCCCAAGCGTATTTGGTTTGAGTTTTTCCATCCACAAATCCCCAGTTGATCATACCAACATTGTATTTTCTGGCAATTGGTAAAAAGCCTTCGAATGTACTTCCGTTTGGTCTTGCCATATATTCTGTACAAATCATTGGTTTTCCGTAATGCTGTAATTGTTTGATTACTTTTTCAAAATCCTGAGGTGTGTTGTAATTGTGAAAAGAAACAATATCCGATTGTTCAAGCTGCATTTTGTGCATTGGCTGCATTTTTGCTTCGTCGCTCCAGTCTCCAACCCAAACTCCTGAAGTTAACGGCTGCGAAGGATTACTTGATCTTGCCCATGCAAAAACATCTTTCAAAAGCGGTAAAACTAAATCGACTTTATTTTTGATTTCAACTTTTTCGTAAGATGGTCCCGTCATATTATCAGGTTCGTTCCAAACGTCCCAGCCTAGAATACGTTTGTCATCTTTAAAATGAGATACGGTTTCTTTTACATATTTCTCTAAACGAGGATATTGTGTTTTGTCCTGAAGTACTTTTTGTCCCGGACTCTGCACCCAGCCTGAATTGTGTGTGTGCGGTTTTGGAGCGCGTTGTTTTCCTAAGGCAGGAAATGGATCCCAGCAGGAATCAAATAAAACGAAAAGGGTTTTGATATGATGTTTGTCTGCGATTTCTAAAAATTGATCCATACGTTTGTAAAGCCCTTCCGGATCTTGCTGATGTAATAAATCATGCAGATAAACACGCATTACATTCATGCCTAAATTTTCTGCCCAGCCCAATTCCTGATCAATTCTTTTTGGATCAAAAGTATCTTCCTGCCACATCTCTAACTGATTTATAGCTGTGCTAGGATAATAATTTGAACCTACTAACCAAGGCTGTTCTGCATACCATTTATTGGCCTGATCTTTTGTCCAGATTTCTCTTTTTTCAACCGCAGCGGTTTCATTTTTATTTTCTTCAGAAGTACTTTTTTTGTTGTTACAGCTTAGCAATACTAATCCTGCCAACATTACTGTCAGACACAATTTTACTTTTTTCATTACAATTTTTGTTATTATGAACAATCGTTCTTTTTATAAGGGAATCAGAAAAAAATCTGATTCCCTTTTACATCTTTTAATATTGAGGATTTTGTTCCAGATTTGGATTGTTATCAACGTCTACTTGCGGAATAGGCATTCTAACATTTTTACCCACTTTGAAGTTTTTAAAATCAGGATCACGAAGTGCGATTTTATCAACAGCTGCCTGAGAATCTAAATCTCCCCAGCGTTTTAAATCTTCCCAGCGAACACTTTCTCCGGCTAATTCTAAAACTCTTTCTGTTTTTAATCTTTCTAAGAATTTATCGTGATCGTTTCCAATTTCAGGATGTGCAACAGCCAAAGTGTTCATGTTTACACGCGCTCTTACTAAATCAACATATTGATACGCTTGTGCAGTATTTCCTGTTTCGTTCAAAACTTCTGCATAACGCAGTAAAATATCAGCATAACGAACTAATCTGTAGTTTACCTGGCTGTAATAATCTTCATTGTTTCTGTAGTAATCGCGGCTTCCTTTTCTAAACCATGCTTCGTCATTGTTCCATTCCCAGTTTTTACCGTATGTTTTATCGCCAAAATCGGCCAATAAATCTGGGTAAAACAAAGTCCACCTTAAACGGGTATCCAGATTACCGTCTTTGTTTTTTTCTTGTTTGAAAGCATTTACTAACCAAAAACGAGCTTGTCCGTCTGACCATCCAATTCCTCTTGGTGCAAAAAACTGAGATCGGTTACTGGAAACAGCTGCATTTTGATCTTCTCCGGTTCCTCCTTTTCTTTGATCTCCAAACTGAATTTCAAAAACAGATTCGCTGTTATTTTCATGGGTATCTGTAAAATTGTCTCTGTAGTTTGAAGCCAGACTATATCTTGCTCCAGGTCCTGTAATCAAATATTCAAGAGCTGTTTTTGCTTCTGGCCATTTGTGCTGCTGCATATAAACTTTTGCCAAAAATGCCTGTACTGCTCCTTTATCCGGTCTTCCGGTTTGGTCATCACCCCATTTAGCTGGTAAATCGGTGTAAGCCTCGTTCAAATCTTTTTCAATTTGAGCCCAAACTTCAGTCAAATTTCTTTGCTGCGGTAAATCCTGTGGCGTTGAAGGCTCTAAAACTAACGGAATATTCTCCCAAATAATAGCGGCATAATAGTAATGTAATGCTCTGAAAAATTTTGCCTGAGCTAAAATTTTCTTTTTATCATCTTCATTTTTAAATGGAATATTTGGAACGTTTGCTAAAACCTGATTACATCTAAAAACAGCTTTGTAAGTATCTCTCCATGTTACTGCATTTCCTTCCCAGAAATTATAATTAATATAATTGAATCTTGTCCAGTCTGCCAATTCTGTCCACGGGCTCACGCTATAACCTTCATCAGAAGTTAAGTCCAGACGGAAATAAATCCATCTTGCCCATAATCCGTCTTTATAAAACATGGCATAAATTGAGTTTACACCGGCTTGTGCATCACTTTCAGTTTTCCAATATTGGTCTACTGTTATATCATTTGGGCTATTCAGATCCAATTCGTTTTCACAAGCAGTAAAAACAAGACCCAGAAGAGCTACTGTTACTAATATTATTTTTTTCATTACGCAGTTTTTTTAATTAAAAGCTAAATTCAACACCAAAAGAATATGTTTTCAGATTTGGGAAAGCACCATTATCTACACCTCTTTCAAAAATATTACTGTTTGTAAATTCAGGATCTAAGCCTTGATACTTAGTAATCGTAATGATGTTTTGTGCTGACAATGTTAATCTTGCTCTGCTTATACCAGAATTTTTTAAGATCGTACCTGGTAAATTATAACCAAAGCCAATGTATTTTAATCTGATAAAATCTCCGCTTTCTAAGAAACGGTCGCTGTCTCCCCTTGAATTTAAAGTCGAACCTTTTGTTACTCTAGGAAAATCTGTATTTGGATTCTCAGGTGTCCAAGGCTGAATACCTGCTCTGTAATTACTATTGTCATCAAAACGATCTACAACACTTCTAAATCCATCATAAACAGTAGCTCCGTGAGAAGCAATCCAGTTCATAGAAAAATCAAAACCTTTGTACTCTGCTCCTGCATTGAAACCCATTTCAAATTCTGGCCACGGGCTTCCCACAATAGCTTTATCTGTACTTGTTATTTGTCCGTCTCCATTAACATCTTTAAAACGAATATCACCCGGAACCGCATTTGGCATAATTACCTGCCCGTTTGCATTTTTGTAGTTATCAATTTCCTGTTGATTTTGGAACAATCCATCCGTTTGTAATACATACCACATACCTACAGGGTTTCCTGCACGAGTGATTGTGTTACCCGAAATATTTTCATTTTGTCCGTTTCCTAATGAAACTAGTTTGTTGTTTACTTTTGTGAAGTTTACAGAAGCATTAAAAGAAAAATCATTGATTTTTTTGCTGTATGCTAATTCCAATTCGAAACCTTTATTTTCTACAGTAGCTGCATTCGAAATTGGATTTCCTCCATCATTTCCTGTTGTCAATAAAATTGGAAAACCAAACAATACATCTTCGGTACGAGCAATAAAATAATCTGCAGTAAGACGTAAATCATTGTTTAAAACGCCAAGGTCTAATCCAATGTTGGTTTGTTTTAACTTTTCCCATCTCAAATCAGAATTAGACAATTTTACCTGAGCTGCAGAAGGGTATGTAGTCTGACCATTTCCTAATACAATTTGTCCAAAATTGTTAACGAAACTTTTTGACTCGTATTCTCCGATGTTACCAGATCCTAATTCACCATAACTCGCTCTTAATTTTAAATCTTTAATGAATTCTGATTTAAAGAAAGATTCGTTGCTTACTCTCCATCCTGCAGAAACAGAAGGGAAATTACCCCATTTGTTTGCGTCGCTGAATCTTGATGATCCATCACGTCTTAGAACGGCATTAATCAAATAACGATTATCATAGTTATACTCTAATCTTCCTAGATAAGAAGCCAGAGCCGCTTCGTTAATAAAACCTCCAACAACCGGAGAATCACCCTGGTTTAAAACCTCATAATATTGTCCAGATCCTGAATTAATCGGAAGGTTTCTTTTTGTACCGTAAATTTGATCGTATTTGTCTTTTTGGAAAGTCTGACCTACTAAAAATGTTATCCCGTGTTTTCCAAAATCTTTTTTGAAAGTCAGTGTATTCTCAAATAACATGGTTTGTGATCTTCCTTTATTTTGATCCGTTTGAGATGGATCTTCCGGCTGATTTAATGTCCAGTTTCCTCTTTTTCTCATGAATTTATAAGAATCAAAACTGGTTTCATATCCAAAGTTGAAACGGTATTTTAACCATGGCGCAAATTTTAATTCAGACCAGATATTACCTCTAATTCTGAAATTTTCGTTTGTTGTATTGGCAAAATCAGCAATTGCTAAAGGGTTTGTACCAAAAGTATCTGCAACTCCTTGTTTTCCATAACCGTATCCTCCCGGATTTGAAGCATCGTAAAGCGGAATTGTTGGTGTCATTCTGTATACGTCAATAATTGGGTTTCCAGACATTTCATCTGTTTTAGAATTACTGATCGCTAAATTTTCTCCAATACTGAAAATTCCTTTTGTTCCGCTTGAATTTACACGAAATGAAATTCTGTCAAAATCAGTTCCGACAACTGTTCCTTCATTTCCAAAATAATTTCCAGACATAAAGAATGTTGAATTTTCATTTCCTCCAGAAAAACTTGCATTATAATCCTGCATCATTCCGGTTTTAAAAACAGCATCCTGCCAGTCAGTGTCAACAGCCATGTTTAGGTTTTGTCTTGTAAAACCGGCATTGTCATACGCCATATTGTTGTACTTGGCAAACTCTTCTGTTCCCATTAAATCATAACGAGGCATAACCTGAAAACTGCTTTTAGCCGAAACTTCAACCTGAAGCGGGCCTTTTTTACCTTTTTTAGTCGTAATGATGATTACACCATTTGCAGCACGCGAGCCATAAATTGCTGCTGCCGATGCATCTTTTAAAACCTGAATCGATTCGATATCATTTGGGTTAAAATCTCTGTTTGCAGATGTTACTAAACCATCAATTACGTATAATGGATTTGTGTTTTGAAGGTTTTTTAAACCGCGAATTTCAACATTGGCTTCCTGTCCCGGACGCCCGCCGCCGCGAACTTTAACTCCGGTAACTAAACCCTGAAGTCCGTCTGCAACTGTTGTAATTTGTCTTTTCTGAACTTCTTCTGCTTTTACTAAAGAAACAGCTCCGGTAAGGTCTTTTTTCTGTTGAGAACCATAACCTACTACCACAATTTCGTCTAGTTTCATGGCATCTTCCTGTAAAGTAACATTTATAGAAGTTCTGTTATTAATAGCAATTTCTGCTGTTTTGTAACCTTGTGAACTAAAAACCAGTGTCTGGCTCGAAGCTGCTGTAATTTTATAGGTTCCGTCAAAATCGGTAACGGCACCATTTTTTGTGTCTTTAATCACGACATTGGCAAACGGAATTGATTCTCCTGTTGCAGAAACCACTTTTCCCGTTATGGTTATTTGCTGTTGTGCGTGTGTTTGTTGTACTAATAAACTAAAGAAAAACAAGAGGTAATATCTCTGCTTTAAAATTTGAGTGAACTTTGTTTTCATTGATTTGTCATTTAGATAGTTTTCTTTTTTTGGTTGGTTTTACAATCGTTTTTTAAAATTCTAATCATCTCTGATTCGGGCAAAAACAGAAATCGAACTGCCCAGTGCTAATAATTGATTCATTTTGTTTCAAAATTGTTAATGAACTATTTTTTCAAACTTAATTTTACAGACTATGTATTTTTTAAGCCTAAAAATTATTAATATGATTTATTTGAAAATTCAAAATAGGTGATTTTAATTCAAAATAAAATGCTTCATTTGTGTCAATTTCTATCTCAAATGATTCAAATTGTATAAAAAAGACCAGAAAAATCGAGACTTGCAACATTTTGTAGAATATTGACACGATTTGTTTAAATCACGGTTTTCAACTAAAAAACTGAAGTATGCGTAAATTCTTTCTTTTTGTATTTTTTTTAATTCTTTCGATAAATTTTATTCACGCACAGGAATATTATTTTAAACATTTTCAGGTTGAAGAAGGGCTTTCAAACAACACTGTTTTGACCTCTTTACAGGACGAAGATGGTTTTATGTGGTTTGGAACAAAAGATGGTTTAAACCGTTTTGACGGCTACCGTTTTAAAACCTACAGAAGCAATTCCGACCCAATTCATACTCTGGGAAGCAACTATATTCAGTCATTGCATGAATATAAAGGTGTAATTTGGGTAGGAACTGACAAAGGTTTGTATCAATACGATAAAAAAACAGATCAGTTTACGGTTTTAAACGAAGCAATTAACGATCGTATAAATGATATCAATCATGATAAAAACGGAAATATTTGGTTCATTTCGGGCAATATTCTTTACAAATACTCCACAACAAAAAAAGAAACCAAAACTTTTAATCCCAATAAATATTTTATTGCGACTTCAATGTCAAGAGATGTTAACGGAAACATCTGGGCTTCTTCTTTAAATAAAATTTATCGTTATTCTGAAGAAAATCTTTCGTTTGAAAATATTGCTATTACGCCTCCTGCTGGTTCTGCTAATTTCAGGATCACGGTTATTTATGCATTAGACAAAAATAATATTGTGATTGGTACACAGGACGACGGCGTTTTGCTTTACAATATTCATAATAAAACCACTTCTGTTTTAGAATTTTCGACTAAAAAACCGGTTTACGTTCGTCAATTTAAAAAAAGAGGTAATGATGAACTCTGGATTGCCAGTGAATCCGGGATTTATGTTTACAATCTGAAATCGAAATCGAGTGTTAATCTGAGAAAAAATTACAACGATCCGTATGCGATTTCTGATAATGCGGCCTATTCGATTACGATTGATAAGGAAAACGGAATTTGGGTGGGAACGTATTTTGGCGGCATTAATTATCATCAAAAACAATATACTCAGTTTAAAAAATATTTCCCGCAGAAAGGACAAAATTCCATCAGCGGAAGTGCCGTTCGCGAAATTCATAAAGATGACAAAGGAGATTTGTGGATTGGAACTGAAGATGCGGGTTTAAACCGATTCAGTCCAAAAACGCAGACTTTTACTTCGTATTTACCAAACGGAACTAAAAGCGGCGTTTCTTATTATAATATTCACGCTTTGATGCCGAGGAAAGATAAAATCTGGGTGGGAACTTTTGAACATGGCCTTGATGTTTTAGACCGAAATTCAGGAACGGTAATAAAACATTACAGTGCCAATAATCCGGCAACCGGACTGCATAGTAATTTTATTTTTTCATTTTATGTAACCAAAAAGAACCAACTTATTGTAATTACCACAATGGGACTTTATGTTTATAATGAACAAAATGACAATTTTGATATTCTGAAAATTTTTCCTGAAACGACACATTATACTACTTATAAAGAAGACAGCGATGGCAATTTATGGGCGGGAAGTTATCGTGATGGTTTGTTTTATTACAATCCAAAAACCAAAAAGAAAGAGGTTTTTATTTATGATTACAAAAATCCAAACGGAATCAGTAATAATTCTATCAATTATATTTTTGAAGATAGTTTTAAAAATTTGTGGTTTGCAACAGAAAACGGACTGAATTTATTCGATAAAAAAACGAGAACTTTTAAAAAATTCACCACCAAAAACGGATTTCCGAGCAATGTTGTGTATTCTATTTTAGAAGATGATGCTAAAAATTTATGGCTTACGACTTCAAAAGGTTTGGTGAGATTTGGCCCGGATCATAAAAACATTAAAATTTATACAACTGCAAATGGTTTGTTAAGCGATCAGTTTAATTATGCATCGGCTTTTAAAGATGCAAATGGCGATATGTATTTTGGAAACTTAAACGGAATGATCAGCTTCAACCCAAAGAATTTCACTAAAAACAAATACACGCCTTCTATTTTTATTACCAATCTGCAGATCAACAATCAGGATATTGATGCCAATGAAAATGATTCGCCAATAAAACAATCTATTTCGCATATTGACGAATTGGAACTTAATAATAGTCAATCGTCATTTAATCTAGAATTTGCTTCGCTAAATTATACCGCACCAGAACTTACAGAATATTGGTATAAACTCGAAAATGTCAATAACGACTGGGTTTATCTGGAAAGAAACAATAAAGTTTTCTTTACGGAACTGGCTCCTGGTGATTATGTTTTTAAAGTGAAATCGCTGAATAGTTTTGGCGTTTGGAGTAAAGAAGTTGAACTCAAAATCAGGATTCTGCCTCCGTTTTGGGCGAGTTCTTATGCCTATTTTTTCTATTTTCTATTGATTTGCGGTTCGTTTTATTACATCATTCGCTATTCTCAAAATCTCACGCAGATTAAACACAACCGAAAAATAAAACATCTCAACGACGAAAAAGAGAAAGAAATCTATCAGGCCAAAATTGACTTTTTTACCAATGTCGCACACGAAATCAGAACACCTTTGACACTGATAAAAGGTCCTTTGGAAAAACTTTTGGTAATGGAACATAAATCGCCCGAAGTTCCTCAGAATCTTTCTATAATGAAGAAAAATACGTCGCGATTATTAAAACTCGTAAACGAATTACTAGATTTTAGAAAATCTGAAATTGGCGGTTTAAAACTCACTTTCGTGGAAGCCAATATTTTGTCGATGGTTCGGAATTTGCATTTGAGATTCAGCCAGTTAATTGAAGAAAGAGGAATTGAATTTGAACTCGAACTGGGCGATAAAGATATTTTTGCTTTTGTGGATAAAGAAGCTTTCAAAAAAATCCTGAGCAATTTAATGAGTAATGCGATTAAATATTCTAAAGATAAAGCTTCTATTACGCTTTTTAGAGATGAAAAGAAACTGACTTTAATTGTGAAAAATGACGGAAATCTGATTCCGTTTCATTTAAAAGAAAAGATTTTTGAGCCGTTTTTCAGGGTTGATAATATGGATACGACTTCGGGAACCGGAATTGGGCTTTCTTTGGCGCATTCGCTGGCGCAGCTGCATAACGGAAACCTGCAACTGCTTTCTGATACTAAACTGAATGTTTTTGAATTGGTGGTTCCGCTTCGTCAGGAAGAAGAATTTATGTTCTATAATGAAACCGAAAAAGAAGAAACTGAAACGGAAGCTGAAATTGTAGAAATCGAAAACAAACACGAAAAAACACAGCTTTTGGTTGTTGAAGACAATGAAGATTTATTGAATTTTATTACGACTGAGTTAGCGCCTTTTTACACTATTCTAAAAGCTGACAATGGAGAAAATGCCTTAAAAATTATCCATAATGAAAATATCCAATTAGTTATAAGCGATGTTTCGATGCCGGTTATGGACGGAATTACATTGTGTAAAGAGATTAAAACCAATCTTGAAACGAGTCATATTCCGGTTATTTTATTAACTGCAAAAAATTCATTGAAATCACAAATTGATGGACTTGAAGTTGGTGCGGATGCGTATATCGCAAAACCTTTTTCGATGGATTATTTAAAAGTTCAGGTGAATAATCTAATCGAAAACAGAAAGCAGATTATGAATTATTATGCGAGTTCGCCGCTTTCGCACATTAAAAGTATTGCGCACAATAAAACCGACGAAAAGTTCCTGAAAAAACTCGACGAGGAAATTCTGAAAAACATTACTGATTCTGATTTGAGCGTTGAATCTTTGGCAGAAATTATGAACATGAGTCGTTCGACTTTATACCGAAAAATTAAAGATATTTCGAATTTGAGTCCGAATGAATTGATCAATATTGTTCGTTTAAAACGTGCTGCTGAACTGCTTTTAAACGAAAATTATAAAATGTACGAAATCGCCGAAATGGTGGGTTATAAATCGCAGACGAGTTTCGGGCGTAATTTCCAGAAACATTTTTCAATGTCGCCTTCTGATTATATCGCGATGAATAAGTAATTTTTTTAGTTGTAGAGACGCACAGCAGTGGGTCTTTATGCACAAAGTTTTTGTTGTCGATATTCGTTGGGGTTACGTTGTGTTAGACGCACTGCTGTGCGTCTCTACGGAATAAAATGGGTGTAAAAAAATAACAATAATATCAACACAAAGCATATCGTAGAGACGCACAGCAGTGCGTCTACGCAAAGTTATTCCTCTATTAATTGTTCAATCAACTGTAATCGTTTCACAATTGTATTTTTATCCAAAATTGTTCCCGGCGACAAAACGGCATTTGCACCAACTTTAGAATGGTCTCCAAGCAGCGATCCAAATTTATCTGAATTTGTATTGATGATATTGTCTTTGTATTTAACTGAAATGTTTTTGTTTTTTCTTTCGTTGTAATGATTGGCGCAGATAGAACCGGCTTCGAAATTTATGTTTTGACCAATGAGACTATTTCCTATATAATTAAAATGTGCCACGGCTGAATTATCAGAAATAAAGGACTGCTTAATTTCTGAACCTGGACCAATTTTTACAGATTTTCCAAATAATATTGGTCCGCGTAAATAAGCGTGTGCACCAACATAACAATCCTCTGATATAATAATTGTTCCTTTTAAGGTTATACCTTCTTCTATTATAGCTGTTTTATGTATGGCAATTGAGCCTTCTATTTTATAATCTGCTGAAAGATTTTTTATTTTTTCTAAAAGTATTTTGTCCAGTTCGTTAACAATATTCCAAGGTTCTGTATTTATATAATCCGGAAAATAAGTGTCAAAGTTTTCTATAAATTCGATTGGTTTTATCATGGTTGAATCATTTTAAAAAGAGAAGGATTTATTTATCTTATAAAAATAAGACTTTGAAAGACTTCAATTTTTATTATTTCAAAAAATATTTAGTTGACAAAAGCAACTAATTTTATATATTTGTATTCAACAATACAATATTTCAAATTATGAATACCGTCACTTCAAAAATCAGAAGTTTTAATCGCTTTTATACCGCTCATTTAGATATTTTAAGCCAGCATTATTTGGATAGTGATTATTCGCTGACCGAAGTCCGAATCCTTTACGAAATCAGCGAAAATAAAATCATTACAGCGCAAAAATTAACCGAGATTCTAAATCTCGATAAAGGATATGTAAGCCGGATTTTAAAACGTTTTTTAAAAGATGATTTAATTGTAAAGGTTTCTTCATCAGAAGATAAACGTGCATTTAATATTAAACTCAGCGATTTAGGAAAAGAATTACTAAGTTCATTAAATGCAAAAGTTGATGAGCAAATAGATCACAAAATAGATAAGCTGAATTTCTTTGAAAAAGAGAATCTGGTCAACTCCATGCATGCGGTTAAAAATCTTCTTTCAGAAAACAAACCTCTTAAAAGTGATATTACGTATCGCCATGAAATTAATCCGGGCGATATTGGTTATATTATTTATTTACATGGATTTATCTACGGAAATGAATCAAATTTTTCGAATGAATTTGAAAAATATGTTATTAAAACTTTCTATAATTTCTTAGAAAATTATTCTCCTGAATATGACCGAATCTGGATGGCAGAATATAATAACAAAATTGTAGGCTGTGTTGCCATTCAGCATCAACCTGAAAACGAAGCTCAATTGAGATGGTTTTTACTCGATCCGTCATTTCGAGGTTTGGGAATTGGTAAAAAGCTTTTAACTGATGCCGTTGATTTTTGTCGTGAAAAGAAATTTAAAAATGTTTTTCTGCTCACAACAAGCATGCAGGACAAGGCTCTTGAAATGTATAAACTTGCCGGTTTTGAACTTAACTGGTCTAAAGAAGTACAAGAATGGGGAAAAGTTTTTAATGAAGAACGTTATGATTTAAAACTGTCATAAATAATATCAACACAAAGTATATCGTAGAAACGCACAGCAGTGCGCCTTATGCGCAAAGTGATATACGCTGGGGTTACGTTGCGTTAGACGCACTGCTGTGCGTCTCTACAGAATAAAATGGGTGTAAATTACTTGCCTCCAGCTAAAGCTGGAGGCAATTGAATAAAAATGGGTGCAAAAAATTATTTAATATCTACTTCAAATGGCGAAGCCGGTAAATTTTCTTTATTGTATAAATTTGCTTCTGTTGGATTATCAGCCCAGGCGTATCTTACTTTTTCGGGATTTGAAATTGTATCATTCCAGACTATAATTTTTTCGCCTTCGATTATGGCTTTTGCCCAAACAAATTTTCCATCATTTCCGGCAATGGCAAATTCTTTTAACTCACTTCCGTTTTTAATAAATAATCCGGTTCCAACATCTGAAAAACGTATAATCAATTTATTTTCCTTTCTTTCCATCGATTTAAAAATTGGTCCGGAAGCTATTAAATTTTTCTCACCATAAGCCAGTTTTCTTGCCTGAAGCGCTAATCTTTTCCCGACATCAAATTTGTTCAAAGGATGAATATCATTCCATTCGCCTAAATCAATTGTTACGGCCAATCCGGTATTTGAAACTTTAAGCGTATTCAATTGCTGCTGCCTCAACGCAGCCCAATTACTTTCAGCAGGTTCTGTTTTTGGTTCCATATAATTGGCCAGCTGAACTAATAAAAAAGGCAGTTTTTCCTGTTTCCATTGTGTGCGCCAGTTTGTAATTAAAGTTTCCATTAAAGCTGAATATTCGGATGGATTTTTGGTATTCGATTCTCCCTGATACCATAAAACACCTTTTACGGAATAATTTTTTAACGGTGCAATCATCGCATTGTACAACCCAACTGGTTTCCATCTCACAAAAGTCTGTCCCGGAAGCGGTAACATTTTTGAGCCCAATTTGTATTTCCAGTTTCCTTTTAAATCAATGGTTTGATCGCCAATTATTAGTTCATAAGGTTTATCCGTTATAAAACCTCCTTTACCCGAATTATTAATTATACGAACGGTAATTTCGTTTTTCCCTTCTTTTAAAATATTAGTATTGAAAGAATAAATTCTCGGCGGATATTGATAGGAAGTTGTGCCGATAAAATTTCCGTTTACAAAAACCGAATCGGCATCGACAATTCGTCCTAAAATAATTTTTACCTGATTTTCTTTTATTTTTTCTAAAGTGAATTCTTTTTTAAACCAGACTGAACCGTTTACATTTCCCAGTTCTCCGTCTGCCCAATAACCGGGAATATTCATTTCTTTCCAGTCAGAAATCTCAATTGAATTTCTCCAGTTATTTTTAAGTCCTGAATCAGTTTCATTTAGTAGTTTGTACCAGTCTGAACTTACTTTTCGGTCATTTTCGTCAATTTGTTTTTCGAGTTTTCCGTCTTTAAATTTTAGATATTCTTCATAATAATTGGGGAATTTTTTAATGTTTTCTTCGCTAATCCAGGATTCGGCAGGAGAACCACCCAAAGCGGTATTAATTAATCCGATAGGAATTTTATATTTTTCATAGATTTCTAACGCAAAAAAATAAGCTACTCCCGAAAACTGTAAAATGTTTTGCGGATTTGCAGAAATCCACGAACCTGAAGAAAAATCGGCTCTTTCTTCTTTGAAATAATATTCATCGGGAACTACAAATTGTCTGATGTTTGGGTTTTCTGATTTAGCGATATATTCTTTGTATTTGTCTTTTAGACGTTCCATTGGCAGTTCCATATTCGATTGACCGGAACAAATCCAGACGTCGCCAAAAAGAATGTTTTTGAGAACGATTGTATTGGATGCTTTTAAAGTCACTTCATACGGTCCGCCAGCTTTTTGTGATGGAAGTTCAATTTGCCATTTTCCGTCTTCGGCTGTAGTGGTTTTGTATGTTTTATGATTGAAATCGAGTTCGATTTTTTCTTTTGGCGCTGCCCAGCCCCAGATATTTACTTTTGTATCACACTGTAAAATCATTCCGTCGCTTATTAAGCGCGGAAGTTTTATTTGAGCATTGGCATTGAAGACTATAAGTATTGCTAATATTATTTTTTTCATTTGGTCTTGTTTATATTTTGCCCACTGATTATACGGATTTACGCTGATTGTTTTTTGCCACAGATTAAAAGATTATCACTGATTAATTTAAAAATCCTTTTAATCCTTTAATCTGTGGCTAATTTTTTTCACGCAGATTTAGCAGATTTTTATTTGTTTAAAAATAATTATGTCAATTCGTGAATTCGTGGCAAAAAAACTACTCATAAATGTATAGTTTTATTTTTTGGATTTCGTAATCGCCTACTGAAATTCTAAGATGTCTTCCTTGATGGGTTTGGTCTCCGTTGAAATGTCTTATGGTTTTCCATTTTTCATTTTCAAATTTCCCTTGGTCTGTTTTTAATATTCCGGCGTTGCCGTTTTTGTTTTTTAATGGTTTAAAAGTTACGACAATTCCGGAACCGGAAATATAAAATTCGTCCGGTGAAATTTCTATAATTATTGCACTTGACATTGGCCAAACTTCCGCTTTTGCTCCATCTGACCAATTTAAAGTATAATCGTGTTTAAAAGTAAATTCGTAGTTTCCTAAATTGATAATCTGCGTATTGTTTGTTTTATCTAACAAAACACCGTCGATTTTTCCTTCACCTTTATTAGCTTCAATAACCGGAGTCAATTGCTGCATTAAATCATATATTTTTCCTAAAGGTTCTTTTTTTGCATCGGTTACAGATTCTATTGAAAAAGGCGAAAATCCAATTGCTTCATAATGTCCTATTGCGTATAAACCTTTAAATGGAGCGGTTTCATCAAAACGATGTTCGGGAATAAATAACGGATCGCCTTGTCGCGTAAATAAATCATTCCAATGTTTAAATGATGGATTATAGAAATCCGGTGAAAGAAAATCTATGGAATTTCCGGCGGCTTTCCAAACGTCCATTACATGTGGCAGCGGACCTGCACTTGGATATTCTCCGGGCTTTTTTCCCGGGGCGTTTAAAGCTGCATTTACAAACATCGGAATTGGATAAACCTCTTTTCCGGCTTTGGCAACTTTGTTAGTAAATTTAGAAAAATACCAAGCCATAAAAATTTCATCAGCCGCAAGGCTTTTTCCGAAGATTTCTTCCCAGTTTCCTTTTGTTTTGAATCCGTTTTTCTTCCAGATTTCTAAAATTCAGGAACGAGATTTGGTTTGTTTTTCTGCAGATATTCTATTAATTCCTTTGGAACTTCTTTTTTAAAAGCTTCATTAGCTAACGGATGATAATCTCTTGCCGTTGGCAGCATTCCAATTTCATTTTCAACCTGAACCATAATTACCGTTTGTTCTTTTTGATCGAACTCTTTTATGTGCTTCATTAGTTTTTGAAAAGCATTCAAATCGGCCTGCAGATTATCTTCGCTGAAAGGCGTTAGAATTTCATGACTTTTATTTTTGTCATCTTTTATTCTTGGATATTTTTTCTGGTTTAATTTTACCCATGCCGGAGCGTGGCTCGACATACTGTTTTTCCATGATCCGAACCAAAGAAATACGAGTTTCAGATTTTCTTTTCGCGCTCTCAGAATTAAATCATCAATTAAAGAAAAATCAAATTTGCCCTGCTCCTCTTCTATTAATTCCCAATAAACCGGCGTTAAAACCGTGTTGAGGTTCATGTCTGTCAGTTTCTGCCAGATTGGTTCCATGCTTTCCATACTCGTTGCCGAAGAATTTCCTAATTCTCCGCCGCAAATAATAAAGGGTTTGTTGTTGACAATGAGCTGTGTTTTATTTCCTTTTTTTTGAAGATGCGGGATTTTTTCCTGAGAAAAAGCCACTTGTATAAAAGACAAAAACAAGATTAGAATTAGGCTGCCGGAAAACTTAAACATTCCAATTTCTTTTAAAATTAAAAAATGAATAATCCATAATACAAATCTTTTCAGATTCATATTATGGATTAAAACTACACTTAACTTACTTAACCAACTCTCCTGAAAAGTCTTTACTTACATCTTTTCCTGCAAGACCATCAGCGGTTCCTTTATAGGCATGTTTACGAACGTAATTTGCATCCCAAAGATTTGGAGATTCATCCGGTAACCAGAATTCATGTTCTTTTGAATTATCAGAAACACCCCAAACTGTGATTCCGTACTGTTGTGCTGCCGGAATATATTTTTTGTACATATCTACCACATACTGATACATTTCTGCTTGTGAAGCCTGCTGTGCAACGGTTGGCGCATTTGTTCCTAATCTAACATCAAGCTCAGAAATTTTAATTAATTTTCCTGTTGCGGCCAGTTTT
Organism: Flavobacterium sp.; assembly: GCF_039595935.1. NCBI lineage: Bacteria > Pseudomonadati > Bacteroidota > Flavobacteriia > Flavobacteriales > Flavobacteriaceae > Flavobacterium > Flavobacterium sp. The sequence goes on along the minus strand of NZ_JBCNKR010000006.1, from coordinate 1,809,951 downwards.
TGGAACATTTGAGCAATTTTTTCTTTATCTGTTGTTAGGCCGATGTGCATTTGCGTTCCAATTCCGTCTACTTTTCCGCCTTGGCTTTCGATATATTCAACATACTGAATCAATCCGTCGCATTTATCTAATCTTGATTCTAAATTATAATCGTTGATGAAAAGCTTGTCTGTGGCATTTCCGTACTGACGAGCCAGTTTAAAGGCTATTACAGCGTAATCTTTTCCAAGATATTTGATCCATGAGAAATAATCAGATGCTGTATCGCCTTCTGTTCCGTTTCTTAAGGTTCCGTCTTCTTTCATTGGTTCATTTACAACATCCCATGCAAAAACACTTGTTTTGTAATGTGTCATCATTTTAGAAATCCAGTCTTCCATGGCATCTCCAATAATTTTTGTTTTTTCGGCATCGGTTTTATCAATTGTAACCGGCGCAGTTGGCCCGCCTCCGGATGAACCATCTGTTACTGAAACATTGTCTATATAATATGTTCCGGCAGTTCCTCCTAAATCAAAATTTAAACCTGTTTCGGTTCCGTTTCCGGTAAATTTCCATTCAATTAATTTCCACGTTGGCGATGTTGCCTGATCTCCCTGGTAATGTGCTGTTGTTCCTGTTGTAGAACATCTTACAGAACCTGTTGCTTCAGAACGGATCATAAATGAAATGGTATATTCTTTTCCGGATGTCATCATAGAAGTAAAATCAGCATGAATCTGCGTTTTCCATTGATTTGCCGCATCCGAAGTTGCGTTTACCACTTTCATTGCTCCGTTTCCTTCATACGCATCAGACGCACCTGCAGCGCTTAAAGCATCATTTGCTCCATTGTATTTTGACCATCCGCTGATGTCTGTATTGAAATTACCATTGGTTACCAAATTTGTAACGGCTGTTGCTGCATCAAGATCTACAACTGCAATTGTGTTTACATCAATTAAATAAGTCACATTTGGCAGATATCCCAAATCGATATTGAATTTAAAATTAGTGCTTCCGCTGACAAAATCTCCGGGAGCTAATTTAATTTTAACCTGCTGCCATGCTGAGGTTGTTGCAAAAGCTTCTGTCCATGATCCGCCTGTGCTAAACCAGTCTTTGTATGGATATTGATTGGTTAATGAACCATTAAAAGAAATACGTCCTTTTCCGGTTACATCAGATTTTATGTAAAAAGAAATCTCATAATTATGCCCGCTTACAATTGACACATCCGGAGAGGTTAACTGCAGATTATATGGTGCAGAAGATGTTGCGCTTGATTCTAATTTTATGGCTTGCGAACCCGTTGCAAGTCCTTCATTTGCTGCAATAGAAATTCCTTTTCCGGGATTGTTTCTAGCCCAGTTGGCAAATGTTCCGCTTTTTAAACCTGCAACATCTAATGTATTGGTTCCGCTTGAACCCGGAATTACAGTTGGCGCAATTATACTGTTTAAATAACTTGCATTTTGGTTCGAATGCCAGACCAAAGTGTGGCCGAAAACTTTTAAACCGGCACTTTTTGTGGCAGCGATAAAAGCATCAACATTAGCGAAATTAATTTCACCTTTAGCATTTACCATTGCGCCGTGTTTCATTTCGTAACCCGGCGTAACCTCATCAAAGTTTTCGTTTACAATTTTACGATACGTTTCATCGGTCATGTAAAGACTGATTCCGATTCCGTTTCCTAAAGTAAAATCGGTGTAGGTTTTAAGAGGTTCATATCGGCTTATTTTTTCTACTAATTCCAGTGGAAGTTCGGCTCCGGTTACTTCTCCGTGTTCCGGATCTTTTCCCCATTCCATCAAATTATCATCGCATGAGGCCAGAACCATTAAGGATGAAGCAATTATTGGTAATATATATTTATATTTCATTTTGGTGTTTTTTTTAGTTAGCAAAGTCATTGTAAACCGGAGTGTCTAAGGATACAATTCTCCAATTGTCTGTGTATACTTTTACAGAAGTTGCTTTTGAAGGGAATTCTACCTCGCTTGCTGTTCCTGTAACATTTGAAAGTTTGATATCAGAATTTTCAAAGAAGAAACCAAAATTTTGATAGGTTGCCGCTTCGCGATATGCTAAAACTGTTTCGAATGTAAAGGCTTCTTTTGACCATGCATAAAATTTGTTTAACGGAATTGTTACGGTTGTCCAGCCTGTAGTTTGAAATGCAACCGATTTTCCGTCAACAATCCACGGCACATAATTATAAACAGCTCCTGTCCATTCGCCTCCGTTGAAATTATTGACCATACAAATTTTTAAGAAACCTGAATCTTTCCATGCATCCGGAACATAAACTTCAAATTGTAATGCTACTTTGTCAAGCGGGGTATTTGCCGGAATATAAGGCGTTAATTGTGCTCTCCAGTTGTCTACTCCGTTTCCTGCTGTCCAAACTTCTGTACAGCGGTTTTTGGCGGCATCAAATGAAGCAATTCTGGCCGGACGGTGTGGTACATATTTCCCTTGTGAAGCATTTCCTGTTCCTATAGTTAAAGATTCTAAATCTTCCGGTTGAATCATACTTGTTGAGCTTCCCCAATATCCGTGTTGTCCTCTTCCGTCAAAATCTAATAAAACTCCTTTTTTGAAGTTGAAATAAGCCGGAGAATAAACGCCTCCGTTTGAACTCTGAACAAATAATGAACCTCCGTTGTCTGATACTCCGTTTGGTGCAACTACTGTAAAAAATTCACCATCTTCATCAGATGTTATTCCTGAAGTTACTTCGATATTTCCGGGGAAAACTACTTTGCTTACTTCGGTTAAACCTGTTCCGTAAACTGTAATGACTTCTCCTGCATTCGGCATTGTGTTTGAGATATTTGTAATGGCCGGTTTTCCTGCGCGGATTTCAAATGAAAATGTGGTTTCATTATTATCATTTACAAATCGAATGGTGTTTCTAACAGCCGGATCTGCTTCTAAAATTGGTGTGTCTGCAGAGACACTTACCAGCATCGATTTATCTGATACGAAAACAACATTAAAATAAGTTAAATATCCGTTTATGTAAACTCTTCTTAAATTTGAAAATCCTGAACCTTCAATACGTAAAGTCTGTCCTAAACGGGCAAAAGTAACTTCTCTGTCTGGCACGGTGGAGTTTACATCTTCCAGAAAAACTTTTGTTATGGTTATTGTTCCGCCTTCAGAATCGTTATTGTCACACGAAGTAAATAACGTACTAAAGAACATTATTCCCAGCAGTGCGATGGGTGCCCAATACTTTTTATTTAAAATATATTTCATCTTAATCTTTCTTTTTAAGTTATTTTTTAAAATACTAGAACAAGTCTGTTATTTTATCTTCTGTAAACTGATACGGAACCGGGTTTTCTCTTAACAATGGATTTTGTACCAGTTCTGATTCCGGATAAGGAAGAAGGAAAATAGTGGCATCGATCACGCCAATTGAACGCGGACTGCTGCTTCTTGCCGGGTCGATCGAAACGGTATTGGTTGCCGAATCATACAAAATGGGCTGAATTGTACCGCGATTTTGTGCTGTTATGTAATTTATAACTTCTTGCTGTTTGTAATAGGCTCTTCTCACTAAATCGTACCAATATTGTCCTTCCATACACAATTCTACTCTTCTTTCGTGAATGATATCGTTGTATGTTAAACTTGTTTTTGGATCAAGACCTGCACGCACACGTAATTTGTTTACGCCATCTAAAGCAAGTGCATCTGAAGTTGAAGCGTTGTTTCCTAAAACTGCTTCGGCGTAATTCAAATAAACTTCACCCAAACGAAGCATGTAAGTATTTAAAGCCGAATTCATACGGCTGATTTTAGAGTTGTCTTTTGTAGAACCTACTACCCCTTTTTTTACTGTTAAGAATTCTTTTGCATGATCGACAGTATAACCTCCGTTTGATTTGTTGATTTCCGGATAGAAATCGTCATCACCCATCCAGGTTGCTTTACGGCGAGTGTCTTTTGATTCGTATTCTTTTAAAATATCATAAGAAGCTCTTGTCCAGTATCCCCAGGCTGCGTCGTCTCCGGTTATGTCAGAACCTAAAGCAAAATAGGCCTGATGTGTATTGATAACTCCATAATCTCCGTTTGGAACCCATTGCAGAGCAAACATCGATTCAGAATTATTGTTGTTGTCGATCATAAACAAATCGGCGTAGTTTGACATTAAAGTGTATGGGCCTGAATTGATTACTTTTTCGGCCGCTTTTTTGGCTAAATCTAAATACTGCTGATTTCTCGATCCGCTGTTTGGATTATCGCTAACTCCTGAAAATGATAAGTAAACACGAGACAGCATTCCGAATGCGCTGTATTTTGTTAAACGCCCGGCTTGTCCAGCCGTTTCCGGAAGGTATTTTGCAGCAAACTCTAAATCACGAATGGCAAATTCGTATACATCTTTTAGAGGATTTTTGTTTACAATTGGGTTTTTAACCAATTCTCTCGGATCTGTAGAAATAATTACATCTCCCCATAAAGACGCTAAATACCAATAAGCGGTTCCTCTCATAAAACGGGCTTCGGCAATATATTTGTTTTTGATGCTTTCGCTTACTTTACTTCCGGAAATCCCGATAATAACGTTATTTGACTGCTGTACTACATTGTATAAAGATCCCCAGGCAGAAACTAAAGGCCCGGTTAATCCCGTTTCAGACAAATCTGTAAACGGATAAACATAATCAGAATAAGGTGCATACAAGTTATCCGAACGTCCGTCTCCTAAACCATAATAAAATTTATCATTAAAATCGAACCACACTCTGTTGTAAAGCGGTCCTGTTGCAGACTGAAAATCGGCTTCTGACTGATAAAAGTTTTCTTTTGTGATTTGATCTTCCGGTTCAACATCTAAAAGATCACTACAACTAGTCCAAACAAATGGCAAGGCGATCATAAGAACCGTGTAAAATATTTTTTTTGTTTTCATAGTTTGTAAAATTTTAGAAATTAACATTCAATCCAAGCGTAGTAATAATTGGCGAAGGATAGCGTCCGTTGTCAATACCGCTTAAAAGTGCGTCCTGATTGATTGATCCTACTTCCGGATCGTAACCTTTGTATTTTGTAAATGTTAAAACGTTTTGAGCGTTTGAGTATATTTTTACGTTTGAGATTCCGTATTTAGAATATAATTTTTTAGGCAGATTATATCCTATTGAAATATTTTTTACTCGTACATAAGAACCATCTTCTACAAATCGGTTACTGAAACGATAATTTGAAGCAGATGACGCAGAAGACGCGCCAATTCTTGGCATATAAGGATCTCCGCCTACGATCTGCACGTTACGATAATCATTTGGTCCGTTCGGGTCGATTAATTCTAACTGCGCATATCCTAAAGCTGATTTTAATAAATTCGTGTTTTCACGTGGATTTTCTAACCAGCGTCTTTGATAGTTTACAACATCATTTCCGTAAGAACCTGTCAATAAAATATTGATATCAAATCCCTGGAATGAGAATGTATTTCCGATACCGAAAGTAAAATCGGGAGCCGGATTTCCGATATAATCACGGTCTTTTTCGTTAATAATTCCGTCCTTGTTTACATCTTCAAAAATGTAATCTCCAATCCATACATTATTTTCCCCAATTGCCATTCCTTCTGGTAAAGCTGTTGGTTTTATAGTTCCGTCTTTATCTTTATAATAGAAATCAGTTGCTTTTTCAAATCGGCCAATAACTTTATATCCGTAAAATTGTCCTATTGGCTGTCCTACAGCAGTTCTAGTAACCGTTGTAATATCAGAACCTTGCTGAATGTTTTTATTTAATACTCCAGATTCTGTATTTAATCCCAGAACTTTACTTCTGTTCATAGAGAAAACAAGATTTGATTTCCATATAAAATCTCTTCTCTCCATGTTGATAGTATTCAAACTAAACTCAAAACCTTTGTTTTCAAGCGATCCGATATTTACTGTTGGCGGTCTTGTAGATCCCTGACCTGTTGTTCCCACATAAGCCGGTAATGGCAGTTCCAGAAGTAAGTCGTTTGTTTTTTTGTAATAAACATCAGCAACTAATTCTATTCTGTTATTAAAAAGTCCAAGATCCAAACCAATGTTGCTGGAATATGTAGTTTCCCATTTAATATCAGGGTTTGCTGTATTTCCTGCTAATTGTCCTGTTCCCCAGTTTGTTGCCGAAGATCCGTAAATTGAAGTATAAGCATAGTTTGGCGCACTTTGGTTACCAACTGCTCCCCATCCTAAACGTAATTTTAAATTGTTGATGGTTTTATTTTCTTTTAAGAAATTTTCATTTGAAACTTTCCATGCTAAAGCGGCTGACGGAAACCATCCCCAGCGGTTTTCTTCTGCAAATTTTGAAGATCCGTCTCTTCTTAAAGTTGCCGTTAATAAATATTTATCATTGAAAGAATAAAATATACGTCCGAAATAAGAACTGATAGAACTAACACTGCTTGAGTTTGAGTTTCTTGCTGTTGTGGCATCTCCGGCATTCAAATCTGTTGCGCCGTTTGTGATATAACCAGAACGATATCCGTAAAGACTTTCCCAGCTTGATTCCTGCATTTCCTGTCCTAATATCGCATTGATCGTATGAACACCAAAAGTTTTATTGTATGTCAATAAATTGTTCCAGCTCCAGAATGCACTGTTTGATTTTGTTCTCGAACCTTCGCGTACGTCATTTGCTAATGCTCCAAATGTATAAGATGGATTAAAAGTATAATTGTTTGCAAATCCGTAATCTAATGAATATTGCGTTTTGAATTTAAGGTCTTTTGTAAAACCAATTTCTGCGTACGTATTCGCTCTGATGGCATAATTTTTATTGTGATTGTCTTTGATTGAAGCCAGACCAATTGGATTATTCTGAACAAATTCTGTAGTATCAGGTCCGTCAAATGTTCCGTCAGCATTACGAACTGCCACGTTTGGCGTTTGTTTTAAAGCTGTAATAATCAAAGCATCGTCGGTAACAGTAGTAGTTTGGTTGTATTGACTTAGGGCAAAGTTTACTCCCACTTTTAAAAAGCTTTTAACCTGTGAATCGACAACTCCTCTTAAATTGAAACGATCGAATGAAGAACCAATCGCAATACCTTCCTGATCTAAATAACCAATTCCTAAAGAGTAAGTTGTACTTTCTGAACCTCCTGAAGCCGATAAATTGTAGCTCTGCATTAAAGCAGTACTAAACAATTCTTTCTGCCAGTCTGTTCCTTCTCCTAATAATTCAGGACGAATAAAGGTATTGTCACGCTCTACAATTCCCAAATCAGAACGTGTGTTTTTTAAAGTTCCGTATTCTCTAAGATTTAATAAATCTAAGTGTTTCGGAATTTCCTGCCATCCTACATAACTGTCAAAGTTTAAAGTAAGATCGCCTTTTTTGCCTCTTTTGGTTGTTACGATAATAACTCCGTTTGCTGCTCTTGAACCATAAATTGCTGTTGCCGAAGCATCTTTTAAAACGTCCATAGAAACAATATCAGACGGATTAATCATAGAAAGCGGATTACTATTTACTGAACTTGTCGTATTATCGATAATAACACCATCGATTACAAAAATAGGTTCGTTTGATCCTGTTAATGAACTGATACCACGAATACGAATAGAAGAACTCGAACCCGGTGCACCGTTGTTTGCCTGTACGTTAACTCCCGCTGTACGTCCCTGAAGAACCTGTTCGATCGAAGTAGTTACCGACTGTGCAACAGCCTGACTGGTTACAGATGAAATTGATCCTGTTAAATCTGATCTTTTCATGGTACCGTAACCTACAACTACTACTTCTTTTAAACTGCTTACGTCTTCTTCGAGTACAACATCTACTTTACTTTTATTCGCAACAGCTACATCTTTTGGTTTATAGCCAATAAAGCTGAAAGATAAAATGGCATTCGCCGGAATAGGACTTATCGTATAAGTTCCGTCAAAATTAGAAACCGAACTGATTTTCGTTCCCTTTACAAAAATATTTACTCCGGGTATTGGTCCGTTACTATCAGAAACAGTTCCTGACACAGTGGTTTGTGCATTTACCGCAGCAGAAAATACTAACATCAGAATCAGATATCCTAAATTCTTAAAGTATTTTGATTTGCTTTTAGTAATTAAAAGGTTAGTCATAAATAATTAGTTTAATTAGTTAATAGTATGGTTTAGTTAGTAGAATTTTTTTGACAGACTTAAACAAAGTAAAACTGCTTAAATCATTACAAAAACAAATATATATAAAAAACAACAACACACAATCGGTTGCGTTAATTTTTTTTATGAATTATAAAAAAAATGCAGATTAAAAAAACACACATTTTGTTTATATAACTAAAATATTGATTTTTTAATAAAATTCACTTAATGAAAGTTGTAAAGATTGAGAATAAAAAGACCAATTATTCAAATTATTAAAAAAAGTACAAAATGTCAGTTTTAAGATATTTTAAACACGACTACATCGTTTTAGTAATACAAAAAGTACATATTAATTCAAAATTTACTTTAATATTCTAAAGGATAGCAGAATACAAGAGAGAATTAAAGATCATTCTCTTAAAAAAGATTCAAAAAAGGCAATCGGTTGTTAAAAATCAATAAAAAAAGCCCTTTTCGTTATGAAAAGAGCTTTTTGGTTGTAATGCTTATTTTAGGGTTTAGAGATTCATTTTTTTAGCATCTTCAACAAATTGTTTCAGGCCAATATCTGTTAATGGATGTTTCAATAATCCTTTAATTGCCGATAATGGTCCGGTCATTACATCCGATCCTATTTTGGCACAATTGATAATATGCATTGTATGTCGAACAGAAGCTGAAAGTATCTGAGTTTGATAATCATAATTATCGTAGATTTCTCTTATTTCGGCAATTAGATTCATTCCGTCTGTAGAAACATCATCTAATCTTCCTAAAAATGGAGAAACATAAGTTGCTCCAGCTTTTGCAGCTAATAATGCCTGACCAGCCGAAAACACTAAAGTTACATTGGTACGAATTCCTTTTGAAGAAAAATATTTACAGGCTTTTACACCGTCACCAATCATGGGTAATTTCACCACAATCTGCGGATGTAAAGTGGCAAGTTCTTCGCCTTCACGAACCATTCCGTCAAAATCAGTTGAGATTACCTCAGCAGAAACATCTCCGTCAACAATATTACAAATATCCAGATAGTGTTTTAAGATATTTTCTTTTCCGGTAATTCCTTCTTTGGCCATTAACGACGGATTGGTGGTTACGCCATCGAGAACGCCAAGCGATTGTGCTTCGCGAATGTCTTCGAGGTTTGCTGTATCAATAAAAAATTTCATAAGTTTTTGGTTTAAGATTGGGATTGTAGAGACACAATGTAGTGCGGCTAACCCAAAGTTTAACAAATTGACTCTCAATCTTGTCTCGTTCCTCGAAATGACAAAATTGTGGGTATTTCTTTGTGTAATTAACTTTGTCAAAGTTTAAAACTTTGACAAAGATTGTGTGTAATTTGTAGAGACGCACCGCAGTGCGTCTAAGTTCTAGTGAGAAAAAATGTGCATTTCGATCGATTCTGCTCTTCAAAAAACCTTTAATAAAAATAGAACTCACTACAAATTTTTATTAAACTGATCTTGTTTTTTTATCTTGATTTTAAAAATACTAACTAAACCTTGAATTTATTTTTCTCAAATCCTGACTTCAAAAACAAGTCATAATCTTAATACACATTTTCAAAGTTTTCATCCAAAAAAACATTTTTAAATAATTTAACGTTTTACAACTATCATATTTAAAAATTTAAATTTTCTTAGATTTTTATAAACCTGGCAGGTTTTAAAAACCTGTCAGGTTTAACTTATGGATTTTACCAATTAAATATATTGGTTGATGATATTTTCAAACAATTCCTGTTTACCGCTCTGAAGATTTAATTCTCCATTTTCGTGAGCGATAGTGTAAAGATCTTTAAGGTTTAGTTTTCCTTCAGCAAAATCTTTTCCTTTTCCAGAATCAAAAGAGCTGTATCTTTCTTTTCTTAATTTTTCGTAAGGAGAAGAAGTGATGATTTTATCTGCCGTTAGTAAAGCTCTAGCAAAAGTATCAGCTCCACCAATGTGCGCTAAGAAAACATCTTCTAAGTCTGTAGAATTTCTTCTGATTTTAGCATCAAAGTTAACTCCTCCACCTTGCAATCCGCCAGCTTTTAAGAAAACCAACATCGCTTCAGTAGTTTCCTGAATGTTATTTGGAAATTGGTCAGTATCCCAACCGTTTTGGTAGTCACCTCTGTTTGCATCGATGCTTCCTAACATTCCTGCTTTTGCCGCAACTTCTAATTCGTGTTGGAAAGTGTGTTGTGCCAAAGTTGCGTGATTTACCTCAATATTGATTTTGAAATCTTTATCTAAACCATAATTTTTCAAGAATCCGATTGCTGTAGCTGAGTCAAAATCGTATTGGTGTTTAGATGGTTCCATTGGTTTTGGCTCGATGAAAAAAGTTCCTTTAAAACCTTGCGCTCTTGCGTAATCTCTTGACATTGCTAAGAATTGCGCCATGTGGTCTAATTCTCTTCCCATATCTGTGTTTAGCAAAGACATATAACCTTCTCTACCGCCCCAGAACACGTAGTTTTCTCCGCCTAAAGCGATTGTCGCGTCAAGTGCTAATTTTACTTGTCCACCTGCTCTTGCTACTACATTAAAATCTGGATTTGTAGCTGCTCCGTTCATGAATCTTGGGTTTGAGAAACAGTTTGAAGTTCCCCAAAGCAATTTAATTCCAGAATCTGCTTTTTTCTGTTTTAAATAATCTGTAATAAAAGCCAAACGTTTTTCTGATTCTGCGAAAGTTGCTCCTTCAGCAATCAAATCGTAATCATGGAAACAGAAATAATCGAATCCCATTTTACTGATAAATTCAAAAGCAGCGTCTGCCTTATCTTTTGCTGCTTGATACGGATCTGATGAAGCATCCCAAGCAAACTGCTGTGTTCCTGGTCCGAATGGATCGCTTCCTTGTCCGCAGAAAGTATGCCAGTAAGCAATCGCAAATTTAAAGTGCTCACGCATTGTTTTTCCAGCTACAACCTGATCTGGATTGTAATATTTAAATGCCAAAGGATTGTCAGATTCTTTTCCTTCAAACTTAATTTGGCCAATACCTTTGTAGTATTCTTTATCTCCTAAAACTATCATTTTATTTATTTTTTTATTTGTTTGTTAATATTAATTCTAATTCTTGTTTCCATTTTTTATAAGCCGTTTCATAAGGCTCTTTGTTGTGAAGTGGTAAAAACGTCATTACGTGGTCGTTGTCACTCACATTTGCCCCAAATTTGCTGTAATCACCATCTTTTAAACCAACTGCTCTCGCTGCTCCGACAGCTCCCGTTGTATTGTAAATTTCAATTTCATGACCGATTAAAGTTGCCACAGTATTTGAAAAAATCTCCGAACGGAAAAGATTATCATTTCCGGCTCTAATTACATTAATCGTCGCATTATCATCTTTCAAACATTCCATTCCGTACACAAACGAAAAAGCAATTCCTTCAAGAGAAGCTCTAAACAAATGCGCACTATTATGAATATTTAAATTCAGATTTAAAAAATGAGTTCCGATATTTTTATTATTGAACATACGCTCAGCGCCATTCCCAAACGGAATCACAACAACGCCTTCTGAACCAATTTCAATATTAGAAGCTTTTTCATTCATTACTTCGTAACTTTCGTTCCCCATATTGTTACGAAGCCATCTGTACTGAATTCCTGCTCCATTAATATTTAAAAGTTTACCAACTCTTGGCGTTTCCAATTCGTAGTTTACGTGAACGAAATTGTTTACTCTTGTACTTTTTCCAGATGACATTTCGCTTATTGCATAAAACACTCCCGAAGTTCCGCCCGTAGCCGCCACTTCTCCCGGATTTAATACATTTAATGAAAGCGCATTATTAGGCTGATCTCCCGCTCTGTAAACAATCGGAATTCCCACCGGAAGACCAGATTCTTGTGAAGCTTTTTCAGTGACAAAACCTTGATTCGTGAAATTTTCTACAATTTTTGGAGTTAATGATGTATCAATTTCGTAATATTCTAAAAGCCAATCGGCTACTTTATTTTCTTTATAATCCCAAAGCATTCCTTCAGACAAACCATTTTTAGTTGTCGTTACTTCGCCTGTTAATTTCAAAGCGATATAATCACCCGGAAGCATGTATTTATCAATTTTATTGTAAACTTCGGGTTCGTTTTCTTTCACCCATTTTAATTTCGAAGCTGTAAAATTTCCTGGCGAATTCAATAAATGTGACATACATTTCTCTTCTCCAATTTCGGCGAAAGCGGTATTCCCAATTTCAACTGCACGGCTGTCGCACCAAATAATAGAATTTCGTAATGGAACGCCTTCTTTGTCAACAATCACCAATCCGTGCATTTGATACGAAATACCAATTCCCTGAATTTTAGAGGCGTCGATATTAGCTTCTTTAATCGCTCTTTTCGTTGCGGTACAAATGTGCTGCCACCAGATTTCAGGATCCTGCTCTGCCCAATCCGGGTGAATCGAAAGGATTTCCATTTCGTTTTGAGGTTCATTCAAAACGATTACTTTTTTTCCCGTTTCTGCTTCTACCAAGGCTGCCTTGACAGAAGAACTTCCAATATCATAACCGATATAATACATACTATAATGATTCTCTTATTATTAATTTTGTCGGCACATAACACTTCGTTTCTTCGTCATGTGTAATAAATGCCGCTGCTTTGGTTCCTAATTCTTTAAAATCAGTTGAAACAACTGAAATTCCTTTATAAATAAATTTCTTCATTGGCGTTTCGTTGTACGACAAAAAACCAACATCTTTTCCGGGTTCATAATCTTTGTCTTTGCACTGTTCCAAAAAGTAGCCTAAAATCCTGTCACTTACACTGATATAAGCAATTCCTTTTTCGATATTGAACTTTTTCGGGTCTGTAATCAGATCATATTCAAAACCAAAATCAGCACAGAATTTCTTAAAATATTCTACCGTTTCCCACGGATGATTCGTAAAATCCGGATATACAAATTGTATCTTTTTATACTTCTTAAACAAATCAGCCGCCTCTGTCAATGACTCATAAAACGCTTTTCCAAAATCCTGAAAAACATAATTATAGCTTTTATCTGCCTGAATATTCCAATCTATCAAAAGCAGTTTATCTTTTGAAATCGCCGATAAGGCTGGAGCAATATCTTTATGATCAAAATTCATCACCACGTATTTGTAATACTTCCCGATTCCGTTGTTGATGATCGTTTTAAAAACATCGATATTATAATGATGAAACTGCACATCAGTAATTACATTATCCGGCAGATTATTCACAAACGAGTGGTACAAAACTTCTTTATAAGCCTTAAAAGTGTCTAAAACCAAAAGCACTTTCCTTGTTTCGCCCGCCACATAATAACCTTTATTCGGTACAGATTCAATCGTATTTTGGTCTTTTAAAATCGTATACGCCTTAAAAACCGTGTCTCTCGAAAGCTGATATGTTTTGCAGATTATATTTACTGACGGAAGTAAATCTCCTTTTTGTAAAATATTCTCTGCAATGGCATTTGTAATTCCATCAACCAACTGCTGGTACTTCGGAATATCACTTTCGTGATTGATTATAAACTCAAATTTTTCTTCTTCTTTTAGCATACTATTCTGTTCCGTTCTGTTATGCTAAAGTAAATAATTGTATGGTATAAAAAAATACTTTTACATTAAAAATTGTTATCTTTTTATTCTGTTTGAATTAACTAACACAACCGATTGTATTTTTCAGCAAATTTTTTTTAATCTATTAATCTTCTTATTCCGTAAGGGTCAATCGTTATAATAGAACCATCTTCTAAATAATCAATTTTAGTTACTTTCATGCTTCGCAAATGCGTTACGCCTTTTGACAAACTCGAATCGTGATAAAACAAATACCATTCGCCTTCGACTTCACAAATTGAATGATGCGATGTCCAGCCAATAACAGGATTTAAAATTCTTCCCTGATACGTAAACGGTCCATACGGATTGTCGCCAATAGCATAACAAATAAAATGCGTGTCGCCTGTTGAATAAGAGAAATAATATTTTCCGTTGTATTTATGAACCCACGAAGCTTCAAAAAAACGACGGTTATTATCATCTGCCAAAAGCACATTTCCTTTTTCATCCAAAATCTGGATTTCTCTTGGTTCTTCGGCAAATTCAAGCATATCATCACGAAGTAAAGCTACAATTGGCCCCAGAGCTTTTTCTCCCGCTAAAGGTTCTGCATTGTTTTCATCGTATTTATTGTTACGGTATTTTTGAAGCTGTCCGCCCCAGATTCCGCCAAAATAAATATAGTGTTTACCGTCTTCATCTTCAAAAACCGCAGGATCAATGCTGTAACTTCCTTTTATAGCGTCGGGCTGAGGCACAAATGGTCCTTCTGGCGCATCTCCTACTGCAACGCCAATCTGGAAAATTCCGTTAGCTCGTTTGGCAGGGAAATACAAATAATACTTTCCGTTTTTATGTGCTGCATCCGGTGCCCACATTTGCTTTTCGGCCCATGTTACATCTTTTACATGAAGCGCTACTCCATTATCAACCACTTCAGAAGTTATAGTTTCCATCGAAAAAACGTGATAATCTTCCATCCCGAAATGATCTCCATTGTCATTAAACGGAATTCCCGCATCTATGTCGTGCGACGGATAAATGTAAATTTTCCCGTTGAATACATGCGCCGAAGGATCGGCTGTGTAAATATGGGATACTAAAGGCTTCGAAATCGCCAGGTCATTAATTTCCTCAAAATTAATGTGTTCAATGCTATCTTCAGGCATAGTAATATTTTGTTTTAAATAATTAAGTTCTTCTTTCTTTTAGTTCTGTTTCGATCTGCACTTCCATTTCTTTGTTGATTTTATAGAAAAACAGCAATCCGGCTCCAATTAAAAAAGGGATTGCAGGGAAAATACTTACTAGTAATTTGATGCCGTTTACAGCTGTTTCTGACTGAGCTGGTGAATTTGGAATATAATGGAAATAGCCCAAAAATAAAGTGGTTAAAGCGCCTCCAATACTTAATCCCGTTTTTAGCCCAACCATCATTGCTGAAAATATAATTGCTGTTGCACGACGATTGTTGAGCCATTCTGAATAATCGGCAACATCGGCAATCATTGCCCAAAGAATTGGAATTGTGATTCCGTAGAAAAATCCGTGTAAGATTTGGGAGAAAAATATCAATCCTATTGATGTTGACGGAAAGAAATAAAAAGCGATAATGAATAAAGTTGATATGAATAAAAACAGGCGAAAAACATTTCTTTTTCCGTATTTGTCGGCCAAGTTTTTAGACAATGTAATACCAACAATCATAAAAATAATTCCGCCCGCATTGAATAAACCAAAACCTGCTGAAACAGGATCATTTCCAAAATGATTCAATCCGATATTGGTTAGAAAATCCAAAATAGGCTGAATGAAAATTGCCAATTTATTCTTATCAACATAATTCTCAAAATAATATACATACGAGCCGCCTTTCATTGCCAAAGTCACAAAAACCAACGTCGTAAGTGAAAGCATGATTATCCAGGGTCTGTTTTTTATTAAATCGCTTAAGTCTTCTTTGACACTTGACTTTTGTTCTGGTTTTGGAATGATCCTTTCTTTCGTAGTTAAAAATGTAATTAAAAGCATAATAGTGCCTATAATCGCCAAGGCTGTCATTACTTTTTCAATTCCGACTGCTTTATCTCCGTTTCCGGCACTTTTAATAATGCCAAGCATAAAAACCTGAACGAAAAACTGAGCAAACATCACCGCTACAAATCGATAGGATGACATACTGTTTCTTTCGCCCATATCGCCTGTAATAACACCACTTAAAGCAGAATACGGCAGATTGTTTCCGGCATAAAAAAGAAGTAATAAAGTATACGTTACAACAGCATAAATTACTTTTCCTTTATACGAGAAATCGGGAGTTGAAAAGGCTAATAATGCCACTACTCCAAGCGGAATTGCAGTCAATAAAATCCACGGTCTGAATTTTCCCCATTTTGTACTGGTTCTGTCTGCCAAAACCCCAATGATCGGATTAAAAATAAAAGCGGCAATTAATCCAACAATCAACATGATGATGGAAGAATCTGTTGGCGATAATCCGTAAATATCGGTGTAGAAATACGCCAGATAGGTCATCAAAGTCTGAAAAACCAGATTTGCGGCTAAGTCTCCTAAGCTGTATCCAATTTTTTCTTTAATGGATAATTTTTGTGAAATGTTACTCATTGGTGGCTTTGTGGTTAGATAGTTTTAGTCCTGCAAGGTTTCCAAAACCTTGTAGGTTTTAATTATTTTTACAATAATTCTCAAATATACCTACAAGGTTTTGGAAACCTTACAGGAAAGTAGATTGCAATCAAAACAATCGGTTGTGTAAAATTATACAAAAAAACATATTATGCAAATTTAGTTTACTTTATTTAAGTTATTTTTCATTTCACAACCGATTGTTATTAAATTAGCTAATAATGAGTTGTTTTCGCTGTTTATTCTTTACTTTCTTTCAACTTTAAGATACTGTCGTAAGCTGGTTTATGTTTTAATTGCTTATCAAACGGAAGCGGATAATTGGTTCTGCCTTTTATCGGCCAGTCGTTCAGCCACGATTGTCCGTCATGAACACCCCAAAATGTAACTCTGCTGATTTTATCTTTATGTTTTAAAAATAGCTTAAAAATCGATTCATAACGTTCTGCAAGTTTGTTTTGAATAGAATCCGGCAACGCTTTTGGATACGGATTCATTTTTTCGCTTCCTTCAAAATTCTGGTTTACATCTGCTCCTTTTAAATCCCACGGATTTGGTAAAACGGTAATATCCAATTCTGTAAAAGCAACTTTAATTCCTAATGCCGAATATTCTAAAATACTTTTTTCAATTTCTTCAATCGATGGACTTTGCAATCGCCAGTGTCCCTGAATGCCAACGCCGTCAACTTTTCCTCCTTCTGCTTTTATTTTTTTGATTAAAGCAATTGCTCCTGCTCTTTTTGCGGTTTCTTCGATATTATAATCGTTGTAATATAACTCCACTTTTGGGTCAGCTTTTTCTGCCAGTTTGAAAGCATCAACCAGATATTTTTCGCCAAGTGTTTTCAAAAAAATGGATTGTCTCAAAGTTCCGTCTTCGTTTAAAGCTTCATTTACAACATCCCACGAATTGATTCTGCCTTTGTATTTAGAAACTATTGTCGTGATATGATCTTTCATAAACGCTTTCATTTCTGTGCTGTCGGCAATTTTTTCCATCCATGGCGCTAATTGACTATGCCAGATTAAAGTATGTCCGTGAATAAACATTTTATTTTTCTCACCATACGCCACAAATTTATCTGATAAAGCAAAATCGTATTTATCCTTTTGCGGATGTGTAAACATTGATTTCATAATGTTTTCCGGCGTAATTGCATTAAATTCTTTTCGAATCAGAGAATCTTCTTTTTTGTTTTTTTCTTCGATTTGCTCAGCACTTAAAGCGGTTCCGATGTAGAAATCATTTTTATAAGCGTCTTTTAACGATGCGGTTTCTTTTTGCGAAGTACAGCTTATGGTCAGCAAGCTCGTGACGGCAAATAAATAAGGTTTTATAAATTTCATATCTTTTGGTTTAAATAGTTAATTGTTTTTCTTTCTCAAAGACCTGACAGGTTTTAAAAACCTGTCAGGTCTGAACTCGTAATAATTATTCCTTCCTAAAACTCTCCGGCGGACCCAAATACGACTCCAAAACTTTTCCCTCTTCGGTTTCAATTACAATTTTCTGAAGCACCAAAGCCGGATCTACGGCATAAAATTTTAAAACATGATTTCCTGCTTTTTCAATTTGATGCGTTGATGTTATTATTTTAATATTATTCGCAACAGATTCTGCCCAGGCTTTTTCGGATGAATCTGCGTTAAGGTTCATTATTTGCGGTTTTTCATTATCAAAAGCAATTCCGTATTTTAATCCGTCATCTTTTTTAAAATTGATTGTTGGCGAAAAATAAGCGTATACTTTTATTTTTCCTTTACTAAAAAAATGAACATTGTAATCTAATCTTGGAGATTGTTCTGAAATTTCAATCGGCTGAATATTTGAAGGTTTGATTGTTATTCCAGAATCTGTTTTACCAAGATTCAGAATTATCGTCCATTTTACTAAATCTGAATTTATGGCTTTAGAATAATTTTTACTTTCTATTGAAATATAACCGTCGTTCTCAATAAAACCATGAGCTTGAGCTAAATCTTGTTTTTTACTAATTGATGTCTCTTTTTTTAAAATCTCTTCAGCGGTAATCACTTTTACCGCTTGAACTGCAGGCGCAATTTTCTTTGTTTTCGGAATCACATTTTTATCCGGCTGCTGCCAATTATCATAACCAATATGCGTTTGCGACATCATGTGATTCCATTTTCCATTCGCCACTTTAGTATGATAATAATTCGTCAACAGACTATCTTTTTCAAATAACATTTTTACTTTTTCAGCATACTCATTTGCAATCGGATTTCCTTGTTCTGCATATAAGTGATTTTTAGCCGTTGCAACATACAATTCATTTAAATTCGAGCTCGCCAAAACAGGAAACAAAACGAGCTGATAAAAAGCATCTTTATACTCTGGTTTCAATTTTTTGTTTATCGAATTGGCTTTTTCAACCAATTTTTGATAATCTGCAACAACTTTATCTGCTTCGTTATAATTGGTGATACTATACGTTTTAGCATCTAATAATTCGGGTTTTCTTCGGGAATTGTATTTTGTGTATAATTTCAAAATTTCAGCAATTTCATCTGTAAACTGATTGTCAAAATTCTCTTTTGCCCAATTCACATAATAATTTTGTAGATTTTCAGCATTAAACTTTTCAGGATTCCACGCCATGTCAAGAAAGAACTCGATGGGAAATTCCATTGGTTTGATATCGCCTACATTTACAATCCAGATTTTATCGATACCATATTGATACGCTAAATCCATTTGTTCCCAAACACGTTCGATTTGGTTCGTGTTAATCCATTTGTAATTTCTCGGACCGCCAACATAATCGTAATGATAATAAATACCGTAACCGCCTTTTCTTGATTTCGAATTAAGTTCTGGAAGTTTGCGAATATTTCCCCAATTGTCATCACATAATAAAAGTGTAACATCATCAGGAACAGTCATTCCCTTGTCATAATAATCCTGAACTTCTTTGTAAAGCGCCCACATTTGCGGAGTTTCTTCGGTAGGTTTTTTCGTGACTTCTGCAATAATATTTCTTTGCTTTTTTACGATATTTTCTAATAATTCAATTGCCGTTCCTTCTGTCATGGGTTCGTCGCCGTCGCCACGCATTCCGATCGTTACGATGGTTTCTTTATTTTCCATTCGTTTAATTCCGTCTTTCCAAAACTTAATCAAAGCTTCCGAATTGGTATTGAAATCCCATTTACCGTTTGCTTTTCCCCATTCGGCATGCGCTCTTGTTAACGGTTCATGATGCGAAGTTCCCATTACAATTCCATATTCATCAGCTAACACAGCATTTTCTGGATCTTCAACATAAAACATTTTGCCCCACATAGCCGGCCATAAATAATTGCCTTTCATTCGGAGAATTAATTCAAAAACTTTGTCGTAAAATTTCGAATTAAATCCGCCAAATTTCTCGAATGCCCAACCTGTAAGTGCAGGAGCTTCATCATTTATAAAAATTCCTCTGTATTTTACTTTTGGTTCTCCCTGCGAATGAATTCCGGGCAAAACATGTAATTCTGATTGTTTCTTAACTGGAACATCTGCCCAATAATACCAAGGCGAAACTCCAATTTGATTAGACAATTCATAGATTCCGTAAATAGTTCCTCTTTTATCTGAACCTGCAATTACCAACGCTTTTTTAATTCCTTTAAACGGATTTTCGACAATTTGTGTGGTAAATTTTTCCCATTTTCCCTGAAGTTCGGCTGCATCAATTTTTCCTTTTTTGACTAATTGATTTATAAGTTCACTTTTTCCAAGTGTTCCAATAATAACCACGAAATGTTCTGCTTCTGAAATCTTTTTAATTCTTTTTGAATGTAAATCTGAAACGTTAAAAATGTCATTTTCTAAATGTCCTGTTACTTTTAAAACTCCTGCATAATCTTTGTCGTCAACCCAAATCGAAGCTGTTTTTCCTTTTGAAACTAAAGGAAAGTTTTCGGCGGAAGCCTGATTTACTACATATTTCTCTGGATTTATCGCATACAATTTTGTGCTTAATCCGATGAGGAAAAGTGATAGGATTAAGTATGAAGTTTTAATTTTTAAACACATAGAATCATAGATTTTCTTTTTCTGTATCAGTTATTTATGTAAAATTCACATACTCTGGTAACAGATTATCACCTCATTTTTGTCATCCTGACGAAGGAAGGATCTTCGCGAGAAACTCCGCAATCAAAATCACCAATCTTTGTAGAGCTACTTGCGAAGATCCTTCCTTCGTCAGGATGACAAGTTTGCGCTTGAAATCTAAAATCAAAAAATAACAAACAATACATATTATGCCATAAACAATCACAAATTCAATTTATACCCAATTCCCATTTCTAAACCTCGCAATTCACCAAGACCTTTTAATCTTCCTGTCAAAGAATATCCCGGATACGTTTCTTTCGTTTCATCAACTCTATGCAGAAATCCATGATCGGGACGCATTGGCAGACTTATTTTTGTTTTGTTCATCAAGAACAATATTTTCTCTACAATAACTTCTATATTGACATCGCCATTTAAATGCTCTGATTCTCTAAAAATGGTTTCGCTTTCGCGAATAGTATTTCTCAAGTGTAAAAAATGAATTCGGTCTCCAAAATCATCTATTATTTTTTCAAGATTATTTTTTGGATCAGCGCTTAATGAACCTGTACAATAACATAATCCGTTTGCAATGGATGGAACTGCGCTAAAAATAGCTTTCAAATCGGCTTCGGTTGAAACTATTCTTGGCAATCCTAAAACCGAAAACGGCGGATCGTCTGGATGAATCGCTAATTTTTGTTCATTTTGCTCTGCAATTGGCGTTATTTCTGATAAAAAATAAATCAGGTTTTCTCTTAATTTTTGATTATCGATTTCGGTATAATTTCCTAAAAGAGACAAAATCTGTTCTTCTGTAAAATTGATCTTACTTCCCGGTAATCCCAACAAAACATTTTTAAATAATAATGCCTTTTCGTCTTCAGATAATTGATTTCCAAATTGTATTGCTTTTTCTTTTTCGTCATCAGAATAATCGTTTTCTGAATTCGGTCTTTTTAAAAGAAAAACATCAAAAAACGTAAACGCATCCTGATTGTACAGTAAAGCTTTGCTTCCGTCTTCGTTAATGAAATCATGGTTTGTTCTGACCCAATCCAAAATCGGCATGAAATTATAGGTTATAATTTTGATGCCGCATTCCGCCAGATTTTGCAAGCAAATTTTATAATTTTCAATGTATTGCAGATAATTTCCCGAAGCGCGTTTGATTTCTTCATGAACAGGAAGGCTTTCCACAACTGACCATTCCAAACCATAATTGCGAATGATTTCCTGCCTTTCTTTTATCGCTTCAATTGTCCACACATCGCCAACCGGAATTTGATGCAATGCGGTTACAATTCCTGTTGCGCCTGCTTGTCGAATATCAATTAACTTGACATTGTCGTTCGGACCAAACCATCGCATAGTTTGCTGCATTTTTATCATATTGACTTTTTTTATGCCACTAAGTCGCAAAGTTTTGTTTCCCGCAGATTTTGCAGATTGAGCTGATTTTAATCCTTTTTAATCCTTTAATCTGTGGCTTCAAAAACCTTTGAACCTCTGCCTCTTAGTAACTTTAAATTAAAACCCTATACTATTCCCGCCATCAACTGGCAAAACCGTACCAGTAGTATATTTTGATTCGCTTAAAGCGAAATAATAAACCGCATCTGCAATGTCTGATGGTTCGCCTAAATAGCCCATTGGTGTTCTTCCAAGCACTTTATTTTTTCTTTCAGGGTCGTTATCTAAAGCTGCTGCCGACATTTTAGTTTTAATAAACCCTGGAGCAATACAGTTTACACGTATTCCTGCAGGAGCTAATTCTGTTGCCATCGCACGCGTCATAGCTTCGATTGCGCCTTTGCTTGACGAATACGCAATTACTTTTGGGATTCCGTATTGTGATGCCATCGAACTGATATTGATTATACTTCCGCTTCCATTGGCTTTCATATTTTTTATTACTTCTCGGCTCACCGCAAAAACACTCAGTAAATTGGTATGAATTATCGAAAGAAAGTCTTCATCAGTTACATCTGGAATTTCCTTTTTCATGTTGATTCCGGCGTTGTTTACCAAAATATCAATCGAGCCATTTTTTGTTATGCTTTCAATCATTGCAGGAATTCCTTTCAGATCATTTAAATCGAAGATTATGGGAATGGCATTTTCGCCAATTTCCTTACAAGCGTCTTCTGTTTTTTCTTTTGATCTTCCTATTATATAAGTTGTGATTCCGTTGTCACAAAGTTTTTTTGCTGTTGCAAAACCTAATCCCGAATTTCCTCCGGTTACAATTGCCGTTTTTTTGCTCATAATTTTTATTCTATATTTTTTTAGACGCTGATGACATGGATTCGCTATCGCGAAAACGCTGGTTTACACGGATTTTTTTTATTCTTATTTTAATTGGAAAAAATCCGCTTTTTTCCGTGTCTTCGCGATAGCGAATCCATATCATCCGCGTTATAATTATTTATCCATTCCCCGGTGCAAATGGGAATTTCAATGATTTAAAATACTCTAAAGTCTGCGTTGGTTTTTCTACTTCAGCAGGAAGTTCTTTTTCTGAAAACTGCTGAAAATACAACAGACACGCATCACGCCACCATTTTGCTTCTTTATACTGAATTTTTAATAACATTTCGACTTCGTTAAAACGTTCGCTGTCTATATATTTTTCGGTTTTCTTCCAGATATTCTGCATTTCTGCAACCTGATTTACGCCTTCCTGATATTTTAATGCTAAACCATTCCAAAGCGTTTGTCCGTTTTTCAATTTGTAATCCCATGAAACATGATGAAACCACAGTAGCTCTTTTTCTGGACAGGTTTCTAAATTATCAAAAAGTCTGGCAACTTCTGGAGCGTATTGAGAAACGGCATTTGTGCCTGATTTTGATCTGTCGAAACCAATTCCGTTTTTATCTGCTTTATGATAATACGTCGGATTCCATTCTGGTCTTGACAAATTCGAAACCCACGGTCCAGGTCCATAATGATGACCAGTATCCATAATATGATGCAAACCTAAAGGTATCATATAATTAACAACAGCTTCGCGAGATTCTATCATCATATCTTTAACTGGTTTGATGAAATTTTCATCGTTAGAAAAAGTGCTTCTTAACCATTCATCTGCAATGGTTTCCGAATCTAAATACGGATTCCAGGCCAATCTTCCGAAACCGTACCAGTTGGCCTGCGCAAAAGGATGACCTGTCCAATTTAAATCATTTCCAATATTGGCCACACCTGCGATTCCTGTTAATTTATTTTGATATAAAGTCCCGTCAATTACTTTGGCAACAGTTGAACCTTTTCCTTTTTGATACGTATCAGATTCTAAAACTTCCTGAAATAATTTTGGCAGAAAAACCAAATGTGTACTGAAACCTAAATATTCCTGTGTAATTTGAAATTCCATCATTAAAGGCGTTTTGGGCATCGCTCCAAATAACGGATGGAAAGGTTCTCTGGGCTGAAAATCAATTGCTCCATTTTTGACCTGAACGATTACATTTTCTTTGAATTTTCCATCGTAAGGTTGAAATTCGGCGTAAGCTTGTTTTGCACGATCGTTTGCATCGTGTTCTGAATACACGAATGCTCTCCACATAATTATGCCTCCAAACGCAGCGACTGCATCGGCAAGCATATTAGCGCCGTCAACGTGATCTCTTCCGTAATTTTGAGGACCGGGCTGACCTTCTGAATTGGCTTTTACCAAAAATCCGCCAAAATCTGGAATTCGTTTATAAATTTCAGCCGATTTATTTTTCCACCAATTAATGACTTCTGGATCTTTTGGATCGGCGGTTTTTAAGTTTCCTATTTCGATTGGCGCCGAAAATCTTGCGGTTAAATAGACTTTTATTCCATAAGGTCTGAAAACATTTGCTAAGGCTTCGACTTTTTCTAAATATTGCGGAGTCAGGATTAAAGCATTTGCATTTACATTGGTTAAAACCGTTCCGTTGATTCCGATTGAAGCATTTGCTCTGGCATAATCAATATAACGCTGATCGATAAAATCAGGGAGTTTCTGCCAGTTCCAAAGTGAAAATCCAGCGTAACCACGTTCGACAGTTCTATCCAGATTATCCCAATGATTCAGGATTCTGATATTGGTTTTTGGAGAATCAGCAATATTTAAATTTTTAACCGATTTATTCGTTTGCAATATTCTCAGGAAATTAAAAACTCCGTATAAAACGGCAACGTCTTTTTTTCCTGTAATAATAATTTGCCTTTTGTTTTTAATGGAAATGGATTTTATGATAAAACCTTCATCATTTATTTTATCAAAATCAGATTTTAATTCGTTTTTGATTTCGGTATTTAAATTCGATTCAGAGCCAACAATAAGATTATTTTCTCCTTTTACATTTTGTTTGATTTCAGGAATATTTCCCAACATATCCAAAAATCCTGTTTTGAGTTCTTTTTCTGCAATTTTTATGGTTTCAGAATTTCCTAAAATAACAATTTCCTTAAGGTTATTTTTGTATTCTGAAATTATAGCAGAATTACTTACAGCATTATACTGAAGCCACAATTTATAATCCTTTTGCGCTGAAGCCGAAAAAGAAATCAAAAGGAAGAGGAAAATAAATCTTAATGACGTCATGGTTTAAATTTAATCTTTTACAATCTGAAAAATCAATATTTTACTTCCGATTAAATGTATTTGACAAAATTTTAATTTAAAAAATAGATTATTCTAAATAAAACAACAATTGCAATCGGTTGCGTAAAAATATAAGATTGTAATTGAAGAAAAAAATTTTAGTTTGTCTTTTTTTGAAAAAATAATTTCTTTAACAAATAAAAGCAGGATAATTATAAAAACTATCCTGCTTTGGAGGGGTTGAATTCAGGTTGAAAATCTGAATTTATTTTATTTCTGAGAAGATTCTCTGGCTAATACTTCTGTATTTAAGAAAGTGATTTCTTTTGCATCATCGTTTTTAGATGATTTCAGATTTTTGATAATAATTTCCGCCGCCGCTTTTCCCATTTTTTCTGCGGGATGTGTTATGGTTGACAAATTAGGATCGATAATCTGCGAAATTGGGTCGTTGTTAAAACCAATTACTTTAAATTCTTCCGGAACTTTGATGCCGCGTTTTTTAGCAGTCTGAACGGCACTAACTGCCAAAATATCTCCGGGCGCAAACAATCCGTCAGGAATTGGTTTCAAATCAAATAACGCATTGCTGGCTTTTACTCCATCTTCGTAAGTAACTGAATTTAAATTGATAATCAATTCTTCTTCAACATCGATATTATGATCTTTTAAGGCTTCTATGTAACCTCTTTTTCTTTCGTTGTATAAATTTCCTAATTCTGAACCAGCTGTTAAATGCGCAATGCGGATACAGCCTTGTTCGATAAGGTGTTTTGTTGCTTTGTAACCTGCTGTATAATTGTCGATTACAACTCTAAAAGTATTATAATCTTTCGGAACCCTGTCGACAAAAACCAACGGTATATTATTATTCGAAAACTGATGAAAATGTGCTGTATCTCTGGTTTCCATTGCGAGAGAACAAATTACACCGCTTACACGATTGCTGTATAAAGATTTCGCCATATTTACTTCTTCTTCATACGAATCGTGCGACTGCATGATGATTACGGTATAGTCTGATTTTTGAGCTGTAATTTCAATTCCGCTGATTAAGGAAGATAAAAAGGGTTGTGTAACAGTTGGAATTAAAACGCCAATGGTTCTGGTTTTATTTCCACGCAAACCTGCAGCCAAAGTATTCGGAACAAAGCCCATTTCTTCAGCGGTTTTTTTCACTTTCTTTATCGTTTTATCACTTATGGTATGATGATCTTTTAAAGCTCGTGAAATGGTAGATGTTGCCAAATTGAGTCTTTCGGCAATATCATAAATCGTTACATGTTTATTTTCTTCCATGAAATAAAAAATAAAGATGTAAATATAAACTATTTTCTCTCAAGATGTTCTTTTGCTCAAACAGGCATTAAACAAAATATTCCCAATCGCCCGTCATATAAATGACGAACGATTTAGGAATATTCATCTGTGTCATAATCGTTTAATTATTTTTTGACGTCATTCTTTTTGTCTTTTAGAATTTTACCGTCTTTGGTAAACTCCAAATCAATTTTATTCGTCAAATCTACATCCAAATCTTTGTGTCCATAGTCGATGTGCGTTATTTTTTCATTCGGATGATTTTTAGCAACATACGCTTTAATGTTATCCGGAATAAAATCGGTTGGAATTGGATTGTCATCGCCGTCTACTTCACGGTACGAACCATCTTTCCAGAACTCTACTTCTGTTCCGTCTTTGAGTTTTACTTCAAAACCTTTTTCTCCATGTTCGGGATCTTTTTGCGCTGTTACTACCGAAGTGTGACTAAAGTGCTTCTTCAAAAATTCCTGTGCCGGTTTTGGCAGCTCTGTTACTTCTATTTTTTTCTGGGCACTGGCCGAAATGGTCATAACCAAAAATGCTGTTATTAAAAATATATTCGTTTTCATAATTTGTTCATTTTAAGCATAGTATTACTAATTTACTACAACTAAAAATGCATTCAAATTAATTTAAGAAAGTTTTAGTTTTTTTATGATTTACAACAAACTGATTTCCAAACAGTTTATTGTTTTATTTTCTTAAAATATTATATCACAACTTTGCATAAAAATTTTATTTTAAGAAATGGCTTTTTGATAGTTTTGTAGTATTTTTACCTTTTGGCTTTAATTCAGGCCGACAAGATAAACCCCAAGTTTACAAGACTTTAAAATTTATTCTAATCTTTAATTAGGGTTCAAACCAAAAACGTATGGCAATCTGGTCAGGAAGACTTTATTTATTGATCTTCGCCTTTTTATCGTTCGGTCTGCAGGCGCAGATTGAAAATAAAAAGAAGACTTTTGTTGTCAAAAAAATGCCTTCGCTTAAGCAAGATCCTAAAATTCTTGCTCTTTATGATTTATATAATAAAGGCGATGAAAAAAAAGCTTATAAAAAGGCGCATTTGCTTTTAAAATCGAAGGCTGATAATCGTTCTATTTCGAGTACAAATCTGCTTCTGGCTTATTACTTCAATAAAAGAGCTGTAATTGATTCTTCTATTTATTATACAAATCAGGCTTTAAAATTCAACACGGTTGTAAATGATTCTTTAAAAAGCCGGCTTTTTTCTTTGGGTTATAATTTACTGGCTATTAATTATCAAAAAAAAGGTTTATTAAATGAGAGTAAAAAATGGCATCTAAAAGGTATTGAAGCTTCTCAAAAATATAACGAAAAAAATCTTTTTTATACGCATATGCACGGCCTTGCCCAAACTTACAATGAACTGGGCGATTATGACAATGCTTTGAAATTGTTTAAACAATGCCTTGAATGCAAGGATGATAATGAAATTATATTGGGAAGTTATATCAATATCGGTGATATATATTCGAAGCTGAAGGATTATGACAATGCCAATATTTTTTATAAAAAAGGAAAAGTACTCAGCGAAAAAACCAATAACAATCAGGGACGCGTTATTATTTTATTGGGACTTGGCGAGAATTATAAATTGCAAAATAAACCTCAGGAGGCTTTAAAAGTTTTTCAGGAAGCTCAGCTAATAGCTGATAAAAGTGAATTGAATCAGTTGTCGATTGTTTGCAGAAGCAGTATTGGCGATACTTTTATTTTGATGAAAAAGTATAGTGATGCTAAATTGATTTTTTCTGAGGCGCTTCAAAAATCAGTTCATTTTGGACTCCTTCAAAATCAGAGCTATATTTATGATGAATTGCGAAAAATTGCCATTCTGCAGGATGATTATAAGAGTGCTTATTCGTTTTTTGAAAAATCGGCACGTATAAAGGATTCGATAACTAATCTTCAAAAAATAAAAGAGATTAACGAGCTGGAAGTGAAATATAAAACGGCTCAAAAGCAAAAAGAAATCGAGGCATTGAAGTTTGAAAATGAAGCTAAAAAACTGGTTTTGGCTAATCAGGAAGAGGCGATAAAAAATATGCTGCTTCAGGAAGAAATTTCGAATAAAAACAATGAAAATACGATTTTGGCGTATCAGAATTCATCAAACAAAAAACGAAATGAAATTTCTCTTTTAAAGAAAGATCAACAATTAAAATCTCTTGAAATTAATCAGCAGAAAAAAATAAGATGGTTTACTATTATTGCTTTTCTGGTTTTACTGGTTCCTATAATCGGGCTTTTGTTTCAGTATTATAAACGTTTTAAAGTTCAGCATTTGCTGAATATAAAACAAGTTGAAATCACTTCTCAAAAGATTGATGGAATTTTAAAAGATCAGGAATTAGAACTCATAAAGGCATCCATAAGCGGCCAGGATAAAGAGAGACAGCGTATTTCGCAGGAACTTCACGACAGCATTGGTGGAAATCTTGCGGCTATCAAACTTCAGGTTAATCATTTAAATGCTTCAAATTTTACTAACATTCAAAAAATCAGTCTGCAATTGGATGAAACCTATCAGCAGGTTCGCAGTATATCGCATACGCTTTTGCCGAAGAAATTCAGTCAGAATAAGTTTTTAGAAGTTCTCGAGTCGTATCTGAAAAATATCAGTGATGCGAGCAAGATTAAGATTTCTTTTATTCCGTATCCTAAAAAAGAGATTAATGAACTGGATGAAGATATTCAAATTGAAACTTTTAAAATTATTCAGGAACTTTTAACGAATACGATCAAACATGCAAAAGCTTCTGAAGTTGAGATTCAGCTGAATTGTATTGAAAATATTGTAAATCTTTTGTTTGAGGATAACGGAGTTGGTTTTGATGCAGCTAAATCTGAAAAAGGAATTGGTTTTATTAATCTGGAAAACCGAATTAAAAAGCTAAACGGCTCTTTTGTAATTGATTCTAAATTGAAACGCGGTACGATTGCTAATATCGAAATTCCGGTTTTAGAAACGAAATCTAAGAATAAAATAAAAGGCATTGATTTAAGAAATCAGCTTGATGAATTGAAAAGCAACTAATATATTTGTTTAATGAAAAAAATTAATCTTCTTATTGCTGACGATCACACGATGTTTCTTCAGGGGCTTATTTCTTTATTGGAACAAGAACCGAATATAACTATTGTTGATAAGGCTGTTAATGGAAACCAGGCTCTGGAAATAGTTAAAAAAGGTATTGTTGATTTTATTATTCTGGATGTAAGCATGCCGGAAATGGACGGTATTGAGCTGAGTAAAATTCTGAAAAAAGAATACCCTAATGTGAAGATTTTGATTGTAAGTACGCACAGTAATGTGATGATTATTTCGAGATTAATCAGAATTGGCGTGCATGGTTATTTATTGAAAAATGCTGAAAAAGAAGAGCTTCTAAAAGCGATAAATGCGATTGCTCTGGGAGAGAATTATTTTGCTGAAGAATTGGAAGAAAAACATCTTTCGAACAGTTCAAAAATCGAAAAACAGGTTTCTAATTTAACCGAACTGAGCTCGCGCGAGAAGGAAATTTTAATTTTGATTGCTCACGAATACAA
The DNA here is from genome assembly GCF_039595935.1 of Flavobacterium sp. Classification (NCBI taxonomy): domain Bacteria; kingdom Pseudomonadati; phylum Bacteroidota; class Flavobacteriia; order Flavobacteriales; family Flavobacteriaceae; genus Flavobacterium; species Flavobacterium sp. Next base: position 1,780,112 of record NZ_JBCNKR010000006.1, on the reverse strand, counting down.
TACTGCTGAAATTGCTGAGAAAACTTTTATCAGCTTAAATACTGTAAATACGCACCGCCGCAATTTATTATCTAAACTGAATGCTAAAAATACGGCGGGGTTGGTAAAATATGCGGTTGAGAATGGTTTGGTTGACTAATTTATTCGAATCCTTTTCCCATTCGGTAATTTAAAACGAGTCCGAAAGTATCAGGAATTACTACATTATCAAAAGCTTTATTGTAAGTGCAGATTACTTTGAAATTATCTGAGAGATGAAATCCGGCCAGAACATTTAAAGTGTTTGAAGTTCTGTAACCGCCTCCAAATTCGAATTTGCTTTTGTAATTTAAAAGTAAATTAAAATCGGCCTGAAAAGGTACGTCTTCAGCATATTTCAATAAAACGTTTGGATTTATAAGCAAATCTTCATGGCTGTTTGTAAAAAATCTATAGCCTAAATAACTGTAATATACATTTTTTAAATTGGTATTATTTTTTGAATTGAAGGCCTCATTCAACAAATTTGGTGCTGATAATCCTAAATAAAATTTATTATAATTGTATAAAAAACCTACTCCAACGGTTGGCGTAAAAGTGTGAATGTTTTCCTGAAATTCAGGATCATATTCTAATCCTAATTCGGTTAAATTTTCATTATAAAGCATTGCGCCAGCTGTAACTCCAAACGATATCATTTTGGTGTTGAATGATTTTGACTGTCCTGTTTTAGCATCAGCACCGTAATAAATTTTATACGAGTACGAAGTAAAAAAATTGGTTGTGTTTGTTACTCCAATTTCATCGTGCGATATTCCGGCGGCTAATCCTAATCTGTCTGACCAAGCTGATTTGTTTATGGAAAGATCAACATTTTTCGGACTTCCGTCAAAGGAATTAAAATATCCGTTTGTTGTCATTACAATGTCTATATCTGGATAATATCCCGCATGAGCGGGATTTATTAAAACTGTATTGTAATTATAACTTGAAAAAACTGGTGTTTGCTGCGCGTATGCCTTTTCTAAAAAAATGATTATGATGAGTAAGGCTGCAATACTATTTATTATACTTTTCATGAATTAGCGTTTTAAAACAAGATACCCCTTGAGTTTTTTAAAGTGATGTGGTTGATTGACACGGATTTCGAAGAAATAAGTTCCTTCCGGCAATTGATTAGCACCCAGATTTCGGCTTTTATTTGCAATTCCGGTAAATACATTCAATGCATTGTCATAGTTTTCAGTTTGAAAAACTAAATCGCCCCAGCGGTTGTAAATCAAAACCTGATTGTTTGGATAATCTGTGATGTCGTCGATTTGCCAAAAATCATTTATTCCATCACCATTTGGAGAAAAACCATATTTTGTTTCGTCTGTTAATGCCGGAAGAACTGTTATGGTAACAGAATCCTCGGCCTGACAGCCATCTTCATTGGTAAAAACTACTTTATAAGTTGTTGTTTCTGCTGGCTGTGCTATTGGATTTGCAATTTTATCATTGTTTAATCCAGTTGAAGGAGTCCATAAAAAAGTTCCGTTTTCTAAAGGCTGAGCATGAAGTGTAATCGTTTGCCCTTCATTAATTTCCTGATCTTCTCCAGCATCTACTGTAATTGGATATTTAAATAATTGAAAAAAACAATCTTTAGAATTATTGCTTTGATCTGATACTGTTATTTTAATTGTCATTCCTTCTGAATATTCACTTCCCGCTGCCGGATTTTGAGTAATTGAAGGATTTGGATCTATGTTATCTGTAGCAGAAATCATTTTTGTATAATCTGGAATTACATTTGTATAACATTCCAGCATTTGATCAGCGAGACAAGTAAAAACAGGCGCTTGGTTGTCTAATACTACATGTATCTTGAAGGAACAGCTTATCTCATTACCACTATTATCTGAAGTGCTCATTATGACACTCATTCCTTCATAAATTGAAGAGCCAGGGTACGGAGTCTGTTTTACTGTTAAGTTTGAATCACAATTATCTGAAGCTGTAACCATCGAACTGTAATCTGGAAGCGGTGAATCTACGAGCAGACTCTGATCTCCAATACAGGTTATAACCGGAGGAGTAGTATCTGCAGAAACATTGACTATAAAACTGCATTGTGAATATCTATTTGAAGCATCAGTAGCGGTTATAGTAATGGTCATTCCATCTGTAAAAGGACTTCCCGCAGCTGGACTTTGAGTAATTACAGGCGATGGATCACATTCATCTGATGCTGAAACTAAAAGTGTATAATCTGGAAGCACTGCTCCGCAATCTAATGTCTGATTTCCAATACAATTGATTACAGGCGGTGTATAATCCTGCTCTGCCGAATGGACAATGAATGTACATTCATCCCAATTTCCAGATTCATCTGTATATTTTATATGTATTGAAATTCCGTCATAGAATCGGGTTCCGGCTGGCGGAGTCATTTCAGCCGTAATTTTATCACTACAATTATCCTGCAAATTCATTATAGGGCTAAATGCGTAATTTGGTAGAAATTCTCCACAATATAACGTTACGTTTGTCGGAACGGTAAATGTCGGCGGTTTAGTATCAGCACCAGAAGCATTGATAATTATACTGCAAGTAGTAACATGTCCTGCATCATCTTGTGCGGTAAAATCAATTTGCATTCCGTCATAAAAAGCAGTTCCTTCTGGCGGATTTTGCGTGAGCTGTACATTTGTATCTATATCATCTGTTACGGTTAGTAAAGGAAGATAATTAGGAATTTTTTCACCACAAGCTAATTGTTGATCTCCAATACAGGTTAGAACAGGTGCTTCATGGTCAATACCATCTGAGATAGTAAAAGTACAAGTTTGAAAATGACTGCTGGCATCGGTTGCTTTTAGGGTAACTGTTTGTTTTCCTCCTGCGAAAACTGTTCCCGCTGGCGGATCTTGCTCAATTACAGGATTTTCATCACAATCATCTGTTACTACTATATAAGGTCTATAGTCTGGAATTAAGGTTCCTTCAGAAAATATATCGTTATATGGGCAGTTAGTTATAACTGGTTTTTCGGAATCTGTTATAATTTGTCTTCCATAAATAACATATGCTTTTCCCGGATCTTCATTTATTCTTAAAGAATTCGAATAGTTATATATAATATTGCTTCCAATAATATCATCAAAACCATCATTATTAATATCTCCAATAAAATTAAATGTTGTTGTATTTGAATGAGAAAAGATCAATCTTTGACCGTCCTTTGCACTAAAATTGAACATATTTATAGAACCTGACCAGGTATTTTTACCATAAATAATAACAGCTCCTGTATAGTTTACTGCAAAAAGATAATCATCGATTCCGTCTTTATTAAAATCACCAATGCTTCCAAATTTGCCTACTGAGCCAAAGTTATTTTCTATTTTAAATCCGTTTGTCCCGTCAAGATTTTTTAAATCTACTAAAGCCGGAATACTGGCAGAACCAAAAAGAATATAATCCCTATTGAATGCAATATCATTAAATCCGTCATGATTTAGATCACCTGTTTTATTAATCTCGGTGTATTTTAATGATGATGTTGAGTGTTGTACAACAAAACCATTGCTACCATTGAGTGTTGTTACATTAAATTCGCTTGGAAAACCCGAACCTCCGTAAATAACATATCTTTTATCTCCTTCCAGAGTAGCCACACCAATATCAGGAATTCCATCTCCATTAACATCTCCTAATCCTGTTAATGAATTAGCAATTTTATCAACAGCAGGATCACCGGTAATTGAAAAACCATTAGTCCCGTTTAAATCTGTAGATAATAATAGGGGAGCAAAAGGGCTGTTTTTGCCATAAATTATATATCCTTTTTTTAATGTCCCGCTTCCTAAAACAGCAATATCATCAAAACCGTCGTTATTAAAATCGCCAATAGAATCAATACCTGCACCTATCGTTTCATAATATTCTGTACCAGAAAATTCAAATCCGTTACTTCCATTTAAACTTGATAAAAAGAACTGAGCTGCAAGACCACCAGTTTTGCCAAAGATTACATAAACTGAACCCGTATCATAATTAACGTTTTTTTTGTGGGGCGCACTCAACATTAAATCATCAATTCCATCACCATTTAGATCTCCTGCAGAAGCTACCACGGTTCCTGTTTCGTAATCCCCTGTTAAATCTACATCATCCCGAATAATAAACCCGTTCGTTCCGTTTAAATCTTTTAAATGAATAGTGGGAGGAAATCCGGTTGTTTTACCATAGATTACATATACACTTCCTTTTATTATGTCCTGCCTATTTTTAAAAGCTCCTGAAAATCCCCTTGTATCACCTACTGAACTTAATATAAAATCTGAAATACCATCATTGTTTATATCTCCAGCCTTATTTAGACTGAAACCTGTTTGAATAAAACCTGTCTCCCCATAAATCACAAAACCATTTGTGCCATTTAAATCTTCCAATGCAAAGTTTACAGTTTTACATCCAGGTGCTGCTGGTGGTGCTTTCAGTTTTACTAAAAAACTGCATGAATTTGTATTTCCCGATAAATCCGTAACAGTAATGGTTACATTGGTATCTCCTTTAAATAAAGTACCCTGAGGCGGGTTTTGAGTTATTACTAAATCATAATTGCTGGTGTACATACAATTATCTGTTACATTAGGTAACAACGTAACATAATCTGGCAATGTTGAATTTATATAAAGCTCCTGATTTACAGGACACTCTATAACCGGCTTAACATTATCAACACGGTCTAAAGTTTCGCCATAAAAAATATATGCATTTCCGGGATCCCAATAATAATCTTCTTTTCTGGTAGTTCCCAGTATAAAATCATTTGTCCCATCGTTATTAAAATCTCCAATTCCCGCAGCGTCACGTGCAAAAGTCTCATTAGAATAACCAACGAAATCATCAAAAATCTGATAACCAACCGTATTTAAAATTTTATTCTCTTTTACAATTCCTGTAGCGGTATTTCCACCAAAAACAAGATATAAGGCACCATTGTTTGAGATTCCTTTTTTCGATGAAATTGCAATATCATCCTTTCCGTCGTGATTAATGTCTTTTACACCAGCTACTGAAAATCCAAACTGATCATTGTATTTATTTCCTTGAAAAACAACACCTGTTGTTGGTGTTATACTTGTTATAGAAAATGAAGTTGGAAATGTATTTCTTCCAAAAATAACATAGGCTTCACCAACACTGGTAACTCCGTCAATATCTTTATTTGGAACTCCTATTATAACATCGTCAATTCCATCATTATTAAAATCACCTGCTGCAGCAACTGATTTTCCCATCCGGTTTTCTTTTATCGAATTGGTTATGATTGTTCCCTGTGATGCATTCAAAAGGCTTAAATCTATTATAGAAGGAAAAATTAAATTTTTACCAAATATTAGAATAACTCTTCCTGAATAACCATTATCTCCTTCCTGATAAGAAGGAAATCCTAAAATCAAATCATCAATTCCATCGTTATTTATATCTCCAGCATTTCGCCCAATAGAATCTCCATACCAAACTTGATATCCGAATATTTTAAAACCATTGGCTCCGTTTAAAGATGAAGTACCTAAATCCGTACTATTTGCAGCTCCAAAAACAATATAATTATTCGTTCTTCCATTGTAAAGTTCAGTAATAATAACGTCAGATATACCATCATGATTCACATCGCCGGCATAACTAACATCTCTTACATATGTATTTAAATCTCCGTCAAGCGTAATAGAGATTCCTTTTGCATTATCAATATCAGTTCTGTTATAAAGCGCCTGAAAAGTATTGGCCCCAAAAAATATTTGTGCAGTTGCCATGCCTTCCTCAGAATCGTTTCCAATAATAATATCATCTATACCATCATTATTAAAGTCACCAGCTGAGCTTAACATACTTCCTAATTTTTCATCTGCAGATACACCGCGAATTACAAAACCATTAGTTCCATTTAAGGTTGTTACATCAAAAGTTTTAAAGGAAAATCCAGATCCTCCAAAAATGACATAAATTTCTCCTACATTTTTAACTCCTCCAAAATCAATTCCCGGAGCTCCAATCATAATATCAGGTATACCATCATGGTTAATATCTCCGGCACTTTTTGTCGTATATCCCATATCGTCTTCGCTTACTTTTCCTTCTACCAAAAAACCATTGGCTCCGTTTAAAACAGAAACTGGTACTTGCGGACAGCCATTTTGACCATACGAAATCCATATCCCACCGAAAAAAAACAAGAATAAGAGAAGTAAAAACTTCGACATTTTTTTTAAAACTGTTCTATTATTTTTCATCCTGCAACTATATATTTAACTTTTTCACAAGTTGCAAAACTATAACTCAACTAAATTTCATACATCACTATAAATAGTGATTTTGGAAATTAAGTTAACCCAATTCGTTCAAGAATAATTTGTAATTTAGTTTAAACCCTTAAATTTTAAACATATGCGCTATACCGCAATCATTTCAATGATTATACTCTTAACCTCATGTAAAAATGAACCCAAATCTGACACTCTTCCCAATTATTTTACTTACGATCAAAGTAATGTAGAATCAGCTGGAGTTAAAATGATTCCAATAAAAACACCAGTAGGAGAATTTAAAGTTTGGACGAAACGATTTGGAAATAATCCAAAAATTAAAGTTCTATTACTTCATGGTGGTCCTGCAATGACACACGAATACATGGAATGCTTTGAAACTTTTTTTCAGCGCGAAGGATTTGAATTTTATGAATATGATCAATTAGGATCTTATTACAGCGATCAGCCAAAAGACAGCAGCTTATGGACAACCGAAAGATTCGTAGAAGAAGTAGAACAAGTTCGCAAAGCTATTAATGCTGATAAAGATAACTTTTATGTTTTAGGAAATTCATGGGGAGGAATACTAGCAATGGAATATGCTTTAAAATATCAAAAAAACTTAAAGGGATTACTGATTTCTAATATGATGGCGAGCGCACCAGAATATGGTAAATATGCCGATGAAGTTTTAGCAAAGCAAATGAAACCGAAAATTTTAGCAGAAATAAGAGCCTTAGAAGCTAAAAAGGATTTCAGTAATCCAAGATATATGGAATTATTGCTTCCAAACTTTTATAAAGAACATTTATGCAGATTAAAAGAATGGCCAGATGGACTAAATCGTGCCAGTAAGCATGTTAATGGGGAAATTTATACCATGATGCAAGGTCCAAGTGAGTTCGGTATAAGTGGAAGATTAGCCAAATGGGATATCAAAAATAGACTCCATGAAATTACAATTCCAACTCTAATGATTGGTGCAAAATACGACACAATGGATCCAAAAGCAATGGAAGAACAGAGTAAATTAGTCAAAAAAGGACGCTATTTATATTGTCCAAATGGAAGTCATTTAGCAATGTGGGATGATCAAAAAGTATTTATGAATGGCGTAATTCAGTTTATACATGATGTTGATGATCAAAAGATATAAAATATAAGCAATTCAGAAACAGCACACTAACAGCAACATAAAAGTTTACGATTTTAAAATTCCAATTCCAGAAAAACATAGGAACAGAATTTAAGCTTTACAAAATGTATAAAATTCTGATTTAAAATATTTTTCTTGGAATTTGGGATTTGATATTTAAAACAATTATAAACCAAAAAACCCTATCCAAGAACGGATAGGGTTTTTCAAAAAGAAAGGCGACGACATACTCTCCCACAATAATGCAGTACCATCTGCGCAGGCGGGCTTAACTTCTCTGTTCGGGATGGGAAGAGGTGAGCCCCGCCGCAATAACCACCTTAAGGTTGTTAGTTGTTGGTTTGTGGTTGTCGGCTGCTGGGATTTTCCATCAACTATCAACTATTAACCATCAACTGCTCTGCGTCGAGCAAATATTTTAACATACTGAGATAAAGAAAAGTAAGTTTTAGTTTTAGAAAGTTTCCTCCCTCTCGTCTGGGACGAGAGGGAAAAGGGTGTACATAAGCTTACGGATTATTAGTACTACTCGACTATGACATTACTGCCTTTACATCTATAGCCTATCAACGTGGTCGTCTTCCACGATCCTTAAAAGAAATCTCATCTTGAGACGAGTTTCCCGCTTAGATGCTTTCAGCGGTTATCTCTTCCGCACTTAGCTACCCGGCAATGCCACTGGCGTGACAACCGGTACACCAGAGGTGCGTCCACTCCGGTCCTCTCGTACTAGGAGCAGGCTCTCTCAAATCTGCAGCGCCCACGGAAGATAGGGACCAAACTGTCTCACGACGTTTTAAACCCAGCTCACGTACCTCTTTAAATGGCGAACAGCCATACCCTTGGGACCTACTTCAGCCCCAGGATGTGATGAGCCGACATCGAGGTGCCAAACACCGCCGTCGATATGAACTCTTGGGCGGTATCAGCCTGTTATCCCCGGAGTACCTTTTATCCGTTGAGCGATGGCCCTTCCATACAGAACCACCGGATCACTATGACCTACTTTCGTACCTGCTCGACTCGTCAGTCTCGCAGTCAAGCACGCTTATGCCATTGCACTCTCGGCACGATGTCCGACCGTACCTAGCGTACCTTCGAACTCCTCCGTTACGCTTTGGGAGGAGACCGCCCCAGTCAAACTACCCACCATACACTGTCCCAACGACCGCATCACGGCCGCCCACGCCGGTTAGAACCTCAGCCAATCAAACATTAACAGGGTGGTATTTCAAGGATGGCTCCACGCAGACTGGCGTCCACGCTTCAAAGCCTCCCACCTATCCTACACATCAAGGATCCAAGGTCAGTGCAAAGCTATAGTAAAGGTTCACGGGGTCTTTCCGTCTAGCCGCGGGTACACTGCATCTTCACAGCGATTTCAATTTCACTGAGTCTCTGGGTGGAGACAGCGTGGCCACATCGTTACGCCATTCGTGCAGGTCGGAACTTACCCGACAAGGAATTTCGCTACCTTAGGACCGTTATAGTTACGGCCGCCGTTTACCGGGGCTTCGATCAAGAGCTTCGCCTTGCCGCTAACCCCATCAATTAACCTTCCGGCACCGGGCAGGCGTCACACCCTATACGTCCACTTTCGTGTTTGCAGAGTGCTGTGTTTTTAATAAACAGTCGCAGCCAGCTGGTACCTTTTCGACTGATTTCGGCCCCGATTGCTACGGCGCCGCGTCACCTCTCACGTCCTTCTCCCGAAGTTACGGGGCCATTTTGCCGAGTTCCTTCACCCAGAGTTCTCTCAAGCGCCTTGGTATTCTCTACCTGACCCACCTGTGTCGGTTTGGGGTACGGTTCTAATGTTACCTGGAGCTTAGTGGCTTTTCTTGGAAGCAGGCGCACTATCTCTTCGTCCGAAGACACCGTAGTGCTATCGTCATCTCACCCCAGGGTTCCTGCGCATCCTTTACTACAGGCAACCTACAGCCTACGTACTTAAACCGGGACAACCGTCAGCTCGCGGCTAGCTTACATCACCTTCTCCGTCCCTCCATCGCAGTAATTAGAAGTACAGGAATATTAACCTGTTTCCCATCGACTACGCCTTTCGGCCTCGCCTTAGGGGCCGACTCACCCTGCGCCGATGAACGTTGCGCAGGAAACCTTGGGCTTTCGGCGAGGGGGCTTTTCACCCCCTTTATCGCTACTCATGTCAGCATTCGCACTTCTGATACCTCCAGCAACTTCTCAATACACCTTCATCGGCTTACAGAACGCTCCCCTACCACAGCACATACATACAAACGTCCGCCCGCAGCTTCGGTGCTATGGTTTAGCCCCGTTACATCTTCCGCGCAGGCCGACTCGACCAGTGAGCTATTACGCTTTCTTTAAAGGATGGCTGCTTCTAAGCCAACCTCCTAGCTGTCTAAGCCTTCCCACATCGTTTACCACTTAACCACAACTTTGGGACCTTAGCTGGCGGTCTGGGTTGTTTCCCTTTTCACGACGGACGTTAGCACCCGCCGTGTGTCTCCCATTCTCGGCACTTCTCGGTATTCGGAGTTTGCATCGGTTTGGTAAGTCGGGATGACCCCCTAGCCGAAACAGTGCTCTACCCCCAATGGTATTCATCCGAGGCGCTACCTAAATAGCTTTCGGGGAGAACCAGCTATCTCCGAGCTTGATTAGCCTTTCACCCCGATCCACAAGTCATCCCC